>MHLM01000016.1 GCA_001821395.1 Candidatus Lloydbacteria bacterium RIFCSPHIGHO2_02_FULL_50_18 | reverse complement strand
GCTTCCTTGCCGTTCGTAACTAGGCTCTTCTACTCTGCATACTTGGGGCTCGCACTTTGTCCCTTTGATGCTTTGACTCTCCGCGTATGTACCCTGTGTACTGCGCGGAGTTTTTGTTTGTCATGAGGTTTGAGGTAAATAAAATATGAGAAAATTGGAGCTGTAATTTGTTGATTACCACAAAATATAATTGTTCCGACAAAACCCCATGTCCCACTTTTTGAGAGACTTGCGTAAGCCCGACGGGGCGAGCACAGGAAATTTTCAGCAGAAAATTATCCGTGTCTCTCGGAAAGTTGGGACAAGAACAACCTGCGGGGCACTAAAAACACTAAAATACTTGAATGGTAAGGTGCGTATTGCGGAAACATAAGAAGGTATGAAGGATGGTATAATCTTTTTGTGAGCCACCACATTTACCACACCGAAGCAATCATTTTGGGCACGCTGCCATCGGGTGAAGGGGATCGCCTTCTTTATTGCTACACACGCGAGCTGGGGCTCGTTGTTGCGCATGCACGCAGCATCCGAGAAAACCGCTCGCGGCTGCGGTATGCACTTCAGCTTTTTTCTCACGCACGGGTCGATCTGATCCGGGGAAAATACGGATGGAAACTTATTTCCGCGACGCCGATAGCATCATTCAGTGAACTCTGGTCTCATGCGGGGAGACGGCGTATCGCGGCGGAGCATCTCCATCTTGCGAGAAGGCTTATTCAGGGAGAAGAGCGCCATGAATTGTTGTTCGACGATATGCTCAAAGGACTCACCCTGCTTTCAACGCTTGCTGATCGCGAGTCGCAAAAAGATGCGGAATTACTCCTTGTGGTTCGCTTGCTTGATGCGCTTGGCTATTGGGGTGAACAAAAAGACCTGCTTCCAGTGTTTTCGAGCGTGACATTTAGTCATGAGGACCTTGCGAAGATCCGCCCGATGCGTACTGAAATAGTCGCCGGGGTGAATAGAGCGCTCGACTCAACGCAACTCTGAGAATCAATTAAAATACCCCCATCTACTTTGTTGCGGGGCCTCTGTGGCTCGGTCTACGTATCGCTCATACGTCTTCCCCCATACTGGGACTTCCAAATTCATATTCCCTACGGTCATTGAATTTTGGTCGCTCGCCCCATTCCCCGCGCCTCGTATCTGCGGGTATTTTAATTGATTCTCGTGAATCCCAAGAACTGATTGCCTGGTCTTACATCTCTTGTGGTAAATGGTACAATTGTTGGAGTATGGATACTGAATATGAAAAAAGCCGACTTGAGCGGACAAAGCGCGGATTGTATAAACCCGGTGAGGAAGCAGTAGGTGAAAAGTACGCCGAGCTTTCACCTTCGCGCGTTGATGTTGAGAACGATTGGGGTGACACGGAGATCATCACCGAGCGCAAAGAACGCTCACAAAAACCCGGGATAAACTTCTTTTTGAAGTTGCTCGTGCTCATTGCGGTGCTGACGGCGGTTTCATCCGGTGCGTTCCTGCTTTATCAATATTTTGATCCACTGCGGCAGGTCTCCGATAAAAATATTTTCATTACATTTGAAACGCCGGTCGGCGTCAATCCCGGGGTTCCCGCGGACATCGTGGTGCACATCGCAAATCAAAATCGAGTCGGACTTGAATATGCCAACCTTACGCTTTTTTATCCGTCCGGAACGCGCGATGGTGCGAATTCCGACAAGGACCTGCGCGATCAAAAGAGGGTGCTCGGAGTGATCAAGGCGGGTGAGTCGATCGAATTTCGTGGGAATGCCATCTTCTTGGGTGAAGAAAACGAAACAAAAGATATTCGTGCGGTACTGGAGTATCGTTTTGAAGGGGTTAATTCCATCCTTACAAAAGAGGAGTCTCGACCGATACGCATTCTCGCCGCGCCGGTGAATCTTGTCGTGAATGCGCTCAAGGAAATAAACTCGGGGCAGCGTTTTGATCTGTTGATCAGTGCAATTTCAAATACGGTTATCCCGCTCCGTGACGTCTTCATCGTCGTTGAGTATCCGCAGGGTTTTACCTTTATCGGAGCTGAGCCAAAGCCCACGTTCGGGAATAATATCTGGCGCATCGGTACCCTCAGTCCGTCGGGCAAATTCCCTATCGTGATCAATGGTATCTTGGAAGGTGCTGATACGGAGCAGCGGGTCTTTCATACGAACATCGGGGTGGGGAGTAATAAGACCGAGCGTGAGATCGCTACGCTCTACGGAAAAGTCGTATCGGAGGTCACCGTGAAGCGTCCATTCATTGGCATCACGCTCGCGATCAACGGAAAACCCGCAGGCGACGCGCTCGCTTCGTACGGTAGTCGGATCGAAGGCGTTATTACCTGGAAGAACAATCTCCCGACCAGGATAATAAACGCACAGATCGAGGTTTCCTTTCGTGGGACTGCGCTTGACCGTTCTTCAGTCGGTGCGGCGAATGGCGGATTTTACCGCTCGTTGGATAATACTATTTTCTGGGATGAACGCGGTGATCAAACCCTCACTGCACTTGAATCCGGAGAAAGCGGTGCGGTTCGATTTTTCCTGACCCCGCTGCCCGCAGTTGCAGGAAATCAGGTGACGACGAATCCTGTGATCACCGCCGAGGTGACCGTGCGCGGCAAGCGTCTTTCCGATGACCCCACAAAAGTCCCCGAAGAGATCAAGACGGTGATGTCGCAGACTGTTCGCATGTCCTCCGAGGCTCAATTTGTTGCCCGGGGTGTGCACTTCGTCGGTCCGTTCGTCAATTCAGGACCAATCCCTCCGAAGGTCGAGCAAGAAACGACCTACACGATCATCTGGAGCGTGGTGAATACCTCGAACAATATCGTTGATGCCCGCGTGCGCGGAGTGATACCTCCGTATGTGAAATGGTATGGCGCAGTCTCTCCGTCGACGGAGAAGGTCACCTTCGATCAGACAACAAATGAAATAATTTGGCTCCCCGGAAGCATTCCGGCCGGTACGGGTATCACTAAGCCCCCGCGTGAAGTCGCCTTTCAGCTTGTGATCTTGCCAAGTTTGTCTCAGGTTTCATTTACGCCGGTGCTCATCAATGGGATGCAGTTGACCGCAACCGACTCTTTCACGAACACTGAGATAGTCAAGAAGGTCAAAGACGTTACGATTGAGCTCCCTTCCGATCCGAAGGCACCTCCGGAATCAGGCGTTGTTGTCGAGTAGTCACTGCTCGTGTAGCATGGGTAGGATTTACGCAAATGGTGAATTTCTTTGTTGTGACTCGAATTTGACCAAAAATTTCATCGAGTCATCGAGTATTGAAATTTGGAAATACTCTCCGTGGTGCATTTATTTACATAAATCCTAATAAGAAAACTATGTCCCAAGAAAAAAAACAGGAAAAGAATCCGCCTAATGAAAAAATGGAGTCGATCATCGCACTGTGCAAGCGCCGCGGCTTCGTGTATCAAGGCTCGGAGATCTATGGCGGACTGGCTGGTACTTGGGATTACGGACCGCTTGGTGTGACCCTCAAAAGGAACATCGAAGGCCTTTGGTGGAAGATGTTCGTCGATGACCGCGAGGATATGTATGGGGTTGACGCTGCCATTCTGATGAACCCGAACGCTTGGGTCGCTTCAGGGCACGTCGGAGGATTTTCCGACCCGCTCGTAGAGTGTGCGAAGTGCAAAAAACGTTTCCGTGCAGACCATCTCTCTGATAAGGCTAAGTGTCCCGAGTGTGGAGGGTTGCTTGGCGAGGAGAGACAGTTCAATATGATGTTTAAGACAAATATTGGCGCGACCGAAGATGCGGGAAGTGTGACCTACCTGCGTCCCGAGACGGCGGGAGGAATGTTCGTGAATTACAAGAATGTTGTTGATTCGTTCCATCCAAAACTTCCATTCGGCTTGGCGCAGATCGGCAAGGCATTTCGGAATGAGATCGCTCCGCGCGACTTTATTTTTCGCGTCCGCGAGCTTGAACAAATGGAGATTGAATATTTCGTTCGTCCGGATACGTGGGAAGTACATTTTGAGCTGTGGCGAAAGAGCATGTGGGATTTTATTGAAGCGCTCGGTATCGACAAGGACCATGTGCATGAACTTGAGGTTGCGGACGGGGATCGTGCGCACTACTCGAAGCGTACTATTGATTTCGAATATGATTATCCGTTCGGCCGCAAGGAACTCTATGGTCTCGCGTATCGTACCGATTTTGATCTCAAGAGCCACCAGGGGGGGAGCAAGCAGAATTTGGAATATTTTGACGAAGAGACAAAAGAAAAATTCCTTCCGCATGTGATCGAGCCCTCGCTTGGTGTCGGGCGCACGATGCTTGCGGTATTGAATGATGCTTATACTGAGGACGAGATGGGCGGTGAAAAGCGCGTCTACTTGAAGCTGAATCACCGCATCGCGCCGGTGCAGGCCGCGGTGTTTCCTCTCCTCAAGAACAAACCGGAACTTGTCGCAAAAGCGCGTGAGGTGTATGCGTCGCTGAAGGAAGAGATTGGTCGGGTCAGCTTCGATGATAACGGCAATATCGGGAAACGCTATCGCAGACAGGATGAGATCGGAACTCCATGGTGCATCACCATCGATTTTGATACGCTCGGCGAAAAACCTGAGCTACTCGATACGGTGACGCTTCGCAATCGCGATACGGGCGCTCAAGAGCGAGTTGCGGTACGGGAGCTCGTCGCGCGCATCAGGTAGCGAACGCTTGTTGTTGAAGAAAAACACCTCTCGAATGTAAATGTTCGAGAGGTGTTTATTATGACCATGCTTTATTGCTCCATTTTTCGAATGAGCTTGGCCGTGATCTCTGTCCTGAAAGATGACGTTTTACATACTGAAAATATTGAACAACCACTGAAAGAGCAGTCGCCACTTCCAGGTCGGGATAGAGGGTGGCTGCTGCACTCCGCGAGTGTTGTCGCGGATGCGTTGGCACGATCTCGATCGGGTGGATCGTATTAATAAAACCATCCGGTTGCAGTGTGTAGCTCATGGAAAATTGCAACGCAGAATCATCATGATCTGTGTGCACCGAGACGCTGATCGTTCCGAGCGTGTGAGTGTCCTCCACTATGATTGGCTTCATGAACCTCTCTTTAAACAATATTCTGTCTAAGAGTGTACTGCGCTGTGAAATGATGTCAATAATCATTGGCATCCGAGAGATATGCTATAATTTTTTCATGAAAAAACCGATGATAAAGAAATTGAGAAACGGCATGAAATTGCTGTTGGTACCTATGAACGATCAGCGCACGGCAACCGCCCTTGTTCTTGTTGAAACAGGCTCAAAATACGAGACAAAAGAAAAGAACGGTATCTCGCATTTTCTCGAACATATGTGTTTTAAGGGAACCTCGAATCGCCCCAATCAGCTTATTATCAGTCGCGAGCTCGATAGTATGGGTGCCGAATATAATGCATTCACCGGGCACGAATACACCGGCTATTACGTGAAGGTCGCGGCCGGACACTTGCCTGATGCGCTCGACCTCATTTCGGATATTTACTGTAACTCACTGTTGAAGAAGGAAGACATCGAACAGGAACGCGGTGCGATCGTGGGTGAGATTAACATGTATGAAGACATGCCGATGCGCAAGGTCGGGGATCTCTTCATGAAATTGGTCTATGGTGACCAGCCTGCGGGGTGGGAGATCGCAGGACCAAAAGCGCTCGTGAACACGTTTACGCGCTCGGATTTCATTGCGTATCGTGCGATGCACTATGTCCCTTCTGCAACTATGCTTGTCGTTGCCGGTAAGTTCAATGTGAAAAAGACCGAGGCGGCGATCAAAAAGCAGTTCGCCGGTCTGCAAAAAGGAAAGAAGTATTCAAAGCTTCCGGTGGTTGATGTCCAGTCACGCCCAGCGGTGCTTGTGCGGCATAAAGAGTCCGATCAGACGCACCTTATTCTTGGCGTCCGCAGCTTCCCACTCACACACAAGTCTTATCCGGTGCTCGGCGTCATGTCAGCGGTCCTAGGTGGCGGAATGAGTTCGCGTCTTTTTCAAAAAGTGCGCACTGAAATGGGACTTGGCTACTATGTTCGTGCCGCAAATGACTCATTCACCGATCATGGCATGTTTGCCGCTTCTGCCGGAGTGGTGAACGATCGTGCGTTGGAGGCGGTGAGCGCTATTCTTGCCGAGTTGAAACGCCTGAAGACCGACCTTGTTCCGGCGATCGAACTGCAAAAAGCAAAAGACATGATGGCAGGCAGACTTATGCTCGGGCTGGAATCATCCGATGAAATAGCGGAATTCTTCGGCTTTCAAGAAATACTTCGCAAAAAAATGACCACACCTGAAGATCTCGTTGCAGAGATGAAAAAGGTAACGGCAAAGGATATTTTGCGCGTTGCGCAAGAGATATTCGTGACCGAGCATCTCAACTTGGCACTCATTGGTCCGTGGAAGGAGAAAAAACCATTCCTTGATCTGCTCAAGCTGTAAACGTCCGTAGTCCGGTTCATTGAGTCTCTGCGCGCGCAATGCTATGATGGGAAAATGAAGAAAAACGAGGACGGCATTGCCCATATTCACATCTCCACGGGAACGATTATCCGCACGCTCGTGATCATCGTCTTATTTGCGCTACTGTGGTTTTTACGGGACGTCATCCTCATCGTGCTGACGGCTATCGTGCTGGCATCGGCAATAGAGCCGGCGGTGCACTTTTTGGTCAAAAAAAGGGTGCCGGTCATCGACAAATATATTCCACGCCTACTCGCGCTCGTCATGGTCTACGGCTTCGGGATCTTTTCGCTCGTCGGAGTCTTTTATTTCTTCGTTCCCGCGATCATTACCGACGTCAGCCAGCTGGTCCGCATGCTACCCGGTGCCATCGATACTTCGACCTTCTTTTCTTTTACCGATAGTGCAACGACCGATCTTGCAACGACCGCCCTCGTCCCTCCGACAGTTGAACTGCAAAAGGGGCTACTCGAGAGTGCGAACGTCCTCGATCTTATCAAGGGGAATATCGAGGGAGGTGGTGCGCTACATTCGGCGAGCGTATTCTTCGGGGGAGTGCTCTCCTTTATTCTCATTATGGTGCTTTCATTCTATCTTTCATCGCAGGAGCGCGGTATCGAGAATTTCTTACGCCTCATCACTCCCATAAACTCTCGCTCGTATGTGGTCGACCTCTGGAAACGATCTCAGGCGAAGATCGGACTATGGGCTCAGGGGCAACTGATGCTCGGTGTGGTGGTGGGAGTTCTTGTTTTTCTCATTATGACGATGCTCGGCATACCGTCCGCACTCTTCTTGGCCGTTATAGCGATGATGTTTGAGCTTATTCCCGTATTCGGACCGATCCTCTCCGCGATCCCGGGAGTATCACTCGCATTTGTGAACGGTATCAATCCGCTCGCGCATGCGCTTTCAGTAGCGCCCGGAGTGAATGCTGCGCTCATTGTGATGGCCATCTATTTCGTTATTCAGCAGATCGAAAGTCACGTCATTTATCCTGAAGTCGTGCGCAAGATCGTTGGTATTCCTCCCGTGCTCGTCATCATCGCGCTCGTGGTCGGGGCAAAGATGGCGGGTTTTCTGGGCATCATTCTCTCGGTACCCATCACTGCAATACTCATGGAATTTCTGAACGACATTGCGAAAGCAAGGAAGATCTTTGATGATGTTCCATAGCTCATATTTTTTATGGCCAACAACGAACGCGTGTATATAACGACAACATTGCCCTACGTGAATGCTGACCCGCATGTCGGTTTTGCGATGGAGATCATTCGCGCCGATGTACTTGCCCGATATTATCGCTCGAGCGGGAAAGAGGCCTTTTTCAATACCGGCACCGATGAGCACGGCGCAAAGATCCATGAAGCCGCCACAAAGGAGGGGATCGATGCACAGGCGTATACAGACCGCTATGCGGCAAGATTCCGTGATCTCAAGGGATTACTCGGTCTTTCCGTCGATAATTTTGTCCGTACTACCGATGCTCATCATGTCATGTCCGCACAGGAATTTTGGAAACGCTGTGCCGCAAGTGGTGATATCTACAAGAAACTTTACCGGGTGAAATATTGCGTCGGTTGTGAGCTTGAGAAGACCGATTCGGAACTCGTCAACGGACGATGTTCGATCCATCCTAATCGCGAGATAGAGATCCGTGAAGAAGAGAATTATTTTTTCAAATTTTCTAATTATACGAAGCCGTTGCTTGAGCTTTACGCAACGCATCCCGATCTTGTCATTCCCTCATTTCGTTTTAACGAGACGAAGGCATTCGTCGCACGCGGGCTTGAAGACTTCAGCATTTCTCGTCTTCGCAGAAAGATGCCTTGGGGGGTCACCGTGCCGGGGGATGACGAGCACGTCATGTATGTTTGGTTTGATGCCTTGGTGAACTACATCTCTGCCATCGGCTGGCCGGACGACATGGATCGGTTCGAGAAGTGGTGGCCGGTCATTCAGTATTGTGGCAAGGACAATAACCGCCAACAGTCCGCAATGTGGCAGGCGATGCTCATGTCGGCAAAACTTCCTCCGTCAAAACATATTGTCATCAACGGCTTCATCATGAGCGGCGGGCAGAAGATGTCAAAATCGCTCGGGAACGTGATCAACCCGTTCGATGTGGTCGCATCATTCAAAGACGTAACTCCTTTCCCCGAGGATGTGTTACGTTTTGTGCTCTTGCATGACATCTCGTCTTTTGAAGACGGCGATCTTACATTGGAGAGTATCAAGGCGAGTTACGCATCGAACCTGCAGAATGGTATCGGAAACCTCGTGAGCCGTATCATGAAGATGGCAACGACCCATCTTGATGGCCCCGTTGAGCTCCATGAGCTCGATCACCACAATGCTATCGACGATGCGTTCAATGTGTTTGATATCAAGCGTGCGCTTGAGTGTGTCATGGGGGCCGCAAGCGAACTCGATGCGTATATACAAGAAACTGCGCCCTTTAAGGTGATCAAGGTGAACGTCGAGGACGGGGAAGTGCTTATCGTTGAGATGGTTGAGCGTCTCTATCGTATCGCAATACTGCTTGAGCCGTTTCTCCCCCGTACCGCGAAAGAGATACAGCGCCTCATTCATGAGAATAAAATGCCCGAGACCCCGCTGTTTGGACGCCTACCGTAGAAAAGATTTCTTTCATACCATCTCCAATTAATCTTTTCCGTTTCTGTAAGTTTCAAAGGTGAGTCCTTGGCTTTGAAAGGTCTCTCCTTGGAAACTTATTCGGAAATGGTTAACGAGAGATGGTATTATATCTGCTGAACGACCCCCCCCTGCGGATCCTTGCGGGGTGGTTTTTGTTTTGCTACGCTCATATAAGTTTCGTGTTTGCCTATGTGGCAGAGAGGGGGAATGATGGTTAAACAATATCATCCGTGTGGAGTGTGCGAGATCTGCTTCGATTTTTGCCGCTGCGACCCAAAGCCGGTACCGCCGAAGAAAGACATTCCTAAAAAGAAGCCCGATGGTCATAAGAAAAAAGACAAGTCCGGCACAGCTCCGGACAAAAAGAAAAATTGAGCATGGGTTACGCCGTACAACCGCATTTTTGCGGTTTTTTGTTTTGAAAAGCATGGCAGGCTAATGACCGAGATATCATTTCCGGTATTTTGGCCGAAATACTTATGTCTTGAGTCAGGGCACCATTCGGGGGGGGGTGCTCATGAAAATCCACTCCAAGGTTCCACCTTGGAGTAGGGGGAGGTATAATTGCCACAATGAATCGGCATATCACTTTTTCTGAGGGCGAGTATTACCATGTCTACAATCGTGGAGTGGAGAAGCGGCAGGTATTCATGGATGACCCTGATCATGTGCGCTTTCAGCGGATGTTGTTTTACGCGAATGGTGATAGTCCGACCGTCTACAAGCTGCTTGCTGGGGACGTGCTTGATCCCAAGGGTCGCGGCAACGCACAGTGTGCCATGGGTGCATATGTATTGATGCCTAATCATTTCCATCTGCTTGTCCGTGCAACAAATGATACAGGCATCACTGAGTTTATGAGGAAATTGACGACGGGATACACAATGTACTTTAATAAAAAATACCAACGTGTCGGGCCGCTCTTCCAGGGAACATTCAAGGCGGAGTATGTGTCGCGAGATGAATACCTGAAGTATCTTTTTGCATACATTCATCTTAATCCGGTCAAACTCATCGATCCAACGTGGAGAAAAGAGGGAATCAAGGATCCTGCAGCTGCAAAAAAGTATTTGAGCGCGTATGTTTATTCGAGTATGCAAGACTGGCAGGGTAGACAACGGATCGAGTCACCCATTCTTTCGGTGAAAGATTTTCCCGAATACTTTGAGCATGCAGAACAATTTGACGAATATATCAGCGACTGGCTTAATTTCCAAGGTTCCACCTTGGAGTGACGATATGATGAAATATATAGACATTCACTCGCATTTAAATGACAAGCGTTTCGAAGAGGATCTACCCCTGGTGCTTTTGCGCATGCGTGCTGCACACGTCGCATCGATCGTAGTGGGGACGGACAAGGCGATGTCGCTCCGTGCGATAGCCCTCGCAGAAGAACATTCGGACATTTGGGCGACGATAGGCGTTCACCCTACTGATGATCCGCTTGAGACATACGATGAAGCCGCATATTGCAAAATGGCAAAACATCCCCGCGTGGTCGGAATTGGAGAATGTGGAATCGACTATTTTCGATTGGAAGATGATCGCGCGAGAGGGAGGATTGAGAACATGGATGCGGAGGCCGATCGCCAACAGGAACTATTCACGAGGCAAATGGATCTTGCTGCTGCGGTCGATAAGCCGCTCATGATCCACGGCAGACCGGAGAAGGGGAGCATGGACGCTTATGAAGACATTCTGCATATCCTGAAGAACGGGCAGGAGCGTTACGGAGGGAGAGTGAAGGGTAATGTGCATTTCTTCGTTGGGGATACTATCATCGCAAAGCAGTTTCTTGATATGGGTTTTACAATGTCATTCACCGGCGTACTGACCTTTTCGCACGATTACGACGAAGTGCTCAAGTATATTCCACTTGGCTCACTGCACGTTGAGACGGATGCCCCTTATGTTGCCCCAGCGCCCTATCGAGGTAAACGTAATGAACCGGCCTATGTTCTTGAGACAGTGCGTGCCGTCGCAGAAATAAAAGGAATAGATTCCGAGATCGTGACAGAAACATTGTTGGAGAATGCAAAACGCATCTTCTGTCTCTAGTGGTGAGCAAATGTGCGTCGGATATTCGCCTATTCTCCGGAATGAAGGTTTTTACTGCTCGTATGGCCCGGTGCCGACCGAGAATCCCAAACCGCATCGTGCGCACGGTAGGCGGGAACGCGGGCGTGTCCGAAGAGTAATGCTCTCCAAAACCTCAGTTTTGCAATGGTTTGACACCAATACCCAGCTCTGCTAGTATGCCCTCATCTATGGAAAACAAGGAGATAAACATTGACGCAATGGGAAAGGACCGCGGAGTATACGAGGTCGGATTTCACATTGTCCCAATTGTCGCAGAAGTCGATCTTGGTGTACGGGTCACAGCTATCCGTGACGTTATCGAGGCAGCAGGGGGAAGTATGATCGCGGATGAATTTCCCCGACACATGGAACTTGCATATCCGATGCTGAAGATCGCTGAAAACAAACGTGCACTGCATCATTCCGCATATTTCGGATGGATGAAATTTGAGATCGAACCAAGCGGAGCGAAGGCGGTGGAGGTGAAGCTAAAGGCTGATGATCTTATACTGCGATTCATCATGGTCAAGACCGTTCGTGAGAACACGATGGTACCCAAGAAGGTTCTTCAACAGAAGCGCGGTGAAGAGGTCAGATCTGAGGAAAAGGCGGAAGATAAGCCTGTGCTTACTGAAGCTGAGATCGACAAGACTATCGAGGACCTCGTCATAAGCTAGAAATTCCATGTATATCAACAAGGCATTCATCTACGGTAACCTTACGAGAGATCCTGAGTCACGAGCCCTCCCGAATGGTACCCCCGTAGCTTCATTCTCTGTTGCCACCAATCGCGTCTACAAGGACAAAGCAGGAGTGAAACAGGAATCTGTTGATTACCACAATGTTGTTGTGTTCGGTCGCCAGGCAGAGATCGTCACACAGTATCTTCGTAAGGGCTCATCCGTTTTTGTCGAAGGTCGCATTCAGACACGCAGTTGGGACGACAAAGAAGGCAAGAAGCAGTATCGAACCGAGATCAACGCAGAGCGGGTCCAGTTCGGACCAAAGGCCGGTGGCACCAGCGGAGAGTATACCCCGACGGAGATCAAGGGAACGGGCAGCCCGACAGGAGCTCCGAAAGCTCAGCCGAAAGCAAATGCCGCACAACCCCAGCCCGCAGAACTCGACACGATAGAGTACCCCGATGAAGACATTAACCCCGACGATATTCCATTTTAATTAAATCAACATGAAGAAACAGCAAGATTATCTTTCGGCAAATAACATCAAGTACATCGATTACAAAGACGTCGAATTGCTCCGTATGTTCCTCACTCCGCACGGACAGGTCGTGGGCCACAAACGCTCAGGGTTGGGTCAGAAGCAGCAGCGCGCGCTTGCCGTTGCAGTGAAACGGTCACGTTTCATGGGATTACTTCCCTACATCGCTTCATAGCCCGCAATCTTGTTGTCTCGAACTGCACTCAAGAATTTCAGCCGACGCAGTTTGTGAAAAAACCTCCTTGATGGGGTTTTTTTGTATTTTTTTGAAGATATGTTAGCGTGGTTGTAGATATTTGGCGGGGATCGTCATGAAAAAATGTCCTTATTGGACGCGAGCAAGGCGATTGTCTCTCTCTCGCGCCGCTTCTTTTGCTGAGGTTGGAATGATCGCGCAAAGCGTGCTGCATAGTTTTCCCAAGCATGAACACGGTTCGATCATCCAAGTATGCGGGCCGATCTCGACGGGGGGATTCAATTCCGTGAAGTTGAACTTTCTTGTGTTTGCGGATGCAGTACGATTGCTCCGTGAACGGGGAGACCACGTTTTCGATCAAACGCCGCTTGAGGAAGGAGTTTCCCGCATTTGGGAAGAATGGAAAAGCGATCCGGAAAATAGCGGCTACTGCTGGCCCATCCTTGATGAGATATATCTGCCGCTCTTTGAGAGCAAGCTCATCGGCACGCTCTTCTTTCTTCCGGGGTGGGAAAACTCGACGGGGACCTGCTGGGAACGCGCACGGGGCCTTGCGCTCAAGCTGCGTATCGAGCCTTACCCTGAGGACCTTTATCGAACGATCATTGAGTCGCACGGTCTTATCCATCCATGAAGCGAACCGCCACACCACTGTGGCGGTTTTTTCTCACATGATGTATGTCGGACCATTGTTGTATTCTTGGGTTAGGTGGCACTACCCCTTCTATTTTGCGGAGGAGCAGTACATTTTCGTCTGTTGCAAATTCACGTATAATCAATGCATTATCATTCATTCCGAACCTTATGGAGTTTTTTGGATTATTGCCTTTCGTTTTTGTTTTTGGAATAGCAGGTCTTCGTGTCGTCGATCAGTATGAACGCGGGGTTATACTGACACTCGGAAAATATACTTCAACGAGACAGCCGGGACTCACGTGGATATTCCCGGGAGTTCAGCGTATGTTCAAGATCGACCTGCGCATCACGACGCTCGATATTCCTCAGCAGGAGGTCATCACCAAAGATAACGTTCCGGTGGGAATAAATGCCGTCGTCTATTTTCAGGTTGAAAATGCGGAGTTCGCGACGCTGAATATCCAAAATTATGCCCTTGCTGTTTCACAATATGCACAGGCCGCACTCCGCGACGTCATCGGCGGCATCGAGCTCGACGCACTCCTCTCTGAGCGTGAAAAGATCTCCGACGCGATCAAGAAGATCGTCGACGAAGCCACAAACAGTTGGGGTATCAACGTGACCGACATTAAGATCCAGGACCTCGAACTACCTGCCGACATGAAGCGCGTCATGGCAAAACAGGCCGAGAGTGAGCGCGAGCGCCGCGCGGTCATTATTCGTGCGGAAGGGGAGTTCAGTGCCTCACAGAAGCTTGCCGAGGCTGCGGGAGTGCTTTCCGGGGTCCCCGGAGGTATCGCAATGCGTACATTGCAGACCATCGAGAAGATCAATCCCGACCCGTCAAAGACGGTCATCTTCGCGCTTCCGGTTGAGTTTTTTGAAGGAATGAAGACCATGAGCGAGTATTTCCGCGATAAGAAATAGCAGCACTGCACGGCGGTCGAACTGCCCATAAAAAGAACAGCGTATCGAGCATGATACGCTGTTCTTGCGTCGGAGATTATTGCCGACGTAGAGCGAGTGAAATGAAAAAGTCTTCTTTTTCATTTCCGAGCCAAGGAGAGCTAAAAAAGGTTTAATACCCCGCGGCTCTGCCGCGGACTCGTGCGAGGCTTTGCGGGCTCATCGCGAGTCCAGGGCTTGCCCTGGGGTTTAATACCTTTTATTTGATCGTTTTGAGAAATCCCTCAATGAGCTCGAGCGTCTCGCCGTTTTGTTCATATACCGATTTCCATATCACGACGATGTCCGCATCGTTGAATGCCGCACTCTGTACCTCCCGCGCTGTGTCGCCTCCCGCGACGGCAATGAGGACGTCGTATTGCCCCTTGAGGCGACGGATCTCGTGGAGCGGAAGCATTTTTTGTCCGTTGTCACGCTCTTCGTCGACACCGCGGTGGAGCACGATGACTCGCGGAGGTTTTTTGAGTGAGCGCAGTACGGCAAGTGGGAATTCAACATTCATCATATCAATCATTGCATCGAGGCCGTATTTCTCGCAGGACGCGATGAAGGTATTCAGCGTTTCGATGGGAGCAGAACCCATCGCGATCACTGCACTTGCACCAGCCGAGGCGCACATCGCCACCTCTGTTTCACCGCGGTCGATCGTTTTCATATCGGCAACAATGTACGGCCTATTTGAAGCCTGCTCCACTCCCGCCACCCGGAGTGTTCGCTGTGCTTCTGTAAATGATCGTGTCACAGCACCGATCAGACCAAATTGTGCTATTTTTGCGTCTAGTGCGCGGCGGTCTGCCGCTGCTCCGAATGTCCCCCGCGGAGCCCAGTCGTAGATCTCCCTGATGATGCCGATACCATAACGTTTGATGAGGGGTGTACCCGCTTCAATGATGATGCGTTCGGAAGATGGTAAGACGGAGAGGATCGCCCGTGCATCTGCACGCGTACCATTAAGCGCCACCTGAAGGTATCGCTGCTTGTCTGAGAGTCTTGATTCGTGTCCTTTTAACATGCTTACATTATAACCCTAATTACTCCTCACTGTGCAAAGAAGGTCGATTGACTTGCCATTCGTTTCATGGAAAATATAGACAGAAAAGAGTGACCAATTGAAGGGGGCGATATGAACATTCCCGTTATGTCTGGGATCATTACTGCGGTGCGCGAATGGAGTCGAAAAAGGAAATTGAAGCAATCGCTCGATGGAGAATATCGCGCCCTCGTTTTCCTCAACACTTTTGCGGAATTTGACGGAAAGTTCGACGATGAGGTGCTCGCGCTACGAAAGAAATATGAGGTAATTGGACTGACTGACAAAGAAATTCGTTCGGTGATCAGACGAATCCATTTCGTCCTCATCGAAGGTTGATACATCCGCCATTTTGGCGGTTTTTTTGACGCAAGACCAAGAAATAATTAAAAATGATCTCGAATACGAGGCGCGTGTAACCTTGCCCAATAAAGAAAAGGCTTAATTTTTGATGAAGTACGAGGCTGGCAAGTCGTGATGTTTGAGTGGACGTATGAGTGATACGTCCGCCAAACTCACGACGCAGCCAACGAAGTAATTCGCAAAAATTAAGCCTTTTCTACGCGCTCGGCATACTCGCCGGAGTCTGTATTGATCCTCACAATATCTCCCTCATTGATGAACATCGGCACGTAGATCGTCGCTCCCGTCTCAACGATGACCGCCTTTGTTGCATTCCCGGAGGTGTTACCTCGCACTGCAGGAGGGGCTTCGGTGATCTTGAGTTCTACTTTGATCGGATATTTGAGTCCGATGATGTCGTCATTGAAGGTCGTGGAATCAATGACCGTGTTCGGCTTGATGAATTTAATGCTGTTGCCGAGTTGATCCGCGCTCAGCTTGAAGCGGTCTGATGCATCCTTGGCATCGCAGAACCAATACTCACCCTTATTAGCGTAGAGATATTTTACTTCTTTGGTCCCCATGTCCGCCTCATCTGCTTTTTCGAATTGATGGAATACGACCTCTTTGACGTTGCCGCTCAAGAGATTCTTTACTTTTGTGTGATTGACCGGTCGCGACTTTTGCTTTTGGAAAACGTGCGCGTCTAGAACCTCATAAGGTTGATCATCGATAAGAATAATTCTGCGGGGAAGAATTTCACTGTAATTGAGTATTGCCATAATGCGGCTATTCTAGGCGATATTGTGCGATTTGGCAACCGGTGAAACGTTTAACGGCGTGGTGGGGTATTATAGGAGTATGGACATACAACAAAAACGCGCCGTCGTGACTGGAGGGGCGGGATTCATCGGTTCGCATCTCGTCGATGCACTTCTTCTCCGTGGTTATGCCGTCGATGTAATCGACAACCTGGAGGCGGGAAAAAAAGAGTTAGTGAACCCGAAGGCACGATTCCATCTTTTGGATATTCGCAATTACGAAGACATCCTTCCCGTGATCAAGGGGGCAGATGTCGTATTTCATCTGGCCGCACTTCCGCGCGTTCAGTGCTCCATTGATGATCCGAAGCTTTCCGATGAGGTGAACGCCCGCGGCACGCTGAATGTCCTTACTGCGGTAAAAGAAGGTGGAGCGAAGAAATTCATCCTCTCTTCTTCCTGTGCTGTATATGGGAACAACGAAACGCAGCCGCTCCACGAAGGTCTCGCGGTGAGTCCGCTTTCGCCGTATGCACTGCAAAAATCTATCGGCGAGGAATACGCCAAGCTTTTCAGTCTTCTTTACGGTACAGCAACCGTGAGTCTCCGCTATTTCAATGTCTATGGTCCGCGTCTTGATCCAGAAGGTCCCTACGCGCTTGTCATCGGTCTCTTGTTGCGCCTGCGTAAGGAGGGGAAGCCGCTCACCATAACAGGGGACGGAGAGCAGACCCGTGATTTCACTCATGTCCGTGATGTTGTGCGTGCAAATATTCTGGCGGCGGAGAGTGCTGCGGTATCTCGCGGGGAGACGATCAATATCGGGAGCGGGAAAAATATCACCATCAACCGGCTCGCGGCGCTGATCGGGGGAGCTGTCGAATACATTCCTGCCCGCAAGGAACCACGCGATACACGTGCGGACATTCTGAAGGCGAAGGAATTACTCGGCTGGGAGCCGACTGTTGCTTTTGAGGATGGCATCGCCGAGCTATTGCGAGAATGGGGATTCTAGGCAACAATACAAACCATGTTACTCGATGAGCACGAACATCCCGAAGCCGAACTGAAAGACGAGGTCATCCTCGAGCGCTCGATCGAGCACCCGAGTCTTTTTGCCGTGCTGGTTGCTCGCTATCAGGACGCATTTCTGCGAAAGGCGGACAGTGTCATCCACAGCAAGGAGGAGGCCGAGGATATCGTCCAGGAGACGTTCACCAAGATCTATTTCAATGCGCGCCGCTTTAAGACCGTCGAAGGGGCATCATTCAAGTCTTGGGGGTATAAGATCCTGATGAATACCACCTTTACGCACTACCAAAAGTTAAAGAAGAAGGGAGCCGCACACGTCGAACTCGATCCTGAGTTCTACGAAACACTCCCTGACCCGGCGAACCATAGGGAAGAAGAGGTCATGCGCGATTATGTCGCTTCATTTCTCTCTAAAATGCCCGCTCAGCTTGCCCGGCCACTCAAGCTCCACTTCCTCGAGGAGTATTCGCAGAAAGAGATCGCCGATATGGAAGGGACGACCGTCTCTGCCGTGAAGACGAAGATCTATCGTGCGAAACGGGAATTCGAGCGCTTATTAGCGGGCGAGAAAGAGAGAGCATAAAGGATCCGCCATTTGCGGAAATTCCCAAAACATATGAACGATGCTGCAACAAAAAGAAATAGCAGGCTCACCAGACGTATTATGCGTCGCATCTACTTCGTGTATGCGCTTCGTGCGGTGTTGAATCCGCTGTTTCTGAAGGCGCTCATCGCATCGGTATTTTTTTGGCGGTCCACTGCATACATCTCATATGCCAACGTGATCGAGAACGCCCCGCGTTTCACCGATGTTCCGCGCAACCTTGCATTTTTGCGTGACGCGTTCATGCATGCGGATGTGATGGCGGTCGGACTCCTTCTTGGGGTCATGGTCCTCGGCGCATGGCTCGTATCGGATTTTCTTCACAAGACACAGCATTCCTATTTTTAACAAGTGCGATCCTGTTCTCTTGCGGCTGAAGCGAGTAAGGGAACACAGAGTACCGAAAGTGGTACGACTCATCATCATAGAGAGTCAAAAAAAGCGCCGTATCCAAGCGCTTTTTTGTTTGTGAGCAAAGTATAGACAAAGAGCTAATTTAGTGATATAATAAAAATGTTAAAGTTCTTTCCAAACAACCTTGAAAGGGGATATACAATGCTTGATCTCACCTATAGCGAATGGTATTTGCTCATCGCGTTTGCTATTGTGGCCGGCTCGATCCAATATCATATCGGAGCTCTCAAAGAGCAGCGTCGCCTGCGGATCGAAAAAAATGCGCTGACGGAAGAGTTTGATCGGCTTCGTGCAAAGCAGAAGCTCGCCAAGCAGTATGCGCTCCGCACCGAGGTGGTGCGAACACGCTATATGGTTGACGCGTGGCTCCTGCGGCATCCGAGCGCAACATTGCGTCATCCCGGAGCGAAGATCGTGCTGAATGATCACTTGAATGCCTTGAGGGCCTTCTTTGATCATGAAGGGTGCGTTCAGTATACATACCCCGACACAGTAGCGAAGCAATATGACAACGCCTATTGGCGTGCCGTGTGGCATGTTTACCACCACGGTAATGTGCGCAATCTCCCGCCTTGCCCGCTCGAGATATAAGGCCGATGACCTCAAAACCCGTACAATTGTGCGGGTTTTTTCTTTCCCGGCATGAAGGTTATAGACAACCATTTTCATCATGCTATAAAGATGCCAGCAGGTTTTTTTCAAGAGGGGAATGTTTCATGGATAGTTCGGACAACATTATCGACATGCGGCTCCCGTTCGCTACCTCCGGTTTTGCGGCGATGCATCATAAGGAGATGCGAGCATATGCAGGTATCCCGCAATGCAAGACCGAGCGAGACTTTCTGGCGCATCACAAGGCAGAAACACTTTCTGACCTTACAACTCCGCAAAAAGCCGAGCTGGAAGCATGCATGAGGAGGATGTTTGACGCATTGCAGCTTCATGCAAATTATTTGCTTGAACAACTTGGCGCCTCGAGTGAGTCCTCACTTTCTCCAGCCGATCGTTTCGTTTATGATGCGAGCATGAAAGCGACCATCGCATTTGAGGATCACTATCCCTGAGCTGCAGAACGTTAAAACAAAAACCCCCGCACAAGCGGGGATTTTCTTTTTCTTTTTTGGCGGACTAAGGTCTCTCCCTGGCGACCAATTTTTCTTAACGGTACTCCGTCTTAGAAAAATGAAGTACTCCCTGTGGTGCATTGAAAGGTAAGACCTTGAAGAAGTTGTTCGCCGCCTTCCCGCTATTCGGGCGTTCCCTCGTCCTTTTCATTGGCTGTTCCGGAAACGCTGAACGAATCATCCGACTTCATCTGCTTCAGTATCTCTTTCACGATCTCTTTTGCGATCGCCTTGTTCTCTTTGAGGAAGATGCGCGCAGAGTCATATCCGCGGCCGATCTTTATGTCTCCGTATGAATACGATGAGCCCATCTTTTTGATGAGGCCATACTTTTCACCGAACATGAGCATTTCGCTCTCGCGGGAGATGCCCTCATTATAGACGAGGTCGAATTCCGCCTGCTTGAAGGGGGCGGCGACCTTATTCTTGACCACCTTGGCGCGCGTACGACTGCCGATGACATCATCACCTTTCTTGATCTGTGCGATCTTTCTGATGTCGATACGCACCGACGTATAGAACTTGAGCGCCTTTCCTCCCGGGGTCGTCTCGGGATTACCGAACATCACGCCGATCTGCATACGGATCTGATTGATGAAGATGACCGTGGTGTGTGTCTTCGCAACGATAGCGGTGAGCTTGCGGAGCGCTTGTGACATGAGTCGCGCTTGCTTGCCGACATGCTGTGCGCCCATGTCGCCCTCGATCTCATCCTTCGGAGTGAGCGCGGCGACGGAGTCGATGACGATGACGGAAACATTCCCCGAACGGACGAGTGATTCGCAGATCTCGAGCGCCTGCTCCCCGGTGTCCGGCTGTGCAAGCAGCAGCTGGTCGATCTTTACGCCAAGCTTCTTTGCGTAGTCCGGATCAAGTGCGTGCTCGGCATCGATGAATGCCGCAACCCCGCCTTTTTTCTGCGCCTCCGCAACGATATGGAGGGCGAGTGTCGTCTTACCGGAAGACTCTGGTCCGAATATTTCGATGATGCGTCCCTGGGGAATTCCTCCCACACCGAGTGCGTGATCAAGGCCTATGGAGCCGGTCGAGATCGCTTCGACGTTCACCTTTGGTGCGTCGCCGAGTTTGATGATCGCGCCCTCGCCGAATTTCGTTTGGATCGACTTGATGGTTGCATCAATACCCATCGTGCCCGTGCGCTCCGCTTCTGACTTTTCCTTCTTCACCTTTTTTACAAAACCTGCCATAAGAATGTGATTAAAAAATAATAGTATCGCCGGTGCCGCTCGCGGGGGCTTGGTACACGAGTTCAAGATCTTTGATCATCTGTCTGCCCTGTGTGTCGCGTGCGGTGAGCTCTATTATATTATAGCCGGGGGAGAGCAACAATTGTTCGGCAAATCTTCCGTCGAGATCAATGAATATCTGCCGCCCCTGGAGGGTGATCTCTTTTGCGCGGGTCGCCACACCGCGGACCATGATAAGTGACGTGGTTGATGTCATATTGTTTTCCGGCTCCGAAAGCGAGATGAGCGGACCGGCGATGATCGATCGAGATTGGTAGTACGCGTAAAGAACGATCACAAGAATGACGAAGAGCCCTGAGCCGACCGATAGGATCTTTTTGAGCGTGAAGCGCATGCTCTATATATACACGAGGAGACACAAAATCGGAAATAAAATCGGAAATCCCCCAATTCCTAGGGGTCCCTAGGAATTTTAGGGTACCCCTAGGATAGCTTGATTGACGCAATGATTTTCTGTTGGTATGGTCGTTGAAGAAATTCATGAGGAGAATGCTATGTCCCGTTGGTCATTTCTTTCTGCCATTGCCGCCGCATGCTTTGTGAGTGCTGGTGAATCACACTCTCACTCGCTGATCTATTTGGCGAACAGCATCACCCCGAACCAAAGCCCTCCCGAAAAGGGGAGAGGAAATGCGGTCGCTCGGCGTATGGCGCAAAAGCGCAGAAATCAGCTGAAGTCAAGAATGGTCGCCCGTCGTCGGCGCTGATCAAAAACCGCCCCATCGAATGATGGCGCGGTTTTTTCTTATGCCAGACTAATACCATCTCCAATTAATCTTTTCCGTTTCTGTAAGTTTCAAAGGTGAGTCCTTGGCTTTGAAAGGTCTCTCCTTGGAAACTTATTCAGAAATGGTTAACGAGCGATGGTATAAGGTCGTTCCCCTGCGACCAATTTTTCTTAACGGTACCCCGCCTTAGAAAAATGAAGTACTCTCTGTGGTGCAACAATTTTTCGCTGGAAAAATTGAAGGCGTGCCCCGTAAGGGTATTATTTGAGCGTTACTCCTCTTCTCTTCCAAATCCCTCGCTCTTATCATCCCTCTGTAGTACCGTTCGCGGTTTGGCTCCTTCGCCGGGTCCGATCACACCCTTTTCTTCGAGGATATCCATGATGCGTGCCGCACGCGCGTATCCGAGACCGAGCCGTCGCTGAAGATATGACGTCGATGCTTTGCCCTCCTTCATCACGAGCTCCTTGGCCGCATCGTATTTGTCGTCCTCCTCATCATCATTGTCACCCGATATCGCATCTTCCGGGATGCCGCCAAAGAACGCATTCCTGTTCTCCGTATCCTTCGTGACATTGATCTCGTCACCGAGCGTTCCATTGTAGTGGTCTTTAAGGAATTTCACCACATTCTTCACCTCTGCCTCCGAGATGAATGCAGACTGAAGGCGGATAGGCTTCGGCATTTCCGCAGAAAGATACAGCATGTCGCCCGCACCCAGAAGATTTTCAGCACCCGAAGTATCCAGGATCGTGCGCGAGTCGATCTGGGAGGCGACCTGAAGCGCGATACGTGCGGGGATATTCGCCTTGATGAGTCCCGTAATGACATTCACGGAAGGCCGCTGCGTCGCGATCATGAGGTGGATACCGACCGCTCGACTCATTTGTGCGAGACGGACGATAGCAGACTCAAGCTCGCGGGGATATGCCGACATGAGGTCAGCCAATTCATCAATGATGATGACGATGTACGGCATGAGCTCGGGTAGCTCCGGCTCCTCGCCGTCACCAAGCCTGCCTTCTGCCTTCTGCTTTTCATATTTTTCTAACGCAGGCTGAAGAATGGTCTTGTGGTACGAGGCGACGTCGCGCACTTTATTTTCTTGAAGCACGTCATAGCGTCGGTCCATTTCTTTTGTTGCCCATTTGAGCGTGAGGATCGCCTTCTTGGCTTCGGTCACGACGGGAGTGAGGAGATGCGGGATACCATTATAGAGTGTGAGCTCGACGCGCTTTGGGTCCACCATGATGAAGCGGAGCTGTTCCGGTGAGTTTCTATATAATAGAGAGGTAATGATCGTGTGCATCGTCACCGACTTTCCTGAGCCGGTCGCTCCGGCAACCATCACATGTGGCATCTTTGCGATATTCATGAACTGCGCGAGTCCCGAGATTCCCTTTCCGAGGGGAACATAGAGCGGGTTTGGATTCGTCGCCCATTCCGCTTCAGCGAGGAGTGTCCCCAGTCCGACGGTCGACTTTGTGGTATTCGGCATTTCGATGCCAACGAGTGATTTCCCGGGTATTGGCGCTTCGATGCGGATCGGCGCTGCCGCAAGTGCAAGCTCGAGGTCGTGCTGCAGCGTGGTGATCTTCGAAAGGCGCACTCCCTCAGCAGGTTTGAGTGCATAGCGGGTGATCGATGGACCGACGGATACTTCATCCATCTCGACGTGAATGCCAAAGTTTTGGAACGAGCGCTTGATGATGTTTGCATTCGCCTTGATGTCGCCAAATCCCGGCTTTCCTTTGTCGTGAGAGAGGAGTGCAAGCGGGGGAGGGGTGTATTCAGAGTGCAGTGTCGAATTGAATCGGAACGGGACCTCATCAGCCTTCACTCTTGCTTCTGTTTTATTCGACTTCGCAAAGAGCGATGCTTTTGGCGTCGACATGACCTCTTCTTCCGGATCGGGAGCCTCCGCGACGATGGGAGGATTTTTGAGTGAGATGACCTCGGTCGTTCCTTCTTCCTCGTCGATGCTCGTATCGATCTCATCGCCCACAAGCTCGTCACGTTTCGTCGGTCGTAGCATTCTCCAGAATGAAAGCATGAATCCAAGGTGGAGTGGCATATCAAAGAGAATGAGCACAGCGATAAGGAGCACGGTAACGAGCATGATCGCGGTCAAGGTCGATGCGAAGAGTGCGACGAGTGGCATCATGATGTAGTAGCCGACGAATCCTCCAAACCCTTCCGTGCCATAGGCGACGCTCATCTGTGCAAGCAGTCCGAGCGCGGACAATATGAAGAACGGACCAGCGACGAGTGCCGGCGTCGCGAAGCTGCGCTCGCGGGCGCGAAAGAAGTTGATACCGAGCAAGACGAAGAGGAACGGTACGACGTAGTATCCGAGGCCGAAGAGAAAATGGATCCCATCGTAGACATTCCCGCCCAGCATCCCTCCGTTACCCATTGCGGAGAAGAGGAGAATGACCGCGACGATGAACATAAGTATTCCAACAATGGAATTCCGCGTCTCATCACGGAGCCCTCCCCAGAAGCCGATCTTTTTTGAAGACGCATCGTAGTTGCTTCTGCGCTCCTTCCTCTCCATATTCTTCTCGTTTCGTTTTTTTTGTTTTTTGGCCATAGCGGTATTTAATTTGCTCTGATTTTATCACAAAAAAATGGACTAAGGTCGGGCCTAGGCTTTGATAGACCCGACCTTGGAGAAGTTGTCCATTTTATATTTGCCGCAATTCCTCCGGTTTTGGTGCCACGGCATTAAATGATTCTCATGAAACTCCAAATACTTTCTGCGGAGCGAGGGATTGCTTATTGAGGGGCTACGGACCGCGGCGGCGGGAGTCTGAGCAAAAAGTCAGCAGACTTTTATGCGTGCCCTCAATAAGCAATCCCGAGCGTAGGTTATCCACAGGTGTTTTTTTGCCCCATTCCGCCCTCAATCGGACACTATTGGACATTCTGCCGTCGGTGAGTATGATGGACATAAATTATTGCTCCAGACGCATTCAAGGACAGGTTAATAGACAGCATTTGACTTTTAATAAATTGTGTGACATCATATAAGGACAATTTAAAGACACTATATGGAACATCAAAAGGACAGTCAGCAAAATAAGAACACCCACGAAGGGCAAACACCCAAAGCCTTTCACGGCTATGGGTATATTGTGCGCAAAGCGGAGAAGCTCACAACGGCGCTTTACCTCGTTACGGACATTCTGTCCGATCGTGAGCCGATGAAGTGGAAAACAAGGGAGGTCGGAGTCGAAGTGCTTTCCGACATCACGGTCGCAGCGACGATCTCGTCGAGCGAGAAGATGAGCATGCTCCGTGTCGTCCTAAAGAAGATCGAGAAGCTGATCTCGTTTCTTGATGTCGCAACATCAACACACTTGGTGAGCGAGATGAACGCCTCGATGTTGCGGAAAGAATATTGTGCACTGAAGGATGGCGTCGAGATGGAATGGAATCGCATGCAAGAGCGAAGCAAGACGATGCTGAGTGAACGCTTTTTTGAGGTACCGAAAGATACCCAAGGTGACTCCTTAGCTTTGGAAGGTGTCTCCTTGGATACTCCCGCTATTCCTCTCGTGCGCACGTTCACTCCAACCCCGCAGCAAAACCAAGGTGACTCCTCGGCTTTGAGAGGTGTCTCCTTGGTTGCAGCACCCACAACGATTCAGCAATTCACACCAGCGACAACGCAGCGCAAAGGTGATTCCTTGATGATGCAACAACCCCCCTTAGTCTCACCAAGAGCACCCAATACCCCAACTCCGCAACCCGCCCGCTCCTACATGCAGCCTCGCCTGGTCATCTCCGACCGCGATGTCATCGCCCGCTCTCGCCCTGATGTGACCCGTGATGACCGACGCAAGATCATCCTCGCGCTCATCAAGCAGAAGCCCGCCATCACGGTCGGCGATATCGCAAAGAGCATCCCCGGCATTTCAGAAAAAACCATTCAGCGTGAACTTCTCTCCATGGTGATAGAAGGCACGTTGGTCAAAAGGGGCGAACGTAGGTGGTCAACATACTCATTGATTGGATAAGCTGGCCTGCCCCGTTGCAAGACGTCTTCGTCTTTGCTTCGGGGAGCATATATTCACTTCGCGAAGGTTAGTCACCAATATCAGACTAAGGTCATTCCTTAGCTCTGGAAGGTGTGACCTTGGAGAAGTTGTCTGGCTTTGAAAGGTTCAACCTTGATGAAGCCGTTCATTTTTTAGGGTCCAACCTCAGAGAAGTTGTCTGTCTCCCATCTCTCCCCAACTTTTAAGCATCCGCCTATTCCCATCGACGTTGTGCACACCTTCCTACACCCCTAAAACAACCGCCTCAAAGACAACTTTCAAAGACACCTTTACCAGTGTCTTTGACAGCCCAAGGTCGTTCCTCAGCTTTGGGAGGTTCGACCCTAGAGAAGTTGGCTGTCTGCTGGTGTCCAATGTCCAATAGCTCTATTTCCATGTCTTAAATACATCACAAACAGGCCGTATAATCGTTTGACTGGCATGGGTGGGGGCGTGTACTATGCCCCTGCGTGTACCAGGGATGGTGCACGCAGGTATTCTCAACGTTTGTGGGGCAAAAAACAGCACGTGGCTGTTTAAAATGTTATCCACAATATTTGCACCATTTTTTTGGCGCGAAGAGGGGAGAAATACTATAATTATATTGTGCTTTCGAGAGCAGAGCGATTCTGTCTTTGTATGTTTGTACAGAATGCAATGCGATGCGCTCGCTTTATGTCCGGACGCTCCGGGGTGCATGAAGTGGACACGTATGGAGGAAAGCCGAAATGGATAGCTCATTGAAAACAAAATAGCGGATGTGTGATTTCCGAAGTGACTCTCAATGTTATGTTCGGAGTTGCGGAGGGAAGTAACGGATCTTGTTATTCGTTCTCGATGAACGATTTCTAGTTCGGTACGAATTCATGCGTCGCATGTAGACTCGAAGGAGGAGTGCACAAGGCATTCCGAATAGAAGGGTACATACGATAGCAGTTGGTCGTGCCCGTCGTATGTGAAAAATATTTCTTGCTTTGCCCGTTGCCTCTCTTGCGGGATTCGGCGAGTAGGGCGGAATATCGATCGCATACGTATTACCGTGATTATAAGAAAGTTATTAGTAGGTTCGTAGCTGTATTATTTACAGCACATTAACAAGCAGACTTATATGATGAATTTTAAGAATACGAAAACGGCGAAAGTCGTTTCTGGATTCGTAGGTTTTGCGACGGCCATCATGATGATGGGCCCGGTAGTTGCTTCGGCAGATACCATCGCAGATCTTACAGCTCAGATCAACGCGCTGCTTGCCCAGGTGTCAGCACTTCAGGCTGCACAGGCTGGTAGCACAACAAGTACAACAGGCTCAACAGTAACGAGCTATACCTTCGGTACCAGTCTCACGATTGGATCGAAAGGTGCAGATGTTACTGCGCTTCAGCAGTATCTCGTTTCGAAGGGTCACCTCGTAATGCCAGCCGGCGTTGCGTACGGATACTTCGGAGGACTTACGAAGTCAGCAGTCGCAGCATGGCAGGCAGCCAACGGTATCGCCCCAGCAGTGGGATACTTTGGACCCCTCTCACGCACAGCGATGAACGGGATGATCGCATCGTCAGTAACGACGACGACAACGACGACGACAACGACCACGACTGGATTCCCAGCAGGTTGTACGTCAGCTGTTGGCTTCAGCCCAACGACAGGAGTCTCGTGTGCAACAGTTACTCCAGGCGTACCTTCAGGTACGGGAGTCTCAGTAACACTTGATGTTTCGTCACCAACGGGCAAGACGCTTATCTCTGGTCAGGGTGTTGCAACACTTGCAGCATTCAAGCTCACCAACGCAGGAGCAGTAGCGAAGGTTACTTCGCTTAAGTTCAAGCGCACTGGTGTTTCGTCTGACGCAACATTGAACAACGTCTACCTTTACGATGGTATGGGCAACCGCTTGACGGACGCCGCTTCCATCTCAACAGGTGTGATTTCGTTCTCTGACTCAGCTGGACTCATCACGGTTCCTGCAATGAGCTCAGTCGTTGTTGCAGTTCGCGCAGATATCGCCGGTTCGACCAATGGTCAGACTGTCGGAATCATGATTACTGATGGTACATCGGACACTGGTGCAATCACTGGTACTCCTATCTCTGGTTCGGAAATGACGATTGCTGCCGCTCCTTCAGGAATGGCAACAGCGCAGTTCACAACGTTCTCTCCTAACGGTGGAACGATCGATCCTCAGAATGACTACACAGTGTGGCAGTCAAACGTCACTATCGGTTCTCGCGATACTCTTATGTCGGCTATCCGCTTCCAGCAGATCGGCTCGGTATATGGAGATGACGTGAAGAATTTCCGCCTTATGGTGGACGGAGTACAGGTGGGTACTGCAGTTGAAAAAGCTGACAGCAACCGCTTCGTTTCGTTCAATCTCGCAACTCCTGCTACGGTCAAGGCCGGTAGCCACGTGATCAAGATGGTCGCTGACATTGTCGGTGGTTCAAACCGCAACTTCCAGTTCTCACTTCGCCGCGTGGTGGATGTTGAGCTTTGGGACAGCCAGCTGAACATCGTCGTCACACCAACGGTTAACGTGACTTCACCTGCGCTTACTGCGTTCCCAGTTGAGGGTGCTGCAGTGAGTATCAACACAGGAACACTTACGATCACAAAAGACACATCATCGCCTTCAGGCAATGTTGTCTTGAGTGGTTCAGGGGTGACTCTTGCGAAGTTCAAGGTTAGAGCAGCGGGTGAGAATCTCAAGGTTGAGAATCTCCGTGTGAATTTCACTGGTTCCGATAACTCATGGCACCAGATTCGCAACGGCGCACTCTTCCTCGATGGCGTACAGGTTGGTTCGACAGCAGCCCTCAATGAGGACAATGCATCGTCAACTTACACTTCGTACAATCTCGGCTCATCCATGGTGCTTGAAAACGGAAAGGATTACATGCTCGAAGTTCGCGGTGACATCGCAGATACTGTTGACAGTACAGTTGCAACAGCAGGCGATACACTCACTGTAAATCTCGCTGCAGGTGTATCGAACGTCTACCGCATGAGCTCACTCGCATACTTCAACAGTAGTGCAGTATCGGGAAGCCAGCTCACGGTTGCCGCAGGTACTGCATCTGTCGCGAAATACACCGCATATGCAGACCAGACCATCACGGTCCCTCAGTCCGCGTACAAGCTTGGTGATTTCCGCGTGACCTCAGGTAACTCTGAGGGTCTGAACATGGATACAATTACTGTTGAGGTAAATTCAGGAACACTTCCTCTTACCGCAGTATCGAATTTGTATGTCGTGTACGGCACAAAGACTTCAGTAGCGAAGGCTACACTCGCGACAACTTCGACGTTCTCAGTGAACGAGGCAATCGCTGCCAACACGACGTTGAATTTCTCAGTGTACGGTACGATTAATGCAACTCCTGTTGCGTTGCAGAATCTTGTCATGAAGCTTGGCGTTTCGGGAACTTCCCAGAACTCAGGCACAGCAGTTACTGGCACTGCAGTTGCAGGACAGACCATTACTGTTGGCACAGGTTCATTGACGCTCGCACTTGACGCATCGACACCAGTTTCAGCACTTGTTGTTGCAAACTCGATGCCAAAGGTCGCTTCGTTCAAGTTCTCTGCTCAGAACGATGCGTTCACGATCACTTCGCTCACTGCAACCTCGACAGGTTCAGCTGCGATCGCGGAACTCATCTTCAAGGATGGTGCAACAACGATCGGAAATCAGCCGTTTGATGGTTCAGTCGCAACAAAGACCGGATTGTCATTCGCAGTTCCTTACAACTCAAACAAGGTCATCGACGTTTACGCAAACCTTGGTACGGTTGGTACAGGAGCAGCAGCAGCTGGTTCGAATATCGGAGTATCGCTTGTAGCGTACGAGCGCCAGGACTCAAATGGCGTTAAGACTGCATTCTACTCAGCGACAAGTACATTCAACAATGCACAAATCACTGGAAACAGTATGTACGCTTACAAGACCAAGCCAACGATCACGAATGTTGCTCTCCCAACAACGGTCCTCAATGCAGGAACGATGACGATTGCAAAGTTCACGGTCACTGCTGATGCAGGTGGCACGATCGCGTGGAGAAAATTGGCAATGTCATTTGCGACATCGTCATCACCGGCCGTTACCATCGGTTCGTTCGCAATTTACGATTCGGCCAATGAGTCATCTGCACTCACTGGAGCAACCTCAACGATAGATTGGAACGCAGGTACAGTTACCTTCAATTCAGGTCTTAATGATCAGGAAGTTTCCGGATCGAAGACCTACGTCGTGAAGGCACTTATCGGTGGAACAGTAACCGCAGGTGCTAGTGTCACAACCAGTATCGCCTCAAGTGGTCTTACTTATGTTGCGCCAACCAACAGCAATACTGTTGGAGCAACAGCAACATTTGTATGGTCAGATGAGTCTGTTCTCGGACATTCCGGAACAACTGCGGACTGGAACAACGACTACTTGGTCAAGAACATCCCAACCGACTCACAGGCTCTCACGAAGTAATTCGTCCCAGTCTGAACTCAGTTGGAGTTCTAAACTCCCAAGGACCTACCTTGGCAAACACAAAAGCCCCGAAAGGGGCTTTTGTGTTTGCCGTAATTTTTTGGAAAACAAAACTCCTCTCGAAAGAGGGGATTTTGTTATATCCTGAATACCCCCCCACCCCATCCAAAGGCAGCCTTTGGATATGTTGATTGGAGCAGACGTGATTGAATTAACACCCCGACCAATTGTCCAAAGGCAGCCTTTGGAGTAAAATTAGTTGAATGAATAGAAAGATTACTTTTGCAGAAGGGGAGTACTACCACGTTTACAATCGCGGAGTTGAGAAAAGAGATATCTTCATGGATAGGAGTGATCGAGTACGTTTCCACCGGATGTTACACATCTCAAATAGCACTCGGCCAGTAGTTTATAAACTTATCCAAAGGCTGCCTTTGGATAAAATAGAGGTAGATGACAAAATTGTTGCGATTGGTGCGTATGTACTTATGAATAATCATTTTCACCTACTTGTTAAGGAGATATCTGAAGGGGGAGTTAGTACGTTCATGGAAAAACTCACTACGAGCTACTCGAAGTATTTCAATTTAAAGAATAAGAGGGTTGGTCCGCTATTTCAAGGTAGATTTAAGGCGGAGCATGTCGACAGTGACGAGTATTTGAAATACCTATATGCGTATATTCACTTGAACCCCGTGAAACTGATCGAGCCCGAGTGGAAGGAGGGAGGAATCAAGAATCTGTCTGCGGCGAAGAAGTATCTCGAGGGGTATCGATATTCGAGCTACGAGGATTATGCCGTTGGCAAAAGGGAAGAGTCGGCGATACTTTCACCGAGCGAGTTTCCTGATTATTTTGAAAACACAGGAGACTTCGCCAAATTTGTTGAAGAATGGCTGGACTATGAGAAAGAACAGGTCGAGAAAGCCGTCGATTGATGGTTGAAAAACTTTGCAGGAACGAAATTACACAGAGAGGTTGCCTCAACGGCTTGCGTGTTTCATCACGCATCTCATCGCCTAGTGAATTGTACTAAGGGTACCCTGATACATCCCGGCACAATTCGGGAACTCCTTCACCTCCCATGTGTGGAAACTTCGCGTGGTTTTGCGGATGGTCAAATATTGTAACCGTCTTCGATATTCATGCGGAATATTGAATCCGCATTGTGTCAATATGGTCAGGGGCGAAGAGGCACGTAGCATGAAATGAGACGTGACCGCTCTTTTCATGGAGCAAAATGATGCATAAGACCATTTCCACCGTCTTTTTCGCCGCGATACTTGCGTCCGCATGTTTGGCGGGTCAAGGTTCGAGTGGAGACCAGAAAACATTCCGCGCCAGTGCATGTCCGCCGAAAGTTTCGTGCAGTGAAGACCCCACCCTTCCGGCAGCACTCAAGGAATTTGGTTTTCGTGTGAAGAACTGGCAACTCCCTGCGGCGAATCGCAATGATTTCGAGATAGCGAACACATCCGTGTATGCCTGGTATGAAACGACAGATCACGCACACCTTGAAGATTTTGCGTTCGTGCAGTACGTGCGAGGCTGCGTCTATTCTTCGGAGAAGAATAAGGACGGCACCATGGTCATTCAGCATAATGTGCTGCATCAGCATTTCGGGAAGCACCAGCTGTTTCTTCACCCTGATTGGGTCGTGGACTCCCCTCTACTTGATCCGCTGTTTGGTAGCGATCCAAAGCGTGCAACGAGGCACTACTTCATGGAGTGGAATAAAGCCCCTGAACAGTTCCCAAGGTCGCATGGGTCATATTATGGAGATGCTGTCCCCGCTACACCGCGACTCTTTATGTTCAATAGTCCCACAACTCCGGCATATGTATCACGAGGCGGTGCTACGGATGTGGCTATTAATCACTCCCTCAAATACCGCACGTGCCTGTATCGCACAAGGGATATTCCGAACACGAGTGACGGGTCGATCATCCCCGGTGCGCTTGGATGTTTTGAGTGGAAAAGTTCCCATGTGTATGACCATACGCTCCGCAAGTTTGCCTCACCAGACGGCATTGTGGACGCGTGCAGACCCGAACGGCTTCCGGACCTCAGTATTCTCAATGAGGAAAAAAAATAAATATACCCCCCACTGTGGGGGTTTTGCTTTATTGCCGACGTAGAGTGAGCGAAATGAAAAATTCTTCTTTTTCATTTCCGAACCGAGGAGAGCTAAAAAAGGTTTAATACCCAGCGGCTCTGCCGCGGACTCGCGCGAGGCTTTGCGAGCTCATTGCGAGTCCAGGGCTTGCCCTGGGGTTTAATACCTTTTATCAAAAAAGTAGTCATCGCTTGTGTATTAAAAAATAGATCGGAAATATGTCAATCTATTCAGTCGCAGAGGGTCGCGTAGCATAAAAGAAGGTAGGTGCGTTCTTTTCAAGGAGCAATAACATGCATAAATCGCTACTCACGCTTTTGCTGCTGTCCTCTGCACCGATTCTATCACTCGGTAGCACTGTGCCCGCATGGGAGCTTGTGGGGCAAAAAACTGGAGTCTCACGGCCGCTCTGGACCAAGGAGATAACGTTTGAAAATCCACAGTCAACGTGTGCAAAGAATGACACGTGCGACCTGAAAAAGATAATTTTTCGTACGGAAGACTACGTGCTCCCGGCCGACCCATTAGTGGATGGTGATCCGGTCATCCAAAGTACACATCTGTTTGCAGGCTTGGTCACAAGTGATGTTGCTGCACTAACGCGATATTCATTTGTGCAATTCACTCGCGGGTGCATGTGGCAATCATATATGAATGACAAGAATGAGGTCGAGACGGAATTCGGAGTGCTCAGAGATTTTTTGGGTATTACGCGAATTCAGCACGTCTTTCCAAGTTGGGTGGTTGATACGAGCGATACCGACCCCGCATATGCGACGGTGTCCGAGTTCGGCGATAGGCACTATCTACTGCAGCATGCGAAAGCTATTCCATCGTGGATACCCGATCGACAAGGGAAACTTTTTGGTGAGAATCGCCCGGTCATTCCGTTTGGCTACGTGACTGATACGCCCGGACCTGCATATTACAGTCCAAACATGAAGATGGCGGTGAATATGTCACTTGAATTTCGGATGTGTGTATTCAAGACTATCGACGTTCCGCTTGTGACAAATGGCACCGACCTTGATTCCAAGAAGGCGCTCATGTGTTTTGATTGGGAGAGCAAATTTGTATTTGATCACTTTGCGATCGAGTTCAAAAAACAAAAAAATATCAACGCAGAGTGTGCCCGCCCGTTCAATGCTCGTGAGGAGAATTATCATCAATATCGGCTGGAACAAGGCGGTCGCGTCGTTCCCAGTAAGTAGTATCACCCCCCCTTTTTTTTAGGGGGGGATTTTTGTCGACTGACGAGCAGTAATATTGCTATACTGAGCATATCGTGGACTTCTTCAGCAAGACATTCTTCCGCTTTGCCTTTGGATTTATCGGGATCATCATGTTGTCCGTGGTGACGATCTTTGCGGTGAGCACATATCGTGGCGGAAACACCGACCCCGATTGTCTCATTGGATGTGCGAAACCTTAGAGCCCATCGAATAACTCTTTACGACTGCAAATCCATGTTGTCGGGCTGTAAAAATTTTATCTTCCCTCGCTGTGTCCTATAGGCACACCATCGGTCAGCATAAAATTTTTTCGCCACAACACCATGAATTTTCGTAACGTAAATAGTTATTCGATGGGCTCTTAGCATGCTCGACGTGTGTGCACTACGTGGTACGCTGTAGGGAGATCCATATTGCTATTTGAAAGGAGAAGAGGATGGGAGCTCCTTCTGTCTCGCTCCGGCGTCACGTTTCGCACGGGCATAATTTTCTTGTCGCTCTTCCGACGGTTGTTGCTTACGCACAGCCAATCGTTTTTATCCACGGAATGTCCGGTTTTGCCGCATATCTTGGCGATGCCATGATGTATGCCGCGAAGCTCGGTTTTATCTGTTATGCACATGACATCATGGGGCATGGTGAACGTCATGCGGAGGACGTCGGAGGAAAAGGCATCCTCGATTATGTTGATGATGCTTCAGGCTTCATCGAGAGGGTCGTCCGTCCGAGGCACACTGCATCGCTCGTGCTCGTGGGTCATAGTATGGGCGGACTGATCGCTGCAAAACTTGCAGAGATGCGCAACGATGTCGGTCACGCGGTACTGGTCACTCCGGCGCCACCCTCAGGGGTCATGCTTCTTCCCGGAGGGTTGATACGCATTTCATTAGGAGATGTTCTCTCCGCACTCGCCATGGTCATGGGGGGAAAGAGTTTCATCCCCAGCCGAGGATTTCTTGATTCGCTCTTTGCCGATCCGGTTGCAAGTCGACACATCATTGATGTGTGGGAAAAGCGTCGTCTCAGTAATGAATCATTGCTCGCCGCGCTACAGATGGGGCTGAGCCAGGTTGCTGTCGATCCGGTCAAGATCGCGGCCCCCATGCTTGTCATTGGCGCGAAGAAAGACGTGGTTGTTCATCCCAGTGTCGCAGGGCGTATCGCCCGGTTCTTTGGTGCAGAATTGCACATGCACGAGCAAATGGGCCATATGTGCCCATTCGAGGCCGGCTGGGAAGAGAATTCGAGGGTTATCGCGGATTGGCTCGTGCGGAACAATGTGCGTTGAATTTGTAGATCGCAGGAAACTCCTGCGATCTTTTTCATTTTCCCGGGTGATATTGACCAGTTGCGGATTTTGACTATACTGTGTCTAACGCTCAAGACAGTAGGGACCCCAAGAGAATAATAGGGGAATAAAGGCGTATGCCCCCTGCCGAAGCCATACTCAAGCCCATTTTGGGCTGTACTGGATATCAGTCGACGCGTTGGTCGATTTTTTATTTGTCATTCAATAAATTCATGCCAATCAGTAAACAAAAGAAAACAGTGATCCTCTCGACGCTCGATGCAGGATTGCAGTCGGCAGAAACGGTGGCGTTTGTAAATTTTTACAAACTTCCCGGGAAGGACCTCACACAGCTGCGCAAAGAGTTGCGCGAAGCGGGAGTCACTCTCTATGTCGCAAAGAAGTCACTCGTGAGGCGAGCACTTGATGCAAAGAAGGTCACTGGCACTCAGCCGGAATTGAAAGGAGAGCTTGCGCTCGCGTGGGGTGCTGACCCGGTCGCTCCCGCAAAGGGTGTGTTCGAGTTCATCAAGACACACAAAGATCAGATGTCCCTCATGGGCGGTGTATACCAAGGTGCGTATATGTCGAAGGAGGAGATCACACAGCTTGCGGCAATTCTCGGTCGCGACCAGCTGCTCTCCAAGTTTGTGGGGATGCTCAACGAATCGATCGCACGCGTGGTGCGCATCATTTCGGAGCGTGCCGCAAAGATGGAAGAAGGGGTTCCCGCAGCAGTTGCAACTCCCGTCGTAGCAGCAGAGGCTACACCCGAAGTTCCCGCAGACGCAGTGCCTGCGATCGCATAATTAATTAAATAGTCATAAACATTATGGAAGAAACAAAAGTAGAAGTACCCGCAAAGTTCAAGGACATTGTGGCAGGAGTAGAGAAGCTTACACTTATCGAACTTCACGAGCTCGTGAAGATGCTTGAGGAGAAGTGGGGAGTGTCGGCAGCCGCAGCCGTGGCCGCAGCAGGCCCTGCAGCCGCAGCAGTCGAGGAGAAGGACTCGTTCGACGTTGAGCTCGCAGCAGGCGGTGCAACACCTATTCAGGTCATCAAGATCGTCAAGGAAGTCTTGGCACTTGGACTCAAGGAGGCAAAGGACCTTGTCGATGGCGCACCAAGCATGGTGAAGGCAGGCATGAAGAAGGCGGAGGCAGAGGCGCTCAAGAAGCGTATTGAAGAAGTTGGCGGAAAGGTCAACCTCAAGTAATTCAGCTAATTCGCAACGGAAACACTGCCGTCACAAAGGGCAGTGTTTTTTGTTGCGTGAAAAGGATTTTCGGGTAAGCTCAATCCAGATATTTAGTTCATCACAAAGGAGGCTTTCATGCCGCTCTCAGAAAAGAAATTGAAGATATACCAGAAGTATTACCAGTCTCAATTGAGGCCCATCCGTGAGTTCGACAATGGCAATGGACACCCCGTGGTCATGATGAGCGAGTGTCATGCCGGTGCACCACGCAAGAATAATTCATGGATGCATCTCATGTGCCCATGTGACCTCAAGTGGAAATGGGAAATGTTCGGAACGCCGAAAAAGCGTACGATGGTCATGACCGGTGATGGCTTTCATTGCGCTGCACAAGAGGACGCGCGTGAGGTCGTACGAAATGAGATACAACGCAAGTATCAGGAGGTGTGGGCAACTATGTCGCTCGCCGACCGCGCAAACGATATTTGGCAAAAATTTTGCGCCGGTGAATATATGGGTGAGCATAACGTCGGCTCGCTCTACGTTCAAGATATTGAACGACTACTTGGCACAACGCCGGATGTTCTTAACGTGCAAGTGGGTGCAGGAAGAAATGCACAAGGTGAGATCGTGAGCCCGCCAAGAGTGGAGCACATCTCTTGTCCCAGCAAGGCGATCCGTTCCGCGATCTTTGAACTTAAGAAACGGAAGCTCGTCGACTTGAACGGAATGATCCTCGTACCGTACAGTGAATCCTTTCGTTTCCCCGAAGAACTCCATCGTCAGTTCGCATACTGGATTGAGGTTCCGCTCGGATGGCCGAATGGTGAGGCGGGGGATTGTTTCATGTTTACCCTTTATGCGAAGATCGTGCGCGTCACTAATTGGAAGAGCGGGGAAGATGTCTTTGGTCCGCAGAATATTCCCACCATGACTGCCGCATGGAAGGAGTCGTGTATAACGAAGTGGCTCCCGCTGCTTGATCACCGCCTCTTGGGTCTTCCCGAGGATGAGCGTCACGAAGTGCTCACGCGCATACCGCTCGAAGAGTGGATCGCATGGCTTTTGATGATTAGGGAAGAAGTTCTTGCGGCAGAAAGCTAGCCTCAAGAAGAACGGCACCATGTGCCGTTTTTTATTGCCGACGTAGAGCGAGCGAAATGGAAAAGGTCTTCTTTTTCATCTCCGAGCGACCAATTTTTCTTAGCAGTATTCTGCTTTAGAAAAATGGAAGTACTCACCGTGGTGCCGAGGAGAGCTAAAAAAGTTCAATACCCCACGGCTCTGCCGCGGACTCGCGTGAGGCCTTGCGAGCTCATTGCGAGTCTAGGGCTTGCCCTGGGGTTTAATATCTTTTACTTACTTCACAATTTGTTAGCACATGGTAGGATGTGCTCAGAATTTTTAGTGAGGGGAATGCGATGTTGAAATGCGTTGATAAGGTGCTTGCGACTCGCTCACCAAAAAGGGACTTGTTCCGTCATATCAAAAAATTTCTTCCGGAAACTGACTTGCAGTACCAGGAGATCCTGCGGGCGTATGCGTTTGCCAAGAAGGCATGCCGCAATCGCATGCGTGAAGATGGATCGACGGCGTTTGGTCATGGCGTTTCGGTCGCGCTTATCGCTGTGATCTGCGTTGGGGTGAAAAATCCGGCACAGATTATTGCAGACCTGCTTCACGACGTCGTGGAGGATATTAAAGGAAAGACGCACGCAGAGATCGAGGCAGAGTTCGGTCAGGGTCCTTCGTACTATGTCAGGTGGTCGAGTAAAGACCCTCGTGAAGAGTTTCCGAACAAAACGGCGCGAGACAAGGCATACAGTGAACGTTTTTTAGATGCTCCTACTGATGTGCTCGAAAACAAGCTTCCCGACGTGTTGCACAACCTGCGTACACTTTTTGCCTGTGATATCCAAAAGCAGAAACGCATCGTTGAGATCGCACGGCGTATCTATTTGCCGCTTGCACAGAAGCACAATGTTCTTTCCCGTGAGATCGAGGCCGCGATCATTCGTGTTGAGGCCGGCTGGGCTCGATCCTCAGGGTGCTTGTAGACCGATACGCCGCACGCATTGAGCAACTGCACTGTTTGAACGATGATGTTTCTCTCATCAAGACAAGCAAAAAAATAACGGCACCACCTGTGCCGTTTTTCATTGCACAAAATAGAGCCCTGATGTAGGGTTGGTTCAGGTTCGTCAACATTGAAAAGAAGGAGAAATGGTATGACAAACGTTGTTTCTCTTGATCAGTATCGCACGGTCAAACGGGTCTGCTTTGAGGTTCCCGCGAGCGAACGATGCACCGCACGACTTCACGGCGAAGAATGCCCGGGTATGTGTGGTGGTACCTGCGTATCGCCGAACCTTGATCCGAAGATTCATAACCCCCCATTGCCGCTCTTTTTTGCGGAACAACACTGAAAGGAGTTTTTCATGAAGGTTATTCAAGGAAAGGGTCCCATTGGGTGGCGCGACTGGCTGCTCCAGTGCGGAAGTGTGCTTGTCAAAAATGAACAGGATGTGCGTGTGCATACATCCTCAAATCCCGCTTGCCTCGGCTCGGTGCTGCGCGTCTCACCGGACGGCATGGAGCTGTCCATCCTCGTGTACCAATCGTCGGTCTGTGTCACGAAGATCGCAGCACACACAATTCTTCGCATTGAAGTGTTTAATTCACGTCGCCTTTCTCGCTCAGATCCGCAGACAGAGCGGATGCGTGATATGAGAGAGGTGGAGTTTCCACCGATTCCCATCGATGATTCGTGCCCGTAGTGCGATAAGCCCTCCTTAACAAGGCGGGTTTTTTGTATTCCCGTATGGTTCATGCCCGGTAAATAGTCTAGCCTTACCGTCTCTCTGCGTAGTACAATGTCCCCATATGGATATTCTTGCAAAACTTTTTGGTAGCCCCGCACGGGTGAAATTGATGAGACTTTTTCTCATGAACCCTGAGGATGTTTTTGATAAGATCGAAATGGGGAAACGGAGCAAGGTGACCGGCGCAACCTTGTCGAAAGAAGTGCGCATGCTTCTCGATGTCGGGCTCATTAAACAGCGCGTCGTCGTGAAGATGAAACCGAAGAAGAACGGTAAAGATGGCGCATTGGAGAAACACAAGGTCACCGGCTTTGGCATGGACTCAACATTTCCGTTTCTTGCCGCATTGCGTTCGCTCGTGACCGAGATCGCGCTTGGCAAAGAAGATGTCGCCGCACGTTTCCGTAATTGCGGGCAGCTGAAACTCATCATTGTTTCGGGCATTTTTATCGATGAGATCGACTCTCGTGTCGATGTGTTGCTGGTAGGGGAGAAGATGAAGAAGCCGGTCATTGAAGGAGTCCTCCGACGTCTTGAAGCAGAACTGGGTAAAGAACTCACGTACGGTATGATGGAAACCTCCGAGTTCGAATACCGCTTTGGCATCTACGATAAATTCATCCGCGACATCATCGACTACCCGCACTTAGTAGTGCTCAATAAGCTGAATTTGTTTTAATCCGTTTTTGCTCATCATTAAGCCATATTTTGCTTTCCACTCGATATCCAGCCCTTACCCACAGGGTTCCGGGGTACTTCTCCACAGGCTTTTCCCCATTCACGTCAATATGAGCAAATTATTGATATAATACCAGTAGTGGATCGTTCAATCATCGGAGTTACTATCTAATCAAATAATAGCTATGTTTCAATCATTACAAACCGTTCTCGTACAGTCACTCCGCGATGTCGCGGGCGGTGTCGCCGACATGCTGCCGAAGGCTTTAGCGGCACTTGTCTTTGTTATCCTCGGCTGGGTGTTTGGTGCCGCCGTTGGTAAGGTCGTGCGTCAGCTCGTTGAGTCAATGAATGCCGATGAGTGGCTGAAGAAGGCCGGAGTTGATAAATATCTCGAGAAAGCGGGCTACACACTGAATGCTGGTGCATTTTTCGGCTGGCTTGCGAAGCTCTTTTTCATCATCGTGTTTCTCGTGGCCGCATTCGATATCCTCGGTCTCTCACAGGTGAATTTGTTCCTCGTTCAGGTATTGACATACATTCCGCAGGTCCTCGTTGCGGCGATCATCCTTTTTGTTGCTTCGATCGCATCAGACCTTTTGAGCGGAGTGGTGACCGGTGCAACGAAGGCGATGGGGTCACGCGTGTCTGAGATGCTCGGTACAATGACGCGCTGGTCCATTTGGATGTTTGCATTCATTGTCGCGCTTTCTCAGCTTGGTATCGCTCCTCAGTATATGTACACGATCTTTGCGGGATTTGTTGCCATGCTCGCGCTCGCGGGCGGCCTCGCATTTGGATTGGGCGGAAAGGAGGCCGCAGCGGAGTTCATACGAGATATGCGCGCTGAGGTAAGAGAAAAGAAATAGACGAGTGTAAAAAAGAAAGGCCCCGCAGTTGCGGGGCTTTTTTGCATCGTCTTTTTGTCATTGAGGGAAGATTTTTCCTTGTTCGAGGGCGCAACTGAAATGATCCGGTCAATGAACATTCGGCGTAGCGGAATGAGTTTGCTTGTGCGGCCAGTCGTTATTTTTCAAACGCGATCAGCGAATATCGTGTTGCATCCATAGCTATCAACGTATTTGACAAATAGGTAAATACTATGGTAATGTTTTTTTACCTTGATATAGCCGCATTGGGGGAGACAAAGTGTGTAATGTTATGCACATGTAGTCCCCAGTTTCATTAGTGCTTGACAGCATTTAATCCATGGCTATACTGGGGACTATCCAGATATGAGAAACCTTTGTAAATCTCAGCTATAAAGCGCGATACACGCCAACGTTTGGTCTGTGTCCGCCAGAGGCGGATTTTTGTTTAAGGTAGGAACACGGTTGTAAGGAAACTTCTTTGAAATATGGATTCCGTCCTCGTTTTTCCAGGAATAGCATTCCCGGTTGTAACAGCGAGAGATGGGGTATATCGAAAGATATACAAATGCTTATTGCTGTCTTTTCAGGAGCAGCGTAAGCAATTCAAAAGGTGTGATCATCGAACAACAACAGCACTCTACTTTAGATCAATCCGAAAGGAGGTCTTTTCGTCGGTAGATGCTGGGATCACACAGAAACATTCACGGATGTACGCAAGTACATTCGAGAACAAAACAATTGTTGCGGTTATGTTTTGCATGTGCCCTCGCGTAAGCGAGATTGTGCAAAACAAAATGGTTTTTTGGGTTCCCAATAGAACCCAAGGGTGTATGGTGGATGCCTTGACACTAAGAGGCGATGAAGGACGTGGCGTAGCTGCGATAAGCGAGGGGGAGGCGTGTAGCAACCTTTGATCCCTCGATTTCCGAATGAGGCAACTCACACAGTTTGAAGACTGTGTACTCTACGATGTAGAGAGCGAACCCGGGGAAGTGAAACATCTCAGTACTCGGAGGAAAAAAGAACAATAGTTATTCCCGAAGTAGCGGCGAGCGAAAGGGGAAGAGCCCAAACCTGTATGCGCCACAGGTAATCTTCGTAAGAGGATTTCCTGTGGCATGTATAGGGGTTGTAGGGTAGAGACTGGCGTAAGCCGGAAAGTTACAAATTGTACGTATAGAAGAATTTGCTGGAAAGCAAAGCCCCAGAGGGTGATAGCCCCGTAGTCGAAATGCGAACAACTTTTTTGTCTCTATACCTGAGTACTCCAAGACACGAATAGCTTGGAGGAAGCTAGCGGAACTAACCGTTAAGGCTAAATACTACTTAGTGATCGATAGTGAACTAGTACCGTGAGGGAAAGGTGAAAAATAGTCCGGGAGGACGTTGAAATAGATCTGAAACCATACATCTACAAGGAGTCAGCGAGGTCAGCATATTGCGCGAGAACATATCTCGTCGTGTCACGTTTGTGATACTTCGAGCTTTCGTACGTAATATGCTGACCTCCATGGCGTGCCTATTGAAGAATGAGCCAACGAGTTAATGCATGCGGTTGCCTAAACCCATCCGGGGTGGAGGCTTAGGGAAACCGAGTATGAATAGTGCGAATATATCGTATGCATTAGACCCGAAACCTGGTGAGCTTGCCATGAGCAGGGTGAAGTTTGTAGAAATACAGATGAAGGCCCGAACTGGTTAGTCGTGCGACTCTATCGGATGACTTGTGGCAAGGAGTGAAAAGCTAATCGAACTGGGAAATAGCTGGTTCTCTCCGAAATATGTTTTGGCATAGCGTCTGAAGTACCCCTGGGGGGTAGAGCACTGGATGGGCTGAATAGGGAGAAATCTCGTCAGCTCAACCAAACTCCGAATACCCAGGATTAACGTTTCAGGCAGTAAGACTCCGGGGGCGAAGCTCCGGTGGTCAAAAGGGAAACAGCCCAGATCTCAAGTTAAGGTCCCTAAATCTATGCTCAGTGCAGTTTGAAGGTGGTGGGGTTTCTTCGACAGTGAGGAGGTTGGCTTAGAAGCAGCCATCCTTTAAAGAAAGCGTAACAGCTCACTCACTAAGAGACCCTGCGCCGAAGATAATCGGGGCTAAGCATAGTACCGAAACTGAGGACTTGTCGTTTTTTCGAAAACGGGGAGTGGTAGGAGAGCGTTCCAATCCGCGTTGAAGCTCAAGCCGTGAGGCAGGGTGGAGCGTTTGGAAGTGCGTATGTTGGCACAAGTAACCGCAATGCAGGTGAGAATCCTGCACGCCGAAAGACTAAGGTTTCCTTTGCGATGATAATCAGCGAAGGGTTAGTCGGTCCTAAGGGGATGGTGATAACCGAACCCGATGGATACATGGTTAATATTCCATG
>MHLM01000015.1 GCA_001821395.1 Candidatus Lloydbacteria bacterium RIFCSPHIGHO2_02_FULL_50_18 | reverse complement strand
ATAACACCACCAGTATATCCCGACGGGTATGTTCGTTTTTCGGCTCGCGCCAATAGGAGTTACTGTTGCAATTCAAGGTTGAATAAAAGCAGACCCCTCCATTATGGAAAATATGTGGTCTGATGAAAACAGAGATAAATACATTCGATCTCAGTTTCGTGTGGTCTTGTATGAAGTGTCGATAAGGTCTCATCGCCAACCTCATCCAAGGTGGAACCTTGGATGAAAATGAGGTCAGGCACCACGATTCAAAATAGAACCATATTCATGAAGATTATTTTTTTGTACAGAGTGGTTGTTTCATAATATAATGCACGCATGAAACTCGGCATCATCTTGCAGTCGAACAACCCCGAACACGTGTGGAATGCGTTTCGCCTCGGAATCACCGCGCTGAAGGCGGGAAATCAGGCCTCAGTTTTTTTACTGAGCGAGGGGTCGGAACTCGACACGATCATTGATACAACAAATTTCGACATCTCGGTAAAAGTAGCGGAGTTCAAGGCACTGAAAGGGGAACTGCTTGTGTGCGGCACGTGCATCAAGATGCGTCACCACGAGGAAAATGCAGTATGTCCCATCTCCACGATGGCTGACCTGCTTGCAATGATCGAGACGTCGGATAAGGTGGTCACGTTTTAATTGTTGGCTGACTGAATCAATTATTAAATAGTAATTCACAAAGAATATGATGGATTATGGATATGGTTATATGGGCGGCTTTGGTTCGTTCTTCATGCTGCTCTTTTGGGGCCTCGTCATCTGGGCGATCGTCTCTTTCGTAAGGGCGGGCCTTGGGGGTGGTCATGGATGCGGACATGGTCATGATAATGGCGCACATGAAAAATCTCCGCTTGATATCTTAAAAGAGCGCTATGCCAAGGGGGAGATCGATAAAAAGGAGTTTGAGGAAAAGAAAAAGGATCTTCAGTAGCTATTGCTGATACGATAATTCCAACTCGTATCGCACGTGTATCATGCGGATGTTGATAGCGGGGAGGGTAGTATCAATCAAGTTTTTATCCTCAAATCATAAATAAAATTATCCTATGATACTCCATGATGAATCATGGGGTAATTTTTAATGCGGATCAGAAGGTGTGTTACCTATTGACCTTTATACCCCACAGGGTATATAATCACGGCATGAAAAAAACCGCCGAAGTAACACCGCGCGATCTGGCGCGGGAGGCATTGCTTCATCGTCTTAATCGTATTCAAGGGCAAATCGAAGGTATTAAACGTTCTATCGAAACGAGTAAGCAGGATAATTGTCTTACAAACCTCGGACAGGTGAAAGCAGTGCATTCCGCAGTAAAGCATTTTGCTGAAGCATATGTAGAAACGTATGCGCTCAGTTGTGCACGGAAGGAGGGCGTTTCAACAAAATTTGAGAACAACATTCGCACTATTATTGCGTCGGCGTATCTCATGTAATCATTCACTAAATAACATCACTATGAGCAATCACAATGTCACCGTATATTCGACCTCAACATGCCATTACTGTGTGTTGGCAAAGGATTATCTCGATAAAAAGGGCGTGACTTATGCCAATTTTGACGTGGGTGCCGACAGGGCGAAAGCGTCGGAAATGATCTCGAAGAGCGGGCAGATGGGTGTTCCCGTCGTAGAGATCGACGGACAAATCATCGTCGGCTTTCAGCCGAATGAGTTTGACCGCCTTCTTGCATAAATGCACATGACTTCAATAAACGTAGCAAAACTCAAAGAACGTATCGCCAACGAATCGAACCTCGTCATTGTTGACGTGCGTACCGAGGCGGAAGTTGCGGAAGGGCGCATCCCGAATTCGGTATGGATGGATCTCTCAGATAGAGGATTCATGACTAAGGCCACGGCACTCCCCAAGGAGAAGACCTATTGTTTCTACTGCGCTTCGGGCGGGCGGACGATGATGGTCGTACCATTCATGGAAATGAGCGGATTCAAAAATGTCTGTGACTTGGAAGGCGGCATCATGGCTTGGATCTCGGAAGGTGAGAAGATCGTTATGACCCCGGTATGATCGAGGTCAGCGCAGCAGTGATCATGAAGGACGGAATGGTGCTCATTGCCCGCAGGGGTTCTGGTCAGGCGTTTTCGGGTATGTGGGAGTTTCCGGGCGGGAAGATCGAGGCGGGGGAGACGCCGGAGGAGTGTCTGAAAAGGGAGCTGCTCGAAGAATTCGCGATCACGGCCCGCGTTGGCGAATTGTTTGCGGAAAATATCCATGCATACGGTGAGAAGGCCATTCATCTCCGTGCGTATCATACCGAGCATGTCTCGGGTGATTTCAAGCTGACCGTTCATGATGCGATCATGCTGCTCGATATCGCTGATTTGAACAATTTTGACTTTGCTCCCGCCGATATCCCTTTCGTGAAAAAATTGCAAGAAATGAGCGCCGCACAGAAAGCCCCATAGGGTGCCCCTCTGTACAGATGGGTGCCTGATGGTGTTAATAGGAAACGGAAATTAAATGATCCCTTGCCTATGGAAGCGTTGCGATACGAATAGAAGAACCCGATACCGAAAAGAACTTATCGCGCTGTTGACTATATACCCCATGGGGTATATAGTGTATGCATGAAAAATTCACAAGAATTAAATAAGACCGCAGATGAGCGAGAAGCGTTGCTTCATCGCCTCAATCGTATCCAAGGGCAGATCGAAGGCATCAAGCGTTCGGTCGAGTCCGATAAGCAGGGCGATTGCCTCGTAAATATCGGACAGATCAAAGCGGTGCATGTTGCCGTAAAACGGTTCGCCGAAGCGTATATAGATGCCTATGCGATCACGTGCGCAAAAGGTGAAGGCGTTTCACTGAAATTTGAGAAGGATATACGCACGGTCGTCGCGTCTGCGTTTTCGATCTGACATTATTTATTAAATCACCGTTCACATATGAATATTGTAAAAAATGAAGGGATAGCGGATAGAGGGACACGGCTAATATTGTCCGAGATATTATTTTTGCTTGGCTTTTTTTGGCTTGGAGGTATTTTACAGATCGCATTTTATCTTATTGGTTTGATTATGCTGGTGACGGCGATCGTCGGATATTGCGGATTGTATAAAATATTTGGGATCAGCACCTGTTCGTCGCATGAAAAACTTTTATCAAAAACAGGAATTGGTATTCTATTTTTTGTGTCGTTGCTTATCGTGATCGGAGGTGGCTATGCGAGCAACTTTTTTACAAAGAAGATCTTCCTCGATGATTACACTGCAATGAATCAATCCTATAAACAAGCATTGTTTTACACCGGGCAGATAGATCGAGAACAATCAGTAAAAAACTATACTGAGCTACAATCGGCATATGCGGACTTTCGTTCCAAGTATCAAGGTTATCATCCCTATGTTGTTTCGCATGATGCACAATTCAACGAAGACCTTGATCGGATCGCCACGATGATCGCCATGCCCAGGGATAAGATATTATCTGGTGATCTTAAATCAGCACACCTTGACCTTGAACAGGTCCGTCCGGTATTTCAGAACATATTGAAGCGCAATGCCTTCTCGATGCTTGCGGTATCCCTTGTTGATTTTCATGATGCGATGGAGACGATCATTGCAGCAGCAGATGCAAAAGATCCGGAACTTGTCATCGCGACATATCCTCTTGTAAGCGACAGGCTCAAGGCTGTAGAAGAGGTTGCAAATGATACCGAGATCCAAACAATTCGACAAAATTTAGAGCAGCTCTTAGATCTCTCCAAAACAAATGACACAGAAGCTCTTTCAGCAAAAGCGGCAGAAATGAAAAGCAGTTTTGTAAAGGTGTATCTCAAGAGGGGCTAAGTGGAGTCGCTCGCGAAATAAACGTATTTCTCTGACGCCGCACGAAAGAACTCGTACTGCAACGCATTTAGTTATTGTTAAAAAATTTATATTATCTCTATGAATATATTTCGTCTTGAGACATCACATTGGTATGTCACCCGCGTTGTTTATCTTCTTGCCGGATTATTCGTGCTTGTTTCGGTCGGCCTCGCGGTATATTTCCGGGAACTTTGGTGGCTCGCCGTTACTGCACTTATCGGATGCATGCAGATCATTTTTGCAATGACCGGATACTGTCCGTCGGCGATATTGCTTCAAAAGCTTGGAGTTCCCACAAAATAAAAAGCTATGCGATCCATCATACAAAAAATTCGCCCCCATAGTTTTACTGTAGTGAGTATTACGGCGCTACTCCTATTTGTTGTGCTCGTTATAATGCGTATCAATGCGCAGGTTCTTCCTGTGCAGCAGATTCCGGTCATCACTACCGCCGCCGCGGTAAATGCGGATGTTTCGGATGCGGAGCGTTTTACCGGAATACTGCAGCCGGAGCGTGAGGTAGATCTGGCGGCAAAGACGGGCGGTAGCATCGTTGCGTTATATGCTGATGTTGGAGCGCGTGTTTTTTCCGCTCAAACACTTGCTGAACTCGACGGAACAACGGCTCGGGCAACAAGAGATGGCCTGAACAATAGCATCGCCGTCGCCGAAAAGGGTGTCTCTGCGATCGATCGCTATTACAAAGAGCAGATCCGTACAGAGCAAACGTCGGGTGGTCCGATCCCGAGCGCAACTGATACGGGGTCGTCGCAGACTGCTAGCGTTGCAGCGCTTACGAACGCCGCGATACTTTCTGATCAGGTGAGTGACATTCTCGGTACTCTTCTCTCTGTGCAGAACGGAAAAGACAGCAGTATCGAAATAACATTTGATAATGAGCTTGGTGTGAGAAATACAGCGGCAAAAATGACTGCGCGCGAAACACTCATGGCATACCAACTTGCAAATGATAAATTTCAAAATTATTTTCACGGATCCATTCTGAACAAAGATCCGAGTCAGTCGGCCGTCGATTTGGGGCTTACGGAAGCAGTGGCGGTGCTCACGAATTCAAAAGTTGTTCTGAGCCAAGCTTACGCCGTATTATCGGGAAGTGTCGCGGCCTCAAGCGCAAGCGGTGCTGAGATCAGCTCATACAAAACAAACGTCACGATGCTCGGTGGGCAAGTGCAGTCACTGTTGCAGAACATCCATGATGTATCGACGAGTGTCATACTGCTCGAAAGGATACGCGACACAAAACTCGCAGAAGCACAGTCGCAGATCGTCGCATTAAAGGGGCAAACGGATGTGACCGATACCATTCTTGCGGATGGCGTCATTCATGCATCATTTGGGGGACTCATCACAAAAAAGTATGTCGAACAAGGTGCGGTCATTGCTCCCGGAACGCCACTTTTTCATCTCGTCGACGACTCAGTCCTTAAGCTCTCGATCGGTGTGCCGGATGACCGTGTGTCGCTTTATCATGTCGGAGATACGGCAACGATCGTGAGCGATCTTCTTTCCGAGCGAACATTTGTCGCAGTGATCACCAGGATCGATCCTAGCGCTGACCCCGTGAGCAAAAAAGTAACGATGGAATTATCGATCGCAAATGGCGATCACGCATTGAAGGTCGGATCGTATGCACATGTGGCATTTGAAAAAGCACACAGCGCCTCCGTCGCGATTCCGCGCAGTGCGCTTCTGTTGGAGTACGGTTCCGTATATGTATTTGTCTTTGACGGTAAGGTTGTACATCGTCGTATGGTCACCGTCGGCGCAGAGTCGACTGAGCTCATCGAGATCATAAGCGGACTGACATCCGGCGACATCGTTGCCACGGCAGGGCATCGCTATTTACGTGATGATGATGTGGTGACCACAATTTCCGGCAATACTGTCTATGAAAACTAAAGAGAATATCTATTCGCACATTTCGCGCTTTTTCGTGATGAATCGCCATTTGTCGCTGATCCTCATATTAGCAACCTTCGCTTTTGGTCTGTTCGCATTTATCGCTACTCCAAAGCAATATAATCCCGAGATCACGCTTCCGGCATTTCGTGTCGTGACCATGTATCCCGGTGCCACCTCAGGTGAAGTGGAAAGACTTGTTACAAACGAGATAGAGAATAGCATTGCCGCTATCCCTGGCGTTGATACGCTGAGTTCGCAGTCGTTCTCAGGAGGAAAAAGTGTAGTTACGGTAGTCTTTAAGATCGGGACAAAACTTGAGACGAGCAAGACGGAGATCGTCCAAAAGATGCAGTCCGCGATCGACCCCGGACAGATCGGAGTCGGTGTGCCGCTGATCGAGCAGATCGATCCGGAGAATGTTCCCATTATGACGCTCGCGATCACCAGCACGGAGGTCAGCCCTGACGGTCTACGTCAGTTTGCATACGAACTCAAAGATCAATTAAAGACGGTATCGGGGATCACGAATATCGAGATCAACGGCGGACACTCGCGTCAACTGACCGTCTTGCTCAACCCTGACCGTCTTGCGGCGCGTCATATGAGCGTTGGCGACATAACGCAAGCTATTTCGATGAATGATCTTCGCGTAAACGTAGGAGCGCTCGAAGGAGCAGCACTCAATATCCCCATCGAGATCGACGGAAATATCATCGACGGATCTACGCTCTCGAAGCTCGTGATCGGCGGGGGAAGCATCTCACCGATCTATCTCGAAGACGTTGCAACGATCATTGACGGGTATGACGTGATCGACCATCACATCAGTCTTATTGAAAAACAATCGCCTGATGCGATCAGTAATGACGTCAACGTCGTGTATCTGTCGTTCGCAAAAGCACAGGGGACGAATATCACCAACGTGGCCACGCTCGTAAGGTCTCGTCTCGATGAAATGAAACAGCATTTCATTCCCGACAACATCGACGTGCGCGTCTCTTGCGACGAAGGGGCGATCGCGGGAGAGGAGATCATGAAACTCACGGAACATCTCTTGCTTGCGATACTTATTGTGACGCTGACACTCGTGTTCTTTCTCGGATGGCGTCCCGCACTTGTAGTAGCAACCGCGATCCCGCTGACACTCGCACTGGTGTTCATTGCCGGATATTTTTCCGGTGAGACGATCAACCGCATCACCCTTTTTGCGCTCATATTTTCTTTGGGTTTGCTTGTCGATGATGCGATCGTGGTTATCGAAAATATTCACCGTCATTTTTCATTGAAGACAGAACTCCGGACCGACGCCATTGCTCATGCGACCGGTGAGGTGGGTATGGGAGTGTTCCTTTCTACGATAACTGCGGTTGTCGTCTTTGTTCCGATGGGCATGGTGACGGGGATGATGGGTGCATACATGGGGCCGATCGCATTTTTTGCACCTGTTGCACGCTTGGCGTCGCTTATCGTCGCATATACGCTTTCTCCGTTCATTGCATCTATTTTCCTTAAAGAGCACGTGGAAGGAGACGGTATCGAGCGAGGGGCGCACGAGGAAAAACACTCCAAATTTGAGCTGTGGTACAAGACGTTGATCCATCATATTTTGGACAGCAAAAAGATTCAAGATCGGATATTGATCGGCGTAACGCTTGTGGTAGTCATCGCGTTCAGCTTCCCCGTCTTTCAATTCGTGCATTTTCGTATGTTGCCAAAAGCGGACAAGGAACAATTTTATGTGTACCTCGATATGCCGGAGAATACGGCATTTGGCGCGACTGATGCGGCCGCGTCTCGAGTCTCGCAGATCATGCTCACAGACCCGAACGTTGTTTCAGTTGAATCATTTGTGGGCGCCGCTCCCATCATCGATTTCAACGGTTTATTTCGCGGTTCAGATGCGCGCAGCTTTCCGTTTCAGGCGACAATGAAGATCGATCTGACTCCTGTTACTTCGCGCACAATGATGAGTGAAGAGATCGTTACGTCATTGCGGGTAAAGCTTACTTCAGCATTCACCGATACACCCGGAATACGCTTGCAGCTCGTTGAAGATCCACCGGGCCCCCCAGTGCTCTCAACGCTGGTTGCGCGAGTGAAAGGTGCAGACCCGGAAGTTCGCGGGGCGATCATCCGTGACATGCAGTCATTGTTCCGTGGGACGCGTGGCGTTGTCGACATCAATTCCTCGCTAGCGTCCGGAGGCAGCAGCGAATTATTGGATATCGACCATGAAAAATTATCACGATCGGGTCTTTCTGTTGCCGATGTCGTGAATACGCTGCGGGTCATGACGACTGGTAGTCCGATTGCGATCGCTCATCTCGAAAGTCGTGAAGACACAACTATCGTTGTGCAGTTCGAGAAGTCCGCGCGTGAAAAGCTTTCCGATCTTTCACGTATCGAAATGAAAAACAATGTCGGAGTCATGGTTCCGCTTTCGAGTGTCATGAAAACAAGGGTAGGCGTCAGTCCGACCCCGATCTTGCACGATGCGCAGGAACAAATGGACCTCGTGACTGGTGAGGTGGAAGGGAGGTCCGTGGTCTATGTCGTCAAAGACCTGATCACATCGCTTCGGTCTTATCGCTTGCCTGGCGGTCACGGACACCTTACGAGTTGGAGCCTCTATGGTCTCACTTTTGAAGACGAGATCACTCATGAGATATACAAGATCGAATGGGGCGGAGAGTTCGAAATGACCCTCGATAATTTTAGAGATCTTGGAACGGCGATGCTGATATCGTATTTTCTGATCTATGTCATTCTCGTGGCACAGTTTCGCAGTTTTCGTTCTTCGGCACTTATCATGACCACGATCATTCTCGGCTTTGCGGGAGTCATGCCCGGCTTCGCGATCCTTGACGCGCTTTCGGGAACATATTTCTCCGCAACCTCAATGATTGGCGTTATTGCACTGGGTGGGATCGTCGTGGGTAACGCGATACTCTTGCTTGACTTCATCGAGCAGTTGCGCACGCGCGGTATGGGTCCAAAGCATGCCATCGTTGAAGCGTGCAAGACTCGTCTTCGCCCGATCATGTTGACGTCGATAACGGCCATCCTGAGTTCTGTGGTCATAGTGACCGACCCCGTATGGAGCGGTCTCGCATGGGCGATCATTTTTGGACTCTCGCTTTCGACAGTCCTCACGTTGGTCATTTTCCCGATCCTTTACTATCGGTTTGGCATAGATGACAAAAGTAACGAAAACGCCATTACGTAGCATCGGTTGACCATGTGCGTGATGTAAAATACACTACCCCTACGATTCGCATCATAGGTTCGCGCGCATGTCCCGCTCGCGATCGGTGGGAATATCAGTAGCAAAAATTTAGTCGGAGATAACATTGTATAATCGTTCTATGAATGAAAAGATCTATGTCGGAAAAGGGAAGGTGGTCGGTCAGTATGGAAACATCTCGTTCAGTGTGGAGCTCGATGCACTTCAGCCTCACGCATTCGAATATAACGGAAAGCGATACGTGAAACTGATTATGTCGCAGATGCGGCAGCCCGATCAGTATGGCAAGACGCACACCGTGCAGATCGATACATGGAAGCCCGATCAGAACGCCGCGAAACCTGAAGCAACGGCGCGCGCTTCGACCTCACAGCCCGTGGTGGAGTATCCGACGGACGAAGACATCAATCCTGCCGATATACCTTTTTAGAAAATGAAAACGGTGCTCGTCACCGTTTTTGCATCTTGATTCTTCACTGACCACATGCATAATGGGGGCAGGGATCTTTTACTAAACAGGAGGTTCGTTGTGAAAAAATTGATCAAGGCATTTCTTCGCAATTTCCTCGTCCATCCGTTCATCCTTTGCAACTATCGACTGACGATTTGCGGGCTCTCGGAGACGCTTGGGAGTGTCGACTCGGCCATCGTTGTTATCAATCACGTCTCGTTGATGGACGCGCCGCTCCTCGTGAGTGCCGTGTGGCCCATTCAGGTGTGCGGTGCTGTGTGGTATGAAGAATATGCGCATCCGCTGCAGTACCCGTTCTTCAAGCTTTTTGACGCGATCTCCGTCGGCAGCCCGAAGCATCTGTCGAAGGAGAAGCGGATGGAACGCAAGGAAAAAGCACTGCATCTTCTGGTTGACGTTCTCGCTGGAGGAGCGCATGTTGCGATAAGTCCGGAAGGCGGGATCGGTGATGGAGCAGGAGTGAAGATCACTCCGCATTTCTCTGGTCTGCATGATCTTATATTGGCGCAGCCCGCAAAGCCCGTGGTCCTCGTCACCATTCGCGGGCTAGAGCGCTCACGGTTCGGGAGGTCGAAACAACGGCCGCCTTCATTGTGGAAGCGGCTTCCCATAACAGTGACCTTTCAGCGCGTCGACCACGTTTCGCTCGAAGGCGGCCCCGCTGGGCTCAATCGCCGCCTGGAGCAATATTTCAATCAGGGAATATCTCTTGCACAAAGTGCCGCAAATGCGGCATGACACTCGGCGAGAAGTACCTATCGTCGTCCCAGTTTAAACAGCAAGATCTTCTTGCTGTTTTTTATGCCGATTTTCTGAAATATTCTGTTTCATGGAGCATTGCTATCGGACGATCTTTATGGTATGTTGCTATCAATGAAACGCATTGTCGCGATAACGATCTTGCTCGGGTACGTCACATTGGTGCCGTTCTGTTTTTTTGGCGGCATGCTTTCTGCGCAAGTGAGTACGATGGAAATGGATATGGACGTCGGCCCAGTGCATCAGGTTTCGGATTGTGGTATGTCGATCTCGGGATGCGTACAATCAATGGATACGGGAGCAATTGGATCAATGATGAATCATGTCGGAATGTATCTTTCCCTGTCCCAAACTCCACTTCTGACGCTGTCATTGATGACGGTCATTATTGCATTATTCCTCCTTGTCGCCACCGGTTTGATCGATGCTTATTTGCGCGCGTTTCTTGCTCGTGTTTTTGTGCATCTTCGTGCGCGAAGAGCGGACGAACCGCGAAACAGAATAAGACAAAGTATTCTTAACTGGCTTTCACTTTTTGAAACCAGCCCAAATTTCGCTTAAAGCGACGCACTATTAACGCTTGTCAAAAGTGTTTCTTGCGTCGCAGAAAGATCCTCAATAAGGGTCTTTTTTGTTAATCAATTTACTATCCTTTATGCAAGAGAACATACAACGATCTATAAAGTGGGTGACTGCGGATAAAAAAATATTGTTTGGTATACTCTTCGGAGTTATCGTTATGGTGATCGGATTTGCTGTGGTCAGCGCATCCGTCAAAAACTCATCGGATCCTGCCACCGAAGAAGTCGGAAATAGTCCGATCTCTGATATCGAAATTGCTGTAGCCGGAGCAACAAGTTCCGCAGACATATCAGGAGTTGAAAATTCATGGCCGGGTGAGCTTATCTCGCTGGGAAGTATACCCATTCAGCCCGCACGAGAAGGGACGATCTCTTCTTGGAATGTGCACGTCGGTCAGCGAGTTGCTGCCGGTGAGGTGCTTGGCATGCTTTCTGTCCCGCCCGCAATGCCTGATACCATTGCGATGCTCGCGGATGAACAAAAAATGGTTTCGATGGCGCGAGCCAGCGTTGACGCAAAGCGCGTCTATGCAAAGGTGCGTATTGCGCAAATTGATGAACTTCGTGAGAACACCTTGCGTTCGCTCGATGCTTCACGGGCACTACTTGGTGGAAGCATGTCGATGCTGCAAGTGTCGGGAGGGTCGAATTTTTCGATGATCGAGGCAAAAAAACAGACGCTTCGCGCAATGTTGCGTGGGACGCTCGCTACGACTTATCCGATGCTCTCCGGTAACGGAACGCTTCCCGCACGATGGACTGCTGTCGCGCTCAAGGACGCGATAGGTGCGCAAAACGTCCGCTTGCGTGACGCTTTCCCATCAGTCTTGTTTGCCACGCTGTCCGACATTGATACACCGGATAAACTCCCGCTTGTATCAGGGCTCGCGTATTTTGAACTCACGATCAAGCTCGCCGATGCATCAATACCTGATGGCAGCATGCTCACGGATCTTGAGCTTATGAACCTGAAGGCGATGCTCCATAGAGATCAGGAGTCGTTCATCATGGCGGCTGATAAGCTTCGTGAGACTGAGTTAATGGCGGTCGATACTGAAAAAACATCATTTGAGCAAGTGCGTATGAACGATAATGATATCGCAATGCTTCGACAAGATCTCGCAATGGCTGAAGGCGATCTCGCCGCGAAAGAGGCCGCGTATCAGACGGTAAAGAATGGCGTGCTCGGTAATGCTGCGATCGTCGCACCAAAGGGCGGTACCGTCTCGTCGATTATGAGAAAGGTAGGAGAATTTGTCGGGCCCGGCATGCCTGTCGCCGTGGTAACGGGGGGGCAGAGTAGTGACTACATTGTTCGCTTCCGCATCCCCAGCAATATACGTAAGCCGGAAATCGGACAAGAGTTTTATGTCACACGTTCCGGTTTTCCGCAGATGATGCCACGCGCAAAATTGATCGGTGTCGGGAATTCTCTCGATGATACTGGCTCTATCATGGCCGATGCGCTCCTGCTCGAACCTGTCGATTGGCCTATCGGAGTATCGCTTCGCGTCGTCACTGGAGTTGATACTGAAACACTTGAGATCCCTCTTTCGTCGATTTGGTGGGATGCAGGCGCTAGCCCGAATGTCTGGGCGGTCTCTTTAGGGGGACGTCTCTATGCGAAGAAAGTTTCTCTCGGACGTACGCTCGGTGACAAGATTGAGGTCTATGGCGGACTCTCACGTGGCGAACAATATATCGTAAAGTCTGTCCCGGGGATTGCCGAAGACATGCTACTCGATGATATCAAAGCACCTGATAGCGGACAAAAGGGTGAGTCATCGTATGATGCGGCGATGCGGGCTATGGGAATGTAGGAATAAGAATTCCTATCCACTCCGTCGCTCGGACGTTGTATAAAATCAGAATTTTCTATACGTTCTTCGCTAGGAGTAGTAATGAATAACAAAATAATATGTTAAATAAAATCATTTCTTGGTCGCTCAAAAATAAATACCTCGTGCTTATCCTAGCCGGAGCCGTCTCGGTCCTCGGTCTTTGGAGCTTGTCGACAATGAAGGTGGATATCCTTCCTGACATTAACAAGCCGACTGTTACCGTGTTTGCAGAGAGTCCAGGACTCGCTGCGGAAGAGGTCGAGCTTCTCGTCTTAAATCCACTTGAGGCTACAATGCTTGGGGCACCTGGGGTCGATCGCATCCGTTCGAATGCATCGTTCGCGCAAGCGACACTGAACATTGAATTCGCTTGGGGCTCAGACTCACTGCGCAATAGACAGATCGTCCAGGAGCGTCTTTCGCAAGCGGTACTCCCGCGCGGTGTGAAACCGATACTCGGCCCCTCGACCTCGCTGTTGGGTGAGATTATGTGGGTCGGCATCACCGCAAAAGATCCGAGTATCACTCCCATGCAACTCCGCACGCTTGCAGACTGGACAATACGTCCCGCGATACTGAAGACTCCCGGCGTTGCGAACGTGCTCGTCATGGGGGGCGATGTCAGAGAGTGGCGGATCGATCTCAATGCGGAGCGTATGCGACGCTATGGATTCATGATCGAAGACGTGCGCACGAAAGTCGAAGGAGCAATAACAAACAAAAGCGGCAATATTCTCGTTGAAGGTGGCAAAGAGTATCCAATTAGAATTCTTGTTGCGCCAACCGAAGTAAAAACACTTGGTGAGCTTGCGATTGGGAGGACCTCAGGGGGAAGTGTTGTTCGTCTGGCAGATATTGCAACAGTGCTTGAGACACCAAGCCCAATTCGTGGATCAAGTGCAATTGATGGAGATCAGGGGGTTATTTTACGCGTCATTCGTCAGCCAGATGCGCAAACACTTGCGGTGACCGATGCAATCGATGGAACGTTTCGTTCGCTTGCTGCGAGTCTGCCCCCGGGAGTAGAAATTCACCCCGATCTTTTTCGTCAGGAGAATTTCATTCGTGCAGGACTCGGAAATGTCACGGGAGCACTTCGTGATGGAACGATCCTTGTCATCATTGTTCTCATTATTTTCCTGATGAATGTGCGTACGACAATGATCACGCTCACGGCGATCCCGCTGTCGATCCTCGTGACGGTGATCGTCTTCAAGCAATTTGGACTTTCAGTGAATGTCATGACGCTTGGCGGTATCGCCGTTGCCGTCGGGGAACTCGTCGATGACGCTATCGTTGATGTCGAAAATATCTTTCGACGGCTGCGTATCTGGAAACAAACAGGAAAGAAAGAATATCGAGAAGAAGTTGTGCAGAGCGCCTCAAGCGAGGTACGAAATTCCATCGTCTATGCCACACTCCTTGTGACCGTGGTTTTTCTTCCGATATTCTTTATGCCGGATATCGAAGGGCGGCTCCTTGCCTCATTAGGAGCTGCATACCTAGTCTCCCTGGTCGCTTCGATGGCGGTCTCACTCACTGTAACGCCAGTTCTGTCTGCACTTCTTTTGAGTGACAAATCACTCGAAGGGCATGAAAAAGAAACGCGGGTTGTTATTGCGATCAAGGAAAGAATAACCCCTTGGATCAGTTGGTGTATCACTAATGTAAAATTCCTCTCTGGTGGAGTCGTGATCGCTCTTGTTCTCGCTACGGGGTTTTACTCTTTCGCAGGAAAGGAGGGCATCCCGCCGTTTAATGAGGGTTCAGCAGTGATAATGCTTTTTCTTCCTCCTGGAACTGCACTTTCTGCGACGAACGCTTATGTGACGAAACTCGAAACCGCATTACTACAAATTCCGGGAATTCGACAGGTGTCAAATATTGCAGGACGTGCGCCCGCAGATCCTCATGGCGGAAGTGCGAATGCAAGCGAGATTCAGATTGTATTTAAGCCAGGATACTTCGAGAGTGAACGCCCGCGCCTGTTCAGCGATATTCAGAAAACACTTGATCGCTTCGGTGGAGCAGATTACAGTCTCGGTCAACCGATCACACATCGTGTCGAGATGCTCCTTTCGGGAGTGCGTGCGCCTATTGTAGTAAAAGTATTTGGGGATACTTCCGAGAGCATGGATCAGGCGGCAAAGCAGGTACTTGCTGAGATGAAAAAGCAAAAGGGGATCACAAACCCGCGCATCCAGCAAAATACTGTTGTACCCGAATTTCGAGTATATGTTGACCATAATCGCATCGCGGAATACGGGCTTTCTGCGGGGGGTGTGGCAAGTGACCTCGAGATGGGCCTCATGGGTGACACACTCGGGCAAGTGCGACTCGGTGCCGCTTCGGTAAATGTTGTTGCGCGGTACGATGCTGAATCAAAAGGGGCAATGGCATCGTTGCGGGATATTGCGCTGCCGTTTATGGAGGCGGCATCACTGGGAAGCGTTGCCGACGTACGCATTGAAGGAGGTCGCAATAGCGTCGACCATGAAAACGGAAAGCGCGTACTTGCGGTGACCGCAAATTATCAAGGAAGTGATCTCGTCGGTGAAGTTGAGGCAGTGAAATTTGCACTTGAGAGCGGCGAACTCCCCGTCGGCGTGACGCTTTCCTTCGAGGGAAACTATCAAAGCCAAAAAGAAAGCACGCGACGACTTGCGTTCGTCTTTCTCGCTGGGTTTGTGATGATCGTCGCAGTCCTCTATCGCGCGTTTCATTCAACAGCGATTGTACTCTTGGTGCTCGCAAATATCCCGACGGTGATGATCGGAGGAATGTTGGGCATTTGGTTCACGGGGGGGACGATTAATCTCGCGCATTTGGTCGGCTTTATTTCGCTCGCAGGAATAGTCTCGCGTAATGGCATCATGCTCATCGGTCGCACGCTGTCGCTTGTGCGAAACGAAGGAGAGCCTTTTACGCCCGCAACGATCATTCGTGCGACGCTTGATCGTGTGACGCCAGTATTGATGACTTCGCTGGTAACTTCGCTCGCGTTAGTGCCACTTCTCCTTTATGGCGATGAGCCGGGCAAAGAGATGCTCCATCCGCTTGCGGTTGTGGTATTCGGGGGACTGCTGTCATCGACGGTCATCTCCCTCTTTCTTACCCCAGCCTTGCTTTATCGTTTCGGTAAAAAGGCGGTATTACAAATTGATCACGAATCCTCATCCGGGTTCTAACCAAACATATGGAAAATATTCACGGGCGTGACAGCCCAAGACGATACGCAATCCGTATTAATTAATTCGATCAATAAAATCAAACTCATATGAACAAAACAACAATTATTGCCACCGTCGTTGCGCTCGTTATTGGCGGCGGAGTAGGATATCTGTCGGGAGGTAGCAATGTGGCATCGACTGATTCAACAAAAGTTGCAGAGCTTACCAAGATGATCACTGCTGATGGAGAACAAATGAAAAAAATGGGCGATGTCATGGTGAATGCCAGCGTGCTTCTTGAGGATCGTGGAGCAAAATACAACGATAACGATCTCTCAATGGCCGCCAAGGACCTTTCTGTATATGGCACAAAGAGTCAGACGAACGGCAAGAGTATGACGGAGGGGAATGTCACGAAGATGGATATGTAGCATTAGGTGATGCTTAAGAGTGTGAAATTGTTGAACCAACAAAATAATGAACAATCAATCAAGCTTCCACCTTCGGTATGTATTACTCGCACTCCTTATGATTTCAGGAATCTACCTTGTTGCTAACCACGGAGAACACCTTGCCCCCTATCTCTCATTCACATTCCTGCTCGGGTGTTTCTTCATGCATCTCCTTATGCATGGAAGTCACGGAGGACATGTTGCTGACTTGCACAAAGAACACAAAGATTAGTCGACGGTCTTTATGAAAGAAGCGGTATAATTAAGTTATGGACCACACACATCATCACACAACAAATGGAGGACATTCGGATGCTCAAGGATCAATGCAGCATATGAGCCACATGGACCACGAGCGAGCGATGACTGATCCAAATATGGCAAAAGAGATGGAGTTTGACATGCGGATGAGATTTTTCATTTCGCTCGCGCTCACTATCCCTATCGTCTTGTATTCACGGATGGGTGAGATGCTCTTTGGAATCTTGCTTCCGTCACCCATCCCAAAAAACTTACTCCTCTTTCTCCTGACGACACCAATAGTTTTTTGGGCGGGCTCGATCTTCATTACCGGGACGTACTACTCACTCAGAGCACGTAAGCTCAACATGTCCGTGCTTATTGCAACAGGAGTCTTGGCGGCGTATGTCGGCAGTGTCATTCTTGCGTTCAATGCTTCAGGAGAAGCATTCTATGAGGCGGCGGCAATGCTCGTCACCTTCGTACTCTTCGGGCATTGGATGGAAATGAAATCTCGTCGCGGAACTTCAGATTCGCTTCATGCGCTTTTTGACCTCGTGCCTCCGCAGGCGCGAGTGGTGCGCGACGGAAAAGAAATGTTGATCCCAAGCACGGAGGTGGTTGTGGGTGATATCGTTGTGCTAAAACCCGGCGATAAGGTTCCTGTTGATGGTGAAGTGGTGGTGGGCGAAACATCCATTGATGAAGCACTTGTTACGGGGGAGTCACTTCCCGTGCTTAAAAAAGTTGGCGACAAGACAATAGGTGGTTCGATCAATCAAAATGGATCGGTACAATTTCGCGCCACAAAAGTTGGAATGGACACCGTGCTTGCCTCTATTATCAAAATGGTTGAGGTGGCGCAAAATTCTAAAGCACCAGGACAAAGGATCGCCGACAAAGCCGCGTCATGGCTCGTCGTGCTTGCGGTCGGGTCCGGTATCCTCGCGTTTCTTGGGTGGTATGTCATCGCAGGTGCAACATTCGTCGTCGCGCTCACGTTCGCCATTTCGACCATCGTCATCGCGTGCCCCGATGCACTCGGGCTTGCGACACCTACGGCGGTTGCTGTGGGGACCGGACTTGGCGCGAAACACAATATTCTCATCAAAGACGCCTCTACGCTTGAAGGTACATCAAGAATAAATGCCATCGTACTTGATAAAACAGGAACACTTACGGAGGGCAAACCAAGAGTGACTGACATTATCGCACTTGGAAAAATTTCCGAAGACGCAATTCTGCAATATGCCGCAAGCGTTGAATCCAAGTCTAATCATCCTCTCTCGGCGGCTATAATTGTTGAAGCAAAAAAGCGCGGAATTATTCTTCTTGCAATAGAAAATTTTCTATCACTTTCCGGCTTGGGGCTTGAAGCAGGGGTTGGCGGAAAAAATGTGTTGATCGGCACTGAACGATTACTTCGAGAGAGGGGTGTTGATATCGAGGGTGTGAAGGTGGAAATTGAAAAATTGTTGGCAACGGGAAAAACGTTGAGCATCATCGCTGTTGACGGAAAGACGGTCGGACTTATCGGTATTTTCGATGCTGTTCGTGAGTCGTCCCGAAAAACAATCACGGAACTGAAAAAACTTGGCATAGAAACTGCGATGATCACTGGGGACAATAAAAAAATTGCAGAGGCTGTTGGGATGGAACTTGGGATTGACCGTGTATTCGCAGAAGTCATGCCGGAAGACAAGGCGAGTTTTGTGAAAAAATTACAAGACGAAGGGAAATTTGTGGCGATGGTCGGCGACGGCGTCAATGACGCACCCGCTCTCGCTCAATCAAATATTGGCATCGCGATCGGCGCGGGTACCGACGTAGCGATTGAAACCGCCAATATCGTGCTTATGAAGTCGGACCCCTACGACATTGTGGCGGCGATCCGTCTCTCGAAGGCTACAGTACGCAAGATGAAACAGAATCTTTTTTGGGCGGCTATCTATAACGTGCTTGCCATTCCCGTTGCCGCGGGAATATTCTACACACCATTTGGTTGGTCACTTCGTCCTGAGATTGCGGCCCTGCTCATGTCCGCATCCTCGATCATTGTGGCCACGAATGCGGTGTTGCTAAAGAGAGTAGAGTCAAAATTAAAAATTTAGACCAATTGACTGGCAGAAGAAATTCAGCAGCAAAAACAAGTGCTGTGTTTTTGACTTTTTTGATAAATACCGCACCCTACATGTTCTTTTTGACTTACCCTCTATATTTGCTACCCTTGTTTCATATGACCAAACAAACTCAACAGCTTATTTTGATGCTTGTCATCGGTATTTTTATCGGCACGGCAGCAGTAAAGTCCTTTTCAAGAAGCGGTACGAATGATGCGAGCATCACGTCAACAACGCCTTCTACAACGGATAGCAACCCCGCTATGGATATTTCCGCATCCGAACAGGCAATCTCGCCCGCGAAACAATTCCCGTTACCGCCTTCAGTCCCGGCGAATTCCCGTGTGGGCATCACCGTTCTCGACCAAGCGGCTGGGATCACTGTTCTTATAAGTGCAGTGAGCGTTACAGAGACTTCGTGGGTCGCGATCTACGAGGAGAAGGACGGAAAACCGGGGTCTATCCTCGGCGCACAGAAGGTGAATGGTGGGGACAAGATCACTGCCGTAGAGCTGCTTCGCCCCGAAGGGACCCTTGCCGGTGGTAGGTATTTTGCGGCCTTACTTCCGGATGATGGGGATGGTCAGTTCAATCGCCTCACAGATCTTCCTCCGTTTTCACCTGAAAAGGTCGTGATCGTGTCATTCGTCGTACGGTAACAAGAAGCATACTTGCTATAGTGTCCTAAATGTGTTCATTTCTAGTGCACATTGTATGAGTTTGTGTTGCTTATATGTTATAATATCGGGGTTGTTTAGTCGTTTGTTGTTTCTTTTTTAGACAACGTTAACGCGGCTTTGTTCATTTTATTTCCTCAATGAAGAATATAAAGGTACTCATGTTTGGATGGGAGTTCCCGCCACATAACAGCGGTGGCCTTGGTATGGCTTGCTATGGCCTTACTAAAAGTCTTTCACGGAGCGAAGTCTCGGTGACTTTTGTGCTACCCAAGAAACTTGGCGGTCTTGAGCACGACTTCATGAAGATCGTCTTTGCCAATATTCGCAACATCAAATTCCGCAGTGTCACGTCGCTCATTCATCCGTACATTACCTCCGAATTGTACGATGAATACCTGCTCAAAACTCCTGAAAATGAGATCTACGGATTGAATCTTTTTGACGAGGTGAGACGGTACGGTCTTCAGGCGAGGGTCATTGCTGCGGAGGAAGAGCACGACGTCATTCATGCGCATGACTGGCTTTCATTCCGCGCAGGGATGGAGGCGAAGCGTATTTCCGGAAAGCCGCTTATCGTACATGTCCATGCCACAGAATTCGATCGTACCGCGGGGCACCCCAATCAATACATCTACGAAGAGGAGCGTCGAGGACTCCATGCGGCAGACTGCATCATCGCTGTTTCGCAGCATACGAAGAATGTCATTGTTGAACATTACGGTATTGCACCCGAAGCGATCATGGTGGTGCATAACGGGATCGATCATAAAGATTACCGTCACGAGCTTCCTGCGGCTTTGAGCAATATTCGCGCACAGGGTAAGAAGATCGTGCTTTTTGTCGGACGTATCACTATCCAGAAGGGCCCCGATTATTTCATCAAGGTTGCAAAGCGCGTGCTTGAGTATGATCCAAACGTGCTTTTCATCATTTCCGGGTCAGGCGATATGGAGCACCAGATCATCCGTCTCGCTTCGGATATGGGTCTTGGAGACAAGATTGTATTCGCGGGATTCGTGAGAGGAGACGAACTTTTGAAGCTCTATCGCGCAGCAGATCTCTATGTCATGCCGTCGATCTCGGAGCCGTTCGGACTTACTGCCCTTGAGGCGTTGGCAAATGGTACTCCTATTCTTGTTTCAAAACAGTCCGGCGTCTCGGAGGTGCTGACGCATGCGCTCAAGTCGGATTTTTGGGATGTTGACGATATGGCCGACAAGATCATTAACGTTGTCGGAAGCAATGCGCTTCGCGATACGCTCGGAGAATTGGGTGCAAAGGACGTTGAACATGTGACCTGGGAAAGCGCAGCGGGAAAGTGCACGCAAATTTATGAGGACATTATCAATCGTGCAGACTGATCATATGGATATCAGCACACAGATCTAACTTATAAAATCATGGCCTCTATTTGTTTCTATTTTCAGGTGCATCAACCTTACCGTATAAAGAAATATCGTATATTCGATGTCGGTCATGATCACGAATATTTCAATGATCGCTCCGATCGTGATATCAACAACGAAAAGATTCTCCACAAGGTTGCGGGTAAATGTTATTTGCCGACGAATAAGCTCATGCTCGAGCTCCTTGAAAAGCATCCGGAATTCAAGATCGCTTACTCGTTTTCAGGAGTCTTTCTCGATCAGCTTGAAGAATTTTCACCGGAGACGCTCATCTCGTTTCAAAAACTGGTAAAGACCGGACGAGTGGAAATTCTCGATGAGACCTATTACCATTCGCTCTCTTTCCTTTATTCAAAAGATGAATTTGTACGCCAGGTAGAGCTCCATCGCGCAAAGGTGAAAAAGCTTTTTGGCGTCACTCCAAAAGTATTCCGTAACACCGAACTTATCTACAATAACGAATTGGCAAAGTACGTCGAAGAAATGGGATACAAGGCGATCCTCGCGGAAGGTGCCGATCACTTACTCGGATGGCGCAGTCCGAACTTCGTCTACAAGTCTCCGGGCACAACGTCCATCAAGACTCTTCTCAAGAACTATAAATTGTCCGATGATATCGCCTTCCGTTTTTCCTCAAAGAGCTGGGAGGAATGGCCGCTTACCTCGGAGAAATTCACTCAGTGGGTGAATAACGTCAACGGTAACGGTAATGTCGTGAACTTGTTCATGGACTATGAGACATTCGGCGAACACCAGTGGGAAGATACCGGCATCTTCGATTTCATGCGCGCACTTCCGGGTGAGATCCTTAAGCATCCCGATAATGAATTCCTTACCCCGTCTGAGGTTGCAGACAAATATGAGGCGGTAGGAGAGTTTGATGCGCACAATTACGTCTCATGGGCCGATGTGGAGCGCGATCTCTCTGCGTGGTTATCCAATACGATGCAGCACGAGGCGATCAACAACATCTACGCGCTTGAGGCGGACGTGTTTGCCACGGGTGACGTAAAGATCATCGAAGATTGGCGCAAACTTCAAACCTCAGATCATTTTTACTATATGTGTACAAAGTGGTTCTCCGATGGTGACGTGCACAAATATTTCAATCCTTACGATACCCCTTACGAAGCATTCATTGCGTACAACAACGTGATTCACGATCTCCGTCTGCGCATCGAAGAAAAAAAGAACAAACGCGTGGAGAGCAAAAAACTTTCCGTCGCAAAAAAGAAGACAACACCCGCGAAGAAGGCTGTCGTAAAGGTCGCAAAGACCGTGAGTGCTCCAAAAAAGAAAGTCGCAGTGAAAAAGCATTCCGTGACAAAAAAATGATCATCCTCGCGATCTCGGAACGCATTATCCGTTTTGTTAATTAGAAAACGAGCAGGTATACTGTAGCAATGGCTAAGCACCTTTCATTCGGAAACGGTTCGCTCCTTATATTAACGGACGCGTATGCGCGTGTGCGTGATATCTATTTTCCCTACGTCGGACTCGAAAATCACGCGGGCGGCTCCAATGCGCATCGCCTGGGTGTCTGGGTGGACGGACGGTTCTCCTGGCTTGATGATGGTTCGTGGACAATCAATGTACAGTCCGATCTCGCATATACAGGTCTTACGACGGCATACTCGAGTGCACTCCAATTGGAGATACACTTCACCGATGTATTGTGTCATGAAAAGAATATCTTTCTGCGTAAGATAAAGGTATTGAATAAGCTCACGCAAAAACGTGAAGTACGCGTCTTTTTCAATCAACAGTTCGAGCTTTGTCATTCCGACAAGGGTGATACCGCATTTTACGATCCACAAAGCAATACCGTCGTTCACTATGAGGGCGCGCGAGCATTTCTCATCAACGCATTGCGGGAAGGTCGTGGATTGACCGACTATACGGTCGGCATATTTCAGATCGAAGGAAAGGAGGGAACATATAAGGATGCGGAAGACGGACTGCTGTCAAAAAACACGATCGAACACGGCAGTGTTGACTCGACGGTCGCGATGGCCATGCAGATAGAAGGTGAGAGTGTGGAGACATTTCACTACTGGATGACCATCGGTCACTCTGTCGATGAGGCAAAGGAATTGAACACTTATGTCCTTCGTCATTCACCCGACAGTTTGATGAAAACAACGCGTGATTATTGGAACGCATGGGTGGAGAAGCTCAATTGGAATTTTTACGGACTAGGAGACAACGTGATCGACCTCTTCAAGAAATCGCAATTTTACCTAAGGTCTCACGTCGATATTCACGGCGGCATCATCGCGTCCGGCGATTCAGATATGCTTCAAGGAGGGAGAGACACCTATGCCTACGTATGGCCGAGAGATGCCGCATATGTCACCGTGACGCTTGATTGGCTTGGCGACAGACACAGTGCCCGTAAATTCTTTGATTTTTGCAATCACGTGATCAGTAAAGACGGCTATTTGATGCATAAGTATCGTGCCGATGAGTCGTTGGGTTCATCATGGCATGGCTACGTCGTGAACGGAAAGACAGAACTTCCGATACAGGAAGATGAAACAGCGCTGATCTTGTGGGCACTCTGGGAACACTGGATCGCATCGAAGGATCTTGACTACATTGAGTCGATTTATGAGTCGTTCATAAAGAAAGCCGCAACATTCCTGACGACCTATCGTGACCCATACACAGGGCTGCCAAAACCATCATACAATCTGTGGGAGGAAAAATTCGGTGTGCATACATACACCGCAGCTACGGTGTATGCGGGACTCATGGCGGCGGCACGTTTTGCGCATATTTTTGGTGAAGAACGTACCGAGCATAGTTTTCGTACTGTTGCGGAGGAGATGCGTAGTGCGATCATCAAGTATCTGTATGACGAAAAGAGCGGCTATTTTCTCCGCTCCGCACTCATTAGCGATAGCGGCGAAATGACATTCGATCGCACCTTGGATGCGTCGAGCGCGTATGGAGTATTTCTCTTTGGGATATTGCCTCAGGATGATGAGCGCTTGCAGAGTGCAGTGCGTATCACAAAGGAGCGATTGACGATAAATACTCCGGTCGGCGGGATGGCTCGCTATGAAGGTGACCAATATTACCGATCCGCAGCAGATGTGCCGGGGAATCCATGGTTCATTACCACCTTATGGTACACACAGTGGGAGATAAGCATCGCACGCAGTGATCGTGATCTCGATAAAGTGCGCGCCGATCTCAATTGGGTAGAACGAAACACGCTTCGCTCGGGAATACTTTCCGAACAATTGAATCCATATACGCGTGAACAGGTGGGAGCGGCACCGTTAACATGGAGTCATGCTGAATTTTTGCGCACCGTGATCATGTATATGCAAAAGCTCAAAGAACTTAGTCTGATAAGTGAAACAAAGAACCCTCATGGATAACCTACTTTCCTGCCATTATTACAATACGTCGCCGCTGCGTACGAGCCATGAAGGCAGCGCATCCGAGGCATTGCTTACGGAATTTCGCCGCATCGCAGCACTTCGTTCCGGAGCATATGTGTCACACAACGAAGTGATCCGTTTACCGCTCGATCCGAACATCCTCGGGGATGTGAAGAAGGTGGCGGAGCGTTTTTACACATCACAACTTAAGTTCATCATCATTATCGGTATTGGCGGGTCTAATTTGGGTACAAGGGCCATTTACGACGCACTGCGAGGACCGTTTGATCTCCTTTCCGATAAGGCCCCAAAACTCTTATTTCTTGATACCACTTCCGCTCGGATGATACATGATCTCGAAGAAGTGCTTGGGGGCGATGTACATCATAAAGAGGAACTCGTCATTAATTTAATAAGCAAATCCGGAACGACGACGGAAAGTATCGCTAACTTTGAGCTCCTGATGCGATATCTGATGCAGCGCATAGACGGCATTGAGGAGCGAGTCGTTTGTACGACGGACGCATTTTCCGCACTCTGGAAGATTGCTGAACAAAAAAAATATGGGCTGCTTGAGATACCCAAGGTTGTCGGAGGTCGTTTCTCCGTTTTTTCTTCCGTTGGATTATTCCCGCTCTTGCTTGCTGGGGTCGACGTTGTAGCGCTCCGTGATGGGGCGAAAGATATGCTTGCGCAGTGTATTTCCGATGACCCGAATACGCATCACGCAAGACGATCTGCGGAGATCCTTCATGCGGAAATGCAACGGGGAATAGCGATACTCAATATCTTTCACTTTGCACCGGAGCTTGAGTCGCTCGGGAAATGGGAGCGGCAGCTCATTGCAGAGTCGCTCGGCAAAGAGAAAGACCTCTCGGGGAAAGTCGTCCATGTAGGCATCACTCCGATTGTCTCGATCGGTTCGACCGACCTCCACTCAATGGCACAGCTCTACTTTGGCGGACCGAAAGACAAATTCACCATGCTCGTTCACGCGGGGAGTACGTCGTCACGGCGTGTTCCCGAGCAGGGGCTTTTGCAGGGTCTGGTTTCAGGAATTGCCGGAAAAAGTCCCAGCACGATCATGTCAGCGATATTCGACGGTGTCATGAGCGGGTATCAGAAGAACGCATTGCCGTTCGCCGAGGTGCGGCTCCCGACCATTTCACCGTACGTGCTTGGTGCGTACCTCGAGTGGCGCATGCTTGCGGTCATTCATTTGGCGGCACTGATGCACGTAGACCCCTTTGATCAGCCGAATGTAGAGGATTACAAAGAGGGCACGAGGCGAATCCTTGGAAGCTTAAAAGACTAAAATTAACAATAAACATATGTTCATACTGTTCGACATTGGTGGGACAAATATGCGTGTAGCATTATCAAAAGACGGTGAGACCTTCGGAGAGCCGAAGATTGTTGAGACCCCGAAAGATTTCGATGCCGGGATGCTCATGCTGAAAAGTCTGTCCGCTGAATTACTGAATGGAGAAAAACTGATAGCTGCAGGCGGTGGGATCGCAGGAACACTTTCTCGTGATAAGACAAAATTTTTGAACGGCCCGCATCTTCAAGGTTGGAATGGAAAACCCATCAAGGCTGCGCTTGAGCAGTCGTTCGGTGTGCCGACATTCATTGAGAATGATACGGCAATCGTAGGTCTCGGTGAGGCGGTTGCGGGCGCGGGGCGCGGGTATCCTATCGTCGTCTATATGACCGTTTCGACGGGAGTGGGAGGTGTGCGGATCGTGAATCAGTCGATCGACATCTCTGCCATAGGTTTTGAGCCGGGTCACCAGATCATCGACGCAGACGGATCACTCTGTAAGGTGTCGGTCTGCGGTACGGGTCTTGATTTTGAATCGCAGATCTCCGGATCGGCAGTCACCGCACGATACGGCAAGAAGCCATTTGAGATCACCGATGAGGTATTTTGGGAAGAAATGGCACGTCTTCTTGCGTATGGTCTTAATAATACAATCGTCCATTGGTCGCCGGACATCGTTGTCCTCGGCGGTTCGATGATGAAGAAGATCGGCATTCCTGTTGATCGCGTGCGCGCACATCTGAAAGGGATTCTCAATATTTACCCCGAGCTCCCAAAGATTGAACATTCTGAACTGGGAGATATCGGCGGACTGCATGGCGCGCTCCACTTTGTGAAACAAAACTTGACGAAGTAATCCCATCAACTAATCTAAGTCGCAGATAGTACAAGCACCAAACAGGAGGCATCTAAATGAACTACACGTGGAAATGTGTTGATTGTGGAGTTGCAGAAAGGCATGTTTCGCAGTCAGCAAATCCGTATTTAGTGGGTTTTGAGATCTATAGCGAGCACGGGGCGCGGTCGCCCGGTTGCACGAATCTTGCCCTCGAGATTATTGAGTGCGATGCCGAAACATTCATCCGCTCTGAGTCTTTTCAGTCTGAGGTAAGACGCATTAAGCGCATTGGCGGTTTTGTTGAGGTTCACAAGAACACCATCGCGCTCTATCGTGGAGTTGTGCCCCAAGTGACAATAGACATGTTTGCCGATCGACTTCGTCGTCTCGATCAGTCCAAGCTACTCGATATCGTTGTTTCAATAAAAAACCGCCCCTGATCAGGCGGTTTTTCTCTTCAGTGTAAGGAAACGAAGTGCGAATTTGTCTGTGTCACTTTGCGGAACATATCGCTCTTCTGCGATGACCCATTCAGCATCGTTCCATCTTGGGAAATACGTGTCGGCTTCGAAGACTCCGTCCACAATGGTGATGAAGAGTTTGTCGGCAAGCGGGAGGGCTTCTTTGTAAACTTGGGCACCGCCGATAACGAAGACCTCTTCATCGGTCTCTTTGTAGAGATCAAGAACATCTTCCAATGCTTTTGCGGTGAACACTCTTTCAATGGCATGTTCGCTTTGGCGTGTCAGTACATAATTGGTCCGATCCGAAAGCGCTCGACCTCCCATTGCGTCAAAGGTATTTCTTCCCATGACTACGGGATGACCCATCGTCGCCTGCTTGAACCATCGCATATCGGAAGGGACCTTACCCATCCAGGGAATAGTATTTTTGAAACCGATCCCATTCTGTCGATCCATTGCGGCAATAAGTGTGAGGGTCATGTGGAGAAAAAATAAAAAGTAGCGCAACTATGATCAGACGGCAATTGGGGCTTTGATGGCAGGCAGAGGGTCGTATCCAACGATGTCAAAGTCATCTATGTGAAAGTCGAAGATCGAATCGACCTTGCGATTGATCACGAGTCGGGGAAGTGTGCGCGGGGTGCGAGCGAGCTGCTCCGCCACTTGCTCAAAATGATTGTTGTAGATATGGCAATCGCCCCCCGTCCAAATGAATTCACCGGGGGTGAGTCCTGTGACATGCGCGATCATCTCGGTCAGGAGTGCATACGATGCGATGTTGAAGGGAACACCAAGAAAAGAGTCGCAGCTGCGCTGATAGAGCTGGCATGAGAGTTTTCCGTCGGCGACATAGAACTGAAATAGACAGTGGCAGGGCGGAAGTCCCGCCTTCGCCATCTCCTCGATGTCGGCAACGTTCCAGGCAGACACGATCATGCGGCGGGAATCGGGATTATTCTTTATCTGTGCGATGACCTGTGCGATCTGATCAATGTGACCGCCTTTCGGGGTCGGCCAGCTGCGCCACTGGTATCCGTAGATCGGACCAAGTTCACCGAAATCTTTTGCGAATGCATCATCTGTTTTGATCTTCTCGACGAATGCGGCAATCCCCATTTTCCATTCGTCCGAATCGGTTTTAGGTACCGGCAGGCCATTGCGAACGAGATACGCTTTGTACGGCCATTCGTCCCAGATATGCACATTATTTTGTGCGAGGTAGCGGAGATTCGAGTCACCTTTCAGAAACCACAGTAGTTCATGAATGATCGTTTTGATCGGCAACTTTTTTGTCGTTGTGAGCGGTAGTCCTTCCGAGAGGTCAAAACGCATTTGATGCCCGAAGACGCTGACCGTCCCGGTCCCCGTGCGGTCCTCTTTTTTAGCCCCTTTTTCTTTTATCGTGCGCAGGTAGTCCAGGTATTGTTTCATGTGCGTAAATATATCATGAATTTTTCCCTACGTGGTATAGTCATCATTATCATGAATTCAAAGAAATTCGGTTTCACCATAGAGAAAAAGGTCGGAGGGGGTTCACTCGCGCGCGCGGGAATCATTCATACACCGCACGGCGATATCAGGACACCGGCGTTCATCGTTGTCGGGACGAAGGCAACCGTGAAGTCTCTCACGATGGAGCAGGTAAAGAGTATCGGAGCGCAAATTGTTCTTTCGAACACCTATCACCTCTACCTCGCTCCGGGTGATGAGCTGGTGAAGAGGGCGGGCGGGCTCGGTAAATTCATGAACTGGGATGGCCCCACATTCACCGACTCGGGCGGATTCCAGGTGTTCTCACTCGGAGTTGCATATGGAAAGGGAATCGGTAAGGTGGCGAGTGAAGAGGAGAATCAGGAAGATACGGAGAGCGATCACGGACAGCTTGCAACGATTGACGATGAAGGGGTCACCTTCAAGTCACATCGCGACGGAAGCTCACACCGCTTTACGCCTGAACGGTCTATTCAGATCCAGCACAACATCGGTGCTGACATCATTGTCGCGTTCGATGAATGCACCTCACCGCATGCACCGTATGACAAGCAAAAAGCATCACTCGACCGCACTCACGAATGGGCGAAGCGTAGCCTTGCGGAGCATCGATCATTGGGCGGGGACCAGGCACTCTTTGGCGTGATCCAGGGAGGAAAACATCGCGATCTGCGGGAAGAGGCCGCACGAACGATCGGCGCAATGGATTTTGACGGTTTCGGCATCGGAGGGTCATTCAGTAAGGACGACATCGGCACCGCTGTCCGATGGGTGAATGCGATACTTCCCGAGAATAAACCCCGGCATCTGTTGGGTATCGGTGAGCCGATCGATTTCTTTTACGGCATCGAAGCCGGCGTGGATACGTTCGATTGCGTTTCGCCGACACGATTGGGGAGGAACGGTTCCTTGTATACAAAGCATGGGCGTATGAACATCACGAATGCGAAATATATCGACGATCATACTCCTGTCGAAGATGACTGCGGATGTTATACCTGCACAAATCATACGCGCGCGTATCTCGCACACCTCTTTCGTGAGGACGAGATGCTCGGTGCCGCACTCGGCTCCATTCATAATTTGTATTTTGCGGTCAGTTTGGTCGAACGGATACGCCTCTCGTTATTCGACGGGACGTACGAAGTATTGAAAGAGCGAACACTCAGAGATTTCTATACTAAATAAAAGTTCCGCCGATATATATTCGGCGGAACATGTGCTACGTTTCATACGCGAACGGAAAACAGGGTGTATGACCATCGGGAAGATCCCTTATCGGTTTCCATAGGTCTCGGAGATCGATGTCGAGCTGCTTCGTCTGCATCGCGTCGCTTTTTGTCTCAATCTGCATCATACATTTTCCATCATGATACTCGATGAGACCGCAGTGTCCGATCGGAATGAAGCCGCGCAGAGGAAAGATCGGTTTTCCGCAAATGTTCGGCATGGTACCCCTCCAATCCTTGTCTGTGTTTAGTATACTGAAACCTATCGTAAGGGGAAGTAGGAGGCATGCGCATGCGTTGCTGAAATGACAACTTTATGCTATCTTGTCAAGGATGAATTTCAACCTACAAAGCGACTGGAAACCGGCGGGGGACCAGCCGGAAGCGATCAAAAAACTCTATGAAGGAATAGAGGCTGGCATGCGCTACCAAACACTGCTCGGCGTGACCGGTTCGGGAAAGACCTTTACTGCGGCAAACATCATTGCAAAGGTCGACAAGCCGACATTGGTGATCGCGCACAACAAAACACTTGCCGCACAGCTCGCGCAAGAGTACCGCATGTTCTTTCCGGACAATGCGGTGCATTATTTTGTATCCTATTATGATTACTACCAACCGGAAGCGTATCTGCCGACGACGGATACGTATATTGAAAAGGACGCCCAGATCAACGAAGAGATCGATCGATTACGCCATGCGTCTACCCAAGCACTGCTTTCCCGCAAGGATGTGATCATCGTTGCATCGGTGTCATGTATTTACGGCTTGGGATCACCGGACGAATATCTTCGCGTTAATCTTAAGCTTACCGTCGGCGAGCGCATCTCACGGAATGATGTCATTCGTAAATTGGTGAATGTCTATTTCGATCGTACCAATGCGGACCTGCGCCCGGGTACATTTCGCGGTATCGGAAACACACTTGAGATCATGCCGACCGGCGAGGTCATGATCTATCAGCTCTCATTCAGCGGCAGCGAGATCTTGGAGATCAGAAAGATCGATCCGATCACGCGCGCGATCGTCTCGGAAGAGCAGTCGGTATTTTTCTTTCCCGCAAAGCATTTCGTGACGAATGAAGTTGAGCGGAAGCGTGCATTGGCCGACATGAAGATCGAGCTCGCGCAGCGTCTAAAAGAATTTGAGAAAGAGGGCAAACCGCTTGAAGCAGAACGATTGAAACGTCGCACGAAGTATGACATGGCGATGATCGAGGAGGTCGGATACTGCAGCGGCATTGAGAATTATTCACGGCACTTCTCGGGAAAGGCTGCCGGCGAACCGCCTGAAACGCTGCTTTCGTATTTTCCACATACCGCGGACGGGACACCCGATTTTCTCACGATTATTGATGAGTCTCACGTGACGATTCCTCAGATACGAGGGATGTATGCCGGAGACCAAGCGAGAAAGAATAATCTGATCGAGTATGGGTTTCGGCTTCCATCGGCTCGCGACAACAGACCTTTGCAATTTCCCGAGTGGGAAGAGCGTGTCGGCAAGATCATTTTCACATCGGCAACTCCCGGCGACTATGAGCGCGTGCATAGCGAACAAGTCGTCGAGCAGGTCATTCGTCCGACCGGACTCGTCGATCCCGAGATCGTGATCCGTCCTGTAGTGGAAAAAGGCGCGTTTCGCGGACAGGTTGCCGACTTCATCGACGAAGCGATAGCCGTCGTAAAAAAAGACGAGCGTATTCTCGTAACAACATTGACCAAAAAAATGGCGGAAGACCTTTCCGTCTACCTCAAAGAAAAAGGCGTACGATCAGAATATCTGCATAGTGACGTGAAGACAATGGACCGCATCAAGATCCTCACAGAATTTCGCAAGGGAACATTTGACTGTCTTGTTGGGGTGAACTTGCTGCGTGAGGGGCTCGACCTTCCTGAGGTGTCATTGGTCGCCATCTTGGATGCGGACAAAGAAGGGTTTCTCCGGTCCGAAACATCGCTCATTCAGACGATGGGTCGCGCGGCTCGAAATGTTTCAGGTAAAGTGCTTCTCTATGCGGACGTGATGACGGGTTCGATCAACGCAGCGGTAAGGGAGACCAATAGGCGACGCGCGATACAGGTCGCATACAATAAGCAGCACGGGATCACACCGGTGACGATCAAAAAGAAGATCCATGACATCACCGAGCAGTTTCAGACGGTTCATGAAAAGACACTCCATGAGCTCTTGCTTATCGACCAAAAGGCATTTAACAAAGATCCGGCAAAGCTGATTAAGCAAAAGGAAAAGCAAATGCTTGCCGCGGTAAAAGAGTTGGATTTTGAAAGCGCCGCACTCCTCCGTGATGAGATAAAGATGCTGAAGGGTGAGCCGTTACATGAGCGGTCGTCGGCAGCATCGCGAAAGAAGAAATCATAAATATCGTCGTATACGTTGCCGTCATGGTGTGAATAACGACCTCCCTAGGGCTTGAAAATGGTATACTTCTTTTTATGATAGCCGCAAGTATCGGAGTTGGGACAGGAAAAGATCCGCAAAAAGCAGGAAGAGAGGCGTGCGCGGCCGCGCTCTCCGGTTTGCCTCCTGGGAAGAAGGCGGATGCGCTCATCGTTTTTTGTTCGATCGCACTTGACCAGGACAAGATGCTCGACGGGGTCGGAGAGCTCGCGTCCGATGCCGTCATCGTCGGATGTTCATCCGCGGGAGAGATCTCAAGCGAGGGAATTTCCTCTGAAGGTAGTGTGGTGATCATGGCGATCTCTTCAGATCAGGTGCAATTTTGGGGCGCGATGGGGAATCATATTCTCTGGAACCCTAAAAAGGCGGGTGAAGAATGTGCGAATACGCTCCAGTATAACTCACGCGGATATATGAGCTCCTGCTTAACATTTCTCGATGTATTATCGGGGAATGCAGATGCGACCATTGGCGGTTTCATGAGCAAACTCGGCCCGTCGTTCCCCGTTTGCGGTGGGGTTGCGAGTGACGATCTTCTTTTCTTCGAGACCTATCAATACTTTCAAAACAAAGCATATCGAGGCTCTATCGTTGGGTTGGGTCTTTCCGGAGAGTATCAAGCGGCAGCAGTCGCCATGCACGGGTTTCTTCCCATCGGGATCGCACGCAAGGTGACCCGCTCCGAGGGGACCACACTGCTTGAGTTGGATGGAAAGCCCGCGACATCGATCTATGAAGATTATTTCGGACTTGAGCATACCCATGATCTGCATGTCGGGTTGCTTCCATCCCTCGCCACGTCGTACCCTTTGGGTGTTTATTTGTCCGACAGTGAAGAAGTACTTTTACGTAACCCGATATTCGTTGACCAAAAGGGCGGAATGACCTTTGCATCGGCAATACCCGTCGGTGCTGAGATCCGCCTCATGATCTCGGACGTCGAACGTGGACTCGAGACCGCAGAACTTGCCGCAAATGAAGTAATAAAAAAATTGAACGGAAAAAAACCAAAAGCAGTCATCATTATCAATTCTGTTTCACGAAAAAAGATGTTTGGACTACGCGTCGACGAAGAGATCGAGGTCATTCAGCGTATTCTTGGAAGGGACGTGCCCATGGTGGGGTTCTATAGTTACGCTCAGGTCGGCGGTCAATCCGGACCGGACTTACAATTCCATAACGGCTCTTTGCTCATTTGGGCTATTGCCGAATAGGTGCATTATCGCGTAATATTAGAGCAGTATCATGCAAAATCAACCACACGGTGAAGCTCGCTTACAATCGATGCGTTGGATCGTCGATGCCCGTTGGTATTACGCGCTATTGGCATTTTTTTTAGGACTTATTGCTCAGGACGGTACCGGCGGATCGAATGCGCTTGGCATCCTTATCGCTTCGCTCACCATCGTATTGTTGTGTAACTGGATATTCGTTCTCGCCATCAAGAGGATCGATACGGAGCACATAACGGAAGCACGAGTGAATACACTGAATATGGCGCAGGTTGGCGTCGATATGGTGTTTTTTTTCATTATCATGATGTTCACAGGTGGCGGGGTTGAAAGTATCGGACACTCGTTCTTTTTTGTCCCCATCGTCGTGTCGATGATCATTTTTGGTTTTCGCGGAGCGATCTCCGTTGCGATTGCAGCCAGTTTTCTCGTTTTTCTTTCCGTATTATTGCATTCGGGTATCATCACTGAATTGCTGATCGGGGATACGTCACGTCTTTTTTCTCATGATCTGACCAATGTGCTGCTCAAGTCCGGAGTCATTTCACTCCTCTATGTGCTCACTGGTTTTTTTGGCGGGTATATTTCTCGCTTGATCGATGCTCGCGATGAACTTTTTCAGGAACAGATCAGTCGCGAGGAAAGTCAGATCGATCGACTCGAAAAATTAACTAAAGGATTTGATCAAAGCGCAAAGTTGTTGGTGCGTCGTGACTTGGAGCTCACGAGTGCAAACGAAAAATTGATCCAGTTGGATAAAATGAAGTCCGAGATCATTTCTGTCGTGGCGCATCAGCTGCGGACACCCCTTTCCGCGATCAAGTGGACGCTGAAGATACTGCTCGACAAAGATGCCGGAGTATTGACCGATCAGCAGCAGGAACTCCTACAAAAAGGATTTGATTCGAATGAGCGGATGATCAAGCTCGTCAACGATATGCTCTCTGTCGATCGCTTAGAGTCCGGAAAGATTAAATATGCTTTTGTCCCCGTACAGTTCGAGGACATTGTGCAGGAAATGATCAGGAATCTGCTGACTCTTGCGACGCGGAAGAACATCCGGATCGAATTTTCATCCCCGAAGGACCTGCTCCCCAAGATTAAGGTAGACGTGGATAAGATGCATGACGTACTCCAGAATCTTATCGACAATGCGATCAAATACACGAAAAAAGACGGGGTGATATTGGTGGGTGTCGCACAAGAAGATGATGAACTGCATTTTTGGGTGAAAGACAACGGTATTGGTATACCACCGGAGGAGTCGGATAAGATATTTGCAAGATTTTTTCGAGCAACGAATGCCACGCACACGGAGACAGATGGGTCGGGATTGGGGCTCTTTATTGCGCAGACTATCGTCAAGCGACATTCGGGAAGAATGTGGTTTGAGAGTGTGCTGGGGGAGGGTTCAACCTTTCATGTTGTATTGCCCTTGAACATTTAATTCCCGGCACGTGCTATAATATTATCACCTACATTATGACCGACGAACAAACAAGAACAATCCTCATTATTTCCATTGACGAGGAATTTACAACAAGGCTTTCTGGAGTACTTAAGGAAGCTGGATATCGCGTACTATTGGCTCATGATGAACCGTCATTGAGGGATGTTTTTTCGGTCGCCATTCCGGAATTACTGATCGTCGATGTCGGAATGAACGGTGAAAACAACATCGCCATGCTTGAGGCGATCCGCGCACAGGCAGACGAACGCATCGCACTCGTGCCGGTCATTGCCGCTTCGCAGAGCGGCGATCTGGTGGAGATCGCAGTCGCCATTAAGCTTGGGGTAAAGGATTATTTTGTAAAATCCAAAAATGATACTACGCAGATACTGCAAAAGATCGCAAAAGTCCTTCCTGTAGCGGGCGCAGTCGCAGTGCCATCCGTGTCGGCATCTCTGGTGGGTGCGGCAACATCGGCGACTGCAAGTGCAGAACCGCGCGAAGCATCTTCCATCAAGGTATTGGTCATTGAGGATGATAAATTCTTGCGTGATCTTGCGCTTCAGAAGATAGCAAAGGAAGGTTTTAACGTCGTGGCTGCCGTTGACGGTGAGCAGGGCGTCGAATTTGCTGAGAAGGAAATACCGGACATTATACTGCTCGACATTCTTTTGCCGGGTATCGATGGCTTTGAAGTGCTGAGTCGTGTTCGCGCGAATCCCGCTTTGGCACAAACAAAAGTATCCATGCTTTCAAATTTCGGACAGCGCGAAGATATTGAAAAGGCGCTAAAGGGGGGAGCGGACCAGTTCATGGTGAAGGCGAATTACACTCTTGATGAGATCGTCGCGGAGGTCAAAAAAATGGTTGTGACTCCGCATAAGCAATGATCGATAGGATCGGACGGCGCTGATCCCGGAGAAAGTCAGTTGGTATGACATTGCATTTTTACAAAAATGTGTTAGTATTGCGCTCACTTCATGAACGAAAAACACAAAACAAAGGAATTGGGAAGTATCATCGTGCGCGGCGCACGCACGCACAATCTCAAGAATATCACCGTTGAAATGCCTCGAAACAAGATGGTGGTGATCACCGGCCTTTCGGGGTCCGGGAAGTCTTCGCTTGCTTTTGATACGATTTTTGCCGAAGGTCAGCGGCGTTACGTAGAGTCACTGTCTGCCTATGCGCGACAATTCCTTCATCAGATGCAGAAGCCGGACGTCGACGAGATCGTCGGACTTTCACCCGCAATTTCGATCGATCAGAAATCGCACTCATCGAACCCGCGTTCGACGGTTGCGACGATCACGGAGATCTACGACTATTTGCGCGTGCTTTATGCGCGCATCGGTATCCCGCACTGTCTTACCTGTGGAAAGCCCATTAAGCGTCTCACTAATGAGGAGATCATGAATTTTGTGATCGAGAAGGTGGAAGAGATCGGCAAACACGAGGCAAAGGATGTCGTACTCGGAGTTTCCTACTCAACGCTAAAAGTTGGGATCTATGCGCCCGTCGTTCGCGGCAGGAAGGGCGAGTACTATCAGTTGCTCTACGATTTTCTTTCAAAGGGGTACATCAAGGCGCGCATCGATGGGAAACAAAAGAATCTTCGCGAGCAGATCGTTCTCACAAAGACCAAGAAACACGACATCGACATTCTCGTCGATGAGTTCTTCGTTTCCGAATTCACCGACAACGTGAAGGGTGTTCGTGAGCGTTTAGCCGAAGCAGTTGAGCGCGGGCTCGACGAGACGGAAGGGTTGGTGCGTCTCGTCATCGGTGAGGACGACATCCTCATGTCGGCAAAATTCGCCTGTCCGGACGACGGATTTTCTTATCCTGAAGTCGAGCCGAGACTGTTCTCGTTCAATTCTCCTGCAGGCGCATGTCAGGGGTGTAACGGACTTGGGACAAAGCATTTTTTCGGTGATGAGGTCTGTGAGGTGTGTCACGGAGCGCGGCTCCGCGAAGAAGCGCTTCATGTGCGCATCGGAGGTGAAAAAAAAGAGAAAAGCAAAAATACCAAAGAAGGAAGCGTGGCCATCGAGACGGGAAAGAACATTGTCGACATCACCGACATGTCGATCGAAGAGGCGGACGCATATTTCAGAACATTGAAACTCACGCCGACCGAGCGTGAAATCTCCAACGTGGTCATAAAGGAGATCCAGTCCCGCTTGTCCTTCATGCTCGACGTCGGTATCGGCTATCTGACGCTTGGAAGGCGCGCCAACACGCTTTCGGGAGGAGAAGCGCAGCGCATCCGTCTCGCATCACAGCTGGGCTCCCGCTTGGTCGGTGCGCTCTATGTGCTCGATGAACCGACGATCGGTCTGCATCAGAAAGATAATGATAGACTGATCAAGACCCTTCGCGAGCTTTGTGACATCGGCAATACCATTATTACCGTGGAACACGATGAAGATACTATTTTTGCATCCGATTATCTGATTGATATCGGTCCCGGTGCGGGTGTGCACGGCGGACATGTTGTCGCAGCCGGTTATCTTGAAGATCTCCTCCTCAATAAAAAAGAGCATTCGCTCACGCTCGATTATCTGCGCGGAGACAAGAGCATTCCCATTCCGGAAAAAAGGCGAGAAAAAGAGAAGGGTGCCTTGCAGATACGCGGCGGAAAGGCGTTCAATATCAAGCACATGAATGTCGATATCCCTCTCGGACGACTCGTAACGGTCACGGGGGTGTCGGGCTCGGGAAAGTCGACGTTGCTCTATGAGCTCGTGCACAAGAATCTTCAGGCACGTTTCGACCGCAAATATCGCTCAGCGAAGACATATAACTGCGCATCATTTTTGGGGTCCGAGTATCTCCATCGTACGATCTTGATCGATCAATCGCCGATCGGACGGACACCTCGCTCGAATCCCGCGACCTACACGGGAGCGTGGACATTCATTCGTGATATCTTCGCGGAGACCGAGGAGGCAAAGGTGCGCGGCTGGAAGCCTTCACGTTTTTCTTTCAATGTAAAAGGAGGGCGTTGTGAAGCATGCGAGGGAAACGGCATGATCGCCGTCGAAATGCATTTCTTGCCCACGGTCTATGTGCTCTGTGACGTTTGTCAGGGGAAACGATTCCAGAAAGAAACACTCGAGGTCAAATTCAAGAAGAAGAATATCTATGAAGTACTGAAGATGACCGTAGAGGAGGCGACAACATTCTTTGAGGATATTCCCGCGATATCCGACAGGTTGAAGTCGATGATGGACGTCGGCCTCGGCTATTTGGAGTTGGGTCAGTCGGCAACCACGCTCTCGGGTGGAGAAGCACAGCGCGTGAAGATCGCCTCAGAACTGTATCGACCGCTCATGCAGCGCACGATGTATCTGCTTGATGAGCCGACGATCGGTCTGCACTATGAAGATGTCAAAAAGTTGATCGAGATCCTTCAGACGCTTGTTGATAAAGGCAATTCCGTGCTTCTCATCGAGCACAATCTCGACGTGATCAAGTCGTCGGACTACGTTATTGATATCGGGCCGGAGGGCGGATCGGGCGGCGGGGAACTCGTCGCGACGGGGACTCCCGAGGAGGTCGCTAATAATCCGAAGTCGCATACCGGCAAATACCTGAAGAAAATGCTGGCAAAGGGGAAACGCTAATAAACTGCGATCATGCTCAAAGAAGAACTGAAAAAAGCCAAACTTCCCGACAAGCCGGGGGTCTATCGGTTCCTCGATGCCAAAGGTGGGATCATGTATATCGGCAAAGCGACATCGCTTGCCGATCGCGTACGCAGTTATTTTGCGAACGATCTTTTGCATACGCGCGGAAAGCATATCGTCGACATGGTCACGCTCGCGAAGGGCGTCATGCATACAGCGACCGATTCGGTGCTCGAGGCCGTGATCTTGGAGGCGAGCCTCATCAAAGAGCATCAGCCGTATTACAACACCAAAGAAAAGGATAATAAAAGTTTTAACTATATTGTGATCACTGAGGAAGAATTTCCGCGTGTCATAAGCATTCGCGAACGCACGATGCTTTCGGGAGACAGTGATCTCAAAAGTAAATATAAATATATCTTCGGACCGTTTCCGCACGGAACGAATTTGGCTATGGCATTGAAACTGATCCGCAAGATCTTTCCATTCAGAGATACCTGCCTGCCCAGGCAGACGGGCACTCTGCATCAAGGTAAGCCATGTTTCAATCGCCAAATAGGCTTATGTCCGGGTGTTTGCACTGGCGAGATCTCCGCAAAGGACTACGGTGAGCAGATCCGTAATATTGCACTATTCTTTGAAGGAAAGAAAAAGGTCGTTCTCACGCGCGTCGAAAAAGCGATGCATGCACATGCGAAAAGACATGAGTTTGAAAAAGCGCAGGAATGCAAGAACACGCTGTTCGGACTGATGCACATCAATGATGTGTCGCTGATCAGTGATGAGATCCGCGAAGTGTCGCGCGAGTCATCTCGAAAGCGAGGGAAAGCATTTCGTATTGAAGCGTACGACATAGCGCACATCGGAGGAAAATACACGGTCGGTGTCATGGTGGTGGTCGAAGACGGACACATAAAGAAGAGTGATTATCGTAAATTCAAGATCCGTATTGAAAGCGAAAAGTCCGATGATACGCTGCATCTTGATGAGGTGCTTCGCCGCAGATTCAGCCACACGGAATGGACCAGTCCGGACCTGCTCGTGATCGACGGCAGTACCGCGCAAAAGCGGCGAGCCGAGAAGGTAATGAAGGAACTCGGTGCTTCGATCGATATCGTCAGTGTCGTTAAGGATGAACGACATAAACCAAAGGCAATACTGGGGAACAAGGAGATCGTAGAATCATACAAGCGCGGCATTCTTCTCGGTAATGCAGAGTCCCATCGTTTTGCGGTTGCATATCATCGGCAGTTGAGAGATAGGATAACGCCCTCAAAAAAGTAACCCCCGACGTCCCTTTTGCGTTATAATGGATGTATGGAAAAGATCCGTGTTGGCGTAGTGCGCGGCGGTCCCTCAAGTGAATATGAGGTCTCCCTCAATACGGGTGCTAACGTGCTGCGTAGTCTCGATCAAAACAAATATGCTCCCGTCGATATCATTTTAACAAAAGGCGGTGAGTGGCTCATGAACGGCATGCAGACGGACTTTGCGAATATCGCCGCCCACGTTGACGTCATTTGGAACGCCCTTCATGGCACGTACGGTGAAGATGGGAAGATACAACAGCTTTTTGAACAGTTCGGCATGCCGTACACAGGCTCCGCATCGCTACCGTCGGCCATCGGTATGCACAAGGGTCTGGCAAAAGAGCGCTTTGTGGAAAACGGACTTTTGGTACCCCGTGGAGATATCGTCGTTGGGGGGGTGGATATTGCCGATGCCGCTTTTGAGATCTACCGCAATAGAAATTTTCCGCTTATCGTGAAGCCGGTTACGGGGGGGTCGTCCGTTGGTACAACGATCGTGCGCTCTTTTCCGGAACTGGCGTCTGCAATAGAGATCGCCGCACAATTCGGTGATGTGCTTGTTGAAGATGTCATTTCAGGAAAGGAGGCAACCGTGTGCGTCATTGACAGCGGAGCGGAGGGTGAATATTTTGTCCTCTATCCGATCGAGATCGTTCCGCAGGGTTCCAAGGAATTTTTTGATTACGAAGCGAAGTATGGGGGTGCGACGAGTGAGATATGCCCCGGAAGATTCACGCTTGGGATGCACAGTACACTCCGCGACATGGCGGTCAAAGCGCACCGAGCGATCGGTGCACGGCATTATTCTCGTACAGACTTCATTATTTCCGATGATGGTATCTACACGCTTGAGATCAATACGCTCCCGGGACTCACTGATGAATCACTCATTCCTAAAGCGCTCGCGGCCGGGGGAGTAGCGTTTCCCGAATTTCTCGATCATGTGATTGGACTATGTGTCGTGTCACGGTGATCAGGTTCTCAATCGCCGCGTCAGTGGTATTTGATCGTATGGACCCCACCTCTGCCGCACAATAGGAACGGCTTACACTTGAGGAAATAGTTGAAAGATACATCGCTCTTCTTCTGTGATCGGTGGGGTACTTGTTTGAGATACTGTTTTAGTGTATTCTTTCCGTTACTGACGAAGAAGCTCTTTGTTGGTCATTGGGCTAAAACAATTTTCCGAAAAATTGTTCGCCCGAACGTTTTGCAGCAAAATGTTTTAGGGCCGTTAGCTCATCTGGTAGAGCACCGCATTTGCAATGCGGGGGTGGCAGGTTCGAGTCCTGTACGGTCCACACCATAAAGTAAAAACTGCCGTAAGGCAGTTTTTTCTTATATGGTGTGGACCGTAGCAAGCAATCTGCATTGCTTGCGTAAGGACTCGAAGCCTGTTTCGATATTTACGAGAAATTCCTATTTTGAGTAAATCGAAACTGGACACTGCCCCTGTAAGGGGAGAGATTCCTGTACGGCAGGATTCTTATCCTCAGTAAACGGACGACATTGTTTACTTACGAACGAAGTGAGCTAGAAAACAAGAAGTACTCTCTGTGGTGAAAGGTATACTGTCCTCGTAGAGGAAGAGTCCTGTATTCAAATTGAAACTGGGTACTGACGCAGTAGGCGTCGAAATTCCTGTACGAAATTGAATATCACCCGCGGCGGTAGCCGAGATTCCTGTACGGTCCAACAATTTGCACCCCACGGATAAATTCGCTACTATTCGCCTACTGGGCTCATAGTAAAGTGGTATTACACGGCATTCGCATTGCCGAGTCCGGGGTTCGACTCCCCGTGAGTCCACAGGTACAAAAAAATTACGAGAAATCGTAATTTTTTTGTACCTGTGGACTCAAGCAAGTGAACTGCTTCACTTGCGGCGGGGAGTCGAAGGGCTTTTCGTTATTTATGAAGAGCTTCGCTCTGAATAAATCGAAAAGGCGTACTGAAGCTGTAAGCCAAGTCCGCAAAGCCAGACACCCGGTTGGCTTTTTCGTAGCAGTGTTGCCCTCCGGCAACGCACTACACGACTTGCCATCTCCACAAAGCTTGCGATGACGATCTCGAATAAGCTTCGACTCCCTTCACGACTCGACCCCCCCCGTCTTCATTGAAGAAAACCCATTTGTAAGTTATCATCTTTCTACGGGCCATTAGCTCATTTGGTAGAGCGCTTCCATGGCATGGAAGAGGTGGGGAGTTCGATTCTCCCATGGTCCACCAAAAAAAATGTTTGAACAACACTTTAAAAATATTGATGACATATTGCGTAAGGATGCGGGGGCGTCGAGTGAGCTGGATTATATCGAGCAGACTTCGTGGGTGCTCTTTCTCAAGTATCTTGATGATCTTGAAAAGGATAAGGAGACCGAGGCGAAGCTCGCAGGTAAAAAATACGAATATATCATCTCGCCGAAGTTTCGCTGGGAAGTGTGGGCAGTGCCCAAGACAGGAGATAAGAAGATTGACCACAGCAAAGCACTGTCGGGTGATGACCTTAAGGATTTCGTCGAGCGCGAGCTTTTTCCGTATTTCAAGAAATTCAAGGCGGATGCAGTGAGTCCCGACACGATCGAGTACAAGATCGGAGAAATTTTTAGCGAGATCAAAAACAAGATACAAAGTGGGTACAACCTCCGCGAGGTGCTGAACCTCGTGGATGGAATGCACTTTCGCTCGCAGAGCGAAAAGCACGAGCTTTCACACCTTTACGAGGGCAAGATAAAGAACATGGGCAACGCAGGGCGCAATGGTGGCGAGTACTACACCCCGCGCCCACTCATCAAGACCATCGTGAAGGTGGTCGCTCCAAAAATCGGCGATAAAGTCTATGATGGGGCTGTGGGCTCGGCGGGATTCCTCGTGGAAGCGTTTGAATACTTGAAGGAGAGCAAGAAGCTTTCGACAAGCGACATGCAGACACTTCAGAAGAAGACATTTTACGGCAAGGAGAAGAAATCGCTCGCCTACATCATTGGCATCATGAACATGATTCTCCATGGCATCGAGGCTCCGAACATCATTCACACCAACACACTTGCCGAAAACCTTGCGGATATTCAGGAGAAAGACCGCTATGAGATCGTGCTTGCGAATCCGCCATTTGGAGGCTCAGAGAGACCTGAGGTACAGCAGAATTTTCCTATCAAAACGGGAGAGACGGCATTTCTTTTTCTCCAGCATTTCATCAAAATGCTGAAAGCCGGAGGAAAAGCGGGTGTGGTCATCAAAAACACCTTTCTTTCCAACACCGACAATGCTTCGGTGTCGCTTCGCAAAATGCTGCTTGAAAGTTGCAATCTCCACACCGTGCTCGACCTGCCAGGTGGCACATTCACTGGTGCAGGGGTGAAAACGGTCATACTCTTTTTTGAGAAGGGTGCACCAACGAAAAAAGTCTGGTTCTATCAGCTCAACCTCGACCGCAACCTCGGCAAGACCAATGCACTCAACGAAGCCGACCTTGCTGATTTTATAAAACTCCAAGAGACGAATGGTGATTCTGAAAATTCATGGAGCATAGACATAAAAGACGTCGACCAGAAGACCTTCGACCTATCGGCAAAGAATCCAAACAAGGGAGGTGAGGTAGCGCTGCGCACCCCGAAGGAGATTTTGAAGGAAATGGAGAAATTGGATAAAGAAAGTGCTCAGATATTGAAAAACTTGTTATGAGCAATGGAGAGTATGCGATCAAAAAAGACCCCGCACTTACTTATGTGAGTAGGGCGATTGGGAAAGATGGGAACATCAGATACATTTCAAAAGTATTTGAGCTAAAAGATTTTAAAGATTTTTATAACGATCAAAAAGAAAAGAAAGTTTTTGAGGTCATACGCGAAAGCGCAGTGCAAGAAATAACCGCTATTTATAATCAAGACACCACTGGGTTTTCATTGCGCATTCAAAGATTTTCAAAAGATACTGGCATACCACATAATCAATCTTTCAGTTTTCATGGAGGAGCACTTACTCGCTTTATTAAGTTTCTTGAATCATTAGATTTACTGGACTTAACTTCTAAGGAAAATTTAAAATTTACTGATCAAAACGTAAGTGAACTTGTGGAGCGAAAGAATGCATTTTCACAGTTATTGCATGGGTCGCAAGCATTAACATCTGATCAGCTGTTTCAGCTTTTTAATAAGTTGGGCACCGCTGAAAGAAATAGTTTATTTCAGAAGTTTATTGAGAATATTGATGCCCTTGACGTCGAGAGTTTGAGCGCAGCAATAAAACAAAAAGAACACAAAGAGGCTATTGCTAATTTAGAATACCTTTTAAGCATCGAATCTGACGTGAATTTCCTTGAGGCAATAAAAGGAAATGGTGCACTAAAGAAATATCACGCAAATCAACCAGAGGGTGTGTTTCATAAATGGATTGGGGCTAATTTGTGGGTTTTTGGAGTCGAGTACTACAAAAAGCACACATTCAGGAAGATTGGAGAAGATAACTCTGAGGCAGACATCGTACTCGAAACGCCCGATGGATTTATCAGCCTCATTGAAGTTAAGAGGCCAAGTGTCGGCAGCCCGCTGTTTAGATATGATACTTCGCATCGTTGCCATTTCCCTACGAGCCCTTTCTCGGAAGCAATTGGTCAGTCCTTAATTTATTTACAAAGAATCGAAGACTATAAAAAAACTTTGTCGATTCAGCACTCTGTTCGAATACTAAGACCAAGAGTCCAGCTCATTCTCGGTCGGTCAGATGCCTTTACTGAGGATGAGAAAAAAGCTCTTCATTTTTTAAACTCTAGTTTACATGATATAGACATTCTCACTTACGACCAATTGATACAGAATGGAAAGCAAATTATTTCTCACTATGAAAACTAACTGGCAAATAAAAAAACTTGGGGAGGTTTGCGAGATTGTAAACGGAGGAACTCCTAAAACGGGCGTTTTGAGGTACTGGGATGGAAATATTTTGTGGATCACACCCAAAGACATGGGGAGACTTAGGAAAATATACGTTGAGGAAACAGAACGAAAAATTTCAAAGGCTGGATTAGAAAGGTCGTCAGCAAAAATCATTCCACCCAACTCGATTATTTTGTCTACCCGTGCTCCGATTGGTCACTTGGCGATAAACACAAAAGAAATTTCAACAAATCAGGGGTGTAAGGGATTAATACCGAATAAAAATCTTGATACAAAATTTCTCTATTATTTTTTGAAAGATTCAGTTGAACTTTTGAATAGTTTGGGTAGTGGTACAACTTTTAAGGAACTTTCTGGAACAAAATTAAAAGAGGTTGAGATACCTTTTCCTTCTGCGATCGAGCAAAAGCGCATCGTAAAAATTCTTGATGAGGTTTTTGAGGGAGTGGAGAAGGCGAAGGAGAATGCGGAGAAGAATTTGAAGAATTCCCGCGAACTTTTTGAATCGTATTTGCAGGGGGTTTTTGAAAATTCGAAATGGGAGAAAAAGACGCTAGAAGAAGTCTCCCTGCAATTCGGCAGAGGAAAATCTAAGCATCGCCCAAGAAACGACAAAAAACTCTATGGCGGAAAGTACCCCTTTATTCAGACGGGAGATATTCGAAATTCTGGACACTTTATTGTGGAGTACTCACAGTCGTATAGCGAGGCGGGACTGGCGCAGAGCAAGCTGTGGCCGAGAGGAACTATCTGCATTACGATTGCGGCGAATATCGCAGAAACTGGAATTCTGAATTTCGATGCGTGTTTTCCTGATAGCGTGATCGGACTTGTTGCTAATCCCAAAATTGCAGATACTAATTTTGTCGAGTATCTTTTGCAATCATTTAAGGCAGTACTCCAGGCAAAAGGAAAAGGAAGTGCGCAGGCCAATATCAACATGGCAACGTTTGAGCATGAGCGGTTTCCATTTCCATCTGTCTCAGAGCAAAAAACCATCGTCAAAAAGCTCGATGCGCTTGCGGAGCAGACAAAAAAACTTGAAGGAATCTACGGGCAAAAACTTGCTGATATTGAGGAGCTTAAAAAATCAGTGTTGAAAAAGGCCTTTGCTGGGGAGTTGTGAGCAGTTTCCGAGGAGACACCTTTCAAGGCCAAGGAGTCACCCCTGAAACATGAGGAGTTGTAAAATAGTCAAATAGTGGTATAGTCATATCCATGAAGAATCTACGGCTCGTACAGTTAATGGCGAGTAAGAAAGTTGCAGAACGACAGATTTCTCAGCTTACGCCAAAACAAAAATCCGCCCTTGAAAAAAGTTGGGATATTGAGCATGCCTATTATTCGAGTGCGCTTGAGGGAAGCAAGCTTGATCGCGGGGAATTTGAAAAACTTGCGCTAAAAGTAGCGTAAGCATTGCCATGGTAGAGTGTCCGCGCTCGGAAGAAGAGTTACAAAAACGAGAAGCGATTGGAGTGATCCGCGCTTCTCGTTTTGTAAGAAAATTTGCACGATCACACAAGGGTATTTCGATTGAAACGATCAAGGAAATTCATCGGGAAATATTCAAAGATGCCTGGCCTGATATTGCGGGAAAGTATAGAACGGAAAATCTTGAAATAACAGACTCAAGTCACGTCCCCCCTCATCACTCAAAAATAAATGACCTCATGAACGAAAGGGAGGTCGAGTTGCAGAAAAAATTACAAGCGCTAGATAAAGCAGAGGGAATAATAAGAGGAAAAAATGTAAGCATGGCGAAAGTCCATCAGACGGTTGAGCGAGTTATTCATCTGGCGGCATGGTTGCATTATTCTATCACCTGCGTTCATCCATTTCGGGATGGGAACGGACGCACTGCTCGTCTTGCTGCGAATTTGATTTTGGAGCGCTACGGGTTAATTGGTATATCAATAAAAGTAGAAAAGGAAAATAAGAATCGCTACCGTCAGGCGCTTGCGCAAATCGATCATGCCGATGATTATAAGCCCCTCGTGAGTCTTATTTATGAGGGACTCAAAGAAAGATATGACGGTGTGGCAGTTAAGCAGTATGGTGCGAAACAATCATCATGAATGAATCTGAAACACGAGCGGAATATGTTGATCCGAAGCTGAAAGAAGCCGGATGGGGCGAGATCGAGGGATCGAAGGTCCTGCGGGAGTTTCGCATAACCCTCGGACGCATTATGACTGGTGGAGTACGCGGGAAGCCTGAGATCGCTGACTATATTTTGGTTTATAAAAACATGAAGATCGGGGTTGTGGAGGCAAAGCATGAGGGACTCTCGGCGACGGAGGGCGTCGCACAGGCGAAGGCTTATGCTGAGAAACTTGAGATCAAATATACCTATGCCACTAACGGCAAAGAAATATACGAGATATGCATGGAGACGGGTGCGGAGAAATATGTGGAACGTTTCCCGACTCCTGATGAATTATGGAACATGGTCTATTCTGACCAAAATGCATGGAAGGAGAAATTTGCCGCTGTCCCGTTTGAGGATATGAACGGCACAAAGAGTGCGCGATACTATCAAGAAATTGCCGTGAACAATACACTCGATGCAATTGCGGAAAACAAGCAACGGGCGCTTCTAACGCTTGCGACAGGCACGGGGAAAACTTTTATTGCATTTCAGATCGCGTGGAAGCTTTTTCAGTCACGATGGAACTTGGCGCGAGATGGAGGGAGGCGCCCGAGAATCCTCTTTCTTGCCGACAGAAATATTTTAGCAAATCAGGCATTTAATTCATTCTCGGCTTTCCATGAGGATGCACTTGTGCGCATTAATCCACTTGATATACGGAAGAAGGGTGCTGTGCCCACAAATGGGAGCATCTTTTTCACCATATTCCAGACTTTTATGAGCGGGCAAAATGGTTCGCCATATTTCGGGGACTATCCCTCGGACTTTTTTGATCTGATCATTATTGACGAGTGTCATCGTGGGGGTGCGAACGATGAGAGCAATTGGCGAGCGATCCTCGAGCACTTCGCGCCTGCGGTACACCTTGGGCTCACCGCGACGCCACGCAGGCAAGACAACGTGGACACCTACAACTATTTCGGAAAGCCCGTATACACTTACTCGCTCAAAACCGGAGTGAATGACGGATTTCTGACGCCATTTAAGGTGAAGCGTATCAAGACGACGATGGATGATTATGTGTACACTTCGGACGACCAGATCATCGAGGGGGAAGTGGAGGAAGGAAAAATCTACGAAGAGGCGGACTTTAATAAGATCATCGAGATCAAGGAGCGTGAGGCGAAGCGTGTACGCGTCATACTTGAGGAGATAAATCAAAACGAAAAGACTATTATCTTTTGCGCAACACAAGACCATGCACTCGCAGTGCGTGACTTGGTGAATCAGATGAAAGAGAGCACTGAGCCAAATTATTGTGTGCGCGTGACGGCCAATGACGGTGCTCGCGGGGATCAGTATTTGAAAGAATTCCAGGATAATGAAAAAAGTATCCCCACCATCCTCACTACCTCACAAAAGCTCTCGACGGGAGTCGATGCGCGAAACATTCGCAATATTGTACTGATGCGCCCCGTAAACTCCATGATTGAGTTTAAGCAGATCGTTGGACGAGGAACTCGGCTCTTTGACGGAAAGGAGTATTTCACTATCTATGACTTTGTGGATGCGTATCATCACTTCGCTGACCCTGAGTGGGACGGAGAGCCCATTGATGAGCCGATAGTGGAGCCAGCGCCGAAACAACCCTGTGCAGCATGTGGTATGACGCCCTGTGTGTGTGTGAAGCCTCCGACCGCGCCATGCGTTGTGTGCGGACAGAAGCCGTGCGTGTGCGATGTGCCTCCACCCATACAAAAGCTTAAAATAAAGTTGCGGGATGGAAAGGATCGAGAAATAAAGCATATGATCTCCACCTCATTTTGGAGCGCAGATGGGAAGCCGATCTCGGTAGAGGAATTTATGAACAACATGTTCGGTGCACTCCCTTCATTTTATAAGAATGAAGTTGAGCTTCGTGAAATTTGGGCCAATCCAAGTACGAGAAAAGTATTTCTCGATAAGCTTGCTGAGGCGGGGTATGGGAAGGATGAGCTTGAGATACTTCAAAAGATGATCGATGCGGAAAACAGTGATTTGTTTGACGTGCTCGCTTATGTCTCGTTTTGCGTACAGCCAATCTCGCGCGTCGATCGTGTTTTGGGTGCCAAGAGTGCAATCTTGGGCGGATTGAATGATGATCAAAAAGATTTTCTTGAGTTCGTACTTGCTAAGTATGTCGAGCGCGGAGTCGAGGAGCTCGACGAAGAAAAGCTCCCGCAATTGCTCAATTTGAAATATCACGCTATTGCTGATGCGGTGGATATTCTCGGGGATGTAGACGCTATTCGCTCGACCTTTTTTGATTTCCAGAGAAGTTTGTACGCGGGGGTAAAATAGCAATTTGTATTGTTCCGTAGGAGAATCCACCCGCCACGGTAGGTGGAGATTCCGTTATGGTCCACAGCTAGGGCGTTAAATATGTTAAAATGAGCGTCGAGGCTTAACGCCTCAGTATGTATGCCACGATCGAACCCTGAACATCAAGAAACACTGCGCTTGTCTGCGCTCGTCTCAACGCTCATCAACATGAAGCGTGTTTGGCTTATCGTCTGGGGAGGACGAAAATTGCTTCTGACTTCCGTTGGTGCATTGTATGTATTCGGCGCAGCGATGCCGTTTCTGCGGACGGGCGCAGTGGCTCTGCTCATTAACCATCTTTTGGGTGCCGTAGGAAAAGGCGTTTTCGATAAAGAGATATTGCTGTATGTGGGGTTTCTGATCTTTTCGGAGGTCTTGCCCCCGCTCGTCTATACGCTTCAGTGGTATTACAACAAGGTATTTCGTTTTTATTTTGAGGAATTGTTTACGATGCTCGTGTATTCCAAGATGGCCGTGCTTGATGTTGCCAGTCACGAGGACCCCGCATTGCAGGATATCTTTCTTAAGGTGAAAGAAAGCGGTGTGTGGCGTATGGAGAGTTTTGCAAGTCGTCAACTTTTCATTTTGCAGAATATTTTTGAGATCATCATCGCTATGGTCGTATTGGGATATGCGACGTGGTGGCTGCTCCTTTTGCTCGTGGTCGGTACGATACCCAGCCTTTATATAGAGATAAAATACGGAAGAGAGGTGTGGAGTATCTATGGCTCGGGGGCGGCGCGTCGGCGGCGATTCTGGGCACTTACGGAGCATACCGTGCACGTGCGACATCTGATCGAACTCAAACTGTTCCAGAATGTGAAAAAATTCATGTCACTTATCGGTGAACTGTATGCCTCATTTCAGTCTGAACAAATTCGTGCAGATCGTCACAAGTTACTGCTTCAGCTCTCAACCCAATTTTTTGCACAGCTTACTATTGGTATCTCTGCGTTGTGGTTCGTGCATCAGGTGCTCGCCGGTGAGATCGCCATCGGTACTTTCGTGTTCCTTCTTTCCTCGATGGGGGGACTGAGTATGTCGCTCTCAGGGTTCTTTTCGAATCTCGGCGTCCAGTACCAGGATAATCTTTTCGTCACGGATGTGTTCAAGCTGCTCGATCTTCCCGGGATGATTGCGGAGGCGGAACACCCCATCATATTGGACTCCGCTAAGACGCCCGATATCGTATTTGATCATGTTGATTTTTCATATCCGGATTCGACTACCCCGATCCTCCGCGATATTGATCTGCATATTCCCGCCGGAACAAAGCTCGCCATCGTCGGATTGAACGGGGCGGGGAAGACAACGCTCATCAAATTGCTCGCGCGCTTTTACGACCCCACCATGGGGAAGATCACGGTCGATGGAACAGACCTGCGGTTGGTCGAACAGAAGAGCTGGTATGGAATGATCGGCGCGCTCTTTCAGGAATATTCGACCTATGACAGTTTTACGATCAAAGAAGCGATCGCATTGGGTGATTCATCGAGCTCGGAAGACATGCACCTGATCGAGGATGCGGCGATGAAAAGCGAGGCCGAATCTTTTGTCGGGAATCTGCCGAAAGGGTACGACTCGGTACTGGGGAAAGAGTTTGATAATGGCATCGAGCCGTCCATTGGGCAAAAACAGAAGCTTGCCATCGCACGGGTCTTTTATCGCGATCCACGGATATGGATATTCGATGAGCCGACCGCCTCGGTCGATGCCGAATCTGAGGCGCACATCTTTGAAAAGCTTGAAGCACTGCCGAAGGACCGCACCGTCATCCTTATCTCACACCGATTTTCTACGGTGCGGCACGCTGACAAGATCATCGTACTCTTGGACGGGACGATCAAGGAGTCGGGGACCCACGAGGAGCTGGTCGCTCTTGGGGGAGAATACGCACGACTTTTTGCCCTCCAGGCAGTAGGATATAATTGAGTATGATCACCTATTCTCCAGCCCTCAATTATCTGTACCGTACGCTTGTCGGTGCGGAATCGTTATTAGGAATCCAGCTGAACGGTGCACAAGCCCTCGTCGAACGGCATGGGGAAATTTTGCTGATCAAGACAACTTATCGTCCTCACTGGGAGTTTCCCGGAGGAAAGATCGAGTCGCTTGAGGCACCGGAGTCCGCCGCTATCCGAGAGACCAAAGAGGAGGCTCGGGTGTTCATCAGAAATATCGTGCGCAAACTCGGTACCTACTCTGAGAAACGTTTTTTTACGACGATCACGATGCATGTGTATGTGGCCGGTGAGTGGGAGGAGCTTGATCTTTGGAGGCCGAATCTTGAGATCGCGGAGCGTCGCTTTTTTCCGATCGATCAACTGCCGGAAGATATCGCCCCTGCGACAAAACGGAGGATCGAAGAGTTTCTTTCGGGCGGTCATGATGAGTTTTCCGGCAGTTGGTGAGGTGTTACAATGAAGCAATGAAATTTCCTCGTGTCTCAAAACTTGGGTGGCCACTAATGCTATTTCTGTCCTTCCTTCCGCTCGTCTTTTGGTTTTTTACACCACTTCCTCTCCATCAGCGTTTTATCAGCCATGGAGCATTTAGTTTTTCCCTCACGATGCAGGCGCTCGGGCAAGCGCTCGGTCTGGTCGGCATGGCGATGTTTGCGCTTAACCTCGTGCTTGGTGCGCGCCTCCGCTTCCTCGAGAGTCTCTTTGGCGGCATGAATCGGGTGTATATCGTGCATCATATTTTGGGCGGAGTCTCGTTCATTCTTCTGCTTGTTCATCCGATATTGTTGGTCGCGCAGTATCTTGGTTTTGGGGCGATCGGATTGAAGAGCAGTTATGTGCTTTATATTGCAAATCCGTTCTGTTTTGCGCAGTTCAGTCTCGTTAACCCTGAATGCTCATATCTATTCGGTGTTGTTGCACTTCTCCTCATGATACTGTTTCTCGTGCTTACTTTTTTTATCAAGCTGCCATATCATACTTGGAAGCTCACGCACAAATTTCTCGGTTTCGCTTTTTTCTTCGGCGCGCTTCATGCGCTCTTCGTCTCTAGCGATGTGACGCGATCTCCCGTACTTCAGTACTACATGTGGTTTCTCGCGGCCATCGGCTTTGCAAGTATCATGTATCGTACGATCCTTGGCGCATTGTTGATCCCAAGACGCGAATATGTGGTTGATGAAGTGAAACAGATAAATCCGAGCATCGTCGAGATCGTCATGCATGCCAAGGACGGAAAACCGATGAGCTACACGCCCGGTCAATTTGTGTTCATCGGATTTCCCGATACCAGGGGACTCGAGGAAGTGCATCCGTTCTCGCTCACTTCGTCACCGGGAACCGATAAACTTTCGATCGGAGTCAAGGCCCTCGGTGATTATACGAAACAATTGAATCGGATAATGCCCGGGTCTCGCGCGGTTATCGAGGGTCCTTTCGGGAGGACATCATATGTCTATTATCCCTGCAAGGAGCAGATATGGATCGCCGGAGGGATCGGCGTCACACCGTTTCTCTCTATGGCACGAAGTCTGACCAAAGAGAGCGACTATAAGGTAGATATGTATTATTCGGCGATGTCATCTGAGGGTGCGGCATGGAACGAAGAGTTGTGCTCGATTGCGGCAACGAATCCGAATTTCCGCCTTATCCCTTGGTATGGAGTAGAGAAGGGGTATTTGTCGGCAGATGCCATTGCGGCCGAAAGTAAAAATCTACTAGGAAAGGAGATCTTTGTGTGCGGACCACCCCCCATGATGAGATCGATCAAGTCTCAGTTTGCAAAGTGGCAGGTCCCGGTGAGCTGTGTGCACTCTGAGGAATTTTCAATACATTAATCTTTATTTCTATGTGGTTAAAAAATGCCGTTGCGGTTACCCTTATCGTATTTACCTTAGCGATCATAGGCTTTTTTGTTTTTTGGTTCCTTGGGCGCTAGCGCACAACAGTTAACTCTATCTTTTCCGATGCGTTCATTTCTCCGGCTACGCTGAAGGAGCAACGCGAAGAGTTGACTGACTGGATATTACTCATTATAGTGAGCCAAGAAGTAATGGGAGAAAAACATGGATGAGATGGACACTGGTGATCAATCTGACGTCCGGCTCTCTTTGCTGGACCTTGTCGGTGAGATCCGCAGGCTTGATAATCTCGTATTCGTAGCACGCGGGCATGCACCTGCGTCGATCGTTTCTCTCCAGGATTATCCTGAGGGGGGTATGCCCGGGATACGTGTGGGAATTGTCGCAAGCGTATTGGGAAAAGTTCCCTCCGGAAGTTCGAATGCAAAGAATATCGTGACGTTTCCCAAGAATCATGAATGCTATGCTTTATGGCTCTGTGGTATTGCCCGCAAGTTGCACAGCCCTCAGTTTGCCGGTTACGGGGATATCCATATAAAGCAGTTTTGGTTCTTATCTGCCATTGCCCTGGCGCGCGGCAGGGTGTTGTTCCGTCGTCGATGGTTTCCGGAGTCCGGTATCCGTACGATGAAGTCAATGAGAAGAAAGCATTCTGCCGCATTCGGCGATAATGCCTTCATGGAGATGCAATCCCTGTCCGAGATACTTGACGGAAAAGGCCTGTCTGACATCGAGTTGGATATGCAGTTGACGGAAGTTCTCGTTGCCGCGTCGCTGCAGAACAAGGTGATCTCTGATTATCCGGAGCTTGTTGAATTGCTTATATCCGACTAAGTTTAGACCGCACATCCGTGCGGTTTTTTTCTTCGAAATGACCAAATAATCAATACCTGCTTTGGCACGTGACCACCCTCTGCGCCTCGCAGCTGTGGTTATTTGATGATCTGTTGTTTCCCTGCATGGTACAATCGTTCCATGTCGACCACACCTCAATTCGAAGCAGCCTACAAGAATCTGAATCCGGAACAAAAAAAAGCAGTCGACACTATCGACGGGCCGGTTATGGTCATCGCCGGCCCCGGGACGGGGAAGACACAAGTGCTTTCGCTTCGTGTTGGAAATATTCTTAAATGCACCGACATCAGACCGGGGAACATCCTCTGTCTTACTTTTACTGACGCGGCGCAGGTGAACATGCGCGAGCGCCTCGCAGCGATCATCGGCCCATCCGGATACAAGGTTGCGGTCTATACTTTTCACGGTTTCGCGAGAGAGGTGATCTCGTCGTATCCCGAATATTTTTACGATGGTGCTGATTTTGTGGCAGCCGATGAACTGACGCAACTGGAGATCCTTGAGTCGGTGTTTGCTCTCCTTCCGCGCAAGGACCCACTGTCGACGAAATTTGAAGAAAAGTACACCTACATTAAAGATGCGAAGCGGGCGATCGGACTTTTGAAACAGGCAGGCATTACGCCTCACGAATTTGTAGAATTGATAGAAGGGAATGAGCGATCGCTCGAACACATCAACACACTCCTTGGAAAGATATTCGCAGAGCGTCTATCGAAAAATTCATTTGATCCGATCGCTGCCATCGCAAAGGAACTCGCCGCGGAGGGCGGCGCTCCGGTACCGCTTGATGCTCGGCTTCCGATCTCAGCAAGTATTGGACTGTCACTCACTCGGGCGCTGCGTCTGTCGATTGATGAAGAGAAGACCGCTCCGCTTTCGGCGTGGAAGCAGTCATGGATGAAGACTACCGATGCTGATGAACGGGTATTCAAGGACACGCTCTATCTCGATAAAATGCGTTCGCTTGCAGATATATACGCACGGTATCGCGAAGAGATGCGGAAGGAGGGTTATTATGATTTTGATGACATGTTGCTTGACGTCGTTTCAACGCTTGAGGATCATCCGTCACTCCTTGCTGACCTGCAGGAACGCTATCAGTACATTCTCGTCGATGAATTTCAGGACACGAATGATGCACAGCTGCGACTCGTTCGCCATCTCGGTAATGCGCCGGTGAACGAAGGTAAGGCGAATATCATGATCGTGGGCGATGACGATCAGGCTATCTATCGCTTTCAAGGTGCTGAGATATCGAATATTCTTGATTTCCCCAAACACTACAAGGACCATGCGCTCATCGTGCTCACCAAGAACTATCGTTCAACACAGGACATTCTCGATGTTGCTCGAGAGGTGATCGAAAAGAGTGACGAGCGGCTCGAGCGGGTCATTCCTACGCTCGAGAAAAAGCTGATCGCCGCGCGACCTGAGCTTGGTAAGGGCAACATCGAACACATGTTGCTCCCGACTCGCGCACACGAATACGCGTATGTCGCGCACGAGGTGAAGCGTCTGATTTCCGAAGGTGTACCCGCAAAAGAGATCGCCATCATTTCTCGCAGGCACCGGGAGCTTGAAGATATTGCACGCGTCTTGGTGCGCAGCGGCATGCCGATCACCTATGAGCGCAAGCAGAATGTATTTGAAGAGGAGCACATTCGCATCATCGTCACATTGGCGCGCTTCATCGTCACACTATTGAAGAGTGACCAAAAAGAGGCCGATCAATATTTGCCCGAGATACTTACTGCACCGTTCTGGGGCATCAGCCGAAAGGATATCTGGGATCTCTCTGTCGCGGCGAATAGACGGGACGATCGATTGTGGATCGGCGCAATGAAAGAGCATCCGAACGAGAAGTTGCGCATCATTGGAGAATGGCTGATCGAGATCGCGGCACGCTCACAGCATGAGCCGCTTGAGCGCATTCTCGATGAACTGATCGGGAGTGACGGCGTGCTCCTGCCGGGAGGGGGCGAGGACGCGCACGATGAATCGATCAAACCTTTCGTTTCGGATAAAAAACCAAGCACATGGAAGAGTCCCTTCCGTGAGTTCTATTTTGGTCCTATTGCGCGGAGGAATAATGAGCCGCGGTATCTGCTCTTTCTTTCGAGTCTGCGCGTGTTTGTCGGCTCACTTCGTGAATTTCGTAAGGGAAAACAGCTCACGCTCAGTCACTTAGTAGAGTTTGCGGACATGCACGAGCGGAATGGTATCTCACTCGCCGACACAACGCCATTCGCAAGCGCCGCAAATGCGGTGAATCTGATGACCGCGCACAAGGCAAAAGGCCTCGAGTTCGATGCGGTCTTCGTCATCTCCTGTCAGGAGGAAGTATGGGCGGGTCGTGGATTCCCGAATAAACTCCCGTTCCCGATCAATCTTCCTATCGAGCGAGAGGAGGGCGGTGACGATCGATTGCGCATCTTCTACGTTGCACTGACGCGTGCGAAGCGCCATCTGTGTCTCTCTGCATATCGCAAAGACGATGCGGGGAAAGACACGCTCACCGTGCACTACATCAAACCGGACAAGCCTGAGGGCTCACTCGCAACACATGTTGCGCAAAACGAGACAAGTGTATCAGCCGAGGAGATCGTGCAGGCGATCGCGGGGGTGCCCGATCATCCGTCGTTCTACCCGATTGTTCCCGGCGAGCAAGCGATACTTGCCGAGCTGGTGAAGGATTACCGCATGAGCGTCACGCATCTGAATAATTTTCTCAATGTCACTATCGGAGGACCGACCGCTTTTCTTGAACAGAATCTGCTGCGCTTCCCGCAGGCGATGAGTCCCTCGAGTGCATTCGGCAGCGCGATGCACAAGGCTATCGAAATATTCTATCGCCATTTGCACAAGAGCGGGAAAATTCCATCAAAGGCTGATCTCGTTCGCTTCTTCGATGAGGCGATCGAAAAGGAACGGATGATGCGATCTGAGCGCACACATTTTCGCGATCACGGAAGAGAGGCGCTTGATGTCTGGTGGGAGAAGAGAGGGAAGACCGCAAAGAAGGCCGACCGCTCGGAAGCGGATTTTCGCGCTCAGGGCGTCGTTCTCGAAGACGTCCAACTCACGGGCAAGATCGACAAGATGGTCGAGGAAGAAGGGAATATGCATGTCATCGACTTCAAGACCGGAAAAGCGAAGTATGACTGGGACGGAAAGGATGCGCGCGAGAAGGTCACACTCCATAATTACAAACGTCAGCTGGTGTTCTATAAGATTCTCGTCGAAAATTCCCACGAGTTTGCCAATTGGAAGGTGCACGAAGGAACGCTTGAATTTCTTGAGCCAGTCGACGGCGAGATCAGATCGCTTTCGCTTTCGATAACCGACGAAGACGTTGCACGTCTCAAGCAGCTGATCCAGGCGGTCCATAAAAAGATCATCAGCCTTGATTTTCCGGATGTTTCAAAATATTCCCCCGATCTTGCTGGAATCGAACAATTCGAAGAAGACCTCATTGCGGGGGCAGTATAGTGCTTCGCCGTAATGAGCAGTATTTTTATAAGTTGAACACCATGCTTCGTTTATGCTAGGTGTGATTTGACACAATTTTTTTGTAGGGTAGTTTATGCTCAGAACATGAGAAGGGGAATATGAATGGCAGATGAATGGAAATTCGGATACGATGCTGCGGGAAAACCAAATCCGCCACCCGCCAGGCTCATTAGGAGTAGCGATCCGGAGTCTTCCCCCAAATGTAAGACGTGTGGAAGTTCGCTCAGGAGAAAATTCTTTGTATTCAAAGTATTGGGCTGCATTCAGCCGGAATGCCCAAATCATTTCCAGAAACAGCAAGGAACAAAGTAAGTATTTGGTTAGAATTCAAATATCCCATTTTGGGGTATTTTTGTTAGTTTTAATTTTATAGAGAATACCGAAGTATATTTGGAGAATTCAATTTTCTGCCATCAATTCGCTTCATGTAGTAGAATACCCGTATGGCAAATCTGCGAAGCGTATTACATGCATGGAGGGAGAGTGAGGCGGCAAAGAAAGGCGTTGAGCTTTTTCGCGTGCTGCCGAACAGCGCGATCGACGAGATCGTGCGAGCAATGCCGAAGACCAAGGAAGAGCTGACGGCCATCAAGGGCATCAAGGAAGCGAAGTACAATCAATATGGAGCTGCAATCCTCAATATGGTCAAAGAAGGCGGCGGTGCGGAAACTCCAAAGGCAGCCTTTGGACAAAAGCCCGATGAGATTACCGCTATTTCCTACATTGTGGATGGAATGGTGTTGCCAAAGCCGAAGGAGGAACGCATGCTCTATTCCGTCAGCACCTATCTCGACATCGTGAATCGGGAGCTCTGGCGCATGCGCGCGACCGTGAAGGGTGAGGTGACGAGCTTCAAGGAGCAGGGGAAAGCAGTCTACTTCTCCCTCCGCGATGCGGAAGACGGAAGCATGCTCTCAGTCTTCATGTGGATGAGTGATTTTGCGCTTGCGGGAATCACGCTCGCCGAGGGGCTTGAGGTCATCCTCGAGGGAAGAAGCGAGATATATAAACCCTCGGGACGTTTCAGTTTTCGTGCGGAAACGATCGAGCTCGTTGGGGAAGGGGCATTCCAGAAGGCCTACAACGAACTTAAAAAGAAACTTGAGCTTGAAGGGCTATTTGCGCCCGAGAGGAAGCGGCAGCTTAAAGAACATCCGATACGTATCGGTCTCGTGACATCGCGCTCCGGTGCGGTCATTCACGATTTTCTCAATAATCTCGGCCGATTCGGCTATCATGTGGTCTTCGTCGATTCACGCGTTGAAGGAGCGGGAGCCGTCAAAGATATTCTTGCCGCACTCACACTACTCGAATCGAAAGATATTGACGTCCTTGTGCTTGTTCGTGGCGGAGGGTCACTCGAGAGTCTACAGGCTTTCAATAACGAGCACGTGGTGCGCAAGGTTGCGACGTTTCCCGCCGTTACCATCTGTGCCATCGGGCACGACAAGGATGTGCCGCTCGTGCAGCTTGTTGCCGACTACGCACCATCGACCCCGACGGCAACGACCATCCTCCTCAATGCGTCGTGGGAGCATACGATACACGAACTGCAAACGCTCTCCCGAGGGTTGATCGTTCGCTTCGAGCAGGATGTGTGGCGGATGCAAGATGCCCTGCGAACCGTAAGCGGTGAATTGGAAACACGGCTCGATGTGCTTATTCAACCATTTCGCCTGCTCATCACGAGCTTCAATGATTCGGTCCTTCTCCTTGCGCGTCAATTATCATCCAAAAAGGATGAGCTGCATTATTCGAGCAAGACACTTCTTGAGCAGTATAGGCAACAACGCCGCTTTGTCCTTGAGGCGCTTGCCTCCGCTGCGCGATCGGTTCAGCAAAATGATCCGCTTCGTCAATTAAAACTCGGCTATAGCATTCTCACTCACGGCGGAAAGGTGGTCCGCAGTATTGCTGATATCGCCGTCGGGCAGAGTTTTGATGCCCGTCTTTCAGATGGTACACTGGTGGTTGAAACTAAGGAGAAACATCCGATTAACGATAAATAATATATGCCAAAAAGCACAGCCAATATAACCGAGATGATGAAAAAACTTCGCGCCATCACGGAGTGGTTCGAGTCGCAAGAAGAGATCGACGTTGAAAAAGGGATTGAGAAAGTGAAGGAAGGGGCCGAGCTTATCAAGGCAAGTAAAGAGCGTCTTAAGGAATTGGAAAATGAATTCGAGGACGTTAAAAAGAAGCTCGGTGACAATGACTGATCATCGGTTTCTTCGACTGGTCTGTGCTGCTTTCTTTTTTTTGACGCCTTTTTTCGCGTTCGCGGATGACTCTATCGACGCATTCACTGCGCATATCGAGTTGAAACCGAACGGTAGTGCTGTCGTGCAAGAAGAGATCGTCTATAGTTTTAATCCGGATGGTGAAGTGCGACATGGGATCTATCGTCGCATTCCGCTCACTTTCACCGTTCCGGGAGAGCGTGCAGCACGCAGCATAGAGATCTCAAGTATCATGGTCACGGACGGCAAGGGAAACCTCCGGGAGTCGAAGTATTCGGGCGGAGGGAATTATATGGAGTTGAAGATCGGCGACCCTGATGTTGAGGTCACGGGAAGACAGCTCTACGTCATTCATTACACGGTCTGGGGTGCGATCAATCAGGGGTTGGCAGGCAAGGATGAGTTCTATTGGAATGTCACGGGGAATGAATGGAAGCAAACTATCGCCGCAGTACGTACTGACGTGATCCTGCCGCTTCCGCTCAACGAAAATAGTATTTCAAGTGCGTGTTATGTTGGTCCCCTGGGAAGCACTGCATTGTGCACCGCATCGTCCACTCCGCAAGAGGGAACGGGAATCATCAATTCCGTACGTTTTACCTATGATGGCTCGCTGCACTCAAATGAGGGAATGACCGTTGCCGTAGGGATACCGAAGGGCATATTCCTCATTGCTCCAAAGTCATCGGTGAAAAAACTCGCAGACAGTGTGGGATTCTATCGCTGGTGGAAAAATGATTTTCTTGGCATGAGTGCACTCATACCGCTTGTCGTATTCGTGGTCATGTGGAATATCTGGTGGAAAAAGGGTCGCGATCCAAAAGGCCGGGGGACGATCATCGCGCAATACGATATACCGAAGCATTTGACGACACTTGAGCTCGGATATTTGTATCACTCGGATCTCAAGCCCAAAACAATATCAGCAGCGATCATCGACTTCGCCGTGCGCGGATTGCTCACTATCGAGCGTACGAAGAAAAAGAGACTGTTGGTCACAAACGAAGATCATCGACTGCATTTTCTCCCCGGCGTTGATACGAGCCTGCTTACTGCACCGGAAAAAATGCTTTACGATACGCTTCGTGCGAGCGGGGAAACGGTGCTCGTATCAACCCTTGCGCACAAGTTTGTCGATGTGAGGAGTGAACTATCAAAGCTCATCGCTGTCGATCTCACCTCTTTGGGTTATTTTGAAACGGATCCGCAGGTCACGACGAGGAATTACGTGCTGACAGGTATCGCATTGATAGTCATCGGCTCACTGCTTTCATTCGGGAATTTGGCACTCATTGTTTCAGGTGTCATCGTCACGGTCTTCGGATACTTTATGGGCAAACGGACACAGCAGGGTGCTATTGCGCGTGAAGAGATCGAGGGGTTTAAGGAATATCTCTCCGTTGCGGAGAAGGATCGCATCGATTTTGCAAACGCACCGGAAAAAGAGCCAAAAACGTTTGAACGATTTCTTCCATACGCGATGATCTTTGGTGTCGAGAAAGCCTGGGCGGAAAAGTTTGTGGACATGTACACGAAGAAAGATGCCGAACGTTGGTACCAGGGCGGCGGGGTACGGTTTAATGCGGCCGCGCTGGCAGCTTCGATGGGGGCCTTTAGTACGAGTGCGGGCACTGCGTTCGCAAGTGCGGGCGGAGGTTCGGGCGGGGGAGGTATGTCGGGAGGCGGTGGTGGTGGCGGTGGTGGCGGAAGTTGGTAAAATCCCTCCAAACAACCTTGCCCACTTTGTTGTGGGGACCCCTGTGATTCGGTCAACTTATACGAATAAGTCTTCCTCATCACTTTCCCCACGCCTCGCGCTCAAGGCTGTTTGGAAGAATTTTCTCGTGCTACACTTTGCAATATGGAAACAGAAATAAACAAAAAACTTGAGACGCTTGAGGGGAAGATCGATGCAATATACGTCTCAGTAGAGAAGACGAGAAAATATTTCTTTTGGACGATGGTGATCACGCTTGCAGTATTCATTATTCCACTCATCGGGCTCGTGCTTGTGATCCCTTCGTTTTTAGATAGTTATTCAACGGCGCTCACCGGGCTCTAGCGTTGAAGGTGTTTTGTGGAGTATAGTAGATGAGTTATTTATTGAGTTGGAACCGTCAGAGAATAGACGGGATGTAGTACACCGGTAGTATTTGCGATTCGGGTTCGCAAGAACCGGGTTCGATTCCCGGCATCCCGACCATATGAAAAAACGCCATCAGGTGTTTTTTCATATGGTCGGGATGAGGGACTGAGCTGCCTCAGTCCCGCCCGGGGATCGAAAGACGGAGCTATGCCGAGTCTTCGAGGCGAGCGAGTCGGGGTCGAGAGTACTTAGATTTTTATGAGCGTAGCGAAATAAAAAGCTTAGTAACTCGTGACCGATTCTCACTCTGCGGCACTGTCGACGAGAATCGAAAGGATATTCATTATCGAGTCGTCGAGATTGAATATCACCCGCGGCGGTAGCCGAGATTCCCGGCATTGGAATTTCCTCCAACAGGAATCGAAGAGCTTTGCGCGACCAATTTTTCCTAATGACACTCCGTTCATTCTTGAAGCGAGAATGGCAGAAAAGGGCTTCAGTATGTCCATTTTTTGACTTAATTTTAAAAATTGCATATATTTATTCTATTAGTTGCACCAGTTGCAACCATATTTCGTTTTATGGTTAGCATGGTATCTGTGGTATGGGGTTCAATTTGTGTGGATTTTTCTGAAAAAATAGTTGAGGGGGATAGCGATTTCGTCCGAGTGTATTAGACGTTTCATAATGGTAAATATGTTGAATATTTTTCTCAAAATAATTAAGACACCAAATAATGTCATTAGCATAGACTCTGGGGATATTGCGAATGCAGCGTATGCGGAGGTGGGAGAAAAAGTACGCGATAATATTAAGCGCCTTTTTCATGGTTCGCTCGCAATAAGGCAGGTTGATGCCGGTTCCGACAATGCCTGCGAGCAGGAATTGGTTGCGCTATCGAATAATTTTTACGATGTTGAACGTTTTGGTATACATTTTGTCGCTTCTCCTCGCCATGCCGATATGCTTTTTGTCACAGGACCAGTTACAAGAAATATGGCTTCGGCGGTCAAGGACGCCTATGAAGCGACCCCGGAACCTAAGATCGTGGTAGCGATCGGTGATGATGCGCTTGATGGAGGGATCTTCAGGGGTTCATATGCAGTCATGGACGGCGTGGATTCTGTCATCCCGGTTCATTATCATATCCCCGGCGACCCACCCTCACCCAAAGATATTTTGCTCGGGCTTCTGCACATACTGGAGGTCGTGGATAAGAGATCCCTAACTGCAAAATAATATGCTTACAATAATACTTTCTCCTCTATTTTTTCTTACGGCGCTTGCGCTGTTCGGAGCAGGCGCGATCGGCTCGCTTTTTTTGCAAAAAAATGACAAAGTCACAAATTGGTGGAGTAATTCTTTTGCGGTACTTGGCACAGCTCTCGGGTTATGTTTTTCATCTGCTGCGATCTATGCGGGTAAAGAGTATGATTTCATGATCGGGAGTTCTCCTTTTTCCTTGCTCTCGTTCTCTTTTCATGTTGATCTACTTTCTTCATTCTTTATATTTGCGATCTCGCTCATTGGTGTTTTTTGTTCTGTCTATGCATTCGGTTACGTTACGCATTACTACGGGAAATATCAGCTAGGGACGCTTGGGTTTTTTTATAACATCCTCTTCCTGAGTTTGTTTTTGGTCGTATCTTCAGCAAATGCATTATTTTTTCTCATTGCATGGGAATTGATGTCTATCGCCTCCTACTTTCTCGTTGTCTATGATCGCAACGATCCGGCAAATATCAAAGCGGGCTCACTGTATCTCGTCATGACCTATGTCGGGACGGCGTTCATTATCTTGGCTTTCTTGTTCCTCTATAAGTACACCGGTTCTTTTGACTTTTCAGCTATTGCATCGGGGATAGCGCTTGTACCTCAGTCTGTCAAAAATGCGATCTTTATTTTTGCGCTGATCGGTTTCGGAATAAAGGCCGGTATCATCCCGCTTCATATTTGGCTTCCTGCGGCGCATCCGGCTGCTCCTTCTCACGTTTCTGCGCTCATGTCGGGTGTCATGATCAAGACCGGTATCTATATGATGATGAGATTATTCCTCGACATACTACAGCCCGTGCCATTGTGGTGGGGTGAGACAGTGTTGGTCATCGGTGCGGTCTCTTCTTTACTTGGAGTGCTCTATGCACTTACTGAGCATGATATTAAGAGGTTGCTAGCGTATCACAGTATCGAAAATATCGGCATCATCTTGCTTGGGCTTGGTAGCGCACTGATCTTCTATACTCTGGGAGTCCCTTCACTTGCATTGCTCAGTTTTATTGCGGCCCTCTTTCATACGATCAATCATGCGATCTTTAAGTCGCTACTCTTTTTGAGCGCCGGATCGGTGATCAATGAGGTACATACCAAGAACATGGAAGAATATGGAGGCCTGATAAAATATATGCCATCGACTGCGCTCTTCTTCCTTATCGGTTCAATGGCGATCTCCGCACTGCCCCCGTTGAACGGATTTTTCAGTGAGTGGTTAACATATCAGTCGTTGTTTCAGGGCATAACAAGCTTCCATTATTCGTTGAGATGGATATTCGTGCTCGCCGCTTCTTCGCTCGTATTTACCGGAGGGCTGGCATTGATGTGTTTCGCAAAAGCGTTTGGAGCGATATTTCTTGCTCGTCCGAGAAGCGGGGAAGTCCTGCACGCAAAGGAATCAGCCATGCCAATGCGTGTTGCCATGGGGTTGCTCTCCATCGTTACTATCTTTTTTGGCATCTTTTCCGGATATGTGACAAGGTTCCTTGAGCAAATCGCGGCAAGTTTGGATATTTTTCACACTACGACGTCTTTTGTTTCTGTTACCCCAAAACTCGGACTTCTGCTTACCGACGGCTTCGCGCGCGTCTCCGCCCCCGTCATACTCGGTTTCTTCGCGGTTGTCTTTGGCATCGTGGTCATATCGGTACGCTTTCTTGTGAACAGAAAACAAAAAATAGTCGTCGGAAAAACGTGGGATTGTGGCACAACTCTTGGACCCCGGATGGAAATTACTTCAACCGGTTTTGCTCGGTCCATCATTCTTGTCTTTAAGTCTGTCCTGAAGCCAAGCCTTCAGCGTGAGGTAAGGTACCACGATGAGCAGAGTAGGTATTTTTCACATTCGGGGAAGGTGTCAATGCATGTCATTGATATGTATCAACAGTATTTTTATGAACCGATCAATACAATGATCAACGGCTTGTCGTTACGAGTGAAGAATATTCAAGGTGGAAATATCAATGTCTATATTTCCTATATTTTTATCGCGTTGATCATTTCATTATACGTTGTACTGTAAAAACTTATGGATCTTTTCTTTTTGCTCACTCAGATAATACTTGTACCGTCGGTAGCACCGCTTGCAGTTGGTATCATAAAAAAAATAAAGGCACGATTGCAGAACCGCGATGGTGCAAGTGTATTACAGCCGTATAGTGACCTCCGAAAGCTTTTCTATAAAGATGAGGTTGTAAGTAGTGATGCTTCCTGGATATTTCGCGCAGCCCCGTATGTTGTCTTTGGGGTAACGATCATTGCGGGTGCAAGTATTCCACTATTTTCTTCTTTTTCGAGTACACACCTCATGAGTGATATGCTTGTGATCGTCTATACGCTTGCGATAGGAACATTTTTCTTGGCACTTGCGGGAATGGACGTGGGGAGTGCATTCGGTGGTTTCGGTTCAAGTCGAGAGATGACGCTTTCCGCACTGGCGGAAGGGGGATTTATTTTTTCCTTATTGACCATTGCGATCATGACAGGTACTGCGGATCTTTTTACCATATCAGGTAATACATTGTTTTTTGACGGGCAATATCTTATTCCAACCATATTGGCATTCAGCGGTTTCTTCATCATTCTCCTGGCGGAGACCGCGCGTTTTCCTTTCGATAATCCTGCGACGCACCTTGAGCTCACAATGATCCACGAAGCAATGATATTGGAATATTCCGGAAAAAAATTGGCGTTGATGGAGTGGGCTTCGGCTAATAAATTGGTCATTTTCTTCATGCTCGGTGCGAATGTCTTCTTTCCAATAGGTCTTGCCGCGTCGGAATCGGTCGGGGCGCTCATCATCGGCTTATCCGCCTTCTTCCTTAAGTTGGGTGTGTTTGCCGCTATTATCGCAGTCATTGAATCAGTGATGGCAAAATTCAGATTTTTTCGTTTACCTGACCTGTTGATCGTTTCATTTATTCTTAATGCCGTGGCAATAGGTCTTATCTACTTATAATATGGATATCTCAATATTACAGTTCTTTGCAGGTCTCATTTTTCTCTCCCTCATTTTCCTTAACCTGACAAAAAAAAATTATCTGGCAGCGATGGTATTCGGTATACAGTCTTTTGCAGTAATGATGATCTTCCTTAGCTCATATCTGGAGACGAGAAACTTATATGTATTGCTGCTCGTTTTGCTCACCCTTGTGATCAAGGTCATCCTCGCCCCGATGTTTTTTATTCGGTTAATAGAAAAACATCAACTGTCATTTTCGGTAAGCACCTATCTCAATATGCCGCTCACGCTTATTGTCATTGCCATGCTGACCTTCTTGGCGCACTCGCAGCGACTACTTCCGCTGACGAACATCATTCCTCTGCACCAAGGTATTTTGGCCATCGCGCTTTCCGGGATATTCATTTCTCTTTTCATGATCATAAATCGCAAGGAGGCAATTTCGCAGATCATAAGCATTTTATCGCTAGAAAACAGTATCGTTGTTTTTGCTATTTTTGCAGGACTTGAACAATTTCCCGGGTTACAGATCGGTATCATCTTCGATATTTTTGTTTGGATCATCATCTCCACGATATTTGTAACGATGATCTATGAGCAATTTGGATCAAACATTGTCACCACAATGAATAAACTAAAGGATTAACACCATGGAATTAGTATTTATCATCACGCTACTTATCATCACAGCGCTCTTCAG
>MHLM01000014.1:121966-238380 GCA_001821395.1 Candidatus Lloydbacteria bacterium RIFCSPHIGHO2_02_FULL_50_18 | reverse complement strand
TTCATCGCGCGATCGATTTCACTGTCGGCGACACGTTGTGTCATGACAATTCCTTTCAAATTTGCCCGAGCCTTACCGAAATGGTTACGCCAGAGCAGAAAAGATCTCATCCACAAAAGACGGACAACCTCTCTAAGTTCTCACCTTTCAAAGCCAAGGAGAGACCTTAATCCGTCTTTAGATGGGGCACTTTCTGCTCTGGCGAACGTTAAAACGTTCAACGAACTTATAACGACATTATATCATATTTTTCAATAGTACGCAAGTTTTTAACAAATGAGCGTGGTGTGGCTTATTCCTAGCTACCACGTGGCACCGTAAGCACCAAATGCTCAAGCAGCAGCTTCACTGAGGGCGAACGACCTGAGAGCTCACGTTTTGCAATGAGCACATCCTCGAGCGCACGGGTAATGCGCGGCTCTTCCTGAGTGATCTTTTCATACAGCAGCGGCTCGAGTGCTTCGACAAAGAGGCGCGCTTCTTCTTTTGCCCTCGGCTTATCGTCAGTCTTTGCTTTGGTCATCGGTTCGATCATTTTCATGCGGGCGGAGATGCTGCTTTTCAAAAATTCTGCGGCGAGCGGAAGCGCATCCCCTTTCGATTCTTCTCCTCTTACTACTTGCATGCGTGAACGCACGGTCGGAAGGAGGATCTCACTCGTGCGCACGAGAAAGAAAAAATGTGTGTTGTCGGTCGGCTCTTCAAGGGTCTTCAGGAGCGCATTCTGAGACTCATGGTGGATGGCATTGAATGCAACGACGAATATCTTCTTTGCGCCTTCGGCTCCGCGCATCCCCTGCTCGCGGCGAAGTTCTCGTGCATGCTCGATGAGCAATGTCTCGTATTGATACTCGTGGTAGTCGGGATTTGCTTTGATCGCGATACCAAAAGACTCCATGAGGTCACGAAGTGCGGAAAGCCCCGATGCACGAGCACCTTCAATGACGTATGCATGGGATAGACTCGAGAGGGCGATGTGTGGGCGGAGGTCCATAAGCGTAGTATAGCGTCATTTCGTGGACCCTGCAGTTTGACAGATATTTCGTACGTGGCAGTCTGTAATGAGAAGGATAAAAATGAACTGGAGACGATATGTGTACGATCGGTGATAGTGAATTAGTACAAGTTCCGGTCGATTCAATTGATGCGCTCCTCCTGCGTCCGCATGAGGCGGATGAACCGGGTATTCTTTTTTTACTTAAAGACGGTGGAACAGTGCTCAGCGTTTCGGGAACGGATGCTGAGTGTGATGCCATGTGGGCAGCAATTGAAGCAGCACTGCCAAATGAGGATTTTGTCCGCTACCACAGCGTCATGTTTCGCGCAGAGAGTCTTGAGACCGTAGAACAAAGAAAGACTCCGCAGCTAGGAGATTGTATCTATTTTGGACTACGCAATAGACGTGAATTTACGCGATCATACGACAGCCTCACTGAGCTCCGTCGGGACCTCGAGGAAGTGACCGAGATATTGTCAGTGCTTCAGGACATCCGCGCATCAACACGCGCCAGCGAAACAAAACAATAAGCCACACGACATGTGTGGTTTTTTCTCTCTCAGATCTTTCAAAAAAGTTGACAAAAGCGATTCACTGTGTAAATATGATTTTGGGAATCCCCCCACCCACGAAGGAGAAGTTTGATGGAAAACGTCTTTGTAAAACTAGGACCAAGCATCGTAATTAATGTCTCGGAGATACGCGAAATCATCGCCATGGCACCGGAACCCATTTTCAACCAAAAGGATCTTGACGAACAACGCAAGAATGGCGGAAAAAAACCGGACCCTGAGAGTTTCGAGTATTTTATTAGGGTGTGCTACAAAAACATTCGCGACCCGGAGTACTACTCTTGCAAAAATGATGAGGAGAAACGGGACCGTGTTATTGCCGAGATATACGAGAAAATGGGATTGAGCTAGCGCTCACACCATACCCAAAAAGCGCCATTTGGCGCTTTTTTATTCTTGACAAAAGTAATTAACCGTGTGAGCATGATTTTGGGAATTCATCACACACTACAGGAGCTCCGAAATGGATATTAACATGATTCTTGCCTTGATCTTTGTACTATGTTTTTCGAGCGGCATTGCAACTGTCTTTTGGTATTTGGACCTATGCGAGACTGATAACCTTGGCTGGGACACTGGTGATACAGTAAAACCAAGATTCCGAGTAAAAATGGGGTTCTTGCTTATTATTATCGGGTTCGTTGGATTACTACTCACGTTGAACAAAATTTTCTAACCAACGTTCTTTCAAAATCGGACCGCCAATGGCGGTCCCTTTCATTTCATTTTTAGTTAATAATTGCAAAAAAGAACGCATGAGGACGCAATAAGGTAATATTGTTAATTGAGATGCACCAAAATGCGTAAAACTTCACGGCGTGGAGGAAATTTGGATGAAGTTCAAGCGTGACAATAATACGACATGGTGAAAAGTCTGCAGAAAGAAGCGTTTACAATTGGATGCACCACGGGAGTACTTCATTTTTCTAAAGCTGAATACGGCCAAGAAAAATTGGTCGCAATACAAAGTCTTGGACTGAGTCGGTGTTCGAGAGGGCGTATTCCTCATACGTCCTTCGAACCCGACGAAGGAAGGACAAGTAGGGCGCCAATTTAACGCTTCGCGATTATCGAGCGCTTGTAGGTGTCGAGATGTTCGAGGGCAACTCCGGTCCCCTTCACCACACAATACAGTGCATCCTCCGCGAGAATGGCCTTGACGCCAGTACGGCGAAAAACGAGCTCGGGGAGATTGCGCAGCATTGATGAGCCGCCGGTCATGATGATCCCCTGGTCGATGATATCCGCGGAAAGCTCCGGCGGAGTCTCCTGAAGCACGTCCTTTATGGCTTTCACCATTTCGCGCAGCTCCTTATCGATCGCCTTTACTACTTCGTTCGAAGAGACGGTCACGGAGCGTGGGAGTCCCGCGATAAAGTCACGGCCCTTGATGACAAGTGTGAGTTCTTCCTCAAGCGGCACCGCTGAGCCGATCTTGATCTTGATGTCTTCCGCAGTCTTGTCACCGATCGCAAGATTGAAGGTTTTTTTGATGTAGTCCGCGATCGCCTGATCGATACGGTTGCCCGCACACTTCACCGACGTGGACGCAACGATGCCTCCGAGTGAGATCACCGCGACGTCGGTCGTTCCTCCTCCGATGTCGACGACCATGTGTCCGCGCGCTTCATAGATAGGGATGCCTGCACCGATAGCGGCGAGGATCGGCTCCTTCACGACGAACGCATTCTTGGCTCCGGCACGCATCGCGGCTTCGATCACCGCGCGTCGTTCGGTCGAGGTGACGCCCGCAGGAACGGAGACCATGACTTCTGGCTTGAGAAGATTCCAACGCCCCATTGCTTTGCCGATGAAATAGCGAAGCATTGCTTCGGTCACACGATAGTCGGCGATGACCCCGTCGCGCATCGGTCGGTATGCAATGATATCGTCCGGCGTGCGGCCGATCATTTCTTTTGCTTCAATACCGACGGCAAGGATACGGTTATCCCGCTCCGAAACCGCAACTACTGAAGGCTCATTGAGCACAATGCCGCGGCCCGGTACGTATACGAGTGTATTTGCGGTCCCAAGGTCGATTCCCAGTTTTGCAGAAAATAATCCCATTGACGCTCATTTAACACGAAAGTGAGTGGGAGTGCAAATAGGAAAAAATCTTTCTTTCCAATCCAATATTAAAGACAACGGAATTGCGATAACTACTTGATCTGGCTAACGGGGGTCTCTGGAGTGGACGTTCCGGTAACGGGTGTGACCACGTCATAACACGCAAAACCTTTTTCACCGATACAGCCTGCAGTATCGGCACCCCGCACGTCGCCAATGATATCGGCGTCGGTCGAGAGCAACGCGTTCTCCACTTCTTCGAGGTTTGTTCCGATATGATAAAACGCACAGACTTTTCCCTTTAGTGAACAACGATTCGCCTTTAGTAAAACAGACTTGCCGACATAGGACTCATACTCATACTGACTTAATATCTGTGTTGGTATTGATGAAGAGGCAATTATCCCTGCTCCGTACATTTCATTTAATGCAGTCGGGAATCTCCCCTTTGCTTCCTTATAGGCGTCGAGTGAACGCAGGATCCCACTCAGTCGAGCGACCTTCTCCGCATCGCGCGAGCGAACTTCTTTCAATCGTTGATACTGATCCATCTGCGCTTTAAGTTCTTCGAGCGTAAGCGTAGGTGACGGAACATCAACTGCGACCGGTTTATTGAGATCGAAAAATCCGAAGAATAGGCTCACTCTTCCCCTCACGTGGACATCGAACATATCATCATCAAGATCTCCTGAGATACTCACTTGAATGAGCTCCCCGGTATCTTTATTGGTCCATATTTCCCCAACCATCTTCGCCAATCCGTCTCGGAGGCGAATATGTTTGTCGTCAGTGAGCACGAGGTCTTTACCGAAGGATCTTTTGTACACATCCGTAGTGAACTGCAACATCGCTTCTCCGTTCGCTTTCATTTTAAAGTGTTCAACTGCAACCCCATTGATCACATCGTCAGGTAACTGCTCGGATACCTCAAACGGGGCATGTTTTTTTAACATGGCATTAAAATTGTTGTCTTTGATCTGTCCGCCAAAATCACCGTATCCTTCCTGTGCAGCCGCCATGCCTGACAACGCAAGCTCCTTTGCGATCTCGGAAAGATTGACCTTTATCCAGTATGACCTGACCAATTCCGGATCAAGATTTGTGTCGGGAGGCAAAGAGAGAAGATGGAAATAGAGTGATGAATCAAAGATACGCATATCTGCATCGAGGTATGCCGGCCATGAAAAATCACCGGACTGAAGTCCGCCGGCGAGCTTGATGCGGTGTGCACCATTACCATATCCTAAGGGGCCATTGTCGAGTGATCCTTCATAATCGATATCAAACTTAACAATACCAGTCTGCTCTGCTCCACCGGTTGCAGTTGATAAGAGCAGGTCAGCCGATCCTTTCCCTTTATAGGAAAAAGACGTTGCATCAAAGAACTTCCCAAACGCGCCCGATGCAATCATCTGAATATCGGGAGCGCGAAACTTGAGCACCAAGAAGATTGCACCACCGATCACCGTGAGTAACACGATGCCGCCGATCGCAAGCCCGAGCAAGCGCTTGACGGTATTCTTTCTTTTAATCTCTTCCGCGAGCGGAGCACCAAAAACATTGACCGGCATGCTTGTTATTTGAGACTTTTCCTCATGACCCTCAATAGACGGTACCGCAGGAACGGAAACAGGGGTGATGGGCGATGGAATGACCGGCGTTGATCCGGACGGTGATGGAGGAACAAGTCCCTGCAAAAGAAGATCACCCGCCATCGTACGCCGTCCGGCTGGTGCACTCAGTTCACTGCCGGTCTCGTGAGCGCTCGGGGTTCCGGGGATTGGCATGCTCATAGACTCGTCCTTAGACTCAGTCTTTAACAACTGAGAAACATCGAGCGGACTAGCTTCCGTCGTCAGTCCCGCCGCGGCCGGAGTCCCCGTTTGCTCGAGGGGAACACTCCGCATCTTTGCAAAATCAAATTTGAACACCGAGGCGGGCTCCTCTCCCGCTTTTGTCTGATACAGCGGTGCAAACGGGGACGGCGCATTCCGAAGAACGTCGGGCTCCGAGGGAACGCTCGGCACAACGGGTGCAAGCACAAAAGGTGAAGTGGGTTGGACTTCAGCACTCTCAACTTTGGGGGCAACACCACCGAGAAGAATGTCGCTGATCGAACTCCCCTGCGGCTTTGATGCAGGAGTCTCAACCTCTCGGAAGGGCAATGGCGAAGGAGAGATGACCGGCGCATGTTCTGCTGAATGATTCTGCCAGGATGACGACTTGAGCGAACCGAATAACCCAAGAAAATCATCTGCCGGAGGAACAGAAACAACGTGACTTTCATCATCGACGGTGATCGGAGCCTCCTCTACCGGAGACACTGCCGACACCAGAGGAGCAGGGGTAGGATTTTCCGATCCAACAAATATATAAGGTTCCTCTTTCGCTATTATCGGTGAAGCAAGGAATGGTTCTTGCACGACGAGAAGAGACGGGACTTGCTGCTCGATCGTAACCACTGCGGGAGCTTCTTGAGGAATGCCGGGCGTGGGGGTGGTGATCATCACGGGAACAAAAGGTGTAAACTCCTCTTGTTTGGCGAGTGCCACCGTCGCTTCGACCGGGACTGCGGGAGTCTGAATCACTGGGGCCATAGCAGGAAAAGCTTCCACGCTAACAGCCGAAGTCGGCGTCACTCCTTCGATGAGCGGTGTGATAGTGACCGACGAAGGCTGAGACATCACAGGCTCTTCGGGCAGAGCGACTGAGGATAAAGCGGGTGGCTCTTTAGCCTGAGCAAGTGAGCGAAAGGCCTGATCTACGTCTGATTTTGTCCACCCCCCCTCTGTAAGAAGTAACCGTTCGACCTCTTCTCTCGACATTCCTGCTTCCTGTTGCGCGCGAATGAATTCCAAAAGTTCTGGGGTGAGCATATGCATATCATTGTATGAAGCATTGGCACTTTTGACAATGATGTTCAGTGTATAAGAACGCGGTTTGACGAAGGGGGCCAAGATGAGTAACGTAAGGAAAGAATTTGCTTATGGGAAATCATCATGTTTCTCAATCCGGTCACACCAAAGAACATTGATCGACTCAAACAGGAATCGATTGGCGACCAGCGTGAGTACTTCAAAAAACTCCTTGCACGTGTACGCACGGAAGACCCGCTCTACGCCCTGCTCATCAATACGATCTCAAGGAACAGTAAGGCGCGACTAGCAAAAAAGGGGACGATCGGAGCCGAGGAGCTGGAGAAGCTCATCACCGACACATGTCTATTGGCATTCCGACTGCTGGAGCTCGCGGCGGTTGAAGGAGGAGCAAGGCAGGTAGCAACGATACTCATGGAAGACCCCGAGATGGATACATTTCTCCCCTCCCGTATCGAGGCGATTGTTCATACCAATATGATGTTCAACAAACTTGGTGTCAAAAAGAAAGTCAAAAAAGAAGACAAATGACAGCACCACCCGAAATCATTCGGGTGGTTTTTTGTATTGGCACATTATTCCTTGCGCTCGATACAAACGCCGATGCTTCGGAGGCGCTCTTCAATACGCTCATAACCGCGGTCAATATTGTACACGTTGTAGATCTTCGATTCACCTTTTGCGATGATTGCCGCAATCACGAACGCGAGTCCGGCGCGCAGGTCAGGGCTTTCAAGATGAGAACCCTTTATGGTCGTACTTCCGCGGATAATAACGCGATGCGGATCCATCATGGAGATATTTGCGCCCATGCGATTCAATGACTCGGTGAAATTCAATCTTCCTTCAAAGATCGTTTCGAACATCAAGCTCTCCCCCTCCGCCTGAGTAAGATACACGACCATTGGCGCCTGAAGGTCAGTCGGGAATCCCGGATATTCGTGCGTACGAATATTGACCGCGCAAAGTCCCCCCTTCTTCTTATTGGCCGAAACGGTAATACTATTCTTTGTTGTAGAAATTTTTGTTCCGGTATAGGTCAACAGCTCTGTGAGCGATTCAAGATGCTCGGGAATAACATTTGTTACGGTAAGTTTTTTTGCTGCAAGTGCACCTAAAATAAGAAAGCTTCCGGCTTCGATACGATCGGGTATTACGGTAAATACTTTTTTCTTTGCATCAAGAAGCTGCACACCGGTGATTGTGACCGTCGGAGTTCCGGCACCCGCAATTTTTGCCCCACTCGCATTCAATAGATCCGCGAGCCATACGATCTCCGGCTCCATGGCGGCATTCTTGATCGTCGTTACACCCCTTGAAAGCACTGCGGCCATCATGAATGTCTCAGTACCCGTCACGCTTTGCGTGCGAAAGAAAAGTTCGCCGCCACGGAGTCCCCCCTTCGGAGCCGCGACATGGTAGAATTTTCCGACCTTTTTGACCTTCGCTCCCATCTTGATGAAACCTTCGACAAAAAGGTCTATCGGTCGCTCACCAATGACGCATCCTCCGGGATGAGGAAAACGGACGAGTCCGTGTCGCGCGAGCATCGGGCCGGTCAGTACGATTGACGAACGGAGGCGTTTGGATATCTCTGGAGTGAGCGTCGTCGAGGAGAGCGTGCTCGCATCGATCGTCGCCTTATGCGATGCAACCGACACACTTCCGCCCATCGTGCGAATGATCTCAAGCATGCGTGACACATCCTCGATATCGGGAACGTTATCAAGCAAAAGCGGTGAACGAAAAAGGATGCTCGCCGCAATCGCTTTCAGCGCAGCATTCTTTGCTCCGACTATTTTTACTGTGCCTCCAATGGTCGCCTTTCCCGAAAGGCCTTTGATAGAAAGATATGACATGCGAGTATCTTAATATAAAAAGAAGAAAAAGACACATTGCTAACTCCTGTTTGCCGTATAACAAAAAAACCAGAACAGCGGACTGTTCTGGTGAAAAAAAGGAAGAAGGCTTAAGCAAAAACTGCTTGACGAGGTCCGCCCGCCGAATCGGCGCACATGCGACGGCAAAAGCCCATGCGAAACACTTGCGTCCGAAAGCTCGAGTCCAAGTGCGCGTAATACGCATGGCCGACCTCCGCAAGCGAAGACGTGATGGTGAGACCCACCACATCGAGATGCTCTCCCGTTTCGGCAAAGCGGAGGAGCTCGATACAGATGCGCTCCTTCTGCGTCAGGAAGATGAGTCCTTCCTCGATGCATTGGTTGTAGCTCTTGCCGCGATGCAGGACGTCAGGCTCGACGCCACCACGATGACCGAGGGCGTAGGCGCGACTCGGGCGATTCTGCTCTTCCTTGAAGTTATCGAGGTTGTTGCCGTACTTCCACGATGGGAAGTGCTTCACGCAAAGAGCGAAGAGCCTTTCGCACGAAACCTCCGGAATGATGGCGACACCATCCCAATCGGTCGGAATGTCCGGCATAACGAGGTCGTCGAGGCAATCAAGTGGTAACCCAAGCTTCGCCCAAAGCCTTTGGCTCTTCACAAGGCGAGGGTCTGGGGCACTGTCAATCTCGAGCGCGGAAAGTACGGCAGTGGAAATACTCTTCCGCGTTGCACTCTTACTCCCAAGCAGTTTCTGAATGCGAGCAAATGATGGCTTTGCTTTCGCAACTGCAAGAGCGATCTCACCCGTGAGGATCGCAAGCTGTTCCGGTGTAGCCGGAGTATGGTCTGTCTCATGCGTTTGCATGATCTGTTCCTTTCAAAGAATATTCCCGTAATGAAGCCCGGGGACTTGGCTGTATAACCCGTCGCACCATAACACGCTTAGAAGGTTTTTGCAAGTTATTGCAGGGGTAGCCTGCGACATCCGTGTTAGAATAATGGAATGTATATCATTACGGTTGCACCAATAAAGCGAGGAATACCCATTGATGAGCTTTCCTACTTCACAAAAGATGAAGTGTTGCCAGGTGCACTCGTCACGGTGCCGATGCGCGGCAGACTCACTCCGGCACTCGTGATCCGCTGTGCCCCCGCACATGAGATGAAGGCCGACATCAAGCGCGCACAATTCGCCATCAAAAAACTCGACAGCGTGCATGCCAAGAATTTCTTTCGCAAGGAGTTCATCGAGGCGTGCGAGAAGACCGGAAGATATTTCGCCGCATCGACAGGCGCCGTGATCCACTCGGCGTTCCCGAGCGCGCTGGTCCTTTCAAAAAAAGCAGGTGCGAACGTTCCAGCAACAGAGAGACCAAAACGCAGAAGCGAACGAATGATCTTTCAGGCGGACGAACATGAACGGTACACCACATACAAAAGTCATATCCGCGAAGTGTTCGCGCGCGGAGCATCATGTTATTTTGTGCTACCGTCAATTCAGGACATTGAACACACCTATGCCTCACTCGAAAAAGGCATCAAAGAATATACATTCATCCTGCACGGAGGACTGACAAAGAAAGAGCTCGAGTCACGATGGGAAAAGATCACCACGATGACCCACCCCGTGCTCATCATAGGGACACCGCTTTTTCTGTCGATACCGCGTTATGATATCGAAAGCATCATCCTTGACCGGGAAAGTGCGGGCGCATATACGCTTCAGTCGAGACCATTTCTCGACTTACGTGTGTTTGCCGAGGAATTCGCAAAGGCGATCGGAGCGGATATTATCTATGGCGACCTCTTTCTGCGCACGGAAACGCTCTATAGGAAGGAACGGGGCGAGCTCGAGGAATTCGTGCGTCCCAAATATCGACTCCCATCGACCGCCGCGCAGCACATCGTCGACATGCGCACGCTCGGTGAGCAGCCCGCGACCGGTCGCATCGCTATCGCCTCTCCGGAACTCGTCGATCTCATTGAAGACGTGCAGAAGAAGGGTAAGCACTGTTTCGTCATGGGTGTGCGACGCGGATTCGCGCCGATGACCGTATGCGGCGATTGTGCGACGGTGGTTTCCTGTGAACGCTGCTCGGCACCGATGGTGCTCCATAAAAAGAACGGTTCTCAAAAAGACGGCGATGGCGAACACAATATCTTTCTCTGCCATCGCTGTGGATACGAACGAGATACGGATCGTGTGTGTACGCACTGCGGCGGGTGGAGACTCACGCCGCTCGGCATCGGCGTTGCACAAGCGGAGGAATCCATTCGCAACCGATTCCCCGATGCGCACATCTTTCGCATAGACAAAGACGTCGTCAAAAAACACGCTGATGCACTACGCATCATGCGCGAGTTCTACCAAACTCCGGGGAGTATTCTCATCGGCACTGAGATGGCTATCCCCTATCTTACGGAACCCGTCGCGACCGTCGCCGTTCTCTCGGTCAATTCCCTGCTCACTATTCCCGACTTTCGCATGGGCGAACGCGTCTTCAGATTACTCCTCCTTCTGCGCGAAAAAGCGAGCGAGCATTTTCTCATTCAAACACGCGATACCGATGTGCCGCTGTTCGAACTTGCGACATCGGGAAATATCGGTGAATTTCTTCGCACAGAGCTCGATGCGCGCAACCAATTGCACTATCCGCCATTTTCGACCCTGATCAAATTTACCCATGAAGGCAAAAAGGGTGAGGGGGAAGTGGCTATGCAGGAGATCGAAAAAATATTCGGTGCGTACCACCCGGTCACTTTTCCTTCTTTCATCGCGCGCGTAAAAGGCAAGTTCCGAATGAATGCGCTCCTTAAGATCCCGCGAGGCCTGCCAGGGCAGGCAGGCGGATGGCCTGATGAAGAACTGCTCGGTCTCATTCGAGCGCTTCCGACCGAGATCGAGGTTAGGGTCAATCCCGAATCAGTGATTTAGGAGCCGTGACCTTAACGGGCTTTGTAAATTTGGCACATCGCTTCGTTCTCGACCCTGCAAGCCCTCTTCAACGTACTGCATGTACGCCTTCTGGGCATTGCAAAGTCTGCGGCCTCACGCTGTATCCAATTTTCCTAAAGCCGAGATATGCCAAAATGGTGCTGGCGGAAGAGTAAAAAACGAGTAAAATAAGGCCATGAAAGAAAGTAACAATAAAAATGTTGCAAGTGATATCGTTCAGCAGGGAGACCCCGTGCTTCGTGCACATGCGGCGTCTGTCGCGAAGAGTGAATTCGGAACGAAACAGCTAAACAACATTCTTGATGCGATGAATTCCGCGCTTGAGGCGGAATTTGACGGTGTTGCCATTGCTGCCCCACAGATCGGGGTGTCGCTGCGCATTTTCATCGTTTCACGAAAAGCCTTTGCGATAAACGAAGATGGAAAGATAAAGGCGGAAGATACGGAAGTGGATGCACCCGTGATGCCGGAAAAGAACATGGTCTGCATCAATCCGGAGATCATCAAAGTATCCCGTAAAAAAGTAAAAGTCCCTGAGGGATGCCTTTCGGTGCGTTGGTATTATGGCAACACGCTACGTCATGAAAAAGCGATGATCCGCGCGTACGATGAATACGGCAAGGTCTTTACCTATGGAGGCTCCGGACTGGTCGCGCAAATATTCCAGCATGAGACGGACCACCTCAATGGTACCCTCTTTGTCGACCATGCCACCGAGATCGAAGAGCTGACCCCAAAAGAGATCGCCGAGATACAAGCAAAAAGCGGTAAGCGATAACATGATGAAACCGCGCTTTGCATTCTTTGGAACGCCAGAGTTTGCAGTGATCATTCTCGAGGAACTCGCCGAGAAGGGTTTTTTACCGACCGTGATCGTCACCTCTCCCGATGCACCCAGGGGCCGCAAGCTGATTCTTACGTCAAGCGAAGCAAAAGTATGGGGAGAAACACGCGAAATTCCAGTACTCACACCAAAAACATTACGCGACGAGGCATTCAAGGAGATCATGGAGTGGTATCACTCTGACCTTTTTATTGTTGCGGCATACGGAAAATTGATCCCAAAGACGATCCTCGACATCCCCGCCCATGGCGTGCTCAATGTCCACCCGTCGCTCCTGCCGAAATTTCGCGGACCATCCCCGATCGAGTCTGTCATCCTCTCCGATGAAACTCCTGCCCACGCGTGTACGCATTCAGGTGGGCACACCGGAGTCACGATCATGCAACTCGACCCCGAAATGGACCACGGCCCGATCGTGGCGCAACGAGAACGGATCGTCACAGATTGGCCGCCAAGAGGAAGTATGCTCACGCGCGACCTCGCCCATTTTGGCGGGGCACTCCTCGCGAAAACCATCCCCGAATGGATGAATGAACCTAGGGCGCACGAGCAGGACCATGCGCAAGCAACATTCACCGCGAAGATAAAAAAAGAAGACGGCCTTATCGATCTTACTGAAGATCCGCTCAAGAATTATAAAAAGATCCGCGCCTTTGATGAATGGCCGGGCGCCTTTTTCACTACCGTCCGGAACGGAAAGAATATTCGCGTCCGTATCAATGACGCCACCATCGAGAACGGAGTGCTCACGATCACACGCGTCACACCGGAGGGTAAAAAAGAAATGTCATACGAAGATTTTCGGAGGGGTGACCAACAAAAAATATCTCGCATTCACTGAACGACCCTGATGTAATGAAGTATGCGGGACCCTCAACACTTTTATTCGGCATCCATTGAATGGATGACTACCGGGTCAATGGGAATATTGCGTGCGTCGACGGTAACACTATTGATACGATCAACAACATCCATACCTGAAACGACTTTCCCAAAAATCGTATACTTGCCGGCCATAAGCGGAGCATCGGGCGCGACAAGAATAAAGAACTGGCTTCCGTTCGTTTTTGGCCTTCCGAGATTCGCCATCGCCACGACACCACGCTCCATTTGTTGACCACGTATCTCGTCATCAAAAACATAACCCGGTCCTCCGGTGCCGTAAAGATCGCGGTCATTTTCGCGAGAAAGCGGATCTCCACCCTGTACAAGCATTCCTTTCACGACGCGGTGAAACTTTATGTTGTCATAGAACCCCGCCTGTACTAAGGAAACGAAATTATTCGATGTGACCGGTGCCTGCGAACGAAGCAGTGCAATGCGGATCTCCCCGAATGATGTTTCAACGATCACGAACTTTGCCATACTTTTCATGTATGTCGTTTGCGAAAAAGCAGTTTCCTCGCGCAAGGATATATGAATGAGCGTAATGAGCGTGTACCCTGCCGCGATAGAGGCGAAAAAGAGTATACCCCAATACACAACCTCATCGAGCGTAAGCTTTCGGATGAACATGGCAGTCTATACCTTACTGATACGGCTCTTATATTCACGTGCACCTTTTTTCTGTAAGGCACGCATTTGCGTATGGTGGCGCTTCACGTCGCGAATGATCATTGTTTTTATCTTATCAATCGCAGCATAAAGATTTCCCGCCTTTGCCTCGGCGCGAAAATCCTTTTTCTTGACGTGAAAAGTTATCTCCGCGTAATAAATTTCTTTTCCCTCTTTGTGATGCTTTGACGTCATGCCAACATCAAGGCGAGCGATCTCACTCTTTTCTTTTGGTTCAAGGGTTCGCTCGAGTTCAAGCATGCTTTTCCCAATATAAGAATCGATGGCGTTAGTGTGCTCGATGTTCGTCGCTTTGATGGTATATCTCATAAAAAAAATTAATTACTCAAAGTAATACTCCAAGTATACCGATAATACTGACGCCCCACAAACACAAAAACATACTAATGATAAAAGCTTGCCTCCACGCAAAAAAATGATATAGTATCTTCGGAAAATACCTTGCATCACCAAAAGGAGAACTCATGAAAAAGACTTTGTGCGCCGCACTTTCCGTATCGGCACTGCTATTTGCAACTACCGGTTGCGTCACCAATCCCTCTAAACAGGATGTTGGCACCGTCCTTGGTGCGGTCGTCGGTGGAGTTGTCGGTAGTCAATTCGGCGGTGGAAACGGTAAAACGATCTTCACTATTGCGGGCGCGCTTGCGGGCGCATGGGCAGGATCGTCCGTCGGGAGATCGATGGATGCAGAAGACCATCGTCAAACCGAGGAAACGCTGCGCTCTGGACTCAATGGTCCGACCAACGGCTATCAATCGCACCAATGGGAGCACGATGCGCGACAATACGAAAGCAACGTGTATCCAGCACCCGCGCCAAGGGGGTACGATCGAAACTGCAAGTCATTCACGCAAGAAGTTATTGTGAAGATGGACGGACGCTCTGAAGTTGCGACAACTCGCGGTGTTGCGTGTAGAAATCCCCGCACTGGGGATTGGGAGATCCAACCAAACTGATCATTCGATAAATGCGCCTTCCCATGGAGGGTGCTTTTTATTCCCGTACAAACATCTCTATTCCCCTATTTTTTTATCGGTCGACTGTCTGCTATACTTCCACTATGAATAACCGCATATACATCTTTAGCGGAATAATACTCACACTGGTACTCTCCGCACTAGGATATCTACTTTATACGACCGTGAATGCTCCGATCGTATTGGCACCGACCATAAGTGATATACCGCTTACAACGACGACCGAGGTGGCTTCCGTCGCACCCGTTTTGCCCGTCACGTCGGAAACTGCTGCGACGCGGATCACTGTCGATACTCCGCTTCCGGAAACTATCGCACGAAGTCCGCTGACTGTCTCGGGTAATGCGCGCGGCAATTGGTATTTTGAAGCATCATTTCCAATCATGCTTGTTGATGCGAATGGTGTCACGCTTGCACAGGTCCCCGCACAAGCACAAGGAGACTGGATGACCGACGACTTCGTTCCCTTCAACACTATCCTCACTTGGTCGAGCACGAGCACCGTCGCAACAAGCGGAGTACTCATCCTGAAACGCGACAATCCCTCCGGTCTACCAGAGTATGACGACTCGATCGCAATCCCCGTTTTACTCCAATAGGCCGGAGCTGCCTTTGACAAAATAAAAATATAGTGTAGTTTGCAGAAGGAAAAACTGTTCCAATCAAGGAGAAAATATGCAAACCACGCTCGCTGTAAAGCGACCTTCATTTCTTGCCTCTGTAGATGCAGCGCATCATTTTGACCCGACGCGCTACTGCAAAAAGGAAAAATCCCTCGCAAGCGTACGCCACAATTGCGCGGTCCTAGGGTTTAGTGAATTGCAGTACATCGAGCGCGCAGAAGCACTGGGATATCGCCATGAATATAACGACGCGCTCTTGCACGCAAAGACTCAGCATGAACGTTATCTGCTCCTCAAGAAATTGTTCGACAAGGGCCTCGTCGAAACATTCGTGTTTCGCGCCTGCGTTGCACAGATCGGACAGCACTCCTTAAGCGACACGGAATTCCAGGAATTGCGCCGAGCCATAAGCGTCAACGAGGATCTTGTCGGCCTCGTGGACGTATTCAAATATTTTTTTGATCAAAAAAGAACTCTCGTAGCGCAAGTCGCAACACATCTATAGATCAACAATTGACACCCTCGCAGTAATGCGGGGGTTCTTTTTTAGATCACCCCATTGAGACCTCGATCACGATGACGTCAGATCGTTCTTGTGCATTGAAGGTCAGTTTTTCTTCTTGGGTGACCTCCATTGAATCCCTGCTCGAAAGCATATCGGTACCGACCTCCACCTTTCCACTGACGACAAAGACAAATACTCCGTGCATGGGGTTTGCAAGCGTATAGGAAGCCGACCTCCCACCCTCGATGAGCACACGAGCTAAGGTCACGTCTTGATGCACAAAAAGCATCCCATCCCGGTGTTCTCCACACGCCAATATTTGAAAAATATTATGTCGACCAGTCTCATCAAATTTCATCTGCGTATAGCGGGGCACCAAAGAGCGCTCTTTGGGGTATATCCACACCTGAAGCAACTTTGCCGGAGTTGTTTTGTCATTATTCCATTCACCATGGCTTACCCCGGTACCGGCAGTCATGGTTTGCACTTCTCCCTCTTTCAGGTCTTTAGTATTCCCTAATGTATCGTGATGCGTGAGGGTTCCCTCAAGCATGATCGTCACGATCTCCATCTGTTCATGATGATGCAATGGAAAACCTTTTTGCGGCGCTATCGTGTCATCATTCACCACGCGCAATGCTCCGAAACCCATACGAGAGGAATTTTCGTACTCCGCAAAACTATAGGAGAAGCGCGAAAGCAGCCATCCGAGGTCACTTGTTCCGCGTTCATCATTTCGTTCAATACGTCTCATGGTGCTGTCGTTTCCGATATTATACTCCTTGCATCACTACTTGTGTACGGGATAGAATCAACTTACCGACATATATGAAACAGCGATTACTCCGTTCAAAATTGATCATTGCCGTTACGATCCTCTCGATACTTTCCGGTGTCTTGATTGGAGCATTTTTTCACAAAGAAACAGTCGTCGTCCGTGAAGGCACCCCAGATACGCCCGCGGCAATGAGCTCGGTCAACCTGATGATTGACCATGGCGACGGTACCATCAGAACGTGGAACACGATCTCGTGGCATGAATCGATGTCCGTATTAAATCTTCTCGAGACAGTTGCATCGGCAAAAGAGATCGTCCTGCTCACAAAGAATAATATGAACAACGATCGTTACGTCGCATCGATCGACGGCTTTGCAAATACGACCAAGGGCACCTCGACCGTACGATGGCAGTACTGGATCAATAATACCTACGAGCCGCGCATTGCGAGTAAGTACTACCTCAAACCCGGAGACATCGTGATGTGGAAATACGTCACCGAACAGACGCGGTGATGCTCACCCGAAAGAGAACAAGAAATAAAAAGCCGCGTGTCTCACGCGGCTATTTCTTTTTTATTTTCTGCACAGAGCACCGTCCGTCACATGCCTCACGATATCATCCCAGCAAGCGACGCGGATCGTATTCGGAGGAAGTGCCCCCTGATTCCACGGGGTATCAAGAAGATAAACAGTGATTCCCCTTTCGCCGACAGACACGGCATTGTGCAAGGCGTCTTCAACCATGAATGCTACCCCGAGATCTGCACAGACATCACCCTTTGAGCGATACGGTTGCCCCGGAACATAGCCGGTAAAAAGCACTTCTTTGAAGATCCCGGGAAAGTGCCGCTCGACAAGCGTAACGGTCGGAATACGCGTAGTTGGGGATCGCGCAGTGATCGCAATTGGCGTGTAACGCAACGACAACGTGGAGAGCGCCTCATGTGCGCCGCTGATCGGACTGATGTTCTCGTGCTCTTTCGAAAAGTGGAACGGGTAGATCATGGCGCGTGCTTCCTGACGGCTTAATCCAAGTAGGTCACCGAAATAAAAAGTTGTCATGTCACTCTTCTCGATCGTATAGCCATGCACCCTGTTCAAATAGGCACACATCGCCGCAGCGCAATGGATGAGCGTGTCATCAACGTCAACTCCAAATACCGGTTTCGTTCTTTTCACGTCCCACTCCTGAGTGTTCTTTGTACAAGCTTACCCGATACTAAGCGAAGCTATACAAAAATGCAACGCAACAATAGTGCCCTTGGCTGGAATCGAACCAGCATCATCTCCTTCGGAGGGAGATATCCTATCCATTGAACGACAAGGACGTACACAGCAGTATAGCCATACGCCGCGCGTTTGCAAAAGTGTGATAAATCGCTAGACTGTGGCGATGATACCACCGCTTGATTCAAAGGAAGTTGAATGGCTGCTCAGGGAAAAATACAACGGCAAAGAAACCCCTGAATTCGAGGCGGATGTCCTGCGTCTCAAGAAGGGCGAACCGCTTGCTTACGTCATCGGCTGGATACCTTTTTACGACTGCAAGATTGACGTCTCGCTGCATCCCATGATCCCCCGCCCGGAAACGGAATTCTGGGTCGAACGCGCGGTCGCGGAACTCACGGCGCTCGGAAAGCCGATGCTTCGCCTCGCAGACACCTTTTCCGGCTCCGGATGCATCGGCGTCGCGCTCCTGAAGCACCTCCCGAATGCCACGGTCGACATCAGTGAATTCGATCCGAAATTGACGGAGCAACTGCGCATCAACGTCCGACTGAACGGCATCGATGAATCGCGCGCGAAATGCTGGGCCGGAAATGCTCTGGAGGGGCTCACGGGTACCTACGACGCCATTTTCGCGAATCCCCCGTACATCGACCCGAAGGCGATTCCTGAAATGGACGAAAGCGTCATCAACTTCGAACCCCACCTCTCGCTCTTTGCCGGCGACCGCGGTCTCGACTATGTCAAGATCATCATCAATGAAGGCAGGAAATTCCTGAACGAGGGCGGTACATTCTACGTCGAATGCGACGCGCACCAGCGCGAATGGATCGAAGAGCTCCTGGTGGGCACCCCCTGGAAACATGAGTTCTGGCTCGACCAATACGATCAGATCCGATTTCTCATACTCAGAAAATAGCGGGGCTTCTGAAACCTGTCGCCAATCACCGCACGTGTGGTAAAATGCGCGAATGGCAGGCAATACAAAAAAGACGAAAACCGCTCAAATATATCGTAAATTCGAAGACACAAACAGACTCATGATAGAGGTTGCTCTCGATAACTATGAGGATATGTTCAGTGAATGGGACCCCGCTCCATTCAAGCGTCGTGCGATCGATCCGGACCTGCGCACATTTCTCGAAGAATGCTCCGAGGAGATATCGATCCGACACAAGATCGCGATCGCTTTTTTCATCCCCAAAGCGGAGATCGATCCGGAGAAACAGCTAAAATGCGAGGAGGGTTTGCGCAATTTTTTTCAATTCAACCACTACCTTGCGGAGAAAGAACTCAAAGCCTCACGTAAGAGCGCATTAAAATACTTCATGTTCGGCGCAGCCTTCCTCGCGATTGCAGTAACGTTCGAACGCGCACTCGAAGCTAACGTGCTTTTTGGTATTTTTGGCCAGGGCCTCTTCATTGGCGGCTGGGTCTTCCTGTGGGAGGCCCTTTCACTCCTCGCTTTCAAGAATCTCGAGCTTGTCTACGCAATAAAAGAATGGGAGCGATTTCTTGACGCACCGATCGTATTCAAAAAAGAGCGCAAGCCGGATCAAGTACTCGAATAGACCAAAACAAAAAAGACCCGCCTAAGCGGGTCTTTTTTTAGTCTGATGCTTAGCGATGTCGGGCGCTGACCTCCTTCCCTGCGCGATGTGACTTCTTGCGCTGAGATGCTTTTTCTTTTTTATTTGCCATGGGGACAATCTACCTTATTACGCTCTTAATTTCAATATCGCCAACGCTTCCAAGTGTGGCGTTTCAGGATAAAAGTCAAAACCCGTAATCCGCTCTACGGTGTAGTACTCTTTAAGGGACGAATAATCACGCGCCTGCGTCTCGGGATTACAGGACAAATAGACGATCGTTGGCGGCCTCTTTTCAATGATCATACCGATCACCTTCGGATGAAGTCCGGAACGTGGCGGATCAAGTACGAGCACGTCGCGCTTATCAAGGAGACGCGCATCCATCTTCTCTGCGGGGATACATTCAGCGACATAATTCGCAAGCTTCGCCCGCTCCGCATTGCGCCCTGCCGAATCCACCGCACCTTGGACGATTTCCACTCCGTGCACGTGCTTCGCCACTTTAGCCAGCAACAGTCCGATCGTCCCGACACCCGAATACAGTTCGAGAATATTCGCATTCGGAGGTATGGCATCCTGCATTACTTTCATTGCAGTCTCAAAAACCGGGATATTATTTTGAAAAAAAGAGTCCCACGAATATGTGATCTCCGTTCCTAGGATCGATTCATGCAGAAAGTCCTCTCCCGTTCGCCACAACTCTTTGGTCGGCACCGATGCGGGAGATTTTTCCGTCGAATGAAAAACAAGGAATCCGGTGAGCCCCGGTATATCGTCCACGGGAAATTTCGGGAGCTTCTCAGCCTTGGCATAGAGTATCGCGAGGAGTTTTCCGGTTGACTTACTTTCGCGCACCACGAGCGTCTTTAGCTCTTTTGTCGTATACTCCTCTGCTCTCAACTTTTCACAGAGAGCAAGAGCGACACGATTCATTCCGTCGGATACGAGCGCACAACCCTTCTCGAGGGCAAGTCTCCTGCTTCCCCCTCCACGCTCATGGAAAGCTAACGAAAGAGGGAGTTCTCTGTCCCCGTCCCTGTCGGTAAAACTGAACTCAACTTTGGTGCGGTAACCGTAAAATTTATCCGCGGGAACGAATGTCGGCTTTGGCGCATTGTCATAATAGCCCCACAGCGATACGAGTATCTCATGCTTGAGCGCGATCTGCAGCGCATAGTCTGCGATCTGCCACGGACTGCAGGAAAGATAATGCGTCTCCTCGGGATTCTTGCGGGACGGTGAGCCCGAAATGATCTCCTTTATGACCCCAATGTATATGCCATGTTTCTTTGTCGCCTCAATGATCGCCTCTTCGCCGGGAAGCATACCGTGCACGCGCACTGCACCACCTTCATAGAGTCCTTCTGCCGCGCCGTCGTGCGCGATCCGTTCCGCCTTCATCGTGAATACTTTTTGCATGCAGTAAGACTACGCGAACTTGACATTTTTGCAAATAGATAGAGAATAATATTCGGATTCTTCTTCGAGGGCGATTACAATGAGCAATGGGAAGGGGCTGGCTACCGTAGCGATTTGGGCGGGAACCGTAGTACTCTGCTACATGTTTCATTCGTTCGACATACTGAGCGGAGGAGGCGCTGGAGGGATGGTTATTGGCGCACTTCTTGTCACGGGAGCAATTTGGGACTAAAAACCCGAATGAACTAAGCGCGGCTAGCCCCGCGTTTTTTGTTTTTCAAGATGCTATACTGATCTCATGAAACTCATCGTCATACGTCACGGAGAGACCGATCTCAATAAAGAGAACAGGCTGCAGGGGTCGGAGGGCGTGAACCTCCCGCTGAACGCTGCGGGGCAAACGATGGTAGAGCAACTCAGCAAGGACCTATTGATATCTCCTGAGGTCATCTATGCATCCCCCCTCGTACGTACACAGGAAACAGCACAAATATTAAATAAGCGTTTTCAGGTACCCATCGTCACTGTTCCGGAAATTCGGGAGCGCAACTTCGGTACATTGTCTGATAAACCACGCTGTGAGGTTGACCAGCAGATCATCTTGGACGACCTTGAGGGTCACTACGATTACCGACCCTACGGGGGTGAATCGGTCGAGGAGGTCACGAAGCGGGTGCGGGAATTCGTCGAATCGCTCAAAACAAAGAAAGAGTCCAGCGTCATGCTCGTCACCCATCGCGGAGTGATCCGTATTCTCTATGACCTCTACCCCAACAACGTCATCGGGGCAAACATCGTTCCGGCTTCAAAGCATATCTTTGAATTCTGATGCGCGGGAATGCGTAAGCGGGAGCAAAAAACCCGCCATACTCCTAAGAGTGGCGGGTTTTGAATTGAGAAAGAACTGCTGCTCACCCGGCGATGTTCGACTGCACGTTCGACAATATCGTCTCGGTGAGTCCAAAGAACTGAGCGAGGGTTCCCTCAAATCCGGACATCACGTCCGGGAGAAGAAGCTTCAGAATGACGATCGTGAGACCCAAGCCTATTGCGCGAAAGATACCCATAGCTTTTGTTCGTTTAAGGGAGAGATATCTTGTTCGACAACAAGACCTGGGATCACTAAGCGTATCCCGACCCTCCCCGGATATGAAAGAACCGCTCTCACGCATGCGGGGAGGCTGAAGTCTGTTATTTCTCGGACTGGCAATGAACGACTGTTCCTTATTGCCTACTGACATAATTATGGAACACTAAGCGCAACTTTGCAAGTAGCGGCCAGTGTGCCCTCACGCTATAACGGAGGCAGAAGTATCTGTACCCTAGGAGGTCAAAAATGTTCCATACATGGGTGATCATCACCGGTGCATCGGGTGCCGGAAAAGATGTTCTGACAAAAGGCATACGCGCGCATTTTCCCGATTCAGGAAAGGTCGTGACCTCAACGACCCGACCACCGCGGCCGGGTGAGGTGGACGGTATCGCCTATCATTTTTTCTCAACGGAAGAATTCGAACAACGACTCGCGCTTGGCGAATTCATCGAACACATGAACGTGCATGGATTTCTTTACGGCACGCGACATCTCGACCTCGCCGACGCACGAAACCGCCACGATCTCGTCATTTCCATCATGGACCCGTTCGGCGCACATGCAATCCTTCAGCAATACCCGGACGCACGAACGATTTTCGTCGATGCACCGAAAAAGGAGCTGTTGCGGCGGCTCGTTGCACGAGGTGATGATAAGATGATGATCGCCAAACGCATGAAAACGCGAAATTCGGAAATTCGCCTTCGGCATGAATTTGCACTCTATGTGCAAAACATCGATCTCGCGAATACTCTGGAAAAGATCGTGCACCATATCGACGTCTGGAGAGCGTCAAACGCATAAGAAAAGCAACAGCTCACCCCGCCACTTCCGGCGGGTTTTTTGTGCATAAACAGAAAGCAGACAATCGCGCTATCTGCTATGATGAACAAATGGCAACAGTAAGCTCATTTTTCACCAGTGCAACCGGTGCGCGCAAGGTGACGATACAACTCCTATTCGGCATCGTTGTGCCGATCATCTTGGTCGCATTCACAGGATACCTCTACGGCACTCATGCACTCAATTTTGGCATTGCGCTCATTCTTTTCCTCGGACTCATGGCATTCTCGCTTTTTTTGGCAACGATGAACCTCCGCTGGCTTTTTATTCCGCTTCGTAATGCAGGCGACCAGATATCTCAAGCGGGATCATCGCTCGCCGCAACATCCCAGCAGGTCGCCGCAGCAGCGCAAAACAATGCGGGTATTGCAGAACAAGTTGCCCAAGGGGCCGTGACCCAATCGACCCAAGCGGAGTCTATCGCACGCTCGATCGCTGAGCTGGCGGGTGGAGCGCATGAAATGCTCGTTACCGCAGAGGAGGCATCACTCATGGCGAAAGAAGTCTCTCAGGTCACACAACAAGCAGGTGCGAAGGGAGAGCAATCGCAAAAAAGTCTCGACCAGATCAGAAAAATGACCACCGACACCGCGGTGATCGCACGTACGACAGGCAACCGCTCTCGTGAGATCCGTACCATTGTTGATACGATCACAAAGATCGCCGAGCAAACAAACCTTCTTTCATTGAATGCCGCGATCGAAGCGGCACGTGCAGGAGACGCGGGACGAGGTTTCTCCGTCGTCGCTGACGAGATCCGAAAGCTTGCAGAGCAATCAGCCGGCGCAGCAGAAGAAATAAAGGGGCAAGTTGAGATCATGCTACTGCAAATAGGCGACACCGTGCTCGCAGCAGAAAAGGGGCTCGAACACGCCGACGAAAATGCAAAAGTAGTGAACGAATCGCTCGTCGATCTGCAAAACATGTCCGGCGCGATCCAGAAACTCTCTGCGCGCATCAAAGAGATCTCCGAGCGAACAGAGAAGCAAACGACGCTTGTGAAGCATATTGCGGAAAGCATGGACGCGATCGCGAGCGTTGCCGTCCAAAATTCCGAAAGCTCCGAGCAGCTTTCCGCATCGGCACAACAACAAAGTGCCGCGAATCAACAGGTCGCTGCAGCTGCGCAACAGCTGCAGGCACTGGCGATCGATTTTCAACGACTGACCGGCGGGATCTATTCCGCACTGCGTAGCAACACACATCATGAACAGTTGAGTGAAAGAGGCAAGAAGCCCATCACTGCGTACGTACTGGAAAACGAACATGACGCAGATACTGACCGTGGCGACTAATCCTGTATCCATTATCGTTTGATGCGATCCGTCTAAGACCACATGATCGCTTCATGTCGCTCTTCAACATTATTCTTGCAACAAAAATGACCAGACCATGAAAACACGAGTCGCACTATTTTGCCGAGCCGACAACCGGCGCGCACTGAACTGGAAAAAGAAGATCATCGCACACATCGCCGCACACCATCCGCGTGTTCTGATCGTAACGGAAAAACCCAATTTTGTGATCACCCTCGGCGGTGACGGAACGATACTGGAAAGCGCACGATACTTTCAAAAAAACGCACCGATATTCCTCGGTCTTAATCTTGGTCATGTCGGTTTTTTAGCATCCGCTCGAAGACCGGATCAATTCATCGGTGCAGTTGACGCCCTCCTTTCAGGATCGTTCGTCACGACACATCGCATGATGCTTACCGCAAAAGTATTTCGCGGCGGAGCCCTCGTCCACACCACCGACTGCCTGAATGAAGTCACCGCGCAAGGCATCATGGGTACGATCAGAATGACGATATCCGTTGATGGGCATCCGCTCCAATATGTACACGGCTCGGGGGTGATCATCGCGACTCCGACCGGTTCTACCGCATACAATCTCTCGGCGCACGGGCCGATCGTCACTCCGGACATGCACTGCATGATTGTCACGGAGTTGCTTGATCACAATATTCCGACACCGTCTCTTGTCCTCAAAAACACAAAGACCGTGTACATCGACATCACCGAAGTGCGCAAAAGAGGAATTCTCGCAATCACACAAACCAATGAACCCATTGATGCGGTGCTTACCGCCGATGATATGGACCTCTTCCCTCTTCACGAAAAAGACCGCGTCGAGGTCACGAAGTCAAAACATATCATCACTTTTGCGGAGTTTGAAGATAATTATTTTCTCAAAAGCCTGCAAAAGAAGTTTGCATTTCGCTGATCGTCTGCGATACAATAGCTCATATGAAAAAACTGCATAAAAGTGATGACTCCAAGGTTGCCAGCGGCATATTCGGAGGTTTAGGTGAATGGATGGAAGTCAGCCCCGGCATACTCCGTGTCGGCTACATCGTCCTTATGGTCCTTACGGGGATACTCCCGGGACTCTTGCTCTATTTTGCGGCACACTTTCTCATTTCAAAGAAACGATAACATCATATAAAAAAAGACCCTTTGCAGGGTCTTTTTTTATCGACTGGATTTCATACAAATGGATGAAATTCGAGACGCGGGGAAAGTGACGAGGAAGGCATATTCTTATATGGTGACCGAATCATAGGGGCCCCGCAACAAAGAAGTTCACCATTTGCGTGGAATCCAACTATTTGACTTCGACTGACTTGATAACCACGGAAGTAAGCGGTCGGTCCTGTGACGTCGGCACCGCGTCTATCGCATCAACAACGGGTAGCCCACTCGTCACCTCCCCGAAGATCGTGTAGAGCGGTGGAAGCGGATAATCGGCAGCCATAATGAAGAACTGGCTTCCGTTCGTATTTGCTCCGGAGTTCGCCATGGCAAGAACACCATGCTTGTACCCTTTCTGATAGAGCGCACTCGCGGGCACGATTTCATCGGCAAACTGGTACCCCGGTCCACCGGTGCCCCATCGTGACATCATCGTGTCATCCTTTGAAAGCGGGTCACCGGTCTGGATCATGAATCCTTTAATCACGCGGTGAAACTTCACGCCGTCATAAAAACCCGACTGTGCAAGTTTGAGAAAGTTTTCGACCGTCTTTGGCGCATCACTCGCGTAAAATTTAAGCGTGATGTCGCCCATGCTTGTGTGCAGTGTCGCACTGCTTGATTCATTTGTTTTTTGTTCCATATTTCCTTGTGATGTTCGAGTAATATCCGTTGGGGCTTCAACCGAAGTTGAGGTTGCGATAGGTTTATCGTCTACCGTTATTTCCGCTGCGGGAATGGTTGTCGGCTCAGTCTTTGGTGTACCGCTTCCGCTTGATAAATAGAGCAATGCGGCGATTGCCACGATGACAACTCCACCCCCAATGATCCACGTTGTTTGATTCATGATTAAAAAATTACCGTCAATAATACGGAAAGAGTATACCATTCATCGATCATTATTCAAAAAAGAAAGGCCCCGCTTCTGCGGGGCCTCGGGTCATTACGGTTGTTTGGAAAACAGTGCCACCGCTTGCGTGAAATAATCTTCCGCCATCGACCAATCGATCGGGTCTTTCATGTTGCCGCTCTTACGCAGCCGCCCCTGTGCGTCGATCGAAAGATCGGGAAACGCTCGAATGAGCGGTGCCACGAGGTCCATTGATGACGGACCAAGCCCCCCGGCCACTGCGGGTGCAAGATGCGGGCAGTCGAACGAAAGCACTCCCGCATACTTCGCCAAGAGCGCGGCATCCATCCCCACCCCGCGACCCATGCTTTTATCAAAAAGTACGGCATTGATCGTAGTGCCATACGTCTTCAATCGCTCACAGGTTGCAATGGGGTCATCGCCGCATTCGCGCATCGCATTCGCACCAACCTGCAGGATGATGGGGATATTACAGTGCTCGCGAAACTTCTTGAGCTCATCCGGATCCGGCCAGATCATATCGAGCTGGATCGCCCCAAGACACGCTCCGCCGTAGATCTCCACCTTGGCCAGCGTATACGCGAGCTGTCGATCGGCATCAACCCCTGTGGCATAATCGGCATAATGAATGGTATTCAAGACGCGCGGATCATCGACGAAGATCGATCGAATATTCTTTTTCGCAGGAAACACCCTTGCCCATTTTGTCGGAAGATTATTGAGCGTTTTATAGCTCATCATCACGCCGACCATAAGGTCATGAGAAAATCCGTGAGGGATCAACTGGAGCAGGCGATGCGCTTGTTCCGGTGCGGTAAAGTCGCAAATACCAATATATGGCCTCATAAAAACTCCTTGTATTGAACAACTGCCTCCACCCTAGCAATTTGCATATCGTCTGTCTATTTACTCGCCCAAGACCAGCCGTCGCGTCGTAGAGGACGTTAGAACTGTGTTTGAACGATTAAATGATGCGACAATCTATATTCCCACACCCTACCCCACTACATTGGGTATCAAGGTTTAAGTTTTTATACCACCACTCAAGCGCTTGGGTGCCTTGCCGACCAATCTGGCAAATGACTTTGCGGTTGGTTCTCCTTTGTGAAAAACAAAAGTTCCTTCAACCCCAAGCTCTTCTCTAATATCCCAGTAAAATCGCTCTATTCTATTTGCTATCTTTTTTGTAAAGCGTGGGTCCACCTGAAAAACACCGTTGATATGAATAAAGCCATTGTCGTGGTTGTCGTGGATATTCAGTTTTGTATTGAAATGACCAACCTGATTTCCTCTGGCACGGACTATTTGATTTATAGATGTTTTTATATTATCTAGCCTCTTCTGATAACGCTTCCGCTTCTTCTCATCTTTTATGTGGTCAACCATCGTATAAAGTGATGATGTCTGCCTATTCTTATCAAAAATTGTGCCGAAAATAACAATGGCATCCCTTGAATAGACGTCGATCATTGAAATAATTATAGAGAGGCTTTGTTTTGGTGTACCCCCGGCAAAGTCGTCCTTGTGTTTACCAAGATATAAAATGAGGTCAGCGTGGTCACGCAGGCGGTTGAGGCAGTCATAAACATAGTCACTTATGTTTCGTATCTTTCTTTTGTGCTCTATTACGGGCTTCTTCTTTGATTTCATATGGGTGAGGATTTTGTTTCCTCCAAATAATGCAATAATCCACATTCCCAACTTTGGTCCACTGGGGTCAGTGTGATTGCCCCAAACTAGGCTGAAATTTTGTAAACTATTTTTTCATCACTTGGTGCCATAAGACCGAGCACCACAAAAACAAAAAAGATTGGAAAGAACATCAGTATCATCCACAGCGTGGAATATCCCAAGGTTTTAAGTCTTCGACTTATGAGATAAAAAGAGACAATGAGAGCAATTCCGATATAGAAAACATACATAATTATAATTGCCCAAAGCAAATATGGTACTGCCTGCCAAACCACCGAAGGCACGACGACCAGTACAACAAAAAATAAAATGAGTATTCCGAAGAGTGAGCAAATTGCTTTTGTATAGATTTCTCTTTTAATCGGTAATCCCAAAAAATGTAATGCTTTTATATTTATATTCATATTTTATTTTTTAAACTCGTTTAGGAGTTGAAAATACTCAGCCTGCAAGCCCTTTGCAACCCAAGTCTCTGAGAATGGGGATAAATACACTATATTCATGTTTTGCGTATTCTAATTTCGCTCGTTTCCTCCCGAGAACTCGGTCACGAGTTACTAAACATACTCGCACTAACTAGCTATTCTGCCAAGTGTTTCTTCTCCACCTGCGGGCACCAAACTCAAACGCCGCTCCTCTGAGGCGAGGGTTTTCTTCTTTTGAAAGGCCTCTCGGAGGACAATTGGCTTGGTCCCCATTCTGATGGGGCAATTGGCCGAGAGTGACAGCGGCCCCCGCAGGAGGGGCCGACTGTGTGCCTTTCAAAAGAAGAAAACCCGAGCGGGACTTACTCGTAACGGAGCGCCTCGATCGGACTCTTCTGTGAAGCCTGCCGTGCAGGATAGATCCCAAAGACGATACCCACGCCGCCGGAAACACCAAGACCGATGAGCGCCGCTCTCCATGGGAATGCGAACGCCCAATCGACATTAAGATTTTGCGATAAGGCAATAGATGCGCCATAACCGAACAGGACCCCGAGGACAATGCCGATCGCACCTCCCACCATAGTGAGGAGCACCGCCTCGAGCAAGAATTGCGTCAAAATATCACTATTGGTCGCACCGAGCGCCTTTCGCAGACCAATCTCTTTTGTACGCTCGGTGACCGATACGAGCATGACATTCATCACGCCGATGCCGCCGACGACGAGCGATATCGCGACCACCGCGGAAAGAAATGCAGTGAGCACCGAAAGTATGGTACCGATCTGATCTATCGCCGCCTGCTGTGTCTCGACATAAAAATCATCTTTCGCAGGATCGGTAATGCTGTGCAGTTCCCGAAGCGTCGCTTTGATGTCCTCAACGGAACGCGCCACAGCTTCCGGCGAAGAGACCTTCAACATGACCTCATTGTAATGTTTCCCTGACGAGAGGTACGTAAGCGCAGTAGAGTACGGGATCACCACCATCTTGTCTGTGTTCAAAAGCCCTCCCCCACCCCCTTGAAGCACTGCGACAACGCGAAAATTTTTCGTCCCAATGCGAATAGACTTCCCGATAGGATCATCACCCGCGAACAGATCATCGGAAATCTGACTCCCAAGCACCGCAACCGCCGCTTCCTGTTTTATATCCTCCTCATCAAAAATAGTTCCGACTCTTATCTTTGCTTTTATCATGCTTACCATGAACTCTGCAGACCAACCGTAGATCGTAGGATGCTCAATGTTGGAACCGTAGGTCACTGAATCCGACACCATGAGCAGCGGTGCTGAGGAGACATAGTCGGGTACGTTTTCCTTACGTTTCAATGCGTCAACCTCTCGCTGCTTGATGGAGTCCGCAAATAATGTCTGCGCCATATCCGTCGGACCGGACGGCTTTCTCCCCGGGCGTATCACGATGGTCTCAGCTCCCAAGCCTTGAATTTGCCCCAGGATGAGCGACTGCGCACCCTCACCGATCGAGACGATAAGGATGATCGACGTGACACCGATCACGATACCGAGGACCGTAAGACCGGAACGGACCCGGTTGGCACCGACGGCGCGACTTGCTGATCTTGCTGTGTAAAAAAATGAAGACATAATTATGAAATTTCCGGAATATCATTAACGTCTCCTTCCCATACGATCGCACCATCTCTGCACAAAACTGCACGGTGGGCACGTCGCGCAACATTGCGATCATGTGTGATGAGGATAACGGTTTTCCCTTCGTGATGCAGTCGTGTCAATGTGTCCATCACTACCTTGCCGGACGCAGAATCAAGGTTCCCCGTCGGCTCATCAGCAAAGATGATCTCAGGGTTTGTAACAAGCGCGCGCGCTATTGCCACACGCTGACGCTCTCCTCCGGAAAGCTGCGATGGTTCATGATACACACGCTTCAACAACCCAACCGCCTCGATCTGCGCCATTGCCATTTTATCCCACGAACGTGAGGGAAAATTTGAGTAAGCAAGCGGAAGTTTCACGTTCTCAAGCACCGACGTCCGCGCCAGTAGGTTGAATGATTGAAACACAAAACCAAGTGTGCGATTGCGCAACTTTGCCAACTCTTCATCAGAGAGCGTTGAAGTATCTTTCCCATCAAGAAAATAACTTCCGGCCGTCGGAGAATCAAGAAGCCCGAGGATCTGCAGCAAGGTTGACTTACCCGAACCGGACGGCCCGACGATCGAAACAAATTCACCCCGATCAACGATAAAATTTATGTTACGCAATGCCACCGTGGGCGTTTCTCCCCCGAAGACCTTCTCAATACCCTTTGTTTCGATAAGTGCCATGACGATCAATCTCCGTCTATTTCGCCTGGAATGTCACGATGGTCTGCCCCTCGCTAAGCCCACTGAGGACCTCGATCGACCCATCAGAACCCCGAAGACCGGTTGTGACCTCCGTATCGACAGTAAGCGTCTGACCATCGGGAACTCTCACGTATTTTTTACCATCCTTGTTAAAAACAGATCGCGCCGGAACATAGAGTACATTTTCACGTTTGTCGGTTGAGATGTCGATATTGGCCGTCATGCCCGAGCGAATACGCGCGTCTCTGCCTTCAAATCGTAATGTCGCCTTATAGGTTGAGACGCCCTCAATGACCGTCTCCGCTGGGTCGATACTTGAAACCGTTGCCTTAAAAAGCACGTCCGCACCGTATGCATCGAGTGTGACCCTCGCACTATCACCCACCGTAAGCTTCGCAACATCCACTTCGGGAATGTTCGCAGTGATCTTGAATACGCCGTCACTCATGAGCGCAACGACAGGAACATTTGGCGCGACAGTTTCCCCAAGCTTTGCATTCTGAGTCGTCACCGTCCCCGAGAACGGTGCGCTGATGACCGACTTTGTCATCTGTGCATCGTAGTTTGCGATCGTTGCACTGACCGACCTTATCTTTGCCTCTTCCGCACTCACTGCCTCCGGTGTCGCTCCCGCTTTTTTAAGCGCCAGCTGATTGTTCGCGATGACAAGCGCCGCGTCTGCTGCGCGATAAGCCTGTTCGGAGGAAAGCAATGCGGACATCACCGTATTCATATTTGTCCGAGCGATCGATACATTCGCCTTCCATCCGTCGATGGTTGTCTGAGAAAACAGTGAGGAAGGGGTGACCGCGTTGATCGCCGAGGCAAGGTCATCAAGATAGACCTTCACATCATTGAAATAGGTCTTATGCAGAGAGAGATCCGCCTCAAAATCACCACCCGAGGGCGTTAGCTGCTTCAATGCTTGCGTCAGCTGCTCGCGCTCCTGCTCAATTCTGGCCACCAGCTGTTGATCAGCGACCGGGAAGATTGAACGCGGATTTGCCGTACGGGGATTCTCAAAGAGATAATCAGTCTTGTTAAAGATAGCATCATCAGCGGTCGTACCTGCAGAGGCAAGCTTGTCTTGCAATGAGGCGTGCGCATCGGTGACGGCGGACTGCGCGCTTCTCACTTGTGCTTCGGATACCGCAATATCTTCGCTTCTGGTCCCGCTTTTGAGTTGTGCCAGATTTGCCAGCTCGACATCGAGGTTCGCTTGTGCCTGCAAACGAAGTGCATCCAATTCTTTTGTATCCAGCCGAACCAATGGATCCCCGCGCCTTACGTGCGCACCGACGGGAATAGGCTCGCTCACCACACGCCCGCCGCGCTCAAATGCCAGCGAGACGACGCTATCGGACTCTACTTTTCCTGTGATCGAAACTTCCTGTATCACGTTCCCTTTTTTTACAAGGGTTGTCTCGTAATTCGGCGCGGCAGGAGGACGCGTAAAATAATACCCAACACCGGCGATGGCAAGTACGAGCAAGATCATCAAAAACTTATGCGCTTTCGTGTATTGAAGAAGAGTGGTCATTGCGGACATTATCTCACGTTTCAAGACAACAAAAAAGCGGTGCTGTGAATAGTGACCGCTTATCTGTTCCCTCTTCCATCTACTTACTCGTTGCGATGAATCGTGCGATATTTTTCCAGACATTCTGCTCTGTAGCGATATTTGTCGACAAATGCCCGCCTTCTTTCAAGACCTGAAAATTTTTCTTAGGAAGTTTCGTAGCTCCGGCAAACATACGCACGGAAGCAAGCGGGACCACCTTGTCATCCTTCGCATGCACAATGAATATCTTTGTCGGATCAAATGCCTTGGCGTGCGCGATAGGATTGTAGAATTTTCCGGTCTTCAATTTGGCATAATTCTTTGTTGGTCCGCGGTATGCGCCGGCGAATCCTTCCTTCACCTGACGCTCGAATTCAGCAAATGACTCGCCGCTTTTCCCGTAGCAAAAATCTACGGCAGGGGCAAGTGTGACAGCGCGCGAGATGCGCGGGTCGAGCGATGAGAGCAGTGCGGCTGCCCCTCCGAATGACGCCCCGACAACGGTGATATCCGATATATCAAGAAAATATGTCACCCCGCTCCATATTTCAATGAATCCCTTATTCAGTCCTTCGGCAACAAGCAGCACGTCCTCCCGTGGAGCGTACTTCAAGAACTCACCGCCTGACTCCCAGGACCCGCGATAGCGCAGATGGAAGACCCAATAGCCCTTTCGCGCCAGAAATTCTCCCAGTCTCCGCTTCGATGGAACCGTCGGACACCCGTCACACAGGATGATCGCCCGCCCCGATGCTTTTTTCGGCATCCAAAACTCCGCGATGATATCGTTGGCAAAACGCGTCCGCCCTGATTGAATAAGTCTTTTTTGCATGATCGTTAATTGTATATTTATACTTGATATCAAGCATATCATTCGAAGCTACTTATGAACCAGAACGATACAACTTATTTCTTCTCCCGCAGCGAAAACCATTTCCAAGCGACGATTATCAGGGAAACAATAAGGAAGAGGCTGTTCATAAAGAGTGAGACACGACTCTTGTCGATAGGAACGAGTGACCCACTACGTAATTGACAGGTAGCCCACTATAACTTGATGGAGTCTATTTTTTCTTCCTCAACGCAACGAATGCCGTGAGAATGATTACCGTGCTCAGGATTGCAAAAAGGATGGACATCGCAACCGCTACGAATCTCTTGTTGATGCTCCACTCGTAGACTACAAAGTTCAGACCTTTGCAGTGGGAATACAAATTACTTCTTCCTATACGCTCGCACAATTTTCCAGAGTGAAGCGAAAATAAGGATAATATATAGGGGTCCGAGGAATAAGGGGTATGCGAGGGCATCCATGTTGAAGAATCCACCATTGGAGGGTATGGCGTTGACCGCGAGGGTGGCAAGAATAATGACCGGCACCATCCATCTTGCGAAGTTCCACCATGCACGGAAGACTTCGTCGCGCATGCGGTAGGTGAGAAATGTAAATATCAGTAGTAAGGTCGCGATCAATCCTGTTGATAATATGAATGTCTCTGGAATGTCATCTGTAATGCTAGAATAACAATATTTTGTGCCATCACTCCATGACGACACGCCACGACAAAAACCAAAAATGAGAGGATTTGTCACGACAAACACCGCAACGAGAGCTAGGGCTGAAACAATGATAATGTTTTTTTTTGTCCCCATATTCCCTAAATTAAAGAACTAATAATTAACGTTAATCTTCCCCTGATTGGTCACCAATCCAGGGATGACCATACCAGATACTTTTGAGCTTGTCGCTCTTTTGTCGCACTCGTCATCATTATCCTCATCGTCGAAGTCCTGTGCCTTTGTCATGATGATCGTTTGATTCTTCTTGGGGCGGTAATGAGATTCGACTATTCCTGTTGCTGTTTTTATATATGCGGCAAACATCGTATATTCCCCCTTCTTGTTCATGCTCCACTTATAGGAAAGCTCAGCACTCACTACGGTTGCTACCCCATTATAACTGATGGAGTCTATTTTTGCCTTAATACTGTGATTTCCTGCTTTGTATGAGGAAAAATGAATGATGGTGACATTTCCCACACTATCGATGACCGTGGTTGTGGTGGCGGTTTTATACGCATTGGTCGGCGATACATCGAGACCAATTGTTCGCAGTTGCTGGGTAGAGGTACTGAAGCCAATCCGTGCCTCGGGAGGAGTGGTGTCAGAAAACACTGTTTCACCTTCGTGCGCGTGGAGGATTTCGATGGTGGTACCATCACCATTCGTGTCTACCGTAAGTATGCCGTTTGTGATTGGAGATGATATGGGATCAATGGTCATCGTCACCACCGTACTTGTCGCAGAGGTGATTCCTTCAAATGATGTTGTTGCAATGGTGATGTTTCCGTTCTCTTCTGCGAGATCGAGCGTGAAGGAGCCGGACGCAACACCATGAAGCGTAAGGGTACCTGTGGCAGTCTTTGGGATTGAGAGAAGCCGCACTTCTCCATAGCGCTCATATGTTGCTCCTGGGACATTTGAGTCGAATGTGTCCGGAGTGCTCGTTGATGGTCCAACATGGCGACCTTCGGTGTCGGTGAATTCGAGGGTGAGCGGGGAGTGGAGCGTGAAGGTGAGGCGATCTGTGTAGTTGGTTGATGGTGGTGTTGAGGTTGAAATATATACAGGAAGTGTGTCCAGAGAAAACGAAATGATATTATGAATAAAATCACACAGCTGTGGAACCTCAAGAATATCTTTATGAACACGATTGATTGTTGAGTTAAAAAGTCCACTTTTCCCATACCTATCCAAATCCACCCAATACCTCGTCACCTTATCCGAACTCGTACTCATCGCAAGCGCACTTGGCATCACCACGGTACCATCTCCATCAATCACTTTGTTGGGGTCAAAGGTGAGACGACTCCCCCAGAGACCACAATAGATATTTCGTGCACCTTGAATAATCACTGAATCCACGCGGTCACAGTGCGGCACTGTGCGATAGTTGATATTCGCGAGTGTTCCCACACCCCATCCCGCGATCTGATATATATTGGTTGACGAAGATACTTCCCAGTTATCGTCGAGTTGCTGATGCAGATTTTCGGCGTAGGAAAGAAGGGCGAAATTAAGCTTTGTGGGATCTTCGAGATCATCATATGTCGGAGTTGGTCTCCCATCTTCACCAAGCAAGAAGCGTTTCAAGTCAGACGCATTCGCGATTGAATGTCCATACAGATTGATGAACGGCTGCGTTGCAGTACCATCCTCAAACGTGACAATGGGCGTAGGGACAGTTGCGCCTTCTCCTGCGAAATATGCTGCGGAGGGTAGGAGGTGGTATGCTCCCGGCATGTTTTGTGTAAGGTCACGAAGGCGATTGGCACTCATAATCGAACCCATGGGGCCGATCTGATCGCCATGGAGGATATTACTTATTGCCTCAGGTGTTCCTGTCTGAGGGACTGCAACGAATATGATCTTGTCTATTTTGTCATAAAGCGGGTCATGGGTTTCTTTGAGTTTCTGAATTAAAGCCTTGGTCACCAGTCCGCCATTGGAGTGTGCGATAATGGTAACTTTCTTTGTCCGTGACGACGCGACCATCTCAGTCAGCTTTCTGTAGATATGGGAATTGGCAAATCCTTGGCTTGCGCCATAGGAAAATGTTCCGTCGGTTGAAGTCGCACCATTTTGAAGAACATCCTCAAGTGAAAGGCGCCAGTCATAGGGGATAAGGGCGTAGTCTGCGATGATCTTGTCTGTCTCCTTCCACTTTTTCAAATCACTCATAAATGATTTATAGAGGTTGAACGAATAGGCCTCATTGATGACTCCAACCTCCCCTTCTTTCGTATATATTTGGTTTACACTTGTTCCATTTACGCGAAGTGCAAGGCGCGCCTGGTCACAATCCAAAGTTGAAACCCATCGTTCTTTTTCATTGGTAAGTATTCCGCAGACGAATGAATTTTCAAACAGGCGTGAGCCCATGATTCCGGGGAGAAACAGCACATTGGAGTTGCAATTCTCGACTCCCGCGCAAATATCCACTGGTCCGGCACTCACACTAAATGTCTCCTCCCCCATCTCAGGATACTGGGTACCGAATGTTTCGAAGTGATAGGTATAGTTTCCTGTGGGAAATGTGCCGGTATAGAAATACTGTTCCCCATTTATGTAGTCACCATCGATAAGTGTCGTTGATGCGGTGGTGAGATCACGCTGCATGATGTATGTAGTAGTTGTCGTTCCGTCACTGACGAGGAGGTCAACCTCATTTGCCGTATTGTAATGTGAGGTAGAAATGATTTTAAATGTGAATGGTGTGCCAGAACTCGTATTCGGTTCGACACCATCACTCACCACATCACCCGCATATCCAAGCTCTTCACTTGGCGTCAGGACAGGGAAATAGAAGATCATCATCGCTGAGGAGGTGGTGGGAACAAATACGAACATGAAGAGAAGTAGCGCGATTGCGGAGAGTGGGCGCATAAAGTAGTTTCAAAAATACTTGGTAATATTTTCAAACTATCAGCAACTACACAAAATGCAAGTGATCATTAAATCACCTCTCCGCATTAGAGTTCTTCGATTGTTATTCTTATTGCGCGACTATGCTTCTTTCTGTATGCGCATTGCTGCGTATGTGAGGATTGCGATCAGGACAAACGCGTTCAATGAGAACATCGGGATGGTGATGTACCCGTACTCGAGCACGTAGATCTTGTCACATGACGGAAGCGAGGTGACCGCAGGACACGGGATGGTCACGTGACTATAGACGAGCAGCATGTCCTTCACCCATTGATAGGCGGCAACAAGAGCACCAATGACCGAGAGCATGAACGCGTAAGGAATGATGTGTTTTTCTTTTCGCACAAGCGCCAAGGCGAACAGGAACATCAGCGGGTACATGAAGATGCGCTGCGTCCAGCAAAGGATGCAGGCGGGAAAACCCACGACTTCCGAATAGAGCAGACTGCCGATTGTCGAGGCGGCGGAAACAAGAAGTCCAAGGCAGAGTGCATTGCGAGCCGCAAACCGCATGATGAGCACCTGTATCGGCCTCGCGATGATAAATGCGAGCAAAAGCGCAAGAATGAATGCGTTACCGAATAGCGTGCAGAGTGCGATCGCTTTGGTGAAAAGTGTTCCGAGGTCCATAAAAATATTTTTCGCTAATTGATCACTTGGGAAGTTGGGTTGTCGCAGTAGCCTCCGTCCCCGATACCTTGGTCTCACCAAGCGTAGGATCGATACAGCCGGTCTTATTCGCAAGAACGGTGAATGACTGTTCGCCGGTCAGCTCATCCCCTCCCTCAAATACCCAAGTCGGATAGCTGATGATCTTTTTGTCTTTACATGCAGGTGTTTGATTGTTGCCATCCGGAGTCGAACACTCGACATACGGCAACGCCGAAGCAGCCGTGCCGAAAAGTGCCTTTTGTGTTCGACAATGAGAACACCAAAAAGCACCGTAAAAGGTGGCGCCTTTCGCACTCAGACATTGCGCCAACTCAAGCGCACCCTTGGGGGCATCGCCCAACACGACCTCTCCCCCGGGTGTGGTCACCGTACTGCTTCCACTATCCCCCCCTTTACTCGTGGCAAAGAGAATTCCTCCGACCGCCAAAATGATAATGATGACCCCGCCGATGATACTTTTGTCGTTCATAGAAATAAATAGTTGTTAATCCAGTTTTTGTGTGAACCGTGGCGTTCCCTTCTTTTCGTTCGCAAGAAATGCGAAGAACTGTTTTTCATTTAAGAATGAACGGTCATAGTAATAGATAAGGAAAGGGCTCGCAAGCTTTGAGGGGTAAATGAGCCACGCCTCTTTATTCGTTTCGTGCGCCTCGCGAAGTTCATTGACCACGCCGGGACTTGCTGCAGGCTTGGGGAAAAAGACGATGATGCGTTTCGACTGGTGCAGGAGGATATCAAGATCGATCTTCACGAGCTGATAGGAGTTAGTGTATTCGGTGTGATTTTTCTTGGAAAGTGCCTGACTGACCTCCGGCAATTTTCCTTTGGTGATCATCGGCACAAATACGACGAAATACTCCTCGAGCTTTTTGATGAAATTATCGATCTTCCTGCGATTGGGTCCATCCATCACGTGCGTCATGGGCATCGAAATATACGTTGTCTCCATTTCCGGGATGAACGCCAGCTTATAGAGCGTACACATGCGCTGCAGGTCATAGAACGCAAAGTAGGGGCACTTAAGCAATTCCGCCCACGTTGCGATCACTTCCGTCTCGACATTCTGCCACAGCGATATTTCCTGTTCGTTCAGGCGTTCCCTCTTCCACTGCTCGCGCTCCTTCAGCGTTTCAGTGATATCTACCGGGTCGCGCATGATCGTGATGAACATCTCCGGCTTGAATCGGCTGATGTAATGATGGTCAAATGAGTGATGGAACGTCTTCTTCCAATAGAAAAATCCGTGGATCGAAACGATGATCACGTCATAATTCTTATGGTCTTCCTTGAAACTGCGCAAGATACTCTCGTACACTCCGCCGCGGAGCGCCTGCATCGTGTGTTTATTCGTATTTAAAATATTCTTCGACGAGATGTTCAATCCGTCGCGTTTTGCGCGCTCGAGCATGAGCTGCCCCACATGATAGACCTTGACCCTCTTCCCAAGTCTCATCGAATATTCCACAAATCGATCGAGATATTCTTTTCGACGAGATCCCGAAATCCCCGTACAAATAATGACTTTGGCCATGTCCCCATCGTATACCAAAGGAGGATGTCGGTCAAAAATACGGCATAACGTAAGGAACAAAAATGGACGATATTGTACCCGTACACAAAAAACAGGAACATGTTATACTTTTCCCATATGACAGAACACAAGATACTCGTGGTCGAAGACAGCGAGCCGCTCAGAAAAGTCCTTGCAGAAATGCTGCGCAATGAAAAATTCACCGTCCTTGAAGCGAACGGAGGAGGAGAAGGCGCGAAGATCGCCCTCGATCAAAAACCCGACATGATCATCACGGACATCGTGATGTTCCCTGTCGACGGCCTCGAAATGGCAAAACAGATCCGCCAATCCGGTGAATGGGGTGAAAAGGTCAACATCATTGCGCTTACCAACCAGAACAGCAACGAGGAAGAAGGGCGACTCAATGATCTCAACCTCACCGCATATCTCGTGAAGGCCGAGACAGGACTCAATGACGTCGTCACGCGCGTTAAGGAAGTACTCAAAAAAAAGAAATAATCAAAAAATATGGATATAGAAAATAAATCTGTTCTTATCGTTGAAGACGACATCGCCCTTCGCAAGGTGCTCGTCGACAAACTCACTGACGAGGGATTCGTCGCTCTTGAGGCAGTCGATGGACTGGAGGGACTCAAGGTCGCACTGGAGAAACATCCGGCGATCATTCTGCTCGATATCTTTATGCCGCGCATGGATGGCATTACCATGCTTTCTAAACTGCGCAGCGAGGACGCATGGGGCAAGCACGTGCATGTCATCGTGCTCACGAATTCAACCGACGCACAAACTATCGCTCGTGTTTCGAGTTTTGGAGATACGGATTTTCTTATCAAGGCTGAGTGGAGCCTTGAGGCACTAGTCGCCCGCATCCGCGAAAAACTCATTCCTGCAAAATAACTCCATTTGCTTTGTTGTGGAGCCTCTGCAACTCAGTCAACATATGGGAATATGCTTTCCACCACAGAGAGTACTTCATTTTTCTAAAACGGGTTACCGTTAAGAAAAATTAGTCGCTCGTTGCTTTCTCCACGCCGCGCAACTGGAGCTATTTCTGGCAGGAATGAATATCTGCAAAATAACTCCATTTGCTTTGTTTCCCGATGGCGACAATGCAATGCGCTCAATTTGCACACCGTAAGAAAACGGTAAATGAATAAACCCATGGTATAGCGCAAGCTAGTACCACGGGTCGTCTTCTTTTATGCCCAAGAAACGGAAACAAAACCAACAAGAACGATGAACTACATGTATTGTACGAGACATCGGTACAGATGACAATACCCCTGTGGACAACGATGTTCGAAAGGTCTTTTGTTTACAGTGTTTTCTGCTTTCGAAGAAAGTTATCCACCCTGAATCCTCAGTTGCATAAAGGGCACCACGCGAATAAGAACATGTCACTGATATAATGTACACATGATCCAGATCGCAGGAGGAGTCGTTTGGAACAGGAATAAAGGGGTTGTCGTGGTCAACCAGAACCACAACTCTTGGTCGCTGCCAAAAGGACACGTTGAAGAGGGAGAAAAAACACTCCCCGCCGCGATGCGAGAGATACGCGAAGAATCGGGTATTCCTGAGACGTCGCTCAAGCTTGTTGGCGAGATCGCACACTACACCCGCCAGCGCATCAAGGTCCGCGAGTGGGACACCGATGAGGTCCGCGATATTACGCTATACCTTTTTGCGACGGAATGGGACAATCTCCAACCGGAAGACCCGATGAATCCTGAAGCGCTCTGGATCCCTCCCGACGCTGTCCCCGACCTTCTCACAAATGTCATTGATAAAAAAGAATTTGGGCGTATCATAGCTACGGGAGTTTTTAACCGCTAAGCTATAGGGCAAACATCATGAATGCTGAGACTGTCTACGACACCGACCAGGTGGAGGTGAGAGCAACACCCACCGGAGAGGAAGAGATCCCCAGTGCAGAAGAGCGAGAGAAATGGGTGAGTCTGAAAAATGACCTCCAGACATTTCTCTGCCAAAAAGAAAACGAGGACCAACCGGCATTCCCGGATGAGGCCATTTTCGACTGGATAGAAAAGAATGGAAAACAATTTGACCTTTTTTTCGAGCAGATCAAACGGGATGATGCGCACAAGTTGGTGGCCTGGCGAACTGCCGCGAGTGACGGAGATGCACAGAATGACATCAGTCTCATCCACGAATGGTCGAATTGGAAACAAACGCGAGGGCAAATTTAATGCAAGGCAAAATACCACCCGAGTGATCCGTATGAGCGGATGACTTGGGTGGTTTTTTTATCACTTACCGAAACACCCTCTTTGTGGATCAAAGCGGCAAGAATATTGCGAAGGTAAGAACAAGCAAGAGTGCGAGCGTGATGTACCAGTTACGGCGCATACGAAGGAGCTGCTCTTCATAACGCTGTGACGCCGTATCGCGGATCCCGCTTTTTGTTCCGAAGCGCATCGCTTCCTCAAGCACGGTTCGTTCTTTCATGAGACCATCCATTTGATGTTCAAGCTCCTTTACCCGCGCGCCCTGCACACCATGAGGAATATGGAGTACCGCTTCGATCCCTCTTCGCTCTTCTTCAATGCGAAGTAGTTCTCGTTCGAGTTTTTGTATTTGAAATGCGGGAGTTCGGAAAACCCGAAGTTTTTCACGACGATAATATGCGACGAGCGGCATGATCCAAAGAAAAACAAGGAACCAGTTCCCCCACGCGGCAGGCTGCCCAAAAATTCCTACCGCATTCGCAACGGCATTCGGTCGCCCTATGGTCTGCAGCCCAACCTCACCATGCAGGGAGAGCCCGGAAACCTCCCCGCCGGTGATTCGTTCAAGTACGTACGGCTGCCCTGAGTTCGTGAACCAATCATGCGAAAAAAGACCAAGCGTGAGAATGAATCCCGCAACAAAGACCATTGCCCACCCGCTTGCGCTCACGATCCTCTCCTTGCGAGTGAGGAGCCATTCTGCACTATTCATCCCGTACATCGCGAGAAGAGAGAGTAAGACGAGCGGGAGAACACGCCCAATCGCATGAGTAAGAAAAAGAGACCATCCGTAGAACAGGTCGGCGGAGGACGCACTCTCGATCAAGAGGAGCGGCATTGCGGGATGCGGACTTCCGATACCGATATTTCCAAGGAATAAACCGAGAAAAAATGCACGTGCGAGGCCGTTGTGTTTTTGAAAAGCGCGGGGCGTCACACCGACGTAGGAGGGCATGCGAAAGTTGATGAGACCGATCTCTCCGAGCGCAAACAGGTACGCAAAAAATCCCGAAATAAAATAGACACCATTCTTGATATCATCGGCCTCAATGTGCGCGAACGAAAAGATCGTTTCACCCAAGAGTGCGACGAACACACCATACAAAGAGAGCATGACCGCAACACCGAGTCCGAAAGCAAGTGCGAGCGAAAGACCCGCCATTGGCCTCTTCCCCTGGGAGAGCGGCAAGATGATGAACAAGAGCGGAAGCGAGCACGGAAGCACGATCATAGAGAGTCCCGATATGAACGAGAAAAGATACCACCCGAGACTTCCCGATGCGAACGATTGGGGTAGTGGGAAGAGTGCACGCAGCACGTCGACCGCGATCACCATGGTGACGGCTGCAACCGATAAAATAATGATCTTTCTTAAAAGCCCCGTTGATCGTTGTGCCATATGTGTGCTCAATACCTAATAATTATTTTACTCGGAGAGATCGCTGAGTGAAGCGACGAACGATCTCGTGTCAATCGCTCCCGACGCAAAGAGTGTTCCGTTCAGAATGACCGCCGGTACCGCAAAGACCCGATGCTTCGCTGCGAGCGTCATTCCTTCTGATGTCGAGAGTGAGCACTCTTCCATGCTGACATTCGTCCACTCGCCGGCAATTGTTTTCCAATAGTCCAAAAAATCATGACAGGGCGCGCAGCCGGGTGAGGTGAGGACTTCAAGTGTAACCTGCTTCATTCCCACCATTATATAGCCCAATGCGCGTTCGAACGAATGTGTATCCCCTGATCATGTGAACAACAGATTCGTTTGCAAACTACACAAAGGTACGTATAGTGATATGAGATGTAATAACTGAAATAACGGGAGCAAAAAATGACAGAACGACGCAAACCGCTCGCTAAGTCTCTTAATAAGCCGCTCACAAAAGATGATGAGCTGAAACTCTTTTTTGAATATGGAGTGAATCCCGCGACAAGGCGGATCATTCTCGCAAGCGCCACCGTAGACATTGACTCCGGTGAATCCGGCGTCGATGCGGACATGTGGAAACGACTCGCAACCGGACTCTCGGTACTTGAACGATGGCCGGTCCTAGAAGGACAGGACCCTGGCATCACCATTGAGATCAACAATCCGGGAGGTGATGCATATCACATGTTTGGTATTTATGACCGCATCAGACGATCTGGACACCACATCACCATCGAAGCGTACGGCTACCTCATGAGTGCGGCAACCGTCATTTATCAAGCTGGGGACAAGCGCGTGATCGCACCGAACACGACGATGCTCCTCCACTATGGAAACGACGGCTTCTACGGACACTCAAAAGATTTTCAGAAACACGCACAGGAATCTGACCGTATCAACACGAGCATGGAGGACATCTACCTTTATAAGATCAATGAGAAAGCTAAAGCCCTCGGGAAAAAACCATGGTCACGTAGCCGACTCAAAGAAAAAATGAAGTTCGACTGGTTCATCACCCCGGAAGAAGCGGTTGAGATCGGACTCGCTGACGAAGTCGCGCAATACCAATAAACACCCCCGTGCGGGTGTTTTTTTACAAAATTTCCCAATATCATGTTTTTAAACACCGTGAAACAAAAACCCCGCGTCATTGACGCGGGATTACTTTCAAACAGGCTTCGTAGATAATTTCACCATTACCCTCTTTGGACGCTTCAAGCAATACCGTCCATTGATGATGATGATAATTGCTCGCTTACCGTTGGCATACTGCACAACGTGGGAGTTGGTGTGGCTACTCGGTCCGCCATGCTCATACTCGAGCATGCCGGTCGATTTGCCGGCACTGTAGCATCCGTCGATGATCTCGGCCGTGTGGCTGTGCCCCTTCGTGACCTTCACTCCAAGCTTGGAGAGATTCTTGGTCGTCCCGCGCGAACCATTGGGACCAATGTCACCGTGGAATCCATACTCGACCTGAGCAAGCACCTTGCTTTCCCCGGGCTTTAAGAACTGCACGTTTGGTTTCGCAAACATTTGTGCATAGGACACATAGGGGTCATCAAACGCGACGCCGCCCTCGGTCAGTCGCGCACTCTCCGTTGCGCGATACGCACATTCGAGATAGAACTGCGCATTCACCGGATCATTTCGGAAATCAGCATCCTTCAACCACCGCGCGATCGCACGATCATGATTGCTCGATACGACAACCGACTTGCGCCCTTGCGTCGTGTGCTTATTCACAAAACGTATCGCATCCTCAACCTCAGTGCGCACACACTCGATCCCATATTTCCACTTTGCGAATTTGGTGATCCAATCATCTTGATGATGATGGTTGCGCGAATGAAAATCAACCGTGTCATGCCAAAAGAGATAACGCGGATTGATCATCTTCACCAGACTATCCGGTGCAGTAAAGGTTGCCTTGACCACATCAGGTAAGATCCATCGCTGGTGAATATCACCCATCGAGATCGACAGGGCGGGCTTCGCGGGACGGGCTCCTTCGGGAGTGAATTCCATATCAAGATCAATGAAACTCCCCTGCTTGGTCGCATTCAACTGACGGATGTGAAATACATCATCGATGTCCACTTCAACGATCAAAGCACCGAGGCAGTGAGCGAACTTTCCGAGCTTGCCTTGCTTCGTATCGGTGTAATTGCGCACCGTACATGCTCCCGTCGTCATCATGATCTTGGGATGCTTGTGTTGCGGAGTTGCAACGGATCGCATTCCGCGAGAGCCGTGGCCAACAATGCCGCTCTTGTCTTTGGTGAGTGCGTCCAGTCCAACAAGCGGCTGACGTGCCGCCCACTGTACCTTCACGTCACCAAGGATCAACAGTCGGTCATTGAGCGCGATCCATCCGTTGCACAAATATGGCACAACCGCCTCATCCCACCATTCATGGTCCTTATTGTTTTGCGTCCACTGACTGGTCGGATTCTTATACCGACCGGGGATCACAACGAGTTCGGCATCGTAATACTTTGCCGCACAAAGAAGTGATAGCCACGTCGGCCTATGAATTGGCGTCGCATTTTGTGCAGCGGTGATGATGTAGCGTTTTGCCGTCGGCAAACTACTGCGCATCGTCACTACGTCGGCAGGATGTTCTGCGGAAGGTGCAGTTGTCTTATGCGCACATGCACTGCATCGGTAGCGCTGTTTTTCACTACCAGTGTTCGTGGTCTGACCGTCCTTTACGAGCCAGCCATTCCCACACTTCGGGCAAAAACCATGACCACTTGACTCAGGCTTCGCATCAGTGTGCGGAGCATCAGTTTTTTTCGTGCTCATACCATTTCTCCTTTAGAGAGTTGTTCTCAATGAACTATAACTCCCCCCATTCTAAGCGCGATTGGATAAATGCCTAGCTTGACAGCTTCGCAAAAAGAAACCCTATTGAGCTATTTGTCAGAAAATAGCAAAAAGTTTTCGACGCGAACGACGTAGGGCGAAGGGAGCAAGTGCTCACTTGATCCCAAGGAGACCAAAAAGTATTTTACGCACGAGTGTGACATTCTCTTTCTTTGATGCCGAGAATTGGATGATGTCGGCATCGGGAAATTCTTCGACGAGCTTTGCCATGACCTTCGGACGATCGTTACCGGAAAGTTTATCAATCTTGTTGGCAATAATGAGCAATGGGTGTCCTTCCTGCCGCGCAAGTGAAACAAGCTCATAGTCGTGTTCGGTCGCGCCGACGCGCGCATCCAAAATAAGCACGAGGAGCTTCGGCTTTGCCTCGCCACTCGTGATATACCACGCGATGTGCTTCCTGATCTTATCCTTAGCGTCATCGGTCATCCGTGCGTAGCCGTAGCCCGGAAGATCGACAAAATACCCCTTTCCTCCTACCTCAAAGAAATTGATCTCTTGCGTCTTCCCCGGGGTCGAACTCGTGCGTGCGACGACCGCTCCTAATATCGCATTGATAGTGGAGGATTTCCCCACATTTGAGCGTCCGACAAAAGCGATCTGAGGCTTTGAGTCCAAGAGAATGCTATCCGTGCCCCTTATCCCGCGGCTGAACTTTACCTGCACACCGGAGGCCGTCTGGGGTTTAAAGTGCTTCGTCGTCTTCGGCGGAAGCAGCAGCTTGGCTGACGGCTTTTTCTTTGGTTTTGAGTTGCGTTGCATTCCTGCATACTAATACCATTACGACATAAAATCAACTACTCGTCGACTGAACACATTTTACTGGACAGCCCAACGGCAATACTTCCGTATAAAAAAACCGCATCAATGCGGTTTTCTCGAGCCGATTACTTCTTTGCGTCTTCTTTTGCAGCGCAATCGCCACAAACTTGGCCACTACCCTCAACATAGCGGGCGCCATTCTCATATCGTACGGGATGGTCGACATGTGTATTCATTGCGGAAAATCCCATGCCACGCCCGCATGATACGCAAAACTCTTCTCCCGTTTGCTCCATACGACGGACAGCCTCTTCGATGAACGTAAGAATGCTCACAACGATGCTCCTTTTGGTAGACCTGCAATAATTATTCACGATAAGACACTTTTGTCAACTCATGTGAATAACCCTGTCATGTTATACTCGCAATACAAACCTTAAGCGCTTATTCACATACGCCAAATTTATGGAAAAAGAAAATCAAACGCCGGCCACGCATCATGTTACCCACACCAAGAGAGATGACAGTCTCAACATACCTATCGCGATCGTTTTTGCCGGAATACTCATTGCGGGTTCGATCATTTTTTCGAATAAGACCGCAGTAGGAACACCAACACTAGCCGCCGGCGGGGTACCCCCACCCGCAGCAGACGCCCCGGTCGCCAATGTCGACGTCAACCTGCTTAAGCTCACGAACGACGACCACATTCTTGGAAACCCCGATGCTGATGTTGTGGTCATCGAATATTCGGATACCGAATGCCCATTCTGCAAGCGACTCCATGAGACGATGCTTCTCGTCGCCGGGGAATATGGTACATCAGGACAGGTCGCATGGGTGTATCGTCACTTCCCGCTCGATATGCATCCGAAAGCTCGCAAAGAAGCTGAGGCGCTTGAATGCGCAAATGAACTCGGCGGTAATGATGCATTCTGGAAATACGCTGATAAGATATTCGAGATCACCCCTGGTAACAATGGACTTGACGCTACAATGCTTCCACAGATCGCCGGCATGGTCGGAGTCGATGTTGCAAAGTTCACCACCTGTTTGAGTAGCGGGAAATATGCTCCTCGCGTACAGCGTGATTTTGAGAACGGCGCGAGCGTCGGCGTTCGCGGAACCCCCTACTCGATCATCTGGAACAGGAAGACCGGAAAGCAGGTATCAATGAACGGAGCCTATCCGTTCGAAAATGTGAAATCTTTGCTTGATGGTATTATCGCCGCCCCTTCGGCGAAGTAGCAAGGAATTCTATAAATTAAAATATCTCCGCGATCGCGGAGATTTTTTATCCCAAAAATGAATCATGGGGGGTAAAAACAAAAAGCCCCGCGGTGTATTTGCATACATGCGCGGGGCGATATCGAGGGTCAGAATATCACAAAGACATAGTGACCGAACCCAAAGAACTAACTTGTGAAACGCGCCGCAAGGTTGTCGTCGCTCGACCAGTGAAGGTCGAGCCGGTACCAACTTATCACCACATCATCATTTAACACGTAGATACACGGGACGTGGAGATTAAGATCCGTGCTGCAGACAACCGACTTCCAAAAGCACAACGCTTTCTTGCCGAAGCATCGGCGGAAAACGGCGGGGCCCTTCTTTTGGATCTCCTCGGCATCTCGGAGGCCGAGACAGGTTTTAAGTCTGTCGTTGTGTTTGAAATCTTCGTAGATAACGCTTCCGTAGACCCGCCCCATCTGTCTCATGTAGTCACTACTCTTCATCTGTCGCTCATCGAGCCATAGGTCGATGGAAGCGAGATCGTACTCGCCTGGACCCACGTCTTCTAGTTCTGGGTGCATCACCTGTTTCACCCAGTCGGGGTAGGTCGGTTTGACCGGACGCGTGATGCGGATGATGGTGTCTTCCTTTGCGGTGACGATGAGTTCGTCGGACAAGAAGCGTTGGACGCCATCAACTCCGCCAGCTTTTTTGATCTTTTTGACGATGGCATTCAATTGCCCACCAGTGACATCAGCGATCGCCAATCTTTCTCTAATCATATCATTCTCCTTGCACTCAATTGTGCGTAGATTTTCCTCTCATCCGAGGTGGAGCTGTGGCCTACGTTGGTCACAGCCAGAAATCCTGAGCTCATCAAAGGACTTTTGGCTATGACCACCGACCTACCCCATACAGGAATGCACGCCTGCATTAAAAAACCAAGAACAATACCTTCAACCTAATCCAAGTGGCACTTTTGTCAATTTAAAAGTCCCGCGCTGTATTTGCATACATGCGCGGGACGATATTGACGGTCAATAGGTTACAAAGTAGACCCGAGAAACGAGGATCATAGATCTTTGTTGCACACGGCAAGAAAACGAGCGTTGCCAAAAAAATAACCGAACGTAGACTCGAGGTCGAGAACCCGATCCGAACCCTCTTTGCTGATAAATGCGACGTACCGAAGGCGGTCGACGATCGCATCGGAGCCAAGCGCCACAATAGGGTACCTACACTGCTCCATGGGGAACGCATTACCGAACGCAAGGAGCTCGGCCAGGGTTGCGGGGCGTAAATCGCGACGACGCAATTCGGCGACGGCATCATCGAATAAAATCTTTCGACCAAACTGCACCAGCTCAACCGTGATATTTGCCACTCCACTTTCCGCAATCGGGAAGTGTTCTTCAGTGATATTCTTGTTCACCCAATCGTAAAGCCCGGAGACAATCATTGCCTTGAGAGGCATATTGTAGTCGACGGATATTGTGGCGCTGTGAGAGACGCCATGGATGATGAGGCCAGCCACCCTCGTCTTCAATTCCCACGAAGCCTTCCTGAACCGAGTCAGATCTTCCCGTGACACACCAAAAGAATCGAGCAACTCCATCGTTGCAGTAATCTCCGAGTACGGTGTCTCTGTGATAAGTTTCCCCATGATGGGTCTCCTTTTCAAAATTGCTCCCTCAAATGAGGTCGCACTGCTCTGGTTTCTCGGAATTGAGATTTGCCACAGCCAGAAATCCTGAGCTCATCAAAGGACTTTTGGCTATGGCAAATTCACATCATCGTCAACGAGTACAACTTCTAGTACTAGTTAGACTTCTTTTTATGCTTTTGTCAAATTATTATATCCCCAGGGCTATTCTTACATCCTCAGGTGGAACCCACTCGGGCTCAAACGTGATCTCAACGCGTACCTCAAGTCCGAATGGCTTGAGTGCTTTCTCGACGGCCTGCACGATCTGATTGCCATACGGACAAAAAGGCGTCGTGAGCGTCATCAAGATGTCTATCCCCGCATCATTGATGTCGATATTGTAGATAAGTCCAAGTGTATACACATCAATATGTATTTCGGGATCTTCGACGGTCTTGAGCGCCTTAATGATGTCATCTTTCGTAAGCATGGTCAGATGAGGGATTCAAATCCCTCTTTCGCGATCTTCTCGACAAGCTCACCCTTACCCGATGCGACAACTCTTCCCTCCTTGATGACGGTGACCGCATCAGGAGTAATGTGTTCCAAAAGCTTGCTGTAGTGGGTCACGAGCAGAAATCCCATCCCACGATCACGGAGCGCGCTAATGACCGCAAAGACTCGCTTCAAGGCATCAATATCAACCCCGGAGTCGATCTCATCCAAGAGTGCGAATTTGGGTTCGAGCGCAAGGAGTTGGAGCACTTCGGATTGTTTCTTCTCACCTCCCGAAAGTCCGGCATTCAAATGTTTGCGCAGATACGACGGATCGATCCCAAACTCTTTTGCCTTTGCCTCCATCAGTTTAAAAAATTCAAGCGGCGTGACCTCGCTTTCTGGCTTCATGCTTTTGTGTGCGCGGAAAAGAAAATTCGTGAGCGTCACACCCGCAATCTCGGGCAAATGCTGGAGCGAAAGGAATATCCCCGCACGCGCCTTCTTTTCCGTGGCAAGTGTCGTGATATCTTCTCCGTCGAGCATCACCGAGCCGCCCCTAATTTCATATTTCGGATGTCCCATGATGGCGTTGAGGAGAGACGATTTCCCCGATCCGTTCGGCCCCATCAGCACATGGATCTCTCCGCTTTTGATCGTAAGCGATGCACCGTCAACGACGATCTTATCGCTCGTTCGCACCGTGACATTGTTGATGGTCAGTTCGCTCATATATTTGTTTGTGTATTAGACACTAAAATCCGAAAAAAGGCAACAAAAAAGATGCATCGGAAGATGCATCTTATCAAACCTACAAGCCAATATCAGCAAGGACTTCACGTGCGGCATTGTACCCGCAAGCGCCGGTCACTCCCCCACCCGGATGCGTTCCCGCACCGGAGAGATAGAGACCCTTGATCGGAGTCCGATAATCCGCCATACCCCTGATGGGCCGACCGGAGAACAATTGCGAAAGCCCCATGCCGCCGCTGAAGATATTTCCTCCAACCATACCGAACTCGCGCTCGATATCCTCCGGAGTGAATATCTGGACCCCTGTGACGATCGCATCAATGTTCGTGATGTACTCGCGCAGGAGCGGAAGGACGACATTTTGAAAGTATCCATCCTTCTCTTTTTGCCAGTCTCCGAACGGATGTTTGTATGGAACGAACTGCAGGAAGATGTTCATCACATGGCATCCTGGTGGCGCCAATGTGTCATCGACCACACTTGGTATCGTGAGCTCAAGAATCGGACGAGAGGATGGGCAGCCCTTCTTCAGGTCCTCTAATGCATCAAGGATATGCGCCACCGAGGGAGCAATATGCACCGTCCCCTTATGCTGCGGTCCGGGAGTGACGCCCGGTTTCGCACGAAAATCAGGAAGACCGGAGAGCGTCAGATTGATCTTCATCGAAGCACTTTTTGTATCACGTGCAACGACTTTTTTGCGGACACCATCCACGAGGTGTGATGACCTCAATAGTTTCGCAAATGTGATCGTCGGATCAACCGCGGAAATGACAATGTCCGCATAAACGTATTTCCACATCGGGGCGTGGCGTCCTTCGAGATCTTTTGCCATCGCCAACACAGCGATCACACGGCCATTCCGAGCAATTATTCGGTCTGCCTCAGCATTGAGTATGACCTCCGCTCCAAATTCAGTACAGGCCTTGGCGAGCGCTTCCGATATGCCGCCCATGCCTCCACGCATATATCCCCATACTCCGCGTGCACTGCCGGCTTCACCCATCACATGATGCAAAAGAACGTAACCGTTCAATGCTGTCGCACCGATCAAGGCATCGGTGAGCAAGGTCGCCTTCAATACATCCGACTCGAACCATTCGTTCAAATATTCGACGGGATCGCTCAAAAGCAATTTTCCCATTCGATACATTTGCACGGGCGTTAAACGCAGTCCATGACGCGCGACCTTCAGAATATTTTTCACATCACGCATATTGCGCGGCGGAATATTCGGCGGGGTCATCGTCATCATCTGTGACATCCATGCGGCGATCTCACCAAGCTCATGCTCGTAACGCTGATACGCTACCGCATCATGCGCTGAGAATTGCTCGATCTGCATCTGGTTGTACTCCATGTCGCTACCCATGAGCAGCGACTTCGTACCACACGGAAGAGGTGTGAACGAAGAAGGTTCTCGGGGAAGCATCTCGTACCCAAAGCGCTCAAGCTCAAGGTCTGCGATGACCTCCGGCAAAAACAGACTATTCAGATATGATGCGGTCGATATTTTATATCCCGGAAATGTTGTTGTATCTGTTGATGCCGCACCCCCGACCACCCGTCGAGACTCAAGCACGGTCACGTTGTGTCCTGCTTTCGCCAGATATGCCGCCGCGACGAGTCCGTTATGCCCGCCACCAATGACCACGATATTTTTTTGATCCATAATTGTCCTCCAATACTCAAAGAATCTCCCTTCGGTTTAGCACAGGAACCCGAGAAAAACAATGAGTTTTTGTACGCAAAAGAAGCGCACTGGAAACAAAGATCGTCTCCTTGCAGAAGCGGCTGCTCCATGCAATATTGGACACAGATTCCTTTCCTTAGGGATACTGATGCTCACTATACGAAAACTTCCCAACTACCCCATTTGGCATGTCGAATCTGATGACCGATGGGATCTGGCGATGACGTTCCTGCGGATCGAAGAATATTACGAAAGTCCGAATCCGCTATTTCAAGGAAAAGTCTTTTCTCTTGAAACGTATATGGACTGGTATGTGCGGGAATATTCAAAAACAAAAAAGCCCTACGGCGCATTCACCTATGCATCTGATTGGTCGGCATTCAATGTTCCAGAGGTGGCGGTACGCGCGGTCTGCGAAACCTTTACCGGACACTCAGCGAAAGAGTTGTGGCTCTTTGATGAATTAACAAAACAGGGAGCATTTCATGAGGATCAATTTTACCTCATCGGAAACAAACGTGGCGCGAAAGCATACTTTGAACATGAGTACCGACATGCGTTGTTTGCACTCAACAGAGAGTATCACAATGCCATGATCGAGATCATCGCATGTTTCCCTATTGCTGAATTACGATCATGGATATTGGAGCGCTATTCAAAAACAGTACTTCTCGACGAGATACAAGCATACACACTCACCGGATGGCCAAAAGGTTGTGCGATTACCGAGGAAATGCGCGTGCTCCAGCAACTCCTCAAACGCATTGAGCAACGACACATACCCGCCGCATAAGGCGGGTTTTTATTACTAAAGCGCCGAATGAAGCGTAGACAGAGCGAGCAGTGCGCACTTTTCACGCTGCGGGGAAATGACTGTGCCGTAGAGCTCATACATATCCTTTTCCGTGAGTTTCGCGATATCAGCCCGCATCATCCCCTTCACCTTATCCGTAAGCATCGATGCGCCCGATTGCGATATCGCACAACCGAAACCCTCAAAGGAAATATCTAAAAGCGTATCTCCGCCTGCCTGCGCAGCCAGGTTCCATTTCAGATACAGCGTAAGATCGTCGCCGCACGAAATGTTCTCTCCTTTTTTCTTCACATCAAAACCCTCCATCAAACCCCTGTTGTGCGGATGTTTGTAATGTTCGAGAATATGTTCTTGGTAAAGCGGATCCATAGCTTAAAAATAATTCTTCCAGATAATAAAGATCAACCCGAGACCGGATACGATCATGACGCAAAACGGCACGATTGCAATGACAATGATGGGCGGCAACGATGACGTAAGTCGAACATTCTTCCAATCGACTTCCTTTATACTTAAATAGACCGCAAAGCTATTGAAGACAAAAATAACTCCTGCAGCTCCGATCTTTTGAGCGAACGTCGGATGTTGAAAAAGACCGAAAGCAACCAAGATGATGAAACTACCCAGGACGACCATTCGCACTACCGCATGTAAAAGGAATTTCATATAAGCAACATCATTGAGTAAATATCGCGCATGCTTTCTTTACACTCTCGACAAGCATATCGACATCGTTCTTCGAATTATAAAGATGAAAACTTGCACGCGTGCTTGCGGGAATTCGGAGTGCCGCATGAAGCAATATCGCACAGTGGTGGCCGGGACGTACTGCGACGTTGTCGCGCGCAAGGATCTCAGCGACATCGTGCGGATGTGCCCATGCACATACAAAACTCACGATACCGATATTCTTCTCAGGATCCTTCTCCGCTATCACCGTGACACCGGGGATCTTTTCCAGCTCGATTACGGCATAGGTAACCAATTCTTTTACATGCCCATGGATCTCATTCACATCGTGCCTTTCGAGAAAGTCGATCGCGGCACCAAGCCCGATTACTCCGGCGATGTTCTTGGTTCCCGCTTCAAAACGGGATGGAATTTCGGCCCATTCCGATACCTGTTCCCCTACGTGCGATATCATATGTCCTCCGAACACTGATGGTGAAAGTTTTTCGAGAAGTTCCCGCTTCACAAAAAGCACGCCCACTCCGGTCGGTGCGAACATCTTGTGACCGGAAAAATAAAGTGCATCGCACCCAAGTTGCTGCACATCGATGGGAATATGTCCCGCCGCCGCGGTCGCATCAACGACCACGATCGCTCCCTCACGATGCGCAAGGCCGGCAAGGAGATGCACATCATTGATGGCACCGGACACGTTTGACGCGAGCATAACGGAGAGGAGTGCGGTCTTCTTGGTGATCATTTGCGCGCCCTCTTCATAGTCGAGCGCTACTCCCTTCATCGGGATAAGGCGGAGCGGAAGTCCTCGTCGCCGTGCGAATTGCTGGAGGGGCACAAGACCGGCATGATGCTCCATCACCGTACTCAAGATTTCCATCCGTTCACCGGCAACGACGGCGGATTCATCGATCATGCGCACGAACATATTGGAGGACTCGGTCGCGCCGGACGTGAATATGATCTCCTCAGGATCCGCATGAATGAATGCGGCGACTCGCTTTCGTACTTCCTCGTACCGCTCGGTAGCACGCACCGCTTCTTTAAAGAATCCACGATGCACATTGGCACGAAAATCGGTGTAGTACTCGAGCTCGGCGTCCATAACCGCTAGCGGTGTGAGCGATGTCGCCGCACTATCAAGATAGACCCCGTCCGGTATCGGGGGAAATTCTTTTTTAATTTTCAACGTATCAAGCGGCATGTGATGATGATCCTCCCAAAAAGAGTGGTGTGATGATATTCAGTATATCCGCATTTTCTTCCCCTGAGAATACATGCGCAAAATGCGCTTCCAAAAAGAGTGCGCGGCTCTCATCGTCACCAAGTCCGCGCAGTTTCGGATAGAACATATCCCCTTCGCGTACGTGCGATATCGAAAGCTTATGGGCACACGCAACGTCATTCGACGCCACATCGAGCGAAGGTATCGCATCGATCTTCGCTCCCGGCGTAAGCATGAGGAATTTTGCCTCTTGTGCACCCGCCACCCTATGTACACCCTCTTTCATGGAAACAAGTCCTCGGTAAAGGATCTTCGATGTATCAGCGCCCGTTCCTGCGGTACAGATTGCTGAATGCGTATCATCCGCCAAATGCTCCGCGGAGACATCAACGTCAAACTCGCCGTGGTCACGCGCAATGAGCGCCTGAAGTACTGTTGCGTTTGCCCCGCTTCCGATGAGGAGATTATTCGTAACGGAAGACACGAGCATATCCCCACCGAGGATTTCACGCCAAACGATATGCGAATTACCCGCGACCACTCCGCGCGAAAAATGCATCGCCATCGCTCCGGACTCCAGCCGATCATTCTTTGTGACACGCACGATACTATCCGCCTCGGTCACCACAACAAGCGTCCGTGAATGCATACTCCCGAATGCTCCTCCGCTCGTATTGAGCGTGAGATCGCACTTCGCCCCTTCTTTTATGATAACCACGATGATATCCGAGGATGAGCCTGTTGGAAGCATCGTATCAAGTGTAAGTTTTTCCGTAATGAATGTTCCGTCATCCGCCATATTGGGCTGGACGTAGACCACAAGCCCCGACGCAAAGAGCGCCTGCCCTTTCGCGCGGAAAAAGTCTTTCGGTGCGGGAAAGAATGCACTCTCCAAAAGACCTTTGAGTATCGGCTCGACTTCCTCTTGAGTCACGGCCTCACTCCATGTATAGATCTCAAGACCCTTCGTCGTATCGACATGATAGTCCGCAACTGCACTGAAGTCGGGCTCGATCTCTGGAAATAGCGCGGAAATGCCAATGCCATGCTTAATGGCTTTCGGAAGTACTGACGAAAGTGTCGTCTGCTTTTTCCGCCAAGCCAAAAGCCACTCAGGTTCTTTGAGTGCGCTTGAAATATTTGTAAGCTGTAAAATATTATCCGACACTGTTATCCATTTCTAATTCTATTAATTTATTGAGTTCTACCGCATATTCGAGCGGAAGGGCTTTGACGATCGGCTCCATGAACCCCCCGACGATGAGGCGGAGGGCTTCATCTTCCGAATAACCGCGAGAGCGTAAATAAAATACTTCCTCTTCACCAATACGTCCAACACGCGCTTCATGAGAAAGGTCGGCGGTTTCGTTCTGGTTTTTCATCGACGGATAGGTGTTTGAAATAGAAAGATCGTCCAGGATGAGCGCATCACATGAGACGCTCGACTGTGCGTCCGTCGCACCGGGTAAAATTTTTACAATTCCTCGATAATTGGACACTCCCCCACCCTTCGAAACTGATTTCGAACGAATGACGGAAACCGTCTCGGGCCCAACGTGTGTCGCCTTCGACCCCGTGTCTTGCACCTGCCCCGCATTGGCCATCACGATGCCGAGCGATTCACAGCGCGCACCGCGTTCCAATAGGACCGATGAGGGATAGAGCATTGTCGCACGCGAACCCATATTTCCGTTCACCCACTCCACAAGTCCCCGCTCGAATACGAGCGCTTTTTTTGTATTCAAATTATAGGTGTTCTTGGACCAGTTCTCGACGCTGATGTATTTGATCTTCGCATTCTTCTTCACCCATAGCTCTACACAACCGGCATGGAGTGACGACTCGGTGTATTGCGGCGCGGAACACCCCTCGATATACGTGATCTCGGAACCTTCGTCGGCGATGATGAGCGTATGCTCAAACTGCGCCGAGCGCGCTTTGTTCATGCGAAAATATGCTTGGAGCGGAAGCTCGACTGACACGCCCTTCGGCACATAGATGAATGTCCCACCGCTCCAAACGGCAGCGTGAAGCATGATGAACTTGTGGTCATTGATCGGAACACACTTCGTCATAAAATGCTCCTTCACCATTTCGGGATACTTTTGTAGTGCGACATCCATGTTCTCAAAAATCACCCCCTTCTTTGCGAGCGAGTCTTGGATACGATGGTAAACGATTCCTGAGTCGAATTGTGCACCAACCCCTCCCAAGTAATCCCGCTCCGCTTTCGGGATACCCAATTTTTCGAATGTATCGGTGATCTCTTTCGGCAGTTCTTTCCAGTCGTCAGTCTCTTTCACGTTCGGATCCGCATAGTAGGTCATCCCGTCGAGGTCGAGCCCGGAAAGATCAGGTCCCCAGTTCGGCATCGCTGTCTCACGCCATAGCGCAAGAGCGCGAAGACGCAGCTCGAGCATCCAATCGGGCTCTTTTTTTGTCGCGGATATCTGCCGAACAAGCGCCTCCGTCGGTCCGACATCGCTCAGTGTATTGTTCTTTGCCGCATTTGTTTTAGGCATATTGTGCTTGACAGTATACGGATTTAATGTAATTTTGCAACCGAAATCACCCCGAAAAGTGGGTTGCGACATCGTGGCCTGGCAACCGCCAATGAAAAATGACGGCAGACTAAAAGGGACATCCCCCTCAATATCGTCATCATTCTTGCTAGCCAAATCGCATCAAAAGCCTCTTGCGCAATTCACGCGCGTAGGGTTCGTTGGAAATAGCGATCGCGGTATTCAGTTTCTTCAAGATCGCATCAACATCATCCTTATAAGGTTTGCGACCCTCAGCGTTTTCAGCCTCGAGGAGATCGAGCATATCTTCCGCCGCTCTGACGCAATCTTCAACATCAAGCTCCGCATCAGGGTTCCCCTCAGTGAGTTGTCCATTGATCTGCGTATTAAGAATATCGAGCTTACTCGTCATATCACGCTTTGCTTTGGGGACTTCCTCGGGTACCGATTCACCTGGGTTCTTTGACATATGCTCCATTCTTTCCTACTTTTTTTATTTATGCAAGCACCGTGCACAAACGCCGCAGGAGGATCATTGATAATTCCTGCTAACCGTCTCCAAATAGAGTCCTTCAACTTTTTCCCGTGCCCATGGGGTCTTGCGCAAGAATGTCAGACTCGATTTGATACTCGGATTCAACATAAAGCACTTGATACTGATGCGTTTTCCCAGTTCCTCCCAGCCGTACTGTTCAAGGAGATACTCAAGTACCATCTGCAGCGTTTTTCCGTGCAACGGATTGTTCGGATGTTTTGATGGCTCGTACATAAAAAGATTGTATCATGTCTGTTCTCTCTTTTCTCAATTACGGTATACTCTATCTCATGAATAAAAAGTCGTTCCTCACTGCGCTCCGTGATGTGTATTGCCGGCTCGGGATCACCAAGCACGGTGTCGGAGTGGTTGCCATTCGCATGATTCCTAAAGGAACAGACCCCTTCAAAAATGCGGACCCTTGCGGCGACGTACTCAAGATCCCCAAGTGCGACCTTGATCGATTTGACGCGCCGGAGGAAGCAAAGGAACTCGTGCGCGATTTTTGCGCACTGCAAGATGGTGTTTATTTCGTACCGGACTACGGAATTGATGCGCTGACAAAAAACTATTTTCTCAATCACTCAAAAAAGCCGAACATGACGACCCTCGACAAGGGTGAAACCTTCATCACGATGCGCGACGTGAAAGCAGGCGAAGAGCTGACCGCCGATTACGATACGTACCATGAGACAAAGCACTTCGCACGGAAGTAGCCACCTGTCACAAAGAATTTTCTCTCACCGTGAACCGTGCGTTTTCGCACAAAAGAAAGCCCCGCCAATATTGCGGGGTTTCTCATTGCGTCCAAACAAGTACGGAGCGAATTCCCGATCAGTTAAAAGAAATGTGTGGGTGCCTATCGATGATCGCCTGTGCTGCACTCCCTTGCTCCAACATACGGAGCGATTCTACCAAGAGTTGCTGGTCGCACATTTGACTATGATGGTCTTTCACGTCAGCAGGCTTCACGTCATATCTTAAAATTTCGTATATACACCTCGGATCAATACCGGCCTCATCCCGGACCACATCAAGAGAAATTCCGGAGACGTCCGCAGTAGACCTAGTTTGATCTCTCAGTTGGTTCACTCTGAAATGACTCGACTCTTCGCTCGCCCTTTTCATCACTCGCTGATAATTCTCTTCGTCGATACGTCCGCCCAGTGCGATATACCCCTCATACGAATAAGGCGGCTCGCGCTCAATAATTGCGGCCGTTTCCTCTGGTAGCTCATTCGCGTCCACCTCCGATCCCTGCATCTCTTTGTTCATGAATGCATAATACACCGACCGAGATTTTTCACAATACAGGAGAGACTTCAAGAGAAGATCAGTGATATAATGAAGCGTAACACTATAATAATATGAAAGAAAAATACGACCCAATTTCAAAGATGTTTCACTGGCTTGTTTTTTTACTTGTAGCAATTGAATTTCTCGTCGCAGCGGCCATGCCTGAAATGCGCGGCGAAACTGACGTGAGCACGCTCACCGATCTGCACTTCTCTTTTGGGCTGCTTATTATCGGGGTGATCATGTTGCGCGGGATGTGGGCCATTATACACTTACGTCCATTCGTAACGAGTAAGTCTGACGTGAGCATACATACTGAACCACTCGCGAATGCGATGCACTACGCCCTTTATATTTCACTAATAGCTATGCCTATTTTGGGGTGGGCATGGGCATCCTCTCGGGCATTGGCCGTCAGTTTTTTTGGACTCTATTCTTTTTCTCCGCTTATCATTCCCGGGATATCGGCGCCACAGCTCGGAGCAATGCATTCCCTGCTCGGTGTGATCATCGTATTACTCGTTCTCGTGCATGTCTTCGCGGCACTCTATCATCACTATGTTACTCATGACGAAACGCTCATACGCATGCTGCCGGTTCGTCTTGCCGAAAAGATGAAGATCGAACAAAAATAGCATTCACGAGCATCTAAAAATATGTTTGCCGTATGTCTTCGGCATGCTTCTCTGCTGCACGTTCACCTGATGGAAATGCTCGACAAATCATCAAAAATACGTAACATGGGGGCTAGCAAGTCTGTACAACCAAGGAGTAATCAATGCGCGAACGAGCAATGTTGGGTAGAATTGTGACCATCACCGCAAAACGCAAAGGCAACGGCGCTATCGGCGGCGGACGCAAGGGCAGTAGCGGCAAAAAAGGCGTCATCTATCAGATCGACGAAGCCGGAAAGAAGACGGAGCTCGCGCGCGCAAGCGGCGCCACCCTCAAGGAACTCTCGCGAGAGCTGCGCAAAACGGGACTCATCCCGGAATATGTTTCTCTCAATTCAAAAGGTGATACGTCTTATTGATCGATCCTCGCCCTGCGCTTCATGCGCAGGGCGTTTCTTCTTTCAGGGTCCGCCTGCAGATACTTTTTCATGTTTGACTTTTTCGTTTACATAATGCATTGTCAAGCAAACGCACCTTCACAACAACACCTAGGGAGAATCTCTATGGACCGTGTTTCTTTCTTTACCGCACTGGCGATAGTCGCCGTAGTGTGGGCATACGTCCCATACATTCGCTCCATCCTTAGTGGTACGTCGAGACCAACTCTCTCTACGTGGCTCTCATGGCTCATCGTTGATGCAGTCATTTTGGCAGGGATGATCGCGAAGGACTCTATTGTCCGGCAAATGTACGTCTACTTCGCAGGGACCGGACTCATCGTCATCCTCTGCGGCGTAAAAAAGGTGACGATCGAGTGGAAGAAGCTCGACAGCTTCTGCTTCGGACTCGTGATCCTGGCGTTGGTCGGGTGGTATTTCTCGGGTAATGCAAACGTGGCGATCACCATCAGTGTCGTTGCGAACATCGTTGGTTCGATACCGATGCTGATCAACCTCTGGAAAGACCCGCACAACGAACCGCTTAGGGGCTGGCTCTACGGACTCCTTGCCGCAACACTCGGTGTACTTGCGATCCCCTCGATGACCATCGCATACGCACTCACACCGATCGCATTCTTTTTTATCCAAAGCGGAGTGATCATCCTGATCCTCCGCAGGCAAATATAGTTTATCGCACCCCACGCATCATGCGTGGGGTTTATTATTGTTCCCAACATGCAAAAGAATTAACTTTACCTAAAAGTATAATGATTGATACTGTTCACACGCGAGGAGGCAACACGTCGTGTGCTTTTATTTGTAAAATATTTTTTCAACAAAAAACACCGAGCAGGTCGGTGTACTTTTCGCGACATATTACGGCGTGTGAGTGATGAGCAGCGGAGAGAGTCCGTGAGGATAAGGTGTGCCTTGTGCATCCTTCCGCACAAAGACGATCTCCTGCACCGAGCAAACGGGCGCTGGGTCTTTCGAGTCGAAAACGTTGATATCGACCTGAAACGCGATCGATGTTCTCCCCACGCGCACGAGCGTACTTTGGAGTGACACGAGGTCTCCAAGAAAAATAGGGCGCCGAAAATAGATACCCCCCGTTATCGCCACCGTAGCGAAGTTCGTTGTATGAAAAAGTTTTCGTGCAGCGATAGCAGCCGCTTCGTCGATCCACGCAAGGATGACTCCCCCAAAAAGCGCACCCGCCGCATTCATATGCTCCGGGCGCACGAGTCGTTCAGTTATGTTGGTCACGTCAGACCTCCTCAGTGTTGAACAAAAAACACACCTTTCACAATACTCGCATGACTACGTTTCTTATGCAATCCAGATGAAGACCATCTACCATTATGTCAAAACGGGACAAAACGATCATTTACATGTTGGAGCAAACACCGCCTCAACGAACAACTCCTTCCCCTGTTTCTCTAAATATATTTTGAATACGTACCGCTTGATTTTCAACCTCGTCAGTCGTTCCATCAGTGTACCCCTTATAGTTGTACTGAATATAATGCACGTATTCATGCACGAGGCTGTGCGCCTTGCTTTTCTTCAATAACAATATGCAGCTTGGCGGAAAAAATAAATTATTACGATGCCCTTCTGTGTCAAATCCTATCATCTGATTAAAATCTGCATCTGATATCGTTTCCGCCTCTACCACGGTGGGAAGCGATATGACGTCGGTGTCGAGTACGACGTCCATTGTTTTTGCCACAAAGCCCAATAGCCTCCTCTGTACCTCATGGTCAAACGGGGACTCATCTTTTTCCTTACTCTCCACTGCCTCGGAATCAAGCCCGATCGCTGAGAGCGCCAACCCGCCGCACACCCCTTTCAAGAAATCTCTCCTGGTAATTTGCAGGCCCACACTTTCATCTTCGACGGCATGTAGTGATTCACTGGTCATTACTATACATTACTGCATTTTACACATGTTTTGCAAGAGCAACACACTACTGATGCGCATGAGGTACATTCGGATGAATATAATACTCGACCATCGCGTGTGTTACTCCGCTTAAGTTTGTTTTGGGATATCGCAGTACCTCTTTCCCATTCAGCGATTCCGCGATCGCCCTACTTGGAATATTCTCCTCAACGACGGGATATTTGATATATTCATAGCCAAGCGCTGTATCCGCCCATTCCTTAAGTCCGGTCACCGCCTCTTTTCCATAACCGTGGCCATGCGCATCCTTCTTGATCCATATCCCTAGCTCGGGCGTGCTCGTGTTGATGTCATGGATACCCACATTTCCGATAAATTCACGGGCGTCTTTTGTGAGAATTGCCGCCACGATCTCTTCTCCTCTTGAGAATCCTTCGATACTTTTTCTGATGAATATTCGCGTATCCTCGATCGAGCCGGGCGTCGCAGGGTACATATACCTTGTTATCTCATCATCGAATACGCGAAAGATCTCCTCGGCATATTCCATGGTGATGGGAACAAGGAGTAATCGCGCCGTTTCGATCTGAAAATTTTCTAAATTTGATCTCACCTGCTCAGTATACACGACTCATTTCCTCGCCACACGCCGAGAAACGGAAATACCCCTCCTTGTGAGCTCCTTTTGGCGCGGGTACACTGAAGAGATGAGTCGAGCAAAACGAGCATACTACATCGGCATCATGTCGGGCACGAGCCTCGATGGCGCGGACGCCGTTCTCGCCGACTTAAGCAAGTCTCCGTTTACCGTGCGTGCGACAGCGTTCGTCCGATTCGACAAACGACTCCGTGAAACGCTGCTTCTCCTCCACGAAGACAAAGCGGGCTCGCTCACGCTTGCCGCGAAAACCGCAAACCGGTTGGCGCATTTGTATGCAAAAAGCATCACCGCCGTGCTCGCGAATGCCAACCTTCCCGCCAAAAATATTTCGGCGATCGGATGTCACGGGCAGACGATACTGCATTGCCCGAATCTTGGTTTTACACTGCAACTCAATAATCCCTCTCTCCTTGCTGAATTAACAGGCATCACCGTTGTCTCCGACTTTCGTAGCCGTGACATTGCCGCGGGTGGGGAAGGTGCGCCGCTTGTGCCGGCATTCCACGATGTCATGTTTCGTCACCCCAGAGTTCATCGTGTGATCCTGAACATCGGCGGCATAGCGAATATCACCGATCTCAACCCCGTCAAAGCGACCATCGGATTTGATGCCGGACCGGGTAATATGCTCATGGATTCATGGATACGGAAGAACAAAAAGATGGCATTCGATAAGAACGGGAAATGGGCAGCGTCGGGTACGGTCATCCCCGCTCTTCTCTCACGGCTCCTCGCCGACCCCTATTTCAAGAAGAAGCCGCCAAGATCGAGCGGGCGCGACCTGTTCAATGCTGCGTGGTATGAACACGCGCTGAAGCCTGAATATACAGCATGCGACGTGCAGGCGACGCTACTTGCCGTTACGGCGCACGCCATCGCCGGCGCCATCCACGCCTATTGCCGCGGTACGACAGAGGTCTATTGCTGCGGAGGTGGAGCGCAGAACTCTGCCCTACGCAATCGATTGCGCGAGCTCATTCCGGAGGCAAGGATCACGGTGACGGACGAGCTCAATGTCGGCACCCAAGACGTCGAAGCGCTTGCATTCGCATGGCTTGCAGAACAGACGCTGCTACGGCGACCGGGGAACCTTCCCAAGGCAACGGGCGCGCGCGGTAAACGCATACTTGGCGGCATCTACTATAAATAAGCGAGTCATAAGATACGCTACATCATGATGCTGTCGTGTGTCTTTTGATTCTTCTTTCTCCACCATCCTATGCCGGAATAAGCATCCAACATGTCTAGCATTTTTTGAAAACGCCCTGCTTCAGCTGTATTGCCAACCAGTGTTCATAATTGACGATTGATCTAATTAGTAGTAGAATGCTTGCAGTTCGTCCATCGTCACACACAGGAGTATCACATGAGATCATTGAACAAGTCATTGATTTTTTACGCAGTAGTCACAGCGATTGCACTTGTGATCGTCGGAACTGCTGAAGCTAACCCGCGGCACCATCATGAACAGTATCCGCAGCAAAGACCGCAATATCAGCACCATGATCGAGGGAATTGGATCGCACCGCTCATTATCGGCGGATTGGGGGCATATATCATTCACGAGAATTATGCTCCGCCTTATATTCCCCCGCCGGTCTATGTGCCGCCTCCCGTCTACTATCTACCGCCGCCGGTCTATTACCCGCAACCGCGCATATATTATCCGCCCCGCATGAACTATGCACCCGCGGAGCACGTCGACTACTTTACGGCATGCGCGCAGTTCTCGGACATACCATGGGTCTACTCAAATTGTGTGAGAGACATCATAGAAGCTGGGGACGCAGCCGATACTTTCCGGCGACGCAGATAAACAGAAACGCTCACAGAAAGAGGCATCGATTGAGTGCGACCCCAAATGGTCGCACTTTTTTATTGAGCTATCATCACCTGGACCAACCACTGTGTGACAAAAGCGCACGGTGGTTAATCGTGCATCACTTTTTACGAATTTTGAAAAATGCAAAAAATATGAGCAGGAAGAGTATCGCCGTGAACCAGAAAAACTTTATCACATCACCGGAAAGGACCGCTTCACTCGCATAAGTAGCAACGACGGCAAACGGAAGTTCGGCAAGAACAGTGATCAATATGTACCACCCGGCATGGTAGCGCACGATCCCGAATGCATAACCAAGCTCGGCGGGAAGTGCCAAACGCAGAAAAAATGCAGTAATAATATTCGTGTGTTCCTTTACGGTGCTACTCCATCGCTCAAGTCGCTCCTCCGGCACAAAGTAGGAGACGGCCTTTCGACCCACATAGCGTCCGATAACATATGCCAGTATATCGCCGATAAACCAGCCGCAAAGTAAAATAGCCGTCGTAAAAGAAGGGCCCCAGATCGCCACCGCGATCGGCACAAGCGGTATATTGGTGAGTGGGCTTATCAGGGCAGCGACTGCCGCGGCCAACACGAATACCCCTATCGCCAACGACCGATTCTCAAGAACGATCGCATCGAAGATTTTAACAACAACATAGAACTGCTCCTGCAAAACGCTCGAGTACCAAAAAAGCAATACGATGACAATCGTGAAAAGTAAAAAAAGAGTAAGCCTTCTATCCATACAACTGAGTATAGCAAATATCCTGGAGATCAATATACCCTGCTTTCTACATCATTTTCTCGCGTAAAAAATAGTATCCGCACTCTTGCGTATCCAGACAAACTAAAAGCAATGATCGATCCGCCATGAAGCAGAAACAGGCCACACGTGAACGCGTGGTCTGTCTGCAATTGGTTCCCGACTCGAACGTTTACTGCTCCTTCACATTGAACACCGGCTGCACTCCGGTACCGCTGATAGGGATGGCGTAAAGCGGCTGACCGGAAAGTGTACCTATTTGCGTCGGGTAGACGATGGCGGCCGTCGGAGAGAACCGTAACGTGACCGTGTTCACGACGTTTGGAGCAAGATTGATCCCGTTTTGAGCGCAGGTCGCCATGGAGATACAGGTGTACGGCGCATTATACCCCCAAAAAGTAGTGAGGCCCAGATCTACCGTACCAATATTTTTGATGACAAAGCTGAGGTCCTTAGTGCGAATAATCGGGACATTGCCGAAATCGACCGATGCCGGAACAATGATGACTGGTGCGATTCCGTTTCCCGAAGAGATTAACGTGGGAGAGGGATTACCGTTGAAAAGTACTGACGCAGAGATCGGACCGACAACGCCAGGGGTGAAGATAACGGTCACAGTCTGTACTTCCCCCGCACCAAGGTCGTAGGTACATCTTTCCGTACAGACAAAACGAGGATTTCCGGTCGTCACCGTACCAATAAGCCATGAACCGATGTCTCCGGTATTTGTGATGGTGAACGTCCGAATACGAGTATTATTGAGCGGAACATCACCGAAAAGCAGATTATTGATCGGATTGATTGTTATCGCTGGAACAGGAGCGGCAATGGTGAGTTCCACAGACCTTGAGGTGGAGAGCCCGAACCCATTGTCACATTTGAATATCCAAGTCACTTTTGTTGGGCCCCTCCATCCGGAGAATACATTGTTGGTGTTGAACTGTTGTGGTCCCCCGTTCGCTGTGGGGATCGCCGCGAACCCAAAATCTCCTCCGAGATTGTTTGCAACCGATGAGCGGCTCCATGAACATGTTCCCCCTCCAACACCGCTTGAGGTCATTGCGAGGGTGAATGGTGCGCCCGAGCCTATCGATGCGGTCGCCGCGCCGTTTATTGTGGCGGTAACGATGGGAGCAGGGATCAATGTACAGGAGTTTGAATTCGAGGACCATACGCGGTTCATACACGAGAAATTACAGGAACCGACGTATCCGCTATTACAACTCCCCGCATTTCCTCCGGTCGCGGTTGCGGGAAGTGCACAGTTCTCGATCGTTGTAGCGGAACAGCCAGCACCATTCACCGTCACGGTAAATGCGCTTGTCTTGATCTCACCGGTCAAGGACTTAAATGCTTGGACATTATAACCATACGCACCGGGTGAAGCAGGAGTGTTGTAGGCGATACTCCCCGAGCACGGAGTATATCCGGTGAGCGGATTACTTGCATTATCAAGCAAACGACAATTCGTGTTCGCGGACGTACCGTTCGTAAGTGAATACGTAGAGGTGAATGTCGTGGTGGGAAGCGTGATCGGTGCAACAGGGTTTGCGGTGATGGAAAGTGGTCCGCCACAGCCTGCAACTGCACCATTGTAGTCGGTAGCTCTTCCTCCACAGGTACCTGCACAGTCGTTGACGGCGGTAGAGCCGCAGACGTTATCACAACCGGATTTTGCGAAGCAAGAACCCGGAGTACCGCAGGGAGTCGCTCCAGTACAGGCAGGGAAACCACAGCCTGCAACTGCACCATTGTAGTCTACGGCGCCTCCTCCGCAGGTACCCGCACAGTCGTTGACGGCGGTAGAGCCACAGACGTTATTGCAGCCGGATTTTGCGAAGCAAGAACCCGGAGTACCGCAGGGAGTCGCGCCAGTACAAGAAGGAGTATTAACAGTGAAAGGTAAGAAATAAGATTTGCTGACAACCCAACCTGTCGTAGTAAGAAAATTGACTCTATGACTTCCTGCCAACAGCGGGGCAGGTACAGTGGCTGAAGAAAAAATAGTGCTCCCCCCAGCGATTCGCTGACTAATGAGGTATGCTCCGGTAAAGGGGCCCACAGCTAGATCGACACCGTATTTAAGAAGATACCAATCTCCTGAGTTTGCACAACCAGCAACGGTTATTGACCCAGTTATTGTCATCGGCTCCCCCGGGGCATACGAAGTCTTGTTAAGCGATACGTTCACAAGAGTAGTACCAGTAAATCCGGTATAAAACGTATCCGCTCTCGCAATCTCCGCATGAGTGAACATGAACCCGATCACGAAGAGAAGTACAAGCGGGCCAACGGGAAGAGAGTGAACCTTTTTATTACGATAGATCAAAAAAGCAAATATCACCGATAGAAGGATAACCAGCATCACCGCAAGGATGTTTTTTGTATTTGTTTCTTTTTGCGGAATTGATGGGGATGGCGTCGTGGCCGTTTCAAAAGACATTTGTGCCAATACCCCCAACTTCGCATCGGCAAGCGTCACATTCGCTCTTGGATGAATACAAGAAGAGATAATAGCTATCTTTGCTTGGACAAGAATATCATCACTCAATAGAGGCTGATTAAAGGAGTTGGCACAAGAATTTCCCGTTTCATCAACAAGCGAAATAGCAAAGGAAGGACTTGTTAATTGAGTACTTGCCCCCTGACGAGAGTATGGGAACCCATCGGCAGAAGGCGACCACATGAATGAAATATTTGCGGTCTCCCCTTTGACGTACGCATCTTTGTCCAAAAGAATGTTCTGTATCGTCCCGCCTGCGCCCTGTATCACATAGTGGTAGGAGATCTCATTACTCGTTGCTCCATATTTAAGATTTACATTGTAAGATTGTGGAGTAAGCGATATTGGAAGAGATGTTACTATTGTCTTTTTTTCATTCGGCGCAAATATAACAGCGTTCATATCACCACCTTGCGTGGATACTATCTCACCAAAATTGGAACGGGTGCGAGTGACAAAAGAAGGAGTGGCGGTAGTTGGAACATTCGAGGTATTTTCTACGATACAATTGCTTTGTAATTTTTCAACGATCGAGATATCGACTCCCTGGCGAGGCGCATAGTGAGGCTGATCTTTTTCCCCTTCTACGGTGAGATAGCAACTTACGGTATCAATAACAATAGGGTTTTGAGCTGCATCACTCCTCTTGAGGATCACCTTTCCAAGTGTCGCTTGTCCAAATGGAAATCCACTTGTGTTCTCACTAGAAATAAAGAGGAGGTACTCTCCCACTATGTTCGTTGGGGGCGCGTAATTGACCACTTTATGAACAGAACTATTTTCACCCAGATTGATCGTTTCGTCATATACGTGCTCATCTACGATCGTCTGCCCAACAGCTGTTTCCTTAATAAGTACTACGCTATATTTCACTCCAGGCTGGACACCCACGCGATTTGTCAGATCGAAGGAGATAGTGAAAGTGTGTCCTTCTTGGGTGGAGGTGGCGTTCTGAAGATTGACAGTGGCTAACACGATAGGCTTCATCTCATTCGTATCTGTGAGTATTTGAGATACTGGTACAATTGGTTGTATTTCCTCTGCTGAGACAAAAAATGGTATAGAGAGGGAGAGCGCACCCACTACCAATGATTTGAAAAATATATGCATATTTCTTTATTTTTATTGTTTTAATTTCACTTTTGCCTTTATCATTCATCCGCTAGCATGGAGACAACCGCGAGACACATAATTCCGATTATGTGTCTTGTTCTAAAATAACATTTTCATTTTACATCAAAAGTATAGTTTATACTATTTCATAAGGCTGAGTATCGGTCGGAGCAGCGACAGCTTTTAAATGACTGTTTGTTTTGCTTGAACAAATTGCACTCAAACCGAGTACTCCATTGCGTATCTCATCGCATTGAGAAAATTTTGACAAATTATGTTTATTGTATTATTGTGCTAACGGTTAGCTCTTCAAATTGAACTCAACATAAAGAAGGAGTGTCCATGAAATTCACCCGCTTACTGCTCGGTATCTTTCTCTGCATTTCGGCTGCCCTCGCAGGCGCAAACGAATTCCCCGCGCTTTCCGACCGCTTCGTCAACGACTTTGCGTCGATGATAAGCCCGAATGAAGCGAACGAGCTGAACGCAAAACTCGCGAAATTTCGCGATGCGAGCAAGGTCAGTATCGTCATCGCAACGATCACGTCAGCACAGGACTATGGCTACCCCACCGGACTGATCGACCTCGGCGTCGGACTCTTTGACAAATGGAAGCCGGGGCAAGCAGATATCGACTCCGGTATCCTCGTCATCGTCGCAGGCAAGACTCCGCCTTACAAGATACGCATTGTCACGGGACGGGGCGTTGAAGGCGCGGTGCCTGATCTCGCGATTAAAAATATCACCGAAGGAACGATGAAGCCTGCGATGCATAATGGGACACTGGGGGCGTATGCGCTTGGACTTATGCGAGGCACTGATGCACTTATGGAGCGCACAAAGCATGAGTTCGTTCCGAAAACAACAGTGACAAGGCAGCCGGGAGGTGACCGAAGTCTCGAATTTGCCGTTCCTCTTTTGCTGGCTATTCTTGGATCAACACTGCTCTGTCTTTACCTCTATCGCATCAATAAACGAAAGAACGAGGAGGCGGAGCGGGAGCGTGTGCGCGGTGAAAAACAAGAATATGCCGAGTGGCTGAAAAGAATGAGTGAGGATGACCTCCCCACAACATATCCTCTGCCTACCAAGCGACCGGAAGCACGGCGCGAGCGTCCGCCCACGCGACCTGCTTCATATTCCAATGCACCGCCGCGTAGTGCACGCACGAATGCGGCTACGGCAGCAGCTGCGGCAGTAGCTGCGGTTGAAATTGCTTCTACTCAATCGAGTTCGTCCAACTGGGAGCGCAGTGATGACTCCGGTTCAGGGAGCAGTTCGAGCAGCTTCGACTCATTCAGCTCCCCCGATAGCGGCGGCTCGACTGCCGGTGGTGGAGGGGGCGACAACTAACGACAATGATCTTCATGCCCCGCACATTGTGCGGGGCATTTTTTATTCACTCATTTTCCATGGTCGATCATTGTGACCCCTTCCCCTTGCGATATATGATCTTTATGGTAGGTTGTCGATAGAGTTGAGTTTTTCATAGGAGTAAGACGATGGCAAAAGTCACTGCGGAACATGTGAAGCAGGGAGCATTCATTTGGTATTCGGGAACGACCTCGATGAGCCGGTGGAGTTGCCCCGCCGTCATTACGAGGGTCGACAATGAGGCAAGGCTGTTTTACGTCAGATCTTTTGACGACATGCTGGAACAATCTCAAGCATATGAATTTGACGTGACGGAACACTCACCCGATTCGCGCGAGAACATGCGTCTCGCAACGCTCGAAGAAGTGGGGGTATATCTTGATAAACAAGAAGAATCGCTTATCGAGCACGTCTCGATGACACGTCGCGTACGCAAAGAGTCGACGCTTACACTTCATCGTTTCCGCGAGGAGCGCGACAAATTGTTCCCCGACCATCTGAAGGAATAAGCAACGGCGCTACATTATCTATGTAGCGCTTTTTTATTTCCCTCTGCGTCATTCAAAGATCAACGGACCTACCTGTCCGCCAGAAAGATCGTGCTTTTCCGCAGGAGCACTATTTTCCGATTTTCCTTGATATACTTGGCAAATGGAAATAAAACCACTAGAAAAACACCGACGCACCGGGGTTAAATCGATCAGCTATCGACTCTTAAGTATCAGTATTGACTCTGCGGTCGCATACTTTTTTACGCGTGACGCTGCACTCAGTGCCGGTATCGTGATCTTTGTGAATGGATACAGTACCGCACTCTATTATCTGCATGAACGTATCTGGGCACATATCCAGTGGGGTCGCAAAACATAGCGTATCGTCCTACTCGCCTACAGATCATTTCAACCGCATATTTCTCAACTCAGCAACAACAGATCGCTACTTTTAAATTTTCGAGTGGTATAATTAACATATGAATATCGAACAACAGAACGACGAGATCATCAGGCAGTTGATCACGTTGAATGCCAATATCAAAAAACAAACCACGGTGACACACATCGCCGGCACCGGGATCATCTACGGTATAGGATTTTTTGTCGGTTCCGCAATTATCGCGACGATAGCACTCGGCATCCTCGGACCGCTCATCGGAAAGATCTCTTGGATCGGAGAAAATTTCAGCAAAGGCTCCCTGATACTTCAATCCAAATAATAACGCAGGTACGAGGCTATTCGGCCTTGCACGGGAGAGTACTTGAAATCTCTGATCGCCGGAGTATGGGACTTCGACGTGGTCACGAGCGAAATTGACAACACTTCATAAAGCAGTAGAGTGGGAAAGGATAAAAAATACCGGAGGCGCAAATGGATGCTGTGCGTGCAGAGACCAAAACAACCCTCACCACCTTCGTGCGTGAAATAATCGTTGTGCATCATCCCTATCGGTCGTTACGCTCCAAGAACAAAAAACTATTCCCTTACTGGACGGGAGACGAACATTACGCACATCTCGTCGTCTTTCTCAAGACAGCGAGCGATGATCTGGTCTTCCTAAGACGTATCGGGAAGCTCGACTGCGCAAAGGTCTCGAGGAAAATAGCGATGATGAAAAAAGTGTATAGCGAATTGATCGACCTTGCGCTTGTACCTGACGATACCGCACCTGACGGCGCGAAATCATTCGGGGCAGAAACACCGCTACCCATCTGGATGGAAGTCGAAGACTATCGTGAACTAAAAGCACGACATAACAGCACCGAAAAATAGCCTCTCATCCCGCACAATTGGTGCGGGATCTTTTATTGTGAGCTTAAATTTAAAAATGGTAATTCCCCAGATATTACCACTGAAGCAGTTGGCGCCTTACCCCTTCAAGATACTCAAAGATCGCCGCAGCGTCCTCCTGCTCTGCTTGGAGAAGCGCGGCATTCAGCGTTTCATGAGCCGCTTCATAGAGATGCGCACCCACACAAATGTCAAGAAGGTCGACGGAGAGAAGAAGATTATCCATCCCGTTCTTACACCTTGTTTCGCGCAAGCCGAGAAATTGATGAAGTGGCGATAAGTCTTCGTGGTTGGCAAGCAACGCACGTATCACTCCTTCTTTTTCGGGCGACGCTTCTTCTGTCTGTAAACTTTCCAAAGTCATATTTTGAATATACCACCCGACTTTTTTGAAATCAATTGCACATATCTCAGCTTTCAAATGGTATTGACATGAGCGAATATTCATGCTATCCTTAAAATCTAAGATCTTTTTAACCTTTTTATAAATTGGAGTACCGCACATGGATGCTTTTCAGGCTCTGACCAACACGCCCTTTGGCTGCGGAGGTCAAACCGACAGCGATAGTGATGATGCGAACAACGCATTCTATGATGCTGACGGTGAAGCGATGCAAGTCGACCACCGCCGGCTTCAGGATGGTGCCACCTACGGCGACCCGGGATACCGCAAGGCATCCGGGAAATTTGTCCCCGTCGAAGAACTGCGCGGGCGACGCATCGCCGCCGAAAAGCGCTGACGCCCTGAAACGACCTAACCAAAAGGAGAGTCCGATGAATCGAAGGTGAAGCTCACACTTCTCAAAAAACACTATCCCCAGCGGACGCCACGGCGCCCGCTTCATTTTTTATCGAAATATATTATCCCATCAGGACTGTGCAAAATTACCCCGCGGACCAGCACGATCAATCACAATAAGAGTACTTCATATCGCTGATCGCTTCACTCAGGATATTTTGATCGCGCCTGCCTTCGCAGGAAGGAATTAGAGAATAAAAAGGATTTGTCTCACCGCAACATGAGGGTCCTTTGCCAGCCGATAATTTATCGTGAGATCGAGTTGATCTTTCTCTACTATGCCCACCGCATACAAGATACCCAGGTGCTTGGATGTTGCCTTGAATGAAAGCTTGATCTCCTCCGAAATCTCCCCCACGTTCGCCTCCTTGATTTTTTTCAGATACTTGAGAATGGCCAGTCGTCGGCCATTCGCGAGCGCCCTCATCTGTTTCTCGATCTCTTTCATGATATTGCCATCATAACACTCTGTAATCTATTCGCCTATTCGCGCGAATAAGAGAATAGAATTAGGAAGGAATTATTTTACCACGGAGAGTACTTCATTTTTCTAAGACGGAGTACCGTTAAGAAAAATTGGTCGCTGACTCCTCTGGCGAGCGAAGTGAACCCCAGAAATCAATTGTGACTGTCCACGTTTTCATAGCAGCCGCATCGCGACGGACGCGGAGCAGGGCAGGGTTTGTTGTGTATGGCATATGACGCGAAGTTTAATGGATACTTTGCGTCCAAGCTATTGAACTATTACGTTTTCTTGACACATGTTGATTGCTGTGATAGAAATCATGCAGAAAAAATTTTCAACAGCAAGGAGTCTTTAATGAAATATCTGACCACCGCCCTCGTCCTGACGACCACACTCATCGCCGCCGGCTGTACAGACAGCGGGTACAAGAGCTCGATGGAGCCACTGCCCCCCATAGGCACCAACGGATTGTTCCCGAACACGATACTCACGAACACAGTGAACGCGAACGATATTCTGTCGGGAAAAGACACCACACCTTCTCTGTGCTGGGTCACGTATCTGACGCCGATTGTTTCTGTACACAACAACAAGAATGGAACCTTGGCGCGGGCAATGCTTGAGGAAAATGCAAAAGAAGATCAGCATTACCTGGTTGCACATCGCACCGATTCGACGAAATTTGGACTCTGCACAAAAGGGGCGATCATTGAAATGGAGCCAAGAGAATTGGCCTCATCGGTTCGGGTCCTCTTTGCTCACCAGGAGCAGCGTGCGGCAGACCGTGCTGCCGAAAAAGATATCCGAAAAATACTTGAACAAAAGAAATAAACCGAAGGACAAACCTGTGACACCCCGAAAAAAACGGGGTGTTTTTCTTGCTGCGCACGTAGATCAATCGTGAATGGGAACAAGACCCCCATGTGAGCGAAACTGAGCGCTATTGACTTAGTTGTATATTCATGCTATTATCCCGCGGTCAGATCTTTTTCCACGAACAAGGAGACTTGCAATGAAATCTAGCACGCGCAATGAAACAAAGCGGGAGGAGTTTGATGCACTATTACTTCTCCTGACGGGAATGGTGCCGAGCGATGCAGAGGTAAGCGCGGATGGCTTCCTTTTCATCCCGCCGAACGCAATGAAAATGGACAATGCTTCATCCAGATTCCTGAGAGTTCGGATAACCGAACTCGCTGGACCGAACGGCTGGCGTAACCACCTTGTTGACGACAAATATGCAGGCTGGTGGATTCGTCGACCGACCTGCTAATCCCCTCCCCGCCGCACAGTAATGTGCGGCACATTTTTTAACACCACTCCCCCATCAGGACTTTGCAAATTTGACCACACGAATCAAGAATCAATGGGACTTACTTAAATTCTATCTTGAAACGCGCAGCACAGCCAAGCGAAATCGCTCCATCATTCGTATTTCTCGCGTCAGAGGATTCTTCGTTCATGACAGGACAAGTACTTCATCCGAATGGCGGAGAAATCATCAACGGATAAGGCGTCCAATCCATCCTGGGGTCGTTTGCTTATCCCCGTTTTCTATCATGCTTACCTCATTTTCATGTTGTTTGACATTTACAATTTAACTTGTATTATGTGAGTTAGTTTTGTATTTAAAGAGGTATTTATGGGATCTGATCTTGTACAGATGAAGAGCGTGATGGGTCGCAATATCGTCGAGGCCATCAAGGCAATTGCTGGCGACAAAGCGGTCATCAAGAGAACCTTAGCGGACGGAAAACCCGCATTCGTGCTTGGCGTATGTTCACCTTATCGACATATGCATTTTGCAGTCGAGTCATTGTCACATGAACCGATCGAGGGGGACACTGTCTACACTGAGGTTCGCGTAAAGAACCATTTCTGGGGCGGCGAGGTCTACATGGTTGGTGTTAACGATGGGGCAGAAATCGAAGCATTGCGCACATTCGCACAAAAACTCGCCGAGGAAGTAGAAAAAATACAGTCCTCGGCTCGGTAATTCCTGCCATTCACCCCGCATCCGCGGGGCTTTTTTTATTCACAAATATCCCATCAGGACTTTGCAAATTTGACCACGCGTTTCAGAAATCAATCACCACAAAGAGTACTTCCAAATTTATGCTTCCTGCAGTCGGGAAATTTTAGGTCGAGGACTTATCTCCACTTTTCCCCGTTTTTATGGTAATTACGATTGCGATCAAGGATGAGTAAAAAAACCTGAACAAGGTACTGAAAATGAGACCTAACCCAGCTTGTAAATCCCAGATACAAATGGATTTTGTATCTGACCACCCTTCCCCGGCGGAAGGTAGACCTCGTCCACATAGTCCCATCTCTGGCGTACAAACGTAGTCAATCGGAACACCAGGATGATTAATGGTTTGTGTTTCGCAAAGATGCGGAAATTTTATCCCGCTACTTATCCATACATCGGCAGGGACAAAAAGTGCAGGGGAAAATAGAATGCAAATTAAAACAAATTTCATTAAAAATGATTTTTTTGATTCTTCTATTCTTACGAGTGAATATCCAAAAACAAGTAAGGTGGCTGCAATAAATGAGATTAAGAGTAGCCATAGTAACACCTGAGCATCATCCACTCGAGACGGCCAGAACAAAACTGCCGCTCCAAAAAGACAGATAAGATAAACAATAATCAAACGCTGTTTAAATTTGTTTAAATCACGAAATTTAGATAACACACGCAATACAACAAACAGAACCAGAAAAGGAATAACGAAAATGGCGCTATTCTCATAAGCCCTCTCGGGATGCTGCGCTTGCATCGGAACAACCCGAAAAAAGAATGCAACGATAGCGGAAAGACTGATAATCCAATAGCCCAACCAAAATAATTTTTCTTTAGTATCGAAGGCCTGCTTCAATCTATTCATGTCTTTACTATAACACCACAATCGCCACCCGAGCACCTCCAAATTTATATTCCATACGATCAGTAAGTTTTAGGTTGTGGGCTTATCCCGTTTTCTTTTATTAAACTTAAATCATGCCACGATAACAGCTTGATTTAATATTATCAGTTTTCTCTAAGCGCAACAGCTTCATAAAATTTTCACCAATTTCCTTATACGCAAAATAATTGCTTGAAAAAGGAGGAGTCTGCCCCCCTAGCGAGCTCGTCTCCGTTTTATTTAGACTTATTCTTGCCACCAAAATATACAACACCGGCTCCAGCAGCTATGCCCGCGATGGGCCACAGCCATCCTCCACTACCCCCATCATCATTAGCTCTACTTGAGCGACCCGCAGAACTACTGCTTCCATGACAGTGTCTTGCATTTTCTACCTCTCCCCACTTGGCACAATTTGTGCGACAGTAGTGACAACCATCGGAGGCGGTATTACCCGGATGAGCTGATGTTTCAGGCGCCACGATGCCAAAAAGCCCAACAACCGCAAGCCCAAAGAGAAATTTATTCATGCGACTCATACTATACTTTACGGTAAACAAAGCAATCAGCCAACAGATTCACAAAATCAATCATGAATGTACTGGTTTTCGAATTACCATATAATACGCCATGGCGTATTATATGGTAATTATAGAAAAAAATTGGAATAATATGGGGGGGGGTGATCCCTCTAGTGAGCGAAGCGAGCTACATGCTATGAAATAAAGTGCTGAATTAATGTACCAGTGTGAGCTACAGCCTGAGCAAAACCCTCTAATTCAGATAGTGCTTTTATTCCTTCCCATGCCGTTTTAATAATCGATCTGTTGGGTTTACTTTTTCCAACTTGACTCGCGATGGTCTCTATGTCGGATTTATAATCATTTTTCTCATCATCCGTTAGTACTGTACTTTTTTCAATTTGTTTAGATAGCTTTTCTAGGGAATTATCGATATTCACAACACTTTGACCCACCTGGTTTCGGTCACCAAATGAGAGATTGTGTATCGGGGAGTTGTTAATGTTTAGTGTGCGCTTATCAACCTTAGATACACTAGACACGCTCACCTGCGTAATGGCTTGAACAGTAGCTAGAGATTGTCGATCTTCTACATCAAGTTTCCCCATAATAGATGTGTTGTGAGACATTGCGTACATCTGTGCCGCAGCATTCATCGTTAAGCCGCTGTGTTTGCGACGCAACTCAGACAATCGCGGTCTTATCTGTTCAGCAGTTTTACCCAACTTGGCTTCAAGAATCACAATTATTTTAGGATTAAGTCGATCTGTCATATTATTGATTCTTCTTCTTTCCTAAGTGGAGAAGTGATTTAACTTGGTTTGGAGTTTTGAGCAACAACTTTGCTATTTCAGTATTTGAATAGCCGAGGCTACTAAAAAATAGTATCTTGTCCTGATCGGGTCCAAGTGTTTCCTTTGGCAGTAGTTTTAAAAGTAGCAAAGCAATTGCATCAAGACGTTTTGTAATATCCGTATTTTCATTCATAAATTTATTTTTTGGGAGACAAAAGTCGGCTAATTATTGCAGGATCAACGTCAAGAACAGCTGCAATATCTTTCCCTTTTACGCCTTGATTTACTAGCCCCAATACAAGAAGCCTTTTAATTTCTTCTAGTGGTTCAAGTTTCTCGCTTTTCTTTTTTGCCATATTATTTAAGTTTTATTCCTTTAAGAAAGTCATTAACAACCACAATGTTTACGCAAAGCTTCTTTGCTATTTCGCCTTGAGGTAGACCGAATTTAGCGAGTTCAAGTATAAGTAATTTCATCACCAAGTCAGATGTCCGATCACTTTCATTATTTTGATTTTTCTTAATCATGCTATTTTTTAAGTTTCTTAATTCTTTTGAGGCCTGCACTTATTTTTCTAATTTTATTATTATCGACACTTCCGACAATGGCTCGTATTTCTGAATCGTTATACCCTTCTCTGCTAAGTAAGAAGATAAAGATGTCTCTTAGCTGACTGTTTTGATATTTGATTTGTTCAAGTATTTCTTTTTCCATGCTTATTTCTTTTTATTTTTAAGACGAGATCTCATAACATTCACGGTGTTTGTTGAGGTATTTAGAATATCTGCAATCTCAGTTGGGGTCATTCCAAAACGAGTAAGTAACTCCACTCCCTCAGATACAGAAAACTTTTCTGATTTTTCTTGAAGCTGTAGGGCAATTAGAACACCGAGTTTTTTTGATATTGTCTGTAATAAATCCTGATTGTCCATATTACTTCTTTGTTTTTTTAAGTCCTGTTAATTCTTTTCTTATGTGAGTTATCTTTTTCCCCAAAGTGGCAGCGATTTCATTTGCAGACAACCCAAGGCTTGAAAGTTCTTTCACTTGATCTTTCAGCGTTGACTTTCCCCCTTGATTTGAAATTTTAAACAGCAAACCAACAATCACAGTGAGTTTTCGGTCTATTGCTGAAAGTTTTATATTCTCTTCTTCCATAAATTGATTGCTAAGTTTTTTGTTTATAAGAAATTATTATATTCCCTTATTTACCAGTGTCAATGTGGATATTGTATTTTATATATTAACAATATAACTCAATTTTCAGAATATCTATATATAACAACATATTTTATTTACAAATAATATGTATTGTTAATCTTTTGTCAAAAAGTATAGCCTACCTGCAACTAACAACCTTAATTTGCTTAAACGGTCATATTTTGGACGCGTAATTGGGGATGCAGTGCGAGACGTCGAGGGACGATACCTCCCGAGGCGTACTCTGGTACGATGAGCGGGGTTCGTTCCGATGACAACAAAGCAATGCGCCCAAATTACGCGTCCTAGATACGACATGCACGGCATAACTAACTGCGGAGCCACAGCAAAAAACGGGGGTGCAGTTTCTCCAAGGTCCGACCTTTTAAAATTCTTAAGGTCGGACCTTAGCACCCCCGTTTTTTGTTGTTTGTCTTAGTAGCTTCGCAGTTTGTTGATGTTCGCGTGCTGGCGGATCTTCTCGTGGGCCTTGGCCTCGATCTGTCTAATACGTTCACGCGTAACCCCAAACTCTTTCCCGACTTCTTCGAGAGTGTGCGTTACACCGTCCAATAGCCCATGCCGCATTTCAAGAATCTTCCTCTCCTTTGGGCTGAGATCTCCAAGTATCTCCCCCACCTGATCGCTAAGGATACGGCGGGAAGACTCTGCGTCGGGTGAAAGGATCTTCTCATCAGCGATGAATTCACCGAGGGTGGACTTGTCTTCGTCATCACCAATCGGCTTCTCGAGGGAAACGGTATCCTGGTCGATGTTCTCAATGATGCGGACGCGCTCGATGTCGATACCCATTTCGGTCGAGACCTCTTCGGCCATCGGCTCGCGACCCAGGTCCTGAGTCAGGCGGCGGACGACCTGCTTATACTTCGCGATGGTCTCCACCATATGGACCGGGATACGGATGGTGCGGGACTGGTCGGCCAAGGCGCGGGTGATGGCCTGACGGATCCACCATGTAGCATAGGTCGAGAACTTGTAGCCCTTCGACCAGTCGAACTTATCGACGGCACGGAAAAGACCGAGATTCCCCTCCTGGATGAGGTCAAGCAGTGTGAGGTCGGGTGAGCGACCGACGTATTTCTTGGCAACGGAGACCACAAGGCGAAGGTTGGCGCGTGCGAGGAGATTCTTTGCCTCAGGATCGCTCGCCTGAATGCGCTGTGCAAGCTCGCGCTCGTCGCGTGCGGAAAGCAGCGGATACTGACCAATCTCGCGGAGATACATCTGCGTCGAGTCGTATGGCGAGGACTTTGTCGTCAGATATTTCTTTGATGCGCCGTGGTGCGGAGTCTCGTCTTCGGTCACCACATCAAGCAAGCCGCCCGACTCGAGGATGTCGACGCCCATGACGCCCATCCGATCGTAGACCTCTTCCAGGAAGTCGAGATTGTTCTCGATCTCCGGGAACACGCGCAGGATCTCGTCGAAGGTGATGAAACCGCGATCGCGGCCACGGGTGATGAGGGTGGTCAACTTATGCTCCAAGGCTTTGCGCTCCTTGGTCATCGTCTTCTTTGGGGGCGGTGCGAGCTGCTCTTTCTTGGCGAGCGCCTTCTTCTCGGAGGCCGTGAGCTTCTTTGGCTTCTCGTCCGTTTCGGGTTTTGGATGCGCCTTCAGCTCCTTCTTCGCTTTGGCATTCTTTGCGTTGCGCGTGTTTGCGCTTCCCGGTTTGGTTCCCGTGTTCTTCTTCTTTTTCTTCGCAGGCTTCCCGGCCTTTTTTGCGGGCTTCGCGAGCGTCACCTTCTGCGCCTTAGCCGTTACCCGTGCAGGCTTTTTTGGTGCGGGCTTTGCAACTGCCTTCCCGCCTGCGCGGGCAGGCTTGACGGGCTTTGCGACCTTCTTCTTCGGAGCAGTCTTCACGGGTTTCTTGGTTGCCATACGATAGTTGTTGTTAATAATATAAAATTTGTTTGCTTTCATCCACTCACCTCTCAACTCATATACTCCGCTTTAACTTCCTATCCTCTATCGCTATTAATCGGGGAGTCACTTCCTGGTATTGTTGTAAATATTTTTTCGTTTCTTCTTTGTCCCCTCTTCCTTCGGACTCATGGATCTTTTTTAACAGTTCCGCCTGCATCTCTTTCAATACTTCGGCTTCGAGTGTGTCGAGCATCTCTTCGATGGCGACTTCAAGCCCTGGTCCATGCTCGTACGTGTGCTCGGCTTTGATGATGAGAATGCGCGTCTGGTCATCATCCGGCCTCATGCCCGAGATGGCGTATCGCGCAATGCGCTCCTCATAAGACCTGCGAATAACGGGAACATTGATGGCGGGCTCCTTATGGGTCTCCTGCCAGAGAAGAATACTGATTATTTCCTCCTCGGCAACTTGACGTCTGCTCTTTATGTTCCCTCGCGGTAGCTCGTCCCTCCGATCCTCTCCGCCCTGGGGGGTCACACTGTGCGTGATCGCACCACCCTGAAACTTGAGACGCTTGACCTCTTCCCAGACGGCATTCTCGGCAACTCCGAGCTTTCGTGCGACTTCGACGATGAAATGCGCCTGCTCGATCTTCGACTGCATTGCGAGAATGAGAGGAAGGACTTTTTTCTCGACCTCCTCGCGATAATCGCGTGGGTCATACCCCTTCCCTGCGAGTGACGAAAGATAGAAGTCGATGATGTGCTTCGAACTCGCAATGACCTCTGCCCAGGCTTCCGGTTTCTCTTCCGCATTCTTCAAAATATAATCTGCGGGGTCTTTCCCGTCCGGGATGGCCGCAACGCGGACATTCATACCGAGGGCAAGTGCCATCTGGAACGCACGACCCGTCGCGGCAAGACCCGCATCATCGGCATCGAATGCGAAGACAAGATTGTCGGTCACCCGCTTGAGTAGCGCGAGATGACGCTCGGTGAGCGCCGTGCCCGATACCGCAACGGTGTTCGTGGTCCCCGCCTGATGCGACATGATGAGGTCCATCTGCCCCTCGACGAGGATGCAAAAATTTTGCTTTCGAATATCCATCTTCGCGCGGTCATATCCGAAAAGTATCGCCGATTTGTCATAGAGCGGGGTCTCCGGTGAATTGATGTACTTCGCGACATCGGTCCCATCTTGGTTCTTCTGATTCCCAAAGACGCGGCCCGAGAACGCCACGACGCGACCGTTCGCATCGAAGATCGGGAACATGACCCTTCCGCGGAATCGGTCGTAATACCCCTTTCCTTCAACAGCCTTTGTGAGCCCCGCGCTTTCTATCTCCTCATCGGTGAATCCTTTTCGCTTCAGATGTTCGTACGCGAGACGCCATTCATTCGGAGCGTAGCCGATGCGAAAATCTGAAATGGTCTTCTCGGTGAGCCCGCGTCCCAGAAGATACGCGCTCACCTCCGCATTCTTCGCGAGTTCGCCTTGATACAATTCGGTGACCGCATCCATGATGGCATAGAGACGCTCACGCACCGTACGCTCGCCGATGTTCTCGCGCTTTAATTCCACCCCCGCACGCGTTGCAAGTATCTTCAAGGCATCAACGAAGTCGATACCCTCGATCTCCTGCACGAATGAGAAGATATCTCCCCCACGATTGCACCCGAAACAATAGTACGCATCGCGCGATGGACTGACATTGAATGATGGCGACTTCTCGTTGTGGAACGGACAGAGTGTCTTAAAGCTTCCGCCAGCCTTATCAAGCTTGATGTACGACCCCACCACATCGACTATCGATAAGCGGGACTTGATCTGTTCTACTGGGGTTGGCATATGTTTGCGCTTACAAATTTACTGCATTGCTTCGTTGTCGCTACGTCGACCCCTTCACCGTATCGCTCATACGCCTCAGGGGTGCTCCTCGCTGCCGCCTCGCACTGCAGGTAAATTTGTGAAGCTTCCTTTTTATCTGTTCTACGGGTGTTGCCATGGTCGGATGCAAGAAAACACACAGGAGAGACGTTGCTGAGTGTTTTCTTTTTAATTTTCATTTTATTTCATGAGCCCTGAAACAAAGAACGAACTGCGCTGCATTGCATTTTAACAATGGTCAGTTTGGGATGCAGTGCGAGGCGACAAGCTCTCCGTGTTCGCGAGGACTTACTTTGAGTAAGTTCTCCGAACCGGAGAGCGAAGTCAACGACGCAATGCGCCCTAACTGGACATTGTTACGCTTGGACTATTTCGCGTGGAGGCAAATCATCCTCCGGATCATACTCCGGCTCCACCCTATTCGTATGGAACCCTGTTCCTGCGGGGATCAAGCGACCCAAGATAACGTTCTCCTTCAAACCATAGAGCTTGTCGACAGAACCTTGGACTGCTGCTTCGATCAAGACGCGTGACGTGTTCTGGAATGATGCTGCCGAGAGGAAAGACTCCTTCGTGAGTGCGACATCAGTGATACCGAGGACGAGCTGCTCACCCTTGGCCTCTTCGCCACCTTGTGCCTTCACGCGTGCATTCTCGACATTGAGCGTCGACTCTTCGACGGTGTTGCCAATGGAGAATTTCGTATCTCCGGTCGACTTGATCTTTCGGCGTGAGAACATCTGGCGCACGATGACCTCGACATGCTTACGCGAGATGGATGCTCCTTGTGTCTCATAGATCTTGTTGATCTCGGCGATGATGTAGCGTTGTGCGCGATCGAGTCCTCCGAACTTGTAGAGCTCATCGATGTCGGCATAGCCGTCGGTGATCAGATCTCCCGCTTTCACGTGCGCGCCAACTTTGACGAGCGGTGAACGGCGGAACGATACTGAGTGCTCGACTTCCTTTGCCTCTTTCTCTTTCTTGCTTGACTCCTCGCCCAAGACGACGATGATCAGGTCATCCTTTTCACCGTGCTTGATGTCGGAAACGACTCCGTCGATCTTACACACGACGGCCTGCGCCTTCGGTGTCTGACGCTCGAAAATATCTTCAACGCGAGGAAGACCCATCGTAATGTCTTCACCTGCGGCACCACCGGCGTGGAAGGTACGCATCGTGAGCTGGGTTCCCGGCTCTCCAATGGCCTGCGCGGCGACGATACCGACTGTTTCTCCAAGTGCGACCATCACACCGCGTCCGAGATCCATGCCGTAGCATTTCTGACAGACACCGCGGAGCGTCTTACACACGAGCGGAGAGTGAACGAAGACCTCTTCAACACCCGACGTTTCGATCAATTTCGCTTCATCGCGGCCAAGGAGGCTTCCCTTCTTGAAGATGACCTTTCCGTTCGCAACGGCATCCTTCGCGAGGACACGACCGCGAGAATTTCGCGACATAGTGATCTCGATACCAAGTGCATTCTCTTTCGTGAGACGGATACCGTCTCTTTCACCACAGTCTTCTTCGAGGACGACAACGTCCTGCGCCACGTCAACGAGACGGCGCGTCAGGTACCCTGCCTTTGCGGTATTGAGTGCGGTGTCGGTCATACCCTTACGTGCTCCGTGGGTAGAAATGAAGTATTCGAGCGGAGTAAGACCTTCTTTGAGTGACGGCACCATCGGGAAGTCAATGATACGGCCTGACGGTCCCTGCGTGAGACCCTTGATGCCGACCATGAGTGACACCTGCTTGATGGAACCACGCGCACCGGAGGTGATCATGTCCATGACGGGACCGTTGAGTGGCAATCCGTTCGGCACCACCTTTTCGATATCATTCTGCACACGTGTCCAGATCTCGATGACCTTGCGATATTTCTCATCTGCGGAGAGGAGTCCCTCTTCGTAGTTTTCCATGACTCCAAGTTCTTCTTTGCGAGCTGCGGCAACGATCGCCTTCTTCTCGGGAGGAACCTTCACGTCGGACAGTGACCAGGTCACACCGGACTTGGTGACGTATTTGTATCCAAATGCTTTGATCTTATCGAGTGCCTGAGGAGTACCGTCGATACCGTAACGCGTGATGAGGTCGTCGACCATGTTGGCGAGATCTTTCTTCGTGACCACTTTGTTGATGAAAGGAAAATCTGACGGAAGCACGGAGTTGAAGAGCAAGCGTCCGACGGTCGTCTCGAAAGGCTTCCCTTCGAACTGCTTGTATTTATCCGTATCCGTTCCCATGACCTTGATCTTGGAGCGGAAACCGACGACACCAAAGTCATATGCGGTGATCGATGCGTTCGGAGTAGCAAAGATCTTGCCCTCGCCCGCCTCGCCTTCGACGATCTTGGTCATCCAGTAGCAACCGAGCACGATGTCTTGTCCGGGATTCACCACAGGATCTCCTGAGCCCGGCTTCAAGAGATTCTTGTTCGATGCCATGAGGTTCTTTGCTTCAGCCTGTGCTTCATCGGACAATGGAACGTGAACGGCCATTTGGTCTCCGTCGAAGTCTGCGTTGAACGCGGAACAGACGAGCGGATGCACCTGGATGGCGTTGCCTTCGATCAGCGTCGGATTGAATGCTTGGATACCGAGGCGGTGAAGGGTCGGAGCACGGTTCAAGAGCACATATTTGCCCTTGATGACATCCTCAAGATTTCCCCACACCTCGGGAATACCCTCGTCGATGAGACGATTGGCACCGCGGATGTTGAATGCGAGACCCTGATCCAAGAGCTTTGCGATGACGAATGGGCGGAACAGTTCAAGTGCCATGTGCTTCGGAAGTCCGCACTGATTCAATTTCAGGTCCGGGCCAACGACGATGACGGAACGTCCCGAGTAGTCGACGCGCTTTCCAAGCAAGTTCTGGCGGAAGAGTCCTCCCTTTCCCTTGAGTGTGTCGGCAAGTGACTTCAACTGACGGCGCTGTGTCTGACTCATCGCCGCAGAGGTCGAACCGTGACGGATCGAGTTGTCGATGAGCGCGTCTACTGCTTCCTGCAAGATGCGTTTTTCATTGCGCAAGATGACCTCAGGGGCGTCGATCTCGATCAATTTCTTCAAGCGGTTGTTCCGATTGATGACGCGTCGGTACAGGTCGTTGACGTCGGATGTCGCGTGACGGCCTCCTTCAAGTGCGACCATCGGGCGCATTCCTGGAGGAATGACCGGGATCGCGGTCAGGAACATCCACTCAGGACGAACTCCCGAGCGCAACATGGCCTTCACGAGCGACAGTCGCTTGTAGAGCTTCACGCGCTCAACGGCTCCGGCTTTCTCAAGCGTCGTCAGCATGTGTGTCTGAAGTTTCTTGAGATCAAGTTTCTGGAACATTGCGTAGACCGCTTCGGCACCGATGCCGGCTTCGAAAGCGGACGAATATTTGAGTGAGTACTTGTGGTACGTCATTTCGTCCAGAATAAGCCCGACGGTGATTCCGTCGATCTCTTTCTTTGCGGCGGTCAGGAGTTCCTTCATCTTGTCCTTCGCTCCCTTTGCCTCAAGTGACTTCACTTTCGATTTATATTCCTGATCGAGCTGTTTCAAAAGCTCCTCTTTCTCGCGCTCGTCCACCTTTGTGACGACGTATGCGGCGAAATAGATGACCTTCTCAAGCTCAGCAACAGGAAGATTGAGCAGGAGTCCAATGCGTGACGGGATGCCGCGCAAGAACCAAATATGCGACACGGGGGCTGCGAGTTCGATGTGACCCATGCGGTCACGGCGCACGATCGCGCGCGTGATCTCAACGCCACACTTCTCACAGATGATCCCCTTGTAGCGGATGCCTTTGTACTTACCGCAGTAGCACTCGAAGTCCTTTTCAGGTCCAAAAATGCGCTCGTCGAACAGTCCTCCGCGCTCTGAGCGCTGGGTACGATAGTTGATCGTTTCAGGCTTGGTGACCTCGCCATGCGACCACTCCTTGATGCGCTCCGGCGAAGCAAGCTTGATGCCGATCGCGTTGAAATCTGTTGATGGATTATTCATATGAATGGTATGGCTATTAATTGGTCTCTTCATCCTTAATGTGCATCAGGTCGATATCGAGGGACAATCCGCGAAGCGAATTGAGCAAGACATTGAACGTTGCGGGGAGATTCGGCTCACGGATGTTCTTGCCTTTGACGATCGCGTCAAACGCGGCGGAGCGTCCGAGAATATCGTCGGACTTCACGGTCAACATTTCGCGAAGGATATGAGCGGCACCATAACCCTGGAGCGCCCACACTTCCATTTCTCCGAAACGCTGTCCTCCTCCTTGCGCCTTTCCGCCGAGCGGCTGCTGCGTGATAAGGGAGTAAGGCCCGATGGAGCGCATGTGGATCTTGTCTTCCACCATGTGATGAAGTTTCAAAATATACATGTAGCCAACTGAAATTTCTTGCTCGAACGACTCGCCCGTGCGGCCATCGTACAGCTTCATTTTTCCGTCTTCGCGATATCCTGCGCTCTTCAACTCTGCGCGGATCTCCTCTTCAGTGACGCCGAGGAACGGCTGTGTGACCGCCTGGTAGCCGTGCTTGTGCGCAGCAAGTCCCAAGTGGAGTTCAAAAATTTGTCCGAGGTTCATACGTGACGGCACGCCGAGCGGGGTAAGGATCACGTCGATCGGTGTTCCGTCTTCCTGGAATGGCATTTCCTCAAGCGGGAGGATCTTTGAAATAACACCTTTGTTACCGTGACGACCGGCGAGCTTGTCTCCGACCGAGATGTTACGCAACTGTGCGATCTCAAGATAGATGCGCTTGATGATACCGGACTCAAGGTTGTCACCCTTCTCGCGTGAGAATACTTTCACGCCGATGACGCGACCGCGCTTGCCGTGCTCCATGCGGAGCGAGGTGTCTTTGACGTCGCGTGCCTTCTCACCGAAGATCGAACGCAAGAGGCGCTCTTCCGGCGTGAGTGTCGCTTCGCCCTTCGGAGTGATCTTTCCGACCAGAATATCTCCCGGTCGTACTTCTGCGCCGATACGCACGATGCCCTCATAATCGAGGTCTTTTAATTTGACTTCACCGACATTGGGGATATCGGGAGTGGTGACCTCGGGTCCAAGTTTGGTGTCGCGCACGTTCACGACGAATTTCTCGATATGAATAGAGGTGAGCACAGACTCACGAACGAGACGCTCCGAAAGAATGATGGCATCTTCGTAGTTTGCTCCTCCCCATGACATGAACGCGACGAGCAGATTCTGTCCGAGCGCCATCTCTCCGCGATCTGATGTCGAAGTGTCGGCGAGCACATCACCCTTCTTTATCTTCTCACCGACCGAAACGATCGGACGCTGATGATAACAGTTGGCGTTGTTCGTCATGATGTAATTCAAAAGCTTGTACTCTTTTTCATTACCCTTGTTGTCCTTGAAGACGATATGTCGCGCGTCGACTTCCTTGATGACACCGTCCGATTCAGCGATGACCACGCGGCCTGAGTCGCGGGCAATGCGTCCTTCCATTCCGGTCGCGACGATCGGTGCGGTTGGAGAAACCAACGGCTCCGCCTGGCGTTGCATGTTGGAACCCATGAGTGCACGGTTGGCATCGTCGTGTTCGAGGAACGGGATCGATGAGGTAGCGGTTGAGAATGCCTGATTTGTCGCCACGTCGATGTAGTCGACCTGTGCGCGGTTGACGATACCGGGATTTCCCTTGACGCGAGCCTCAACGCGAGACTCAAGCATCATGTCGGCGCCGTACGGTACGGCTGCGTGCGCGATGATGAACTGCTCTTCTTCAAGTGCATTCAAATACTCGATCTTTCCTGTGATATGTCCGTCATCAACCTTCACATATGGTGTCTCAATGACGCCAAACGCATTGGTGCGCGCGTATGTTGCCAAACGCAGCACGAGTCCGATGTTCGGACCTTCAGGTGTATGAATAGGGCAAAGGCGTCCGTAATGTGACGGATGCACGTCGCGGACCTCAAGTCCGGCGCGCTCCTTCGTGAGTCCACCGGGACCCATGGCTGATGTGGTGCGGAGATGCTCCACTTCGTCAAGGACGTTCCCCTGACTCATAAGCTGAGAAAGCTGATTGGTCGTGAAGAATTCCTTGAGGCGTGCCTGAAGCGGACGAGGAGAAACAAAATTGATCGGCAGAATGGTATCCGTTTCAACGGTCGACATGCGGTCCTGAATGTTGCGCTTCATCTGTGTCATACCGACACGAAGTTTTGCTTGAAGCATCTCTCCGACGAACCGTACGCGGCGGCTACCCAAATGGTCGATGTCGTCTTCCTCGGCACCCTTGGTGTGATTTAACTTCGCGACATACGCAACGGTCGTCGTGAGATCGTCAAAGGTGAGCACGCGCGTCTCAAGAGCGACGGGAGTCATCGCTTTTCCAAAACGGCGGTTGAAGCGAACGCGACCTACGGGAGAAAGGTCATAGCGCTCACGGGCAAACATCGCGTCGATCAGTTCGCGCGCGTTTGTTATTGAGGTGACATCACCATCGCGGAGGCGGCGATAGACTTCGATGTACGAATCCTCAAGGGTCTTTGCGGGATCCTTTGCAAGCGTCTTTTCAATATAGCGCTTCGCGTCGGGATCGCCTTCGAAGGCTTTCAGTATCTCCGCATCACCGCACTGTCCGAAGACACGCAGGAGGCTGGTTGCGGGGAACTTACGTTTGCGGTCGATCTTGACCCAGATGACCTCATCGGAGTCCGTCTCGATCTCGATCCATGCGCCGCGCGCGGGAATGACCTTCGCTCCGAAGAAGCGACCGGCTTTGAGTTCCTGTGCGGTAAAAAATATTCCGAATGAACGTGCGAGCTGTGGCACAACGACGCGCTCAACACCGTTCACGACGAATGTTCCGCGATCGGTTGCGATCGGGAAATCCGCCATGAAGACCTCTTGCTCCTTTACGGTACCAAGCGTCTTGTTCGTGAGGCGAACACGCGCGCGAAGCGGGGTCTCATACGAGACCTTGTTCTCACGAGCGAAGTGTTCGTCGAAACGAGCGGGTGAAAGTTCGAATCCGATGAACTCGAGATCGAACTTCTTCTTTGAATAATCGCTGATCGGTGAGAATTCCTTGAAGAGCTCCTTCAGTCCTTCCTCAACCAACCAATCATAGGAACGCTTCTGCATCTCCACGAGATTTGGCATCTCTGCAAGCGATTCCTTATAGCGCCCAAAAAACTTCTTATTGATCGCCTCCATAATCGAATAAGTAAACTATTAAATATAGGACATACGTAAATGGCGAACTTCTCACGCCGAGAATTTGACCAATTTTTCTTTGCGGTACTCCGCTTAGAAAAATGGAAATACTCTTTGTGGTGCATCCATTTCCGAAAGTCCTAACGCGTGAACTAAAATACGGAAAGTACAATTAATCGGAATACCCTCTTTTTTCCGTCGTTCGCTCGGAAATGTGAATGCGGACATTCTCATTTCGCTCGCTACACTAGGAAATAGACGCAAAAACACGGACTCGTTTACAGAGTTAGTGTCTTATATTCCTCGAACTTATAAATAAATGCGCAGCATGCGCTATAGAGTGGCTGTACTAAGGGTTATCCGCCAATAACTCAATCAGGCCGTTAGTGAAAGTAGTATAGATTAAGGCTTAATCTGCGTCAAGAGCTATACCTTGCGGTGGGGACAAGCAAGGGGAAAAGGTGTGGACAACGGCATTCTTCAATCGAGAAAAACGGCATCAATTTTTTCCTGCAAAAAATTGTGCCTCCGCTCGGCGGGGCAGGCTTCGCAAGGCGAAGACCAAGCCCTGCCCCAGTAGCCTCCGCGAGTTTTCTCGATTGAAGAATGCCTCGTCCGAGGGAGAGAAAAAGAGATATCCGTGGAATCTCAGAAATAGTCTTTCTTATTACCCCACTGAAAGCAGGGAGAAAAAGTTCGAAACGTCTTTAATGAGCGTTGCCCTCCGAATCGAATCCCTACTCCGTCTCAAGCTCGCGAATATCTCCGAACTTTTTCATGCCATTACCTGAAACGAAGATCCCATCGCCATTCTTGCAAAGATAGATAGTGTTCTTTGTGAGATATCCTACCGGGAACTCTTTGCCGTCTGCCTCATAGTGCGGAAAAAATTCAAACGGAACGAAAGCAAAACCGGACGAATCTTGAAGAGCAGCAAGATTCTCACTGGCCGCAAGCTCCACGGATGGAGTCATGATAAGTGCACCAGCACTGACGCCGATAAGCAGACCGTCTTTATCCAGAATATGTTCAAGTATGTTTTGTAAATTTCTTTTTTTGGCGGCAGCTAAAAAAGTATAGGTGTTCCCTCCTGCGAGATACACAACTCCATATGTACCCAGACCGTTCAGCAACTCATCCGAGAAATCATCTGAGAGATCAAAATAGTCAACCTCAATTTCGTCGCTGATGACCTTAAAATCTTTTATGTTTGCAAGATAATATGGCTTTTCTCCGCTTTGAGGCTCTGATGAAACATACGCAACCCTATTCCCTCTTTTGGAAATTTCATCCTGAAGAGCTTTTTTTATCTCTGCGTTGAGACCATCGATCATGCTTAATAAAAACATATTCATACAAATAGTATATCAGTATATTTTTATTATATTTTTTCACGAATGACCTACTTCCCTATTTATCGTTTGCCAATCAAAAGAAGTGAGGGATTATTTCCTCGAAGCGAGGTTCGGAATTACCTCAAAGATCACGGTATGTTTTTTCGTTGCGCAAGCGAACGGAGTCAACAATTGCCTCTTTTCCTTCGAAATGAAAGATTGCGCGAAATTTTCCTTTTCGAACACGAAAATAGTCACTATCTGCCAGTTTTAAAATATCCATATTTTTTCGCAGAAGTGGAACCTGTAAATCGTCGGTAAGTTTATTCAGAATAGCGCGATCATCCTTCGATATCTTTCGCAAAAGTTTTTCTGTCGAATCCATATCTTACTTCTTGTCGATCTTTCTCAAAATCCTTGAAATTTCCTTTGCCGGAATTCCCTTTCCTTTGTTATCGCGCACGGCGTCGAAGATTGTGACCCACTGCTCGTCTTCATCATCGAGCGTGCGGAGTGGGGAGATCTCAAGCATGTCGCCTTTTGCGCGTACGACGATTGTACTGGTGCCCATCTTGCGACGCCACGCAATAGGAAGCGTGATTTGCCCCTTACTTGTGATTCGTTGAATTTTTTCTGTTGTTGCCATATTTCTTGTTTATGATCGACTTCGTGGAAATTCTATTTCCAAGAAATCGAGTGGTGTTTTGAGTCTGCGGCGCGAACGCCTTAGTAAAAAAGAAAACCTGGTGCCTCACGTACCCGTGGACGCTTTCCTTACTTTATTACTTTCTTACTTTTTAGTCAAATTCCCTGTTTATTGTTCACCAAGAATGGATCTCCGAGAGGAGAGAAAATTTGCAGTGGCTTGAAATTATTTGCGCTCAAGGGTCGGGATCATGTTGAATATCATTTCCGATGTGAACATGCCCTTCGGGATATTTGTGAGATCAATCTGCAACGCGTGACCGCCATCGTCATAATAGAGATAATAATTCATGATGTCGGGATAATTTATGACGGGATAACTAATCAGATAACATTGCCGTTCGCCGCAGACTCGCTCCTCCCTCGTGACCGCGTCATAGATGAATTTTTTTGGAATAGCAACGACCTCTTCATAGGTCTTGCTCAAATCCTCATGGAAAAGAATCGTCATGAATTGATCGACCGAGGGAGCGCGGTACGTCACCACATAGGAGGTCTTCGAATAGATCGGCTCTCCAAACATAATAAATTTGGGCGGGACTGAAGCTTTTGTCGGATAGAGCAAGGTGGCCTCTGGAGCTGTTTGCTCTTTCGGTTGGTTCGCATTTTTTTGTACTTCCCACCAGAGGTATGAGCCGACTCCCACGCAAACCACAACCATAAAAGCAAAAATGACTTTTCTCCGCTCAATAAATTTCATGATCGTGTAATTATACTACGTTTGATATTCAATGAAAAAACATATTACCCGTACAGGTTGACTTATGGGTTCGTTAATGAGAAATTGCCTTCAGACTATAAGTACAAACAAAAGGATCGAGACATGACGCAGCTCACGAAAGGTATGTACGGCAGAGAATTCGGCCAAGAAAGTACGCTGTTCGGCCTTCATTTCGGACAAATGTGCGTCCGAGGAAAAATGACCCACAATAGCGGCTGGTACAACAAGGCCGGCGAAAAACTGGGTTGGGGTGATCTCTCGGTTGAAAACATGGTGTGCATCGCGGCAGAACTCGAAGCCGATGAACTGTTCATCGTGCTTTCCGAGGGTAAGTCATACTGGGATCATCAAACAAACGGATTGCCCGAATCGGCTCCGGGAATTGCTTACGTTGCGAAACATGCGATGTACGTCATAGCCCGCGGGCAAAAGATCAAAGTCAATTCTTATGGCGAGAATGGTCCAAAGATACAACAGATCGAGGGTCACGATTTCAGCATCCTCACACCCCGCGAAGTCAGCCGACTGATCAGGCGAGTGCGAAAAATTTTACGATAACGAACTCGTCCTGGCACAGATGCTCCGGGACTTTTTTTATATCAAATATTGATCGTCAAACAAAAAATCGCGCCGTGAAGCGCGATAATGAACAAATACTACTGTCGAGGAGGCAGGAGGGAGGCACGCCGAACATGAAACGAGCAAGACAGCATCGAACATATTCCCGCGATGATGCACAGCCAGCTTAGAGCCGGGAGATATGCCTTCACGAGATAGAGGAGCACCTTCCATCCGGTGATACCTTCCTCGAGATGGACGTTTCTCCATACAAAGCTCTGAATGACCATTCCGGACGGCATAGTGCGCAGACGAAACGCGATGCGCCACAGCGTGAAGGGGGTCATGAGCGCCGATGGAAGTATCCACCAGAAAAACGTGGGGGGATGCTTCAGCAGATTTCCCCCATTCACGGCATACACATACATGGCAGCGGCAAGGAAGCACCCCAAGAGGCCGACAATAACACTACTGATGATCTCAAGTATCTCATGGGGGACATCGGAGTTCCACTCAGCATAAATATCACGGCGCGGCTGGTATTGAAAAAGCTCTCTGATGTGCATATCACACCTCAATAAAAAAGAATGGCTACAGAAAATCTACGGAAAAAATGTCAGTCCGTCAAGAACGCACTTCTCACCATGCGCTGTTCACGGATGATGCCGCCACTCGGCATGCGAAACTCTTCCTCGGTGAACGTCTCCCCTGTCGCAACAAAGCCGAGTCCTTCATAGAACTTGATCGCAGGAAAATTATAAACGGCGGTATCGATCTGCGTATCCTTGTTTTTGTCGAACCATGCAAGCGCTTCGGCGAACAACATTTTCCCCACCCCCTGACCCTGATACTCCGGCAAGATATAAATGGTATGCATCTCATTTCGTTCTTCTCCCCTTTTCAGCTTACTTGTTCCAACGATGACTCCGTCTAACAGCGCAACGAGCACACGCTCATTGGGAGCAAGATGGCTGATCGCATACTCACCCCGACTGATACTACTTGGAGTGAACGAATTCTTGTAGCGATCCTCAATATCGCTCATCAATATGCCATGCGCCTCATTGGGATACGTCGCAAGCCATGTGCGGTAATACACTTCTCGGATCGCCCTCACGTCATTCGGTTCCGCATTACGGATGATGATCTCCATGTATTTCATTATATCAAATATTAAAAAACTCGCGTCGTGATGACGCGAGTAATTAATTTCTAATCCCTAAGGAATTGTCGGCGCACCATTCACGATGGCAACACCCTTTGAGGTGCCAATGCGGGTTGCGCCCGCGTCGATCATTGCCTTCGCGTCCACATATGTACTGATGCCGCCTGATGCTTTCACGCCCATGACGGGTCCAACTGTGTGGCGCATGAGCTCAACATCTTTTACTGTCGCTCCGTGAGAGGAAAAACCCGTTGACGTTTTGACAAAGTCAGCACCGGCCCTCTTTGCGATCTGACATGCAAGGATCTTCTCATCATCAGAGAGAAGACAGGTCTCGATGATGACCTTGAGGATCGATCCCTCGTATGAGTGAACCAGTGCCGCAAGCAGTCGAATCTCGCTTTCAACATACGCGATGTTTCCGGCACACAACCGTCCCACATGAATGACCACATCGATCTCCGTCGCCCCATCCTCGAGTGCGACATTCGCCTCAAAAAATTTTGCAGGAGTCGATGTTGCTCCGAGCGGAAAACCGATGACCGTGCATACCTTCACGCCACTCCCACAAAGCAAAGTCACTGCAGGTGCGACATAGGAGGGATTAATGCACACACTCGCAAAATGATACTGCCTTGCTTCTTCGCACAACTTAGTGATCTGATCAGGTGTTGCATCGGGTTTAAGCAGCGTATGGTCGATGTATGATGCGATATTTTTCATTTTCAGTCTCCCTCAAGTTCTTCTATTATCGAGTTTACGCATTTTAAATGAAATCGCAAGGCCGGCAAAACAGACTCTCGCAAGTATGTTTATTTTTCTTTCTCAAGCGACAAGCACACCGAATTCATACAAAACCGCTTACCCGTTGCACTTGGTCCATCATCAAAAACGTGGCCTAAATGGGAATTGCATTTTGCACAAAGCACTTCCGTGCGCTCCCTAAGCGAATCACGAAGATTCGTCGGGCGATCGTCCGCTGCGGACGATTTAGCCGCTCCATATGTATCATCATGCACAAATTTCACTGCCCCAGGCAATGCCTCATCGAAAGATGGCCAGCCGGTGTGAGAGTCAAATTTTGCAGCGGACGAGAACAACGGATTGCCGCACGCCGCACAGCGAAACGTGCCATCCGCATGCTCATGAAGATACACACCGCTTCCGGGCGCCTCGGTCCCCTTCTCGCGAAGAACGCGATACTGCTCGGGCGTAAGTTTTTCCCTCCATTCTTCTTCTGTACTTGGTATTCTACTTTCGTCCATATTATTTTTGCTTACTCTTATCGCTTAATAACGCTGCAAATTCTTTCCTCACTTTTTCGAGTTTTGGGTCGATGACCATCGCACAATACCCCTTATTCGGATTGCTCGCGTAATAGTCATGGTGGTAATTCTCCGCTGAATAAAATTTCTCAAATGGCACCACCAGCGTCACGATCGGCACACCGGACTGTGTAGGCAGGCCATCCTTGCTTTCATTATTGAGTTCGGCAATGAACGACTCGGCTTCTTTTTGTTGCTCGTCACTCGTCGAGAGAATAATCGAGCGGTACTGTGTCCCCACGTCAGCCCCCTGCTTATTCATCGTTGTTGGATCATGCGAGGCAAAAAATACCGTCATGAGATCATGATACGAAACCAAGCTCGGATCGTATTCGATACGAATAACTTCGGCGTGTCCAGTTTCGCCGCTTGACACTTCCTCATATGTCGGCACTCGCCCCCCACCTGTCGAAGGACCTCCCGCATATCCCGGCTCCACACTGATCACACCTTTCAGCATCCGAAACACCGCCTCAGTACACCAAAAACACCCTCCACCGAATACTGCGATCTCATGTTTCTCCGTCATGCACTCAGTATACTTCCCATACCATTAACTCGACAATTTTCACAAGCAATAGAACACTATCACCAAAACAATACGTCGGAAAAAAGAGATAACACATAGATGCCGATGAGGATGAAGCCGATCATCTGCATATTCGACCGAGTAGTACGTGAGGCAACAAGCGTTGCGATCACCGCGATCACCACCGGCACCAGAATGATGAGCGGAGAAACAGGGATGGGCTGGATCAACGCGACGATTCCCAAGATACCAAGAGAATTGAATACATTACTTCCCAATAAGTTGCCGATCGCAACATCATTCTGCTTCGTGCGTATGGCGATGATGGAGGTGACGAGTTCGGGCATGCTCGTTCCAAGTGCAACAACAATCGAACTGAAAATAAACAGGTTCATCTCGAATATTTTTGCGAGAACATTCGCACTCTCTGTGAACGTGTATCCTGCAACAACAAGCATCGCGAGCCCGATCCCAAAGTACATCAGTGTCCCCGTCTTTTGCTCGACATCATCAGGAGTCACATTGTCCTCCTTGATGAGCCATCGCAGCCATAGCGCAAAGATCGCAAAGAGAATAAGTCCGTCTACCTTTGACAACATCCCGTCGAGAGAAAGGAGTAGCGCAAGAATAGGAGCAGCACATGCAATGAGCACATCTTTTTTGCGAATAGTATGAGCCACAATCGGCTTCGGAGAAAGCAGCAGGAAGACCCCCATGATAAGAGCAATGTTCACAACGTTACTTCCAAGCACGTCTCCCAGTGATACTTCGGGAATTTTCCGAATCGCAGAACTCACTCCGACAAAAAGCTCGGGGGAAGATGTCGATATCGACGCGACCAAAAGCCCAGCAGTCAGTCCTGAAATACGCAGCATTTTACGCATCCCTCCCACGCCTTGTATGAAAAGATGTCCTCCCGCCCAAGCGACGAAGATCGAGACGAGCAATAGTCCGATAGCATATATCATTGACATACATCTAGTGTGCCACAAAAAATATGTTGCTCCAAGCGGATGTGGACCAGTTCTGCCGGTCAATTTCCCCGTGACTTTCATAAAATAAAAAACCACCCCAAAGCAGGGTGGTCATACGCGAATAATGCGACGGAAACGGAATCGATTCATCTCGATAGTATCCTTATCGGACAATCGCCATGGTCCGCGCTCAAGGAGATACGTTTTGCGAACACGATCGCCGGTCGCTCCTTTCAACCCCGTGATGCATGCCCGAGTGAGCTCGATATCCTTCGGGAGCTCCTCCCTTCGCTTCAGCTGATAGGCGAGCGAGCGCGCCAGATCTCTATTCTCGGCTGTAGTGCTCGCGTTGATGCGGAATGCTTCAGCAATACTCTCCTCATTGCGCTTCGTGCTCTCAAAGAGAAACTTCAATGACGTCTCGTACTGAGGCAGATATTTCGCAACAACGGAATCACCATCGACGAGATAAAGCGTAAGCGTCGGGAAGAACTTCTCCATCAGCATGATCGCGTACTCTACGTACGGCATCGGAAGTTTGTAAAGGAAGCGGTTCCCTTTTTCTGTCTTCATCTGCACCTGCGTGAGCAGAAGCCTTCTTCCCTGTGCAATAGAAAATCCGATCGTCATCACATGCAGACCGCGATAGTGGACCATGAAGCCGAACACGCCGTCGAGAAATATCCTTCTGTCATGTTCAGATGATCCGCATTCGTTGTACCCCGTCGTATAGGTCAGCGTCACCTCAAACTCCGGTAAACCGAATGAGAAATTTCTGATCCCATTGTGTGTATCGACAATGGTATTCCACTCGTCCTCGCGACATCCACAACCCCAACGCCATAATGAACTCGCAATCTTCCTTACGAGTGAATACTCCGGGTCATTCTGGAAAAGCTCGTATTGCGGTCGAGTAAGCTGGAAGATGCTCGACCCATAGATCTTGCAGAGCTCTTCGAACGTGCAGCGCTCATAGAACTCCTGCGGCAGTCGACTGCAATGCTTGAACGGGTCAAACACATCATACTGTCGCGCGACTACTTCCATCTCCGCATGAAATGGAGCAAGTCGAGCAAGATAGTCATCGATCGTACGGCTCGGCAGGACGCCTTCCGGAACATGGTGAATCCTCTCCTTGTAAGTACAGAGCGGAACGCCTATTAATGCCAACATATTTCTCTCCTTTTATTGCGAAGAACTGATGCTATGCAAAGTACGTCGAATAACAATGTTTGTCAATACTATTGGGCGTTGTCGCTCGAAGACGCTATCTGGCGTTGTCGCAAGCGGACGCTATTTGGCGTTGTCGCTCGCGGACTCACTTTTTCTGGTGCTTCGCACGGTTATGGTTCGGGCAAGTTGATCTAACTTCCACTTTTCAATCTCTTTGTGATTCCCGCCGAGGAGAACTTTGGGGACCTTATGTTTTCTTTTTTTCCATTCCAATATCTCGGGGCGGGTGTAGACATCGGGGCTTGCGACGCGCTCTTCTTCAACCGATTCAAACGAGCCGAGGACTCCAGGGATCTGACGCGCAACCGCATCAATCACGATCATTGAGGGTATCTCCCCTCCAGTGAGAACGAACGGCCCGACGGAGATCTTTTCCGCTTTCAATATCTTCGGCGCACGGGCATCGATACCCTCGTAGCGTCCGGAAAGGAAAATGATATCGTCGTACTTCTTTGCCCAATCGCGCGCCATGACATTCGTGAATTGCTTGCCGTCTGTTGCAAAAAAAACCACTTTCACGCGCCTCGTCTTCTTGCCGCGTGCCTTTGCGGCGGCTTTCAAATACGGCTCCGCCTCAAGCACCATACCGGGTCCCCCTCCGTAGGGACGCTTGTCGACCCGCGCGTGCTTATCCTTCGTGAATGCGCGCGGATTATAGTATTTGATGCTCAATTTTTTGTCCTCCTGCGCACGACCAATGATGGAATCGTCGAGATAGGCGCGCATCGTGTCGGGAAATAAACTTATGATATGAAATCTCATAAGGGACAGTATGGCTCATATTTTCTAAAAAGAAAACGCCCCGATAACGGGACGTCTGTTTTATGCTGTCACAAAAGCTTGCTGCGGATGCTTTTTCTTATAGAGAAAATAGAATTTTTTGAGCTCCGGTGCATGTCGGTTCCGATAGACATCAATCACAAAGTTCTCAAAATCCTTGCGTGTCCCTTTCAGCAATTGCGTGACAACACTGTTTCCTCCAAGAATTTGTATCGTTTCGTCTATACGTTCGAATATTTCCTTCGCTTTATCGCGGAGCACCGCATCTTCGGCACCACCAACATACAGATCATTCTTAAACTCATCGATGAGACGCTCAATCTCTCCAGCCTCCTTGAGAACATTCATAAAATTCCTCCATCGGAACGACTGGCCCAATCCTATCAATAATCGTGTGCGTGTAAAGAGCACCGGAGATGAACGCTGAAAAAACAAAAACGCCCAAAGGTTGGGCGTTCTATTTCGCGCTACACAACGAGAAAGCGCTTGATCGTCACTTCTTTTTGCCCGGAGCGGTCCTTCTCGCTACGAACGCGTCGTAGGCGTCGAGCGCGTGCTCATGACGGGCATCACGGATCTGCTTGATAATCTTCTCAAAAGCCTTTTGCTCCACGGTAATGATGCCGATCTTCCGCTGGTCATTTCGTGCGAGCGTAAAATCTTTCTCGATGCGTTCATAGATCTCAGTGCCACGACTGCACAACTGATCATCACTTGCCCCATCAAGATACATCTTCTTCATATCAATGATGAGTTCGGCAGTGGATGGTTCCATTGCTTCTTCCCTCCTATGGATGTACTAACCCTTATTGCATGCTACCAATTTAATTTTCAAAGTAAAGCTATCAAAAAAACCGCCTACGCGGTGGTTTTATTGCTGTTCAAATTCAATATCCAGGAAGTTGTCATCTTTATCGCAAGTGACCGTCGCGTCGATCGTGATACCGTCCTCTTCACCGAAGCCAAACTGTCTGATAACAAAAACCTGTTCACCGATGGTAGTGGGCCCCTTCCATGTGCGTATCCAATTCTCGGGATCGCACAATTTCGCATACACTTCGTCAGTGACCCCGTCCTTCCAGTCCCAGCCCACGTTCGGATCAGTCCACTCTGCCTTGATCTTCTCGGTGATCTCTCGCTTCAACTCTTCCGACTTCGCCATTTTTTTCTCCACGAGCTTCTTCGCACAGATTAGCTGAATCACTATGCGTCGTCAAACAAAAAACCACCCGCATGTGCGAGTGGTTTTTTTAAAAGTATGTCAAACGGAGACGCTCAGCGTCGAGGGAAGTTCGAGGCGACAAGGAAGTGATGTCCGCGCGGACGTACGCTGAGTACGTTCACCGGACTCACGACGCAGGCAACGAAGAAATTACCCGACAATGAGTGTCGCTATGCTTTCAAGTCGGCGATGACGTCATCAACGTCTTGATGCAATACTCCCCCCGCCATACTCACCCCCAAGCCCTCACCTCCTGCGCTTGGTGCGCGCTTTCCGCCCTCAGGCTCATTGATCTTCAGATTGACGCGTGCATTATTCTTCATTCCAACAACGCGAAGCAGTGTGCGGATCGCCTTTGCGGTATTCCCCATTCTGCCGATGACCTTCCCCATGTCCTCAGGGTCGATATCAAGAGTAAGAAGTACTCCCATGTCATCCGTACGTCGATCAACTACAACCTTCTCCGGTTTGTCGACGAGAGACTTTACGAGAAACTCAAGAAATTCTTTGTCGCTGTATGTTTCAGCCATAAGGTTAATCTAACTATCAATTAAAGAATCGCGAAAGTGGCGGACAAGCCCTTCTGCTTACACTCTACTATAGAGGAATCTTATTATTCGTCAATTCACAGGGTGATACAAAAGCCGCCCGAATTGGGCGGCTAAAACAACTAGGAGTTATCCGACACACTTGCTCGTATCATGTACGACCCTACGACGCGTCCATCCTTCGATACGTCTGAGAGGAGACAGACAATGAAGCCCGCACTAAGCGTCTCATCAATAAGACGGGTTTCATAATTGACTGATCCGAGACTAAGCACGGAGAGACCATGAAGCTCGTGTGTACCCAGTCCGCCATCAAGAAACGACGTGTCGATGATCTCTTCGAGACTCCACTCCCCGTGGTCATAGGTGATGACGAGAAAGCCGGTCGATGAATCAGCGTACACAGGCTCGATGATCACACTATGTCCATTCAAGAGCTGTGACTTAATGTGCTTTACGTGTGGAGTGAGCTCGCCAAAAGAAAATGGCGCCCACACTTCGGAAACAGGTTGTTTTTCAATGGTCATTTATCTACTCCTTATGACACTGTTCTCACTTCACGCTACAGGAGAAAAATAAAACGTCAAACAAAAAACGAGCACCGGTGCTCGTTTTTTTATATTGTTGTTTTGACCTATGCGACCGGAGTTTCTGCCGCTGGTGTCGCTTCTTCAGCCTTCACTTCGGCAACCGGTGCTGCCACCTCTGCTACGGGTGCCGGCTCTTCGGCTTTCACCTCGGCGACGGGAGCTGCTGCTACGGGAGCGACCTTCTTTGGTTCTACCTTAGGAGCCTCTTTCACGACGGGTGTCTTTGCATTAAGCGCATTGACCTTCTTTCCCGGGATGATTTTCGCATCAACCAAGAGGTTGTGCACGGTATCGGATGGCTGTGCACCCTGACCGATCCAATACTTCACTCGCTCTGCATCGATTTGCGGAGTGCCCTTGCGTGCATCGTAAGATCCGACAAACTCCGCCACACCCCTCGTCTTTTTTGGAGAACGGCGATGATCCTGCACAATGATGCGGAATGATGGGTCGTTCTTGCGTCCAACGCGCTTAAGTCGTATTGCTAACATGGGAAAGATACTAGCAGACGCCCTCCGATTGGTCAATAAAATCAGATTAAATCTGGGGTTGACAGAAGATGTTTTATGGTTTTAACTGCGTCTTAGTTGTCATCTACATATAGGAGTACTTTCATGCGCATAGCTTTTGCAGTAAGCGTAAATGTGAGGGTGGACGCCAGAATAGCAAAAAGGACGTCCAATGTTCGTGTCTTTGATGCCCACAATCTTCCTCCTCCTTCAACGAGCATAGTGAAAGAAACATATTTGACGATAGTGTCGGCAAATATTTCGAGTGACAGTGAGGAGAAGGATCGACTCGCCTTTCATGCAGCAGGAGAAACTGCCTGCACGGAAGCGATCGCGTACTTCAAGGAGGGATACAGAGTGTGTGACGTCTTCGAACCCACGATACTCCACTTCCAGATCATTCCCTGACCCAGGGTCACGCTCAACGCAACGGCAGCCACATCGGCCGCCGTTCTTTATTTAGTGAGAATACGATATAATACAACCACAAATGACTCCCCCCGCAATACTCAGCACTATCAATATTCAGATCGCCGTCTCCCCGTTCTTTCTTTTTGTCGTGGGGGCACTCGTGATCGCAGGCTGGCTCGTCTTCACGGTGATCATTCGATATCACTGGAAGAATTACGGCACGGGCGGGATGCAACTCTTTGCAATGAATTTCCTCTATATCTCGGGCTCGGCGGCGCTCGCGGGACTCATGATCTTATCAGCAGTTCTTTACCTCATCTCCGCACAATGATCGAGATCGATAAAAGCGAGCATATCATTCGCGTCGTGCGCAGGCACTGGTTTGTCCTCTTGAGTGATATTTTTGTCCTCGCCTTTCTTTTTGCCGTGCCCGTAATCGGACTCTTTCTCTTCCACCTCGTCCCCATGGAAAACATCCTCATCTTCACCGGGAATCAGGCGTATGCGGTATCCTTCTTCCTGTTCGCGTGGCTCTTTATCGTCTGGATAATGGGATGGAACATGTGGACGGACTATTATCTCGATGTACTCATCATTACCGACAAGCGCATATTTGACATCAATCAAAAAGGCCTCTTTCGCCGTGAATCCTCATCATTCCGCATCGACAAGATCCAGAACGTATCCGTCAATCAGATCGGCATCATTCAGACCTTACTCGATTTTGGGACGATCCAGCTTGAAACCGCAGGTGAGCGTGAGGATTTCACGGCGGGATTCATTGCACATCCTTATGAGATAAAAAGATTCATCAACGAGAGCCAGGACCGTGAAGTCGAACGCTCGCAGTTAGTGCACCTTGTTCCGGACGAGAAGGATGCAGTTACCCGTAGCGGATCGCATGCGGAGAAACTTACCGGCCAAGACGATGAAGGACGTTAATTACCACACCCTACTATGAACAATAAACACCGGCAGTCACCCGCACGACATTCCACCGACAAAAAGAAAACGCCTTCACACTCACAGAAACCCGTCCACGCGCAACGACGTCCAACCGAACACACAAAATTTCCGATGGGTCACGCAGTCGAGGGCACTATTCGCGTCACCGCAAAGGGAGTGGGCTATGTCGAAGTAGAAGGAATGAAGGAGGACATCGAGATCGAGGGAGAGAACTTAAATACTGCGCTCGACCGAGATCGCGTCAAGATAGTGCTCTATGGCAAATCCGCTAATGCCCGTCAGGGCGGTGAAGTGACCGAGATCCTCTTCCGCAATAAGACCAAATTCGTCGGCGTCATCGAGATGAACGGAGGAAGTTACTTTCTCCGACCGGACGATTTCAAGATGTATCGGGCCATCCTCATTCCGAAAGAGATGCTGCATGGGGCAGAGGTAGGGCAAAAAGTCTTCGTCGACATGAAGCATTGGAGCGATCCAAAACTCGACCCGACCGGTGAGGTAAAGAAAATACTGGGAAAACCCGACGAGCACAATGTCGAAATGGAAGCGATCGTGCTTGAGCGCGGTTTTGATATGACGTTTGATCCCGACGTGACTCTCGCCGCAGAACAGATCCCGCTTTCAATCCCCGAGGAAGAGATCGCGCGCCGCAGCACATCCCCTATCGGCCGTGATTTCCGAGATACACTCACCTTCACCATCGACCCGAAGGACGCAAAAGATTTCGACGATGCACTATCCTGGAAAGCGCTCGATGACGGGAATATCGAAGTAGGTGTGCACATCGCCGACGTTGCACACTACATCACCCCACACTCACGTATCGACGAGGAAGCGGTCGAGCGCGGCACCTCGATCTACCTCGTCGATCGAACCATCCCGATGCTCCCAGAGAGACTTTCCAACGGCATTTGCTCACTCGTCCCCGATGAAGACCGGCTCACATTTTCGGCGGTATTCACGATGAACAAAAAGGGAGAAGTGCTCGATGAGTGGTTCGGAAAAACGATCATTCACTCACAACGAAGATTCTCATACGAAGAAGCGCAGGAAGTCATCGATCAGAAGCGCGGTGACTGTGTGGCTAAATCAACTCATCAGAATGAGTTGATCGCCCGACCCGTCAAAGACGGGTTTAGGGAGGCGCTCCTTTCGCTCAACGACATGGCAAAGCGCATTCGTACAAAACGCATTGCTGACGGCGCGATCGCCTTTGAGAGCGAGGAGGTTCGCTTCGAGCTCGACGAGAACGGCAAGCCGCTCCGCGTAACAAAGAAAGTGATGCAGGACACGAACAAGCTTATCGAGGAATTCATGCTCCTCGCGAACAAGCAGGTTGCCTCACTCATTGCACAAAAAGACACGCGTGCGGAGACGGTGTTCGTCTATCGCGTGCACGATGCTCCAAATGAGGAACGCATGCAGGACCTGCGCGATTTTCTCCTGGGAATCGGCTATGACCTCAAACTCGACAAATTCGGACAAGTAACCTCAAAAAATATCAACAAAATGCTTGAAGAAGTACGAGGGCGCGCAGAAGAAGCAATGATCCAGATCGCGACCATTCGCTCAATGGCGAAAGCGGTGTATGCGACAAAAAACATCGGGCATTTTGGCCTTGGTTTCGAATTCTATACGCACTTCACCTCCCCCATACGCCGATATCCCGACCTTATGGTGCATCGTCTCCTAGAAGGCTATCTCTTGGGTCATACGGTACCCAAAAAAGCACTCGAGGAGCAGGAGCACCTTTCACGATACTGCTCGCAAATGGAGGTTGGGGCTGCGGAAGCAGAGCGGGCATCCATTCGCTATAAGCAATGTGAATATTTTGCTGACCGCATCGGCCTCGAACTTGCGGGCACGATCTCCGGAGTCACGGAATGGGGCCTCTATGTCGAGGACCCCGAAACAAAGACCGAGGGCATGGTGCATGTGCGCGATATACCGAATGATTTTTATTTTTTCGAAGAAAAAAATTACCGTCTCGTGGGAAAAAATCACAAGAAGACCTATCGGCTTGGCGACAAGGTTCGCGTCAAGATCGCCTCGGTCGATCTCAAGAAAAAACTGATAGGAATGAAACTCATTTAACAAAAAAACGCCCCTTACGGGCGTTTTTGTATATCAGGCAAAAAAGAATGCGCACAGTTTTCCGACTATGAATAAGCCAACATATATTACACCCATCGGTTTACCAAAGAGCTCAGCCCACAAGTCCGCGTAGTACATCCAGGGCTTGGGGAACAACCCATGTTGACCATTCGTGAGCCATGCCAACCGCTTCATCTCACGCCAAGAAAAATATCTCCGCGAGAGAATATCACACAGGCCGATGACCCCCACCTCGTAGATGACCCATAAGAGCGACGAATGATAGCCGAGAATAAAAGATAATACGCAGAAAAAAATGAGGTCAAAAAAGGCGGCGAAGAGCAGCAGCTCCTTATCACGCGAAGAGAAGAAAAAAGTGTCGTGAGCATCACAAACCCTTTCAATGACGAGCTAATGAGATGATACAGAATGTCCGCACAATTGTCGAATACAAAAGGCCCCGCATTGAGGCCTTTTGTATATGTTCCGAATTTATTTTGAAACCGGCGCGACGGGCGCGACGAAGCATGTCTGACATTTTGCACACCTACACCCAATAAGCATGAAGACGGCAGCGGCACCGACAAGAATATACACAATAGCCTCGAGTGCCGGCCAAGTCCCGAACAAGAGGTGCACCAAATTTAAATTGATGTTCATAAAATAACCGATCCCGACGATCCCCCAGTTGATTGCACCGACCGCCATCAAATAATATCCTATCCTTGATAGCGCACAGCTTGATTTACAGATGTTACACATGGCTTTTCATACTACTGAATAATATAGTAATTATACACCAGGAAAGTCGAATGGGTGCAACAAAAAGCGCACCCAATTGCACGACTTTTATTTTTGGATGCACCACGGAGAGTACTTCCATTTTTCTAAAGCAGAATACTGCTAAGAAAAATTGGTCGCTCGATGAATTTTTTGGTCGCAGTCCAAGGCGACGAGGAAGTGACATTGAGCGAAATAACAATTGGGGATGCAATGCGCGAAGGAAACGCGAAGCGAAATGAGGCGTACTTCGGAGTACGGTGAATGAGCCTCGTAAGTTTCCGACAATGCAGTGCGCCCAAATTGCTATTTCGCGACTGCGGCGGCGTCTTCAAAGGAGATAGAAAGTACCTTTGAGACCGCATCCGTCCCCATTGTGATCCCATACAGCACCCCCGCACGACTCATCGTTTCGCGATTATGTGTGATGACCATCAGCTGCGAGAGCTTTGCGAGATTTTCGATCATATCGCCGTATTTGTGGCTATTGGCCTCATCAAGTGCGGCGTCAGTCTCATCAAGCACCATGAATGGCGGTGGATTGACCTGAGAGATGGCGAAAAGGAGTGCAATGGACGTGAGTGCGCGCTCTCCACCCGAGAGCATCTGGAGCCCCTTGATCTTCTTGTGCGGAAGGGACACGGCGATATCGATACCCTCCTCATCCTCTTCTTCTCCTTCGGCAATCTCAGAATCGGCACCACCGGGGATATCACTGAGGTCGAGATCGGTATCGCGACGCTTCCGTTTTTCGATCTTCACAATGAAGAGTTCGGCAACACCCCCGCCGAACATCAATCGGAAGAAGTCCCCGAACTGATGATTGATCTTCTTCACACCGGACTTGAATTCCGTGTCGAGCTTCACATTCAGCTCTGCAATGAGCTGATAGAGAGACTGCTGAGTTTGCACGAGGTCTGCGATCTCCTTTTCAAGATAAACATCACGCTCAATAGTATCGGTGTACTCCTTCTCTGCATCTTCGCCCCCCTGAGCTCCAATATCTTCGAGCCTGATCTTCCCTCGCTCTAATTCGCGCCTGCGCGCCTCCTGCGCATCACGCGACTCGCCGCGTACTTCCTCTAGCGTGACGGGTATGTCCGAATACTCGAGGACGGAACGACCAAGGAGCACCCCGGCCTCATTCAATTCTTCTGCAAGACGGCGGGATTCACGCGCAAGATTCTCTTCCTCGTTGCGCATGCGATCTAGCGTGCCCTGGAGCTCCCCGCGGCGCGACATCATCTCAAAAAGTGCGCGCTCAGTATCTCGCGAATGCTCTTTTTCTTGGTCGATCTCCGACTTCACCGCCTGATACTCTCCTTCCATTGCCCTTGATTCCTCCGCTACTCCTCGGAGCGCCTCATCAACTTTTGCCTTTTCCTCACGCAGGACATGTACCTCGAGATAATCCGCATCCGTCAATGTCTTTTGTCCAGCCTCGGCTTTATGATGGGCAATGAATCCTCGGACTGTATCCCTGATGCGATTCAACGCGCCCTTGATGTAATTGATGTCATCGGAGCCCTGCGCATTCGACAGCTCCTGTGCGATAGTACTCTCAAGCTCCTCAACTTCCCCTAATCGAATAGGAACATCTTCCTGGTGTGCGAACGACTCCTGCTTTTTGCGCAGCTGTTTCTCCTCATATTCGATCATGCCTTCAACGCGGCCGAGCGTGCGTGAAAGCTCATCGTGACGCGCACGCGCACCACGGAGCCGAGATTCGACGTCGAGCAATCGCTGGCTTTTTTCATCCCCCGCGCTTTCTTTTGCAAGCTCTCCGCGCGCATGCTCGATCTTGATATTGAGATCGGCGAGCTCACCGGCCGGAACGTGTTTTCTGCCCGCGATGTCCCCTGTTTTATACTCACAATACATCTCTTCACGCTTCAGATACTCTCGATACAGACCGATCAACCGCTCACGCAATTCCCTTCCTTCGTTGATCTTTTCTACTTGTTTTTTCAAGAACCGAAGATGCGGAGCGATCTCGCGACGCAGTGTCTCTGCCTCTTTCATGTTCTCCTCCGTCTTCAAAAGCCGACGTTCACTCTCCGCACGTTTGTACTGGTAGATCTTGAGACCGAGCGCGTCCTCAAGCATTTCGCGGCGTTCTTTCGGATTGGCATTCAAGATACGGTCGGCTTCCCCTTGCGAGATCATATGATGCCCGGATGCTCCGATATGCACGGAGGCCAGCAGCTCAAAAACATCCTTGAGGCGCACCTGTGATCCGTTGATGAAATATTGATTCGTGCCGTCGCGATACACCTCGCGCGCGATAGAAACTTCATCAAAATCAAGCGGAAATTCACGCTTTGAATTGTCGAACACGATAGTAACATTCGCGCGATTCGCGCGACCCGTCGTTTGCGAGCCGTTAAAGATGAGGTCCTCACCGCGCTTTCCGCGCATCGATTTCATCGACTGTTCACCGAGTACAAATCGGATCCCCTCAGCGACATTCGATTTACCCGAGCCGTTCGGTCCGACGATCGAAGTGATCTGAGAATTGAATTCCAAAACCGCCCTTTTTCCAAAAGACTTAAAACCAAAGAGTTCCAATCTCTTTAATCGCATAACCGCTCCATTTTAGCATGACTATTGGAAAACCGCTTAGAAACTGGGGAAAAGAAAAAGGCCCAGGAATCCCTGGGTCGAACCTTGTATCTTGCCACTAGTAGTGCTCAATAATTCTTATATATCATTGTGAGGGTGAGGGCGAGGTAAACTGCACCAGCCGTTGCGGCAACGGCGGCGGCGAGGGCGGCGATAGTAGACGTTACTGTTGCAACGGTCAAGAACACAACGATAAACACCACTACAACCAGCAGACTCAAACATATCTTGGACATAGAGAGCTCCTTAAAAAGTACGGTTTAATTTGTCTTACATTATATCATAAAATCAAGAAGTACGCAATTACTGCGCTAGTACATACAACCGAATGCGCCTACGTAAAGAAAAAGACCGGAGGCATTACTGCTCCGGTCTATGGCTCTATTTTTCTCTTCACACAGAGATCATCGTCGTGTAGTGCGGTTTCCCTACCCCCACTTCGCCGTGTATGTTCTTTTCGTCGACGAACAGTACTTCGTTCCCACTGCTTCTCGCAACGAACTTGATGAGCCCTTGCGAACACTTCTCACCGAGAACAAGCGCCTCCGATTGAGCATGCAATGCATCCGACTGAGCGGACAGAAAATGCGGCCGCATGAGAAAGAGCTGGACCGCCTGATGCAGAGACAGATAGGTGCGCCCGTTCTTCTCCATCCAATCATCAGCCCTCGCGATCGAGTGATCCAACAGCCCTCGTCCCCCATTGATTCCAACGAGTACATACGGGGAATCAGGTGCTACTTTTCCGTGCGAGCGTACGTCCATGCGCAAGGTGTCGAATACGGAAAAAATGTTGCTGCCCAAAAATGTCGCCAAGAGACGACGGACAGGCACCATGCGTTCCGGAAGAACCAAAAGCAGTGTGTACTCCCCGTCACGGATAGGATGATTTGACGGATAATCAAAGAATTTCTTCACACTTTCCGCGAGGGGTCGCAATGATGTTCGGAACGAATCTTCGGTATACCCGGCAGCGTCATGCAACCCGAGCGCGATGTAACGTTCGACCTGCTCATCAAATCGCGTCGACACATATTCACGCGTTTCGTCACGATAACGCAACTCAACGGCGTCGGCGACAGCACGGACGAGCGACATCGCCATCTTTGGATTTGGCCTTCCTTCCCTGTCATGCGCAAACCCGAACTCAGCGATTTTTCCCATGATACTTAGCGCAAGGCGCGATTGGATATCATCGAAACTCTGGTCCCCTGATACTGCGCTCAACGCCGGTTTTTTGTCATCTGTCATTACGATGCTCCTTCTGAAAAGTGCCTACTTTCTGCTCCGCACACTACTATACATTGAGTGATACGTCAATGATGCTTTCATATAAGCTGACCGAGCCGAAAAGACCCTGTCCCGCCTACGCAGGCAGGCAATAGAGCAGTCGGCGATTATTTAATAGTCTCGTGCCAACCTTTTTTGTCGAGTGCAGACTGTGCGGCGATCTGCTCCGCATCCTGCTTCGATGCGCCCAGCCCCGATGCGACCAGATCGCTTCCGAGGTAAACACCGACTTCAAATCGCTTATCGTGATCAGGTCCCGTTTCTTTTAACACTTCGTAATTCGGGGTGATCCCCGTGCGCTCTTGTGCTTCCTCTTGAAAACGACTTTTTGCATCCTGCCAGAGACGTTTCCCGACGATCTCGTCAAGGCGATTAAAGAGACTGCGCGCGATGAAATCCTTTGCTCCGTCATATCCTTGATCGAGGAATATTGAACCAATGACCGCCTCAAATGTGTTCGCGAGAATATATGAACGTGCGCGCCCCATGTCTTTTGTCTCTCCGCGGGAAAGCAACAAATATTCATTCATATTCCAATCGGAGGCTGCCCTTGAGATCGAATCGGTGTTCACCAGAGCGGAACGATACGCCGTAAGACGCCCTTCCGGCTCCTCAGGGAATTGCGCAAACAGGTATTCGGTCATGACGAGCTCGAGCACGGCGTCCCCCAAGAATTCGAGGCGCTCATTGTGCTTCATGTTCGTTCCACGATGCTCGTTGAGATATGAGCGATGCGTAAAAGCCTCACGCAAAAGCGTAAGATCTTTAAATGTGACTCCGATCTCGGTCGCAAACTTTTCGTATTCAGCTAAATTGTTGTCCATGCGAGAACCTATCTCAAAAGCACTCATTCTGTGCCCAATAAGCAGGGCGGAGTGTTTTTGAGAGCGGTCCTATTCGCAATCTACCATATACTGACATTTAATCAAGGGTGTTCAAAATCATGCGGGGAAAGAAAGCGTCATTCCGAAGATAATTCGGGTTTGCATCCAATTATGTAAATATCATCGATAGGCATATATTACATAATTTATCTATTCGGGGTGCACCACAAGAGTACTTCATTTTTCTCAGGCGGAATACCGCTAAGAAAAATTGGTCGCTCGATGAATTTTTTGGTCGTGGCATGAAGCGAGCCCAAGAAATGCAGACGGGAAGTACTCGGAGTACGGTGAATGAGCCTCGCAAATTTTCGACAAAGCAGTGCGCCCAAACGATAAAATAGTACGAAGCGTTATTTCGGATGTAATTCGAGTGCAGCGAGGGTGTTGCAAATTACTAAGCACGAAGAAAGCATAATTCTGGATGCACCACAAGAGTACTTCAAAAATTCAGTACTCGCAGACTCGATGAATTTTTTTGGTCGCAGTCCGAGGCAAAGCGAAAAAACACAAACGAGACGTACTCGATTTGTAAAAATCGAAAAAGGCAGGAAGCGTTATTTCGGATGTAATTCAGGTGCGGTGAAAGTATGATGTTCGAGCGGGCGTACTTTGGGTACGTTCGCCGAACTCATACTTGAAACCAAGCCTGAAGTACGCCGAAATTACGCTTTCTGTTGCATGAGCGAGGTGATGGCTTTGGTGATGATGGGAAGTATATCGTCGTAAATATTGAGGTCCACAAGCTCCGCCGCCTTGAACCAACGTGCATCATCGAGCCCGCCTTTTCCCTCTTCAAGCTCGAGCGGCTGAAATGGCGCTTCACCCAAAAAGTATGAAACGTGTTTACGAATCTTGCCCTTCTCAGGGTGTGAAGCGATATACTCATTCTCACCAAGTTTCTCGACGATGACGATGTTCGCATTCATCTCTTCTTTGATCTCACGAATGGTTCCCTGCTCGGGATTCTCCCCGTCCTCAATATGCCCCTTTGAGAGCGTCCAGTGTCCAAAAATATCATGCACGAGCGCAAGGTAAAGATCGCCGTTCTGATCACGTCCGTATACCACTGCGCCTCCCAACTGCTCAAGCGGCAGCGTTGCTGGGTCGATCAGTTGATTCTTCTTGTCACGCGATTGCGTCGTCTCGTCTTTTCCCGGCTCACCGATCTCTTTGTAGACCGCGCCCAACACACCATTCACGAATTTACCGCTATTCTCTCCGCCAAATGTCTTCGCGAGCTCAATAGCTTCATTGATGGCCACCTTCGGCGGCACCTCATTGCGATCACCAAAAAGAAGCTCGTATAGTCCCATACGAAGCACGTTGCGATCAACGACAGAGATACGTTCAATAGGCCATGCGGGAGCGGCCTTTTCTATAATAAGATCGAGTTCGGGTTGTTTTGCCAATATGTTACGGAGGAGGTCCGCCATGAACGTGGCATCATTTAATCCCGGGGCAAACTCTTCGATGTTCCGCTCAAGCACAGCTTCAACGTCACCGATTTTGTGATCGTTGAAATCCCACTCAAAGAGGGACTGCAATACTATGCTTCTGGAAAGGTGCCTGTTCGCCATATAAGGTTCTTCATGAACAGTATAATCAAAATATTGCCACAGAGTCAAGAAAACCCCATTTATTGGGGTTTTCTGTTTAGGATTATTATTTTTTTTCTTTCTTCTCTTTTGTCTCTTTCTTCTCCTTTTTCTCCTTTGTTGGCTTAGTCACTTTTTTGACCGCCTTCTTGGCTACCGCTTTCTTCTCGGGCTTAGCCCCCTCTTCCTTCTTGGCTGCCTTCACGGTCTTCTTGAGGACATCGACAACTACGCGTCCGCGGTATTTGCCGCAGTTCGCACAGACACGATGCATCAAATGCTTCGCATTACAGTCTTTGCAGGTCTCAAAACGCGCTACCTTAAGTGCGTGGTGTGAACGGCGATTGCGGGTATGCCCGCTCGTATGTCTCATGTGTACTACCATAGTGTTGTAGAGTATACGCAAATAAAAATAATTGGCAAGGGGTCCCCGCACCGTATGTCTTTGAGCGGAATACCGCAACCGTGCCCCAAGCCGAGCACAACATTCCGGTCTACAAAAAGAAAGACCCCGCCTTGGCGGGGTCTTGTGCTCAACGCTTCGTCGCGTCAAAAACGGTGAAACCTTCTACTTTAAGTACTGTGTCAATGTATTTTCGAAGGTTCTCTACCGATAACACGTTGCTCACTTGGAGCGCGTACGGCTTTGCCGCAATTTCAGTCACGTCACATAGCGCAAACTGTATTTGCACCTTTTCACGTAAGTAGTCTTCCTCGGGACGTGTGAGCCCGAGCACGAGCACTCGATCGCGTTTGACCGAGAGCATGACCGCCCTATCTCCCAGATCTGCCATAAGTGTTTCTCCTTCTTGATGAACTTATTCTACCAATCTACGGTGCGCCCTCGTTTTGTCAAACAAAATTCTTTGTATATGAGCGGCGATGCTGATCGGAGAGTCCGTATTTTTTTATCGCAGTGACATGCTCTGTCGTGCCATAACCCACATTTGATGCGAAGCCATAACGGGGCTCTTTCTTTGCCAGTTTCCACATATATCTATCCCGCTTCACCTTTGCGACCACCGAGGCGATCGCAATGATCGTTTCCCTGGTGTCTCCGCGAATGATCGTTTCCTGGTCAATGAATTGAAGAGGTGCACGGAGTCCGCCATCGAGAAGTACTCGTGAATGTTTCGAGTCGGGATCGAGTTTCTGCAGCCCGCGAGCAAGGGCCGTTCGTATCGACGGATTGATCCCGTTTCGGTCGATCATTGCCGCTGAAACAAAAGACACTGCAAAGCGAATACCGCTCTGCGGCGCACAAATTTTCACATACCATTCTTCGCGCTGTTTTACGGACAGTTGCTTTGACTCCTTTATTTTTCGCCATTTTTTTATCGTTGCAGGCGTCGCCATCGCCACACCAACCGCAACGGGACCCGCCAAAGGGCCACGACCAACCTCGTCTATTCCTATAAAAAATTTCGTGGTCGATTTCTTCATGCGTTTCAGTATACAAAAAAAGTGCCCCATGGGGGCACTTGTGCACAAAATGTGCGAAATGTATTTCAGCTGAGGACTCTTTTCTTGCCAAAGTAGCCATAACGACTACCGACGATAAAGAATACTCCGGCTGCGGCAATCAACGCACTTGGAATACTTACAGCTTGCGCGACAAGGATCCATGCCAGGTGGCCAGTGACGAGGCCGCAACCAAGCATCGTGAAATCTCTACTCATGATCTTCTCCTTATTGCGCGCTAGTCACATTTGACGACACTTCATCGGCGACACCACCCGCATTGTGCGGAACTTCTTCCGCCACGGGAGCCACGATCGAAAGGCCCAATTTACCCTTCAGCATACCCAAGACTGCTTCACCCTGAGGAGTGTTGCTGAGTGCCTCAAGCATTCCGCCGAGTGCAAGTCCGCCTTTCGTAGAGAACAATTCCATGGCGCTTTTCACACCGGTGGGAACGTCGCCCGAGTTGGCGATGACTTTGATCTCTGCAGCCTTGAGCGCATCCGCCTGTGCCGTACCAACGACCTGGTTTGCTTCGACGGTACGAAGCGTCACGAGGTACTGCTGATAACCTGCATTGTTACCGATCTCTTTGGCAAGCGTGATCTGCGCGGTGACCGGAGCCATCAATATGGCTGTTTCTGCTGCAGCCTTTGCAGCACCGGCGATCTCTACACCCTCCGATTGGCGTCGCGTTGCCTCCAACTGACCTTCAGCAGCAAGTACCGTGGTCTGTTTTGTTTTCTCAGCTGCGACAACCGCAGCCTCGCGCTCGATATCAGCCAGACGCACTGTTTGGACCTTTGTCACGTCCATTGAGCGGTCCATGGTCACCTTCTCTTCGGACTTGACCTCCTGGTCCGCCTTCTGGCGTGCGATCCCCACGGCTTTGTCCTTGTCTGCGGTTCGCTCGCCGACCGCCTGTTGGGCTTCTTGACTACGAATGTCAACCGCCTGTTGGGCATTGATCTCAGCGGTTTCAGCCTTCTGCTTGTTTTCAGCAACGGCGACACGGCTTTCCATCGCGATGTGCGATGTCTTCTTCGCCATGATGTTGGTGATGACCTCGCTGTCGTGGCCGTCACGGATGTCCATGAGCTCCATAGACTTCACTGACTCGACACCCCACTCGGCAAGCTGATCAACGATCTCGGTAGTGAACATCATGCCAAACTTGGCACGCTCGACCATGATCGTATCGATGACATCCGACGCAAGCACCTTCCGAACCGCGCCCTGCACGATGAGGGTGAGCTGTGCCTTCAGGTCCTCGACAGTTGCAACACGTTGCGCCGCGAGCGAGGTTTTCGCAATGCGGAAGAACGCAGTAATGTCGACCTTGAACGGAACACGATCCTTGTCGTACGCTTCATAGTCCTTCAGCCCGAGGTTGAAGTTGCTGACCGGCAACATGATGCGCGTGACGCCCAAGACGGGCATCCAACTTGGCCAGCAGTAGTACACGTTTCCCCCTTCCTGTCCGGTACCGTACGATGTCGTCTTCTTGCGCGACTGCACGATGTGGACCATGTTCGTCTCGACGACCTTGCGGAAGACGAGTGGAACGAGAACGGTAATGACGAGAATAACGATAAGGCCAATGACCCCACCGAGCATGCGAATTATTTCCATTTGGTAACTTCCTTTTAAATCAGAGAACAGACGCAAAGACCGTTGCGTTATCGGGGACTACTCTCGTAGATTTTTCCGTGTGCAAAGTAACACTAATGCTAAAAAAAGTCAAGCAAGAGTGCGGCCAGTACACTGAGATTTCTTATCGGCGAATTACCACGTCCTAAAAGTGATGAATCGACGCCTATGAGGCATCGGCAGAAAAATTGCTTGGCTTGCGGAGCCTTGTGAGCGAAATTTTTTGAAGACAGTTCCACCCTCCGAAGGAGAACACGGAAGTGTCTCAACGGCATGGACCCGAGCGGTCACCTTCACAAAATTGAAGACGTGATGCCAAGAACATTGTCCACAGAAAATGACCGATGAAAACAGTGTATACTCGACGCATGAGTGAGAAAAAAGACATTGAATTCATCCACCTGCACACTCACACACACTTCTCTCTCCTGGACGGGCTTTCGAAGGTAGACAAGGTCGTCGCGCGCGCAAAGGAACTCGGTATGAGCGCTATTGCGATGACCGACCACGGCGCGATGTACGGCGCGATCGAATTCTACAAAGCCTGCAAAGCAGCCGGTATCAAACCGATCATCGGCGTCGAAGCATATATCGCAAACCGAACACGTCTCGATAAGGAATCCGGAATCGACAACAAGCGGTTTCACCTCACGCTTCTCGCAAAGAACGAGACTGGGTATCGCAATCTCGTGCGCCTCACAACCGCCGCACATATCGAAGGATATTACTACAAACCGCGTATGGATAAGGATATTTTGCGGATGTAT
>MHLM01000014.1:0-121954 GCA_001821395.1 Candidatus Lloydbacteria bacterium RIFCSPHIGHO2_02_FULL_50_18 | reverse complement strand
ATCGCACTTTCGGGTTGCCCGGCGGGCGAACTTGGTCGCGCCATCCTCCGAAGTAATGACCTTGAGCGCGCCGAGGCGATCATCCGTGAACACCAGGAGATCTTCGGGAAAGAGAATTATTTCATTGAGATCATGCACCACCCTGATGTTGAAGATTTTGAACGATGGAGAAGCACGCTCATCATGCTCGCGCATAAACTCGATGTACCGCTCGTCGCGACGCAGGATTCCCACTACATCAACCCCGATGACTCGCGTGCCCACAAGACGCTCGTTGCGATCTCCACAAATACCGACGTGAACGACACGGGCATCTTCAGCGGTGAGGGAGAATATCATTTCATCTCAACGGAAGAAGCCCTTAAAAATTTTAACGACATTCCGGAAGCGGTCGTCAACACGATGAAGGTCGCCGCGATGTGCGATCTCACGCTCGAACTCGGAAAATGGCTCTTTCCGCACATCGAGTTCAAAGGCGGAAATAACGCAGATATTGAATTACGCGCGCTCGCGGAAAATGGAATTACTTTCCGCGAAATGACCGAGACTCCGGTGCTACGCGAGCGGCTTGAGTACGAGCTCGAAGTCATCAAGAACAAGGGGTACTCGACATACTTCTTGGTCGTTGCGGACCTCCTGCGCTTTGCGCGCGAAGCTGGGATTTATTCAACAGTGCGCGGTTCAGCCGCCGGCTCCCTTGTCACCTACTTAACGGGAATCACCAATGTTGACCCGATCGATTTCCAGCTCCCGTTCGAACGATTCCTCAATCCATTTCGTCCTTCAGCACCGGATATTGATATGGACTTTGCGGACAATCGTCGCGAAGAAGTACTCGAGTATGCGAAACGCAAATATGGCACCGATAAGGTAGCGCAGATCGGTACGTTCGGAACGATGATGGCACGCGGTGCAGTGCGAGATGTTGCTCGTGCACTTGGAAAACCCTACGATGTCGGAGATAAGATATCAAAGCTCATACCGCTTGGCGCCCAAGGAGCCCCCATGACCCTTGAACATGCAATAGAGCTAGAGCCGGATCTCAAAAAGCTCTACAGCACGGACTCAGAAACAAGAGAGATCATTGACCTTGCAAAAAAACTTGAGGGTTGCGTCCGTCATGTCTCAGTCCACGCTGCGGGAGTAGTGATCTCCCCCACCCCACTTGTTGACTTCACTCCGACGCAATATGATCCGAAAGGCGGAAAGATCATCACGCAATATGACATGCATTCCGTTGAAGACGCCGGGCTGCTCAAATTTGATTTTCTCGGCATTCGCAATCTTGCGATACTTGCTGAGGCGGTACGCCTCATTAAGATTACCCACAATAGCGATGTCGACATTGAAAAGATACCCTTCGATGATAAAAAAACGTTCGCGATGCTCGCAAAAGGTGAAACGATCGGACTCTTTCAGCTGAACGGGGGCGGGATGACAAAAGCCCTCATGGAATTGAAGCCAAATCGTATCCACGACATCAACGCCATGGTCGCGCTCTATCGTCCGGGACCGATGCAGACCATCGAAGAGTATATCGCACGCAAGCACGGTAAGAGCGAGGTGGTCTACTATCACCCAAAAATGAAAAAGTTCTTAGACAAGACCTATGGGCTTCTCGTCTATCAGGACGACCTCCTCTATACCGCGATCGAGCTTGCCGGCTACGACTGGGGCGAGGTCGACAAATTTCGTAAGGCGGTCGGAAAGAAGATTCCCGCCGAGATGGCAAAACAGCACAAGATATTCGTTGACGGATGTCTTGCATATAGCGGGATCAAGGCTGCCGAGGCTGAGAAGATATGGACGCTCTTTGAGCCGTTCCAGGGCTACGGATTCAACAAAGCGCATGCGGCATGCTATGGACGAGTCGCCTATCAGACGGCGTACATGAAATGCACCTACCCAAGCGAATACATGACCGCAGTCCTCACCGCAGAAGAAGGAGACACGGAAAAGATCTCGGAGATCATCACCGAGTGTAAGCGTATGGCGATTCCCGTTCTTCCGCCGGATATCAACATGAGTCACAACCACTTCACGGTCATCAAGGCCGGCGTGGGCAACACTGCACAAAAAGACCAGATCCGATTCGGACTATTCACGATAAAGAATCTGGGAGAGAACATCGCGGGTGCGATCATCATCGAGCGTGAAGCGAACGGGCCATACAAGTCATTCAGTGAATTTCTCGAACGTGTCACACACAAGGATCTGAATAAGAAATCGCTTGAATCACTCATCCGCGCAGGCGCATTTGATACCATGGGCGAGGAACGCGGTGCGCTACTCCACAATATCGATGACGCACTTGAGTACCACAAGGAGCATGCAAAATCGCTCCTCTCAAATCAGGTCTCGCTCTTCTCCGTTGTTACCAACGAAAAAACGCTTCCTCGACTGCGATTGCGCCCTGCGCCCGAGATCTTGATCGACCAGAAACTTGCCTGGGAAAAAGAATTATTGGGTCTCTACGTATCCGGACATCCGCTCGACAAACACCGCGAAAAGCTTGAGCGAGGCGGAAGTACTATCAAGAAAGTGAACGAAGATACACATGACGGCATGGGTGCCGTCATTGCAGGCATCATCGAAGAACACAAGCTGGTCATCACGAAGAAGAATGAGCACATGGCGTTTCTGCGTATCGCAGACTTCACGGGTTCGATCGAGGTTGTCGTGTTTCCTCGCACGATGGCGGAATACAAAGACCTTATTGGTCCCGACAAATGCGTCGCCATCAAAGGGCGTTTTTCACGGAGAAATGATGAACCGTCAATTATCGCAGAAAAAATAAAGGCGTTGTAGTACGAATTGCCATACAAAAAATCACACTCATATAACTGAGTGTGATCATTCAAACATTTTCCTATGGGGCAGACTGTCCCTTCGCTGAGACAAAGTTACAAACGCGTGCTTGTAAGTGCGGCCTGCTTTTGGTGATCTTCTTTGCAATTTCCGTACACAGTTCCGTAGGAGTTCCGGTCGGAGTGAATAGTTCTTCACCATCGACCATGCCAAACATCATGAGTGCATCTTCATCACTTGCGGTCCGAAGTCCCTCGTCAATTAGCTGAAGCGTCATTCGATCTTCAATTGTAAGTGCCATACTCTACCTCGCAGAATAAACTCTGAAAAAATCCTCTCATAAAGACGTTTTCGCGTCAATTTTTGTAGACTTCTTACCAAATAAAAAACCGCACTTCTCTTGTGCGGTAATAGATTCAACTGCAGAAACAAAAAGATCAGTGGTCATTAATCCCGGGAATTTCTTTCACTCCATGGGCGATAAGCGGTCGATGATCACAAGCGATCCGCGTGCATCCCGGAATTTCGGTTGGCATCGCATGTACGCCAGGGATGATCCCGTTTTCCACCGCGAGGGTGAACATTTCAGGGTAGTGCGCTTTGAGTGACGCCGTGAACACTTCCTCGATATCCGGAAAATGCGCCCTGATGGTTGCGAGTATTGATGCTATCTTGGCCAATTTTCTCTTGTGTAATACAGGGTTTTTCGACGTGATGTTCAGTTTCAACGGTGCACTCCTTGATCGCGGGAAATTCTGATACCAATCTCCCACAGGTGCATACACTGTGTCAATTTGCCCGGTGTTCACTATCGCGCGGTAACTTGACCGAAAAAATACGAACGCTTATACTCAGAGCACTTGAGATTGCTTTGGCCACCAACCAAAGGCGAACGCGGGAAACCCTAATCAAGTGCAATGAGTGTTCTCGGGAATACCCGGGAAAATCGAGGTGGAACCGCGGTACTATCGTGACAGATCGCCCTCGTAAGCATATAGCGTAAGCGCTGTATTCTTACGAGGGTGATTTTTATTTATTGGTAATCATTAAATGATATGGACAATGGAGAAAAACTGCACAATATAAGACATACATTTGCTCACCTATTGGCAATGGCAGCGATCGAATTCGATCCGAATGTGAAGCTCGGTATCGGTCCTGTAACGGATGACGGATTCTATTATGATCTTGCGTTCACCAAAACCCCTACCCCGGAAGATCTGAAGGGTTTTGAGAAGTCGATGCGGAAATTCATCAACCAGAAACTCCCCATGACAGGCAAAGAGATATCTCTCGCAGAGGGTCAAAAATTATTTGCCGCACAGCCATTCAAGCTTGAACTCCTTGAACAATATGCGGGGGAAGATAAGGCCCTTACCGCATACACGCTCGGAGACTTCACCGACCTTTGTAAAGGAGGACACGTGAAAGACACGAGCGAAGTAGATGCCGGGGCTTTCGCACTCACGCGCATCGCGGGAGCATACTGGCGTGGTGACCAAAAGAACGCCATGCTCACACGTATCTATGGGTATGCATTCGAAACGAAAGTGGAGCTCAACGCATACGAGACGATGCTTGAAGAGGCAAAAAAACGCGACCACAGAAAACTCGGGAAAGAGCTCGGGCTCTTTGTATTCTCAGATCTCGTCGGAGCAGGACTCCCACTTTGGACCCCGAAGGGAACAATACTGCGCGAACTTCTGAATGACTACGTATGGAGTATGCGCAAGAAAAAAGGTTACCAAAAAGTGACCATTCCTCACATCACAAAAAAAGAACTCTACCAAACATCCGGTCACTGGGCAAAATACGCCGACGATCTTTTCAAGATAACAACGCGTGAAGACCGAGAGTATGCGATGAAGCCGATGAACTGTCCTCATCATACGCAGATATTTGACGCTTTCCCAAAGAGCTACCGCGACATGCCGCAACGCTACGCTGAGACAACAATGGTGTACCGTGACGAACAGTCGGGCGAACTCTCGGGACTCTCGCGCGTTCTTGCGATCACTCAAGATGATGCACACGTATTTTGCCGTGAGATCCAGATAGAGGAGGAGATATTCGCCATATGGGACATCATTGACCAATTCTACGGCACCTTTGGATTCACCAATCTTCAGGTGCGATTCTCGCGACATGACCCGGAACACTTTGATAAATATCTTGGTACTACTGACGTATGGAAAAAGGCGGAAGATGCAATCCTCTCGCTCATGAAGAAACGCGGGGTCGAAAAATACATCGACGGCAAAGGTGAGGCGGCAATCTATGGCCCCAAGATCGACTTTATCGCGAAGGATTCCATCGGCAGAACTCAACAGATTGCGACGATACAGCTCGACTTCAACCAGCCAAAAAACTTCAACCTCACGTGCACGAATGAAAAAGGAGAGAAGGAGACGGTCGTCATGATCCACTGTGCAATCATGGGCTCCATCGAGCGATTTCTTTCGGTCATCATCGAGCATCTCGCAGGCAACTTCCCTCTTTGGCTTTCTCCCACTCAGGTCGCGATCGTCCCTATCACCGAAGCTCACCACGCCTTTGCAAAAGAAGTCGCGGCAATGCTTGAAGCAAAGGACATCCGTGTTTCACTCGCACTCGAAAGCGAATCACTCGGCAAGAAGATCCGCGCAGCGAAGGTCGAGAAAACTCCCTACACACTCGTCATCGGTGACGCAGAGGTCGCAGGACGAAAGGTCACACTCGAATCACGGAATGAAGGAAAGGTCGGTGAATGCACTCTCGATGAACTACTCGCAAAACTCACTGAGGAGATACGGCTAAAGAAATAACCGGAACAAAAAAACCGCCACATCGTGGCGGTTTTTTTATTCACTGATCGAATATTGTTTATGCAACACGATTGGAAGCCCCGCCGCCTTCGCCTTATCGATAGTATCCTGTGTTCCGGTGCTCTTATTGACCTGGAACGCATACACCATGTCCGAATATTTCACCTCATCCAAATGTCGCAGATTATATTCAACTTGAGTGATATTCGTGTGCGATAATTCAACGAGCGCAGCCGGATTTTTTATCTTTACTTCAAATAGAAGCTTCTCAAGCTGATCGATATCGTGATCGGTGATCGGATCATGCAACCAATTCGTTCGATAGTCGTGCATATATTCTGACAGCGACGTGGGAATAAAGATTCTCAGCCGTGTAAAATTCGGGTCAAACTTCGACAGCTCGTCGATCGCAAAATGATCAACACCGGTCGCTCCTCCCGTCACTATCCCATCCCCGCGTGAAAGTACCTCACGAACGGCTGCGCGTACGTCCTCTTCAACCTCACTATTCGTGAGCCTCCACGTTCCCGTAAAAAGACACCATTTCATGGTATTAGATATCGATGTTCGCGAGTTTTGCGTTCGACTGAATGAAGCTCTTGCGAGGTCCGACCTCGCTGCCCATTAAAAGGTCAAATATCTTGTCCGCCTCTTGCGCGTCATGAACGGTGACCTGCTTCACCACACGATGTGCGGGGTCCATGGTCGTTTCCCAGAGTTCTTCTGAGTTCATCTCTCCAAGACCCTTATAGCGCTGGATATGCACCTTCGCAGCCCTCTTCGCGGTTTTTCCTTCCTTCTCCTCTTCCGTGTCGGCATCCTGAGGTTCGATATCATCTCCCTCTTCGGCAATTTCAAGTTCCTCGGCCTTCACACCCTCTTTCACGAGGTATGCCTCCTTTTGTTCATCAGAATAAAAATAATTTATTTCTTTTCCTTTCTTCACCTTATAGAGCGGCGGCTGTGCAATGTAGATATGCCCCGCATCGACAAGCGGCCGGAAATGTCGGTAAAAAAGCGTCAGCAGCAGCGTGCGGATGTGTGCACCGTCCACGTCGGCATCTGTTGCAATGATGAGCTTGTGGTAGCGAAGTTTTGAAATATCGAACACATCACCAATAGCGGTACCCATCGCAACGACGAGATTTCTGATCTGCTCAGATGCGAGCATCTTATCAAGACGCGCGCGCTCAATGTTAAGAATTTTTCCGCGGAGCGGCAGGATGGCCTGCGTCTTTCGGTCACGTCCGGTCTTTGCAGTGCCACCGGCTGAATCTCCCTCAACAATGAAGAGCTCTGAATCTGACGGGCTTCGACTTTGACAGTCTGCGAGCTTTCCGGGAAGCGTCATGCCCTCAAGCGCCCCCTTACGGAGTACTGAGTCTTTTGCAGCCTTGGCGGCCTTGCGTGCACGGACCGCAAGCACGACCTTGTTCACGATCGCCTTGGCGTCCTCAGGGTGTTCTTCAAGGAACATACCGAATGCCTCACCAAAGACCTTCTCCGTTGCACTGCGGGCCTCGACAGAGCCAAGTTTGCCCTTGGTCTGTCCTTCAAATTGGATCTCGGCCATCTTGATCGATACGACGACCGTGAGACCCTCGCGCACGTCATCACCGGTGAATCCTTCCTCGGCCTCTTTGCCGAAATTATTCTTCTTGACGTAGTCGTTCAATACGCGAGTAAGCGCAGTGCGAAATCCCGTCACATGCATTCCTCCCTCGGGATTATAAATATTATTTGCGAACGCAATCTCACGCGAAGCCATATCATCGACGTACTGCAGCGCCACTTCAACATCGACGCTTCCTTCTTGTTTCTCCACATAAAAAATCTCCTTATGGATCGGTTTTTGAAATTTATTGTAGTATTTGATGAGTGAAAAAAGTCCGCCCTCGAAGAAGAATGACATTGACGGAACATTGTAGCCTGCTTCTTTCAAATAAAACGCCGATTCAAGATCAATCTTCCCGGTATAGTCGCGCAAATCAAGTACGTTGATCTCGAGTCCTTTCACGAGATATGCCTGCTGTCGCAAGTGGGTGACGATCGTACTCCAGCTGAACTTGATCTCGCTGAAGATCTCCGGATCCGGGTCGAAGAGCACAATGGTGCCGTTATCTTTTGTTGCACCGATCTTCTTCACCTTTGCCTTCTGTTTTCCGCGTGCATATTCCTGGACATACTCCCCTCCGTCTTTGTGCACGTTGACCCTCGCGTACTGCGAAAGCGCATTCACCACTGAGGCGCCGACACCGTGAAGGCCGCCGGAAACTTTATAGCCGGATTCTTCTCCTCCGAACTTTCCTCCCGCATGGAGCGTCGTCATGACCGTCTCGAGCGCAGAGACCTTTGTCTTCGCATGAATATCGATAGGAATACCGCGCCCGTTATCAACGACGCGCACACGATTGCCGGGAAGAAGCGCAACCTCAATATGGTTACAGTATCCGCCCATCGCTTCGTCGCGCGAGTTGTCAAAGATCTCCCAGATCAAATGGTGGAGGCCCTCAACTCCGGTCGAACCGATATACATTCCAGGACGCTTCCGTACCGGCTCAAGTCCTTCGAGAACCTGGATCGACTCAGCACCATACGACTTTTCTTTTTTTGGTTTTATTTCCTCGTTTTTTGCCATACTATCCGGGTTAGTCCTGTTTATTATGAATGATTGCCCGCCCCAAATTCACATTTGGAGCGGACAATTTCGTACAGGCATTATAGCAAAAAGGTGTATATATTCAAAGCTTTTTCTGTCAATTTTGTGTGGTACAAAATGCTCATAAAACGGCCTGCAATAAAGCCGTATTTAGCACAAAAAAAGCCGCCCACACTGAGGCGGCGGCTCAAGAGAACACGGGGGGGCAGTCACGATGGCCTGTTGTGCTCCTTCAACTCATCGATTGAATAGGCACCAGCAACCCAAAGTGCACCCTGCGCAAACCCTAGATGACAAAAAGATTCGAGGAGCCGGCCATTCTTCGCCGCCTTTATCGCGTCGAGAGATGCACACACTGCCATTTCTTTGCCCAATCCATACAAAGGATGAAAGGCGAATGTCGCCACCTCCGCACCACTGATGAATCCTATCCAACGGCAACATTTTTCGAGACGATCTTCAGCAAGCATTTGTTTGATTGCTGGGACCATCGCTTCACAATGTGCCCACACCTCTTTCTCCGTCGGCGCACGACCCGCATGATCAAAAGATCTGGCGGGAACAGAGGATCCGGGTGCACTGGGATATGCTTCGCCCAGAGCGATGAGAGCGGATATCTCGTCCTTTGTGGTCGGAGGTGGTCCGGCCTTTTTAAAATCCCTACGGATGTATCTGCGTATGCTGGGGGTAAAAGACGCTAGTGCTTCAAACTGTTGTTTATACAGCTCGGCGACCTGAATAACTTTTCCTGCATCCATTGAAAACTCCCTAATGACGAACAAACCGTTTTCCATGCTCACACAAAATAATCACTCAGTCAAATAAAGAAAATTGACTATTCATAAAATATGTGATAAAGTGTTGCCAGCTCAGGATGTTCCCGTCACAACCTTTTTCTCACTACAGGAGGCACTATGCCCAAGACTTCGAGACTCGCACGATTCTTTGGACTCAAACCACCAAAGGTTATTTCCCCCGTCACCCCATGGCTCATCCAACGCTGCAAGTTGGATGAAAGTGGGAGGTTTAAATACGACTACATGGGCTCTTCGGAGTTCGAGGTTGGCGACCAAGCCGAGGCGCTCAAGCGACTGTTTACAGGCCAGATCGCCATGGTAGAAGTCAGCGTTCAAGCGAACAACGGCGGAGCGATCGTGCCCGTCTTCCTGCTGACTCAGTCTGGCTTCGACGCAAGTGCCTACCAGTCACATCTGCAACGCTTGGCTGACGGCAAGCTGCATCTCCAAGAACCCGCTCGCTTTAACAATGCGGTCGATTGGGAGGCAACGCGCTTTGAGTCACGATCCGGCAGGGTGTCCGCCTACGACATCTGGTTCGACTTCACGAAGTATGACGAGGAGCAGAACATCGTTCTCTTCACACTCGACGAGAGTAAGCGTGCCGACCTACTCGCCCGTCTCAAAGTGGTTACGGATATCTGGGCAAAAAATTCTGCTACCGAGCAGAAACATCAACATCCGACGTGAACATCGCTCGCCACCTTCTTTCAACCCCGCTTCGACCTGCCTGCGCAGGCAGGCGGGTTTTTTATTTTATCGCACCTGCCAGTCGTTTTGTGCATTGCACGCGGCGGCAACACGTTCCATGACCATATTCACCTCCTCATCAGTAAGTGTCTTCTCGAACGACTGGAATACCATGCGATATCCATACGAGACCCGATCTTCACCCTGCTTCTGGAATTTATCAAATTGAGAAAAACGCGCCACAAGCCCCCCGGCTTCTTTCTTGAGCAGTGTTTCAATATATTCTTCAGTCGCTCCCTGCGGAACAAATATTGCGATATCTCTTACAATGAACGGATATGCCGAAAGTGTTTTATAGCGCATTTCTTTTTCTTCCGCGAGCGGTACGTCATACTGCTCCGGGTCAGGAAGACTTCTGATACTCGCATCAAAATCGATCTCGAGAACAAGTCCGTCCGGCTCATCGCGCTCATTCACAGAAACCATTGCAGCACCAACTGTGTTTCCCAATTCGGGCAATAGTGCGCGTAACTCCTCTTTCATCGCCAGTATTTTTTTCTTCCCGGAAGTGCGGACCCCAAGTGCAAGTGACATTTTCTCGCCTTCAGGAGGAAAAACATTGCCGAATTCAAAGATACGGACACTGTCGACCCCGATAAGCGGGGCATTCAAAAAATTCATCACCAGAGACCGCCACAGGCCGAAGGACAACACTCGCCGCATGAAAGGGCGATCGTTCCCAACGGGATGCAATACTTCGATCTCCCCCTCTCCGTGTTTGGCGAACGAATAGGTGAATACTTCCGAAAATCCCCGCTCAACAAGAAGCGTTCGTACTTTGTTCGAATAGAACATGTGTTTAGAAGGCACGCCTTTTCGTGACAGCGGCGGAAGAAGCGGTGCGATATTTTCATATCCGACATGTCTTCCCACCTCTTCGATCATATCTTCTTTGATACGCAGATCAAGACGCTCCTCCGGAACTGTGACGTCAAACCTGTCGCCGTTCTGCTCGTAGACATGACCCGCACGAGAAAAGACCTTGGCAAGCTCATCTGCCGAGAGTGCGAGGCCGAGTAGGCGGTTCACATCGCCCAAGATCAAAGAGACTACCGCAGTCTTTTCGGGTGACGGATAGACGTCAGTCGTTTCCCCCGCCTCGGCACCGACCCCTCCGTGGAGCGCAATGAGCGAAAGCGCAAGGTCGCATCCCTCCTTCGCGAATGCCGACGTCATCCCGTTCTCATAGCGCTTCGACGCATCGGTCTTGATACCCAATCGCTGTGAGGTCTTGCGCGTAAGCGTCGGGTCAAAATTCGCACATTCAATGATGATGCTTTTCGTTTCATTCGTCACCTCGGCCTTCTTGCCACCCTTGATCCCGGCGAGTGCAAGGACTCCTTCATCATCGGCGATGACGAGCTCTGTGCCGAGAAGCGTAACTTCCCTATTGTCGAGCGTCGTCATGACCTCTCCCTCCTTCGCAAGACGCACTGTGATGCCCCCGACGACCTTTTCCGCATCGAATGCATGTAAGGGTTGTCCGATGTCAAAAAGAACGAAGTTGGTGATATCAACGACGTTATTGATGCTTCTTCCGCCGACTGCTTCAATTTTTGTCGCCATATCCTTCGGTGTCGTGCCGATCGTCACATTGTCGACTCTTGTCGCGATATAGCGCGGACACAGCTTTGCATCAGTGATCACCACTCGAACGGGAGCGACTCCGGCGGCACGCTTCACCGCAGCAAATTGTCGCTCCTTACGGAGCACACCGAGAAGTGCCCCCATTTCACGGGCCATACCACGGTGAGAGAGCGCATCATGAGCACGATCAGGGAGTACTTTTATTTCGAGCAAAGTATCATCACCCCTTTTTTCGATCTCCTCAATTTCAAATGCACGAAGCGTCACCTCGCGCGCAAGGGTTGTGATGTCAGGCAATGCGCTCGCGCAATGCTCCTCTAACCAGTTGAGTGAATATTTCATATTAGAATTGGTTCACGACACGGAGGTCGCCGCTATAGAACAAACGGATATCATCGATCCCCCACTTCAGCATTGCGAGACGATCGATACCGCCACCGAAAGCAAAACCCTGATAGATCGAGCTATCAACTCCGCAGTTCTCGAGAACATTCGGATGCACCATCCCTGAACCCATTACCTCGATCCACCCGGACTGCTTACAGACTCCACAACCAACACCTCCACATTTAAAACACTGCATGTCGATCTCCGCTGACGGCTCAGTGAATGGAAAAAAAGATGCACGCAACCGTATTTCAATATCTCGACCGAAGAGCTCCGTAAACAAATGACGAAGTACTCCCTTCAAATGTGCGAGCGAAATATCTTTCCCGATAAGCAGACCTTCGACCTGATGGAATTGCGCTTCGTGCGTTGCATCGGTTGCCTCATTGCGGAACGCTTTGCCGGGAACGATGATGGCAAGCATATCATTCTCATATTCCCCTTTTGCCCACTTTTCCATAGTACGAATTTGCACAGGAGAAGTATGTGTACGCAAAAGCAATCGTTCAGTATCCTGGGGTCGTGGCTTTATCCAAAATGTATCCTGCATATCGCGCGACGGATGGTCCTTTGGGACGTTGAGCGCATCAAAATTATAGAACTCGGTCTCGATCTCCGGTCCATCGACAACGTCAAAACCCATCTCGGTCATGATGACACAGATGCGGTCGATCATGATCGTGAGCGGATGGAGGTGTCCCTTTAGTGTGTTTTCTGGCTCTGTCATCGTCCCATTATATTGAAAAAGGACCGTGTTGCAAACGTCAGAGTCTATAGATACTTCGTATACAGGTAGAACACACAGGTCGAAAGAAAAACCGTCGCCGCAAAATATCGTACGACAAGGCAGAAAGTGCAGCGTTTCTTTAATTCCGTCTTGGGAGTTTGCTGTGGAGACATTCCTGGATTATATACCACAACTTAATACCAGTGAACTTCGGTCTTGGACCATCACTTTATTCGAGATCGTCATCGCAAGCTTTGTGAAGATGGCGAGTTGTGAATTGCATGCGGCGGTGGCCGCTACCTCATCGAAAAAGCCAACCTGGTGTTCGGCTTTGCGAACTTGGCTTACAAAATATCGCTTCTCTGGAGCCGCCTCCCAGGCTTGAACTGGGGACCTTCACTTTACAAAAGTGTTGCTCTACCAACTGAGCTAAGGCGGCATCGTTAGCGCACATCGCTAACGTCATTATTTTTAACAGAAAAATACCCTTTTGGCTATACCGAACGTTCGCTATTCTCGCGCTCGGCGTCTTTGCCCTGATGTTCAGCAATCTGCTTCAGGAAAAACGACGAAGCACGGCCCTTTTCACATTGAATACGCCCATATACCCGACTAATGAAAAGGTCCTGCCCGCGCTTGACCATCACGAGTCCTGCACTGAGCGAGCGTTTTCCATGGGGCTTCAGCACTTCGAATAGTTCACGAAAATCACGATGAAGCGATAGCACCTCCTCGGTCAACACGTCACTCAAGCGAGACTCGCTGTGCAAAAGCGCATGTTCACGCTCGGAGAGAGTAAAGCGGGCGTAGCAAACAATGCCCAGAAATGTGAGCGCTGAAATGATCCAAATAAAAAGAAGCATTGACATAGATTTTTTGTGGCACCAACGCCAAACAAGCTCGGCTACTTCCCGACTGCGAATCGTGAGAAACGCACGATCTCGGTGTTCTCACCAAATTTCTGCACTGCACCCTTCACCAGGTCGCCAATGGTCATATCACCGTTCTTCACGAATGGCTGATCGACGAGGACCATCTCCTTGAAATAAACCTCAAGTTTTCCGAGGAGCGCTTTTTCTTTGATCGCCTCAGGTTTTCCCGCCATTGTCTTTTCAACCTCCTCAACGAAAAAATCTTTTGCTTTCGCTTTTTCTTCGTCGGTGATATCTGCCTGCGTTAAGTACTTCGGGCGGAGCGCCGCAACATGCATCGCAATGTCATAAGCCAGCTTCTTGAATTCCTCATTTTTTGCGACAAAGTCTGTCTCACAGCCGAGCTCCACCATTGCTCCCACCGAGCCGTTCCCGTGAATATATGCAGCGACGACACCCGAGCCGAGCGTGCGCTCGCTTTTCTTTGCCGCGATCTCTCCGCTTTTTTTGCGCAGAGCCATGCGAGCCTTTTCCATGTCTCCCCCCGCCTCTTCAAGCGCCTTCTTGCACTGCATGACCGCAACGCCGGTCTCATCGCGCAATGCCTTGATCTGATCCATTCCAATTTCCATATGTTTTTCAATTAATGAACAAAAGATAACCAACCTTTGTCAGGTTCACCAATTCAGATGAAGTTCGAGGCGTCGAGGAAGTGATGCCTGGTGGACGTACTCCTCGTACGTTCACGAGACTCACGACGCTGACAACGAAGAAATTCGCTGAATTCGTGAACCGCGGTTACACACTTCTGGCTTTCTTGCCAGCTTCGTATGCCGCTGAAAGCTGCGCCATGAAATACTTCACACTCTCAAGTGCGGAATCATTCGCAAGGATCGGATACGTTATTTTTGATGCATCACAATCAGAATTGAGGAGTGCGATCGTTTCAACCTTCATTTTGTTCGCCTCCTTTACCGCAATGTGCTCTTCGCGAGGATCAACGACAATGATGGCACCTGGTGCTCCCTCAAGCGAAGCGATTCCTCCGAACTCCGTCTGAAGCTTTCCCATCTCACGCTCAAAAAGCAGTTTTTCCATTTTGGTGTACTTATCGAGCTCGCCCTTGGAGAACTTATCTGAAAGCTCTTTCAGTCGGCCGGTCCGTTTCTTGATCTCATTCCAGTTCGTAAGCATTCCACCCACCCAACGCTCGGTGACGTAAGGCATATTAAGTGACTTTGCAGCATCCTCAACGATTCCCTTGATCTCCTGCTTCGTGCCAACAAAGAGGATGTTCTTTCCAAGTTTACCAAGCTCTTCCACGCGCGCCTTCGCAACGTCGAGCATCTTGGCTGTCTCGGTTAGGTCAATAATATCGACACCGTTCTTTGCCCCAAACAAATAGGGCTTGACGGAGGCATGACGGCGAGCTCGGGAATATCCGAAGTGTGCGCCGACATTGAACATTGCTTCTATTGCGGTATTTTCAGTCATATTTTATGTCGCAACAGTGTTTTCGCAAACGGCGAACTTCATCGTTGCGGGTCCCCTGTGTCTCGGTCACCATATAAGAATATGTCTTCCTCGCCACCTTCCCCGCGCCTCGAATTTCATCCATTTCCGCAAGCACTGAACTATTAATAAGTGTCAGCATACTAGCAAAATAAGCCCATTTTCGCAAGGAAATAGGTGATTTCCTGCGTGTTGTGTAAAAAATGAACCCCAGCTTCCGCAGGGGTTCCGGTCAAACAGTCAAAAACAAGAAAACAAACTACATTTCCGGACTTTGATGGACCAACTCGCATTCCTCGGCGGGCAGATCACAGAAGCAGAGCAGACAGCACTTATCGGTCCAGCCATGATCGAAAATGCCGAGGTAGAGACCGAAGTTGCCGCTCAGATCACCGTAGAGATAAGGCACTCGATGGTGACCACTTGCGTCTTTCCAAAATGCACCTTTCTCGTCTAAGGAGACGCACACGTAGTGTTTGGGAAGCTCCTCGCGCTTCGCTGCATAAACAAGCGACAAACCTTGGGCGCCAACAAGAACAGCCTTCTGGCTCTTGAGGAAAGCCAACCACTCTTCAGATGTTGTCACACCCGAAGTAGGCGGCCTAAAGACCTGTACCCTGAATTTGCGGCCGGGAACAAGCGATGTTGTCACGTTCGTAAAATTCGCGTCAATAATGGAAGGATCGTAGGCGTAAAATCCATTCAGATTCTCCCTCTTGAACGTGGCCAGTTGAGTCGCATGAACATAGTCGTCAGGAACGACGATGTCGATGGTCTTCATAAGGGTGAAATGCGAAGAGGGCGACGCACGATCAACGATCGACTGAAGTGTATTTGCAACCTCGTTCGGATCACGCTTACCGTCAAGCACAAGCTTCCCTATCATTGCCTGAAGCTTCCATAATCTTTCATATCCATTGTCATTTCTCATGACGTCTCCTTCAAAGAACACACCTCGTTACTCACAAGGTTCCGGAGAATTGCCGGACCAATCGCAAGAGCATCTTGCAAATATTACTCTACGGAAAAATGAGACCTTGTCGAGAGCTCATTGCTCAAACGTCGCCCCTCTTGAGCGAGAGTTTCTTCTGTTTGAGAAAACTCGCGGAGGCACATGGGGCAGGGCTTGGTCTTCGCACTGCGAAGCCTGCCCAGCCAAGCGGAAGCACAATTTTTCGCAGGAAAAAATTGATGCTGTTTTTCTCAAACAGAAAAAACACGAGCAGTATCTTATTCGTCATCCCCCTCCTCCGCACTCCCCATCTCCCCGCTTCCCGCGCGCTCGCTGATAGTTTGAAGCATCGCCCCGATGTCTCCACCAAAAATACCGTCAATGTTGTGCCATGATTCTTTGATACGATGATCGGTGACGCGATTTTGCGGAACGTTGTAGGTGCGGATCTTCTCCGAGCGGTCGCCGGATCCTATCACGGAGCGCGCATCGGCATTCTTTTTCAACTCTTCCTCATCGTTCAATTGTTCAAGCTTCGCCGCGAGGATCGACATCGCCTTCTCGCGATTCTTCAGCTGCGAGCGCTCTACCGAGCAGTGCACGTGAATATTTGTCGGCTTGTGCACCAAGTGCACCGCGGTCTCCACCTTGTTCACATTCTGCCCGCCGGCGCCCCCAGAACGGGTGTAAGACATTTCAAGATCGGCTTGATTGATAACAACGGTTGCCTTCTTCCTGATCGGGAGCACGATGACCGACGCGGTTGACGTATGAATGCGTCCCGACTTTTCTGTTGCGGGAATCCGCTGGATCCGATGCACCCCCGTCTCCCACTTCATCAGATCAAAGATGCCGTTACCGGTGATCTCGAATGTCGCCTCTTTGTATCCGCCCATCTCGCTCTGCGATTCATCCACGACTTTCCATCCCCATCCTTTTGATTCCGCAAAGCGTTGATACATGAGCGCAAGATCCTGCGCAAAAATTGCCGCCTCTTCCCCGCCGACACCCGCACGTACTTCGAGAATGATCTCACGTGGCTTTTCTTCGGCGACAACGTCCTCTTTCAGGATATATTCCATCTTCTCGACAAGTTCTTTCATGCTCGCCTCGTGCAATACGATATCTTCTGTCGCCAATGCATCCATTTCGGGGTCAACACCAAGCATACTTTTTGCACTTTCCAATTCAGCAGAAAGCCGCTCGTATTCGTCAACAAGATATTTCGTTTTATAATTTTCTCTAAATTTACTGAGATCGGGTTCCATATAAGACAGATGAATTTTACAGGACTTTTGAAAATGGATGAAATTCGCGGCGCGGGGAAAGCGATGAGGAAGACTTATTCATATAAGTTGACCGAATCGCAGGGGCCCCGCAACAAAGAAGTTCACCGTTTTCAAAAATCCTGTTTGCACAGAAAAACCCGCATAACAATCACTGCATGCGGGCTCTCCAAGATAACTATTTCTTTGCCTTCTTTGGTGCAGCAGCTGCGGCGCGGCTCTTGAAACGCTCCACGCGTCCTGCGGTATCCATCGCCTTCTCCTTTCCGGTGAAGAGTGGGTGGCACTGTGAACAGATTTCCATGTCGATGTTCTCCATGGTGGAGCCGACCGTCATTTCTGCGCCACACGCACACGTTGCTTTTGCAGCGGGAAAATACTTCACGTTGAATTCAACCTTTGCTTCTGGTTTCTTGTCCTTTTTTACTTGTGCTGTTGCCATAGGGCTACACTCTATCAAACACCCCCAAATTTGGCAAATATGGCTCGCTCGAGTTTCCTCCTTTTGAAAAACACAACGTCAATTTTTTCCAGCGAAAATTGTGCTTCCGCTCGGCGGGGCAGGCTTCGCAAGGCGAAGACCGAGCCCTGCCCCAGTGGCCTCCGCGAGGTTTTTCAAAAGGAGGAAACCCTCGCTCGCAGGAGAAAGGTCATGCGGCTTTTCAATAACACCGAAACGGTGACAACAAAGCTACGAGCGCAGACTGAGCTCTTGATTTTGGATGCAATACGAAGTTACTGGAGCTGGTCGGTGTGCGGTGACCGTACGTTGAGTACGGTCACAAACCCGTCCAGCGAAGCATGAGTAGTGCACCAAAATCAGGAATTCAGCGGGTCGATCATCGAGGTTTGGATCGACTCAGCTTTCGTCATCACCTGCGACCCATACGTTGCCGCCCAACTTGAAGCAGCACACTTACTCCCGGAAAAATATCGGCATGCCGCATTACGTTCCGCAGTATATGAACCAGACTTCGCACCGAGATCACTGAGATACATACCTGCCGCCATAAATGCGTCCCGCGCATTCCACGGATCTGCGGCGTCAGTGCCGAGCGCCTTAGTGATACGTTTTTCAAACATCACCCATGTTGATGGAATAAATTGTGCTGCACCCATTGCCCCTCCCCACCCCACCTCTTGCGGACATGAAACTCTCGTATTATACGGGTCTCTGCCAAGTTGTGCGGTAATGGAAAGGAAAGGAGGGACATCACGTGTAGGATTCATCACTTTTTGCTTCGTATTTCCAGTCGTGACAGAAATCCCCGCGCCAGTAGCTTTATTTTTCAAGACACAAGAACCTTGATTTTTTCCGAAACTAGATTCCTGCATGAATATTGCGAGTAAAAACGCTGGACGAATTCCCGTTTGACCAGAAACAACAACTGCATAATCATACGCTTTTCCGAACGATATCTCGCCGGAATCACGTAACGCGAACAATGCTGCACGGATCTCTGCGGCGCGTTTCTTGCGATCAGCGAGCACTTTTGCATATCCTGCTTCCTTGTTTTTCGTAATCTTCAATAGGCGATTCTTTTCCGCTTCATTTGACTGCACGATGCTCTTGCTACGTTCCAGGCCCGCCTTCGCGTCCATTTCCTGCTGCTGTTTTGTTTCCAATGCATCCTGCGCAGCCTGATTTTCCTCTTTCGCACCTCTTAATGTATCAGTAGAATCCTTCAACCCCGCACGGATAGCATCGAACGAATCAAGGTCAAGAAAAAAATCCGAAAGATCATCACCGGAGAGCAACATCTCGGGAAGCGACGTCTGATCGATCTCGTTTGTTTTGCGCACAAGTTGCGCGAGCGACTGTTTCTCACGGTCAATGCGCAATCCAAGATTTTTTACCGTTCTGGATTTTTCGACGATTCCGACCCCGAGTTGCGCAACGAGTGCACTTTGTCTCTTGATAAGCACATTCAGACGGTCAGTATTTGCCTTGAGCAACTTAATGTCTCCGGTCAAACTCGTTCCCACACTCTTCAGTCCTCCAATCGTATTATTCAGTCCGGCAATTTCCTGATTGACGCTATCCAATTCATTTTGAAGCAATATTTCCTTATCGGCGCTCGCGACAGAGAGCCCCGTCTGTGCCGTCACCGTATCAGCAAAAGCAAGGATGAACATGGGGGTACAAAGAAGAGCCAACGCCAAGCGCGCAAGTATGCTCATGTATTGATGACGTGAGATAATCGGAGTATTGCTCATATGCGTAAAGTTCATTATACCATCTCACTCGCACAGAAAACAAAAAACACCGCAAAAAGACGAACGATACGCCTTCCGCGGTGTTTTCGTGCGAAGTAAATACCGTGTTATGCGGCAGCTTCCTCGGCCTCCTCTTCTTTCTTCCCCTTCTTTTCGACCTCGATCGCATCCATATTGATCGCAGCAGCGACACCTTCCTCCTCTTCGTGAGCAGAAGTCATACCGGCAACGACCTCGGTAAGCGGCACCATTGAACGCACACCGTCACCGAGTACGATATCGGCGATAGTGATCTGACTATCCAATGAAACAAGCTTTGAAAGATCAACGATAAAATGCTGCGGGAGTTTTCCCGGAAGCGACTCAACGCGAACCTCATGCAATACACGCATGACGATGCCGCCGAGTTTCTCTGCCGGTGCGATCCCGACGAATTCTACAGGGATATCCACTTCGATCTTATGATCCTTGGCAACGATATAAAAATCCGCATGGATGGCATCTCCGATGACCGGATCAAGTGCGACATCGTGGATAATTGCATCAATGACACCGGTTGGTGTCTGAAGAGAGATAAGTGCAGAAGAGCCGGCCTGCTGATATGCTTTTACAAAAGCGATCTTATTCACAGTGATCGGCGTCGAAGGATGTGAAGATCCGTAAAAGACCGCCGGGATGTTTCCACTCCTTCTGATCATTTTCGGATTTACTTTCACGTCGCGAGCCTCTACGGTAAGCGTTATCATAATCGAAAAATTAGTATCTAATCGCATTACGATAACAGGATTAGGATAAATTTGCAACACAGCTCGTTGACATGCTCACATCTGAAATGTAGTGTGCATTTCAGATATATAGAGGAAAATACGTCATGCAACATTTGCTTGCCTTGATCATTTCTCTCGCTTGCATTTCCAGTACTTTCGCCACAACAGTAGTGCCGGAGCCACAAATTCCGAATGAAATTCAAGCGAACCATAGTAGGCTTATTTGTGCGGATCGCATTGGAAACAAATTTGAGATCGCCCAGTACGCCGGGGAGATGCACATCGGCGGGGTGAAGACAAAAGTATTTATGCGCACCACAAGCTGGAATGGCAGAAAAATTGAGCAACGCGAAGAAACATGGACCGACACAAATCGTTCAACTTGGAGTCGATCAGTACGGAACTCCAAGAGAGGAAATTGGCTAAGATACGGTGATAGTGAACACAAAGAAGCACACGAGCAGTTCCTTGCTGAAATACATACCACAGACAAGGAGTACCAATCTTTGTATAAGTCATGCGTTGAGGCACACACAATTCGTGCTCAGTAGCGAGAAAACTAAAAACGCCCGATGTAGGGCGTTTTTTACTTTTTTCTTATCGCACGATATTCGTTAGCATCCTCCATCCTCCATCTACGATTGCGATGGGGACTCAATCCCAATAAGTGTTTCAGTATTTAAGCCATTTTTTCACCCTTTTTTGTCAAGGTTTAACCTTGACAAAAAAATATTGATGGAGAGACTGTGACCATCCTTACCGACCAAAAAGCGCCCGATTAATAATCGGGCTTGCCAATTTTGGTTTTTATGTTAGATTGCAAGGCAGTACCGTTCAATCGAAAGAGATTTTAAATGAAGCGTCTCATTTCCGCATTCGCGCTTGCTGCAACGATTATCGCACCCTCCGTATTCGCAGGAGAACCCAAACTCCCTGCCTACATAGGCACCTGGGAAAGCTACGTTCTTAAATGCATCCCAAAACCCGATGTTGAGCTTACCATTACGGTCTACACCCCGAAAAACGCGACAAATCACGACATTATCAAAACCTTTGATAAAAAAGAAAAACGCGTCGCTCAACTTGAATTTATACCTGAAGAAACTGATGCAATAAAATTCACCTGGCTGAATAAAGAGGAATGGGTGAAGCAGGATTTCACTCTCAAAAAAGAGTCGGGAGAGAAGTTGGTTCAAGCATTCGAGACGGCACTGGGAATCTCCATGAAGGAATATTCTTCCTGTATCAAGTAACTGTTTGCAAAAAACACCCGACGTCGTCGGGTGTTTCTTTTTTTCTCCTATTGCACCGCGTTCGGAGGAGTCTTCCCTTCGAAAAACGCAATGAGATTTTCTGCGGCGAGACGTGCCATGCCGTCACGTGTCGGCACGGAGGCCGAAGCGATATGCGGAGTGAGGACGGCATTTGCACACTGCGCAAGTCCCGGAGCAAGTGCAGGCTCATGCTCATAGACATCGATTCCGGCTCCTGCGATAACCCCTGCCCTGAGCGCCGCAACAAGAGCGACCTCATCGATGACCGGTCCGCGCGAGGTATTCACGAGGTAGGCGGTGTTCTTCATGATCGCGAGCCGCTCCGCATTCATGAGGTGCTTGGTCGAGTCGAGCAACGGAACATGAATCGAAACAACATCCGCGTCTCTCAGTACCTCCTCGACGGTCGCACAGAATCGCGCTCCGGTCGCCTTTTCAAAATCGGGGTTTTGCTTTACGTCATAATAGATAACATTCATATCGAAGCCATCCTTCGCATGATGTGCGAGTCGCGAGCCAATACGCCCTGCACCGAGGACACCGAGTGTCTTTCCCGCAAGATCCATTCCGAGCAGCATCATCGGACCCCATCCTTCATATTTTCCCGCACGCGTCAGACGGTCCCCTTCGACGGTACGCGTCGTACATGCGAGAATGAGTGCCATTGCATGCTCTGCGACGGTGTTCGTAAGCGCTCCGGGAGTATTTGTGATAACGATCCCGCGTTTTTTTGCCTCAGGTATATCGATATTATTGAATCCAACGGCGTAATTGGCAAAGATCTTTGCCGTCGGCACTGCGTCGTAGACTTCGGCATCGATGGTATCGGTCAAAAGCGAAAGAACACCGTCATAAGGTTTTGCACGAAGCGCACCAAGCAATTCATCCCTGGTGAGTACTCCGTCTTTTTCGCTCACATCGAGCGTAAATCCTTTATCACGAAGCATCGAAAGCCCAAGTTCCGGGATCCGTCGCGTAACATAGATCGTTGGCATATATTTGATATTACTTGTAGATGTGAAAAACGTTTATCGTCACAAAAGGACTACGATATTTCGCGTTGGTTAATTTCCGGCTCGGAGCACCGCAAGTTGTTTCTGAAGTTCAGCGATAAGTTTCATGATTGCTGCGATCTTTGTATCAATCTCAGCATTTGAAAGCCCACTTCCTGCGGTCAGCGTGACAGAACCTGCGGGTTCCGTTGTCGGTGTTACCACGGTAACCGTAAGCGTACCCCTTCCCAGCGTGTTCAGTACTCCCCTCGTAAGCGGACCAACATACCCAGTCGCCGGGACTCCGCGTTTTTCCTGGAATTTCATCACCGCTTCCTTGGTAAGCGTCCCAAAGTAGCCGGACGAAAGTCCATCGGCAAGAACTCCGTCTTGAATGAGTAGCAATTGCATCTGTTTGACATCACCACCCCTCACCCCCACGGAGAGATCATGCACAAATAGCGGAGTTTCACTTACTGTTGGAACAAATGGGAGAACGACGCCGGGAACCGTAGGTGGCTCGCTGCCCACAGCTGCACCCTCGGAACTCGTGCCGACATGAACACGTACAGTACTTTCGATCGGTCCACCTTTGCCGGTACACGTCATCGAATATGCAGCATCAGTGCTGATATCGCTCATCACGCGCGATCCGGACAGTAGAAGCACTCCTGACCAATCCCCGCTAGCGGAACACGTATCAACATTTGCCGAACTCCACGAAAGCGTCACCGCATCCTTTGGCATGATGGTCTCACTGGATATCGTGAACGACAGCACTGGGCGGATTGAGAGAGGGGCGGTCGGTCTTCCTGCGTTTCCTTCCTCATAGAGTGCGGTCACGTCGTCTTGCGTCAGAACTCGATTATAGATGCGCACCTCATCAAGCATGCCGTTCCAAGAACCAACGAGCGGGTATGCCTCGGATGCTCCGATCCGATACGAAAGTGTTTGATTGGTGAAATCGGGGAACCATCGTCCGATATTTTCTCCGGCGACAGCGAGCTCAATACCGTTCACGTACATCTTATACGAGACAGTGTTCGCCGTAAGGACGAGATTGTACCACTCATTTCTATTGAGTATCGCTACTCCTTGTGCCTTATGATCACTTCCCGTCGGATCGGTACGAAACTGCATCTGAGGACGACCATCCCGATCGATCGATAAAAGTACGTAGATATTATTGTCGCTCGTGGACTTCCCTGAAAAGATCACGTTACGATCGCTCAGCTCTTCGATGCGAAACCATGTTGAAAGCGTACCCTGGCTTCCGGTGAGAAATCCATTCGGGAGAGTTACTCCCTCTCCGGTAAGTCCGTCCATGCCGAGCGACGTTCCGATCTTCCCGCTTGCCCAACCAAGCCCCGTCGAGCTTCCCGTGATGACGCCATGCTGTCCGCCGGTATCAGCGACACTATGACCCGCTGCATCATCAAATGACCAAAAATTAGTATAGTCGCTCGTTGCCGCAAATGCGGGTGTCGCGACAATAAAGAATGCCGCCGCCGCACATAAACCAAATTGTTTTATTATTTTCATGTTGAAATTATTTCTTAATGATAATTTTTACTGACACATCAAAGATCCTGACTCCCCGAAACAAAATCCCCTCCGAGTGACGTCGTGTCGAGATTTCCGTCACGAGCATCCACGACACTCTTCAACTGATGAGCAAAGATGCTCATCGCTCCTTGGATATCATCACGATGTTCCGCCCAATACTTGAGCACTGGGTCCTGAAGTGCACGCGAGAAAGAGAACGTCACACCCCACGGATGCGGACCCGCTTTCGCGATAGCATTCAAATTACTGAATGCTTGCAGCGGCGTCTGCCCGCCCGAAAGGAAAACGACGCCTCCAAGCTCGTGAGGAACGTGATCATGAAGCGTCCGCACCGTGCGGAGCGCAACATCTGCTACGACCATTTCCCTGCCTCCATCCTTGCCCGGGATAACCATGCTGGTCTTCAGTATCACGCCGGGAAGATAGACGCGATATTCCTTCAAAAAGGTAAAGAGCATGTCGTACACTCGGACCATTACGGCCTCACATTCCTCTATCGTATGCGTACCGTCGAAGAGCACCTCCGGTTCTACTATCGGAACGATGTCATAGTCCTGACAAAGACGTGCGTAGCGTGCGAGAATAAAAGCGTTTGCACCGATGAGATTGTCCGAGGGAATACCCTCACCTATCGCGATCACCGAACGCCACTTCGCAAATTTCGCACCCGCGTCGCGATATTTCGCGAGCCGCTCAGGAAGTCCGTCGAGACCTTTCGTGATCTTCTCCCCGGGAAAACCAGGAAGATCGACCAGTCCCTCGTCTACCTTTATACCGGGAAGGATGCCCGCTTCAGCACAGTATTCCTTGAAAGGCTTCCCTTCTTTGGTCGATTGCCAAAATGTTTCATCATAAAAAATGATACCCGAGAGAATTCTTTTCGACTCCGGTGTCGTGATCAATATTTCGCGATACAAGCGCCGATTCTCTTCGGTCTGTTCTACGTTGACCAGCGCAAAGCGTTTATTTGCACTCGCGGTCGATTCATCCGCAGCAAGGATTCCCCTCCCTGGTGAGACAAGATATTTTGCCACTGCTTCAAGTAATGGTTCGTTCATATAAAAAGATTATAACATAGGCGATGTTTTCACGTCTTGCCACTCTATATGAATAGAAATTAGCCACATAACCGTGGAGATTTTGCGAACACCTCTTGTGTGCACATCCACCCTCTCATGGAGGGCGGAAGACGCTCTGTACAAAATCAAATATCCTTGTAGTGTGAAGATGCTTCATAATTCTGTGGAGCATGTTCCTTCAAACTAAAGCCATATAAGGCTAGGAGGTTGTTATGTCAGCGTTATTCATTCCCGGTCCCGGTACAGCAGGAGAACACGAGACGAGGAGGTTAATCGATGCGTGGTGGAAGGTCGGCAATGAGGTCAGACTGAATACCAATAAATCAGGAATCGTCATTGGTTTCGGAGAAAAACATATCCACCGCGGGAGCTTGCGGCACAAATATTCCGGTTGCTACATCGACTTCGAGAAGCTCTTCGTAGCTCCGACTGATGGTAGCCCGCGAACTTTAATCTCGGCATGGTCACTCACCAATATGTCACTTGAAGTTGAAGTTCCGTCGAGGGTATTCATTCGCATCGGAGACCTCCCCGAGACACCATTCTGGGAGGGTGACATAGTCGCCTTTCGCGACAAAGTCGTCATGAAAAGTGATGGAGGCCACGTCCAAAACTATGATTGCCACACCGTGGTGAGCCATAAATACCTCCAAGATGGGCATATTGAATGCTGGATAGCCTCCCGAGAGCGAGTAGAAACACGCATTGATTTTCCTGAAAAGATCACACTCATTCATCGTGGTAATCTTTGGAAAATGGACCATGGCGAGCCGATGATCTTCGCAAGTATCGAAGAAGAGACAAAATTCTATCAGTCGATTGGGATGTCGCAAAAGTTAACCCACCCCTCAGAATTACCGCCTTGGACTAGTGAGGAGTTCGGCATGGAGACTGCCCTATCAATCGTTAGAAGAGGTTTTGCGGACGAGATAAAACTCAAAGACAAAAAACTCATGACCTTTGTCGTTATCAAATATGACAACGAGGAATTAGGGAAGCGCATACGTGCACTTACGCTCGCAAAATTCGGTCTCGGAGAAGACGTTTCGGAATAACCACCACCACAAAGCACCCCACGGGGTGCTTTTTTCTTTCCCCAAACGCGAAATGGTGCAAAAGAAAATATGTTACAATTGAGGAGAAATATTCATTTAATCATTTATTCATGGAGCAAGAATACGATTTTATTGCGGTTGGAGATACGGTGACGGATGCGTTCATCAGCATCAAGGCGGCAAGTGTTTTTCGTACAGAGAATCCGGATGGTGTCGTCGATGAGGAATTATGTTTTTTGAATGGCGCGAAGATCCCCTACGAGTCGGCAACAATCATTCCGGCAGTCGGCAATTCCGCGAATGCCGCAGTTTCGGCCGTGCGTCTTGGATTAAAAACCGCCTTCGTATCCGACGTTGGCGCAGATACACCTGGCAAGGAGATCCTCGAGACACTGAAGAAGCAGGGTGTCGACACACGTCTCGTGCGCGTCCACGAAGGAATGACGTCGAACTATCACTACGTCCTCATGCACGGACCCGAGCGCACGATTCTCATCAAACACGAAAAATATCCCTATAAACTTCCCGATCATATGGGCACCCCGAAGTGGTTATACTTCTCATCCGTCGGAGAAGACTCGCTCGCATACCATCAGGAAATTGCCGCGTACCTCGGAGCGCACCCAAACGTGAAGCTTGCGTTCCAGCCCGGGACCTACCAGATCAAGTTTGGGAAAGAGGCGCTCAAAGACCTTTATGCGCGCACGGAGATATTCTTTTGTAATGTCGAAGAGGCGCGGCTCATTCTTGGTACGAACGAATCGAAACCCGAAAAGCTTCCCAAGATGATGAGTGCGATCGGACCAAAGATCTCAGTCGTGACCGACGGACCAAAGGGTGCCTATGCCTATGATAGCTATACGGGAAGATCATACTTCATGCCTCCCTATCCCGACCCAAAACCGCCGGTATCACGCACGGGTGCAGGAGACGCATGTTCCTCAACGATCACGGTCGCACTTGCACTCGGTCTTCCGATCGAGACTGCACTACAGTGGGGACCAATCAACTCGATGAACGTCGTCCAGCACGTAGGAGCACAAACTGGACTTCTCACCCGCGCAGAACTTGAACAATTACTCGCGACAAGACCTGCCGACTACTTCGCAAAAGAGATCCCAGTTGAAAAATAGGATAATAAAAAAACAGAGCCCTCATGGCTCTGTTTTGTTTCCGCCTCGTGGTGTCGGTGTAACAGTATTTACGGGAAACCTTGGAGTGGTGCATCTTGCTGCGTGGCGTGCAAATATATGCCACAATATGTTGCGCTTACAATTCGGACACTCTCGGCAACACGAGTCCACATGAGATACTCCCGCGGTGGTATGGCACCCGCATGCGCATATCTCAAAATCATCCGCGCATGTTCCATTGAACATTGTCTACTCCTCACATTTCTTCCTTTTTCAGACTAGCACAGCTACGCAACTAGACAAATGAATGCTCAATGAGTACCCCATTTATCTCCGGCACCATGAGGCGCGTGGAGACAAGCACAAAGACCACAACGATAGCGAACACGAATGCCACGAGCACTGAGGCCGAGGCAATATCTTTACTTGCGGCGGTGAGCGGATGTCTCTCGGGATATGCTCGATCAAGCATTTTTTCAAATGCAGTGTTCACAAGCTCGACCAGCAGGATCAATAGATACGAAAAGGTAATGGCAATGATCTCCCACGGTAAGAGCGGGTACAGATACCAGACAACGAGGAGATATGCCGGTAGTCCATAATTCACCTCCATGTGAAAACTCTTGTCCGTCGAATATGCATGGCGCAGCCCCTTGAACGCATAGGACAAGCTTCGGAATATTTTCTTCACATCATTCATGTGCATTTCATGATACCACAATAGAAATGGGGCAAATAATCACCCTCACACACATATATATATATAAAGAGCTACTTTTTCGCCAAGATATCCGGGAAACAGGTATTGAGCGGCCCGCCCCCATTACGCCATTCTTGACAAAGTATGTTTCCGTTGTAATCTGGACACAGACTAAAACCTGAGAGGTAGTTCGTGAACATTAAATCACTCTTTTTTTCATTGTTGCTGGTCACTCCGGCGATCATCTTCGCGGCCCCGACCGCAGAGCCATGCAGGTTTGAACTTAGTGCAAGCGCACAAAAGTTCGAACTGCAAATGCCAGATGGACATGGCACCCTCCTCACCACTGAAACAATGGAATGGGTCAGTTACTACTTTGAGATTCTCGACAAAGCATCTGGAGAGAAAAAGATCAGCCAGGAAGAGTACGTAGCCCGTGAAAAAACGGCCTGCCTGGTCGACTTTTTAGCTCTGGGATTCACGGAGCCGGAGCGTTGCAAGAAATATAAGTAAGGCTTCCTCTACTGCGCTTCTCACATTGGGAATACTCAAAGAAGAAGTGCCTCCCAATTCCCGACACTCTCGTGCGGATCAAGCGAAAGCTTGATGCGGGGAAAATAGAGCTCTTTTCTATTTACAGTGAAGAAGGGTGACATCTGTCACTTACGACCTCTTAAAAAACTTGCTTGTCCGTCGCATCTGCGACGGATTATTTTTTATGCCGCTCTACAACGCTCCAAAAACGACCTGAAATACCATGGTGCACGCGACGGAGCATCACGACAGTCTTTCTAATGAACGGGATATCGGAACACTCAAACTCCGGATACTCCTTCCGTTTTAAAATAAAACCGATGATTGAAAGAAAGACCCCCAATACTCCGATGACGACAGCGATCATTGCATAGAGCGATGCGCCCCTCCAGTTGCGGTTCGCATCAGTTGCGGACGGGGCTTGATCGGACAACACAAGGGTTGCTTCTTTGACGAAAGCGAGCGGTGCGGATTTTGCAATGATGCGGCCATTCGCGTCATTGATCGTTCCATAGACGTGATGTGTACCGCTTGAAATATTTCTGTCAAGAACGTGGGACCAGACACCATTTGCATCCGTTTTCACCGTAACAACGATGGGATCGGAAAAAACATAGACCGTCACAAAACTATTCGCAGGTGCAAACCCTTCAATCTTCAATTTCTTTATGGATGTTGATCCGAACTCATCAGTGCCAAGCTCTGCTACCACAACATTTCGCACCGATAGCAGCGTCGGCTCGGGTACCCCCGCGATCAGCGGATTCTCAAGTCGGATGGATTCGTCACTGAAAATTCTTTCCGTATCGGTTACAATATTGCGGCCAGTCACATCCGAGGATGTCGCGATGATGATACGTTCCCCTCCTCTCGGATTCGTTCGCGCGAGCAATTCTGCACCATCGGGAAATCCATCGCCATCAGTATCGACTCGGTCGGGATCGGTTCCATAAAGAGTTACTTCATCGTAGTCCGTCACTCCATCATTATCCGAATCAATGAAGGACCGTGCTCCCACACGCAATGCGAAGATCTTCATCTCTTCTTCACGAAGACGAATGATATCCTCTTTCATCGCGAGTAATGTTTCGGGTCTGCCCATATCATTACGTACCAGCGCTTTTATACAAACGTCGGCATGTGTCATGTCCGCACAGTGCTGCTTGAATTCATCAGGGACGTTGATCAGCTCCGATAGCTCTTTCGGACGGCGTGCTCTGTCCCCCAACATCTGAATAATACGCGCGGGATCAACACCGTCGACAAGCGAGCGAACTGAGGCAGGAAGAGCTGCAGATGGACTGCGGACATAGGCAAGACATTGTGTATGCACTTCGGGAATATCATTACTGCAATAGATATCACACTCTTCTTCATTAGCGCACGAAGACGGATCGGAAACCCGATCAAGGATCGCTCTTTTATCTTCCGAAGAAACACGCACGCTCGTCGTCATCGTTCCGCTTTCAGAAGTTGCCGCAGGGGCGTAAGATAGCGCGTCAGCAGCTCCATCAGAATGGATAACACGTCGGACCTCTATACTGGTGCGCTCCGATAATATTTCCTTTCCGTCCTCCCCTGTCATCGAGGCAAATATTTTATAGATACCGGGAACTGACCGCTTCATATCATATTCATATGTCCATACGTCAACACCGACCTTCGACAGCAAGTCATCCTTTTCCGCAAACCCAAGCACGGTCGTACTCCCCGATCTATCGATAGCGGCAACTGAGACCTTCGCACTTGCCGCGGTGGTCACGCGCAATTCCAAAAGTTCCCGATCAAAGACCATCGCGGTCTGAACAGGTTTATTGTCCACAAAAAGACGCAACTGGGGACGAGCAATTGCGGAAGTGATCGCCGGGTTTTTGGTCTCAAATATTGAGACCGTATTTTCACTCAGAGCTTTCACCGTCGACGAGGACAAACTGGGCAACTCAATAGCGGATGAGCCGCTGCCGAATGAGACGGGAGGAACGGCAGTCTCAGTAGGTGCACACAGGTTATCAATGACAAATTCACCGTGAAGCGCTCCCGCACCGACATACCCCGGCTTAACGGATGCGTTCCAGGTGTATCTTCCGTTCGGTAGCGGATACTCTCCCCACGCGATCTGCGCATTGTTCATCCCGGTATCTGAAGAGACCAAAAAATCTCCGCCATCTGCCTTGGTGACCAGAAAGAAAACCGGGGTAAGCGGGCTCCCGGTATCACATCGTGCGAGAGGACCGGGCTGCGCTGAAAAAAAGACCTCGGTCAGGACCGCCGGGGACTCGGTCGTTGTCGCAGACAGGTTCACCCAGGTACCTCCGCTTGTTTGTGCGAGCATTCCTCCAACCTGCGGTCCATGCGTTTTCCCGATCACACCCATCAACACGGCAACCGCAAGGATGGCAAAGACCGCCGCCAAGTGTGCGAACGTATGGATCAAAAAATGATTGGGTGGACTGCGTCGCATGACAGGATGGTGCGCTATCGTGCTATGACTTTCTTTGATGCGGCAATGATCGCGCTCACATCCATCCCGTAATGCTTGATGAGTTCATCTTGAGTACCGGTTTGACCGAATTGATCGTCTACTCCGATGAATTCCTGTTTCGTTGGAAGTGTACGTACGAGAAACTCTGCGACTTCACTCCCAAGCCCCCCGCGTTGCTGGTGCTCTTCGACGGTGACGATCGCACCCGCCTCCGTTGCGAGCGCGAGTATCATTTCCCGATCGAGCGGCTTCACTGTTGCGACGTTCAACACTTTCGCGCCGACTCCTTCCGCTTCCAATTTTTTTGCTGCAAGGACGGCGTTATACACAAGCGCTCCCGTCGCGATGATTCCCACGGAAACCGAAAGGCCCTCTTTCGGAGTGAAGAAAAGTTGCGCCTTCCCTATCTCGAACGGGGTCTCTGCTGTCGTTATGACAGGAGTCGCTTCACGTGCGAGGCGCATGTACACGGGTCCGTCATATTTTGCCATGGCAAGTGTCGCCTTCTTTGCTTCGATACTGTCACAGGGCGAGATAACGATCATACGTGGCACCATCCGCATCAGTCCCATATCTTCAATTGCTTGATGTGTCCCGCCGTCCGGCCCCACGGAAATACCCGCGTGACTCCCGATGATCTTCGCATTCACATGATTGTATGCGATAGTCGTGCGGATTTGCTCCCAATTGCGTCCTGGGGAGAACATCGCATATGAAGAAAAGAACGGGATGCGTCCCATCGCCGCCATGCCGGAAGCGACCGAAGCCATCGATTGCTCGCTGATGCCGACTTGCGTAAAGCGCTTAGGGAATTTATCACGAAAGAGATGCATCTGCGTCGACTCGGTCAGGTCAGCACACAGGGCAACGACGTTGTGGTCTTCTTCCCCGGCCTGCAGGAGACCCTGTCCGAAACCCATACGAATTGGGGTTTTCTCGATATCGGCATCAAAGAGTTTTGGATTGAGAGGTGCGAGGTTCATATTATTGGTGTTCGCTTTTGATTAATCCTCGTAAGGTGCGGAGTTCATTGAGCGCTTCTTCGCCCTGCTTGTCTTTTGCCACGACGTCACCGGGTCCTTTTCCGGGAGGATTGCCATGCCACTCAAACCTGCGTTCAGTGAAATCGACCCCCTTCCCGGGAATCGTATGTGCAATGATCATCGACGGCTTGTTGAAGATCGCTTTCGCTTCATTGATGGCGTCGTTGATTGCCTCCATATTGTGTCCGTCGATCTCCTGCACATGCCATCCAAATGATTCCCATTTTTCCTTCAAAGGCTCAAGTGGAATGACATCCTCGGTGAATCCGTCGATCTGGATATTATTACGATCCACGATACCGATCAGATTGTGCAACTTTTCTTTTCCGGCAAGCATCGCCGCCTCCCAGATCTGCCCGCAATCAAGCTCCCCGTCACCCATCAAACAATAATAAAAACGATTCGACTGCGGTCCGCGCTCCATGCGATCAGCGAGAGACATGCCGACAGCCTGCGAGAGTCCGGAACCCAGTGGTCCTGATGATGTTTCCAGACCGTGAAGCCACTCACGATGCGGATGCCCCTGAAGACGCGAGCCAAATTTCCGTAACGTCTTGCATTCTTCAACGGGGAAATACCCCGCATGCGCCATCGTGGCATAAAGAACAGGTGCAATGTGACCATTCGAGAGGATCAGTCGGTCGCGATCGGGCCAATCGGGGTTCCTCGGATCATGATGCAGCGCATGAAAATAAAGCAGTGTAAAAATGTCTGCCATATCCAACGGCCCGGCGGTATGCCCCGACCCTGCCGCGATCAACATCTCGATTATCGTCTGCCGAACATCATTTGCATGAAGTTCTAATTCTCTGATCTTCTCATCATTTAAGTGTTCCATAGTACCCCTATTGTACACCAGGGGGCACATTCTACTATCCACAAAGCCCGACTATGCCATTTTTAGCGCTCATTTTTTATGTACAAAAAAGCCCCACCGAAGCGGAGCCGAAAGATCGAATGCAAGGACAAAGTCCAATGTGACCTGAGTCCCAAGTGCTAAGTTGAGGAAAGTGCCGCTGGTCCACCGCGGCCCACCTTGGTGCCAAGCCAAACCCAGCCGATGCACACACCCCCGGAAACGCATGGGACGCCCAGGTTGCCGGAGGAGTCCCGAACGACCGACTTCCACAGCAAGACGGCTTTTCCACTCCACGCCATAGGCCAGAGGTGTCGCTGCTTCACGAGCTCTTCTCCAACACGAAGATCGAGACAGTGCTCAATGAGTCCAGAGTCTTTGAGAAACGCATAGAGCCTGATGCCATCCATGCGGCCGTGGTTTTTCTGTTCCGGGTGGAGATAGAGCGGAAGTGTTGAGAGGTCGAAATTACTCGGACCAATATCCTCCAGCTCTGGATGCATGACCTCATTCACGAAGTCGGGATAGACTGGCCTCACCGAACGATCGATAGTGAGAATGTTACTACCGACAGGAACAACGGAAGTCTTTCCTGCAAGAAACAGATCGACACCATATTCTCCGCCAAGCTTGTTCCAGACGGCCTCGGGGCGACCAAATGTCTTGTACTTTCCCATTTCAAACCTTCCTTCGGCTTTTAGCCGAGAAACTCCTCGCTCCCCGCGAGATGAGGGGCCGAAACCAATATGGTCATAGCAAGAAAATTTCGAGTTAGCCCCTCAAAAACTTCTTGCTATGACCACCCATCATTCAATGAACGTATGTGGTACATTACGTCACAATTTCATAAAAAATACAAGTTTTTATGTGCGGGCAATTGTCCCTCTGCTTAGGCAATTTTGAGCTCTTCTATCGCGGCCGGGATATCCTCTGCGCCAAATATCGCCAGACCGGAAACGAGGCGATTCGCGCCCGCGGCCCGAAATAGCGGTACACGCTCCTTGTTGACTCCCCCATCGACACTGATCGGCAGATTAGGATACTTCACACGCAATGCATTGATTTGTGCAAAAACACGTTCATCGAACGGCTGCCCTTGATAACCAATGCGCGAAATGCCCATACATTGTACAAAGTCGATCTTTGAAACATACGGCGCAAGCACCTCAATGGACGTATCGGGATTGATCGCCAATCCTAATTCGACGACCTTTTCGCCGCCGATATCTCGTGAACCTTCTTTCCATATGTCATGCGCCCAGAATTTCTCCTGATCCTTGATAGATTCGATATGGAAGATAAGCCGACTCGCGCCGAGCGGAAGCCATTCATCGACATGTTTTTCAGGCTCGGCGATCATGAGGTCGATCTCGTAGTCGAGATCCTCCCAAAACGGCAATCCCTCATCCTGTGCCATGAGTGCAACAAAGTGCGGCTCACGCTTCGTTCCCCCCTCACTGTACGGCCAACTCTTCGACTTCACAAATGCGCCATCCATGACATCTATCTGTGCAAGCGGAACAAGTCCGCGCACACGCGTCGCCTTCTCAAGAAGGTCCTCATAAGTATCGGGCATTATGGCGGGGATGATTTCGATCATAGAAAAATTATAACATAAGGATAAAAGCACAGTCCCTCTTCCAAGCGAGGGTTTTCTTCTTTTGAAATGGCTCTGCGCAAGCGCGGCGGAGCGAGCAAAGCAAAAATTCAGCAGAATTTTATGCGTGCCTTTCAAAAGGAGAAAACCCGAGCGCTACCTGTATGGCCAGATCTTCTCGATCTTTTGCAGCCGTCTTACATGCCGCTCCTCTTCACTGAATGGCGACTCGAGCCAGAGCTTCACCGCCGCCTTTGCTTCATCAAGCGTCATGCGCCGCGCCCCGAGTGAAAGCATGTTCGAATTATTGTGCTCGCGCGTCAATCTCATGAGGTCGACATCCCCGCCGTAGAAGACCGCACAGCGCACATTGGGAAAACGATTCGCGACCATCGCCTCCCCCTCTCCCGAACCGCCAAGCACGATCCCCCTCGACCCATTCGGGTCATGCGATACCTCCTGAGCAGCAAGCTGAATAAAATCGGGATAGTCATCCGTCACATCACTTTGATGTGCCCCCATGTCTGCGACCGTATACCCCAAATCCTTCTCAACGTACGACGCCAACGCCTCCTTCATCTCATATCCCGCATGATCCGTTGCAAAGTATATTTTCATTTCTTAAGTTTACCAAATAACCATCCCGACGTGGAGCCCACAACAAAGGCAACCAAACCCAACAATACGGGGGCGAATGCATCTAGAAATTCTGCTGGGTCAATAATGCTCATCGAATGTACTCTATATATAAGATTAGTTATTTGAAAATTTGGATGCGTCGTTGAATAAATTCGTGTTATTTGGGATGAAATGCGAAGTGCTGGAGCTCTGCGGTGTGACGCAGTCGTACGTGAGTACGACTGCTAACCCGCTGGGCGAAGCACGAGCAGTGCGCCCAAATTACAGGAATTTCGCCACTTCGAGAACGTGGAGGATCAGGGTATTGGTATACCCCATTTCATTGTCATACCAGCTCATCACCTTCACGAGGTTGCCGTCAACAACACGTGTGAGTTCAAGGTCTGCGATGGCGCCATGCAGGTTGCCGATAATGTCCGATGATACGACAGGCTCTTCCGTCACAGTAAATATACCTTTCCACCGAGGATCTTTCGCCGCATCGCGCAAGATCTGATTCACTTCTTCAGCCGACGTATTTCGTTTTGCGATGAACGTGATGTCCGCAATTGATCCGGCGATCACTGGGACGCGCATCGAGATACCGTCGAACTTGCCTTTAATGTCGCCGATCACTTCGCCCACCGATATCGCCGCACCCGTGGATGCCGGTACCATGTTCTGCGATGCGGCGCGACCGCCGCGAAGGTCCTTTCCGCCGGGACTATCAACGACGCGCTGTGTGCCGGTCATTGCGTGTGTAGTGTTGAGCAGCGCCTTTTCGATGCCGATTGTCTCGTTCAATATCTGGATCAAAGGACCCGTCGCATTCGTTGTGCATGATGCATTCGAAGATATCTGAGCTGTAGCGAGCGCTTCATGATTGATTCCCATCAATACCATCGCAGCCGTCACACCATCAGTTGGTGTCCCTTTTGCGGGCGCAGTGATAACGACCCGCTTTGCCCCCGCAATGAGATGTATCTGCGCCTTGTCGTAGTTCGTAAAAAATCCCGTTGACTCAATGACGATATCAATATCGTATTCCGCCCAAGGAAGCTTTGTTGCATCTTTTTCCTGAACCAATATCACCTTATGTCCATTGTCGATGAATCCTGCTTCCACTCCGACTTCCTGTGCGACCACGGTAATATTAAAGTCCGCTTGTCCGTACGCAGTATCATACTTGAGCAAATAGGACATGTTATCCGGATCGCCCAGATCGTTCACGGCGACTATTTCAAATTCCGGTCGTGTGCGTGCGAGCTTATAAAACGCGCGACCGATACGTCCAAAGCCATTGATCGCGATCCGTACTTTTTTATCTGACATGAAAAGCGTGAATTAAGTTGATAGTAAGATGATTCCTCCCATTATATTTCCCTTTTCCTATTTTGTCGCGGACACGCTTGACGTTGATATGAATAACAGTAAATTAGTAATAGAACTAGTATCGAAGGGTGAAACATGGACAAAGTCATCGCAGTCGAGGGACATTCGGTGGTAACAGCAGGAGGAAGAATGTTTCTCTACATAGAGCATTGTGGGATCCGTTTTATGGTTCAGGACGAAACCGCCCTTCATCGGATTAAGCGGGCCATCAATTTACTTTGCCGTATAGGATATGACAAGATGGTGCGCAGATCAAACATGCTAACGGTTGTCTGCAGTGCACCAAAAAACAATGCCGGGGCGCTTCTCTCACTAGGTAATGCAAAAATATTCTTTATTGATTTTGGCCCTACGACAACATACACGCTGCGATCGCTTGCGTCGTGTTTTGTCCACGAAGCCCAACACTGCACACAGCGACACAAATACGGCGATGCACTAACCCCGCTATCCCGTTTTCGGCGGGAATGGGGTGCATGCAGGGCGCAAAAGCAATTTCTTAAACTCGCTGGTGGAGAAAAAGAGATACGCTACCTTGATAGCCTATTCCAAAAAAAGCAGTATTGGTGGATTCGTACAAAACGAGAGCAAGCGGCGTGGGACAAATGGATAGCAAGGAACAATCTCGTTTTTAACGGATTATGCGATCTTGGAATTGTTTCGATCTGACCCCAATTGGGGTCATTTTTGTTTCTTCTTGTAAAAACATAAACTTGACTAATTGCATTATTTTATGCCATAGTTTAATTAGTTTAGCAAAACTCAAAAAATAAGGAGTGAAGCATGCACCTCGCTCAAACCAATATTCGCGGAGTCTGGATGGGCACGATGCGTTTCGCCGTACTGGCGGAAGGAAAAGCCCCCCAATTCATCGGTATTTCTGACCTCACGATGATTCCCGGAAAATTTCGCTTTCCTGATACTCCTGCCGCGAATGATGAAACGTTCGATGACACCTCGCCGCAAAAACTCGACTGATGAGAAAACGCCCGACACAAGTCGGGCGTTGATTATTTATGCCGGCACCTAGATCAAAAAATCTTCTTTTACCACCCCCTTTGGAAGTGCCATGTCCTTTGTATGCAACACTTCATGATATGAACCGTCGGGAAGCTTTTCTTCAATGGTGATGTAGTAAGTTCCGGGCGAGATCAGGAAATAGAACTTTCCGGATGCATCGGCAACGGTCTTTTTCACTACGGTATCTAATCCGGGAAGCCAAACTTTAATGAGCGCAAATGGCATAGGATTTCCCGTAAGTTTGTTTATCACTCGAGTGACCTTATGTGTCACACCCCAGAAAACCTGAAAGCCAATAATCCCAAGATATATCGCGACGACCAAGGCATCCAATAGCGACGGGGAAAGGAAAAGAGTCAACACAGAGAATGCCAAGCCAATATAGAAAACGATGTTGAATATCCACATCCGTATATTCGCATTTTTGGAATATACTTGAAAGACTTTTTCCTGATTTTTTGCATACTCATTCCAGTCGAATTCGACAGGGTCAAGAGGGATGTTGTAGGTCACCGTACCTCCCTCCCGCACTTGAAATGGATCGCCAAAATAAAGATTCTCATAGAACTCATCACGAACACGTCCCCTTAGTTTGTCTGAGGGGAATTTATAATGGGTCTTATTGGCAACAATGGTGTATTCTCCCGGGTTCAGAAGAAATCCGTAACGACCATCAAGGTCGGTGATCGCCTCACCCGTTGAATTTTCCGTGTCGCGAACTTGCGCGATCACATAAGCGGGATCAAGCGGCCGCTTGGTCACGGAGTCGTAGACAACACCCCACGGCTCATGGCGCTTTCGGCGAAAGAGTCCGGTGAGCAATCCGATGAATTTGAGAATGAGGAGATACACGTCATACACAGATCCCACGTTTGTTGCGAGCAGAACCGCCTGCCCCGTACCGACCGCTACTCCAACCGGTACGGCGTACGGAGAGATATTTTGTACCGGTGCCTGAATGATCTCGATCGCCTGATTGACCGCCTCCGCGATCGCAGGTGGAATCATAGTCGGCAGCTTCAATGGAAAATACACGTCAAGAACACCACTAATCCTCGCGATGCCCCTATTTTCATGATCGACGATATTGATGGTAAACGGATACTTACCGTCTTCGACAAAGACCGGAACAACTCCTTCATACGCCGTCTTCGTCGCATTCACGCCCAAGAGGTATGATGACTCTTTATTGTTCTGATTGGGATCAGCAACGGTGATCGCGATCGTTTTCAAAACGTCAGGGAGCTTATCGTAGGAGATTGAAACACGCACATTTTTTTCTCCATTCGTGCGCGTGACTCCCCTTTTTTGTACGAGGATGACATCAGGTGTACCGACTCCCACTTGGGTGAAAACAAAATCATCAAGAGTGATCGCCAGTATCTCTGCACTGGGCGTCCCCGTCGCAGGAAAATTCACGAAGGGTCCGCTTGTTGTGCTCGTGATCGGGGGAAATATTGGCGTGGACGTAGCACCTCCCGTCGGTGGAGAGGAAGGGGGCGTTGTATCGCTACCGATGCCGCCTGGGGTTGGGGGTGGAGGAGGTGGGGTGGAGCAAACACCCCCAGTATCTATGCCCGTTTCATCCTGATTCATAATACCGTCTAAACACGTAGCGGGTGGTGGGGGGGGTGGAGGTGGAGGAAGTCCAGAATCTGTTGTTGCAGATACGATTGAGCCTGATGAATAATTCAACGCAGCATCACGAGCAAAAGCCGTGTAATAATAAAGGGTTCCCGTTGCTCTCCCCGTATCGACGAACGACTGCGCTCCCCCATCATAAACTAACACGCCATCAGTATGATTCGCTGGGTATCCGGTTGTCCGACGCAAGATACGTACCGCCTGAAAATCCAGATCGGAAGGGTTGATCCATGAAAGCGAGACCGACGTAAGCGAAGGAGACGCAAAGAACCCGCTGGGATTTGCAGGAGGAGTCGTATCCGGCGGCGGAGGCGGGGTTTGCGTCATAAATGTTCCGGTGTGTGCAACACTCATATTATTTGAAGGATCTTTTACGACGATATGAAAATAATAGAGCGTACTCGTCGCGAGATCGCCAATGCCGATCGCATGCGGAAGACCATATCCAATCTCACTCGCGGACCCGTCACTATATGCCGTGGTCGTCCCCCACGAAAGAGTCCCGAGTGCGTTCTCATTCGTAACAAAATTGATCGTTGCAGTCGTATATGTCGTCGTCGCGACAACGCTCAAAATTATCGGCGAAACATCATCGTGTGTAGTGAATGACCAAGTCCCCGATCCGGAAATTCCCGCAAATGGATTCCCGGCACCATCGGTAAATGCATTCAATGTTACCTCAACGTAATACTGTGTCGCAGACGAAAGAGGAGCGGAAAGTGTGATCGTCACCAATGCACCCAAGACAGAAACCTGCGCACCATTGGAGGGAATGGCATCAACGACCACCGCGTCACTCTGTCTTTTGACATAGATGGTCCCCGCTGTCACGATCACATTTTCTGAAAATGCTATCTGGAGCGTCGTAGTCGGCGAGATCCCGCTCGCACCATTTGTTGGATCAAGGCTGCCGATGGAGGGAGGCGTGATATCCGGCGGCGGCGGAGGACCACCGCCACCACCGGCATTCGTGGTTGCACTCGCTCCAGCCGACTCCCCGGAGTAATTGCTCGACGTATCGAACGCTTCAACCGTATAACCATAAAGCGTCGAGGCTACAAGTCCGGTGTCAGAAAAAGTAGTGAGCGTGGTCGTTGCAACAGCTACTCCCCCGCGGCGAACAACATATCCTCCGATCGCAACGTTGTCGGTGGATGCTGTCCATGAGCAATCTATCTGTGAACTCGATATCGCAGTCGCAGTGAGATTTGTTGGAATACTCGGAGGAATGGCATCCGAGGTCACCGTGACACCGATAGTAAATTGATTCCCTGCGGCAAAAACCGTGAATGGTGAGTAGGGAGTAGTGAGCAGGAGGGAGGCAAGAAAGAAGACCGACAAAAAGGAGGGGTGAGTGAATATATTTTTTACAAAGTGTTGTGCTGTATTTCGCATGTCGTAATTTCTATTCCCCACTGACTACTGCCTAATTAGGGAGTACGGTCAACGTTGCGGTAGCAGTATAACTCCCGGCCGCCTGTACATTCGACGCGCCGGATTCTGCGCGGAAACGAATGGTGGTCGCGGTGCCACTCGGATTATTCGAAGTTGTACGCGCAGTGATGGTATCAAGCGACGTAAGCAGCGGTGCCCAACAGGCACTCAACGTATCGAGTCCGCCCGTATTGCACGAAATACCATCATCTTTATATTTTTGGACAATATCCGCACCCTCCGGTGAAAACCCGAACCGATTCGACGCCGCGGGCGTGGTGAAGATGAGATCGGGATCCGCACCTGCGGGAACGTAATTGGCAAACGTGTTTGCACCTGAAGAAAGTGCTGGTGTTCCCGATGCGCGGATATTCATACTATATCCGGCCGCATTATCGGTCGTTACCGTCCATGATGAAAATCCGTTCGCTATTCCGCCGCCCAACGACGGAATATTCGGCGCGAGCGTAACGCTCCCCGGTGCGGTGATCGCGAGATATACTTCCTGCATCTGCTGATATCCGGCTTTGATATTATAACTTGCGGAAGACGACGTCCCGACGCCCTCTTCGCCGATCGTATCTTCTGCACGATATGAGGTTGAAGTAGACAGTACTCCGCCCACATTCACACTATCGGTCTGGATACGATAGCTCGTACTCGAAGAGATATAAGCTGACGCGACCGGAGACAATACGATCATTATCGCAAGAAGCAAGAATGTGAACGAACACATCCGTGAAAAGGTGTCCATGTTCATAATATTCTATGTTTTGATAATTGCAGCGATCGACGTATGAGCCATACCAAAAAAACCGATCCAAGAATAATCAAGAGAGTCCCCTCGGGTCCCGGAACGATCCAAAAACTGATCTCGCGCTCATCAACGACGTCCCGATAACCACGGTTCAGCTCAATGTGCGCGCGATAATAGCCGATAGAAAGTGCGTCGGACACATCCACCTCGCGCATGTGCGTCGCCCCCGGAAGTACCGCCTGCGGTGGTATGAGTACAAACTTCTCAGCACCAATGATAGGGGAAAGAGTAAGGCGTCCGTACGGATTCACGTGCACGTCGCCAGTATTTTCATATGCCACCTGGAAACGCAGCGGTTGATCAGCGGAAGGAGTGCGTGCAGTGTTCGCATTATTAAAAAGTCCGAATGCAACAAGCTGCCCTTCCTCCTTTGCGTTCCCCAGCACGCGCACATAAAAGAGCGTTGCAAGCCTGCTTTCAATCGCGACATTTGCCGGCGACGATACATCATGCGAGAGTACCGGCTTGAAAGTAAAAATCACGGAACCATACTTTCCTCCGGCCTCGGTCCTCTGCGGTATGCGTACGGTAACGGGTATCTGCACCTCTTGTCCGGAAAGAATATCGATGGACTCATTGTCCGTATGAAAAAGTTCTTTGAGCGGGTACGATCCCCCGTCCGCACCAAGAAGTACGATGGACGCATCGACTGGAGAGGATTGCATACTTGGTGCAACGTCTTCAAACGAGACACGGACCGAGAGTGGCAATGCGGTTCCGTTTGAGAGTGTGAGCATCGTCGTTTTCTCTGAACCGGGACTGATCGCGAGCTCGATCTTGGCAGGACGCACAATAAAAGCTCCTGAGGGTAGCGCATCCAGAGCGTACGCGAGCGTCATCGGAAAGAGCAGCGCAAAAAAGGACGTCGCCACAGCCAACGATCGCCCAATAAAAATGGCGTGTTTCTTCATCGCTCCATTATATGAAGAAACGGCGTTACTTGCTATCCCCAACCGACCCCTTTTGATGCTTCTATTGCGGTATCGAATATTCGTACGCACTCCCCGCCGAATCCCTAAAGATCGGTTGAACGACGATGGAATGAGCGTCTGCTCCCGTTGCAACGGTGATCTCGTCCGAAAAAGGCAGTACGGTATTTGGGTCGGAACTGACCGTGGTCACCTCCTCCACGGTATGGACAGCTGTTAGCTGCCCCATTGCCGCGCCGACACCGGCCACGTATGAGACAGAATTAGACACGACAGGAGTATTTTCCATCCATCCGCCGAACGAGAGCATTCCTGCGCCGATAAGAAAAAGTGCAAAGGCGACATTGAAGCCGACGCTTTTTAATAGCGGATACTTCTCACGAAGGATAAGGTGATGCTCCTCTCCGGTCATCGGAAGCGTGACTGCGACTTTCGATAAGTCATGCGCCATCACTCTTATTGACGGCACGGTCCGCGCGCTTGAAACGACCGACAATGGCGCGGAGGGAGCAGGAAGTACGGACGGGCGTGAGCGAGGAGCTTGAGGCACAACGAACATGGGATGGGGTGATGATCGCTCAGGAGAAACAGCAACTACTTTTTGCGGGGTCGTCATGTGGGGATATTTCCCCGGTAAAAAAACAACCACGCGTTTATCGTCCCCGAGATCGGGGATGGCTGAATGAGGAGCATCGATAACGGGAGAAGCCGACGATGCCGCCGGGAGACCGGAAAGAAACGGGAAAAGCGGAAGGTCTTCATGATGCACGCTTGCTTCGACTGACGTCTGTATCGGATGATATGGGGATCGTGGTGTTGTCGTTTCGGCCGGCACCGGCGTTTCAACACTCATCGCGGGAGCGGATACGGGGGCATCGATATGCCCACCCAATAGCATCGTATCCCATTCATCATTCTTTGCCTGTATGGGGACAGAGGTCACATGCTCGCGCCGAACGTCAAGACGAACAACGGGGAGAGGAGAGGAGGCGTTGCTCGTGCTCGGTTGTTGATCTCGGGATGATACAATGGGCGCACCCGATGAATCTCCCAATGAACTATCAAAGATCTTTTTTAATACACCACTGACGGGAACATGTGTCATGGCGTGCACAGACAGAGAAGGAACATCAACCGATTGCGGCGTGCTCACCCTAGTACTCCGCGGATCTTCTCTCTTCGCTACTTTATTCAATAGTGCCGCGGCCTCAGACTCTTTCTTTTTTTCCTCCTCTGCCGTGTTTGAAACGACCATATTTCCGATGACGGAGAATGTTGAGCCGTTCTCTCCACGAAGAGGGGCATGATTCGCCTCCCTAAAACTCGGTACCGACTGAGTCATCCCCGCCCCACGTTTTTCCGGCAATATTCTCCCAGCCTCAGTTTCTCTATCCGCATTCAGATCTTGCGAATGATCGGCAACGAGCGGTTGCGCAACAAGTCCTGGTGACACAGTTTCGGGCGCCAAAAGGCTTTTTTCAACAAAATGAATATCTTCATAAGAAAGCAATATCGCATGAGTTTCCGCCAATAACGATGCGAGTTCTATCACAAATTCCCCCTGATTCCAGACACGGCACTCCACCTTATCAAGACGGCAAAGCCGTTCCAAATATTCTGTTGTATAACCGGATATTTTTGCCGCAGTCGGCAGCGAGACGTAGCGTTTCTCCTTCGCTTCATCGGAAAGTTGAGAGAGGGTTTTGTTACCGACATCCATGTTCTTTAGAATACAACAAAACCGTTAAATAACAACCGGGGCAAACAGCCCCTCACTGCTTAGGACTCGTCCACCAATAACTTCATAGTTATTGGTGGTGACGGTCCTTTGTGCATCATCCATTTTTTATAGCAACTTATTAATGGACGAGGCCTTAGCCGATCAATTTTTGAAACAATTCTCCCAGCACCTTTGGATTTGCAGAGCCCTTGCTTGCTTTCATTCCTTGTCCAACGATATATTGGAGTGATGCAGTCTTGCCACCTTTGTATTCAGCAACTGCTTCGGCATTTGCGGCGATGACGTCTTTGACGATAGATTCGAGCGCACCTATGTCACTTTTTTGGATAAGTCCGTGCTGCTCTGCCACATTGCGCGCAAGACCTCCCTCTCGATACATGATCGCAAGCGTATCTTTTGCACCACGTGACGACACATCACCCGCACCAACCATGCGCACGAGTACGGTGAACGTCTCAGGCGTGACAGCCCCCATACTTCCATTGTTCGCCTTCATGAGTGCGGCAAGATCTGAGGTAATGTAATTCGAAGCCAATTTGATGAGGTCCTTATCTCCCGAAAGCTTTAGCGCGACATCCGAAAAGAAACCACCGATCGCGTCATCAGTGACGAACATTTCCGTAATAGCATCCTGAAAACCAAATTCCTTCGATAGGCGCAGGCGGCGCTCCCACGGGAGCTCGGGCATGGTCTCATTAAGGTTCTGAAATTCGGGTATCTCCGAAATGCGCATCTTCGGAAGGTCCGGCTCCGGAAAGTATCGATAATCGTTCGCACTCTCTTTCTTGCGCTGACTGAACGTCTTTCCCGCATTCTCATCCCAGCCGCGCGTCTCCTGGACGATCTTCTCCCCCCGTCCGAGCACCTCGGCGTGCCGTTTTATCTCAAACGCGATCGCGTCGCCTACCGCCTTGAAGGAATTGATATTCTTGACCTCAACCTTTGTTCCGAATGTCTCTGTTTCAGAAATGGAGATGTTCGCTTCGACGCGCATCTCGCCCTTTTCCATATTTGCGTCCGAGGCGCCAAGATAGCGAAGGAGTAATTGCAACTCCTTTGCGAAACGCATCGCGGTCTCCGTATCATGAATGACCGGCTCGGTCACGAGCTCCATCAAAGGAACCCCAGCTCGATTATAGTCGACCAGCGAATAGTCACCCCGATCATGGCGCGAACTTCCAGTATCTTCTTCGAGGTGGATACGAGTGACATCGACCCCCGCAAGCTTTCCGCCGGAAATGAGCGGGTAAAGATATTGGCTGATCTGATAACCCTTCGGAATGTCCGGGTAGAAATAATTCTTTCGGTCCCACTCGGTGAAATCAGCAAGCGTAGCGCCAATTGCGGTCCCAACACGAAGCACATGCTTCACTGCTTTTTTATTGATCACCGGAAGTGTTCCCGGTTGCGCGGTACACACGGGGCAGATGTTCCAGTTCGGCCGCTCCTCGTCGGGATCATTCTTGCAGCGGCAGAACATCTTGGTGTTCGTCTTTAATTCCGCGTGTATTTCGAGGCCAATGGTCACTTTATAGTTCGGCATAATGGATGCATTTTAGCACATCCAGAGAGCGCTTGCCGTGTTGACAACACGATAATCTCTGGTAGTTTGGGTGAAGAATATTCCTCAGGAGGAACAAAATGACCTCGTCTCTCTTTGTCCCGCTCGCGCTTTTCGCAGTGGGCATCTGGGCACTGATCTCCGTCATTACCGCTTTTTCGATCCCAAAAATTCGTAAGAGTGCGTGGCACAGCAAACTCATTCACGCCGTCGATGATTTCGCGATCTGGGGTGATTGCGGGCGATGCCGATATGCAGCCTTGCTTTTCTTGGCACCTTGCGCAATTGTCATTCTTCGCCCATTGTTCGCAATAATAACGGTAATGACTGAGAACGACGCGCTTGCTCACTTCCACGAAACGATATCACAGAAGTGGTCCAAGATCTGCCCGCCACTTTCTGTCGAACGCCCGGAACACGAACATACCGAGACCACTTGGCCGCGGCAATGATATGACAGACCTGCTTTGCAGGTCTTTTTTTATTGGACAATATCAATAATGAAAAAACCCCGCCAAAGCAGGGTTTACCAAAGCACAGTATTTATTGTTCAACCGCAACTACCGCAACAGGAAATGTATCCGGATCCCTCGGAAAATCGGAAGGTAGGATGAATCCCCGCGGATCGTGTGCATAGTGAATGCCGACCGCCTTAAATGCTTCAAAGACATATTCAGAACAGATGTACTCTTTATCTCTCTTGAATTCATCATGCGTCAATCCAAGCTTTGATGCAAAGATACGTCCCATGATCCGCATGATCTCATCTTCATCAAATGGATACGAAAAATGATCTGCACCGAACTGCACGAATTTTTTCACATCGGCACATTCGGCAAACTTCGCATTCCTTGCGATCATGACGCGTCCGGGATACCCTTTGCCGCTTCCGAGATAGTTATTCACATAACTGCGGAGGACCACGGGTCGAACCCCCGTCGACTCAACACTTTCAAACACAAAGATACGGTCGATCGTATTCATGCGCACGATGAATCCCACATGACTGAATTCACTTTCCGTCACATTTTTGATGATCTCCGAAAAAGACCCCGTACCTGAACATAAAAGCAAGTCACCGGTCTTTACCTCCTTGCATATACGCTCAAAAGAATGAGGAACCATCTCGGGAAACTTACGGTGATCGAAAGCCATAGCTATACCCCCCGAAAGAAATGAACACTAAAATAAGACTAACGTAGTCTTACGAAAAAGCAACTTGTACCGGTATAAAAACACCCGCAAGTGCGGGTACCTTTTATTCTCCTTTTTCTTCTGTCACCTTCTCCTTATCGCGAAGTATTTTAACGAATGCATCGGCGAACACCTTGATCGAGGCATCGTCATAGATGGACATCAGATAGACTGGCCTTTTCAGTTTCGAAAGTTTCTTCACAGCCGCCTTTTGTACTTCTTCACTCACCATGTCGGTCTTTGTGAGAATGATAATCTCATCCTTCTCCCCGAGTTCCTTGCTATGGGCATCGAGTTCATTGCGGATCGTTTTGTACGCTGCGAGGACATCCTCGTTCTCAAGCGAGATAAGGTGCGCGATCATCTTCGTGCGATTGATATGGCGAAGAAACTTATGACCGAGCCCCTTCCCTTCCGATGCTCCTTCGATGAGTCCGGGGATGTCGGCAAGAATGTAACCATGGAATGCACCGAGGTTTGGTTCGAGTGTCGTGAATTCATAAGCACCAACCTTGGCATCTGCATTCGTGAGCACGTTCAATAATGAAGATTTTCCGGCATTCGGAAATCCCGCAAACCCCACATCAACAAGAAGCTGAAGCTCTATATAATAGTCCGCCTCTTCACAAGGATAACCCGGACTTGTCCGTGTCGGCGCCTGGACGATAGAGCTCTTGTAATGCTCGTTCCCGAATCCCCCGTCTCCTCCTTTCAGAAGGAGTAACGGTTTTTCCTCGGAGAGCACGTGCGTCACCTTCCCCGTTGCAAGATTCGTGAGTATCGAACCGAGAGGAAACTTGAGTATCAGATCTTCTCCGTTCGCGCCATGCAAGCTATCCTTTTTCCCCGCCCCACCATCCTGCGCACTGAATGCTGTTTCGTGGCGATATTTAAAGAGCAGCCCCAAGTCACGGGAGCCAATGACATAAACACTGCCTCCGCGTCCACCATCCCCGCCCGAAGGACCAGCAAACTCCTTTCCCTTTTCGTGGCGAAAACGCTCGACCCCGGGGCCGCCTTTTCCTGCTCTGATATGTACCTTTAGTTCATCGACAAAAGCCATGTTGTGTGATGCTACGCGAGAAGTGCAATTTTCGCAAGGGCGATCGCGCCATCCTTGGAACCGGCAACTGCAAGAAAGCAGGCACGATGGCAAAAGACCGCATCGGGAACTCCGGTCTGCACAGCAAGTTCTTCGGCAAACTTACCGCCCCATTCCTTCGGAAGCGACTTCCGATTCTCGAAACCGTGCGCATCATTCCGCACGCATTCGACCTCCCAGTTACCGGTCTGTCGGGCGGGTTTCACTACAAAGAGAGGCTCGGGAAACTCGGAGAGCACCTCATTGGGGTACTGGTCGTCCATCACGATCAATCGTTTGTCGGCGGAGTTTTCGTAGAGTTTTCGTACAATTGCAGCCCCCTCGAGCTCATGCGCCGTCACCAGGATCTCTCGTTCGAGCAGGCGCTTGAAGATAGACACCGTTTCCACAAAACGTTCGGTCTGCTTATCTCCTTCTTTCCAGGTGCTGTTCAAGGCCCCGACGAACTGATGCAGAATATACGGGTGTATCCCGGGGTAGATCGTCTTATACACTTCGATACCGTTATCCGCCATATCGATCGGATACCCAAGCTTACGCTCGATCCTGTCTGACACCTCCGCCGATCCATTGCAGATCTTTGTTCCGAGAAACTTCCATACCGCACCGAATGAAGAGTACGGGGTACCATCGGGACGCGTCCCCGCACCCCCCGCCTGGTGGTGATCAAAGCGGCCTCGAACGGGATCGAATTCGCCGCCAACATCAACGACATAATTCCCTTGCCCCCACATCTTTGGATCACGCGAGCGAACGACCTCATAGGGTCGTCCGGCAAAAAAGAGCTCGAGCGCAGCGACTGCCATAACCTCATCAGCATGAAATCTTCCGCTATGAGTAACGACGAGGATCTTTTTTTCCTGGGTATCCATATATGCTCCGTGGTTGCTCTTATTGAATAACTTATTCTTCGACACTCCCTATTTTGCCGTCACTTCCAAGCACGATGCGATTCAAGATCGTCGAGATGAAGGATACGATAAATGCACCGAGAACGGCCCACCAAAAACTGTCGACCCGAAAACCGTCAATGAACTTTGCCGCAAGCCAGAACGTGAAACCATTCACGATGAACGAAAAAAGTCCGAGTGTCACGATCGTGATCGGAAATGAAAGTATCTTGAGTATCGGACGAATCGTTACGTTGAGCACACCGAGGAAGAGCGCCGCCCACAATGCGGTCTGATAATCCGGAATGTGTATCCCGCGCAGATAGTTCCCCACGAGAAATATCGCAAGCGCATTCACTAACCATTTTACAAGTAAGGTTGTCATACTAGAGAAGTATAACATATTCACGATCGATACAATTCCGTTCAAAAAAGGATCACAACACCCCAAGCTTTTTCAGTTCCCAAAAACAGTTCGCGGTTGCCCGAATGTCATTTGCAGCATTGTGCGCCTCAGTAAAATCGTTGCCGAACAATTTTTGATGCAGCTCCGAAAGTCGCGGCCACTTAAGCCCGTACTGCCCATCGAGTGCACAAAATTCTTTTGTCCCTTCCATTGTGCAGATCTTATTTTTTGTATCGATACTACTTGCCATGTTTGCCCGAAGAAATTCCGCGCCCACGATCTTCTCATCAAAGCTCATGTTATGTGCGACCAATGATGTTGAAGCATCTATCGCATCATTGAAACGCGCGAGTACCGACAGGAGCGATTCGCCTTCGCGCAATGCCCGCTCAGTTGAAATGCCGTGGATGCGTGCAGACTCCTCTGGGATGATGAATCCTTCAGGCCTGATGATGAAATTTTCCGCACCGGTCTCTCCCCCGTCTTTGTCGAATGTGAGCCATGCAATCTGGACCAACCGAGGCCAGTTGTCGAGGTCGGTAACGGGTGCCCTCCATGACCGAGGAAGTCCCGTTGTTTCTGTGTCAAAAAATAAATACATATATATTAATAGAGAACTTCCACAAATAGTAAATTTTTATTGCGAAGCAGTTATGTCTCGGTCATCACATGGGAATATTCCCACCAACCGCATTGAATACTTCCATTTCTATAGGTCCTCTGTAGCATACTGCATGCTCTTCATTCTGAACATAGACGATCAAATGTACGGGAAAATTCAATCCCATACTATATTTTAAGCCATTTTTTAAGCTTTTTTGTCAAGGTTTAACCTTGACATTCACGGGTAGCTACGGGAGGTGGATGAGTTGCTCTCTATCCTTGCCTTGAATGATGAGCTTTTCGCGAAAGAGTCCACCAAGCAGCGCATCAATACGCGGTGCGGAGAGACCCAAGCTCTTACCAAGGTTTCTTTTCGTCGATGGTCCAACGATCAGTTGCGCGACTATTCGTCCGCGATAAAAGCGATCGGAATGCAGGAATTTCTTTTGCGGTTTTTTGTATACAAAATCCTCCACAAAGCCGTGCAGCTCATCCATCGGGCATTCTTTTGAATGATTTCGTGCAGTGCAGAGCGTCGCACCAAGATCGAGCATCGCATAGTTCCACGCCCTCCCCTTTCCTTTCGGGATCATCAACTGCGCAAATGCATAGAGTACTTTATCGGTGGGAATTGCATCCTTGAAAAATACGCGTACCAATATACGGCGAACGTTCGTATCGATCATCGGCAGGTCACGATCAAATGCAAAAGCAGAGACGGCAGCAGCGGTTGAAATTCCGACACTGGGAAGCGCCAATAATTCGTCGATATCATCGGGAAATTTTCCCTTATGGTAGAGCATGATGCGCTTTGCCGCTTCATGCAGATATTTGGCACGCCGATTGTAGCCCAAGCCGGACCACGCGCGAAGAACATCACCGAGCGGAGATGCTGCGAGCGTTCGAATATTCGGAAATTTTTTCAGGAATTCCGCATACTTTTCTCGAACACGCTCAACTTGAGTCTGCTGGAGCATAATCTCCGAGACAAGAATACGATACGGATCATGCGTATTTCTCCATGCCATGGGGCGGTAGTGCGTTTTGTGCCAACGAAAAAGTATCTGAGTGAATTGCTTCTGCTTTTCTTCTTTTGTCATGCGCACATTCTGGCATATAAAAAAACACCCGACAATGTCGGGTGTTACTCACTACTTCTCGATAAGGCCAAGATGGATTGCGAGAGCTTTGGGATCGAGGTCGCGACCACGAAACGCACGGAAACTCTCCGCCATCGGACGACTCGAACCCGGTGCGAGCACCTCTTTCACGAATCGCTCTCCGACCGCACGTGAGAAGATATCCCCCGATTCATCGAAGACACGGCGCGCATCCGCAGCAAGACCGAGCGCCCACATGTAACTGAAATATCCCGCTGAATATCCCCCCGCAAAGATGTGCGAGAAAGAGTTCGGAAAACGCGACTCTGGATGTGACGGGCGCACTTCGATCGTTGTCACGATATGTTCCCATAACGCATTCGGATCGATGGGATTAGCGGGATCGTACTTCGAGTACAGCTCAAGATCAAAGTATCCGAGGCACAACTGGCGAAGCGTCACTAGGCCCGTATTGAAATACTTCGCGGCAAGCATGCGCTCGATCAGCTCGAGAGGTATGACCTCCTTCGTCTCTTTGTGCTCCGACATGAACTGCAGCATCTCCTTATCCCAGCACCAGTTCTCCAAGAACTGACTCGGGAGCTCAACGGTATCCCATTCGACATGATTCATCGAAAGATCAGGATGCTCGGTAAGCCCCATCAGATGATGGAATACATGCCCGGATTCGTGGAACAATGTTTCCACATCACCATGCGTGAGGTACGCTTCACCGCCATCACTCGGACGGCTCGCGTTACAGTTCAAATATGCAAGGGGTACCTGCATCCCATCCAAAAGGTGTCGCGATGCGATGAGGACGTCCATCCAGGCACCGCTGCGTTTACCCTCGCGTGCGTACATGTCGGCATAGAATGCACCGCGGAGTACGTTCTCGCCGTCGTAGACCTCGTAGAACTTCACACCCTCTCTCCAGACAGAAACAGCGCCCTCAATGATGCGCACACCGTAGATCCGCTCCAAGAGCGTCGTGAGTCCGGACATCACCTTGCCGAATGGGAAGTACTCGCGCACTTTTTCCTGGTCAACACGATACAGCGCCTGCATCATGCGCTCATAGACAAATGAGAAGTCCCACGGCATAAAGTCGGTGATACCGAGTTCCTTTGCGGCGAACGCTTTCATTGCCGCGAACTCCACCTCGGCCTTCGGACGCGCGAGTACGATCAGATCGTCGGTGAACTTGCGCACCCCCTCGACCCCGACCGACGCCGCCATCTTTGTTGCAAGCGACTTGTCGGCATAGGTCGGATGACCGAGCAATCTTGCCGATTCGTGTGCATTACGGAGAATGCTGCGCATAACGGGCGCATTGTCCCACTTCCCTTCATCACGCAGTTCAGACGCAACAGTCGCGTATCCACGCTGCACCTCTTCGCGAAGTTCTCGGGACAACGCATACGTAAAAATGGCCATCACATCAGGTTGTTGCAATGTGATGAGAAAGCCCTCAAGTGACTTCTCTTTCGCGGCATCCTTCATGCGACTCTTGTCCGAATCAGGAACTCCCGCAAGCACAGCTTCATCGAGCACGTGCTTCTGCCATGCATCAGTCGATTCAAGATCGTTGTCGGAAAATGCTATTCCGAGCGCACTTCCCTCATCGTTCAACAGTTTGAGCTTCGCTTTTTCTTCCGGCGAAAGTCCAACGCCGGCGAGTGTAAACTCTTTGATCGTGCGATCAATAAGATGGCGCTCCGCCGAAGCAAGTCCTGCATATTCTGCACTTTTCACAAATCGCAGATGGGCGAAATACAAGCCTTCATGAAGCGAAAGATCGCTTGAGAAATTGGTAAGCAACTGACTCGCTTTTGCATTGATGCCTTCCGGTCCTTTGAGTTCCGGATATTTTTTTTGCATCGTCGCGTTCAAGTGGCCCATTGGTCCAACAACGAGCGAGAGCCGCTCAAAAAGATCCTCGGAATCAGTGACCAGCTCGGCGAAGGTCGGCGAAGGAATGGCTGCGATCCGCTCGATCATTGCCCTGCCTTCAAGCATCAGTGCTTCAAGTTCCGGCAATACCGTTGCGGAAGAGAACGTATCCCAATCGGGAAGCGTCAATACGCGAATTTTCCCCGAGGGAGTAACCGTTCGTTTGTGTGTGAATTTCATCATGGTTCCTTTGCGAAAATGACAACGGACTAGTTGGTCCGCCACTCATGTTAGTGATATTTTGTGCGAAGTCAATCGACTCGCTGATCATCCTTACTCTGCATTGATCCCGCGACCTTTGATGATCATCGGATATACTTCGAGCAACGTGAAGAAAAAGGCAAGTACGATCGGACCGACAAGAAAACCAACGGGTCCAAAATAGGCCAGACCGCCAAACACCGAAAGCAATATGAGGAACGGGTGTACATTCATTCCCCGCTTCATGAGAAACGGTCTGAGGACGTTATCAACGAGACCAACACCGAAAACACTCCAAGCAATGAGACCGAGGCCCATACCCAAATGCCCCGTGAAGAGTAGCCATGCTCCTGCAGGAATCGTGATTATTGCCGTACCGAGTAGTGGAATAAGCGCGGCGATCGTACCGATGACTCCCCAAAGCACCGGATTAGGGATCCCGAAGATAGCAAAACCTATGCCGAGCATCACTCCTTGTACGATAGCCGTCGCGAGCGCACCCCTCACAACGGAGGAAACGGCTGTTTCGATCTTCATGATAATACTGTTGTCATAGTCATCGTTGAGAGGACTCCACTTGAGCGCGAACGCTCGTAGGCGTTTCCCATCCCGATAAAGAAAGAACATACCGACATTAATGATGAATATCTGAAATAAGAACGCCAGTATGCTGCCAAAGAAGTTATTCAAATTCGCAGCAACCCATCGGATCAGGGACTCAAAATACATATACACGTTGGCGCGAATTTCAAAGGTAGGGACGATGCGCTGCACATATTCACCGACCGTCGCGATTGATCGGTCTATGCCTGAAAGAAAAACGTTCCCTTGCGCGAGAGATTCGTAAATCGAAAGCACCTCTTTGAACATGAGCGTACCGAGAAAAATAAGCGGAATGAGCACAAGGATGAGGACAACGAGCACTGTGAACAATGCCGCTCTCCCCTCATTTCCATGAGTTCGTTTCAGTAGATAGCGATGTATCGGAGAGAAGAGTATGGCAAATACCCCGGCCAGAAAAAGTGGAGTAAGGTATGGGCTCATAATGACGAACGTGAACGCCCCGACGATGCCAAGCATTATCCAAAAAAACACCAATTCGCTGATCTGCGGTTTCAACATATGACCATAGTATACAAAACAGAGTCCTTTGATGGAAGCTATTCCTCTGGTTTCATGAGCTTAAGCTTCTTCAGGTACACAACAAGCAAGAAACTCACCAGTGCGACAAGCAATATCAGCGTACCATTGATCACGTTCTTGTTTCGCTCGGAAAACGGGAGAACAGGAGCCTTGGGCGGAACGTATGCCGCATTCACCTCCTCTTCGCCCATGAGCGCTTCCGAAAGCGACACGCCTTCAAAATACTTGAAGTAGCGTGCGATATCATACTCTGGTCTCTGTGCTAATGGATTCCCATAATAGAGCGCATAGGTTGCCCCCGGGGTGACGGCGAATACGAGCGAGCGCGCTACACCCTCCATCGCCACGGTATCATTCCAATCGATCGGCTTGTTATCTTCGTCAAACACGATGACGCGTATATAGCGTTGCGCACTTTCGGGATAGGAGACCGAGAGATCGCTTCCGACAAAGAGCGGCGTATTCAACTGAAAGACGTAACCCTGTGAAAGCATCATCCACGATCCCGCATCATTGCTCCCCTGGACCACGACCCTACGACTGAAATTTTGCACATCACCGGTAGCAAGAGTGATCTTTCTTGTTGACACACCGGAACCACCGAGATCGATCGTTATCTCCGTTGATTGTTCTTTCGCATTTTGGCTGAGAATGGCCCGTTCCGTGGTGCGATTCTTTCGTGCGTCGCGCTCCAGAATGCGCAACACCCTCGCTCCCCGCACGACCACCTCACTTCCCTCACCCTTTCCGATAACAACGCGGAGGTAGCGTGACGTGCTCTCGGGATAATACACATCTTTATTCCCCGCATCAAAACCGAGTGTGGGATCGGCGTAATTGTAAAGATAATTTTTGTCGCTCAAGAGTCTCCACCCCTCACCGCCATGATTCAATGAAGTATCTGATGCATACACCGAGATTTTGGTCGCTTAAAGTTCTTTGAGAGCGTATCGATTACCAGGTGATCGTGGATGGTCCCCGCGGCACCGACGTCGAGGATGAACATTGTCTCACCCGCGTTCGACGAAAGATCGCGAAGTGTACTTTGTACGTATTCACTGCGTACACTTTCGTCCTCGATCACAAGCTGATACGGAACTTCCTCCATGCCGTTTGACACGATACGGAGATCAGCAAGATCGGCACGCGCGAGCGTGCTCACGCTGCGCGGAACATCTAACTTCACATAGGCACTTTGCTGACTAAGCATGCTGACACTCGCAGTGTCGACCGAGCGCATGAATTGCCAGTCACTCGCGGAAAAATCCGCATACACCGTACCTGCGAAAAAGAGTGCGGCAAAAAAAACGAATAGTGTTTTTTTCATATGTTTAGTCATAAATAACCTCCTTGATACGGTCCTTGTATTTCGCATAGAGGAACGCGGCACTAAGCGCGATCACACCAACGGCGATCGTCGAGAATATTCGGTAGAGCGGTCCCTGTTCCCATACATAAATGAATACCCTACATGCAGTGACGAAGAAAAAGATGAGACCGAACAATCGCAACACGCGCATGCGACGCATAAATCCGATCACCAGCAACAATGTTGCGTAGAGCGCCCAAAGCACCGTCGTGACCGTACTGCTTCTGTTTTGCAGTACATCTACTTGAAGAGAGGTGGCATTGTTTCCATAATTTACGTATCCCCCAGTATTCTGCCCACCGTATTGTGCCTCCTTCGAAATATCAAGCTGCGCCTGATGCTGAACTTGTGCGATATCCTGAAAATACTTCTGCGCTACTTCAGTGGTAAACGCATAGATTGTCAGCAAGTTCGCAAGCACGAGAAAAACAGCAATGATCTTTTTGCGATCGCTCATCGTTGCCTCATTTTTTCCATAGAACCATGCAAGTACATAAAATACTGCAACTCCGAGGAGGAGCAAGAAGAATCCCATGTTCATGACCGGAGTCAGCGCCGAAGTAATGTCGCTAAAGCTGACATTTCTGATCTTTGCAACCTCACCCAACATCGACAGCATGCCGAGTACTAAGACGATGTATCCAAATACCTGGATAGGCTTTTCCTTGAGCAAAAGCCCAACGTAGACAAGGACGAGCGACTCGGCAAGCCATGCGATCGAGATCCAGTATTCCGTAAGCTGGAGCGGGATCGCGATCGAAAGGAATACAACGGCGATGCCGGGAAGGGTGAGATTGAGCGTGCGGTCACGCTTTTCCGCCGCATATGCGACGTACGAAATGATGAGATAGAGCGCTGCGAGAACAAGAGCAAAGAATCCAAGCACATCGTGATGCTGAGGTTCCAGAATGCTGTAACACACCCCCATATACCCCATAGCATTCAAGCAAATGAGGATAAGGTCACCTGAAGATGATGCCTCTTTTCGGGTAAGATGATGCAGGATCGAATTGGCCAAAAAGACCAGGAAGAACATCGTGAGGAAAAAGAATGTCAGCGCCAGCTGTCCCTCCGGGTCTCGCCAGTAAAAAGAACCCATCCACCCGCCAAAGACCATCACCGTTCCAATGAATGTCAGATAGTTCAGTTTTACCCACTTTGTGAACCATGAGACACTGAGCACGCCGACGTTGAGCATCAGTAAATAGAGTGAAAGCGTCACCTCATGATTCTCCCCCGTCGATAGCAGCATCGGTGTCATGAATCCGCCGACCACGCCGATGATCGCGATACCCATCGTATTACCGGCGATCGCAATGACCATCGAAAGAGCGGTGACCAGTATCATGAGCATGAATGCAACCGGCTGAGCAATGACGGCGGGATTATAGAAGGCAAAACCCGCATAGATCGAAAAATAGAGGATGCCGACCCCCGCACCAAGAAGGATGTCGCTATAATTCAAATATTTTTCTCGAAGCTTCTGTCCGATCCCGATGCTGACGATCCCCGCGATGATGCCTATCGCCACCTGCCCCATAGGTCCGATATAGCCGTTATCGAATGCGTACTTCAAAAAGAATGAAGCACCGAGGAGGAGCATGATGACACCCACCCACCCAAGCCATCGTGCGCTCTTTTCTTCGCCCGATTCAACAACTACCGGAGTATACGAAGGAGCCGGAGCAGGTGACGGAGCAAGAGAGGCCTCAATGTTTGCATCCGCACTTTTGACATATGCGGACTCACGCGCCAGAAGTACGGCATCGGTTGATACTACCCCCCTGAGATTGTTCCCCATTGTTGACTCAAGTGTTTCGAGTCGCTTCGCCAATTCTGAAACTCTTATCAAGAGATAGACCGATACCACAATGAGAATAATCGTCCAGATCATATGAAAAAGGAGATAAAAAAATAATAACGTCAACTTATTGTATCAAAGCTAAGTAAAAACAGAAGCGATAGCAGTACTATAAGGATAGTCGATTTCTTTCTCGCTGAATGTGGTCAATAAAATAGAGCCCACTACAAATGATAATGATCGAGGCAACAAGGAGAGGTGCCGATGGTTCGAACTTGGCGGCGATCGGCCCAGCAATGAGCGGCGGGAGCGTCGTTGCAAGCGCCAGTACGCTTCCATTCACCCCGAGCACTTCGCCCTGCATCGAGGGTCCCGCTGAGCGCGAAAGCAGACCGGTCATGTTCGCCTGCGATAGACCGGTCGCCATCGCGAAGAACGGAACAATGAAATAGAGCCACGACACTTGCGGGGAGAGGAAGATCGCAAGGATCGTCAGCCCCACCGCGATGAGCGAGTTCTGGATGATCTGTACCTCTTTGAACTTCCTGCTCATGACTCGCGTCACGACCGCTTGTGCAAATACGATCCAGAGCCCCACGTAGGCAAAATAATTCCCGATCGATGACTCGGTAAAACCAAATCGATAATAGAGAAAAACGCTTGCGAAGGTTACGTAAAAGGAAAAACCCATTTGAAAGAGAAAATTTGTGACGAATATCGGACGCAGATGCTTCGCATTAAAGGCGCGCACGATATTGGTGATTGCCTTCCCTGCACGCAAGGGTTCACCTCGTTTCAAAAAATGATTCGTTTCCTTGAATGTAGTGAAAACAAAGATAAGATTGAGAAGCGAAAGCGCCGACGCGAACCAGAACGGGGTTGATGCACTGAACCACGAAACAAGAGTCGGGTCAGAGAGTTTCCCTCCGAGAAATGGCCCGACAATGAACCCTAGACCGAATGCCGCACCGATCAATCCGAAATTCTTTGCACGATTTTCAGGAGTAGTGATGTCGGCGATGGCCGCCTGTGAGACGATGATATTCCCCGACGATATCCCGGTGAAAAGTCGCACGACAAAAAGGAGTATGACCGATTTCAAAAGGATCCCTACCCCGAAGAGCATCTGCCCGATCGCGGTTCCCATGATCGACACTAAAAGCAGTTTCTTCCGACCGAACCTGTCCGAAAGTTGCCCCATGATTGGTGCGGCAAAGAATTGTCCGAATGAATAGAGCGCAAGCATGATCCCAAGCAGCACGTATCCCGTTTCTTTCGGCGTACCGGGCGCAAGCAGATAATGAGAAGAGAGCGGGTTCGCAAAAAGTACGGGGACGACGGGGATGAGGATGCCCACCCCTACCATGTCGAGGAATATCGTAAAAAACAACGTCAGCAAAGCACGATTATACATGAAGGTAATTATATCATTTCCGTAGCGACTTTTTCCGCTCACGTTCGACCGTAAAATATGTCCCGACCCACGAGCCGATCGCAAGCGGCACAAGATAGAGCGCGTTATTTGCATAATTCAAAACGCCGACCGCGAGGAGAAAATACATCAGTGCCCCCGCAGTCGCAGCACCCGCCGGTCTTAATTGATTCACCAAGAGAGTGTATTTTGCATACAGCATGTCCACGATCACATACGCGAGAAACACCGAAAGAGCGATCTGCCAGCTGAAAGTGACCCATAACCCAGATAAATGACTGCTCAATATTCCCGTATCTATCATGTTCTTTTTTCTTACGGCTGATCGATGTGGATAAGTGCCATACGGAGCGCCTGCTTCGTATATTCTTTTCGATCGATGCGCCCCTTCGTGACGATACCGATCGCGCCTTCTTCCGAACCGATATTCGGATTTTTTGTAAGTCCGATCTTATTGATCGCCTGACTCATATCGAGCCCCTCATCGACCATCGAGCGAATGATCGCTTTGTCCGGAAATTCCCAGGCGGATGAAAGACCGAGATGGAATTCCGTTCCGTCATAAATAGCGGCGGCACACACATCCATATATCCGCTCTTGGTATTCGGCACGTGCATCAGCCCCGACTCGATCCCCACACTATAGTCACAGGCTCCAAAGGCGCTGCGCGCGCGATTCATCGCACCGCTCACCGTCTCATCAAGCGACATTGGCTGATCAGCAACACCCGACCCCGTCCGTACCCCGTCGACCCGTGCGCCGGAAAGGTGCGGATACTCCGTCAGCACTTCGCTGACCGCATTCACCTTCGCTTTATTTTCCGACCCTACGATGAAGTGAAGCTTACGCTCCATGGCATTTTTTGAACTTCTTTCCGCTGCCGCAAAAACACGGATCATTTCGTCCGATATCCTCTCCTTGTGCATTTTTCGGCGCATTGGAAACGGCAGTCACGCTAGTACTTCCGGTGACCCCTCCGCCGGCAAGCGTCATCTGTGACTGTACTTTTTTCAATTCCGCCTCTGCGGCTACGAATGCATCAACCTGGATGCGCGGGATCATTTCAAGGATATGCATCGCAATCGAGTCCTCCATTTCGCGATAAAGACGTAATCCCTCGCGCTTGTATTCGACGAGCGGATCGCGCTGCCCGTAGGCACGCAGATTCACCGACGAACGCGCGTAATCCATGAGCTCCAAATGGTCGACCCAGAACATATCGTTGGTCTGAAGTGCGAGACGTCGTACCACATCATAAAATGCCTCTTCACCGATTGCTGCGATCTTTTCGGCTCGTGCAGTCTCTGTCCCCTCACCGAATTCACCTGCGTTCTTTAGTAAATCATCGAAATACTCCTTCACTTCGTCGCGTGTACCAAGCAGCAGTTTTCTGCGTCGCGCATACATCGTCTTGCGATGGATATTGATAATGTTGTCGTACTGGAGCACGTGTTTCCGTGCATCAAAATTGAAACCTTCGATCTTTGTCTGTGCATTTTCGAGCGCCTTCGTGATCATCTTCTGCTCGATCGGCTGATCTTCGGGGATACCGAAACGGCCCATCATGTTCTTAATGACATCAGACGCAAAGATGCGCATGAGTGAATCCTCAAGTGATACGTAAAATTGCGTTTCACCGGGATCACCCTGGCGACCCGATCGCCCGCGGAGCTGGTTGTCGATACGGCGCGCATCATGTCGTTCGGTGCCAAGCACGAAAAGCCCGCCGACTGCCTTGACCTCTTCATATGCTTCGTTGGACGCAGGATTTCCGCCCAACTTGATGTCAACGCCGCGGCCCGCCATATTTGTAGCGATGACGACCGAGCCTTTTCTTCCCGCCTGAGCGATGATCTCTCCTTCGCGTTCATGGTTCTTCGCATTCAATACCTCATGGGGCACTCCCTCCCGGGAAAGGAACGAGGACAATAGTTCATTCTTCTCGATCGAGACCGTACCGATGAGCACCGGCTGATCCTTCGCGTGCACCTCCTTCACCCGACGAGCGATCGCGGTGAATTTGCCCACCTCAGTCTGGAATATCTGATCGAGCTGATCGAGACGCGCGGAAGGTCGGTTCGGCGGGACCGGGATGACATCCAGACCGTAGATCTTTTCGAATTCTTCAGCCGACGTGAGTGCGGTACCGGTCATCCCTGAAAGCTTGCCGTACAGCTTGAAATAATTCTGGAACGTGATTGACGCCATCGTGCGCGACTCTTGCTCAACACGCACTCCCTCTTTCGCTTCGATCGCCTGATGCAGTCCTTCTGACCAGCGGCGGCCGGGCTGAAGTCGTCCGGTGAACTCATCCACAATGACCACCCCGCCCTCCTGCACCACATACTCACGGTCACGTACGAAGAGCGCCTTTGCGCGAACGGCGGTCTCGAGGTGATGCACATATTTGATCCCTTTTTCAGTATAGATATTGTCGATACCAAGTAATTGTTCCGCTTTATTGATGCCTGCTTCCGTGAGCTGGATCGCCTTTAGTTTTTCATCGATCGTATAGTCATCGGTCTCAACCATTTTTGCCGCGATAGACGCGAATGTATCGTATAAACTCTCCGAATCCTGCGCGGGGGCAGAAATGATGAGCGGAGTACGCGCCTCATCTATTAATATAGAGTCGATCTCGTCGACGATAGCGTAATTATGCTCGCGCTGACGAAGCTCCTTGGGTTCATAGCAGATATTGTCACGGAGATAATCGAAACCGAACTCGTTGTTCGTACCATACGTGACGTCTGCGCGATATGCTTCGGGACGCGTACACGCACGAAGGAATTCAAAGAAGACACGAAAGGAACCCACATCATCACGATCTTCGTCGCGCGCGACCTGCGCGGGATCATACAGATAAGAAGACTCATGATTGATCACGCCGACCGAAAGTCCAAGGAATGCATAGATCTGCCCCATCCACACCGCGTCACGTCGCGAGAGATAGTCGTTGACCGTCACCACGTGCACCCCCTTCCCGGACAATGCGTTCAAATAGGTGGGGAGCGTCGCGACGAGCGTCTTCCCTTCTCCGGTACGCATCTCCGGAATTCCTCCGTTATGCAGGATCATCCCTCCGACGAGTTGCACATCATAATGGCGTTGTCCGAGCGTGCGAAGTGACGCCTCGCGCACGAGTGCAAATGCCTCCGGCAAAAGTGCGTCAAGTGATTCGCCTTCGGTGAATCTTTTTTTTAGCGTAAGCGTTCGCTCCGGAAATTGCTGGTCGGTAAGGAGCTTGATCTCCGGCTCAAATGCATTCACCGCCAACACGAGCGGCTCGAGCTTCTTCAGTTCCTTCTGCGCCTGATTGGGAAAAATATTCTTTAATAGTTGCATATATTGGTTGTTCATCCTCTTCGTTTATGATGGGTGATTCGGAGGAAATAGGGCCTCCCAACTACCGCCTTTCGAGGATACCCCACTATAACGCACAGAGGCTAAAAATGAAAATAACGCCTTATGTCGCTTTCTTTGGGAAATATGCTCAATAAACGATGGCCGCAGGAAATAAGACGGGCTGGGAGTCTTCGTGTGAATTTCGGTGGATGACGAGGCGTCGAGGAAGTCAATTGCGAAATATCAATGCTATTCTTCATAATTTGCTTGTCTGCGAGGCGGCAAGGAAGTGACACTATTGTGGCGTACTCTGCGTACGGCACAATAGTTCACGACGAAGCCAACAATGCAGGGAAGCAAATTTTGAAGAATAGCGAGAAAACAAAAACTCCCATAAGGGGAGTTTTTGTTTTGTGGAAGAACTGCAATTTATGCCTTCTTCTTCTTTGCTGCCTTCTTCGCTACCTTTTTCTTAGCTGCCTTCTTTTTTGCTGCCATAATGGTGAAAATTTTGTCTGATAAAAAATGAGTGTTTCGACCTCGAACATCATTTACTAGTGTGAGTGCTCTTGTGAAAAATATTTCATTGCTAGCAACGAACACTCCTATTACTATTATCTCTCTTCATCGCATCACACTCAATATGTTTTCAAAGATACATGGGGATAACTTTTTATTTTATTTTTTCAAAAAAAATTTTTCTTTGTAACAAATAAAATTTTTTTAATCAGATAAATAATTTTATTCATCTCTCTGCAAAATATTTTATTTACTGCGGTGCTATTGCTCTTTCAAGTGGCATGCTTTTACGCTACGTTGATCACTTCGGTCTCGAGCGCAATATGAGCAAGCAGTAAAGATCGTTCCTGTATGTCACGTGCGAAATTTCTCACCTCATCTGCTGAAGCGTCACCGTAATTCACGACCACGAGCGCCTGTGCATCCCAGCATCCGACGTGACCCGCCCTTACGCCGCGCATATGCAGCACATGATCAATGATCCATGCGGCGGAAAGTTTTACCGATCCATTGTGGAGAGGGTAATGCGGTGCGTCGGGAAAGCGCGAGAGAAATTCTTCCGCATCACGCGCTGACACAACGGGATTCTTAAAGTACGACCCCGCAGTTCCATGGGTCGTGAGATCCGGGAACTTGGCCGATCGAATGGCGATGATCGCAGTGCAGATATCACCCAATGTCGGAGTAATGATTCCCTCCTGTGCGAAGAATGCCGCAACGTCCTTATAGGCAATGTTCGGTGTTGCCTTCCTCCGAAGTCGGAATGTTACTCGCAGCACGATCAAACCTTTGCCTTCATGCTTCCACACACTATCGCGATAACTGAAGCGGCATTCTGCATTGTTAAGTGTTTGCACGCGTGAGGTGGTTGGATCATATACTTCAACCAGTGTTATCACGTCGCCCACCTCGCATCCATATGCACCGATATTTTGCACTGTCGCACCCCCTACAGTACCGGGGATGGCCGAAAGATTTTCAATTCCCCACACGCCACGTGAAACAGCGAGTGCGACGAGATCGTCCCACCGATACCCCGCTCCAACGGTCAGAAATAATTCCTCATCCTCTTCCCTGCTTGTGACATCATTCATGGCAACATGCAGCACCATCCCGGGATATCCGTCATCGCTGACCAAGATATTCGAACCGCCTCCGAGTATGAAGATCGGCAGTTCATGCTGAGCGGCAAAAGCGACCGCTTCTTCAATTTCGGCGAGTGATACCGCTTCGCAGAAATACCGCGCAGGGCCGCCGATCTTCATTGTCGTCATCGGAGCGAGTGATACATTTTCCCGGATCTGCATGCTGCTATTGTACTCGATGGAGACAAAACAAAGAACGGCTCGGGGCGTGAGCTGTTCTTTGTCGCCATGGACGCATCAGCTCTCCTGATACGTCACACCGAGAGATTATTTCACGAACATCTTCTCGGGAACGATGGTGGTCGTATCCCCTCGCTCCAATATGACCGTCTCGCTGTCACACTCTCGACCCGCGGCATGTTTCACCCACTTGTCGATGGGAGTGGAATAGGAAACGGATTTCGTGCCGATATCCTCCGAAGAGAGCGCAAAATTCGCACAGAGCTCAATATTTCCCTCGTGCACGAGTCCGGTCTGCACATCGGAAGTTACGATGCGGTACTCATACGCCACTCTGGTCTCGGGATCATTCATTCGTTCCGAACAATAATACTGCGCACCGGAATTCAACTCATCGAGACTAAGCGGTAATCGCTTGTGGTCGAATCCGTATGTTGAGATGCAACTCGCCAATGCGCGCAGGTCGTCAGCACGCTGGGTATCCAGACCGCGCATACGCTCGGTCGCAGGAGAACCGCCCGCGATGAAGCCGAGCACGAGACCAATAATGACGAGCACACTGATCGCTCCTCCGATATACTCGAAGATCCGTCTCGGGATATCATTTTTATATTGGATCTTCTTGCGCTCCAGCACATAGAACCCGAAAATAATACCCGCGATGACGAGGATCGTGAGCGCCTTCAGTAAGAACCGTGCGGAGAGTTCGCCCTGAAGGAAATAGTACACGGTCGCAATGAGGTCGCCGACGATCGTGACAGCGGTGACGAGTAGCACGAGATAGGTGAGCCACTTCGTAAGCTTCGACTCCACCTTCTCTTCGTTCTCCCGGAATCGACGGAACCAGAGTCGCACCGTAACGACATATATAGGGAAGGCGATGATGAGCGTTGCGATCGCATAATGGATCGCACTTGAGGAATAATCAAGTGCCCCATACCCCAGCACGAGCGGGTCAGGGAAATATTTGCCGATGACCTGATAGTAAAGAATGCCGAGCGCCGTCGCGACAGTGCCAAGCAGAATGAACGAAAAGAAATTCAGCACAACTTCAACGGTCGAAGAAAGCGTTCCCCGTCCGGAGTGCATGCGATTTTCGGGCGTTGGTACGCCGCTTTCGACGAGTCCCGAAACGATGGCCGCCCCTGCATCCTCCTCGGACCATCCTACTAATAAAAGATGCTGCCTGACCGCATCAGGACTTATGCCGGCCTTCAATTGCCCCGCAACGTAAGCCGTGAGTTTTGATTGTTCCATAATGAGACAATTATACCACTTTGTTTTTCCACGACCATTGATCGCCATTACGGGGATCAGCTGTTGCGTTTCAAACGAGAATGAAAGTGACACCGTTTCCATTGGGCCACCGCAATAAAAAACCACGCGGGTGCGTGGAATCATTCATCTGGTAATTTTCTAACCACTGCTCAGTCAATAGCGTGATCTTTGTGAAGCCAGTGAATCAACGTGAGCAGTTCATCGGGAATTTTCCTATCTGAAAATTTTTCGAGAAAAATATTTTTTTCGATCCATCCTTCAATATATTGCCCCGAAACTTCAGTGATCCGTATCGTTTCGCGCGAAGCGTGCGATCCGCAAACTCTTTTTAGGGCATCGACGGCCTCTTGCCGACGTTCAACTTTACCCCCAACGCTTGGGTGGATTCCCGCAAGGAAACTGATCATCCCATCATCACTATTCATATTTGCCGATCAAAATAACTACCTAGACCAAAGCCTAATGTATCACCTCACTCCTTGCAAGAAAATATATAGAAAACGGGAAAACAAGGATAACTTTTATTCAACCTCAAATTACAACTGTTGCAGTTCAGGTTAGAATTAACGTTATCCCATTTCCGGCAAGGTATTCGGAGCGCGTTGTGTTTCAAGATAGAATTAGGCCTATCCCCGTTTCTTATTTTGCGCCGTTGATCTGCTCTATCAACTGGGTGCCCTGATCTTTCAATCCCGCGTCGAGGCTCATCCCCTTCTCTACGGCAGCAATGGCCGCAGCTTTATCTCCGAGTGTGGCATATCCACCTGCAAGGGAGAAGTAGTCACGCCCTGAGCCGAATCCTCGTGCGATCTTTTCGTTCACGAGCTCCACAACTTTCTGATACTGACCGATATTGCCGTATGCATTGATGATGCGGCTGTCATATGCTGTCGGTGTATCTTTCCGGGACGCGAGCACCTCGTCAACGAGCGCAAGTTTCTTCTGATATATCAGCGTCGTGGCATAGGTCAGGATAGCGTCAGGATTCGTATTCGCGAAATCATACGCGATCTTCGCCTGCTCTTCTGCGCGGGGGTAATCTCGTACGGCGACATACATCATCGCAAGATCGAGGCGCGTTGACTGTCTCGTCGGTGAAAGCTCGATCGCTTTATTGAATTGCTCGAGTGCTTTTTCATATTCGCCAAAGCGCGCGTAGAATGTTGCGGCAAATGAACGCATGCGTACATTGTCCGGATCGGCGGCAAGCTCTTTGTCAAACTCCGCTGCGGCAGTATCGTGGAACATCTTCCGAATATTCTCCGGAACGCGCGGGTCCTGAGTCTGAACGGCAAGTTGCGCGAGCTGCTCGCGGCCTTCGGTCGTGCCGAACAGTCCGAGATCAAGAATTTCTTTCATGGCGATCTTCTTCTGCCCGTTCGGACCATCGACAAGGATCCCCTCCGGGCGGATCGAGTTGATGAGCGCAACGTTCGCATTGATGTTGCGAATGTTCACGTAATAGATCATCACACACGTGAGCGCGATGACGACCGCACCTGCGATCGCAAGGTCTCCCGCTTCGAGTCGGTCTCCGGCACGCTCTTTCTTTTGTGGTGTCTTCTCAACGACAACCTCTTCGGCATGGAGCGTATGAAGGAAGGCGAGGAATCCGAAGAAGAAAAGATAGCTCGTGAGATTATCGAATACAAAGATATTATGGATGAAATATCCCGCGAGCATTCCGGTCAGGATGCTCCGCTCGATGATTGTGAAACGATGCTTCCGCCCGAACCAGAGATAGTAGATCGCGGCACCAAACATTGAAAGATACGAGAGCAGCCCCAGTGCACCGCCCGCGATCAGCCAGTCGAAGAACACATCGTGTGAACGGTCGAACCACGGCTCCTGTGCCCACATGTTCGGATCATAGTGCTTCGCAAAGACATAGAGGAAATTATCCTGCCCCCAGCCCAAGATCGGACGCTCCTTGAATCCCTCCCATGACATATGCCAGATCATGAAGCGTGACTTCGTCGTATTATCGCTCATCGAGATCGACGCCATGCGCTGCAGTGTCGGGCTCTGCTGGATGAACGAAGAATCCTTGAATGCGATAAATGCGCCGATCAACAGCACAACACCAAGCACACCACCAATGGCATACTTTTTCAACTGAGGATGCTCTTTGTCAAAAAATGCCACGAGCAAGAGGGTCAGCAAAACACCGCCGAGGATACCGAGGAGCGTACCGCGCGTCTGCGTGTAATAAAGAATGATGACATTTGCCGACGCGATAACGGGGTAGATCCAACGGAATGTATTCTTCTTTCCGTCGCGGAAGAACAAGAACATCGCGATGAATGCGTGAAACAATGCAAAGACCGCAAGATAGACCGAGTTCCCGAACGTTGCGTCGAGACGCGTAACACTCTGGTGGATCGCCTCCTTACCCGCGAGCTGCTGATACGCGTTGAAGCAGACGATGACCGAGGAAGCAAGCGATGTACGCCAAAACCACTTCCACATATTCTCCGTCGCGAGCACGGACGCGCATATGATGAAGTACAAGAAGAGATGCGCCAGTGTGATGAGCCCTTCCATGCGCTCGTAATTGGACCAGAAGCTCCTGAATGGATTCACTCCGTTGAAATCCGCAACCGTCATCACCAAAAGGAATGCTCCCGCCGCAGCGAGTATCCATGAAAATTTCGGGCGATAGGTCGCATCAACGAACATCAAGAGCACCCATAGACCGAGCATCGCTTCCACGATAATACGAAAAAGAAAATTCTTGCCGGTAATGAACGGGAAGAACATCGTCTCTGCAACATATAAACAAATAAAAGGCGTGGCAAAGATGCACGCAAGGATACAGAAACGCAGTAGTTCTTTTAATGACATGTCATCAACTATATAGGGAATATCCTGCACTGGCAAACAAGGCATTTGCACATATTACAAGTGACTCGATAGAGGGGGTTTTCCGTTATTTGGCAACCCCCTGTGGATATTTTCGCGAAAGAAAGAAAGATCCGGAGATTTGCACACATGGAAATATTGTTGTAGTTTGCAAAACAGCAGTCCTCAACACTTGGAGCAAAAAATGAACCTCATGAAATCAGTGCCTGACCTTGAAAAGGACTATCTGGAGATAGTTCGGAATCTTGATGCTGAGACAATCCGAGCCATAGAAGCATCACCTCAGTTCCCTCCCGAGCAAAAGGGGGAGATCAAGTTCGAACACGCCCATGCCCTATACTGGCAGATCCAAACGCAGAAAAATTGTCCGCTCATCGCCATGTAACAACCCGTCTCAATTCGCTTTTCTTCCCCGCAACATTGCGGGTTTTATTTTATCTTAGACCTAATAGCGTCATCAAACGATATCTTCTCACTCTGCATTGCTTAAACCACACAATGGTTGTTACTATTTAAGACTTGCTGAGGTTTTCTTAGACATAACAAACATATTTATGAATATCACTGTATACGGCGGAGGGTTTCTTGGAAAACTTATCGCAACAGAGCTCAACGCAACGCTAGACGATCGACACATCAGCTCCCAAGCGGACCTCGAAGGATCAAGCACGATTCCCGATATCATCATCAACGCTGCGGGAAAAACGGGACGACCAAATGTCGACTGGTGCGAAGACCACAAAGATGAGACCTATGCGGCAAATGTGACGCTCGTGAAAATTTTTGCCGAGCACGCAAAAAAACACCACATCAAGCTCGTCCACCTCTCAAGCGGCTGCATCTATGAGGGAGACAATAACGGCAAGGGATTCTCCGAAGATGATGCACCAAACTTTGCGGGTTCATACTATTCATACACCAAGGCGGAAGCGGAACGCATACTCAAAGACTACGACAATGTACTCGTTGTTCGTCCGCGTATGCCGATCACTGCGACACCAACACCACGGAATCTCCTAAACAAACTCCTCGGATATCAGAAGGTCATCGTCATACCTAACTCAATTACGGTGATCGAGGACCTACTCCCCTCACTCTCTGGACTCATCGGAGCGGAAGCGACGGGAACATTCAATTTTGTAAATCCTGAGCCGGTCACGCATAAGGACATTCTTGAACTCTACGAGAAACACTCAGGAAAGAAACTCGGCAAAACATATATTTCCGCAGCGGAGCTTGTCGTAAAAGCCCCCCGGTCAAATACCATTCTTCGCGCCGACAAACTTCGCGATTCCGGATTCCCAATGCGGCACACGATGGAGAGCCTTGATGCCATCATCAAGAGATACGTCGAGCTCGAAAGGTCCGCCGACTAAACACCCGCCTCATCAAGCAACAGCGCAAGATCATTACTCCTTAAGCGGACGAAATTCGCGTACTTCACAGAGAGGTCTTCACGCCCGACCATCTTGCGATACGGTACCTGGATCAAAGCCGCTGCGATCTCATACACCACACGCACCGCTTCAGGCGGCGGCACCAGAGCGTAGGACTCATGCAGAGCCTCGGCAAGTTCACAATCCGAGAGCGCGCCGATGTCGGCACTCGTTCGGCAGATCGCAAAATAGCGATCATGTACGCGCCATGCGTCCTTCGGCGGCATCACGTCGATGAATGAGACTCCCCCGTCGAGAAAAAGGATGTTCTCCGCATTCGTATCGATGACCACGGCGATGGAATCCATCTGCCCGGTGAAATACTGCTCCGATTCGAGTGCGCGACGCATCAACGACCCCGCACGGTCCACGTCGGCACGCGACAAAAACTCATCCGCCGTGTACGCCCAATCACAGGTCCCCAAGACTTCGGCGTGCACGTGCGCCGCCCCCCGCTCGAAGAATGCTTCGAGCGGGGGGCGGCGCGCAGCTGAAAGTGACGTGAGGCGCTCCATGAGCACGCGCACATACTCCACAAGATCCTCCTTGCAGAGGGTGCCGTGCATGATCGCCCGCATGAGATCCTTCTCGGTATCGATCTTCTGCATCACGATATACCAATCCTCGCCGAGAGGGACGTGCACGAACTCATCCCCCACACGCTTCACCCCGCGAAGCTCAAGGTAGACCTCAGGCGCCATCGCATTGTTCCAAAAAAAATCTTCCGCAATATACTCACGACGCACCTCACGATCGGTAAGGTCAGCGAAATCAGCGACACGATGCTTGTACGCTTTGTGCACCTTGTCCCCGCGCACAAAAAGCTTCGAGAGCACTGTCTCGATCACGCGGTCATGCCCTCCTTCCATACCCTCGACGGCAAGCGCCTCAAACGCGGTCACAATATTCATTTGTGCATTATAGGGATTTTTGAACAAAAGAAAACCCGCATGCACCGCATGCGGGGTAAACACAAACTTACAAACGACGCTCAAAGGAATGATCCCAGAGATCAAGGACCCCCAACGCCTCTTTTCCCCGAAATTGACCAGAGATGATAACCGAAACGCTCGGGGCATAGTCGGAGACCGACAGAAAGATCGGCTCGGCATGCCGAAGCTCTGCGGGCTCACTCGCCACGATACCAAAGAGATCGTGAACGATATTGCACAAGACCTCGTAATGCGACACGAAGATCATGTGACGAGGACCGTGGATACGCGCGCACCGTATGTAATCGGCAAGAAACGCATACCACCGTGCTCGCACTTCGGGAGGCGTTTCAAAAATCGTCCGATCTCGGAAGGCAGGGTCCGTCTCATAGCTCACGTACTGCTTTCCTGCGCGTAGGTCACGGTAGACGAGCGCAGCACGGACAGAATCACGTCTCGCCATCGGACCAATTTCTCCTTGGGGCAGGATCTTCCCTTGATACCCAATAACTTCAGCCACATTTGCCGCGGTGCCCAGAGCGCGTGGTGCGGGTGAAGCCACGATGCCGAGCACACGCGGATTGATGCCATGCTTCAAGATCCACGGAAGCACTGTTTCCGTCGCAACCTTGCGCACGTGGAGAATGCCGTCAGGAGTGAGGTCGGGAAACTTTTCGGTGTAGTTGGTCTTGCCGTGGCGAAGACAGAGGATCTCTAAATCTGGAATGTGATTCACTACGATCTCCTTTGTGAGTGTCGAGGTTTTGGAAGAATTCTAGTATGCAGAATACATAACATAGTGAATAATGTCAACACGCGCGCACATTAAGCATCGCAAGAAAACCTGATACTTTTTGCGCAAATTCATTGTTTTCTATAATATACAACAAGCTTCGCACGTAACAATAAACCAAACATGAAAGGCGTAATTTTAGCAGGAGGATCAGGCACACGCCTTCACCCGCTCACCAAGATCACCAATAAGCACCTCTTGCCGCTGTATAACAAGCCGGTCATCTTTCATGCTGTCGAAAAACTCGTGAACGCCGGGATCGACCGCATCATGATCGTCCTCTCCCCTCAATACCTCGATGACTTCGTGAGCGTGCTCGGTTCAGGGCAAGATTTCAAATCAAAAAATACGGGACATCAGATCCAGATCGTCTACGGCATACAGAACGAGCCGGGCGGCATTGCTCAGGGGCTTTGTATCGCACATGACTTCATCGCAAACGACTCTGTCGTGCTCCACCTCGGAGACAATATCATTGAAGACGACATCGCCCTGCATGTCGCAAATTTTACTTCCGGAGCAACGATCTTCCTGAAAGAAGTGCACGACCCTGAGCGTTTCGGCGTCGCAACTCTCGACAAGAATAAGCGCGTGACAGAGATCATCGAAAAACCAAAAGACCCAGCGACCAACCTAGCGGTTGTCGGTATCTATATCTACGACAACACCGTGTTTGCAAAAATGGAGGGTCAGCCAAAAAGCGATCGCGGGGAATACGAGATCACCTGGGTAAACAATCGCTATGTCGATGAAGGCACGCTCAGGGCGGAAAGCGTGAAGGGCGCCTGGTTCGACATCGGCACGTTCGATAGTCTCCTGACCGCCTCAAATTACATGAAGGAAAAACATCTTAGTGAAAAACCCAAAGCCCAATAAATATGACCTACGACAAGACCATTCTCGTAACGGGCGGTGCCGGGTTCATTGGGAGTAACTACCTGAATTTTGCCATACCCCAATATCCGAACTATCAATTCGTTAACCTTGATGCGCTCACCTACGCAGCCGACCTCAACAACATCAGCGTCTCAACGCTTCCCAATTATGCGTTCATTAAAGCCGACATACGCGATGCAAAAAAACTTGCGGAGATCTTTGAAGAATATAAACCGACTCATGTCATTCACTTCGCGGCGGAAAGCCACGTTGATAACTCGATCACCGGGCCCGGCATCTTTGTCGAGACCAACGTCCTCGGAACGCAAAACCTCCTCGAGTGCGCAAGGAAATATGGGGTGAAGCGTTTTCATTTTGTCTCCACCGATGAAGTCTACGGCTCACTCGGCGCAGCTGCCGCAGCAAGCACAGAGGACGATATCCTCGCCCCCAATAGCCCCTACAGCGCCTCAAAGGCCTCTGCAGACCTCATTGTGCGCTCATACAACAGGACCTTCGGGCTCGATACGGTCACCACGCGTGCCTCGAACAATTATGGCCCAAATCAGTTTCCGGAAAAGCTGATCCCCCTCTTTATCTCAAACCTGCTCGCCGGGAAAAAAGTCCCTCTCTATGGGAACGGCAAGAACGTCCGTGACTGGATACATGTCAGCGACCACGTTTCAGGTATTGACCGCGTATTCCACGACGGAAGGGCGGGAGAAATTTACAACCTTGGCGGAGGCAATGAGATCGAGAATATCGATATCACAAAAAAACTCATCGCGCTCGCGGGACTCGGCGATGAAATGATCGAATACGTCACCGACCGCCTCGGCCACGACATACGCTATGCGCTTGACTCGAGCAAGGCAACAAAAGAACTCGGCTGGAAACCGCTTAAGGATTTTGAGCAAGGGATCGAAGAAACATTCGCCCACTACAAAGATGGCAAAAAATAATATCGTGGCTGGACGATACCATGACTAAGTCGGTATCAATACTATTTTGATTTTACATACCGCGTCGCTCTTCCCAGGCCGATCCGTTCGATCAATCTGAGTGAAACAAGCCTCGCAAGCACCTGCTTGATCGTTACCTCTGGAATAGCATTAAGCTTCTTTTTGATATCAAGCACCGCAAGTGCATCTTGCCCGAAGAGTGCATAGATCTCAATTTGGCGCCCAGAAAGCAATTTTGTAGGATCGTCATTCTCCATGATTTCTTTAGCGCTCTTTGCTTGCACGAGTAATACATCCAGCAAAAAACTGAGCCATGCACTAATATCTTCGTTTTTTGTTTTGTGATATTTCTGCGTTTTGCGAAGTGAGGAATAATACTCATCTTTTCTTTCTTCAATGATTTCTTCCAATGAAACATACGGCACATACCCATACCCGGATTGAAGAAGGAGAAGATTGGTAATCGCTCGAGAAAGTCGACCGTTGCCGTCAGAAAATGGATGGATGGCAAGAAATTCAAAAATGAAATTTGCAGTAACAAGAAGGGGGTGAAGCTTTTTTCCAGCCATTGCTTCATGTGTCCAATAGAGCACATCGTCCATCTCTTTTTTTGTAAGCCAGGGCGGTGTCGGTTCGAATATCGTCACCTGTTCGCCCTCTGAATTACGAGCAACAACAAGATTTTCTTTTGTCTTATATTTCCCCTTATGCTGCCCGTCCTTCTTCGAGTAACGAAGAAGGACGCCGTGGAAAGAGAGAATGAGCGACTCGGAGAGCTTCATGCTTTGCCAGTTATCAAACACACGACCCAGGAGGTCGGCATAACCTGCGACCTCCTCCTCATCGCGATTCTCGGGTGGATTTGACTTAAGCGCCCTCAAAAACCGCTCGACATCATCATCGGTCATCTTCGATCCCTCAATGCGCGTCGATGCACCCGTGCTGGTGATAATGACGGATTTTTTGAGCCGACCCAATATCTGCGGACTGATGGCGAGCCCCCCTTTCCAGTGCCCCTTCAGCTCATCGATCTGGGTTATTTTTGAGAGTATTTCTTGCGAAATGGGTATGCGTTTTTGGAAGCGTTCTTTCATATATATTTAGTACATTTGATTGTATTCGATTATATACGATAAGTAAAGCTCGTCTCACCGACCGCCTCGGCCACGACATCCGCTATGCCCTCGACTCAAGCAAGGCCACGAAGGAACTCGGCTAGAAACCGCTGAAAAATTTTGATCAGGGACTTGAAGAAACGTTTGAGCACTACGAGCGAAGATAATGATCGCGTGGGATTACCTCAACTACCGTGGGATTGTGCACGCGCGAGGAATTCCCCTTTCCCCTACTGCGCGGTTTTCTTTGCCTCATTTTTCGCACGCTCAACCATGAAACGTACTCCAGGAAACATGTTGACCTCCTGAAGGGTAATGTGCGGATATTTGCGAGCAAAGACACGGTAGATCTCATCCGCAAATGCCTGACCAACCACCGACACTTTGTCGAAATCAAAAACTATGACTTTGAATTTTTCCAAGCCCGAAAGAATTCTGCGTGCTTGTGAGCGTGAAATGTGCACTCCTAGAGATGTGTAGAGGTTGACGCGAACTTCGGTCTTATCAAATCCATAATCGCTCTCATCCCCGATATTCGTATACTTTCTAAACACGTCACCAAGATGCAGTGAGGTCGTTGTCTGTATTTGAAAAGTGACCCTCGTTCCCTTTTTTCTTTGAGTCGATCTTTCTATGAAAACATCCTCGATCTTGTTGTCTACCGTTAAGCGATAATTAAAACTCTCAAGGATGAACGCGTCACCAACCTTAGATGTGAAAAATATTCCCTCCCCCGAGTGGGATGTTGGCATCGTTGTTGTCTTCCCTTTCAGTAGATCCTGGATCGCCTCAAGCTCTGAGTGCAATACCTTCTTCTGCATGATATTTCTGAATACTCCCACCCCAGAATCTTCGATGATGAACGTGAGGGTTTTCCCGCGTAGCGATACCTCAATGTGCACCATCTTTGACCGCGAGTGCTCGATTGCGTTATTCAACATCTCGGAAAACGCAAAAGTAAAAATACTCCTGACATTTTCAGGCAGTCTTTTCAACGCTGAAAACCCGCTCTCTACGTCACTCAGTATCTTGTGTTCCTCCAGTCCAATATTACGGAATGTTTTTGCGTACGACAGAGGGAATATCTCGGGATGTTTTCGTGCATAATCCGGTAGCACGTAAAAAGCGCTTCTCGTTGACCCTATTTTAATAAGCTGCTGATCAAGCACAAGCGCTCCGATAAGGGCACTCGCATACTGCCGAGAAACACCGAAGGATGCCGCAAGTTGACTCGTGTATATCTTCCCCTTGGCTTTACCGATCTTCAATATTTCGTCTTTCGTGAGCATATTGTAAAGTAATTGTAAACCAAGTTAGGATTAATTGTCAAATAATTGACAACCCCTTCCCTGTCGACAACGAGCACCGCGATGATCTCACGCACCCGCACTAGCCACGATACTTGCCCGTGCTACGGCAGGCGGGTCCGCTATGCCCCTGACTCGAGCAAGGCCATAAAAGAGCTCGGCTGGAAACCCATGAAGAATTTCGATCAAGGACTTGCTGAAACATTCGCGCATTATCGTGATAACATAAAATGATATCGCCGACATGGCAATATCATTTTTTTATGAAAATTTTTAAATTGACACGATCTAACCATAATATTTTGTCTCACCACCTTCGCTGATATGCTGTGGTTATCATCATCATGAAATCACCCAGGATCGAGAAATTTTTGCAGGGCATGAACGCGCGCACCGGAATCGATATGCACTATCTCCTTTCCGGGGGCGGCTCTATTTTTTTGGGACAAGTGGTCTCCGCACTCTTTGCACTAGCCCTCGCGACCGCAATGGCCAATCTCATACCTAAAGAAACTTACGGGTCATATAAATACATTCTATCTATTGTTTCGATTCTCACCATTGCGACACTCACGGGAATGCCAACCTCGCTCACGCAAGCTATCGCTCGGGGAGAACTCGGGGCATACAGGAAATCGCTCTCCGCAAAACTCTCGTGGGGGGTGCTTGGATCACTGGGAGCCATAGGCGTCGGTGGCTACTACATATTCATGGGTAATACCGATATCGGATACTCCCTACTCATTGTTGCATTATTCCTTCCACTCTCCGAGGCATATTCTCTCTGGTCTGCAGTTTTTGCCGGAAAAAAACAGTTTATTCCTTCTGCAATCTACAACGCACTCGTGCAAGCGGGGGCAACGCTCATTTTGATCATCACCATCTTCTGCTCAAAAAACGTCATCGTCATCATATTTTTTTACTATGCTTCCTATACCGTATTCCGGTATCTCGCTCACCGCAGCGTGCTCAAGCGCTTTCCGGCGCTCTCCCAAAACACTGATACAGGTGACGCGGTTGCATATGGCAAACGCCTCAGCTTGGTCGGAGCATTTTCTCAATCAGCCACCCAACTAGACTCGTTACTCGTCTGGCACCTCATGGGTCCCATCGCACTTGCAACTTATGGCTTTGCGGTCGCAACCACAGCACCGATGAAAGCACTGCTAAAAGCAACGACGACGCTTGCTATGCCGAAATATGCTGAAAAAAGTACCCGCCAGCTGCGAAATGCGGTTCATACCAAAATATGGAAGGCATATGTGATATTCATTCCGATTACGATTGCCTATATTGCTCTGCTCCCCATCCCGTTCCACTTCTTATTTCCCCAATACCTTGATTCGCTTATTTATGCGCAGGCACTTGGCCTTACATTTCTTTTCTTTCCTACAAAACTACAGTCTACGGCAATTCTCACCCGAAAGAATCGCACGCCAGTCTACCTTACGAATCTCGCTAACTCCATATCCTTGACGATTTTTGATGTTATCGGTATATATTTCCTTGGCATCTGGGGAGCGGTGGGGGCAACGCTTCTTCAATATGTCTTTTCGACGGCATTGACGTATTACTATTATCGGACAATGGATTAAGCGCGAGATTCCGCAAGAATTTCTCTTCCCGCCTCAGTTGCCGTCGCTCCGGCGATGCCCTGTTTTTGGAGAAAATCGAGGAATCCCTCAAAGACTTCGTTAAAATGCGCGACAAGCTCGGGGGTCTTCGAGTATGGGGAGCCACCAACTAAAAGCTCCGAGGAGTGGGTCATGAATACCAGATACGGGAGGTGCTTGGCCTCTGCGCGAAAATAGAGATCCTTTAGCATTTCAAGCGAGGTCTCGGAAAAAATTCTACACCACGACACGCGAAAGCTCCCCCTCCCGAGCATGCGTGCACCTGCTCGTGATATCCATGCCACGTCTTTGGGAAGAATGCTCATTGGGACCTCCGCGATTCCGCGTGGCGAAATATACGGAAAGGGCGATGCGTCAAGAAAATCCGGAAGCTTGCGCCCTTCTCCTTTTTTAATCCCCCGCACCCAATTCATGTATGGCGATACAGAGCTGTCCGCAACATAGCCATGCTCAGCAAGTAGCGGATCCAATCGTCCATCATACCCCCAGCGACCTGCCCGGAAAGACGTTGGTGCGTGCCCCATCGCCGTAGTGATTGCATCATGGAGAACCTCAAATTTTTTCTTCAAGAATTCATCATTAAGCTCGCACGGAAAATGCTTCAGGTGCCTCTCTTCCGACTCATCAAAATAGGGCGGTGTCGTCCACGGGTGCAGATGAGCTCCCACCTCACTCTTCCCTTCGCGCTCTAGTTCGCGCATTACTCCTGTCACCTCCTTATTCGTGGCAACCTCATGAGTAATGAAATATGTTGGACGAAAACCATAGTGTTCTGCAACCTCTTGAAAATGAGGCAATTTTTCGATACTGCGAAGTGTAAGCGGACCTTTCGCCCTCCACTGGTTATCTGCTTCAGTGTCTACGGTTATTAGAAACTTCATATATGCAGAAAGCGTCTTGTTTTAATAAAAAGTTTTAACAACCGAGAATTCACTTTCGTATAATAATACCCGACTTTTCGCTCGCCACCAAAAGCTTCTTTGAACTCAAGCAGGGATTTGTCCTCCCGTTTATCGCTTTCTAGCGCGATTCCACCAAGGTCAAACTGTAATATCCCTCGTGAGCGCGCATCACGCATCGCCTCCCAAATGAGCATGCGATTCGCCTGTCCGACCAACTCCCTCCGCTTCCCTTCATTACTAAATCGATCTGATGCCAACACTAAGGCGCGACTATATTTTTCGTCTTCAACAAATGCACCCATCGCAAGAATTTCATTATTTACGAGCGCAGCATACACGCGACAATGCTGAAAAACGCGCGGGTCATCAGAAGAAATCTTTTTTCCTTTCCTAAATTTCTCATATACACCAACGAGATGCTCCCAGGAAATATCGGTATGCACATCTATGCCATTCCTTTTTGCCTTCTCAATTTGCTCACGCGCATATCTCTTGCGCAGCTTACTCCACAGTACATCTTCAGTCTGCACAAGGTCGATGATCGTCGTCATCCCAGACTTTTTTTTGAAGCCGGGCGCATTAATATTGTCGTATGAAAAAAAATTCAATAAATCAGCACCGGGAATATCATGTGGTTTTTCAAACCAATGCCATTCTTTACGAAACAGTCTGCTGGGATAATGATATTCTTTCATACGATCTCTTACTGTGTTTTTGAAAAATTTACCGCAGATCGTTTTTTATCTGCATACAGACTCAATAATAAAGATTCAAATCTTCGCATCCGATCATCAGTGTTAAGAAGTTTTTCAGCAGTCAGGAGGGCTTTATCAGAAAAATTTTTTCTATCTAAACCCTCGTTAAGTACACAAGAAAGCGCGGACTGCAATGACTCAACATTCCCCGTCTCTACGAGAAATCCATTTTCCCCCGCGGTGACAACCTGACCCATTCCTGGCAACGCAGAGGTAATAACGGGCACCCCTGCCAGCATGGCCTCCTCCACAACGATAGATTGTCCTTCACGCAAGGAAGGAAGTACGAACCAATCCGCAATATAAAGAAATTCCTTTGCACGCTCTGGCATATGAAGTATTCGAAAATATTCATCCATATTATTCTTGGATACAAGACCTCGAAGTATGCCCTCTTGAGGTCCATGCCCCACAATTAAAAATTTTGACTTCGGGTTTAAAACATGAACACGCATTGCTGCTTCTAGGAGTATGTGCTGACCCTTTTCCTCAGAAAATCTCCCGATAGTAAGAAAGAGTACTCCGCCTCGATCAAACCCAGTAAGATCCCATAATTCATTTTCATCGACAAGGGTTTGCACCGGAATTGTTACTGGGTTACGTATTACTGAAAAAAGTTCGCCGGGAAGATATTCTTGGGTTGATGTAAAATCGGCAACTTCTTGAGTGGATACCACAATCCGATCCGTCCATTTTGCCAATATGCGATCAGCGATGATCTGCCAAGAGGATTTATTGAAATAGGTACTATGTTCAAAACTAAGAATGATTGGCACCCGTGCGATGATAGCGAGCATGCGTACAAGAAAATTTGCCAAAAAAAGGTGCGTATAAACAACATCAAAACGTTCTCGGCGAAGATATCGATATATATTTCTCAGTGTGGAAATATCAAAAATGCTACGATTACAGAGTTTAAATTGTATGATGTGTTCTTTTGGTAAAAAATCCAATTGTTTTAGAAAATTTGCCTCTTTCGAGGGGTACAACATGAGCAAGTGCGGTTCGAATTTTTCTTTATCAAGATATTTTATTTGCGCAAACACCACCGATGGTGCCCCGCCGATGTTCATGCAATTTATTGCGAAAAGTATTTTTATCTTTTTTTGTTGCATAGATGCTTGGAGTGGCTGCTCGGCCATCACATAGGCCAAGAAACCACCGACCACCGAGGATTTACCCTGAACGGATGGTACGACAACAAAGCCTCGAGTGGAGACACTATACTACAACCATTGTGAAGAAAAAAGGTTGCGATTATTAGCATTTGTTGCGCTTATGATCCTGCTTTTTCGAGACTACCCGTTCTTTTCAAGCACCATCGTATATCCGTTTTTTATGTATCGCCGGAATCCCAACCTTGAGCGGAGAATACGAAAGCTCCGCATCAGTATATCGACTATGAAGTACCTTGACCCCCACTCTGTGGCGTCAACCGCGCGAAAACGAAACTGCAATTCCCTCATGATAAAATTGGTTGATACTGGGGACTGTGTGGCATTCTCCTTGCTCCTTGTAAGATAATTGATGAAGACTTGAGGATTGTACGGCTTCACGTGACTCAAGTCATCATAGAACCGATCCCAGAGCATTGGCGTGCTTATCACCACCATTCCCCCACCCTCCAGGACGCGATCCATTTCTTTCAAGAATCCATAAAGCTCCTGATACGGCAAATGTTCAACGATATGACTCAGGTGAATATAGGCAACCGAAACATCGGCAAAAGGAAGCCGTTCTGGTGCACAATAATGTTCCGCATTGAATCCTTTTTTTGTAAGTTGATTGACAGTACTTTCGTTGATATCCAAAAGTTTATGATTACGAAATTTTTTCAGTTCGCAGTGCGTCGCAAACCACCCCTCTCCGGGACCAACATCCACAACGATCGCATCCTTGTTGTCCGGCAAATAGTTTTTTGCGAGATCATAAAATGGCCCCCGCTTAGGAACGCTATATATTTTTCGCTGATCGAATTCACTTTTCCACTTATTGATAACATTCATCATCGCCTCCCCACTCTACCATACTCATTCTAGCGAGGCATCTTTGAAATTCACTCCAATACACAAAGGGCGTTGCGAGAAAAAAATCTCCAAGTGGGTGGGGTCAGATGCTGGATGTAACGTCGTGGGTATTCTCGATTTTAAAGACCAAGGCGCAATAAATATTATTCCAACAACATCCTTATTGGATCTTCCAAATATAGCCGAAGTTGGTAAGAATCTAGTGGCAAGCAATTATTCATACGTGACTAGGGAGCTCGATAATAATCGCCACGCCTGGAATATAACAGAGTATCTCGACGAGGATGTGGCGGAAAATTAAAACAGCGTATAGATAAATGGCGCAACCACGGAGCCGTGGGTAGTGACAAGAAGAATTCCGACAAGAAAGAAAACGATGATAATGGGGATCAACCAAAACTTCTTGCGTGCGGCAAGGAATTTAATGAACTGCCCCAACATGGCTAATTTTTGCATATCAAGAGCTTAGCACAAGCGAATGTTGATTAGAAGAGTTGCTCCATACTCTCTTTCGTCCACCCTTTTTCGCGCTTTATCCAATAGCTGTTCGCAGACTTCGTTTCACTCTTTCGAAATAGCGAACGGAGAAGAGCGATCGGAGTGACAAAAACATAAAACAGTACGATGAGAAGGATGTTTCCAATGAAGTACCCAATGATGATAGCAAATCCCATCCATGCGTAATATGGCCACAGAAGTATTCGCGGAGCGACAAGACTCAGGACAACTAATGCCACTCCGATCATTGGCATCACCGCATGGAGCTCCCTATGGAGTACTAGTCCAAGGAATCCGACGATAAGAAGAATGATCCCTCCGACCAGTAGCCCAAACTTTTGCAACTGTTTTTTGCTCGTATCGAGAGTTCGAAACTCCCCTTTCATTGTCTCGAGTATGCGTTTCATTTTGATGAAATGTTCGTTACGGGGAGTAAATTCTGCGTGCGCAGATATTTGTAGACACTTTCGGCAATGACCCGATATCCGGACGGGAGCGGGTGTCCATCCATGACAGGTCGAACGATCGTCTGATGTTCATCGAGTGCCTTCGCGAGGTCCGGAAGCGGACTCATGCAGCGAATCTTTTGCTCTGCACAAAAATCCATAAAGCTTGAAAGGAGCTTCGATTCCGCCGCCTCATATGCTATGAATTTTTGAGGAATAGATTCGTTGACATTATGCATGTGCTTTAAGTACATAGCTTCCTTTGTCGGGATCGCAACGATGACCAGTGTTGTCCCGGAAGCAGTAGATGCATTGTTCATTACTGTAAATAGATCGCGTGTGATCCTCCACCCTTCCTTTGTCGTCGTTGCGGAAAGATCCACTGCGTCGTACCGATATACGGGACTTAATATCGTTTTGATCGCAGGGTCTCCGTCATACCCTATCGCAATATTCGGGTCTTCTTTGCTTCCGCTGTTCAAGTCATTCATCTGGTCATCTGCAGTACGCGCGATACCCGACTTCTCCCGCAATGCACGAGTCGCATCACCGAGAAGCGCGTACAGACGGATGTGATTGCGTATCCATAAACGCGTTGCGAAAATATTATACTTCATGGTTCCCTGCTTCGCTCCCGCAAGCGATTCCATGCGCAAGGCCGGATCAAACATCATTTCGTCTTTCACGTTGGGGTCAATAAAGCCGGGATCGCGCAACGCCTTCCAGGTGGGGAGATGATATGTGACATTGTATGCATCGTAGAGATCATTACCAAGATAAAACCCGACAATGACAATTTTAGGATGCAGATCAAAAGCCTGTTTTGAGAGCGCTGCATACTGGACGGCGCCATAGCCGCTGATGCCCATATTGTAAACTGTCGTCGAAGAGAGTGTGCCGACCACCCTTGGCCACGCTTCCCCCATCGTCGCATTAATGCCCTGGGTGAAGGAGTCTCCGAGCGCAACGATATCTGCCTCTGCGGGAACCTCTCTATTGCGAAAACCGTTCGCATCAAATTCTCCGCCGGACATCCGATAGAGGAGTATCGGATCACTGATCCCCTGAGACACATCTTTTGCGCTGTTTTCATATATACGAATGATCACCTCCCCTGCGGCAAGGGAGAAAAGAAGTGAAACGCAACTGAGTAAAAGATTCTTTTTGAAGTCGGTCATAATATAAAGCTTGAGAAAATTTTAGCGAGCTAATCTAGCTCATACTTACTCTTCCAATCTAGAGATTCTTTCCATTCCGACTGCATCTTCTTATCGAGAATGTAATTCCCGAGCACAAGGTAATCCATATCAGTGCGCATAAAGCAGAGGAATGCATCACGTGGCGTGCAGACGATCGGCTCGCTCCGAACATTGAATGACGTATTCACGAGCGCGGCACATCCCGTTCTTTTTTCGAATGCGGAAAGCAACGCATGATAGCGCGGTGAGACATCTGCGGAGACCGTTTGTACGCGAGCGGAATAATCGACATGAGTGATAGCAGGAAGATCAGAGCGGACAATATTTAATTTTGCAATACCCCAGAGCTTTTTTTCTTCTTCAGACATCTCACGACGGCGACCTTTTGCGACGTATGCCGTTTGGAGCATGTATGGCGACGAATGCCCGTCAAGTTCAAAATATTCATCCGCTTTTTCACGCAGGACAGACGGCGCGAACGGTCGGAAACTTTCACGGAACTTAATCTTCACATTCATCTTCGACTGCATCTCCTGATTACGCGGATCCCCCAGAATGGAGCGGTCACCAAGCGCGCGTGGACCGAATTCCATTCGCCCCTGAAACCATCCGACCACTGCCCCGTGTTCAAGATAACTTGCCACGGTGTCATAGAGTTTTGCGTCAGAGGCGAACACTGAGGGAGCGTTCAGCTCATCAAGCATTGTTTTGATCTCCTCATTTGAAAATTCAGGCCCCAAATACGCCCCCCGCATTTGATCGTGCACGCCGTCTGCCGTGCGCGGATTTCCCAGATATTCATACCAGGTCGAAAGAGCAGCCCCTAGTGCACCCCCTGCGTCTCCGGATGCCGGTTCGACCCATATCTCATCAAAGGGACCTTCACGCAGTATGCGGCCATTTGCGACGCAATTAAGGGCAACCCCCCCGGCCAAGCAAAGCTTGGTCATTCCCGTTTCCTTGTGAATATGCCGCGCGATCTTAAGGATGATCTCTTCAGTCACCACCTGAAGCGATGCGGCGATATCCATTTCCTTCTGTGTGAGAGGCGACTCGGGCTTGCGTGCCGGTCCGCCAAATAACACATCGAGTTTGCGATTCGTCATCGTGAGCCCCACGGGATAATTGAAATACTCCATATTGAGCTTGAAGGAGCCATCTTCTTTCACGTCGATCAAATGCTTGTACATGAGGTCAACGTACTTCGGTTCCCCATAGGGCGCCAGTCCCATGACTTTGTATTCTCCGGAATTCACCTTAAAGCCGGTGTAATAGGTGAATGCAGAATAAAACAAACCAAGCGAGTGTGGAAAATGAATCTCTTCTTTGAACTCAAGTACATTCCCCTTCCCCACTCCCCATGTCGTCGTCGCCCACTCACCGACGCCATCAACCGTGAGCACTGCGGCCTCCTGAAATGGCGACGGAAAAAATGCCGATGCAGCATGCGACTGATGATGCTCAGTGAAAAGGATCTTCCCAGCATATCCAAGTTCATCCTTGATCATCTGAGGGATCCATAATTTCTGTTTGAGCCAGACCGACATCGCCTTCACAAATGACGCGACCCCGATTGGCGCGTAATCGAGATATGTTTCGAGCAGGCGTTCAAATTTAAGAAATGGCTTATCATAAAAAGTGACGATATCAATATCATCGATGGTGATGCCCGCCTCCGTAAGGCAATAGGCAACTGCATGTTCAGGAAAACGCTCATCATGCTTTTTGCGCGTAAAGCGTTCCTCCTGCGCAGCCGCAACGATCTTCCCGTCCACAATAAGGGCGGCGGCGGAGTCATGATAAAAACAGGAAATTCCTAGGATATTCATAACGGTCACCCAATACTAACGCGTGAAGAAACTACTGGCAAACAACGTCTTTTTTAAATACTGTTCTCACCCAGTGGGCAAGATAGCGCGGATTCCCGGACAGCCTGAACGCTTTCCAGAAGTACGTCTTTGCTTTTGTGAGTTTCCCGGAATCACGGCACCATAATCCTGTCTGGAAATAATGATAAGCGAGCGTTCTTGGATGATGCACTAATAGATCATAATGCTTCCGAATGATGATCTCCCTTCCTGCGATACGACGAGACAGATCTCCGCCAATATGTTCATGCGGGGTCATGTTCACGCGGGCCAAGGGGCGATTGATTGCAATGCCCTTGTATTTACGCGTCACACGGATCATAAGTTCCGGCTCTTGATGACTTGGGAGTGTTTCGTCAAAGCCGCCAACCTCCTCTAATATCTGTTTTGGAAAAACAAGGGTGATCGTTAAAAATCCCGCAAAGCGCCGTAGTGCGATATCACGATAATCATATTCACCCTCAGTCACTTTGGTCTCGACCCGTTTATCTCCGTGATCATTCACGACGGCGGTAAAGCAGAATCCAACATCGGGAGATGCGTGTGAGAGTGCATCTATTTGTAAGGCGAGTTTCCCTGGGAACCATTCATCATCATCGTCCTGAAATGCGATCCAATTTCCGCGAGCGTTTACTATTCCAATATTGCGAGATGCGCCACCACCTCTTTTTGGCGGATTGTTTTCTATATAGACGACACGGGGATCATGAAAACCTTGAGCAACATCTCTGGCGCGAATCTTGTCGCCATCATCCACAATAATGACCTCGAAATCCTGGTATGTTTGCGCGAGCACAGACGCCACCGAGCGCTTCAAGAGTTCTGGACGATTAAATGTGGGGATGACCACGGAGACTTTTGGTGACATATTCATCGGGATTAAGAAAGTGTTACATTAAACACCCGTGCCCAGACTTGGAATTGTACGATTGGGAGAAATTCCATGAGATCGGCTTTTTCGAAACGAACTTTTCCTTCGAGGGTGCGCTTTGTGAGGGCGCTAAAATCAAAAAGCTCCGCGGTGGGAGGATAATACTCCGGAGTGAGCACATTCCTCACCATTGCACCAAATTCACTCGACATCCATTCGGTGACCGGGGCATTCCAACCCGTTTTTTTCTTATTGAGAATATATTCCGGAAGTTTACCTTGATACGCTTCCCGTACGAGCGACTTCTTTCCCCTCCTCAGTTTTTCTTCTGACGATATGCCGTTCGCATACCGCACAAGATCATTCGCAAGGAACGGAAATCTCCCCTCCATCCCAAAATGCATGATGACCTTATCGGTCCGCATGAACTCCTCATTCGCAAGCCAGAACCATCGGTCAAGTTCAGCGATCGCATTCACGCGGTCGGATAGCGGGTCGCGAAGAGGCGGGATATCCGCGTTCACAAAATGCGCTGTTGCATCAGCCATATCAAAGCCATCCATGAATCGGAACGCGGGATTGCGGAAAGGCGGCATGATCTTGTTCACGTACGCCCACAAAGGAGCATTCTCACCCAAGTGCAGCATGTGCCCAGGTCTGATAAGTCCTTCCTGTATCCCCTCGATCGTATAGCGTGCATCGAGAAGCAACTTCGGAAAGCGCTCGTACTTTTTCACGATGTTCCTTGCATTTTGATATCTCGGATATCCTAAAAAAAGTTCGTCTCCCCCGGAACCGTTCAAGACCACGGTGATATCCTTCGATGCCATTTGCGCCAAGAGCCAATATGCGGGGACGGATGGGTTGTATCGGGGTTCCTCCATTGCCAAGATAGCCTCTTCATAGGAATCAATGAACATGCGCTCAGTGACCAGCAGCTCATGATGTTGAATATTGTAATCACCCGACAATTTTGCCGCGAGATCCGCATCTTCATTGTACCGAGTGTCCTTTGTCTCGAAGCGTGTTGTATAGGTCTTCACCATTTCTCTTTCTTTTTCTGCAAGTTCATGAAGGATCACCGTCGAATCAAGACCTCCCGAAAGAAAAAGGCCGAATGGACGAAGACCCATGGTGTGCGCGTGGACGGAATCACCAAACTTTTGTCTCAAGATCTCCGGGGTGAATTTCGCAGCCAAGTCAGTGCGATCGCTCCACCCGAACCATTCATCGTGTTCTTTGCCTGACGCAAGATCGATCTCTCTTAGGGAGCCCGGGGGGAGCTTTACAATGCCCTTGATGAGGGTTTCCTTCGACGGCGTATATCCAAAAATAAAGAATGAACGCGCGACCTCAATATCAAGGACCCTCGGTATGCCATATGCAAAAAGTCCGCGCATCTCTGAAGAAAAAACAACTGCGCCGTCATGGTGTGCGATGTAGAGTGGTTTCATGCCTGCTCGATCACGCGCCAAAAAAACTTTTTGCTTTTGCTTTTCATAAAAGGCAATGGCAAACATACCGTCAAGCTGTGCAAAATATGAAGGACCGTGGCGCATCAATCCCTCGAATATCACCTCAGTGTCGCCATCTGTATGAAAAATAACCCCCTCCCCCTCAAGTGCCTTTCTCAATTCTTTGTAATTATAAATTTCACCGTTATAGACAAGGACATAATTCCCATCTCTTGAAACACTCGGCTGCTTGGCATTCTGAGGAGTCTCAGTGATAGCGAGAAGATTCTGTCCAAGGGTGAGCAGCTCGTCACTCCAAGACCCCACGCCGTCAGGGCCGCGATGTTTCGTCGCATCGTTCATCTGTCCGATCAAATCGACCGGATTCCCTTGTGAATTTATAAAGCCGTTTATTCCACACATAAATAATTCTTAATATTTTACACACTATAACACGCTCATCAAACGCTTTTTCACAGCTAGTGCGTGCGCACGGATACGACGGGATAGGGAAAGTCGATGCGCAGCACGAAAAAAATAGGGATTATCCGTTGAATCACCAGGAAGGTATGCAACCCTTAATCCAAGTTTCCATGCGACATAATTGAATGAAAGCTGATCTCGTCGAGACATGGTCGTGAGACACCCCCACCATGCCTCCATTGCCCGAATCACATCGGGCTCATTGTGTCTTCGGAGTACAACCATGCCGCTGATCAATCCGTTGTGTTCTGGGTAGCCCTCCTTGTGGAACCGCTCCATTTGCGCACGTACGATCACAGGATCATCCTTATGCCTCCCCTTCAACGCGAGTTTATAGATCAACTCTGCCTCATCATAGATACAATCAATTGGTGAATTCTTTATTTGTGCATGGTCAAAGAAGGCGATGTTGGCACTTTTAAGAGAACTTTTAATAAGCACACTCACGTCACCATGGATGATCATGTTTCCGTCAACGTAGATGGAGTATTCGTACTCGGGGAAAAATTTATGAGGAAATAATTTACAAAAGCGATTGCTCCGCTGGAAGTCTCCTGGGAGCGGTGATGCAATGCGCCGGACCTGCCACACTTTTGAGCGGAACGATTGATCGGTAAGGCACACAAAATCACAATCGGCAGGTATCACGAGTGGCTCCTGCAAATGATCCACAGGACCAAATATCGCCGTGTAAACAACGATGCGCTTCTTGATAGGATTGTGTTGTTCCATATTATTTCACATTGAAGCATGTGCTCCACTACACTTTTAACCTATTTTCCCACATGAAGGTGGCAAATATGTATTTATTCATTTACAATCTTCACAATAAAATTTTGCGCAAAAAGTCCCGGGAACCACTTGGATAATAGTGTTGTTCCACGTGTCGGGACATGGTGAGCAACAGTAATCATCACGAACCCGCACTCATCAATAAGCTCGCAAAAACTCTTCCAGGAAAAAAAATGGATGTGCCCCCTATCCATAAGCCCTCGTTCCTCATACTCGAAATGACCAAAGAAGATGCGTAGGCGGTTCCTCCAAAAAAGAATATTTGGCACCGTGAGAATAATGCTTGTTTGTGAATCAGAGAGTGTGTGTAATTGCGCAAGGAGATGCTCCGGAGCAAAAAGATGCTCGAGGACCTCGGAAATAATAATGGCGTCGAACACCTTACCACGAAGCTCCGCGGGCCATGCCGCCTCATCTTCGGTATCAAATATATACACGTGATCAAGGGCACGACGAGCTGCCGCTTCTGCCCCCGGCGAAATGTCGATTCCAGTAATTTCACAAGGTGAGATCTTTTTTAAAATTTCACCAAGCGCACCGTTTGCACACCCAATATCGAGAATGTGTTTATCCGAAAAATCACCGAGGAGTGAGAGTATCCCCCTACGACGCCCGGCGCTGATCTTTTCGTATTTTTTGTCACTATAGTGACTGAGAATCTGTGTTTGTGACATGAGGATAGATAGCGCGTCGCTAAAGCGTCTTGAGTATGTGGCAAAGGTGCTCAGTGCTAAAATGCCGTGAAACAACTTCCTGCCCACCCCTTCCGATGCGCGCGAGATCTTTCGTATTATATGCTTTGAGGATAACTTTTGCCAAATCTTCAGGATCTGACATATTACAGAAGAATATATTTTCCCCTTCTTCAAAAAACCTTTCGACGGGAGTGCTCCTGCCAGTCACGATTGGAACCCCAAGCGCCGCTGACTCGATAATCTTATTGGGGATGACCCTGCCAGCTTTTTCACTTTTTCCGAATATACCCAGCATTAGATCAGCACCCTTGGTGTAGCGAAGAAGTTCTTCATGTTCCACGGGCGGAAGGAATGCAATATTTTTTTTAACACCCATCGTTGCCACCAACTCCACCATCTCATTCTTGGTCTGCCCCCCACCGAGCAATGTAAATCGGATATGAGGATGGTCTTTCAAAACAACAGCGGCACGAATAATATATTCAACTCCTTGCAGTGGGATATAATATCCCCAAAACAAAACTCGAAAGTAAGACTCATTCCACGTCGGGAGAGGCTCCGCCGTGATATTTTTCATCGCCTCCATATCAATCGAAACAGGAACAATGACACACCTTCTCTTTATGCGAAACGTGTTAACAAAAAAATCTTTATGCTCTTCAGTATCAAAGATAAGCGTGTCACACGCTTGTACAAATATCATATCGAGCACAAAATAATATGCAGCCTTAAGACTCCACTTTCTCGCAAGTGCGCGGTCATTTACAAGCGTATCATATATTGAAGTGAAGGCGTCTCCGATAATGGTCATTCCGCTAACCATTCTGAACACCAATAAAGCGGGGGCAAATCGCTGGGCGGGCTGAACGAGCATCACGCCATCAACGTTATTTCTGTAGCTAAAAAGAACCTTCAGGAGTCCCAATTGCGACAAATTGTTCAGGCTTACCTCGGTAGTCCCAAACACCTCCGTTAGGGCATTGAGCAACACCACATTACGGGGGTACTCGCGCAAACGAATCCCAACTACCAATAGACTCTTTTTCATGTTTGTTGATGAGAACTCAAATAAGAACTACTCGGTCGCAACTCTATATAATTCCGGATAAAACACTACTTTTTATGAGCCACCAAGTAATATCCACTTGCGAAAAGATTAGATTCGATCTTTGTTTTTTGAATATTCCCATACTCCTTAATGATAAGCCAGTCTAACTTCGTTAATAACCATGCGAGTAAAAATAATAAAAACTTCATGGGTTTGTCACAACGAAAATGCATTTGGAATGCAAAGCGCTGAAGGAGGACAGCGAGCGTCGAGAAGCCAGTTGTTTCCTCCTCCAACTCATCAATATCCCAATCATTAAATAGATGCCTTAATCCATATTTCGTGAAACGATAAAGATCATGCGGAGCGTCATGGATAGGATACATAAAACGTGTTGTGAGAAGAAGGGTGCCCCCAGATTTGAGGACGCGAGAAAGTTCTCCAACCGCCTTAAATGGATCATTTACATGCTCCAATACTTCTGTGCAAAGGATGAATTCAAACTCGCCGTCCTTGAACGGCAAAGACTCAATGTCCCCAACAATTTCAGGATTTCGAGCGGGGTCGATGTCCACAGTAAGTCGATTCGGAAAAAATTTATTATACCCCGAGCCTCCAGCCCCAATATCGAGAACCCTTTTATCCGTGCGGTGTATCGCTAAGAAGTATTCGAGTTTCTTTCGTGTGATCTTGTTGAACATTTTCCTATCTTACACTTCTTTAAAAAAACAAAACAGTGGAAGGAGCTAATATAGACCCAGAGTGTCAATGATGATGGTGATCCAAGTCCTTATGTGGCGTGAGGCTATATACCACATATCAAAAACAGCACGATGCGCTGTTGGTATTCAGGACCCAATCTGCTGGCAAAGCTCTCGATCAACACCAAGGGGGTTTGGACGCGGCACTCGACGTGCTAATTCAAGGCGACGCTTGATGATCCGTTGCTCAAGATCATCGAGCTCTGACTGGCTTGCAACATTCGAGACGTAGTCCTGCACCGGAACGATTCCGACATTGTTCATAAAGAACTCCTTGTGACTGGTTGGGTGATTGATCGAACTTCTCTATTAAGCGCAAAAAGGAATGATCTGTCAACGTGACGAGTCCACGAAGGCGACCAATCGCCTCGCGCGCGCCTCCCAACTGTATTCTCGGACAAGTGCGGAGGCGTTCTTCGCATGCTCGTCGCCGGCCCCTTTGTTCACTAGCAGGTCAGCAATACTTCGAGCAAGATCGTCTTTGTCTCCGGAGATGAATAGTGAAGCATTTGTTTCATTCAATATCTCGCGCATTGAGGGAAGATCGGATGCGACAATGGGTCGCCCGGAGGCCATGTACTCGAACAATTTGATCGGCGAGGTGAAGCGGATAGATTCTTCGCTCACGGGCTCATTTGGGAGGACAAGGATGTCCGCCGCACGGAGATACGTCGGGATCATCGACGACGGCAGATGGCCGCGCACGATACACTGCGTATCCCCGGCTAACTCCCGGCACTCGGGAAAATGAGTAAGATCTTTTGTCGTGCCGCCAACCATGACCAAATGCGCATTCGGAAATTGCTTACGAAGCTTTGCCCACGCACCACGGAGCGTTGCAACACCCTTCCAGCGCGCAAAAGAACCGACATACATAATGATGTCACCGTCGAGGGGGAGGTCTATCTTCTTACGCGCATCTTCACGCGTCATATCGATCGAAAATTTTTCAAGATCGGCACCGTTGCGAATGACTTCTGTATTGGAAAAACCGTTTTTTCGAAAGACTTCTGCTGTGCCCTCCGAATTTGCAACGATGCCTTTCACGCCTTGAAGAAAAAAACGAAATATTACGCTCTTTCCGCTCGGCCATAAATGCGCTTCGTAGAACACGGTTGCTCCTTTTTTCCCAAGAAGCCAAGCGACTTCGGCATTGCGTGTGTAGTAGATCATTGAGGTATCTATCCTCTCCATGAGGAGTACGATCATAAAAAATGCCGCCTCAAGCCAATACGCCCCGGCCCCCAATATGCTTGTAAGCCTGAGCGCAGGAAGAACACGTAAATATCGAACGGGAAATCGTTCACTCAATCCGTAGTAAGTAAATACATTTTCACTGATGGCATTTTTTCGTTTTGTCACCCATAGCTCAACTTGCTGTCCGGCTCTCGATAATGCCTGTAAGGTATTAGCGATCTGGAGTCCGTGCGCCTTCTCGGTGGGCATGCGTAGGTGCATGACGAATCTCCATAAACGAAAATGTGCCAACGAGCCCAACTGCTCCTCCTCATTCTCAGGAGTCACGACCATCGTTGTGACCGGGAGCTCACTACGAATGGCGTACAGGAGCTCAAAATTGACCCCACGAGCGTCTTCCCAGGCCTCTCGCAGGCCCCCTTCCACATTCTCGCGTGCCCCATACCCACGCGCACGGAGACGGCTTGCGCGTACATCTTCATCTGCTGCGAATAGAACGAGCGCATCCGGTTGTGGAAGTTTTGCAAGATATGTACGAAGCACGACGTCTGACGCCTTCTCATCAAAAAGTGAGATGATATTTTGATGGTGCCCCTGATCAATGATCGCATGCGACATGCGCGATGCTTTCATGTACTTCGCGTTGTGGACCAAGAAAAGATTCATGAATTTCGTATACCAAAACTGGCGTGCGCCACAAAAACGGATCATTGCAAAAAAACCTCTTGAAAAATAAATGGGATGCCGGAGAGCAAAACAGCAATTATTCCAAAGGATGTCAGCCATACCATTCGTGCGGACGATCTGCCACTCGCCTTCTTGGACAAGCTTCTTTGCAAATGTGCTTTTTCCGCTTCCCGGCAATCCCGTCAATTCAATGATCATATCGAATGATTTTTATACTTTGTAAGATATGCAGGTAAAACATGCTCAAGCTAAAAATTCACTACTGGGTCACGACGATTCACGTTATGGCTTACGAAATACTACGCAATACGATTCAGCAAAGAGCATACCGAAGAATCCCAGCGTTCTGCTTCCGAAAAGTCTCCCGATCCATTTATTCGCAAAAGCGGAATGAAGGAACGGAAAGACCATCGTCACAGGATAACAGTCCACATCGATGAATCCCACCGACATGAGCGTTTCACGGAGCACCGCGGGGGCCATTTGCCCCTGATGGAGATCACTTTTTGCATGCCTGAGCAATCGTTCGCGCTCGTAGTGCGGCATTTTGGTGATCAGGAATCCTCTCCCGTTCGATTCAAGTACTGAAAATATTTTTTCACAAAACTTTTTTTTGTCATCGATATACTCAATGACACGTGAAGAAAAAAAGAATTCATATGATCCCTTCGGATCCCACTCGAGAATATCTGATTCGACATAGTTTACGTGCGCATTCTCACCGATAGCTTTATGCGAGCGTGCGAGCATTTCTCTTGAAATATCAAGAAGGTCGAATGATGCGTCGGGGAAACGCGCGAGAAGATGCTTTGTCCACGTTGCAGCACCCGGCCCGAGTTCGAGAATGAAAGATGGATCTAGTATTGCGTCATCAAGAACGTGTACAGTGATCGCATCCTTGGTCTGTGCGTACCCAACGCGCTGTATCTCGTCCTTGAACCAGCGGGTATATTCGTAGTCTTCACCGAACTTTCCCGGCATGGTTTCGTTATAAAAATTTTTGACTTCGGTGTTTGCCATAGTAGTTAGTACTTACGCAAATGGCGAACTTCTTTGTTGCGGGGCCCCCACGATTCGGTCAACATATATGAATATGTCTTCCCCCATACTGGGACTTCCAAATTCATATTCCCTGCGGTCAGTGAATTTTGGTCGCTCATCGCTTTCCCCGCGCCTCGAATTTCATCCATTCGCGCCAGTCCTAAGATAACACGATTTTCTCACATAATGGCGCAAATGCCACTCCTTCCTAATTCTTGACCCTGTGGTATAGCTAGAAATGGCACATGTTTTCTGCTAGACTCAAGATCATGACAACACACGACGAACGCTTCCGCGGATGGATGGCATTCATATTTTCCGAACATACCCCCAGAAAACTCGTGATAGACATTGGCGGAGGGCTGCGGCTGAAAAATACCCAAGGGGATCGCTACGATGCGAGTACTGCATGGATTTCAACACTCGCCGAAAAAGTCGACTACAAAATCATGGATCCCGTCGACACATTCCATCCCGACATAGTGGGCGATATCCACAAGATGCCTTTTGTCAACAACTCCATTGATGCGATCATTTGCGCATCGGTACTTGAACACGTCACTAATCCCTTTACGGCTGCAGAGGAGATATATCGCACACTCAAACCCGGTGGTCTAGTCTATGTCTATGTACCGTTCCTTTACTACTATCATTCGGAACCTGGTTACTTCGGCGACTACTGGCGATTCACCGAGGAAGCGATTCGCGAACTTTTCAAGAAATTTTCATCAATAGAAATTGTCCCTATTCGAGGTGCGCTTGAAACATGGGTGATATTAAATCCGCACACACGATTCCTTGAGCCCGTTGCGCGTGTCATCGATAATTTGATTGGAAAAAATGTGACAAAGCAAGTAAGCGCCTACGCGATACTGCTGACAAAATAATTCTTTATGTATGACGGGATAAGATCCTCCCCACGAACATCTCGAGGCTATGTCGCGCGAGAATGATACCGCGCAATGTCTTCCCAAGCTCTTCCCGATCAGGATTTGTCTTCGCTATCATGATTTGGATCTTCTTTGCCAGTGCTTCATGATCGCCGGCAAAGAACATGAATTCCGATGCCATACTTCCGAACACCTCACGAAATGCCTCATTTGAGGTCAGCACAGGGAGCCCCGATGCCATCGCCTCACCTACAGCCTTATCAAAACTCCCGGTGTTCGACGTATTCACGAAAACGTGTGACGAAGCAAGGAGTTTCCCTATCTCGCTGTTGGGTATCGCTCCCGTGAAATACACGATATTGTCGATGCCAAGTTCTTTTGTTAGCTCATGAAGCTCGGCAAGATATGCTTCTTGCGGAGCGAGACCGGCGCCACCCACAACGATCACCCGTATCTCCTCTCCAGATACAGCCACAAGCGCGGCTGCCCGCAAGAGTGTTTCATAGTCTTTCACGGGTGATATTCTTCCGACAATAATTATCGTGAAGGGCTCATCGGCGACCTTGTCATGCCCGATAAGGGAGAAGCGATCCGTATCGATCCCCTGCCCGACGATATTCACTTTTTTTGAAGAAATACGAAATCCGCTCCTGGTAGAAGTAAAGACCGCATCAGTAAAAAACAACGCGACACGAAGCGAAAATGGTACGTATCCATGTGCATACCAAAGCGCAATCTTCTTTCCCATGAGTTTCCAAATAAGACCTCCGAGCAGCACATAGACCTGATTCATGTGCACGAACACGGCGTCATAATTCTTCCGTTCGCTCCAAATGATGAGGAAAAAATTCCACAGATATTTTATGCGAGAAACTCCGTCTTCCTTCCCGAGCGAATACACCCGCACATTCGACGGAAAATCATAAGCCCCCACAAAAAGCCCTACTGCAATGACCTCATCGCAGTGTTTGGCGAACTCTTCGATCCACCCGTGCATGAAGCCGAGTACGTCGTCATTTTTATCGATCTTTTGCGTGATGATGAGTAATTTCATAACAATGAATACCTGCGATTCCCCTAAAAGGTGATCAGAGATATTTTATCATATACGTCCCCTCCAACGCGTATCCCAGCTTACGGTAATATTCGCGGACGCCGACGCCGGAGATGATCGCCATTTTCTTGTAGCCTTTTTCTTTGGCGATGCGTTCCGCTTCCGCAATGAGTCTGCGGCCAAATCCTACATGCTGGCTCTGGTTGCTCTCATCGCCCACGCGCGTATGTCTACCGTAGGTATGAAGCTCGCGGATGAGTGCTGCACCGCGAAGTACGTGGAGCACCGCGTCTTCCCCATGATTGTCTGGCAGACGCAGACGAGTGAACGACACGAGCTTCCGTGCCCCGGGGTTTTCAAAACTTAAGAACTGTTCCTCCCCCGTTCTTGTCCGATAGGTAATATTCGAAAGCATAAAATCGTCCGGATTCACCTCCCCCTCGCGAATCTCACGACAACGGATACACTTGCACTGCCAACCGTTTTTTTTCATGTCCTCGTCCATTGCCTGACGAAGATTCGAGACGTGGCTCCCCGCCTTGATGTAAGTCGCGGGAATATCGCGTATAACGCGCAAAATGCGCACATACGGAGGAACCTGCTGTTTTGCGCCCCGAAGTACCTCGATAAGCTCCTGATCGGTATATGGGGTGAATTGCCCCTTTTTCCACGTCTCATACAGCTCACTGTTATCGAGGACCATGCAGGGGTAGATCTTGAGCATGTCAGGTTGAAAATCCTCTCCGGAAAAGAGTTCACCGAACATTGCGATGTCCCGAGCAACGGTGCTGCCGGGCAGATTCGGCATCATGTGATACACGATCTTGAGTCCCGCATTTCGAAGAAGCTCCGTCGCCTGTTTCACGCGTTCGATCTTCATGTCACGCTTCGTTAACTTCAACACAGCATCATCAAGGTGCTGCACGCCGATCTCCACCTTTGTTACCCCAAACGCACGCAAGCGCTCGATCTCAAAGTCAGTGATGTAATCGGGGCGTGTTTCGATGGAGAGACCGATGATGCGACACGCCGCATGCTCGTTCTCGTCTTGAAGCTCGAGGAGATACGCGAGCCTGTCTTCATATATTTCAGTACGCGAATCTTTTCCCGCCACATAGTCATTGCACGCGCGATAACAGCCGATGAGAAATTCTTCTTGATAGATGGGGTGATAAAAGCTCCACGTGCCTCCTATCACGATCATTTCGATCTTATCGATGGGGTGGCCGTTATCCTCGAGCGCCTTCAAACGACCGGTGATCTGCGCGTACGGATCAAAATCATTCGCAAGCGCGCGCGCGGCAGCGGGCTCTTTTGCCAAATAGCTTTTCGGCATCGAAATGTCGGTCGGGCAATAGGTGCAACGACCAGGGCATGCGAACGGCTTCGTGAGGAGCGACACGACAGCGACCCCAGAATTAGATTTGGTCTTGATCTTTCGGAGTGCCATCTCCGCCTCAATATTGACCTCTTCGGTACCCTCTTTAACGAGCGCGCGATAGAGGGCAAGTACCTCTGACTTTGTCGGCATCTGGATGCTTCCGTCCAGTTCGTTCTTGTCGTGTCGCGACTCTCCCGTCTTGGTATATCCTCCCCCGCCCTCACGCATTTCACGCAGACGCGCGGAAAGTGTCGCATCTTTGACAATGCGTTTTTTGAGTTTTTCGACGTCCTGATCAGTGCGGATATTGGAAAAAAGCATACGCGTAAAAAATACCAAACCGTCTCCCACCCCCCCCTATGGAATATTGTTATATCCGGCTAATTCTTTGAGCCTTTTGTCTGAATACACAAAATCGGGGTCTACGTGTGCAATGACATAAAAGTGCGGATATACGAGATCAAGCAGCTTATCAACGACGCGGCATGCGAAGTGAAATCCCCGCATGTCGGAAATATTCCATCCACCACGCAAAACTGTATGATACAGGGTCTCTCGCGTAAAAAAATTTATATGTTGAGTCGCCAAGCTTCCTCTGAACTTCTTAAAATGAATCAGGGAGGCAATGCGCGGGATACAAGGAACACCAAGAACAAGTACTCCTCCTGGTTTCAAATAGCGCTTTATCCTACATAAAAATTCGTGTGGAGAATAGAGATGTTCAAAGATATTGTTTGCAAAGATCGCATCAAATTGTTCATCGAGCTTGAAATCATCAGATTCAATATTCCCGAGCCGAATATCAAGCCCCTTCATCTTTCCATGCGCTGCCTCATTTTCTGCTATGGTTAACCCCACGCTACCCTCCCCAAAGTGCGTCAAAAATTCTCCGAATGAACACCCGATATCAAAAACCGACTTTTTGTCGAGTTCTAGCTCTGCAATAATGTGTGCAAGCGTCTTTGAGCGAGAAACAGCCGCAAAGCGGCGTTCGAGGTTACCATTGGCTTCTTGCATCATTTTGGTCATTATTTGCACATCCTAGCACAGAAAGAAAGAACACCGAAACGGCTCCATTTGCGAGAAATCTCGCCGCTCGATACACTGGTCTTACGAATATGAACGACAAAAAAGCACAGATACTCTCTTTGGAGACACAGCATTCCTATGACCAGATGGCGAAGGAATTTTCCGACAGTCGCGCGCACTTTTGGAATGAACTGGCATTTCTTTCCGAGCATATCGAGCGTGACGATCATGTACTCGATATCGGATGCGGGAACGGGCGTTTTGTCCCGCTGGTTTCTGCGCGTCATGCCCACTACGACGGTGTCGACTATTCATCCGGACTCATAGAGGAGGCGAAGCGTAAATTCCCACAACAATGCTTCACTGTTGGTGATGCAACGGCGCTCCCCTTTCCCGACGATAGTTTCGATATCGCATTTTCATTTGCCGTCATCCACCACATACCCGGCAAGGAGGGCAGGAACGAGTTCGCGCGCGAAGCATTTCGCGTGCTGCATCCCGGCGGAAAACTCATCATCACTTCATGGGACCTTTGGTCAAGAAAATATGTGGGAAGACTGCTCCGAAGCGCGATCAGCTCAATGCTCCAAATTAACTCGCTCGACGTGCGCGACGTTATGCTCACATTCGGAAAAAAGAAACAGCCGCGCTATGTACACGCATTCACCGCACCTGAACTCCGTGAACTTTTTAAAGAGAACGGATTCACCATTCTCGGCATTGATACCGTCCCGCGTGATAGCGTGGAAAGAAATATTGTTTTGATTGCCCAAAAGCCGACCTAGTTCGCTTCCTTCTCGGTAATGATCTCCTCTATTGCGGTGATGTCCTTATCAATACCCTCTCCTCGCATTCCATATACGCCGTCCAGAATGCCAATGTCTTTTCCACTATCGCGAAGCATTTGGTTATTTTTTGCTTCAAATGCACGAAGCAGTGCGAGTCCTTCCACGTCATTGGGAAGATCCTGTTCATAGGTGTGCCGCAACGTCGCGAAGTCTTTGATGAAACATGCCCCCCCGGCACCGCGTCCACCCTTGTGGACCGGATCGATATATTTTGACGGATACCATGGATTGTTCGTGATAGCCTCTTTCACTTTTGCCCACTCAACGCCATGCTTTTGCGCGAGATCATAGAGGAGATTCGTAAAGACGATCAGGGAATACCCCATCGTGTTGTGCACATACTTGATGAATTCCGCTTCTTCCGCAGAAACCATTTCGGAATGAGGTGCCTTGGGGTGGATATCAAGAACAACCTTTCCCCATTTTTTATACTCTTCTGACAGGTCGGGAATACCGACAAAAACTCGTTCAGGATGATCAACATCATGACGCGCAAATGCTTCGCGTAAAAATTCCGGAGCATGAATGATAAATTTATCTGTATGCTCTTTCGCTAGCCGTCGCGTCGTTCCGGGTGGGATCGTCGACTTTATAACGGCAACCTTTCCCCGCCCCACCAGATCGATCACTGAACGTATATATCGATCATCAAAGCCATCTGGCGTTGTCGGAGTGGGCACCGCGATGAACACGATATCGCACTTCGCGATCTCTTCTTTATTATGTACATAGGGCTCCTCAAGCGAGTAGCGCACGACCGTAAAGCCACGATCTTCAAAATGGTCGGCGTAGTTCTTTCCTACCCAACCCTGTCCGATAAAACCCAACAGGTATTTTTTTGTCATGATCTACTCCTTCTCGGTAATGATCTCCTCTATTGCGGTGAGATCTTCACCGGTTTCTTCGTAGGCATCAGTAAGCTTCACGAGGTCTTCTCCTGCGCGGGTATATGCAGCTTCAAGTGTCGGGAGGTCATCCTTCGCGCGAGCCATCTCCATCGCCGCGATGTCGTCACCTTCTTTGATGAAGACTTGCTGCATCTCAGCAACATCCTCATTCAGTTTCCCGTACACTCCTTCCAAGAGATCAAGGTCCTTCCCCGAATCACGAAGCATTTTGTTGTTCTTTGCCTCAAAAGCACGCAAAAGAGTGACCGCCTCCTGATCGTCTCCTAAACGTTGCTCGAACATCTGACGAAAAGCTGCAAAATCTTTGATGAAGCAATGCCCACCCGCACCGCGGCCCTCTATCCCGCCCATATGGTCATACTGATGCACCGGCTGCATATGCGACGCTCCGATGCGCGGATCAGCTTTCATGTTCTCGGCGATGACGTCAAAACGTGCTCCATGTGTCGTTGCGATATCGTACATGAGATTCATGAATACGACTTTCACAAAAAGGAAATTATTCCCGCCATACTTCGTCAGTTCAGCCTCGGGGGCTTTGCAGATCGCTTTATACGGCGCATCGGGAAGCACTTCCATGACATCTCTCGCTTTTGTCTGCCATATTTCATCATCAAAATACCGCGATGGAATGCCGACGATGTTGCGGTCGGGAAAATCGATATCGTTGCGCACAGATGTCTCGCGGAGAAATTCCGGTGAATGCATCACGAAGCGGTCGGGATACAGTGCGGCGAATTCGTCGGTCGTACCGGGGAGAATGGTCGATTTAATGACCGCGGTTTTTCCTTTTCCAACCAACGGGAGTACTGCGCGTAAAATTCGGTCGTCAAAACCCTCGGGTGTTGATGGTGTGGGCACGGCGATGAACACGATGTCGCAATCGGCGATCGCCTCTTTATTCATTTCGAATTCGGGCTCTTTCGCATACCGCAGAACATCAAAACCCCTTCGCTCGAAATGGTCTGCGAGATTTTTCCCTATCCAGCCCTGTCCAATGAATCCGATGGTCTTATTCATACAAGTGGTAACTACGTAAAAACAAAAAACGTTACGCGTACTGTAGTCTGGACATATTAACCGAGTAATGGTCGCATGGCAATCACCTTATACCATCTCTCGTTAAGGTCTTCCGAATCAGTTTCCAAGGAGAGATCTTTCAAAGACAAGGACTCACCTTTGAAACTTCTGTGAGCAGAAAGAGTTAACTGGGGATGGTATTAGGTAATTTTGCCTTCTTTTTTCAGATGCGGAAAAAGTTTCTTTTCGTGCCAATCGAACTGTCTTTGCAGTCCTTCTTCAAGTGAAACATTCGGGACGAAATCGAGCAATCGCTTTGCTTTTTCAATCACAGCTTTCGTATCTATCTGGTCTCCGTAGCGAGGCGGGACAAGAACGAGCTCCGCCTTCTTCCTGGCGAGCGACTCGATGATACGGATACCCTCCCCCGTCGTGTGTACGGCACTACTACCGATATTGATGATCTCCCCCACTATTGTTTCATAACGATCGAGCGCACGGAGGCAGGCATCAACCACGTCTCCGACGTAGGTAAAGCTCCGCTCGTGTTTCTCACTCCCTTCATAGAGAGGGAACGGCTTATCCAAGAGCATCGCGTGAGTGAGCTTGTGATAGAGCTTCTCAGGGCGCTCGCGCGGACCGTAGACAGAAAATAAACGCAAGACGGCGACGGGCAACCCATCACTACGAAAACGGGACAGTGCGAGCTGTTCAGCCGCGAGCTTGGTGACCCCGTACGGAGAGGTCGGCATCGGCACAACATCCTCACTTCCCCGTGCCGAGCGGCCATACACTGACGAGGTGGAGATGTGTAAAAATAATTTCAGTTTCGGTAATGTTTTTGCATATTCAAGCAACGCATACGTGGCGTGAATGTTGTTCGCAACATACTGCGCAAAGGGTGTTCCCGCCGAGATTCCGGGCTGTGCCGCAAAATGCACGATCGCCTCGATGTCGTTACCAAGCGTAGTGAGATCAATGGTATTGATGTCGGCAATGACGACCTCCACCCCGGCCTCTTTCACATCAGCAAGAGCCAACATCTTGATGACGGGATCATAATATGGATCAATATTATCAATGCCAAAGACCGCATCGCCACGCTTGGCAAGCGCTTCTGCAACATGTGAGCCTATTGCCCCTGCGACTCCTGTAACTAAAATTTTCATATAGACTACTTGCGAAGTAACTTCATAATGATGTTCGCCAATTTGTCCGGATCATGACGAATGAGCGTGCGATAGATGAGGTCTTTTTTTGCCGTCTTTGCGAGCGTATCCGCAAGGAGGTTCGCGCCGATGAGCTCGAATTCCCCCTTTTTGCACTCATCACCACAACTGACCGATTCACCTTCATCAGCATATTTACGAAGCAATGCCGATGCCGGCTTTTTTGTATTGTAAATGACTGCATCAAAAACATTTTTCTTTCCGATGGCTCCACCAAGTGCACGGACATAATCTGAGACAAAGAAATCATCAGTGTGCCCGTTCTTATTCATCAGATTCGCCACATAGACCTTCTTTGCCTTTGATTGTGCAAATGCCGCACCTACACCACTCACCAGAAAGTTCGGTATGAGTGACGCATAAAGATTTCCGGGACCGACAATGATCAGATCGGCCTCTTTTATCGCGAGGAGTGCCTTCGGGTTTGCCGTAGCTTTCGGTTTAAGATAGATCTTCTGTATCCCGAAACGCGATACCAGCTGATAGTCTGAAAGAGCCGATTCACCGTGGATGATCTTCCCATTATTCAACTCCGCGATCAGTTCCACCTTGGTGAGCGTGACCGGAACAACCCTTCCGCGGATATGCAGTATCTCTCCCGCGAGATCAAGAGCCTTATCGAGAGAGCCCGTCACCTGCTCGAGCGTTGAGATGAAAATATTTCCGAAATTGTGCCCCTTGAGCCCTCCGCGATCATAGCGATGATTGAAGAGCTTGCGTATGACGAGATCCGCGTCGGAGAGTGCGACAAGACACTGCCGCAGGTCGCCCGGTGGAAGCACGCCAAACTCATCGCGGAGTACCCCTGTCGAACCACCATCGTCCGCCATTGTAACGATTGCGGTGAGGTCAACGGGAAAGTGCTTCAAACCTGAGAGTACTGTAAAGGTTCCAGTGCCACCGCCCATCACGACGACCTTAGGTTTGGACTTCGGAAAATGACGTACTTCCTTTTTTGTTTTTTGACTATTTTTTTGTTTTTTTGTGTCCATAATGATGCGCATTCACCCAGCTCGCCCTGTATGCCGCGAGTGTTTCTGCGTGGGTCGGCAATTGTTCCACTTCGCGCGCCGCTGCTGCTGAAAGGATTGTTCGCAGTGTAGCATCTGCGAGTATTTCGAGCATCGCATCGGCGAGTGCGCCTTCGTCACCCACGGGAATAACGATGCCTGTCTCCTTGTCACGTACAAGCTCTCCCGCCACCCCGACATCGGTCATGAGCACGGGAGCACCTGCGGCCATTGCCTCAGCGACGGCAAGACCCCACCCTTCATATAACGACGGCTGTACATAGAGGTCGCAGGTCTTGTAGTACGACACGACATCGCGTGCCCAAGGAAGAACGATCACCGAGCCTGACAGACCGAGTGAGGATGCGAGGAGAAGCAATCGCTCGCGGAGGGGCCCTGAGCCCACAATAAGCAGCATGGTATCGTCGCGTACTTTCTTTACGCGCGCGAATGCACGGATCAATCCATGAAAATTCTTTTCGGGCTGCAGTCGCCCGATAGAAAGCACGATCTTGTCGAACATGCGATACGAAGCATGGAGATCGAATGTCGGGGTCGTTTCCTTCCACTTCCTTACGTCCGTGAAGATCGGCACGCGCGTCACGCACTCTTTTGGTACCCCGCTTCGGAGCACGCTCTCCTCAACACGTTTTGATACGACACGAACACCTGAGGTGTGCTGCAGAAGAAAACCCATCACGGCGAACCGTGCACGATTCATGATGCGTTCGTGCTGCCATGCCTCGCTCCACGGATCGGTATGGATCTGCAAATGGAGCGGGACATGAAGTGTTTTCGCAATGAGATATCCGAGGGCGCCGGTTTCGAACGGATCTTGCGTGGTGATCAGCCACTTTTCTCGATTCCCATGGTGGGCGATGATCGATCGCGCCAACCTGAACGCATCCGGAAGATATGCCCACCTCCCCGCCGAACTCGTCGGGTGGATGATCAGATGTTCTGCTCCATGAAATTTCTTGAATTTTTCTCCACGCGGAGTGAATACGACAACGTGGAGTTCCGACACGAGTCCGGCTTGCTCAACGAGCCGTGCAAGCACCGCCGAGTTTGTGTCGAAGACCGACCTGTCGGTAGAGATCATTAATATTTTTATCATGGATGTGCGGCTTCTTTTAATATGTTGAGGCTTTCTTCTACCATGCGTGAGACGGTAAATGCGGACACGAATTGCGTGGCCTTGCTTGTGCGTTTTGCCGCCGCATCCTGATCTGTCAAAACATCGTGAAGTGCTGCGGTAAGTGCGTCCTTATCATCATGGGGAACCAATGCCCCTCGGCCATCCGCGAGCAACTCGGTGTTCCCTCCAACGTTCGTGGTCACGATTGGAGTCTCAAGTGCCATTGCTTCAAGCAAAAGATGGGAGAGTCCCTCATAGCCGGTATTAAGCGCAAAACAATCCGCAGCACGGACCCACTCCATAAGCTCATCATGAGACAACAGACCAAGAAAGCGCACGAAATCATATCCCTGCTTTTTTGCATACGCAATATATTCCGATTGATCACCACTCCCCGCTATCACCAGTGTTACATCGGGAAATTCTGCCCGGAGTTCTGCGACGGCGTCCATGAGTACGGGAAAGCCCTTCCATGGCACGGCGCGACCGGCGGTGACGATGAGTCGTCCATCGACGGCGAGTTTTGTGCGCAGTGTCGACCTGCTCTCCCGCGTCATCTGCGGATCAAAAGCATTATAAACGACCGAGATCTTTTCCGTTGGTATTCCCCAACTCGCGATGATTCCCTGCAAATAATAACTCGGGACAATGATGCGGACCGCGCGGCGCGCCACCCACCCCTGAAGAGCACGCAGTACACGAACGAGAAGCGGGTATGATGTACGTTTCGTGAATTCATCAAGATTTTCCTTCACACCCGCGCGCTGCGCGCCCTGCTCCCATGCATAGTCTCCAACAATGCACACGACTAGCGGTTTCCGCGCAAGGAGCGCAACGAGCGCAGCCGAAAAACCTACCGACACCGGATCAAGCGCGTAGATAAGATCAACACCGTGAGCCGCCCTCCAAAGCGCGATCGCATACAGCAAATGACTGATCCCTTTCGGGTGATGCCGAAAATGCGAAAACGATACCACGGAAACTTCTGTGCCATGTTCAGGAAATGCCAGCTCGAGGAGACGCGCGCGTGTTGCGGGTCCCCCATCGTCGGGAGGATAGAGCGGTGTAGCGATCAGGATCTTCATAGGAATGTAAACAGTGTAGCTCAATAAATAGTCACGACCAAGCAATGGCCTGATAGTATTCGCCGAGGCACCATCCCCGATATTTTCGAGAAATTTTCGACTCTAGCGCAAATTTGCCCCTTTCTCTCAGATGAACTAACTTTCCGTGAGCGGTGTTCTCGGTTGTTGACATCCACTTTTCATAAGCATTTTTCGAACGCTGATCCAAAAGGGAGGAGAGCATACTTCTCCACTCTTAAGAGAGGAAGACTTTTTCACGCATATTCTTTGCGATCAGGTCCCAGTCATACTGATGCAGGACGAGTCGCTGTGCATTATTGATACAGCGAGCGCGAAGCATTTCGTCATAGGTGATACGCTGGAGTTGCCGCGCGGTATCTTCAACGTCATCGGTGTGCACTGCAATACCCGTTGGTTCTTTATCAGGATCCTGATCCGGGTCAAACAGAAAGTCAGCGATACCACCCTCTTTTGTTGCCACAACAGGAATACGCGCGGCCATGGCCTCAAGAAATGAAATGCCCATCCCCTCAGAGCGTGACGGCCTTATGAATACATCAGAGACGCAAAGATACTTCGGAAGCTCCTGATGCCCGATCTGCCCGAGAAACTTCACCCGATCTGCTACTCCCACATCCCCTGCAAGCTTTTTGAGGATATCCTCATCCGGACCTATTCCAAGAACTAGAAATACAAAGTTGGGAGGCAACAATTTCATCGCGCGAATGACAACATCGACAGCATTTTTATTAACGAGTCGCGACGTCGTAATTACGTACTTTTCTCCATCTTTTTTTCCTAATTGTTTTTTTAATTCACGCAGTTCATCATCCGAGTATATTTGTGAAAAATGTTTTGTATCAACAGCGTTAGGCACGACCACGAGTGGCCCCGTAAACCCCATATCTCGTGCCCAAACAGCAAGATAGGTAGAAATCGCTTGAATGATCTTCGCCTTCCTAAATGCTCTTACAAAAAGCGGATAGACAGGTCTTGCTTTCTTCAGGATATAGGGAATAGGATCTCCCTCCTGCAAAGTAAGGACGTATGGCACCCCAGAAAAAAAATTAAATACCGTTGCGGGCACTCCGCAGGAGTGCGCCATCATCGCCCACGCTTCATCATAGTGAAACATGCGATTGAGACGCAATGCAACTAATGGCGCATAAAATTGATAGATGAATTTATTGAGATGGAGCGGAAATCTGCGAAGATCTGCCATGCCCGGATGTGCTTGCGTGAACCCGATACGATGCACGAGCACATTCCCCACCCTCTCCACCCTTGGAAGAGTCGAGTCAAATCGCAGGGTGATCATGTGAAACTGGATATCATTTTCAGGTATGCGATCAGTAATTTCCTTTATCGCAACTTCTGCTCCTCCTACGTGACGCGGGAAATATGCCAGTGAAAAAATGAGAATGGATTTCATACAAAACACTATTTGGGGCGGTCGAGCTTCTTTTCCTGCTTGTTGGCGAGATCGGCGTAGGTGAAACGAACCTTGTTCATGAAACTTTTGGTGTCTCCGGTTCCGGTGACGCTCGGCAGATCTTTGAGCAATGCGGACCCCTGCCGGAGTGCGATGTTCGACACATAGATGGTCCCCGCCTTTCCGAGAATGAGTTTGTAGATCGGACGCAAGAGACGCGCTTTTATCCCTTTTTGAGCGACCTCTTTATCGTCGAGTGTCACGAGAAGATTGCTGTCGCTGTTCATCAAACAATAGAGCAACGCGGCAAAGCCTGAATAGGAACCCATCACCGACCAGACAAATCGGTAATTATGCTGTTTGTTCAACGTATGCGCCTTTAATACTCCAAGCACGGGGAGAAGATACTTATCTAGGGCGCTTCCGATACCGACACGATGCACGATGTCCGTGCCAACCTCCTCAAGCACCGGCCTCCCCTTCGCGAACTTCGTTGTGACAATGTGAAATTCCGTATCAGACATTTGCTTCGAGAGTTCGAACAGTGCTTCTTCGGCGGGACCCATGTCGGGATAATACGTCGTCGCGAACACAAGGACTTTTTTCTCGGGGGCTGAACAGGTTCGAAAATACGCAATGGTCTTTTTCAGCCCCTCTTCGAGTGCCACGTGCGGCTCCCAATCGAGCTCCTTTTTTGCGAGTGCGATGTCGGGACAACGCCGCCTCGGATCGTCGGTCGCACCGGGCACGTAGACGAGCTTTGAAGAAGAGCCGGTGAGCGCAATGACCTTTTCTGCAAGCTCCTTCATGGTGATCTCGCCGGGATTACCGAGATTGATCGGGCCGGTAATGCCATCCGTATTCATCATCCGATCGAGACCCTCCACGAGATCATCGATGTATTGGAAGCTTCGGGTATTTGATCCGTCACCATAGATCGCGAGGTCTTTGTTCTGCAGTGCATTCATCACAAAATTCGTCACCGCTCTCCCATCGTTGATGTCCATGTTCGGACCATAAGTGTTGAAGATGCGCACGATTCGTACGTCGGTGCCGAACTCGCGATGATAGTCCATGCACAGTGTTTCCGCGACGCGCTTTCCTTCGTCATAGCAGGCGCGGGGGCCGAGCGTACTTGTATTGCCGCGATAGTCTTCGCGCTGTGGCGACACGAGCGGGTCACCATAAATTTCCGATGTCGAGGTCTGAAGGATACGCGCCCCGTGCTCTTTCGCAAGTTCGAGCAGATTGATCATGCCGACCGTATTAGTCTTCACCGTATGCACGGGATTGAACTGGTAGCTTGTATATGAACCCGCACACGCACAGTTAAATATCCAGTCGATGCGCCCCCGTATCGACAATGGCTCGATGATGTCCTTTTTGATGAATTGAAAATTCGGATGATCAAAAAAGCGTACGATATTTTTGGGCTTCCAGGTTGTCTGAAGGTTATCAACAACGATCACCCGATGACCGAGCGCGAGATATTTCTCAACAAGGTGAGAGCCGATGAAACCGGCCCCGCCGGTGATCAGGATCGTCTTTTGTGCAGATGTCGCTTGCATAGTGTTGTCTTAGTATAACGTGTCTCGCGAAAAAAGGTGACCAGGCACAAAAAGCAAGCATATAGACAATGCTGCAATGCATGGTAGATTGCGCAAAGACAGTAAAACACAACGCGGGAGAAGAAAACTGAAAACTCCAACGATTAAAGCATTATTCTTTGATTTCGGGAATGTATGCGCAACATATGACGTTCATCGTTTTCTCGATCCGTTCAGCAAACAGATCGGCATTCAGCCGGATGAGGTGAAAAAGATTCTTATTGGTGAAGTGCCCCATGGGAAATCGTATGGGCCGTTCTTTGAACGCCTCGAGAGCGGGATGATGAGCTCAAGTCGATTCTTTTTCGAGATCACACAACTATTCAACTGTGCGGGACTGATCGACTATGAGCCCTTCGCAAGATGGTGGTCAAGTATCTTTATCGCTGAGAATAAAGAATTAGACCAATTACTCACGCGCATCCCACTGCAAAAGTTCTTGCTCTCGAATACGAATCGCATGATATTCAATCGCTATATCGCACATACGATGATCGTTCAGCATCATTTTCGAGAATGGGAACAGCGCATTCTCTCGTATGTCGTTGGAGCGGTCAAACCCGACCTGCCCATCTATCAAGAGGCACTACGGCGTGCGGGGGTTCATCCGTCACACTGCCTGTTCATTGATGACCTTCCCGAGAACATCACCGCATGGGAAGCGCTCGGTGGTCGCGGTATCGTGTATGATGCACGCTGCGACTCGATTGAAATACTCTCCCTCGCACTCGCAAAATTTGGCGTCGTGCCAAAATAAACAAAACACCCGCTCCATACGAGAACGGGTGTATTTTATCTGCATCGTATTAGTTATTAAACTCATCCTTTCCCTCGATGATGATATATTCATCAGCGGGAAGCACCGCCTCACCGCCGCTTCTCGCGATGATGGTTCCCGCGATGACGATCAGCAGGACCGTGCACAGCACAAAGATCCACTTCATCCCATTGCCCACGAACGAACCAGAAAGCGCGGTTCCGGCGGGCTGCCCCTCCCATAGGATGGTTGCACCGGTCGTCGTTGTCCCGAGAGCTGAAGCGACACCCTCCTCGCTCGGAGGTGTTGGCAATACTTTTTCAATGAGTTTTTTCTCACTACTTGCTCGTTGTATTCCGGACTGTTTGCTCACAAGAGGTAGAGACGTGGGGGCGGCTACGACTGACGAGTTGAGAGCATTCCACACAAAGATACTGGCACCGCGCGGATCGCGGAGTGTAATGCTCGTCGCTGCGGGGGCAACGCCGCTCGTATGATGCGAAATAAGAAATGTATGTTTCGGTAGAATGATGGAGTTTGGAGCAAAGACAAACGGCGTGGCGCTTCCATCGGAGAGAGACCATCCCGAGAGGTCCATCTCACGATCGGTGCGATCCGTCAGTTCGACGTAACCTTTCTCGCCCGAGACGACTTTTGAAATGATGACATCCGGATCGGTCACAGAAACAGCAAGGCGGTCCGCACTATGGTATTCCGCCAGGAATACTTCGAGTGTCACCACATACACTCCGGGAAATTCATATTCATGAGCAACCGTGGGGCCGACTCCTATCATTCCGTCGCCAAAATTCCATCGGTACGTTGCGCGTGAAAGCGGCTCATTATAGAGGCCGGTCGAACTTCCCGAGAACATGACCGGAAATGAAGTGAACGCACGCAGGTCTTCCCCCGCTTCAACGACGATATTATTGCGCGGATAAGGAGACTTCACGACCGAGCCTCCGGATAATGACCCACCACTCGGAGCGACGGCTGTCTCTGCCGCAGTATCGGTCGAGATGACCGTGCTTGCGCCGGCAACTTCACCCGCGGTCGCGGTATTTTCCGCACGAGGAGTCGGGGCACCCGTCGCCCAACCGTTCGCAATACGCTGCGCCGTGTCTTTTGTTACATTGTCTCCCCCGACATTCTCCCAGTTCAATCCTCCAACAACGACGTCAACATCATCACCGTTCTCATTCCTAAGACGAAGTGTCTCACCAGACTCATTACCGAGAGCGCCGACATAGATCTGATCAGCCGGAATAGTGGGAACGCTTTCGTCACTCGTACGCTCGAGGAGGAAGTACCCGCTTTCCGCTATCGTACCGGAGAGGGTGATCGACGGAGAACCATCATCGGCCCGAAGCGTCCAACCGGAAACATCAACCGGTAGAGTGCCATCATTGTGCAACTCGATCCATTCATCATTGGCAGAAACCACCGTTCCCATCCAAGCGATTTCATTGATGACAACGCTCGCATATGCAGGGCAGACACACGTTGCCCATAACACGATGACGCCTCCGATGATCATTCTTTTCATAGTTCGGATTTTACTCGCAAAAAAGCGTGCTGCAAGTATTTTGCTCAACAAAAAAACTCTTGACACGAGTGTCAAGAGTTTGTGAGAACACCAGAATTCAGTCCGCGGAAATTCCCTAGCGTGACAACAGGAGCGGGGCGAATATCAATTCCGGGGATTCGTCCTTCAGCACGTTTTCCCCCGTGAGATGCACGGTGGTAACCTTGCGACCGCTTCGTTGATACGTCGGGAGCGTCAGGAACGTCTTGTGATAAAGATTTGCGCAAATAGTCCGAAGACCGCGTGCGCCCATTTTTTCCCGGAGTGCCTTCTTCGCGATCTCCTTGACCGCATCGGGGTCATACACCGATTCGGCCCCTTCACGTGCAATGATCTCGGAAAATTGCCGGAGCAGCGCATTTTTAGGGACCGTGAGGATCGCTTCAAGCATTTCTTCATTCAATTCGTCGAATGTCGCCCGGATAGGGAGACGAGCGATGAACTGCGTGTCGAAACCGAATGCAGCAAGGTCTTCAGGTGTCACTTTGTGAATGAGCGCCTTCGGAGTGTTGAGATGGCCGCCCACGCTCGTCGCATTGAATCCCATCCCGCCGCCGCTACCGCTTTTGTCGCGCACTCTTTTGGCGACGATCTTCTCGAGACCGTCAAATGCACCCGCGCACACAAAGAGAATATTCTTCGTGTTGAGCCTGATCGGTTCTTGACCCGGCTGCAGACGTTTCCCATCGGGAGTCACCTCAACGACCGTTCCTTCGATCATTTTCAGGAGCGCATTTTGCACACCGGAGCCAAAACCCTGACTGGTGCCGGGACCTTCATGCTTTCCGAGTTTGTCCACCTCATCGAGGAAAACAACTCCGAACTCCGCTTTGGATACATCACCCTTTGCACTCTGAACCAGTCGCACGAGGACATCTTCAACGTCCTTGCCGACATAGCCCGGCGTGGTGACCGCAGTGAGATCTTCTTCGGCGAACGGAACGTTCAAGATCCGCGCAAGCGTCTTAGCGATATGAGTCTTTCCTGAGCCGGTGGGACCGATGAGCAAGACGTTCGATTTCTCGACTTCGACTCCGTCTTTCACATGACCATTGTTGGACATGCGCCTGTAGTGCTGATATGCCGCGACCGCAAGGACCTCTTTGGGGAGGTTCTGCCCGATCACGTATTCGCCCAATTTGGCGACGATCTCTTCGGGTGTCGGAAGATTTTGTTCAGCAGGCGGACTTTTGTTCTCCTCTGCACCGCTAATGATATCGACACATTGCTCGATGCATTCGTCGCAAATGAAAACGGTAGGGCCCCTGATGAGCTTCTTGACCTCATGTTGGCTTTTTGCACAAAACGAGCAGAATAGCGTTTTTTCCGTGGATGAGTCAGGACGTGTTGCCATGATTACACCTCATTTCTGTATGTGAATGAAAATACCTCTGTCTTTAGAGTAATGAAGTTTTCTGCTCTTGTCAAATTCGACCACAGCCCGTTCTTCTTCCTTCTCGCTCCGGTATCAATCCTCCAATAAACCGCGCAGTACATGTTCGGGAATCTCACGGGTTGGAACCGGAGTCGGAACATCTTCAAGCAGCTCATTCCGCTTTTCAACGATAGCTGTTTTTGATGGAGTTGGCATGAAGCTGCTCACAACAGGCGCCCCCAAAGGAGCTACCGTAGTATCCTTTTGTTCCTTCTCGCCTGCTGTTTGAGGCACTTCAGTTTGTCCTTCCTTTTTTTTCTGCGATGCCATTGTCGCCATGAGTGCCTCTTTGAGCGAAGAAAGATTTTCCTCAGAAGGACCTTTGTCTTTTTTAGGCTGTGACTTCAGGATAGAGAGCGGCATGCTCATTTCTTCTTCTGTTCTTTTGGGACCACCGCTTGGCACAAATTTGGGCTGGCTCGGAACAAACTCCTTTGCCGGCGCTTCGGTCTTTATTGCTGAAAACACCTGCTTGAACGGTTGGTGCACTGGGGGGTGCGTCGGTATAGTCTTTCCCGTTCCCTTCTGCTCCAGTACCTTCATCGCCACTACTTCCTCCACAACGGGTGTCTTTTTAATGCTCAACGCAGGAATCGACGGTAACGAAGCTGCATGATAGGGAGCTTTTGGAACACTGAGAGACGGACGTGTCACGATCGGGAGAGGCACGGGAACAGCAATCGGGGAAGGTATCGGTGCGAGTGCGGCAATCGGGAGGGCGACGGGAACCGAGAGTGCCGGCGCCGCCGGAGGAGTCACCACCACCCCACTTGGTGTAAAGGTGCGTACTGCGAGCGGTGACGGAACGAAAGCCGGCGGGCGTGATGGGCGAAGTCCCGGTGCGTACTTTTTTGTTTCAGGGGGAAGCGGGGCGTTCGGATCTCGCGGCGGCAGTTGGACCGGCTCATGCCACTTACGGATCTCGTCTTCCACCTCCGTGCGCGGGCGGGCGAATTGAGAGCGGGACGCATCGATGACCTCTTGTGCATAATTCAATGCAGGCAATTTCGGGCGATTGAGTGTCTGTGCCGAAAATGGCGGAGAGCCGATCCCCTTGATCATCAATTTGAGATATATTTGCGCGAAGCCGAGATTCACAATGTCTTCCGCAAGGAACGCGGGGGCGAATTCTTTTTCGAGCACTTCCGCGTCATATGAACCAACGCGAAACGAGATCATCGTACCGACGTTCCCAAACACCGCGGCGCGAACCTCATCGGACATTTGTTCGATGTATTGGTGTGCGATCGTGAGCGATAGTTTATATTTGCGCGCCTCGGAAAGAATGTCCGCGAACGACTCATTGGCGAACGACTGAAACTCGTCAACGTAGAGATAAAATGGCGGAAGACCTTTTACCACCTCCGGCCCGACGTCGGCGCGAGACATTGCGGCGAGGTAGATCTTCGTGATGAGCATTGAGCCCACGAGATTTGCATTCCCCTCACCCATGCGCCCCTTTGAAAGATTGACGATGAGTATCTTGCGTTCGTCCATGACCTTGCGAATGTCGAACGTCGATTTGGGCTGACCGACCAAGTTGCGAATGAGCGGATTGGCGGCAAATTGCCCGACCTTGTTTTGGATCGCCGCAGTCGCCTCGGTCGCGAACTTGTCAGAATATTTTGCGTACTCATCAAGCCAAAATGCCTTCACCGACGGATCGGTCACGTTCGCAACGATCGTCGTGCGATAATCCTTGTCGGCAAACATGCGATTAACCCCCAAGAGCGTCGAGCCGGATGTTTCCATAAGTGCGAGCATCGCATTGTTCAGAATATATTCCATGCGTGCGCTCCATGCGTCGACCCAGACCTTTTTGAATGCGCCCATCAAGCCCGACACAACGAGCGGACGCTTGTCGCGACCCATGTCTTCCATCACATTCAACCCGACCGGAAACTCCTGATCGAACGGTGCAAAATAAATGACATCCTTTATGCGATCCTCTGGAACATAGGAAAGCAATGTTTCGGCAGTACCTCCGTGTGGATCGATAAAACAGACACCCTCACCGTTTTGAATATCTTGGATCGCCAGATTCTCGAGCAATGTAGACTTTCCCATTCCCGTCTTTCCTATCACGTAGACATGCTTTCCTCGGTCATCATCGCGAATACCAAACTTGATCCGCTTTGAGCGATAGTCCGTTTCGGCGAAATAAGTGATCTTGTCGGGGTTGTTACTCGGAATGGGCATACTCGTTTCATTATAAACCAATCATCTTGTCAAAGCACTAGCCGCGTGCTTTGAAAAATGCGACCCGGTGAACAATTCGTATTTTGCGCAAAAAAACTCCCCACATTACGCAGGGAGTACACAAAGAACTATTCGACAAAATGCCGCTTGAACCAATCACGAAAGTGTTTATCCCCCGTCTCGAGCGTTTCATGCACAATACGATCGAAAGAGATATCCGTTCGACGGTGTGCAGCAGAAAGCTTCATGCACAGCTCATCATCTTCTCGCGCGCTTTGTTCGTACGCAAAGATAAATTTATCGAGTGTGTGTGCACGATACCGCTCAGGAAAACTCTCGTGCACATAATACTCAACGTAATTCCGGCTGATCATCCGCCCCTCATCGTCCTCAAAAGAAATGAGGTATGAGAGCGCAAGAAACCGTCCGCCAAGATAGAGCTCCGGCATGACATAGCCATCACCATAGATGAGTGGCCACACCGCAAAGATGTTGCTGTCGATTGGCGTCGTCGCATCCGGCATCGTTTCATCGAGCCAGAAATATAGATCGGACCAACCGAGTTCGGACTGCCGTATATTCCGCATGCGCATAAGCCTATCGACATGCGCGCGCACATCAGGACGCACGCGCACGAGTTGGATACTATAACTTAAGCTCGTATCCGTCGGACCGAATTCCCAGTCATACTGTGCCTCATCGACCACGGGGCCAAAGGTGGTCTCGTGATACTTCGGCACATGCAACCCGTCGAGATAATTGATTCCCATGAGCGGACACGGATAGGGTAACGCATATGCGACCTCTTTGCCGAAACGAAATTGATCGATAGACAAGAAGCCTTCCGGTAAACCTAGCGATGAACCAAAGCCCTTAAGTGCGCCAAGCTCATCATTGGAATAGCCGAGGATAAGCCCATTCCAGACGGAGAACTTCGGACGCGCAAGATGTCCCTCGAATTTGCAGAACTTCGGTGCAGCACGCAGAGTACCGCGAATATCGTAAAGCCACTGATGACCTGAACAGCGTATCTCAGGCTTATGCTGCGTCCCAGACTGATTCAGGATTTCCATGCCTGCATGAAGGCAGACATTCTGAACGACCGAAACTTCTCCGTCTTCCGTGCGTGTAACGATCCACTTCTTATCGAACGTGACGAATACCTCGTTCGGATACAGAGACGAGAGCGAGCCAAAGTAGCCTCCTTGAGTGCGAGTCCGAAGACCGCGATACCAATTGGGTCGGTCGGACTGCATTGGTGGGCTTTTTTCCATTTAAGAAATACCTTTCTGTTGTGAAGAACGAAATTGAGACTTGGCGAAATCTAACACATTTTGAATAAAAGTACAGAAACATGGTCAAGGTTAAACCTTGACAAAAAATGGGGAAAATATGTTGAAAAATATAGAATGAGTAATATAGAAAAAACAAGAAAGCATGGGGCGGATCACTTGGGTGAGGCAGAGTGAGAGGGGGGGACGAAGCGAGAAATACTCGTCGTATGAAACGATGGGAAAGCGAATTACGGAAGCACCGCTCCCCCATCCGACTCGATCGTAGCAAGCTCAGCGGTGTTGTATGCACTCGGCGTATATTTATTTGATGGATCCCAGCTCATCCACGACGTCAGCCCTGCATCATACGTCGCCCTTTTTTGTGCGCGCACATCTGCCTCCGTGTAGACCTTTCCATAATCAAAATCCTGAATCCATGGACGAAGTCTGTTCGCGTAAATTCCTTGCGGAACGAATTTCGTCGGAGTGGTAGACGCGATCGGCGTCGTTGAACCCACGACAGGGGCGACCCATCCCGATTCCTTCTGTTCCAGCGCATTGGCTCGTGTCACCGCACGAGACATTACAAATTGAATGATCTCATAGGGCACAAGATTCGGATTTTTCCAGCCATTGAAATTTGGAGGGTAGTGCGACGGATAGACCATCGGTGCGACATAATCGAAATTTCGGAGCGCACTTTCAAGCACCTGTCCAATCCCGAGATCATCAGTATTCGTCGTCGTCATGCCGAAGAGATCGACCGACGATGGGACACCCGCGACACGCATCGCCTTCCCGAGGTAGCTGAAGAATCTGTCCATCATCACCGCTTTCGTCGTTGATCCCGTACGGGTAAATTTCGCGTTCGACATATCACCGTCTGACGGATAGCGAACGTAATCGTAATTGATCTCATCGAACCCGAGCGCATATGAGGCTTTTCCTATATCAACCATGTACTGCCAGTATTCTGATGCACCGGGATCGACAAAGGCGAGACCTTTTTTATCTTTCCAAATCCCACCGTCGGACCGTCGTTTCACGGCCGCGTCAGGGTGTGACTTCGTATAAACACTGTCCTGCATCACCGTCACGCGACCGATGACATAGATATTTTTTTTGTGTAGCTCTGCAATGTATTCTTTTACATCCGGAATCGTGCACCCCTTTGAGTTCACGACAAAACGGGGGTCACCGAAATCGACAGAGACCATCCCCGAAAAATCTTTGATATCGATGACGAGTGCGTTCAGCTCCGTTTGCTCCACCAATCGCGTAAGCGGTGCGCGCAGGCTTTTGCCGCTCGCAATACAGCTCGTCATATAAGCCGCCTTCACCGGTATTGGTGTTTTTATGTGAGTCACGACGAATGGCGGCGGCAGCGTTGGTACTGCCGCTACGGGCGTTGTCGAGGCTGTGCGCACAGGCGTCGTCGTCGCACTCTGCGCATCATAAAAGACTTCCGTCTTACTGCTTACGCCGGTATAGAAAAGCAACCCACCGATCAAGGCTGGAAGCATCACACGAAGTTGTAATAGGCTTTGGAGCATGAATTACATGCGCACCCTCTCTTCCGACGAGAGACCGTCACCATTATCTCTTTTTCTGCGGCGTACGACCGTGGTCTTCTTTTCGACCACCGTCTCGCCACCCTCACTATCTTCGAGCGACTCCGTATCTTCTATTGTATTCCGCTCGACGTGCATACGGGGAGAGTCCGCTACTTCAGTACGCTCAATATGGAGCGCCGTAGGGCTTTCCTCCTTCATCTCGTGAACCTCATGGTGTATACGCCCGCGCCGTGTTAGTGCGATGAGAAATACGACAAAAAGGCCAAGTCCCGTTAAGATGAACTTATCAACAGATTGAGGAAATCCCAAGTATGGATCAAGTGCGACCAGCAGTCCAACAACGATAAGGATATTGCGTAACATGATGCGCCCTATTATAGCGCAGAGGGCGATACTATGCACCCTCCACCACCACCACAAATTCGCCGCGGATGCGGTCAGGGTGTGACTGATAATGCAGCATGACCTCGTCCGGAGTACCAAGCACATGCTCCTCGTGGATCTTGGTGATCTCGCGTGAAATAAGGATCCTTCGCTTTGACCCCCCGTCCGATGCCGCACCGAGATGCAGATGCAATGCTTCGAGTGTTTTTTCGATACGATGCGGTGATTCATAGAACACGACCGTGCGCTTCGATGCGGTAATCTCCCGAAACAGGGTCTCTCTCCCCTTTTTGTGCGGCAAAAATCCAAGGAATAAAAATTCCGATGACGGGAAGCCGGATACCGAAAGCGCGGAAAGTACGGCAGATGGACCGGGTATAGGAATGATTTCTATCACATCTCCAAACTTCTCCCTCACTTGTGCGACAAGCAAACATCCAGGGTCTGAGATGGTTGGAGTGCCGGCATCGGAAACCAGGGCGCAGCTTTTCCCTTCGCCGAGCACAGAGAGAATCTTGTCTACTTTCGATAATTTCGACTGTGCGTGATAGCTCATGGTCGGCTTATCGATCTCGTATCGTTCGAGCAATCGCTTTGTCACCCGTGTATCCTCACAAAGAATGAGGTCAACTTCTTTCAGTATGCGGATCGCCCGAAGGGTCACGTCTTCGAGGTTCCCGATCGGGGTCGCTACTATATATAAAGTGGGCATGTGTACATGCTAAGCAAAATTCTTTTAAAACACAATCTCGCATTATTTTTATAGTGAGCAAATATCCGCGTATGCGATATGGCATCGAGCTAAAAAGAATTCGACAGTACAAAAATGAAATCGCCGAGTGCAAGTAGCGCCATCAAGAAGAAGAGTCCAGTGGTCGCAAGGTGCGCACGGAGTAACAACACCCTTCCCGTTCTCCGCTTGTGCAAGTTTTTAAGCGTCCACAGGGTTATGGTAAGCAAGAGAAATACCACTGCCTGGAGAGGAAGTAATATAAAGTAGATAATAACAGGAAAGTATTCATCACCAAATAAGGCCTTTGAAATCATAAAAAAATCATATCCCGTTGCAATTGATACAAAATGCGCAAATGAGAAGATCGCAAATAATGCGACGATGAAGGCCATGATCCCGATCCATATGCGAAACCACACGGAACGAGAAAGCTTCCACACCGTAAGAAACAGAAAATATGCCGCTGAAGCATTGACTATGTGTGTAAGCGAAAATAGGGCGAAGACAAGCTGATTGCTGAGATCATTTTTTGCCTCACCGTAAAACAAAGCGAGCAATACGGACGAAACGAGAAAAAATACGAAACCGAGAAGGAGCAGACGAAATGCTGCAGTTTCTACTGTTCCCAAAAGTGCAGACCCGAATATCTTCGACTTCGTTGCTATCGTCGTCGACTCATCTCCTTTCGGCAGAGCGGCATTGATGTCTTCTGACTTCCAGCCCTTTACCGATAGCTCGGCACGAATAGCTTGGTCAGCAACACCCCGAGCGCGCTCGTCACGCACATAATTTGCAATTGCTTCGTTGATCATATTACGATAATACCATATCTGATCTTTCACGTGACAGACAAAAATACCCCAAGCAATTGGGGCTTTTTGTTCATCTGTGTGCGCATGCCAAGCGCCACAAGAGCACTTCATTTTTCTAAGACGGAGTACCGTCAAGAAAAATTAGTCGCTCGAACTTGGGATCTCGTTATTATTAGGGCAAAAGGAGTGCCCGCATCTTTTGCCCGCTCCAACAAAAAAAGCCCGTAGGGGCACCTTTGCACCTGAGCTACAAAGGGCAGTGAGGGAAGAGAAGAAATGCACTCATTTATTCTCTGACCGAACGAACCGTATATATGCTTTGATACTAACGGCAGTGAGGGGCAAATATAAACATGCTTTTCTTCTGTTCTGTGTGCGCATGCCAAGACTCGAACTTGGGACCTCGTCATTATCAGTGACGCGCTCTAACCACCTGAGCTACACGCGCACACAGAACAGAAATGGATTTAAAAGTATGTTTATATTTGAACCGAACGAACCGTATGTATGCTTTGATACACGCGCTTGTATGGGAGAATATAGCAAAAACAAGCGTTTATCGCAATGCCAACGGAAATAGAGAATAAAAAGCCGAGCACCGTGTGCCCGGCTTATATTTCGCTCCTGATTCAAAACTCCCCGGCAAGGACCTTCGGCGACGGAGTTTCATACTGAAGCCTGAAGGTTGCGATCTGCTCCTTCGTGAAAGAGCTGCACGGCTCGGCAGTTTTGCCGCGAACAGCAACAATGCATTGCCGATAACCGGCCTTGGCTAGCCAGGTGTAACGTACGTGGGTTTCCCATATTTGCGGCTCACCCGCAAGGTCACGCACGAGCCCATCAAGCATGGCGAGGGAGATCGTTCCCAACACTACAAATGCGAGCGTGAACAACAAGCCACGCTTGCTTAATATCCGATTTCTCACCATTATCCTTCTCCTTATTAAAAATTCATAGAACAAACTTACTCTTAAATTATATCACATATTGACAGGTAGCGCAAGCTTTGTATAATAGACACAGATACGGCACTTTTGCCCTTCTTAACTTACACAAAGGAAGTGAGGCTCATCGTGGCAAAAACGAAAACTGCTAAGTACGCTCCCGTGGCATCGCTGCAAACGGACTGGCGGATCAAAAAACTTGAAAACCTCAGGGGGCAAATAGCGAACGGTATGTCACCTAACGATCTTTCCCAGGAACAACGTGACTTCTTGCACATGCAAACAAGTGAGGAGAATGTGCTCTACTGGAAAGCCGAGAATGAGCACTCAGAGACTGACGAGCGCTGTCTCCGCTGCCAATCGATCACGCGAAGCATGATCGTCGCACTGCGCGCGAAGGATCCTCCGATCAAAGACTAGATGATCACCCCAAAAAGCCCCGCATGCAAAACATACGGGGCTTCTTCTTTCCTACAATGATCAAAAACAAGACCCCGCTTTTCTATTGAGCGGGGTTTCGTCTTTTACTCTTCGTCTACTGAAGCGTTGACGGGGCTTCGTGCACGTCCGGTGCTTCATCCATGGCAGCCTCACCGAGACTGCTCATGAGGTCTTCTCCGGCAACTTCGTCACCTGAGGCACCAAATTCCTCGGATCCCAACTCTCCGTCAGGAGGCAGTTCACCTTCATCCATCTCGAGTAATTTCTTGTTGATCTCTGGCATTTGTTCATCCATTTTTTTATCATACCCTCCGACTTAAAAAATGGCAACAAAAAACCTACTCGGGTGAGTAGGTTTTTTGTTTGAGATTATAGTGTGTTACGCGATCAAGCTATGCAAATTCAGAAAGAAACAAGATTGAGAAAATACAGCACTTTCTTTTGTCTCGCTCCACTTTACCTCTTTACGTATTGAGAGGCCTTATCCGACATGCATCGCTCGCATGTTAAGCAGTGACCTTTAGGGTGTATCACCATGACCATAGTTCTAGGAACTCATCGACTATCAGTCTTTACACTCGAAAGTGTATCAACGCTCCAAATTGGAATTGATCCACGAGCAGCTTCCGCTACCCGTGCCTTGTTACGACTTACTCCCTGTTACCGAGCTTACCTTAGGCCCACACGAGGTGAGATTTCGGGTACTCCCGGCTCCCTTGAGTTGACGGGCGGTGAGTACAAGACTTGAGAACGTATTCACCGCGGTTTAGCTGACCCGCGATTACTAGCGATTCCGGCTTCATGAGGTCGAGTTGCAGACCTCAATCCGGACTGAGAAGGCTTTTTAAGGATTAGCTCACCATTGCTGGGTCGCTGCCCGTTGTAACCTCCATTGTATTATGTGTGTAGCCCAGGGCATCTAGGGACATGCTGACCTGGCGTCATCCCCGCCTTCCTCCCAGCCCCAAATTCGCAATCACGATCATCTTTTATGATCGTATTGTGCGCTTAGGGCTGGGCAGTCTCGCCTGACACTTGTAACAGACGACAAGGGTTGCGTTCGTTACCCCACTTAAGGGAACAGTTCAAACCACGAACTGACGACGGCCATGCATCACCTGTCTAACGGTCCTTGCGGAGTTACTTAGTTTCCTAAGTCTTTCCATTAGATATCTAGCCCTGGTAAGGTTCTTCGTGTACCATCGAATTAAACCACATAATCCACCGCTTGTGCAAGTCCCCGTCTATTCCTTTGAGTTTTAATCTTGCGATTGTACTACCCAGGCGGTT
>MHLM01000013.1 GCA_001821395.1 Candidatus Lloydbacteria bacterium RIFCSPHIGHO2_02_FULL_50_18 | reverse complement strand
TGTTGTTTTATTGACAGCGCGCCAATAATTCCTTGTTGCAATTCAGGTTAGAATTTAAGTATCCCCGTTTTCAAAGAAAGTACCTCGTAGTAATATCAGCAACAGAATAAAACAGAAATGGGAGCGAGAAATGAGAATCTTCGAAATGAGGAATATTGCCGACAAATGCACTGGGGGGAAAATACGGATAAAAGGCAGGTGGCACACTATTGCCAAAGTGGAAAATTCGGCTGGAGGCGGTCGTACCGATCCCATGGTGTGCTTTGAGACGGTCGGCCATAAGACCTTTATGTTCTATGGATTCCAACACGTGATCCTTCTGAGAACGGGAGAGTATGTCGGGGAAAATGACGCATTCAAAATCATTCCCCAAAAAACCTAAGCACATACGCTTCACAAAACCCGCACATGCGGGTTTTTTATTTTCCAGCAATGCTTCGCGTTCGACCTATGTACAAAAAAGTACTCCCGACAGTTTTTTATAGATTATCCCCGTTTTCAAAAGTGTTATTTATCAGCGATAGCAGCTAAATAATACTTTAGTGATTTGAGGTTTGTTTGGAATTATCCCCGTTTTTTGGATAGAGGTTTCCGTTTTAATCCATTTCATTACCCAGAACTTCAAATTTATTGTCTCTAAACACAACTAGCGTGCGACTTATTTTACTCGCTCCAAGATAATCGTTGTAATTTACATCAAATAATATTGCTGAATCTTGTGCGTAATTTATTAGTAACTCCTTTCGCACGTCAAAATTATATGCCCAACTTCCGCCTGGCGAAATTGTCAGTCCCGTCAACGCAAAGTAACGTAAAAATTCTTTTTTCTTTGTTTCATCAGTTACATCTTCTGAGTAAAACACGGACGCGACAGTCTTCATTGCCGGAGTTCCTCCAGAATTTGATATTTGGAATACTAGTTTATGATTACCATTCGGAAACACAATATCCTCAAATTTTTGCAAATTCACATATGCTCTCTCTTTTTTATATTCAAGTATGTTTTGTTCTCGATTTAAAACACTTTGTTCCCTAAAAGACTGGGCTGAAGTATACACACCTATCGTGGTGATAATCACTAATAGCGCATTGGTTGTAAGTGTAATAAAGCTTTTTACGGAAAACCCTAGCAACTTGTCTTCAACGGTCAGTTCATACTGCAGTTTTTCTGCTATTGGTTTATCCGCCTTGCTTATAGTAGAATTTTGTCTTATTTCTGCTTTTTTGGATCGATATATTTTGAGAAGGTAAAAGCAGTATAGCGCAAGAAATAACCAAACGATGAATGCTAGAAGAATTACTATTATCATGATCAATTCCAAATTAATACGCAATGACTTGTGACGTTAAGTTAATCTATGTGTGAAATTGCCAGTTTAAAGTCAGTTTGGTGTGCACCACTTGGGCACTTCATACTTTTAAAGCGGACTACCGCTAAGAAAAATTGGTCGCAATTATTGGGTGCTTTGACGACTTCGTGTCGTAACGCCAAACACCTCCTCACTCCAATTGCCTTCGCAATTTAACGTTCAGTTTTGGATGAAGTTCGAGGCGACAAGGCGGGCGTGTCCGAGCGGACTTACTCTCGTAAGTTCGCCGGACCGCTCGTCGAAGTCAACGATGAAATTCGCCAAAAATGAATGTTAAATCTCACATACGCCGCTGACGCAGGCAAGTTCCTTTGATCCCTGCGTCTCATCAATCTTCTCGTAAGAAACAATCTTCGAGAAATCAATCCCCTCCCAGCGCTTCGACAGCTCAATATACCGCTCTTCACTGATCGCCTCATACGGCGCGAGCTGGTACACGTAATCGGTTCGCGGAAGGAAAGAAAGTCCGCCCACCAAGTCCCAATTGTCATAGATCCAATTTGCGACGGCAAGCCATTCGTTCTCACCGATCGAAACGGTGACGGACGGATTGTGCTCGGTGTAGTTCTCTTTGATGAGCTTCCAGTGCGCAAGCTGTTCGAGCGCCGTGATGTCATCCTTGTAGACCGAACCTTTTGGCGCTTTCACGGGGAAATCAACGACATAGGTGACCGCACTTTCCGCGCTCTGTCCCACCTCAGGATTGTACGGTATCCCCTGATCGCGGAGCATCTTGAACAGCGCGTCGGTCGCGGAAATACGGACGCGGCGGATGTAGAACGGTGCATGACGAGGATGCATGCCGCTTGATGCGTCCACAAGCTGTGATACGGTGCCCGAAGGCTTGACCGCGGTGATCGAGGTCGATGCATTGATCCCGAATTTCTTTGCATACACTTTATTGACGGCAATCGCTTCATCACGGAGATCACGGAGCAGCTTCGCATCGTGCGCAAGTTCCGCATTGTCCCACTGACCGGTGATGGATACTCCAAGCAGGCGTTCATCCTCACAATTCTTCTTCCACTCCTTTGAGAGATACTTGAAATTGGTCAGCGTCGATTGATACGTTCCGAGGATCGTCGCGAGACGCATCTTTCTCATAAGGCTCGCTCGCGTATCATCGGCGCGAATAACGATCTCTGTGAGATTACAAAATTGCTTGGACTTCAAGATGATCTCACCGCAGGGATTGGTTCCGCAGGTGTCGATATCCTTCATGAACACCTTTTTGCGGCGTTCCGGCATCTGGAGCGGAAGGGACCCGCGATTGAAGATACCGCGCTCGCCAGAGCCGGACTTCATGAGCGCGATCCACTCTTCGAGAAACTCTGCGGTCGAAGGCTTCTGTGTATACACCGCCGAATTGTTGGCCATCATGCGCTGCGGTTCGGTGAGATAGAATTGTCCGTCCTTTGCATTGCGCATGTCATAATCGTCGAGATCAGAAAGCGATATCAGCGCACTGCGGCGCACTCCTCCCGAAACGACCACCTCTCCGATCTTACAGATGATGTCGTGCACATCGAGATTTGAGAGACGTCTTCCCTGTCGTCGCAGTATCTTCTCCCGGGAAAATTCGATGAGATTGCGCAATGGCTCGGGACCAGAGCTTTTGCCTCCCATCGTCATAAGCCGCGCGCCTGCGGGACGGAGCTGCGAGTAGTCGAACTTCAGATCATTCCCGTCGAACCATGTCTTGAGGGCATAGACGAACGCATCCGCCCAACCCTCCTTCGAGTCACCGACGACGTGCGTCTTCAGCATCTTTCCCGTCTGCTTTTTGATCTGCGGCAACTGCTGCACCGTGAGACTCTCAACAGAAAATCCCACACCCGTGCCGCACATCGAGAGATACATCACTTCGCCAAAGTCCTGCAATTTCGAGGGTGCAATGAATGAGCAATTGTAACCGGTGACATTGGTCTTTCGCGCTGCAGATCCCGCACCCCACATGAGTCGCATCGAGGGCATGATCTCTTGGCGCACGATGCCTTCGCGCACTTCGTCATACTCTTTTTCCGTCAGTTTTTTGTCGAGATTCTCGCGCATGAACGACATGTATCGGTCTACCGTCTCCACCCACGTCTCACGTCGCTGCTCATGCTCAATCCAGCGTGAATACGAACGATAGTATACAAATTCCGCAAGTGAATTTTTAAAATATTTTTTGCTCTCTCGTGCAAGATCCTTAACTGATTCGGGGATAATCCCCGCGATATCGCGGATCTTCTTATGCTCTTCGCGGTAGAGAATATATCCTTTTGCCGTCTTGGCAAAATCCATAAAGATAAGCTCTGTTTCAACGGTATCCTGAACATCTTCAACGGTCGGCAGATACCCTTTTCGTCCCTTCATGGACTTTTCAAGCGCCAAAACTACGGCGGTTGTCACCTGCTCGGCGGCCTCCTCTCCGCCTTCTTCGCAGACAAGCATAGCGCGAACTATCGCGCTCTTGATCCGTTCGCGATCAAATGGTACGACCGTACCGTCACGCTTACGCACTTCTTTTAATAAACTGCCCTTTGGAGCGGGCTTCTTCTTGATTGCCTTACGTGTGGGAGCGTTCGACATAATGTATGTGGGAATAATAAACCTAATAATATGAATTTCTCAAATGGCGAACTTCTTCGTTGCGGAGCCCCTGCGACTCGGTCACCATATAAGAATATGTCTTCCTCGTCTCTTTCCCCGCGTCTCGAATTTCATCCATTTGAGAAACTCATGGCAAACCGACTGACTCAAAAACCCTGTCCGAAAAATAATGAGATGAAGATTAATTTTCGAACAGGGCTTCAGTTAACAATGAACACCTCGAAGGCAAGAACTCCAAGGTGTTTATGTGCCTATTGTATCGTCACTTGAGAGACTTTTCCTAATGGGGATAACTTATGAAAAGCGTGAGTATTTTGTTGCACTTACACTTCGAATGCTCACTATTCAAATACGCAACGATCGCAAATATCAATACTATATTTTTCGATACCGCACTTGACCACATGCGACCACGTGTTCTTTCGCTCGACACTATGTTAAAATTTTTCCATGAGAAAAGGTTCACTCTATGCGTGGTGGGATAAATATCGTCTGCAATCGATCGTTTTTGTGACCGGTGCCGCTATCCTCGTGATCGAGATCACCGCAACACGCATCCTGTCGCCTTTTTATGGAAACACCATTTATACGGTCTCGTCGGTGATCAGCGTCATCCTTGCGGCACTTTCTGTCGGATACTGGAAGGGCGGCATACGAGCGGATGCAAAACCAACGTTTCAAGAATTCTACAATGTGATATTCAAAGGCGGTATCAGCCTCTTTGTGCTGTACGTCCTTTCACTGACGATCCTACCCATCGCAAGCGGCCTCTTCTCCATCAGAACCGGGCCGCTCATTTGGTCAATGGTGCTCTTTTTTATGCCCGGTTACCTCCTCGGCATGCTGTCGCCGTTCGCAATCAAACTCGGACATGAATTCCGTCCCCACATGGGATTGGGGACCATGAGCGGCAATATCTTCTTCTGGTCGACTGCAGGCTCGATCCTCGGCAGCTTACTTGCGGGATTCGTCCTTATCCCCTCCATTGGCATTAGTGCCATCCTCTACGGAACGACAACGCTCATCGTTCTTCTGGGAGGATGCGGGCTTGTTTCAACTACTACGGGAGCAAGACGTCGGGATGCCATATTCTTTTTGCTGCTATTGCTCATCGCCATCACTGCAACATTCATAATCGCAAGGAACGCAGACCTCGATCCGCGCATACGTTATATGAAAGACGGTGTTTATGAAAAGCTCACCGTTCTTGACTCTATCTACGCGGGACGGCCCGCTCGTTTTTTTCTCCAAGACCGAAGCGGCTCGGGCGCAATCTTTCTTGACGGAAAAGATCTCACCTTCGACTACACAAAATATTATGCTTTGTACCGCTTCACAAACCCCGAGCTTGCTCGTGCACTCGTGATCGGCGGAGGAATATATACCATTCCAAAAGCGATACATGGGGAACGAGCGAACGCACAGATCGATGTCGTAGAGATCGAACCGGAACTCGAATCGATCGCAAAAGAGTATTTTGATCTTACCGAAACCACCTCCATCAGAACGCACACAATGGACGGCCGTCGCTTTCTTCGTGAAAGCAAAGACCGATATGATCTTATTTTTAGTGATGTCTATTTCTCTCTCTATTCGATCCCGACGCATTTCACCACAAGAGAATTTTTTCAAAATGCAAAGGAACACCTTGCACCAAAAGGCATCTTCATGGCAAACATCATTGGTTCCGGGGCCACGTCCGATGAATCGCTCCTCTTTTCCGAGCTCCGTACGATGAAAGATGTTTTTCCCTATGTATACGTCTTTGCCGCGGAATCACCCGCGAGCACGCAGGTACAGAATTTCATTGTTGTCGGAATGGCAGACCAACTCATGCCGGGCATCGAGGAACGCATCCGCACCAGCACCGATCCGTTTCTCGCAAGCTTGAATTCACACATTTTTCCGATCGCCGGACGATCACTTGAGCAGTATGACATCCTGACCGACGACTTCGCGCCGGTCGACCACCTTGTAACGCGATTCATTGCAGACCAAAATGATCAGCACGCGGAGGAATCGATACCACAACGAGGACGTTTTACACAATTCGAAGGAGCAAACGCGATGACGGACATCCGCACGATCGTTGCGCTCGGTTCGCGGGAGATCGGCTCGGAGGGAAATAACGCACTAGGCAACCTTCTCCTCAAGCGAATGCAGGACCTGCATATTGATGCGGCACGTGACTCGTGGGTGCATGTGACCGACGACAATCGACCTATTCCCCTGTCGAATATCATTGCCCGATATAATCCCGAAGCAAAAAAAAGAATCATTCTCGGAACTCATTATGACAGCATCAGTCGCGCATATCGTGATAAAAAAGATCCCAACGCATATATGCCCGGAGCGAATAATTCCGCATCCGGCGTCGCACTGCTTCTTGAGGCGGCGCGGACATTGTCCCTCGATCATGCCTCGAGCACGCTTGGCATCGACTTCGTCTTCTTTGACGGGGAAGAAGGGGCGACTGCGCTGGGTGGCGGTGACCCGAATTGGACGCCGCTCGGTTCAACCCATTTTGCCGCAATGTACCCAGCACTATACCTAGCCGGAAAACCGGACCACGCAGTGCTATTCGATATGGTTTGCGATGAGGATCTTGGGATTGCTAAAGAGGCATATTCGTACAATGCCGCAAAAGAAGAGCAATCGCGTTTCTGGGACATCGGCGGGGCCCTCGCACCGCTTGTATTTGATCATTCCGTGAAGCACAAGATAGGTGACGACCATCTTCCCCTTATCGCGGCAGGAATTCCCTCCTTTCTCGTCATCGACTTTGATTACGAGCCCTGGTTCAATACGACAAACGATACACCTTCACACTGCAGCGCAAATAGCCTAACGCTCGTCGGAGAAACGCTGATGCACTATCTCGCCTCCTATCAATAAATTTCTTCGCACGAAAGCATGCGCAATGCTGTACCAACGGTAAGCTGCTCTCTCGCAACAAGGCCGGATGTCACCTCAAGCGCATAACGCGTGTCATCCGGAGAATCAAATGAATCCGGATATGAATCAGGGTGCACAGCCGAAAAGATTTTCACCACCCTCCAATCGCTGTCAAGAAATATCATATCAAGTGAAAATCGCATATCCTTCATCCAAAAATGCTGAGGTCCGACTACACCAAAATCAAAGATCACTCCTTCATCAGGAGGGAGCTCTTCCTTCCCTGAAAGTCCGCGACGATGTTCTTCCTGTGTTCGAAGTACGGTGACAACGATCGGATCTGAAAGATGTAAGAGATGGGTTCCATGGGAACAAAGTACACGATCGTGTATCGTTTGCCGCACGTGACCAAACAGCAGAAACGCAAAAAGCGACATGAAAATGAGCGACGGAAGAACGAACATTCGTGTGCGCTTCGACATGATATGAAGGGTAACGCATGAACTCGACTCTGTACAAGAAAAAACCGCCCAAAAGGACGGCATATTGATTAAAACTATTTTTTTCGAAATAGCTGCGAGATGAAGAAGTCTTTTTTCAACGTTCCGGCCATTTCAAGATCGGACAATGACTCCTCGATCAAACACAGTCCGGCTGACTCGGCAGCAAGAACGATCTGTGCGGATTGTGGGCGGGAAAAATATTTGATCTCGCCCGTTCGTGAGTAACGCAGATTGTTGTAAGAGACACCAATGGGACTGTTGAAATAACTCACACCAAAGACACCGCCGCGACGAAGCACGTGTGCTACACCTTCCAACGCTGGTGCGATGCATTGCTGCGGCGTATGCATGAAAAGCGCAGCTGAAGACCATACTCCATCAAATAAGCCCTCTACGGTTTCGACCGTTCTGAGAAAATGCATATCGGCTATCTCACAGAGAAATTCTGCACGAGGTGCTTCGCCCCCCCGACGAGTAAGCCCATGAGCTTCAGCGAATGCCGTCGCGGACCGCACCATCCCCGGCGATGCATCGATACCGAGCGCGAAGAAGGATTTCCTTGGAATACCAAAACGTTCATGTGCCGCCTTGCCGTCCTTCATCCTTCCCATGAAACATTTCCGAAGCGTTCGGTCGCTGATCGCCATAAAGACCGCATCACGACCGGTTCCACAACCAATATCAAGCACCATGTCGTTATTACGAAGCTTGTTCATAAAAGCAATCAGGGCGTCGGGTATATGCTCATGCTCCGTATTTTGCGCATACTGAAGGGCCGTCTCCTCGTACACGACACGATTGTGCGCCAGGAGCTGTATCGGATCAATATCGTCGCAGAGCATATCGCTGATGCGATCAAGCACCGCCTGAATCTCAGCTGGCGATCCACTGACACTGCGCAGAAACGCATAATCGACATTGGCGAATAGTCGTTCTTCAAGCTTTGTCATTACTCTCATCATTGCTCCTCGTTGAGATGAACACCTGAAGCAAAACTAGCACGCATGAAGAAAGGCGACAAGCGCCAAGAAGGCCATCGTCAGGTTGTTGTGTAAAAAAAATGAAAGGCGCCAAATTTGGAGAATTGGCTACTTGAAGTAGGCGCCGAGGACATACTGCTCCATCATCCTCTGCGTGTTAAAGAACGAACCGTTGATTGCAATAGCACTGCGCATCATCTTCACCCATGCATGCGGATCATCTTCAAATCGCGGTATGATCACATACTCAAGTTTCTTGTACAGATCGTCCGCATCCTCTTCATCGACATCTCGATTCCTCCCCTCTTCAGGATGAGGACCAATAGACCAGCCGGTAACATTCTCGATATGCCCCTCAAGCCACCAGCCGTCGAGCGTAGAAAAATGGGGCACACCGTTCATTGCCGCCTTCATTCCTGATGTTCCCGACGCTTCCATGGGACGCACGGGAGTATTGAGCCACAGGTCCACACTAGAGACCAAGAGCTTAGCCACCTCCATGTCGTAGTTGGGAAGATAGATGCATTTCACTTTTGATCCGGCAAAAGTACGCATCTGCCGAATGACCTCTTGCATCATCAGCTTACCATCGCGATCATCGGGGTGCGCCTTTCCCGCATAGACGATCTGAATACCGTTGCTTTTTTCGGCGATACGCTTGAGGCGCTCAACGTCATGAAAAAGCATATTACCGCGCTTGTACGAAGTTGCCCTTCGCGCAAAACCGATCGTAAAGACCTGCGGATCAAAGATGGTCGCAGGGTCCGAAATGTGGACATACTCACACAAACGCACCTTCATCGCTTGATGCGCAGACCGTAATTCGTCGGCCGGGATCACGAGGGCATATCGAAGATTATGTGCATCAAAGCGCCATCCTGCTATATAGCGATCGAACAGCACCGCAAGCGGTGCGCTGACCCACTCCCCGGCATGGACACCGTTCGTGATCGATTCAATATGATAGCCCGGAAAAAGTTCACGGGTAACTTCACTATGTTTTTTTGCAACACCATTGTGATAGCCGGAAAAAGAAAACCCAAGATGTGTCATGTGCAACATCCCGTCAACAAATGCCAAATGCTGAACCTCTTCCGGTATACACTCTTTCCCGAGCACCGCATGCGCAAGGTCTCGAGTGAACACATCGTGACCGGCCGCAATTGGTGTATGCGTCGTAAAAACGGCTCGGCTCTTTACCTCTTCGACCGGACCATCGTATTCATGATATTTCCGATAGAGCTCAAGTGTCAGCAGTGCGGAGTGTCCTTCATTCATATGGAATTTTTCGATATTGGTCGCTCCCAATGTCTGTAGCATGCGAAAACCGCCGATTCCCAAAACCGCTTCCTGCATCAGCCTCATTCTGCGATCACCCGCGTAGAGCTTTGCGGTGATCTGTCGGTCATCCTCACTATTCCCGTCGACATCCGTATCGAGAAATATGATCGGATTGACGTGACCATTCACTCCGCTCATTTTATAGAGCCATGCGCGAATGAACACCATTCTTCCTTCGATGGTGACCTCAGCGAGGCCGGGAAGGAGGATCAACTTTTGTGTCGGATCCCACTGCTCATCTTCTTCGATCTGCCAACCTGAGTCATCGAAACGTTGGCGAAAATATCCCTTTCGATACAAGAGAGAGATGCCGATCATGTCCACATTGAGATCTGCCGCAGAACGAAGCGTATCACCGGCAAGGATCCCCAATCCACCCGCATAAGTGGGAATTGAATGCTCGATGCCGAGCTCCATACAAAAATAGGCGATAGCGATAGTGCTCATGGAAATCCCTTCCATCGTGACTGGTTTTTTGGGGATAGCGAGTTTGACGGGAGTCAGTGTTTTTACCGACTTTGATGATTCGGGAAATACGCTTTGCGCATGAGTGACGATCAAAGACTTGGACTTAGTGTGTGCGGATGGTACCACTGCTTTCTCACTATGCGCGCGCAAATGCTCGCTACTATGCCCCAGAGGGGCAGGAGATGGTTTCGAATTGCCGATATGTATCGATATTTTCTTGGTGTGATCCGCCATAAAGAGCTTTGCCTATTGTACCAATCTGTGGTGTTTTAGACTCCCGCAAGGGGGGAAAACGTGTGGATAGTAACCGCTCGGGTTTTGATCTTTTGGGCACACGCGACCGCTTCCAGCGGCGGTCGCGTGTGCCCTCGACGAATTCCGATCACAAAGCCGATCGGACCAAGCAATACGTCTGCGGGGGCCCAAAAGATCAAAACCCTCGCTTAAAGAAAGACGCAATTCTTTCCTGCGGGTGCGCACTGCCCTCGCTTTTGAGGAAAAATTCTGCAGATGATCAAGGTCCCTAAAGATGCTTCAGTCCAAGATAAAATACAATGCTCAATTCGTATAAAAACTCCAAAAAACCAAAACCGGGACTGTTACGTCTCGGTCTAATTAAGGTCCCACAGGACTTCTTGTGGAGAATCACACGACTCTCCCTATTTATGATTCTAGCAATTACTGACGAAGCCGCAAGAGTATAATTGTGGATAGTAAAACCTGTGCGCCGATAATTTCATTTTGACAATAGCTCTCTCAAACCGCCATGTTCCACAAAGCTTCTTTGCGACACCATCACTTGAACTGGGTAAGACAAAACATGCACTAGCACACACTCTTTGACACCTTTGCAAAAAGTGCCATGTGGTCACTCACTCCATCGACAACGGCGACATCGGAAACAGCGTATTCCTTAGTGCAAAAGATGCTATCGACGGCGTGAAAAATAGGAGCTGCACGATGAAGCGCCTGATCAAGTGTTGTTACGATCGATCTGGGAAGATTGTCGGTATACACATCACTCATCATTTGAAATATCTCTCCGCCGCGTGGTGCGTTGAAATCACCGCAAAATACGATGCCGTACTCGTCATGAAATACTTCGAGCGCACTGAGCATGCGATGCATATCGCCGCATTGCTCTTCCGAGGCGCTTCCGTCGGGTGTCCAGGTAAAATGTGTGGTGCCGATGCGGAATACTTGCACCCCACGCAGAAGCGTTGCGACAAGCATCGTTCTCCGTACGTCATTCGGATCATCCGTCAATCGTTTCACGACAGGCTGGTCTTTTTCCCGGTATGCAATAACACTACTGTCTCGCAACCGAAGAGAAGGGTGCCAAATGAGCGCAACGCCCTCTTCCCTGAGTTCGGCACCATCATCTCGAGAGGCATTATACGTTCTCAATGAAAATAAAAAGTCATATCCAAGTCGTCGTGCAATGTCCTCGACAAATATCTTTTGTGTCTCCTGAAGACAGATGACGTCGGTCGCCCGCTCGGTGATGAGCGCAGTAACGGTTTCAAGATGATAGTCTTGATGCATATTGAGGCTGAGCAACGTGATCGCGGAGTTTTGCATATTTGAGCGCATACTAACAGAACATGAGCAAAACAAAAATAGTCACAAAAAACCCACGTACATGTGTCGTGGGTGTGAGAGGTTATTTCTTGGGCTTATCCGGTTGGCCAGATGGAGGAGTACCTCCGTCGACGGGGGGGCGAATCGGAAAATCAATGATCGTCACATCCTGCGATGTCGGCATCTTGGCTTCTCGGCGTTCCTCGCGTTTGTCGAATTGCCAAGCCTCCTCGAGATGCTTTGCGAACAATTCGGGGATCTCAATGGTGACGAGCTTCCATGGCAACAGCATAGTCTTTTCATCATCATCCATGCGGTACGATTCAGTATCAACGTTGAACCAGTTTCGAGTGATATGCTGTGTCGCTTGCACGATCGCATCGGCTTCTGTGTTCGCGCGAAACGACGGCAACGCGATGGTCAAGAATTCATCCGTAGCCTCCGGAGCAAAAAACACAAATATGGTCGCCCACCACTTTTGCACGGGTTTCGGCGGATTTTTTTTTCGTGTCATACGATTCCCTTTCAATGCAATGTACTGCCTCTTCTGTGTTCATCCTGCCATCGGAAAGGACTTCGCGCAAGCGAACGCCGTCCCCACACAATATCGGAGAGTTGTTCAACGATTGGGTTGTTTCGAATGAGCACAGTGCCCTTTTGCGTCGCGACGATAAAATTGCTATAGTGCGTCTCGTAACTGGAGGGTTCGCATGGTGTGAGCTTCGGTGATGGGAACCCGCTTTCTGAAGTGGGAACCGAAACGCAAGACCTTTTGAGATAGTTTCGAGTTTGCTTTGAGACGAAGAAAATATCCAAAAGGCGTACAGCTCCTGAATGAAGCATGCATTTAGTTCGCTCGGATGAAATTGAAGCTAGCTTCATTTCATCCTTGCTGCCAAATGTAAGGAGATAGTGCTCTTGAAAAATTCTTATAAATAGTGCGGAGGAGTCGCATAGCGGTCTAGTGCACCGCCTTGGAAAGGCGGCAACGGGGCAACTCGTTCGAGAGTTCGAATCTCTCCTCCTCCGCAGTGTTTGGAAGAACTTGATGACAAATCGGGAGGGGGTACTGACGCAGTAAGCCAAGTCCGCAGAGCCGGACATTGGGTTGGCTTTTTCGTAAACGGAATCCAATAAAAAAACCGACGGTGTACGTCGGTTGTATCTACGGGAGTAGTAGTTTCTCGATTGCTAGCCAAGAGGCGACACGCACCGTAGCCTGCGCAACAAAACGTTCATATTCCGCAACGTAACGTTCTTCGGGGCGAAATAAGAGCAATGTCGGGATGAGTCCGTCCAAATGTACCAGCTCGCGCGGATCATCGTCGATAAAATGTGTGATGCCAAGGTCGTAACACACATCGGATTTATTCTGCGGAGTCCAGCAATACCTTGGCGTCACACGCGGAATTCCGACCCGCTCATAAAAACGATGATGATCAAGCCATTCGATCCGCTTTTCGCGCACCGTTCGCCCGCAACGAGTGATCAGATAAATATTCTCGCCAAATCGTTCTTCGCGCAACCGACGCAGGACACGAAAGGCATCCGGCATTTCCGGTGAATTGAGATAATTCGGTCCGCGGAATAGCAAGCTCGGATCTTCCGGCCTCTGCTCAATCAACACTTGACCGATATCAACGCCAAGCACTTCAGGGGGTCTTTGCTCCATAGATGAGACCTTTCAGAGTGTACTTCTTACCTCTGATTATCACGAAAAGCATGAGACGTCGAGAGGGGGCGCGTCCCCATCATCTCCGCACTCTTGTCCTAGGATTCCGGTGCATCGTCGGAGACGGTGGGGGTAGCAGCAATAGTGCTTGTTTGTTTTCTCGTGCTGAGATTCACATACACAATCAAAAGCATAATGATCGTTGATGCAAATTGCACACGAATGAAGGCGAGACTGCTCATCGCCAGCATGGCGTCGATGAGAAGCGGGAGGGTGATGGCGTGCAGTCCTATCTGGTACGCCTTTGCATAGCTTAACCGTAACTTCAATATGCGCCCGAGTAGCATGATGAGGAGGGCGCCCAAAAGCAGATAAACGATATTGGACGCAAAGCCGATGGTAAGTACAAGGAAGATAGCGAGAACGATCAACGGGCCGATAAAAGCATAATAAGGAGACATGCGAGACTCGATCCCGCGGAGCTTCCCCTCGTTCAATACATAATTGAACGTCTTCTCTATCGGCTGGATCTTGATCGCCCCCCCATCATCAATATAAACCAACTGATCGCGGCCGATCCAAAGCGCGGACTTATATGCGGCGAACTGATTCAATGAGAACGGAGTCAGCGTATCAATGACCGCGATGTTCGTGAGCGTCCCCTTTTTGGAGCTCATGGCGGCTGATAATTCGGTCGGGATGGGAAGAAAATAAGGCTCAGCAACATTCGATGAAACGATACCACTGGCAACGGTTACCTCCAGTTCGTCAGGAAAATAAGCAAAAAACTTTGCCGGGAATTCATGCGCAAAAACGTTAGCATTCATAATGAGCGGGATCGATGAGATGATCGTCAAAAAGACCGTAAGCAAGAGCGCGAGTGAGGCAAAATATTTGAAGGACGCACGGAGGGGCTGCGTCAGTATCGCTTGGTAATGTTCGGGCCCATAAATACTCTTTTGAATGTTGTCGATAAGTTCTTTCATTAAAAAAATTATAACATACAGCAATAAAAAATGGACAGCCGTTGGGCTGTCCATAAATGCGATACATCGAACAAAGATCAGAACGGAGCGACCGCCTTGCGATAGCGACCGGTAAGCTGCAACCGAGAAGAGTGACCGAAGTGGATCGCGTCGATCTCACGATCGGAAGGACCAAAGTCAACGAAAGAGTCCCAGTCATCCTGATCGCCAAAGCGATCGATCAAACGTTGCTGCTCCGCATCTTCATCGATGATCTCTGGCATTGAGAACCAATCGTCGCCACTGCATGCAGGGCAATCACACTGGTAATTCCGATTTAACGCATCGTAGAAGCCGTAGCCCCGATCACGCAAGTCCCAAGGGTCAAAGGAGTCCACAATGCGGACTCGAGATGCTCTCTCATCGCGCACATTTTTTGGGGTGTACTCCTCATCCCCCAACCGTTTCATTTTCGCGTACTCCTCGTACGCAAAATCAAACTCATCCGGGAACTCCGTGACCACCCCTTCACCATCCTTGTCGACCTCCTCGCACATTGCTTCCCAGTCACAGCCGACCCGTGTGTCTTCTGCACAAAAGAGTGCATCACTATCACGACGGATCGAAAGCGCACGGCGACCGGAGTAGAAACAAGCGCGATTGCGACCATTGACCGACAGGCCACGACGAGCACTTCTTCCTTCTTTTGCATCCTCCTCGTCGTAATTCAGCAAGACGCGCAAGCGTGAGCTCTGCTGCGCAATGCGAATGAGATCCGGATCCGTTGTGAAATCGTTTCCGGCAACTGGTTGGTCCGGCTCTTCCTCGCATGGGAGAACGTAAACTTCCAAGGCGGCCTTTTTCAGATCTTTGTCAGAGAGTTCGTCTTGGATCGCATCCAGCACGAATTCTTGCGAAGGTTCCCAATCGCACGCCGATACGCCGATGAGCGCGCAGATATGCATCGTCATCTTGTATATGAACTGTGACTGCTGACGCGCGTCCATATCGCAGAAGAGCGCATAAGTGCCGCGCAACTCCTTGGCTGCGGCGAACATATCCTCCGACGTGCAAAAACCATTTTGCACATCAAACCAAGCATGACCATAATGGAGCGCATTGTTCTTCTTTTCGCAGCGAGTGACAAAATCGTCACCCTCCGGCTCATTCTGGTCATACACGCAAAAATTGAGTAACTGACCATCGTGTGCAAAGGTGAGTGTCTCACCGATCAGGCTGAGTGCCATTTTTTTCTCCAAAAAGTTGATCTTAAAAACTCTTGTCGATTGGCAATGTGCAACTTAATGCTACTACCTCTCTGTTGTTAATAGTAGCACACAATACACTGCATTGTCAACTACTTCTACTGACGAAAATACAAATTGCGCCCATCAATGTCAAGGTTAAACCTTAACAAAAAGTGCTGATTTTGTGGCTTAAAATATAAGAAGCTAAAAATTTTATCGTGTAAAAAATCTCAGTCGCTTGGTACTGAGATCTTTCATGGGTGCTCGCTGTCTACTGCGAGATACGCTATTGCACGTTCATCCCTCGGAGATTGGCGATACGCTCTTCCACGGGAGGATGAGTCATGAACATGCCCGACATGAACTTCTTTGTCCCGCCGAATGGGTTCGAGATATACAAGTGAGCATACGCGTTCGATGCGGTCGTCGAAGGAGTCATCGCTCCTGCTGTGCTTATTTTTTCCAGCGCTGAAGCAAGTCCTTCGGGATAGCGCGTGAGCAATGCCCCTGATGCATCGGCGAGAAATTCTCGTTTACGCGAGATCGCGAGCTTGATCATGGTTGCCGCGATAGGCGCGAGAATTGCAGCAACGATGGCGATAACAAGCATGAGTCCTCCCCCGCCCTCACGGTCGCGACTACGCCCTCCCCCGAACATCGACATACGCAGAAACATATCGGCCATGATGGCGATCATTCCCGCGAGCACGACGACAACCGTCGAAACGAGGGTGTCGCGGTTGCCCACGTGCGAGAGCTCATGTGCAAGCACTCCCTCAAGTTCGGTCTTTTTCAAGATCTGCAAAAGTCCAGTGTGAACCGCGATCGCAGCGTGCTCCTTGTCACGCCCCGTCGCGAAAGCGTTCGGAGACGGGTCATCGACAACATACAGCGCAGGCATCGGAAGCCCGGCAGTGATAGCGAGATTCTCGACAATATTCCAGAGCTCGGGATTTTCTTCATGAGTGACCGGTCGCGCATGCACCATACTGAGTACCAATTTGTCCGAATACCAATAGCTCCCCACATTCATGAGAAGGCTAATGAAGATCGCAATATAGAGGATGCCGGGGTTGCCGTATATCTGTGCGAATAAATATCCCAGGCCAATGATGAATACCAAAAATCCGGTGAGCAAAACCCAGGTCTTTGTTATGTTTTCCGATTGATGTGTGTAGAGCGTTGCCATAGAGAAAGTATACTTAATCAAATTGCGACAGAAGGACAAAGATGAACACGAACGTAGAAAGAAGCCCCAAAACAATCCCATACATAAAGGATCTTAGCATACTCCATCCTCGACGATAGAAAAAGTACGGATACGTCACACAGTAAATCGCTGCAAAAACGCCGAGCCAGTAGACCCCGAGAGTCAGAGAATATTTCAGAAATAGCAACAGTACCGCTAACAACGGCCACAACCAGGCGAGCATGTTCTTTATTTTTTCTGATTGATCTGTAAACGGCATGGACATAGTAATTCAGTTAATACTAAGGGTGTTGTTATCAAAACATGCGACGCAGCGAGAATCGATCGCTCATCTCATCATGTCACGCTCGACCTCTTCAGATATCTGCCCCCCAGAGAGAAGTGCAGTCCAATGTTCTTCAAGACCTAGCGCAACAAGATACGGAAGATGCTCGCCGATATCCGTTAATGCAACGGTTCGGTTCCTTTCTTTCTCTGCAACCGTGAGATAGGAAATATATCGCCGCAAAGCATTACGCTTCTTTTCGGTAAGTTCAGTGAGTTGCCCCAATAAATTTTCCGTCATCCCAGTGAGAGTCCCGTAAATATCATACGAGACCGCAGATTTAATAAACTCGAGTTTACCCATTCCATCTGAAGTAGCTTTAAACTTTGCCCAGTCGTGAAGGGTCTCATATCTTTTTCCGTTAGGAAAGAAAAATTCAAGAAATGCTTTCTCGGACTTGCTCAGTTCATTCCTGTCCGAATACTCAAGTACTCGAGAAGAAATACAACCGTCTCCATCAAAAATGAGATATCTCCGCCGAAGCAAATCAATTAACATCGCGGAAATACTCCGAAAACTCACCTTGCCGTAAGTCAGCAACTCTGCAACTGCAGGAGAAACTCCCTCGGGTGCTGTGTGTAATACTCGCGATTCGTCATCCTCAGTAGTCTTCATTTCTAGAACTTCACTTCAACATTCTGCTGTGCGGCGTCGTTGTCGGGGAGATCAAAGTATTCTTTCTTCGCAAAGTGGAAAATGTTCGCCACGATATTGCTCGGGAAAGTCGAAATAGCGATTGTAAGATCACGCACGTTGCCGTTGTAGAACCTGCGCGCAGCCTGGATCTTGTTCTCGGTATCCGAAAGTTCAGATTGCAAGCTCAGGAAATTCTGATTTGCCTTGAGATCGGGATATGCCTCGGTGAGGGCAAAGACGGACTTGAGGGCGTCAGTGATCATATTCTGTGTCTTCGCCTGCTCTCTGGGACTACCATTCGCCTGCATCGCCATATTGCGTGCCTCGATAACCTTAGTAAGCGTCCCTTCCTCATGCTTTGCATAACCCTTTACCGTTTCAATGAGATTCGGGATGAGATCATAGCGCCTCTTCAACTGAACCTCAATGTCCGCCCAAGCCTCCTCGGAGCGAGCAACGAGTTTAACTAAATTATTATAGATGCCAACCGACCACAATAATGCGAGTGCGATAACGCCGAAAAAAATTATCGAAATATTCATATTGTTTCTTATACCAGTAATATCGTGCTGCCATTATACCTCCCCTCCTCCCTATGACAAAGCCGGTCCACGGAGGCGTAAATAGACGAATCGTCCAAAACGCCACACAGCATAAATGATGGATCCCCAAAACGCAAATTTGAGTAGTAAGAGCGGCAATTTGACCACAAGTACCAAGATGACATTGATGAAATCAGTAAGATCCAGCACCATTTCCCGCCACGCAGCTCGAACGACTGACATCGGACGCCACTCATTCTTACCCAGTGCAGCAGCGATCTCTTCGGTGAGTGAGATGTGGATAGACGATAGTGCCACCTGTCGCGAAAGATAATCAAGCTGTCCCTGGAGCTGCTCTATTTGAGCACGCGTCAATGAGAGCTCGCGTGTGACAGAAAGTACATCGGGGATACTTCCCGAACGCTTCATGATCTCAAGATACTGCGCCTCCGTGGCGTGGAGATTCTTGAGCCGTGCTTCGAGATCGACAAACTGTGCGGACACATCAGAAACCGCGATTCGCTCACTTGTAACACGAAGCCCTAATGCCTTGATCTTTTCAAGCGCACCGTCAAAATGCTCGCTCGGAACCCAGATGGTCAGGTCTCCACGGCGTGAAGAAGAGTAGTCAGAAAAAGACGCATTACCAATCTGTCCTCCAAACTCCATACGCACGGCATCGATCTCTTTCGCCGCAATATCGACATCTTCAACAAGCAATTCGAGCTCGCCGTTCTTGATGATCTTCGAGGTTCCGGCAGGAGCACTCGTTTCCCTGATCGGCGATGGCATTATTTGCGAAACACCGTTAGTGACAACCGCGTCGTAAGCAACCCCCTTTGCATTCTCGCGATAGGAAACATCCCCCATCATACCCGGGGCAAGGAGCGGTTGGGAGTAGCTGGTCACAGAACCGGAGAGGCCGAGCTGTGACTGCGAATACCCCATCAATCCCCAAAGCACAACCAACGCGATAATCGCGAACCCCACAAATAAGAAGATACTTTTCGCGGACATGTTCCTGATCTTTGATAGATCCATAAGGATAAAATTAGCAGCGTGTATACAACTAGTGTACCAAATCGGTCAATAAAGATGAAATAAAAAACGCCCACTGGGGGGCGTAGATAAACAATTAACCGACTCCGATATGTGACCCGATTTTGTAGAGCCCTTCACCGATAGCAACTCCGCCTCCCGGAAATGCCGGCTTACGAAACACTTGAACGAAAGGAGGGCAGATGATTATCGGATAAAGCTCGCCGTCCACCAGACCGAAATAGTACGGCTCGCCGCGCTCATTGCGAAAGACCTGACGATCACACTCGTCAACGTAATACTCACCGAGTGCCTTGCGTGCCGGATCGATAAAAAATAGACGCTCACCGTCCGAACGTACGGATTTATCAGTTATGTTGCTCAAGAAGACTCCTATTGAATGAACACGAAGAATAATGTAGACAGTAACCTAAAAAATAAATGTTGTCAAATTCATATAAAAAGCACCCTGATGTGGGTGCTTCGAGTGCATGGATCAGCGACCAATCGGCGAGGAAGGAATGATGCGATAGAGCGGCATTGCTGCAGGCACCGGAACAGACGCCCCGCACCGCATGACGTGATCCTCGATCGAGAGCCCGTCGTGGTCAGACGAATCACGTTTGGTCGAAAACGGCAGATCAGTAACGATGTCTTCCGGCTCGATCTCGTCTCCGACATCGACGATACGTCTTGCAAAGGTCTTTTTGCGTGAGCTCACTTATGACTCCTTAAATAGAAAGGTACAAATCACCGCAGAATCGCGGTGCGAGAAAAGTATTCTCCCGTTCGGAAAAAAAGTCAATATAAAAAATTACGCCCGGCCAGTTTCCTGGTCGGGCGGTTTGACGTTATGCGTCAGTGAGCCAAGCTCATCAACACGTCGACGCCACAATTACTGCGGACACCTGCGACAACAGCGGCCTTTGCCACGACTTTGGGCAGCCAGCCCTGGTCGTCTGTGGTAGCGCTGATACGAGCCGGAACGCGTCCGTCACTCTCAGTGGTTTGAACGGTGCCGTCGAAATCATCGTCATCTTGGTCAAGGATTGCGCACATAGAAATTTCTCCTAAGGATTGAAAGAACGATACGTTAATTTAACGCAGAATGACTATATCATATTTTCTAAGTCTTGGCAAGCCCTCATCCAATAAGAAAAAACGCCGCAATTGAGGCGTTTTTTCTTACGTGGGTAGTTTACCCTATGTAATTAATAACCCATATCCCCCATTCCCCCATCCACACCCCCTCCGGCCGCTGCCGGTTCCTTCTTTTCCGGAATGTCCGCGATCGCCACCTCAGTCGTGAGGAGGATCGCAGCTGCAGACACTGCGTGTTCAAGTCCCGCACGGGTGACCTTTACCGGGTCAACGATGCCCGCCTTCAACATGTCCATCACCATTGCATCCTTCGCGGCATCATAGCCCGCGTTCCCTTTTGACTCGACGATAGCCTTAATAAAGACCGCCGCGTCGTCGCGTCCCGCATTCTCAACGATCTGTTTGAATGGTGCAGAAAGTGCGTCGGCAACGATGTGATATCCGATCAAGAATTCGGAATTCTCCTTATCGAGATGCCCCTTCTTCGACGCATCACTTTTCCCGATCTTCTCCTCAAGCAGTCGTGCAACGCGCACCAAGGTCGAACCGCCTCCGGGAACGATGCCTTCCGCTATAGCGGCCTTTGTCGCTTTCACCGCATCCTCGATCTTCAATTTCAGATACTTCATTTCCGTCTCGGTCGCAGCACCGACTTTCAAGATAGCGACTCCGCCCGAAAGCTTCGCGACACGCTCCTCAAGCTTCTCTTTGTCATACTTCGAATCAGTACGTACGATCTCCTTTTTGAGCTGATCAACACGCTTCACAAGATCTGCCTTCTTGCCCTTGCCATCAACGATGACGGTCTTCTCTTTCGTGGAAATGACACGGCCGGCGCGACCGAGCATTTCAACAGTCACATTCTCAAAGGTGATACCCACCTCGTCGGAAACGACCGTTCCTCCGGTCACGACCGCAATGTCTCCCAGGACATCCTTTTTGCGCTCGCCGTAGCCAGGAGTCTTCACTGCGAGCGTTGAAAAACCGCCGCGCAATTTATTAACCACGAATGTCGTGAGCGCCTCGCCATCAACGTCCTCCGCGAGAATGACCAATTCCTTGTGACCCGTCGATGCCATCTTTTCCAAAAGCGGAAGGACGTCCTGTATCGACGAGATCTTTTTGTCCGTGAGTAAGATGTAGGCATCCTTATAGACAGCCTCCATCCGCTCAGGATTCGTGATCATATATGGAGAGACATATCCTTTATCAAACTCCATTCCTTCCACGATCTCCGCATCGATACCGAAGGACTGAGACTCTTCGACAGTGACCACGCCATCCTTTCCCACCTTTTTAATGGTCTCAGCGATCTTCTTTCCCATCTCATCCGACTCAACAGAGATCGTGGCAACCTGCTCGATCTCATCATCGGTCTTGATCGGCTTTGCCATGATATGCAACGCTTCCACGGCATCGCGAAGCGCCGACTCCATACCGCGGCGAACACCCATCGGGTTCGCACCCATCGCGATACGGCTCATGCCTTCGCGCACCAATGCCTGCATCAGAATCACTGCGGTCGTCGTACCGTCTCCCGCGATCTCATCCGTTCTTGAGGCAACTTCTTTCACGATCTCCGCACCCATGTTCTCCATTTTGTTCGGAAGGGTGATCTCTTTTGCGATCGACACACCGTCATTCGTGATCATCGGAGCGCCATAGCCCTTATCCATGACAACATTTCTGCCGCGCGGACCGATCGTGATCTTCACCGCATCAGCAACCTTGTCGACACCGGACCGTAATGCCTTTCGTGCAACCTCTCCTGAAATTATTTGTTTAGCCATAATTGTTGATAGTTAAATGGAAATTATTGTTCGATAGCTAATACATTCGATTCAGAGGTCAGCACGTGATCTTCACCTCCCACTTTCACCTCTTCGGCATCATAGCCGCGCTTGAACCACACCTTGTCACCTGCCTTTACCTCCACCTGAAGACGTTTTCCTTCCGCATTATAGCGTCCAGGGCCGGTCGCAACGACGAGGCCGCGTTCGTGTTTTTCATTGCCCTCTTTGCCGGGAAGAATAAAACCGGATGCCGTTTTTGACTCACCCACCTTATCGAGCGGTTGAATAAGCACGCGATCACCGAGTGGGGCAATTGCGAGTTTTGTTGCTGCCGCACTTTTTTTTGCTGTTGCCTTTGCCATATATGCTTAAAAATTACTGCTCTTAATACCGATGAAAACTGCGCACTCACGCCCAATGTCACACCGCGCACAAAAAGCAGGAAGTGCAACATTGAAAGTGCCATCATTATATGGAGAAGCGACGGTAGAGTCAAAAATGGACGTAATGCGCTTTTTTGCACTTATATACCTCCTGCTTAGCCCTGACCTACCCCCATGTGGAGAATGACTTGCAGAAGAAAAGCGGTATGCTATACTCTCTCTCACATGGAACTACTCGCACAGGCACTGCCCTGGATACAAATCGTTATTTCCGTAGCCCTTTCAGGCCTCATCTTGCTCCAGCGCTCTGGGGCTGAGCTTGGCGGAGCATTCGGAGGAGGAGACGGCGGAGGTGGAGCGGCCTACACTCGCAGAGGATTCGAGAAGATAATGTTCGTCACGACGATTGCTCTTGGCGTAGCATTCATCGCTGCAAGCTTTGTAGCACTCTTCTTGGGAAGGTAAAGAACTCCCTTCTCGTTTCAATCGAAAACGAATCTACTTTTTTGTATTTTGCGGATTGGTCGAGAAAGCCTTGCATGTATCCCCTGTTTTGTTGCGGTCACGATTTCTCGTTTTTTTCCATGAAACGTCATACACTCATTAGCACTTAAATTTTCTCCGTGGAGGAATTGCTCTCACAATCAACTGAATCACACAAAAGTGCACCAAGAACGACATGTTCGCTCTTGCACGCACTATTGTCGCTTCCCATCACTCTCCGACGAGTTCTGCTCCTCGCGGCGGTCGTATTCGTCGTAAGCTCATTTGTACTGCTTGCGCGACTGAATGACCGTTTTTTGGTCGAGGTGCCGCGACATGGCGGAACACTCGCAGAGGGCATCATCGGTCGACCGCGATTCATCAATCCCATCATCGCAAAATCCGATGCCGATCGCGACATGTCTCAACTTATCTATTCCGGCCTTTTGAGTGCGACCGAGGATGGAACGCTCGTTCCCGACCTCGCTTCCAACTACTCGATATCTCCTGACGGACTTACCTATACCTTCACTCTTCGTCCTGAACTGCTCTGGCATGACGGCGAACCGATCACCTCAGCGGACATTGCTTTCACGATCGACAAAGTGCGCGACCAGGGGCTCGTGATCAAAAGTCCAAGACGTGCAAGCTGGGAAGGAGTGGAGGTGGAAACACCGGACCCGCTCACGGTCATATTTCATATCAAGCAACCATATGCCCCATTTCTTGAAAGCACGACCATGGGCATTCTGCCGAAACATATCTGGCAGAATGTACCCAACGACGAATTTGATGTGACCTACTACAACATCAAACCAATAGGTTCAGGTCCGTTTCGCGTAAAAAGCGTCATGCAAGACAAAGACAACGGACTTCCACAGTACTATGATCTCGTCGCATGGAAACAGTACGCAAAAGGAGAACCCTTCATTGAAGATCTGCGTATTGTATTTTTTGGAAACAACAAAGACCTGACGCAAGCGTATGCAGATCATGTGATCGACCAAATGCACACAGTGGAACCATCGCTCGCAGGATCGCTCGAAGCCGCGGGGGCACAGATCGAGCGTGCTCCACTTCCACGCATCTTCGCGCTCTATTTCAATCAAAACAAGGCACCGATCTTCGCCGACAAAACAGTACGCAAAGCACTTGCACTGTCGGTCGACAAAGAAAAGATCGTCACGGATGTATTGTTCGGATATGGACGTACTATCGATAGTCCGCTTCCTTTCTTGGATACCCCGGATGAAAACACCAATGATGCTGCGATCACCCCTCTCGAACGTATCACCAAAGCCCGCGACCTTCTTGAGTCGAACGGCTGGGCGCCAAATGCCTTAGGCATCTATCAAAAGACCGATAAGAAGACGAAGACGGTGACCACGCTAGACTTTTCTATCGCTATTCCCGATGTTCCTGAATTAAAGCAGGCGGGAGAATTGGTCAAAGCTGATTGGGAAAAATTGGGGGCGCGTGTGACACTACGTGTCTTTGAGTCCTCGTCGTTCACAACCGAAGTACTTTCTCCGCGAAAATACGACGTGCTCCTTTATGGCCAGATCATCGGACGCACTCCTGATCCCTTTGCCTATTGGCATTCGTCTCAAAGAAATGCTCCGGGGCTGAATATCGCTTTCTATGCAAATAAAAAAGTAGACACGCTGCTCGAAAATGCACGCAAAGAAAGAGACAGCGAAAAACGAAACACGATATTGTCGCAATTTGTCACCGAGCTCACGAGCGACGTGCCGGCAGTATTCATCTATAGTCCGGACTTCCTTTATGCGACATCAAATAAGGTGCGCGGCATACATGCGGGGCTTATCACGATGGAATCGGAGCGATTTCTTGGAATAGAGAATTGGTACATCGAGAGTGAGCGTGTCTGGAAATGGTTTGAGGGCGACACGGTGCGGCCAAACTAAATTCAATTATTACATCAATTATTATCAAATTTATTACTTAAGGTTATGAATGAAAGAAACAACAGCCAAGGAAAGGCGTCTCCGGGGGGACAGCCGGAGCGACCGAGGACGGGACTGCGCACGACCGGCGTGCAGAGCTACGTGCGGCCCGGTGGAGAACATCAACGCACGCGCACACACGGCGCAGCGCGCGCATTTGTCCCATCAAGGGCCGGCGGTGCAACCCCCGGTCAGCCCGTGCGTACGCAAGGCGGACGCCCGATAAGAAGCGTGTCCAGTGCGCCCTCACGCGGCTCCTCCTCACGCCCACGAAGCGGAGGCAGCAGTCACGGAAGTCGCGGACCGGAACGCAGACGCGAGTCAACAGGCGCAGCGGGTAAACACTATGACGATACGAGGAACGCGATCACTGTGGAACGTGAAATGCGCAAACAGACCGCAGAAAAGAAGGTTGCGATCCCCCCGCTTGCGGCAGGAGATGTCCGCATTGTGATCCTTGGAGGCGTCGAAGAGATCGGACGAAATATGTCCGCGATGGAATTTGGTGACGACATCGTGATCGTCGACTGCGGTTTTAAATTCAAGGACGAGGACACCCCAGGAGTCGATTATATTCTTGCGAACACACAATACCTCGAGGAACGCAAAGACAAGATCCGCGGCATCTTCATCACCCACGGCCATTTGGACCACATCGGGGGCCTGCCATATATTCTTCCGCTGCTGGGAAACCCTCCGGTCTACGCGAGAAACCTCACTGCAATGCTGATCCAGAAACGTCATGATGAATTTCCGGATCTCGCACCAATAAACATGAAAATAGTTGAGACCGATGAGCGCATCTCGTTCACTGATCTCGCGGTCCGATTCTTCAAGGTTACCCACACGATTCCCGACTCAATGGGCATCATCATTGAGACACCGTACGGTAACATCGTTCACACGGGTGACTTGAAGCTTGATCACGACGGAGGAATTCCCACCGCGAACGAATTGAAGGAATACAAGAAATTCAAGACTGAAAATACATTGTTACTCATGGCAGACTCGACGAATTGCCAGAAACCGGGATTCTCTATTCCCGAACCAATCGTGCATCATACGATCGAGAAGTTGATCAAGGAGGCGCATGGTCGCGTCATCGTTGCAACATTCTCTTCATTGCTTGAACGCCTCATCAAGATCATCGAATTCGCTGATAAACACAACCGCAAGGTCGTGATTGACGGCAGAAGCATGAAGACTAATATTGAGCTTGCGCAAAAAGCAAAATTGTTCGAATACAAAAAAGGGACGGTCATTCCGATCGAGGAAATGGAAAACTATCCGCCCGAGCGCATTGTCATGCTCGTCACCGGCGCACAGGGAGACCCCTTCGCAGTACTCATGCGCGTTGCACAAAAAAAACACAAGCATATCAAGATTGGCGAAGGAGACATGGTGCTGTTCTCATCATCAGTTGTCCCGGGAAACGAACGAGCAGTGCAAAAACTGAAAGACCTGTTATCCAGACAAGGCGCGCATGTCGTGCACTATGAAACATCGGATGTGCATTCATCGGGACATTCATATCGCGAGGAATCAAAATGGATCATTTCACATATCAGCCCCAAGTTCTTTATCCCGCTTCACGGATACCATTACATGCTTCGCTCTCACACAGAGATCGCTGAGACTGCAGGCGTCCTCAAGGGAAATGCGATCATTCCGGACAACGGCACTATTCTTGAAATTCGCGAGAAAGGAACAAAGATGGTGCGCCTTTCCGTCTCAGCGCCCAAGGAAGATATCATGGTCGACGGATTCGCCATCGGCAACCTACAGGAGGTCGTGCTGCGTGACCGCCAAATGCTGGCAGAAGATGGCATCGTGGTCATTGTCGCGACCGTGGACATGCACACGGGTAGGCTCATGAAGTCTCCCGATATCATTGCACGCGGTTTCGTGTATGTGCGTGAATCACAAGAACTGCTGAATCAGGCACGACTGATCATCAAGAAGACCGTCGAGGATGCGTGCAGTAGGGACATGAAGACGGTGAATTTCGAATACGTCAAAGAAGACGTTCGCGATGAGGTCGGCAAATTTCTGTTCCAAATGACACAGAAGCAGCCGATGGTGATACCGGTGTTGCTTGGAATATAATATCTGAAAAAAGAATGCAAAAAAGCGGCTTCGGCTGCTTTTTTTGTGATTATTTTTGCTATAATGCGCTCATGAATATTTTCAAACGGGCAACACCGCTTTCAGCAAAAACAGCATTCATTGCGCTCTCAATGCTGTTGTTCTTTTTTTCTGCGCAAGTATCACTCACGATCTACGTTGACTCTTCGTATATACAGCATTCCATCTCCGGAACACCTTCACTTTCATCGATGAAGATTTGGAGCGAGCCGGAAAATACTGTGGGTACGCTCTACACCTTCGCTTCACTCATCACACTGCTTGCACTCTTTTACGCCCCGCGTGTGCTCCGCAAGCATGGTAACTACCGATGGACGCTTTCACTCATCATTCTTCATATCATTCTGCTTCTCGGACTCGCGATGTTCGATTCCGCATGGCTCATCATTCCTCTTTTCGTCATCGAGGCAGCATTGATCTCGACGTTGTATTTTAATTTTGACGTGTTTCTGGAACGCTATTCCAGCAACGAAAAAACCGGTGTGGTCCGAGGGCTTTTCCTGGTGATCGGTAGTATCGCATGGCTATTACCTCCCTTTTTTGCGGGACAGATCGTTGATCAATATGGATTCCAGCCGGTCTATCTCCTCGGTGCGTTGATCATGGTACCCACGATCTTCATCATCATGTATTGGTTCAACGGTTTTGAGGACCTTGCATACGAGGATGTTCCAAAACTCATGTCACTCGATACAAAGGTCGAGCGCGATGACATCAAGAACATCCTTATCGTCAACTTCTTTCTGCAATTCTTTTATTCATGGATGATCATTTATTTTCCGCTCTACCTCCACGATCATCTTGGGGTCTCGTTCACCGATATCGGACTTATCACGACCTTTGCACTTTCCGCATTCATCATATTCCCATATCCGCTCGGGTGGCTCGCGGACAAATTGATCGGGGAAAAAGAACTGCTTGTCGCGGGATTTCTCATCATGGCCGGAACATCAGCGCTCATTCCCATTCTCTCGGAAGCGAAAGTTGGTCTCCTCGTATGGACGATACTGCTTTTTGTCGGTCGCTCTGGAGCTGCAACTGTTGAATCAATGTCGGAGACATTTTTCTTCAAAAAGATCAACGGAAGACAGGCGGGGCTGATCGGACATTTCCGTCGCTCACGGCCAATGGCATTCATCGCCGCTCCTATTCTCGCAAGTATTTTGCTTCAATTTCAGATCGTTACCATGGTACAGCTCTTTTCCGTACTTGCAGGCATCATGCTCATTGCTGTCTACTTCCCTCTTCGCCTGGTCGATACGAAATAGCACTTCTTCGAGAGTGATCTCTTTTCATGGCACAGCCATGCTTGCTCCCTGCATATGAATGCGTATAAAAAACAAAAAACCGCCGACTTTCGTCGGCGGTACTTTACAAAAACTACTCCTTCTTTGATAGCATCTTAAAGTCAAGAGCACCCTTAATGAAAGCAAGGAAGAATCTGCTCGTCAGGAGAAACGATGCATTTTTCGCCATCATGATCACTCCAAAAAGCGTTACTGCCCCATGCAATTGCCAAAGAATTTCGGGAAAATGCTCGGGAGTGAGATTGCCAAAGAAGTGAATGTAGTTGAACGTGTAATAGCCCAAAAAGATAAACTGGGCAAGCACAACCGTCTGTTGAACCAAACCTCTTCGTGGAAGATGAAGAAAATTTCCAATACGAAAGAGGAATTGCACGAGCCGTGGGTCATCACTATCTTTGAATGGTTTATTCACATCGAGCTGATCCTGCAATGCCTTCAGGCTCCCCTTTGTAAGATCGTATCCAAAACTCGCGGCGAGTTTTTCGAGATAAGTCTCAGTACTCCGACGCACCGCGCCGATCAGACCGTAATAAAGGGCAAAACTAATCGCGGAGTAGATGAATCCTGCGTGCACCGAATAACGAAGCGGGTCATAAACATATGGTCCACCGATGAAAACAGCGGCCAGTAACCACAATTGTCCAATGGGTCGCAACATAGCATCGGCAGTCAAGAGACGTTCACGCAACTTGAGCGTATTAAACAGCCTCCCCTTGAGCTCCACAAGGCTCGCATCGACTTTTTCTAGAACTTTTGTCTCAGTCATAATAGAACCTCCTTTGTGAAAGAATGACGCTACTTTCAAACTACATCGTATTCATGATAAGTAAAGGAAGCGAGACAAAAAAGCGGTCATGCACGATGAATGTCAAGGTTAAACCTTGACAAAAAAGGGTGAAAATATGGCTTTAAATATAGAAATGCTTGCTTGCAAAATATTCTTACGACAAAAAACTCAAATGAGGGGATACGGGTAATAATTATGAATAAAAAAACCGCTTACCCTTTTCGGATAAGCGGCCAAACAATGGGATGTATCCCCTTACCACTTCACGGCAACGCCATGTAGTTCCATTTTCCTGCGGAACGTGCGTTTCTCTCTTTCCGTCCAACTCTTCGGATAGACAGCAGAGTGCGTTCGCTTTTGCACATAGAGCGCGACCTCATCATATCCCTTGAGTCCAGAGTTGTATGATGACTTCGAGCCACCGAGCCCGCCAAATTCTTCCGGGCCGGTTGCACCGGTCGAACGACGATTGCCATAGGCATTCCCTGCCGGAAGGAACATCATGCCTTCCGCAAGTCGTTCAGGATGCTCGGCGTAATACGAACCCGTAAGACCGTATTCCATCGACGGGCGCAATGCATGAACCTCGTCTATCGATCGAAATGGCACCAAGGTGAAGACCGGACCAAATATCTCGGTGTCGAGAAGTGTTTGCATTACCACCTTATTGCGAATTGCATCATTGTCAGCAAGCAAAATCGTTGGAGCGACATCTTGACCACTCGGCGAAGGGGTGATCGTTTTCTGATACACAATCTCTGCGAAACCATTCGCAAGGAATGCAATCTTTTTGTCGATCTCTCTCTTTGCAGCCATATCGATCACGGGACCCAAGTCCGCACCATCGAGGACATTGCCGTATATGAGCTTGTCGTAAGCCACAAAGAGACGGTGAAGCAGATCTTCTTTGAGTTCCTCGGGAACAAATACCAATCGTGTCGTTGAGCATTTCTGCCCGCTGATACCGAAGTTGCCCTTAATGCACTGCAAAACGAACCAATCGAGATCGTGGAAGTAGCGCAATACGACCCAGTTCACGCCGCCGGTTTCCGCCGAGCCGATCGTCAACTGATTTCCGCCCGTACGTGGAGAAAACTGATGCTTCTTGATCATCGCCTCACAGACCTCCGAGCTTCCGGTGAATGAGACGATCTTAAGCCGAGGATCGGAGAGAAATGCATCCACGGCAGTTCCGCCGGAACCCGGAGCAAAGTTCACCAAGCCCACTGGGCCGATGCCCGTCTCCTTCCGTACTTCTTCGCACACATCGAAGATGACACGGGTCACCAACGATGCGGTCGTCGCGCCCTTCAAAATCACGACGTTGCCGAATGCCAGCATGAGTGTCAGCATGCGAACGGGAATAGCTGCAGGAAAATTGAACGGCGCGACCACAAGACCAATACCGCGACCCTTGAAGCTGTAGCCGAAATAATCACCGGAAAGTCCGCACGATTTGAATTGGTCGTTTTCTGTATATCGTTTGAACATAAACCCAATATGGATCAGCACAAAACGATACACTTCGTTGTACTCACCCCATGCTTCAGCCGCACTCTTTCCGGTGTCAAGCATCAGGGCCGACACGAAACGCCACGTCCACTTCTCGCTCATAAGTGCATGCGCAAGCGAATAGAGATATTCGGCCCGCACCTTCCATGGTGTTTCGCGCCAGACATCTTGTGCCTTTTCGATATCACCAATTGCACTGCCGATGTCCCATGTCGGATCAAAGCGCTGAAACTGACACAAAGCGAAGCCAGAATATGGGTTAACATCCGCATACGTAGTGAGTGATGAATTAAATTCTTTTCCCGCCAAAACATGAGGAAACGTTTTTCTCAGATAGCACGAACAAATTTCATGATGCGCCTCTATAAGGCGCTCCCTCACTGCTCCGGTTGTAAAGTCGGGATAACTTTCACCAGACATCACCACATCAGCTTCTTTCCGAAATGCACGCTTGGTTGGTAACTTCATTACTTTCTCCTTCAAAGAGCTGTAAAACCTTCCTCAACCTACTGCTCTTCCTTCCACCTGTCAAAGGGTAAATCTGGCTTAACCACAGTGCTGAACTTGTCATTCATATGGGGTTGCCCTCTCTCATTTGTTCTGGTAGAACGAGAAAGGAGTACCCGTTGTTTAAAGGAGTGAAAAAATGAGCAAAAAGAGTACTGGGGAACTGCTTGCACAAATGGACCACTATGGCTCAAGACATTACGCGAGATCATCGGTCTGTTTTGCAAAAGGAAAAGGCATCTACGTCAAAGATACCGACGGGAAGGAATACATCGACGCCGCATCCGGCTATGGCTCGGTCGGTCTCGGGCACAACCATCCGCGTATCTGTGCACTGCTTCGGAAACTCAACGCCGTTGACAAGGATGGTTGGGGTGTCGTCGGTATCGTGCCAAACGTCCACCCCACACCTCAGCTTGGAACGATGCTTGAATACGCCTGCACAAAGGCATTTGGCTATGACAAGGCGCTCACCACAAATGGTGGGGTTGAGGCGGTCGAGGCTGCAATCAAATTGATGCGCAAATGGGGATACACGAAAAAGAGCGTCGAGCGGGGTAAAGCCCGTATCGTCATCTGTGAGGGGAACTTTCACGGTCGCACGACGACTGTTGTCGGATTCTCCAGTGAACCCACATACCGCGAGAACTTTGGTCCCTACGCTGCGGATGCATTCATCACTGTTCCATATGGGGACTATGGTGCTTTTGCGAAGGTGATGCAAGAGGACGCAGAGAGCGGTGCTCCGACCATCGTCGGTTTTCTGGTAGAGCCCATCCAAGGTGAAGGGGGTGTACGAATCCCTCCTCCGGGGTACCTGAAAGCCTGTGCATTTCTGTGCGAAAAGAACAATGTTATTTTTTGCGCAGACGAGATCCAAGCCGGACTCGGCCGCACCGGATACCTGCTTGCCTCATGGCACGAAGGAGTGAAACCGGACTTAGTCGTGATCGGAAAAACCTTGGGTGCGGGCAAGCATCCCGTGGCAATGGTTCTCGGGAACGACGAGCACATGGTGTTCACGCCCGGAGACCATGGCTCAACGCACGGCGGCAACACGACGGCAATGGCGATCGCTCTTGAGGCACTTGCGATCATCAAAGACGAGAAGCTTTGCGTTCGTTCAGCAATGATGGGTGCATCACTGCTCCATCAACTGAGACAAGAATTGTCCTGTGGTGGAGCTGCGAAGATCGCACCGCTCGTACGCGGTCGCGGACTCATGATCGGTATTGTTCTTGCACCAGGCGTTGACTCGCACATGGTGATCGATGAACTGCTTAAAAATGGTGTTATGACAAAGGATGCACATAATGTCATCCGCATCACTCCGGCACTCATCATCACCGAAACTGAAGTGAAGCGCCTCGCGGAACTTATCGGTAAAACGTTTGCAGAGATCGCTCTGCGGACCCTACCGAAAGAGTAGAAAAAAACCCCATGCCTTAGCATGGGGTTATTTGTTTGACTCAGTGAAGAAGCCGCTCAAGAAAGAAAAGAACAAAATCAACTGTTTTGGGATATCCGAGGTCCGTATATTCCTCCGCATCAGGATTATATTCAACGATCTCGATCTGGCGCAATTTACCTGAAGTTGCGATCCTATCCGCGATCTTGAATGCATGCCACGGAAACAAACCACCCGTACTCTGAAAGGAAACACCGGGGACGAATTTTTTATGCATCGCATCAAGATCGAAGGTGAAGATGACATCGTCAACTTCACAAAGAAGCGCATCAAGGGCATCAATCAACACCTTGTACCCGCCACGATTGACATCGGTCATCGTTACGGTCTTAACATTGAGCTTCTGAAGCAGCGCGAGTTCTTCAGGTTCACAATCGCTCTTTCCTGCACCGAGATGCAACACATGTTCAGGCCGAAATCGTAAACGTCGATGCTGTGCGGCTCTACCAAATGCCCCATAGCAACCGAGTGTGCGTTCTCCGTATCCAAGCGCGGAGGCAAGTGGGAAACCGTTCGCAAAGTGCGAATGCGACGTCTTTGGTGTGTGCGCATCATAATGCGCATCAAGCCAAATGAGCCCCACCTTTCTCCCATGCGAGAATACCGGATCGAGAAATTGCGGAACCGTACCAAGCGAGATCGAATGATCACCCCCGATCACCAGCGGCAGTCGCCCGAGCGTATGCGCAGCGAATACGCGCGCACCGGCAAGTTTCGCCACCTCAAGAACCGCATCATGAGAACATACGGGTCCGGAGAGCACCGGAGAGGCTGAGAATATTTCGGGGAACATGCTTGTCCCCTGCACGTCAGTGTAAGTCGACGTAAGCCCATTTGTCTCAAGAAAATCCAGCAGCCCATTTTCGATAAGCCCTCGAGGTCCGTTTGCAGACCCACCCTTACTACCGCCCTGTGCAAACGGAACCCCGATCACCTCGATCGGTCTTTTCATCGGAATTCCTTTCAAAAAACATCACTGCAAGTATCCTAATACCATAAGCCCATAAAATCAACCGGCGCGCAAGTCATTTGCTATTTACACGAGTTGGCGTGCGATGGTTTTGTTCGAGAACGGGTAGGACGGTACGCTAAAGCACCCCAGTCACGACCATGCTCATAAGCCGACGCAATCATTATATCTTTTGGCTTCCGCATTGTAGCGAAGAATTGCATCCTTCGTTGTAGCGAGAAGACTATTGTACAGTTCGGCGATGGTGTTAAAATCATCGACCATTAGATTATAGGCTTTGGCACTCGTGCCGGGAGTTTCCATTTGTGTATTCAGTCTATCAAGCGACCCATCGAGCTTCGTAAGCTCTTCTTCAAAAATACTGATCTTTTTATCAAGCAGCGGATCTGGCGACGGGCAATCGGAAAGAGGACGGCCGAATTCCTGCACCGCGAACCAAACCGTATGCCCTTCATAGGTACCCACGAGTGCGGCGACACCTATCTCTTTGTAGCTCGTATTCATGATATTTGCCCGATGTCCCGGAGAATTCATCCAGCCTGTTACCACTTCACGACTCGAAACAAAGTCACCGAGTGCTAAATTTTCTCCGATGTTCAAGTAGAGATAACCATAAAACTCTGACATTTTTGCCACATCGATACCGGACGGCGATACGTGTGCAAAGTACTGTTTTTCGATCATGTCGATCGCTTTTGCTCTCGCGATCGCAGTAAGGTTACTATTCATCGAAAATGGCGGCAGTCCCTCACTTGCACGTTCGTCATTCGTAAAGCGAACGATATCGCTCTCGTTCAATGCGAGAGACACGCCAGTGGCTGTATTGTTCGTGATCGAAGTGTCAGGTGCGGCATCCTTCCAGATGATGAGCGGTTCCGGTGTCACCACCGTCTTCTCTGGAGTGGAGGTTGGCGCAATGACATCCGGAATGAGTTGTCGTATAGCTGTGCTCCTTGAAGGATCGAGGGGTGGCGAGGGTGGACTAAAGACCGGCGCGGTTATGACGTAGGTTGTGCTCGTTGATTGCTCCCCCACCGGAGTAACTGGGTGAACTGGAAAAAGCAATGCCCCTCTTTGCAGAAAAAAAAGCGCACTGAGCACCCCAATAACGCATGGTGCGATGATGAAACTGAAGATGTGCAATATGCGTTCGAGCTTCATGGAAATTATTTTGCCGGAGTCGCATACCCTGCCGCCCCAACGAGCGCTGCGTCAAGATATATCGCGCCGCGAGGAAGGGTCTTCACAATGCGACCGGGGATCTCAGCCACGTCGTCACCACTCATCAGCCTTCCGAACATTGCTCCTTTTTCTTTTCCCACCACAAAGATACCGACGAGATCGACCTGGCGGAGGAAAGTAAGCGTCGTGGTAACGCGTAAGGGAAATGGGTCCTTCTCTTTCGCATCGTATGCAATGATCCATCGCTCTTGCTCAAAAAGCTGGGAAAATTTTTGTGGATCCTCAGTGTGCGGCATGATGCCTGCAGTATGCCCGTTCACTGCGACACCCATCGTCGCCATAATAGCCCCCCGAGGGTGACGAACGCGCCAGCTGCGTAATTCATTCTCATAAAAATCGGCGAGCATTTCCTTGCTCTCTCCTCTGCGCGTGCTGGTATCGATAAGCCGACAACCCCGCGCAACCGCTTTTCTGTAAAAATCAGTTTTTCGTAATTGCGCATAATTGATTGACTTTCCGTGCCCGTCAAAACGTTCGTCAAAGATACCAATGGTGAGATAGGGACCGATGACCTCATCATCGATGCGGTCAAGCGCAGTAAGTGCTGAACCTCCCGACGAAAGGAATAATACATCGCGCCGCTCTACATCCCGAAATTCTTTCAGTTTGCGCGAAATGTCTTTCGCAAAAAATGTCGCCGCATCTTCCTTATCCCTTCGGATGTATGCCCTGAGATTTCCCACATGCTTCAAATATTCCATTACAGCAGCCATTATACCATGTACAGTCTTGGTGAAAATGCTATACTCTCCGTATATGCCACCTGGAAAAAAACCAACAGGATCGAGTGATCTTCCCGCAATTAACATCCCCGAAACAAACATTGAGCGTGAGCCGCACACGAGAGCGTCACTTCAAGAAGCGGCAAACGAAAAACGTGTCTCTCGCATAACAAAAGAATTCAGTGACGGACTTTCGTTCATCAATAAATACCAACGATCGGTGACGATCTACGGCTCAGCGCGATTCCTATCGGAAAACGTACACTACAAGGATGCTCGGGCGCTCGCATACAAACTTTCAAAAAGAGGCTACGCTATTATCACCGGCGGCGGACCCGGTATCATGGAAGCGGGAAACCGTGGCGCAATGGACGCTGAAGGAGATTCGATCGGCTTGAACATTGAACTTCCGCATGAACAGATCATCAATCCCTACGTGACCGATTCGCTATCATTCTATTATTTCTTTGCGCGAAAGACGACGATGTCGTATTCGGCCGAGGCGTATATTTTTTTCCCGGGAGGATTTGGAACACTTGATGAATTCTTTGAGATCATCACGCTTATCCAAACAAAAAAGATGCACCGTGTGCCTATTGTGCTCGTCGGTTCGGATTTTTGGGACCCGCTTAAGGATTTTCTGGAAAAGACGATGCTACAGGTCCATGGAACGATCGCAAAAAAAGACTTGCACCTCTTCGCGATCATTGACGACAAAGATGAGATCATTGAGCATATTGAGGAAAATCAATTCCATGAGGTGTGCGAGATCAACCCAAAAGAGAATCTCTAGAGCAACAAGTGCACTTCCAGTCTCCGTGTAGCACAACATACCCCCGCGAGCATTTTGCTTGCGAGGGTATGTATCTTTTAGAAAGAAAAGATATGAGCTACTGCGTACGATGCTCTTTAGATCTTCGGTTCACCCAAGTGCGCATACAGTAAAAACTCCTTATTGCCGTCTCCACCAAGGATCGGTGACGCAACAACACCGGCGACATGAAAGCCCATGCTATGAATGACCGTTTCAATACGCCCCGCGACCTTCGCATGAAGCTTCGGGTCCGTCACGATACCTTTTCCGATATCGGCCTTCCCCACTTCAAACTGCGGCTTCACGAGAACGATAAGGATACCGTCCTTCTTAAGGAGACTTTTTATATACGGCAATACTTTTTCTACAGAAATAAAGGAAACATCAATGACGACAATATCGATCTTTTCTTTAAATGTCGCTCGTGTGACCGTATTGATGTGGACACCTTCCATGTTCACGACCTTTTTGTTGTCGCGGAGCTTTTCTGCAAGCTGACCATGGCCAACGTCGACTGCATAGACTTTCTTAATGCCGGCATTCAGCAACACATCAGTGAAACCTCCCGTCGATGCTCCAACGTCGAGTGCAACCTTCCCGGCCACATCGATGTGCCAAAACGTGAGCGCATGCTCGAGCTTGAGTCCTGCGCGGGATACCCAGCGTAAGTCCTGAGTCACCAGCACGACCTCCGTTTCCTCATCGACGATAAAGTCCTTGTCGGTCACGATCTTCCCGTCTACCTTCACGCCCTTCGAGCGGATCAGTGACTGTGCGCGGGCACGAGAAGGAACAAGTCCTCGTTCAACGAGGGCTTTATCAAGCCGCACACCATCTTCATCGAACGATCGTATCATAAATCTATTATAACAGATATTAAATAAAAAGTAAATGCTTGCTTCACCGACTTATTTCCGCGAGCGCAGTGGACAACAAATTGACAAACATGGTAACACTGACATAATTAACTTGTACAAACTCCTCTTTCTTATCCCCGACCCGACGATCACATTTAGTAACCAAGTTACTCATCTTTTAAAAAGATTGGTTCGGATCGGGAATAAGTCATCGGAGTGCACGAGTATAACCTGCTCGTGTTTTTTTATTGCTGTTTATCCTTCTTTATCCTTCTACGAATGTCAGTGCTGCCCCCTTCTTTCCGGCACGTCCGGTACGTCCGATACGATGCACGTAGTCATCATAGGTTCCCGGCACTTCATAGTTAATAACGTGCGAGACATTCGGAATATCGAGTCCGCGTGCCGCGACGTCGGTTGCAACAAGGATCTGAACACGATCATCCTTGAAATCCTTAAGTGCGCGCTGGCGTTGCGGCTGCGTCTTGTTTCCATGAATCGAAGCGGCACGGAATCCGGCCTGCGCGAGATCCTTGCCGAGTTTTTCCACGCCGTGTTTAGTGCGTCCGAAGACGAGTACCTTGTTGAACTCGGACTTGTGCAAGAGGTCACACAACAAGTCGAACTTTTGACCTTTCTCGCGGAAGCGAATGATGTCCTGCTCCACGTTCTTTGCCGTGTCCTGCTTCTTCACGGAGATGCGGATAGGGTCGTGCAGCATGCGGTGTGCCAAGTCCTCAATCTCGCGCGAGAATGTCGCTGAGAAAAAGAGCGTGTGACGTTCCTTCGGCATTTTTTCAATGAGAAATTTGATATCCACGATAAAACCCATGTCGAGCATACGATCTGCTTCGTCGAGTACGAGGTTATCGAACTCAGCAAGCTTCAGCTCTCCGCGCTCCACGAGATCCTTGAGACGTCCCGGTGTGCCTATGACCATGCGCACTCTACGGCGCAAGCGCTCGATCTGCATACCCATCGACGTTCCACCGACAAGCAACACCGAATAAATGCCGAGCCCCCTCGCAAATCCCATGAATTCTTCATCGATCTGAAGTGCGAGCTCGCGCGTCGGAACAATGACCAGTACACGGCTCTCCGGATGAAGCATCATTTTGTTGATCAGTGGCACCAAAAATGCGGCGGTCTTGCCTTCTCCGGTATTTGCGATACCGATAAGATCACGACCCTTTAGCACTTCGGGAATCGACTGATCCTGAATAGCAGTTGGGATGGAATAACCTTTTCTCGTAATATTCTCTTTTAACTTCGTCTCGATCTTGAGATCGCTGAACTGATGCGTCGGGACGTAAATTTTTTCCTCCTCGACTACGACTGCGCGACTCACAAAACGATTGACATCGATATTCTCACCCGGATTTCTTGTATTTCCGCGCTTCTGCTGCGGACGTCCGCTTCCACCGCGTGAAAAACCTCCGCGACTTCCGCCAAACGAGCTTGTACCACGTGATGAGGAATTTGAGGAATATGAAGATGAACGCGGGGCGAACTTGCGAGGGGTAGAAGCTGGCCGCGCAAATGGCGCAGAGTGCGACGCAGGACGCTCGGTTCGCGGGGCCTCTGGAGCTCCTCCACGCTCGATATTGCTGATAAAATTACTTTTCTTTGTGCGCTTGCGTGGCGGTTCATAGCGACCGCCTCCACCAATACCACCGAGAACCACTGCACGTCGCGTACCGCCATATGACGGTCGTCCGCCTGCCCGGTATGCACCAGGCTTATTTTTTTCTTCCATATAAATTTGATTATGACCGTTACACCGTAGTGCAACAGTAATTAAATAACCGGACTGACGAAAATGAATGAAAATCGAGACGCGGGGAGAGTGACGAGGAAGACATATTCACATATGTCGACCGAATCACTGGGGCCTCGCAACGATGAAATTCGTCATTTGCGCATGTCCTAGACTTCCCACAACATACCTCTGTGACTTACCATTTGTTGTGGAAGTCTCTCAATGTTCGACCATTCGAGAGAGGAGTTTTATGAGGATTACACTGTATCATCTCTTGACTTGATTGTCAATCAACGTGAAATACAAAACCCCGCTATTGCGGGGCAGAGTAATCACGCAATTGGGAACTAGTCCTTCTTTTTATGCTTCACGCGTTCTCCTTCGGAAAGATACTGCTTACGCAAGCGAACGCTCTTTGGGGTGATCTCAAGATATTCGTCTTCAGACATGACCTCAAGGCCGTTTTCAATACCGATCGCATGAGGAGGAACGAGATTCAAAGCATCGTCGGAACCTGATGCGCGCATGTTCGTGAGTTGCTTCCCCTTCGTCGGATTCACCGGCATTTCTTCGCCTCTTGTTGTGTTTCCAATGACCATTCCTTCGTATACTTCCGTCGTCGGACCAATATACATCTCGCCGCGCTCCTGAAGATTCGCAAGCGAATACCCGAGCGCCTTGCCGTTTGCCATCGAGACCATGGACCCAACGGATCGTTTTTCGATCGCGCCCGCATACGGCTTGAAGCCGATGACGCGGCTCGCCATGATACCCTCTCCTTTCGTGTCGACGACGAACTGACTACGGTAGCCCAAGAGTCCGCGTGTCGGGCCTTCAAAGATCATGCGGATCATATTGTGCGTCTGAGACATATTCGTCATGAGTGCTCCGCGCGCACCAAGCTTTTGGATGACAACACCCTGTGATTCGGACGGGACATCGATCGTCACCTCTTCGAACGGTTCACACTTCACGCCGTCAACCTCCTTCACGATGACCTGCGGCTGTGAAACTTGGAGCTCGAACCCTTCGCGGCGCATGTTCTCAAGCAATATCGCGACATGCAGCTCTCCTCGTCCGGAAACCTTGAAGGTATCACCTGAGGAGCTCACAAAATCGACCTTGAGGCCAACGTTGACCTCGAGTTCTTTAGTGAGGCGTTCACGGATCTGGCGTGACGTAACGAATTTCCCTTCACGTCCGGCGAATGGAGAATTATTGATCAGGAAATACAATTCAATGGTCGGCTCATCGACGGTGATGGCAGGAAGGAGCTCAACATCGGGAGTATGCGCGATGGTTTCACCGATATAGATCTCGGGGATGCCGGCGATGATGCCAATGTCTCCCGCGACGATCTCGGTGACCTCCTCTCGGGCAATTCCCTTGAAGGTGAAAAGCTTCGTTACCTTACCCTTATACGGTTCATTTCCGGGATGAAGCACGACGACGTTGTCTCCGAGTTTGATGGTCCCCTCTGCGATACGTGCGATACCAAGACGGCCGAGATAATTATCATAGGCAAGATTGAATGATTGCGCGCGAAGCGGCTTTTCGGCTGAACCGGGAATAGAAGCAACGGGGACATGCTCGAGAATGAGGTCAAGCAAGGGAGTAAGGTCTGTCGACTCATCGGACAACTTCCGCTTTGCGATGCCGAGACGGCCGATCGCATAGACAACCGGGAAACTCAACTGTTCGTCAGTCGCACCGAGGTCCATGAAAAGCTCGAAGACCTGCTCCTCACAAAGGTCGGGATTTGCCGCGGGTTTGTCTATCTTATTGATGACCACAATGGGCTTCAGTCCGAGTTCAAGCGATTTCTTGAGCACGAAACGCGTCTGGGGCATTGGCCCTTCCTGTGCGTCGACGATAAGGAGAACGCAGTCGATCGAGCGAAGCACACGCTCAACCTCGGAACCGAAGTCTGCATGGCCCGGAGTGTCGACGATGTTAATCTTTGTTCCTTTGTAGTTGCAGGACGTATTCTTCGAGTAGATGGTGATGCCGCGCTCAAGCTCAAGTGCGTTCGAGTCCATACTCTCGCCCTCTGCAAACATTCCTGTCTGGCGCATCAAAGAATCGGTCAAGGTGGTCTTGCCGTGGTCGACGTGGGCGATGATTGCGATGTTCCTTATTTCCATATTTTCATAATCAGCGGTCAAAATTAAACGCCCGCAAAGCGAGCGTCGATAGGAGGAATATACATCATTACGGCATATTTTGCAATTTTGTGTAGTCTACAAAAGCAATGCGCGACCTTACACTGGACAAAGTTTGCTCTATATAATGGAGGTTTGCATGGATATTTGGAAAGAGCTGCTTCGGCAGGCATACGTGGAAGCGACAAAAAGCCCCGACCCATCAACACAGAATGGTGCGCTTGTCGTCTCCCGTATCGGCGACAACGTAGTCATTCTCGGTGCCGATCACAATCGTTTCCCGCATGGTGTGATCAGCTCGGACGAACGGTGGAACGACCGCGCACTAAAATACAAATTAGTACACCATGCTGAACGCTCGACCCTTGGAACCGCGCGACGCGCACACAATGTTCCCCACTTCGACGGACTAACGATGGTCTGCCCGTGGGCTGCATGCACCGAGTGCGCACAGGAGATCATCGATGAGGGGATCAGAACGCTTATCATCCACAAGCAGGCGCATGATCGCACGCCGCCGGAATCGGTATGGAGCGCAGACATCGTCATTGCGCACATGATGCTCCGTGAGGCGGGTGTCAGCATCATCGAGTATGATGGCATCGTCGGCGGACCGTCAATTCTCCATAGTGGAAAATACTGGAATCCATGATATTTACCCCGCCTTAGCGCGGGGATTTGTTTTATTGACAAATGTATGTCAGAATGCCGAAATGGAAAAGAAAAAATACGGACCGAAGGTTGGGGCGAAGAACAGGGATGTGACCTCAAAGCGTCACATTAGCCGAAAGGCAACATTCGGCACGCCAACAGGAAGACCCTCCTTGCTACGGGCAAGTTCCGGATATGTCGCAAAAAATAGTGCGAAGTCTTTTCGACCCACGATCACGAATATCTACAAATCCCCCGTAACGAGCGCAACGGTAAGACCAAACTCAACAGGCTATATCAAAAAGACATATACGCCCCGCACACCTGAAACTGGCGGAGACGAGCGAAAGCCGTTTGTCCGTTCTTCGTATGGAATAGGCGGGAGACCGGAATCTCGCACACCTTATACAAAAGCAGGCTACGTGAAGAGTAGCACGCACAGTGCCTTTCCTGTAAAAAAATCAACATCCTGGTCAAAATCAAAGATGGAAAAAGGTAAATACGCGGAAAAAAGAACTCCCTATGTGCCTCGCAGTGGTGTGCCGACAGCGTATTCCCCTAGGCCTGGAACCGGAAGGAGCGAGGACTTTGCCGGGAAAAAAGCATACACCAAACATGGCGACAAAGAGGGAGTAAAGCCTTCGTTTAGGTCGAACATTCCAAATAGACCGAGAACCGCATCGGCGTCATGGGGCGAGGTCGCGTCGTGGTACGATAAGCATTTAAACGAAGCGGATACCTATCACGAGAAGGTGATACTCCCAAATCTGATTCGTCTCATCGACGCAAAAGCCGATGACAATATTCTCGACCTCGCCTGTGGTCAGGGATTTTTCACGCGCGCGATCGCCAAAACGGGTGCAAAAGTGGAAGGGGTGGACATTGCGCCGGAACTCATTGCTATCGCTAAAGCAGAATCACCGCTCATCCCCTACCACGTCGCAAGCGCCGACAAATTGACGATGTTCGATAATGACACGTTCACGAAGGCACTCATCAGCCTCTCGATACAAAACATCGAGCACATCGAGAGTACGATGAAAGAGGCGGCACGCGTTCTCACACAAGGCGGGCAGCTCCACATCGTGATGAATCACCCCGCCTTCCGCATTCCGAAAGCATCATCGTGGGATTACGATGACCAGAATAAAGTGCAATTCCGGCGCATCGATCAGTACCTCTCGAACTCGAGCACCGCTATCGACATGCATCCGGGGTTCGCCGACTCTCCGCAGACGATATCATTCCACCGACCGTTGCAATTCTATTTTAAGGCGTTCACCAAAGCGGGATTTGCCGTGACAAAACTCGAGGAGTGGATCTCTCACAAAGCGAGCGATTCAGGTCCTCGTGCAAAAGCTGAAAACGATGCCCGCAAAGAGATTCCACTCTTCCTCTACCTTCAAGCGATCAAGCGCTGAGAAGCCGTCATAAAAATGGGCACGCTTACGCCCGTCCCGTCTCAATCTTTCGGACCAATGATTCCGGACCTCGAGAATTTTTATTGCCGACGTAGAGTGAGCGAAATGAAAAATTCTTCTTTTTCATTTCCGAGCCGAGGAGGGCTAAAAAAGGTTCAATACCCCGCGGCTCTGCCGCGGACTCGCGCGAGGCTTTGCGAGCTCATTGCGAGTCCAGGGCTTGCCCTGAGGTTTAATACCTTTTATTATGCGGCATTAAAACCCCGTGCTCTGCCCCGGGGAGCTTCATCTGGTGGTAACAAAAGGTGGCAACGTGTGACAAAATGTATTATCTTAACCTATGCTATAGCATAGGTTAAGATAATAATTATTTCTCCGCGAATCGCGATGTGGGGGAATTCTTCACCCCCCCCATACACCTCCCCCATGCGCGGGGAGAAGCAGAATACGATCCGGACATAAGGCGGCAATAATATTCAATAACACAAAAAATACTCGCTGAATGGCGGGTATTTGTTCATTTCACAACTGAGCGAAAAATAACGTTATTGCTTGTTGCTTCGATGGACGTGTACTGACGATCAAGCGAGCGTGGTCGGACTCGAAATCCCAACACGCGGTGACCGTGAGGGATCGCGATGATATACCGTCGTAATGTGACCACCGTCACCCCTTGAACATAATTAATGTCGCGCTCTTTGTACTCGCAAAAGGAAGGCGATAATTCCGATCCGCCTTTTACGGTCGCAGTCTTCTCGATATGCAGAATCTTCTTTACTCCGTACGTACGATACTTATCAGTACTACGTCCATATTCATAATCGAATATTTGCGCCCCACGAGGAAGCCCGCCCGGGAGTATGAAGCCATCAAAAATGACAAGCTGACAATGCGCGAGCATGTTTTCATGAACATATGCACAGTACTCATCAAGACCGACCGTGCACGTAAGCGGGTGCGTCGATTCATCGCAGTAGCGAAGCTGCCCAGTGGTCTTTCCCGTCGTATTTCCATGCAAATATGTGAAGATCGGAAACGACAATCCCACGTGCTTCTCCTTAATCTTGTCTAAAAACAGCATACGTGAAGAATTCCTCAGGTCAAGAACTATTTGCCGTCCACAATGAGAAGTCGATATTTGCTGATGCAAAATTCATTCATACAACATAGACCGAACTTATATTCGGTCTATGTTAAAAACAGTTACGCAAGCACTAGCGCGTAACGGAAATATCTGCGCCGAGTTCAGCGCGGGGGGCACAGGCGGTGATGCGATTGTTCGAACTCACCCATACGTAATATCCTGCATACTCCGTATCCGCCACTCCACCTGCCGGATCAACGGACATTACCGTAAGATACTTCTGATCAGCAAAAAGAAAATCGAGATTCATCCCGCAGCCCTCTGTTGCGCAAAGAGATATTTCTGCGTTACTTCTTTTATTCAACCTTGAATTGCAACAGTAACTCCTATTGGCGCGAGCCGAAAAACGAACATACCCGTCGGGATATACTGGTGGTGTTATAGGCCA
>MHLM01000012.1 GCA_001821395.1 Candidatus Lloydbacteria bacterium RIFCSPHIGHO2_02_FULL_50_18 | reverse complement strand
CATTTACCGTTCACTTCGAACTCGATGGTGCCGCACTCGTATGGGTGGAAGAATCATGTCACCCGACGGGCGAGCCCCATCCACACATCTCAGCCCATAACGGCCAATGCCTCGGAAATATCGGCGCGACTGTCGACGACGCTTTGGTGGAGCATGAATATGCGGATGCACTCAACTACATTCTTTTGTGGCTTGAGAGCTACACGCCGGACCTCGTCATATGGCATAAGATCGAAGAATGGCCACTCGAAGAATCGAACACAACGGAGGTAAATACATGAGTTCGAATGAGCTAAATTTCTCTCAGCAGCGTAATTTCATTTCCCCTAAAGAAGTCAGGGCGGTCCACCTCTTGGGCGCAGGCTCGGTCGGAAGTCACGTCGCGTCAATGTTGGCACGCATCGGCGTCACCGATCTCACCGTGTGGGATCATGACTCCATCGATTCGCACAACATCGGACCGTCACTCTATGGTCGCTCGGACTACGGGAAGTACAAAGTCGACGCACTCGCGGCAACGATCCTACGCGATACCGGAGTCGTCGTCAAAACCGAAAGGAGAAAATACGAAGGTGAAGCGATCAAAGGAAGCGTCGTTTGCTGCGTCGACACAATGGAAGCACGGCAAACAATCTGGCGAATAGTGAAAAAGAATCCATTCGTGGACATCCTCATTGATACTCGGGTCGCAGAGGAATTCTTCCAGGTGTTCACCATCCGCCCATGCAAAGTGGAAGACATTGCACACTACGAGCACTACCTGAGCTATGACTCAAGCCACGCAGCACGGCAAATGTGCGGGCTGCACAGCATCATCTATATCTCGAGCGCTGTGGCCGCCGAAGCCGTGAAGGGCTTGGCAAAGTTCTGGAAGTCTGGTAGAACCGAGTACGCACACCTCGAACGAAATGAGTCCGAAGTGTTCGTGTATCCCCAACCCATCAAGGAGAATTGAAATGGCAAAAGTAAAAGGTTCGATGACCGTGACCCTGAGTCAGATCCCCCTCAAGGGGAAAACTGAGACGAAGGACGTCGAAGTCCCGATGACCGCAACGACCGTGAGCGAAATGGCCAAAACACTTGGCCTTGACCTCAAGAATCGCAACGTGAGCGTCAACGGCAAACCGGCCACCGAAGATACCGTTGTCCCGGCCGACGCAAAGGTCGAACTGCGCGTCACTGAACGTCCCCAAGGCTCCTGAGTTCTTTCGTCCGTCTCGCACAGAGGACACAATATCACCGCCGCACCAAAAACAGGTGCGGCTTTTTTATGGCAAAAAAATTTCAACCACCATACGCCCTAGCGCACCGTGGTTGAAATATGCAAATGTGCACGCCACATATCTTGCGGCTTGTTCGCTCGACTATATCCATATTTTTCGCTAGCCTGAATTTCAGTAGTACTTTTTATTTCTTCGAAAGGAAGACTAATGTTTCGCAACAGATACGCACAACGTCGCCATGCACTTGGACTACGGATCGGGGAGGGGTGTATTGCCCTCATTCCCGGAAACACCACGCGCCTGCGTAATCGCGACGTGGAATACCCGTTCAAACAGGATAGCGATTTCTTTTATCTGACCGGCTGGCAAGAACACGATGCGCTACTGCTCATTAAGGGCGGTGAGAAACCTTGCTCAATACTGTTCTATCAGAAAAATAATAAATCCACTGAACTGTTTGCGGGGAAAAGCATCGGACCTAAGGCCGCGGTACGCATCTTTGGGTTTGATGAAGCATACGGACTGACCAGCGCCGATCTACTCTACAAAAAAGTGAGAAGTATCACTGATCATGCTCAAGTCGTTGCATGCACCTCGGCCCACACCGGACCATTTGCTTCGGCCGTGCAGGGACTAGAGCGCAACGGAAGAGGTCACGACATAAAGTATCTCATCGGGGAAATGCGACTCATAAAAGATGCTCACGAGATAGACATCATGCGGAGAGCATGTACCGTGAGTGGTGCGGCACATCGTGACATTCTTTTCCTCGTCAAACCGGGGATGTATGAATACGAGGTCGAAGCAGAGCTCTCCCGTGCGTTCCGTCGGGCGGGAGGAGATCCGCTTCACGCCTATCCCTCGATCGTCGCAAGCGGAAAAAATGCCTGCACGCTGCACTACACGAGAAACAGCGCGCAATTAAAAGACGGCGAACTGCTGCTTATCGATGCAGGATGTGAACTCGAGGGTTACGCCTCCGACATCACGCGAACATTTCCCGTTTCCGGACTATGGAACAAGCCGCAACGCACGCTCTACGAGATCGTCCTTCGTGCACAGACGGAAGCGATCAAGTGCGCCAAGGTGGGGATCTCTGTTGGATACCTCGATGAGGTCGCGAGAAAATTCATCGCCGAGGGATTGCTGCGGGTCGGACTCATCACAGCAAAGGATCCTGATGACGCTGTACTTCGCGACTTAGACAGAAGATTCTTTCCACACGGAACGAGCCACTGGCTTGGACTGGACGTGCATGACGTCGGCGACTATGCGTGGAACAAAGAAACAGCGCGGGCGGAGCGATTCCTTTCCGAAGGAATGATACTCACCGTCGAACCGGGTCTCTATGTTCGGGAAGCGAAGGGGGCAAAAGAATACAAAGATATCGGGATCCGCATCGAAGATGACATACTCATCACACGAAGTGGTCCCGTGACCCTTTCTCATCTTGCGCCGAAAGATCCGGATGAGATCGAATCAATGATGCAGTGCGGAATGCTCTGAACAAACCCCCTCACAAAAGAGGGGGTTATTATTTGACACAGAGTGACGATTGTGCTACAATTCAAAAGTATTTATTTCACCCCACACTACCATAGGAGAATGACCGTGAAAAAAGATCGTATCGTCGCGTTCATAAAAGACATGTTCGGAATGAACAAGAAAGTGGGAACTAAGGCCAATTCTGGCAAAAAAGCCCCTGTTGAAAGCATCTTTCTTGGTGAGGAAGCCAGTATCCCTGATGAGCTCATCCGGATGCTGCAAGAAGCAAGTACTACGCCGGAGCAAAAGGGTATTTAAGTTCCGACCTTCCATCAACGCCCCCGCCTGATCGCGGGGGTCTTCATTTTGGCAAAAAAGCCTTACAGACTGTACGTTTTTTACGATATCTGCTACACTGTCGGTCTCAATCTCATGAAAGAAAAAACTCGAATAAACCACCAGATTAAGGCTCCGATGCTTCGCGTCATCGACGATGATGGCAGTCTCGGCAACATGACAACCACGGAAGCCATCAAACTTGCAATGGAAAGGGGTCTCGATCTGATCGAAATATCCCCCAACGCCACCCCCCCCGTTGCAAAAATAACGGACTATGGTAGATTCCAGTACACGACCCAAAAGAAAGATAGGGATGCACGGGCGAAAGCACATGTCACAGAGACGAAGAACGTCCAAATAAAGATAGGAACATCAGAGCGAGATCTCGAACTTAAGGCAAAGAAAGCCTCGGAATGGCTTCGAGAGTCGCACCGAGTGAAGCTGGACCTCTTCCTTCCGGGACGTACCAAGTACATGGAGCCCAAGTTTCTCGAAGAGCGGCTTGACCGAATACTGCGCCTTGTTTCCGAGGACTATAAGGTCGCAGAGGAACCGAAAAAGAGCCCGAAGGGACTAACGATAGTAATTGAAAGAGGCAGTAAGAAGAAAGAAGTAACCGAAAAGACCGACAAGGCGGTACCGCCGCCAACAATTGAAGCAAAATAATATGAAAACAAAAACACATAAATCATACGCAAAGCGCGTCAAGGTCACAAAGACGGGCAAAGTGCTCCTTCGTAAGCCGGGGATCAACCACTTCAATGCAAAAGAGAGCCGCAGTAAGCAGCTCATCAAGAAACATCGTGTTGACCTTCCGATGTCGAGCAAGGCAAAGCAGCGTTTTCTTCTCGGGGTCTAATTACTCATTACCGCAATCACCGCTAACACCATTATATGTCACGCGTAAAACGAGGAGTCACATCCAATAAACGTCGCAAGAAGGTACTCACAGCCGCAAAGGGCTACCGTCACGGCCGTTCCAAGAAAGAGATCGAGGCAAAGGTCGCACTCAGGAAAGCCGGCGTCTACCAGTTCACCCATCGCAAGGACAAGAAAAACGACTTCCGCCGTATGTGGCAGGTCAAAATGAACGCAGCACTGCGCCCACTCGGCTACTCATACTCAAAATTCATCGGTGTCGCGACAAAGAAAAAGATTCTTATCGATCGTAAAATCTTCGCGACCCTCGCCGAATTCAATACTGAAACCTTCAATCGCGTTGCGAAAGAGGTAATGAAATAAACAGCAGCTCAGACAAAAACCGCTCTATCATTAGAGCGGTTTTTATTTGATCAGCTGCGATCATAATGCTATTTGCCTTGTGAGCGCATGGCTGTCGACATCAACAACGACAAACTTCTTTCGGCTGATCGTCCGCCCGTCCACGGTCTCGACAAGCACTCTCCATGATCCGGCCGGTGCATACTGCTTTTCAGAATATCCGCGATACCCCGCTTCCCTTCCTCCACTCATGGGAAACTCAACACGCACAGCATCGACCCAACGACCGCTCGCCGTATCTCGGTACTGCCACAAATGAATGATGGGCGTATGCAGTTGGACCGGTGCGTATACCGCACTATAAAAAAAGATGGATTCTCCGGGAAAGCGATGGTAGACTGGAGGGTACCAAAGCGAAAAATAGCGCTGTCTCCACGTCTCATCTTCTCGGCTACCGACGTATTCACCTGACACATTGCGAGCGAGTGAGTGAAAGACCCCATCAGCACGCGTGACAAGCGGAATAGGCGGCAATATATTGGCAAAGTAGAGACCGACCACAAGTAAAGCGGAGAAGAAGGGCATAAGGAAAAGCCGGTATATCTTTTTTTTCAGTGCACCGAACGCAACGACCGACAACAAGAGGAGGAGGAGCCACAACATCCCGATGCTCACAAGCACAGACAGTAGGAATGTCATCGTGCCGATCGACCCGAGAAAAAGCGGTATCGTGAATATGCTAAAGAATAAAAATAAAAGAAAAAGTACGGTTACTTGAAATTCTAGCTGTTCGAGACGCTTCCTCCACAGCTCATTCCCCGCCATGAGTGCACCGAGTAAGAGTATGAGCGGCCAGCTTACCGACAGCGATGCACTACGGAAATAGTAAACAAAAACGACACTCAAGAGTCCTCCGAATACAAATTGAATGATGAGCGGAAAGAGCGGGGAGATCAACAATAGCCAAGGGGCCCGAATTTTGTTTGTCGTGATTGCCTGCGAAAAAAAGAGCGCGATTATTGCAATACCAAAATAACATACGCTGATGATCTGCGTCGCGATATGGTCGATGCTTGGTAAAAAGGTCGAATCAAGTACAAAGCCGGTGAGACACATCATGAGTGAGATGTGATGCCCATGGCGCCGAAGCAGCGAGAGCAGTCCTCCCCAATGCTTGGATATTTTATTGATCACCATTATTCCGGCCATTCTGTGAGTATACCAAATATGGAGTGCCGGGGCTGCTCGCACGTATTCAATGCAGACAGTCTCTAGCACCAGACGATCTCCCTTTTTCCATGCCTCTTCAGATACTCATTCGCCTTTTTGAAATGGCCGTTTCCAAAGAATCCTCTGTGAGCAGAGAGAGGTGACGGATGTGGAGATTCGAGAATGAGGTGTTTTGTTCCGTCGATTAGTGTGCGCTTTTCGCGAGCATAATTTCCCCAGAGAACAAAAACCACGTGTTCACATTCACGGGAGATAATGCTGATGACCGCATTGGTGAATGTGTGCCATCCGAATAATGCGTGTGAATTCGCAAGTCCAGACTGAACAGTCAGAGATGCATTCAAAAGAAGGACTCCCTGCGATGCGAAGCGGGAGAGATCGGGAGTTGGTTCGCAGGTATACCCAAACTCGTTTTCTATCTCTTTGTAAATATTTTTTAGTGATGGAGGTATCGGATTTTGAGGAAAACTCGAGAATGCGAGTCCATCGGCAACGCCGGGCGTATGGTACGGATCCTGCCCTAAAATAACCACCTTCACGTCATCAGGTGCGCATAATTCAAAAGCGCGAAATATGTTTTGCGCCGACGGAAATACCGGACCAGAACGATATGCGTCGCTCATACTCTCGCGTAATTTCACAAAGTATGGCTTCGCCAACTCATCGTGAAGAAATATTTCCCACGAAGTACTGATCGCTATGTTTATCTCGCCCGAATCCATAATTAAAATTCCAAGGTGTGCTCATCCTTCGGACTTGGGACGATGGCATCGAGACCGAGATAGTCACGGATACGCTGCGCCAGGAACATCGAGGATTTCGGCTCACCGATAGTAACAAAAATCTTTTTGAGGGTATCTTTCCCACCCTCAACAAACTCCATGAGGTGATCCATGTCTTTGTGCCCTGAATAGCCGTGCAATTGGAGAACCTTCGCTTTGACGGCAACGTCATCACCGTTCAATCGGACAACTTTCGCACCCTCGGCAAGCTTCCGACCGGGAGTTCCAGCTGCCTGATATCCAACAAGCAAGACGACATTCTTCGAGTCATGCAAATAATGCTTCAGGTGATGCACGATGCGTCCGCCGTTAGCCATTCCGGAACCCGCCATGATGACCTTCGGACCCTTCGTTTCCCATATCTCCATTGATTCCTGCTTTGTTTCCGTAAAATAGAGCCGTGGGAACTTAAATACATCATCGCCGGTCTTGATGATGTGCTGCGCATTTTGATTGAAATATTTATCGCTCTTCCGATAGACTTCGGTCGCTTTTATCGCGAGCGGTGAATCGAGATAGATCTTCACGTCGGGAAGATTATGATGCTCAACAAGATCATTCAGCTCGAACAAGAGTTCTTGTGTACGTTCGATCGAGAATGCGGGAATCATGAGCACTCCACCGTGTGCGATAGAGTCGGTGATGATCCCACGGAGTAATTCTTTACGCTCTTCACGTCCCTCGTGGTTGCGGTCACCATAGACCGACTCCATGAGCAGATAGGTTGCACCCTTGATCGAGTCTGTGTCACGAAGGAGCGGTGTCGGAGAATTACCGAGGTCACCAGTGAATACCATGGTCGTTCCGTTCCATGTGAGGAACATCATCGCCGATCCGAGGATATGTCCGGCATCCTTGAATTCGCACGAGAGCGCCGGGGTGATGGCAAATGACGCATAGTACTCGTGTGATGTCCAAAGTTTCATGGTGTCGCGCACGTCGCGCTCAGTATAGATCGGCTCTCTGCCGTCAACGATCGCTTCATGTGCGAGTATGCGCGTCGTGTCGAGTAGCATTATTTCCGTAAGCTCTTCAGTTGGCGGCGTTGAATATATTTTCCCGCTGAAACCTTCGCGCACGAGTTTTGGGATCCGTCCGATATGATCAATATGTGCGTGTGTCACGAGCAAAATATCGATCGACTTTGGGTCAAACCCAAATTCCTCACGATTCCGATCATCGGCGTATTTTTCTCCTTGATACAGACCGCAATCGATAAGGATGCGCTTTCCGTCCGCCTCAAACAGAAAGTTCGAACCGGTAACTGAATCGACTCCGCCGAAAAAACCGACTTTTGCTTGTTGTGACATTTCCTTAGCGATTATCGTGTATAAATTTGGGGCACAAGCCGATACAGGAGTAGCGGTCGGCGGCAGATAATATCAGCACAGCATCTGAGCACCGCAGTTCGCATCCCCAATGAATCATGTCATCCTATTATACCCTCTCCAAAAGAATAACGCTGTCCCCACACCGGCACCGATCATCCCGTTGCAGACGTCAGAAATTGTATCAATTAAATCAAAACGAATAAGGCCGTCCACGCGGTCGACGTAAAATTCAAAGAGCTCCCACCCGATACCGACAAAAAAAGTACCCGATACCGCGAGCAGAAATGCCGTGCGTAGCGTATCGCTCTTTACCCACTCCTGTCGATAGGAAAAAACATAGGTCAGGATGGAGAGGCCTACCCATAACCCACCGAAGAGATGCATTGGAATATCAAGCCACCAAATATAAAAATAGAGATGTTTATACTCTGCTAACCCATTGACCGATCCAATGAGGATGACGAGCAACGCGAGTACCCAGGTTGGAAATTTTTTTGCCATACGGAAGTTGTGCGTCAATCGTAACAAATATTTACGGAACGAAGTAGTGCCGTCATGCGCAGATAAGATCCGCTATGAATTCTTTTATAAGAAAAACATCTCGCCCGTACATAACGGCGCGAGATGTCTTAAAAAGAAACTGTATCCGGAGGGAACCTAATGTGTATACAAGTGGGCAACCTCAACCAGTGACCCTGGGGTCATGGTGATTCGGTCAGCCCTGTTCCAGAACTAGGGTTTTTCCGAATACCTTTTTATTATACACCTTTTACCCACAGGCAATCCACAGCTTATACACCTATCTCGCTCAGACTTCTCCACAGCCTTTTCCCGTGTTTATCCACAGAAAAAACCTTGTTTTTACAAGGTTTTCCCCAAGTCTCATGTGAGCAATTGCATATTGGGGATACAGGACAAGGCGTGGAGAAGTGATACTCCCAAGGTGTATTCATATACATCGCGGGAGTTCACGCCGAACACAACGCGGTCATGTGCCCAAATTTGCGATTACTCGAGGATGCCGTCCATGTTCACATCGTACAGCATTCGCTCCCCGACATGTGTGTACTTGATCAATTCGCCTTCTTTGAACCAGACCTTGAGCTCACGTTCCGCTTCGGACACCTGATCGGAACAATGCACGATGTTTCGCACCGCTCGTCCGTCCACACCAGCGATCTCGTATGAATCACTCGTGAAATCACCGCGGATAGTACCGACATCCGAGGAAAGGGGTTCCGTCCCACCAACGATCTTTTTGACGACGCCGACCGCCTGATTGCCTTCAAGAGCCATGATCACGATCGGTGAAGAAGTCAGGAAATCCAACAGACCGTTCAATATGTCACGGCCATACTCCAAAGCCGACTTCTCAGCCTTACCTCCCTCTCGCTCTATATCCCCGATGATGCGTCCACCTACTTTTTCGCACCACGCATCATCCTTTCCATAATGCGCTGCGGTCTGTTCACGTGTTGCGACGATCATTTTCATACCGACCGTCTTCAACCCCGTACGCTCAAAACGCTTAATGACTTCTCCGATAAGCGTGCGCTGTATTGCATCCGGCTTAAGGATGACGAATGTGCGCTCGAATTTGGGATGCTTTTTCTCCATACGAAGTTTAGATTATTCCTAATTGTGCTCCATCGTAGCAGATACGAGAAAGCACGCAACTTCATGGATGAATAGCACAACACCCCCACACATTAGGGGGGGGGTGTTGGTCTTGTAAAAGCGCGGAGGAATCAGTCTCACGCTCTGTTCCTATGGTCTTCGTTGGAACAACTCTCGTTCAAGGTCCGCATCCCGAACGACGGTTATCGTTTCTTGGAGCGAATATTGTTCGAGGAGATGATACATTTGCGAAGGTGAAAGCGGCCCTTTTGTCATCTCTTCAACGAGAAAGTTTTCTGCATCGATCACCATATCGCGCGTCTCGTGGTCTGACGTGCTCAACTCGAGCGTTTTCAGACTTTTAAAAGTAACAACCTCGTTACTCGTAAGGTAACGGTGAATGCTTGTCTCAATTCGTGCAACTGACAGCGCCATCTCTGCATCGGTCGGAACGTGTGGTGCCACTTCATTCAAGGGCATGCGCGGAGAGATATTCTCCGGCTGACTGCCGAATGTTCGCTGGTCCGAAAGCACGGCATCCTCCGGCATCGGCCTCCGTAATTTCGCCCATGTTTCGGTTCCGGGTGTTGAGGTATTTGGTGGAAGAGGAAGTGACGGTGGCATTTCCGACGGGAGTGGCGGTAGTGGAAGCGACGGCTTCACTGCTCCAATGATCGTTTCATTCTTGTCCAGCCCCATTTCATTCGGAAATTGTCTCCCCATTGTTTCGTTGTATCCGAAATGCCGATAAATATCAGCGAGCTCTTCCTCGGTGAGCGGAGTATTTTTGTCCAACATTGCCCCGACAATGGCGTTGTGTGTCTTCCCTTGGATACTCTCATAGTATTCAGACGACATAGAGGAAGATGGTACGTCTGTTTGCCATAATGCCCGCACCTCAGATGCTGAGACCTGTCGCTCGAAAACGCTGTTCATTTCTTTCATATAAACGGCGTAGCTTGCCGGATCACGAAAATCAAGTTCCGGCGCGCCATGAGCGCTCATTTCCAACTTGGGTACTGAAGCTATTTCCTCCGGCGCAGGAATCTCGGTGATCTCCTCGATGCTTTCCGGTGCTCCACTTGAGATACGTTGTGCAATAGTATGATCAAGTCGTGCGATATTCTTTGCAATATCTGGCATTCCGTCTCGGTAGACCCCAACACCAAAACTCATAACACGTGACAGCCCCGCACCGGCAAGAGCAAACGCAGCTCGTGTTTTTGCTGCTTTTGCGGCGATATGCTTGATCTCATTCTTCTGTGCCTCCGTGATGATAGCCTCGCGAAGACCGACCAGTCGCTCCGCCTCTTGTTCCAGTTTTGCACCATCAACACTCGTCTCGATCGCACCCTTCGTCATGGCTTGCATAAATGACAATCGATTCCCTATCGTCTCCCCCTTACGCACGTCATTTCCGGGAAGCGAGGATCCGGCAAAGTTGATCATGCCACGTGAAAGTTTTGCAGACATGAGCGCGACCGTCTCCGCGATCTTTTTTTCGATCAACATGCGAGATTCAGGCGTCGGGGATTGCTCAAGCTTTGCGGTAAGCGTATCGATACGGTCAGTGAAAAAGGTCGCATCGGTGAATGCTTTGATCTTGCGCTTCTTTGTTTCCACCACCGCTTCACCAAATTGATCCTTCACGACCGCCCCCTTTTCATCATGCATAGGGCTCGAGTATTCAAACTCCTCTCGTTTATCGTCCTCACCCATGCGTCCGTCTTCACGCTTTTCTTTCATCAGTTTCTTTCCCTCTTTTTGACCGATGCCGTGTCCTACGCCATAGCCCGCTCCGAGTGCTGCCCCGTAGCCCACCCCGCCCACGGCGAGAGCGGCATAGATCGATGCGCCCATGGTCGGCACCGCAAGTACTCCCGCTGCGGAGACCGCTGCCGCACGCGTAAGACCACCATAGAGAATGAACATGCCCTTCGATTTCCAGAACTCTTTCGCCGCACGGGTCATCGCGGAGGTGTCCGCAATATTCTGCAAAGCCGCTTCAGCATCAGGATTACTATTGAACAACTGATCGAGCGTGACCCGCTCATCAAGCTTGTTCATCTCGCGAAGCGCATGCATCTCCGCACGAGCGGGAGCTTCTCCCTCTTCTTTGAAGCGGTCTTTGTACGAATAAAGCAGGGACGCACGTGCAACATCATAAGCAAGTTTGGTTTGCTCAAATTGCGCACGATCTTCCTTCGAAAGTTCGGTCGTTCCGTATGTCCATCCATGTGGGATTGTTGCATAAGCGCTGGCAGAACGATTGAAATTCTCGATCGTAATTTTCTGTTCTTCGCTCACTGTACCCCCCTCCTTCTGTGGAATGAGGTCCTTAGAAGAAAGATAATTGGTACGGGGCTCCCCATTCTCGACGATCACTTCCGGTCCTTCTTGTGCGACCTTCGCGAGCGATTCAATGTATGAAAGCGTCTTCGCCTTTCGGTGGACCGCTTCAGGGGTTTCGGGCTGTGCTTTTGACTCTTGTGTTTTTGCGAGCAGTTCTTTTTCGAGCTCTGCGGTGCGATACTCCGGCTTCATGCCGAGAGATGCGATCATCTGCAGTCCTCTTTTCCACCACTTCGTATTTCCCCATTCCGCCTGCTGTTTTGCTTTTGCCTCTTTGGTGATATCAGTAAGTGTAAGCTGCTCGAGATTTTTGAGGACAAGTAATTGCTGCCCGGCCGAGAGGCCGCTGAATGACGCTATCCTTTCGAGCATTGCTCCGCTCACTCCGAATTTTCTTTCGAACTGATATGTGACATCGCCGGGAACGGTGTCGCCGACCGCTTCCGCGGCTTGGACACGTCCAAGTGCCTCTTCCGGTAAACCTGAAGTAAGTGCAAGTGTCTCCAACGCTTCCCCGTTTGCAATGACCGCCTCCTCGGTAATCGGCGCAATTTCTTTTCCCTCGATATCAAGCCCGTATTCACGATCAAGAAATGAAGCCCATAATGTACCAACCTCATTCAGTTCTTTTTCTTCTTCCGCGGTTAATTGAGGAGATGCTTCAGACTCCGCTTTTTCCATCGGAACAAGCTCCCAGTCAGGCGCTTGAAATTTTTTATCCCGTGCGTTCCACTGCTCTTCAAGAGCTGCATCGTAGGAAGAGAGCGTAGCGGGAGCTTCATGGAGCGGTGTCAGTTGAGGAATAGATTCTGGTACAACAGGTAGCGATGCGGCAGGAACCACCGGCTGCGGGATCGTAGGAATAGTTGGAATGAAAGGAATATCCAGAGCTTCCGTTTCAGGAATGACGGAAATTTCAGGCGCATCGGCAGTCTCAACCCATGTATATGTCCCCGGGGGAGTCAGCGTGACGAGTCCTCGCGCAAGAAGATCCCCGATCACTTCACTTGTCGGCTTATTGCCGGCATCGATCGCGGCCTTGACCATCGCAAAATCCATACTCGGGGTAGCACGGAACGCACTGATCGCTTTCTCAAGAAAGATATTCTCTTTATTCTTCTTCCCGCCTTCACGCATCTCAAACTCCGTCTCTGCAGTCGTATCTTTTTTGTTATCCCACTGACCGGCCTCAGCCATATCCTCGAGCTGCTTATTCGACAATACCGTCGTAACAACTTCCGGCGCGGCACTGACTCCCTCGGCAATCGGATGTTCGCGCAAATATCGTGCCACATCGGGGACTTCATGAAATTCTTTCAACCATTTTTCGGGGATCGTATTACCAAAACCATCCCTGATCGTACGCAGAGTTTCCCGCAGAGCACCAAACGTGCCTTTTTCTTTACTGTATGCTAATGCCGCATTTGTCCGCCGCTCCCATTCAGCTCGTGCATGTTGTACTACTTCAAGATCAGAACCTGCCATCTGCGCATCAACCTCTTCCCACGATAGCGGTGTGAGTGATTGCTGCTCGGGACTTATCTCCACTTGTGGCAAAACATCCTCCACACCTGAAGGAGCCGACACGACAGCCTCGATCGGGGGAGGTAATGCCTCCTCTTCAATAGGTGTTTCTGCCGGTGTCTCTGTATCGGTAGTCACCAATGGAGCTAGTACGACCGAGTCGGTCTCTTCCACCGGAGCAATCTCCGTAAGCTCAACCTGCGCTTGGGTCGCTGCAATCGATTCCATCCCGCGTGCGCCACCAACATTTCGCAATATCGTTCCTAACTCCGCTCCCGTCGTGCCCGGCTTGATCATGATGCCCTGTTCTTTCCACCCATCGATCACCTCCTGTGGAACGGCCTCGTCCACCGCACCGGCATCGGACGGAAACTGCTCATCCATTTCGGAAAAAGGTGCGCTCGGTATTCCTGCAGTATCGGCATGTGACTGAGTAGTGGGAACGACCCCTGCCTCCTTTGCATCCATAAGAGGTACTAATGATGGCACTTCTTCGCGCACGCGTTCCACATGAGGAGGAACGGTATGATATGCATCAAGCAGCGCATGGACCTGTGCCGCGATCTCATCCCACGACGAACCTTCTTTGATGCCATGCCACTTCAGCAGATGGTATTCTCGTCCCCCCGAGAGCTTCGGCGCATCTCCCTCTTTCAATTCATGTTCAAGCACTTGCGAAAACTTATCAAGAGCGATCGCTTTGTCGGCGAACTCGCCATAGAGACCAAGTGCCATATCCTTTCGCACGCCGTTATCGGTAAGCGCCTGCACAAACGCTCGCTTACGAGCAAGCGCATCGTAATATGCATCTCGTTCCTCTTTTGGGAGTGCACGCTCCCTTACTTTACGCTCATCCCTCGTCCTCGCTGAAACCTTCTCGTTATAACTATCCATCACCACAAGATCGGGAATCTTGACCGCACCAAAGAGCTGCTCTCCTCCGGCTACTTCAAGCGCCAACTCTTTCGCCTTCGTACGCAATTGATCGTATGTTCTCCTTGCATTCAAGAATTCTTCTTCAGTGTACGTTCTTTTTTCGGGAATGATGCCGTCCTTTTTCTCACCGCCATAGACGCGAATGACACTCCACGCCTGATCGATCTCGTCTTTGGTCGTATTCAATTCTCTCACGAGCGCCTCCTTCATCTCTTGTGACAGTTGCCCGGGCTTATCCTCTTCTTCACGTTCAACGATCGTCGCAACGGCTTCGATCGCGGCAGGTGGTTCATTTTGTGCGGGTGATACATCCTCTCCCCGTTCAGATGTGCCAAAAGACATCGCCCTTTCATAGCGGTCGAAATCATCCATGGTCGGAAAGACGTCGTTGTTCTCTTCCTCCGTCCGATGTTTCCGGGCAAGCTGGTCAATCAACATATCCGACGCCTCAGTCGAAACATTATTTTCCAGAAGCAAGCGCTGCAGATCGTCTTCTTCCGTTTTCCAGCGCAGACCGCGCGCTTCAACCGTCTCCCCTTGCACCTTAATGTCTTCAGGAAATTCGTTCATATTATCATTATATCAATAATTTTGTACTTTGTCAAAAGATATTTTCCGCGCCCGTTAGCCAACTTATTGTAGCAAAGATGCCGAAAAAACAGTACGTTTCAGCGAAATTCTTCGACACTTAAAGACTATTTTTGGGAAAATACACTGCCAAAAGCTCCAGGGACTGGGGGGACCTTGTTGTCCGGCTCCTCAGCCATCTTGAATGCGGGCATCTCGGGTAGAGAGAGTGAAACGTTCGAGGGTGCCACTTGATCCGCACGCACGAATGCTTGCGCAAACTGCGTTGTGGCTTGTGGCGCAGTATTGAGAGGAGATACGGGACTGGACGGCAACGGGACTGCTGGAAACGGAACGACTGCCGTTGCTGGAGGGACACTTACCGGAACTGTGGGAACCGAAAGAGGTGCCGACATAACGACCGGACGAAGAATTTGTGACTGAACCGGGGCGACGGCTCCGGATTGGACGGGTACCGAAGCTATCGGTGTGACTGATCTCACTGCCGCCACGCCTGCGGGCTGAGGATTTTGTTGCGCGGACATATAACGTTTCAATATTGCATCATCGACGATCTTTCGGTCCCGTCCGTACTTCAGATAAGACAGATTCTTCAGCTGCTCAACAACTTCGGGGTGCCCCTCGGGCGGTGGAAGCATTTCGACATTGAACGGAGATACCGGCTTTCCGTTAATCAGGATCTTCGCATAGGCATTGCGATTCTCGATCTTCATGATGTCAGACGCCTTGAATATCGGCGCAAACTGAGACTCCAGAAACTGCGCGTCTTCGGTGCCGACGCGGAACACCACCATATTGCCGACATTACCAAAAACTGCCGCCTTGATGTCTTCGGGAAGTTGACCGATGAATTGATGAGCAAGATTGAGTGAGAGTCCGTATTTGCGCGCCTCAGAGAGGATGGCCGAGATCGATGGAGTAGCGATGTTCTGGAATTCATCGACGTACAGATAAAAATCAGGAAGCGATTTTCCGAATGAATCAACGCGCGACATTGCCGCCATAAGGAATTTTCCGATAATGATGAGCCCAAGGAGATTTGCATTCATCTCCCCAAGGCTGCCTTTTGCGAGATTCACCAGAAGGATCTTCTTGTTGTCCATAATATCGCGGAAATTGAACGAGGATTTCTCCTGTGCGATGATCGGACGCATCACGTCATTCGAGATGAATACGTCGAACTTATTGGTGATATAGGGAATCATGTTCTGCAAACCGGATTCGCCCGATGTCTTCGTTGCTATATCTCTCCAGAACTGCACCACAATGGGGTTCTTGCAACGCGATAGTTTGAGATTGCGAAATGCGGGATCCGCAAGCACGCGCGGTATCTCAAGCAGCGTGTTCCCGCTTTCAGGATCCTCCATCACGAGCATTGTCGCATTTCTGAAATACTGCTCAAAAGCGGGACCCATTGATTCAGGACTCGAGGAGTAGAGTTTCTTGAATATCGCAAGCATTTCATTCACGACAAAGATCTTTTGCTCGGGATGGTCAACATCGTATTCCAGCATATTCAGTGCAAATGGCCGCTTCGTGTAGGAAGGATCAAAATAGATCACGTCATCGATGCGCTCCTTTGGTATAGCCGCAAGCACATCCTGTACGTCGGAACCGTGCGGATCAATGAAACAGACGCCATTCCCGGCCAAAATGTCCTGGACCGCAAGATTTTTGAGGAAGACGGACTTCCCTGTTCCTGTTTGTCCGATCGTATAGAGATGCCGCAGGCGGTCCGCCTTCGTTAGCCGTATCTCGCGCGACTCACCGCGATACTTGTTGACGCCGATCAATGTCCCCTCATGCGGCAAGTCAGCCGGCGCGGGAGCGGATGATGCCTGTACGGTCTTCAGTTGTGGTGCATCCTTTTGAGATACCGTAAGCGGAAGATGGTAAAGATATGCAAGTTCTCTTGAATTGAAGATAAGCGCCTCACTGTCGTTCACCTCGCGATAGGTAAAATGATGGAGCAACTCTTCAAGTTTTTTATTCACCGTCTTCGTGAACTTGACCCCTCCCGCTTGCGGTCGATTGAATTGACTGAACGCCGCCTCTATCGACATGCGAATCATTTCGGCACGCTCACGCGTCGTCGAAGAAGCAACGATGCGGATATTTGCCCGGATGAGCGGTGCCTTGATCTTCTCTTCCATGAGTTCTTTTGCTTTCGCATTCGTTTCTGCTTCCTTTGCCTGCGTGGCCTCATCCTTTTTCTCGGTCTTCAGCTGAGTATGAAAAAATTCCGTCAGCGATTTAGTGATGACACCCCCCGTAGAAAGAGGGATATTCGTGGCGCGAGACGCGGGAACGTGTTGTCCCAACTGATGGATGCCGTACTTGATCTTTCCGTCGATATTTCCGGTATCAGGATAAAGTATGATCTGGATTGCGGCACCCTCACCGTTCCTCTCGATCTTCGTGAAAGAATTAAGGATGGTCGTGAGCGGATCCTTCTCTGCCTCCTCCATTAATTGTATCGGATAGATAAAATTTCCCAATGGTTCAGCATAGGATGCCACCGAAATACCGAATTCATTGAAGATATTAAAGTCACCGGGACACTCTTCGATCTTCGCCGTGGGGAATGAGCCGAGGATCTGCTTCACAAAAAGATCCTTCATGTGCTCTTCTACGGTGATAAAGAAAACAATATCACTTGAAAAATTAGACAACACGAGCTCGAGTGCAATCGGACCATACGGTGCTGCGGAGGAACCGGGTGGAGGGATCATGCCGATATAAAAGCGCTCCATTGCGGTCACGACGTCATGAAATGATGCAAGTGTAACACCTTCCTGTGCTCCGGCGTAGGGAAGAGTCACCTCAAACACGGTCATACGTAATTCCTTGGCAAGCTCCCTCTCCTTATCAAGACCGGGAACCAGAACGCCCGTCTTTACATATTCAACAAGCACACGATGGAAGTCTTCTTCAATATGCGGATTATTCTGCGCCCGCGCGACGTTGATCGCATTCAAGACGCCTTTTTCGGCAAGGATACGATATAGTTCGCGCACTTTCTCACGATGAGGAAGGGAGCTCAAGTGCTCAACTACCGTCTCGAACTGCGGATTTTCGATGATCATGTGCTCTTCCAGTCTTGCTGCGGGTGACGACTCTGCATATTCAAGGACCTGACCTGAGATCACTGATTCTTTTTGTACGGGCTCCTGCTCCTGCCACAACTGTTGCTCCTTTTGCGCGACGCGCTCACGCAGATACTTCAGCTCTTCTTCCGGCGAAGAAAACTTGGGTGACTCAAATTGTCCTTCATGATGCTCCATGGAATGTTCATTATATAACACATTCTGTCACGTGAGTAAGATTATCCGCACAGCAGCGCTTGAGAAAGATGGATGTGGCGTGTATTTCAGCAGAAAACCGCGTGTTCAGCATCAATAGCACGCGATGGTCCTACAGCGCGGCGGACGAAGCAGGAAATGCCCTACAGCCCTTCGACAAAAGACTGCTGCTCCCCGATCGTTTGTAAGTGTCCAAACTCACGAAATTTCCCCCGACCGAATGTGTCATTGAATAACCGGCCAAAAGGAAGGATGTTGCCGGTGAACATGGCTTTTTGCAGCATCTCAAAAAGCTCATTCTCTGCTTCATCGGGAGACTTCCCGTCGAATAGGTTCGGATTTCTCTCGTAGATCTTTTTGAACATATCAAACATCACATTTCTTTCTTCTGCATATGAGGAAAAGACCGGAACATCACCATTTTCTTTTGTTTTCCCGTAGCTGATCCAATATGGACGCAAGTTGCCCTCCGTGAGCATCTCCGGATATTCCTCAGTGATGTATTTTGAAAAGTCATGTCCATCTTTCGCAAACATACCAAGATCGGGGTCATCCTCAGAGATATCGCGACAAAGACGATTTGCGGTTTCTTCGGTGACCGCCTCATTGAGCGACTCAAGATAGGCGGTGGTTGGCGAGCCCTTCACTTGTCGCGCTCGGACCTTTAGCCCAACGCGATAGTCGCTTGTCGCAGAACCTCCATCTTGCATACGGTCCACCTGAAATGAACCGTAGGAATGAAAATGGGTGAATTCGTGAAATATACTGTTCAGACGCTGTTTAACATTTGCATCCTCCGGGAAATACACGTTTTGCAGTCCTTGTGAAAAAGAAGCCGTCAGTGGTTTCCCCGATTCATGGACAAATACGTCGTCGGTTCCGAAAATGATGCGTACGGCTTCGTCAGGAACAGTAAATTCAGGGAGTCCGTATATTTCTCTCAGCTGAGAAAGCGCAATATTCGCAGCATGGGTAATGTGCCGATCAACTTCACTCATTTCCACCTGACCCTCATGTAGTGCAGTGCGATCTCGTGCGACAATGAATTTTCTTTCTCTGAATGCATCAGCGACCTCCTCCTCAGTCACATTCCCCACCCCCTTCTGATATGAAAGTTCGGGAAAAAGTCGCTCCCGATCCAGTGTGCAGGCAAGTTCTTGAGCAAACGCAGGGTCTGCATCAATAAGATCTTCGACAACATCAAATACCGTGTGTGGCAGTATCGCCTCTCCGTTCGAGAGAAGTTCCACTCCCTCCGGATGCGCGCGCAAAAAATCCGCAAGCTCCGTATCTCCGAGTTCTTCCTCGATCCAGTCTGCGAGCTTCGGCGCATCCTCGGGGACGGAGGGTCGTCCTTCGGTGGTTGTTGCTCTTGATGATTCACATTGTCTCTCGGATCGTTCCATATGATATAAGGCGTTCAATATTATTTAACTGTAGCATCCGGCGGAACCTCATGCGGCGTGTATTTCAGCCGAAAACCAAGCAGGGGGGCAAGCTCCTCCATGCGAAGCACGCGGGCTTTCCGCTCCTCCCTATTCATTGCTGCGGAGCGCGGCTCCGTCAGCTCACTATATTTTCTCACATCTTCAAGAGAAACATATTTACTCATCACCTTCCCTATGCCATTTACCAGTTTCTTTCGTGTCGCACTCGCAAGAGGGTCGACACTATCACTGTTTATGATCTTCTGAAGCGCATGGAACGAGGTCTCATCTTGGGCGATGCTCTCTTCCAGATACGCTTTCTCGTCAGCAGTGAGATCAAAGCCGTCTAGTCCGATCTGTTTCAGCTCCTTCATCCCCTTGCGCATGCCGACGATGAATGGAGAGCCGCTGTCGCTTATTCCCTGCGTCCACTCACCTGTGGCATCGATCACGCGTTGAGACATCTGCCCAGGAGGAAAATTATAGGTCTCATCATTCATAAAAAGAATGTTCCAGTCCTGCGATGACGGCTCCGCAGAAGCAGGCGCTAGTTCGCCGCGGACCATCTTGTCGGCATCCTCCCCGCTGATCAAGCCGACGGCCTTTAAGGCATTGATCGGATGAGTATGCACGTCTTCGATCTCCGCCGTGCTCGACTTCATTGCGGCAGAAAGCTCCTTCAGCTCAGTATCAGAAAATCCCACCGACACGGACTTCCCCTTCGTGAGTATCATCGTCTTCATTGGTTCGCCGTCCTTTGTCCGCACAAAGACCGCTCGCTCTTCTGTCAGGGCGATGAGTGCTGATGCGCGGAATTGTTCTTTCACCTCCTCGTACGACGGAAGCGGGCTCCGTTCCCCCGTCTCTGTAGCAACACTCGCTCGGGTGAGCGACTCGAGTGGCGCGGTGGGCGTTTCAGCATACGCAGGAGTTGAAATACCGAGCACAAAAGCAGTCGACACAACCCCCGCGCCTTCTCTTAGTGCTTTAGCTAATCGCTCGGTGCTTTGATGCAGACGCTCTCGGAGATCTTGCTCGCGAGCGCTCCACCCTATCGTTTCAAGCGCTTCATTTTTTTCAGCAGCATCCAAACCAAACGCATGCGCAGACGCATCAAGACTGCTCGCACCAAGCGATAGTTCCACCTCGCTCTCCTTGAGCAACGTTTCAAATTTTTCTTGGAGCGTGACTATCTCCTGCGATAGATCTCGCTCCGATTGCCGGAGCGCCATAGCCTCATGCTCTCCTACAACCGCTGCTGCTGCAGCATTTTCAGTGTTTTCCTCAGGGTAGAGAGCATCCTCAAGTAGAGAAAGGTCTGCCGACTCCGCTGTTTCTTCGGGATGGTAGGCGGAGGGCTGCAATTCATCCGATGGAAATTCGTTAGGTTCCATGTTGAAAGGGATTACTTATCTGTGCACGGAGTTTGTTCACAGCCCGCTCTTCTAATATCTGCACCGCATCCTGAAGCAAGAGTTCATGCTCCTGATCGATAGCATCCAGTTCCGCGACGAACACATCAAAAGCAGAGCGAACACTCACCTGTTCTTGCTCACATTCATATCGAACTGTTGACTGTATCGACATGGTGATCGCTATTCCTTCGTCAGTATCTCTACTCCTGTTTCAGTGACGACAACCGTATGTTCAAAGTGCGCAGAGAGAGAGCCGTCTTCCGTAATGATCGTATACCCGTCCGGCATAAGCCGAATATCTTCACTTCCCAACATGAACATCGGCTCAAGCGCCAAGACCATACCGGGCTTGAGTATCGGACCGGAATGTTTTTTTCCGTAATTGGGAACATAGGGGTCTTCGTGCACCGCATGCCCTACCCCATGACCGCCAAGCTCACGCACGATACCGTACCCATGCTGATGCGCAACACGCTCAACGGCTGCACCGATATCCCCGATGTGTCCTCCGGGATGCATAGCGCGAATGCCCTCCTTGAGTGAGCGTTCTGTTTCTGAGATCAATTCCAATATCTTATTTGAGACCTTGCCCACCGGGACAGTAAGCGCCGCATCAGTGATCATTCCTTTGTGTGTGAGTCCAAGATCGATAGAGACGATATCGCCCTCCTTCAGTACGCGATCACTCGGGATGCCGTGCACGATCTCGTCATTCACCGACACACAAAGCGCCGCGGGGTACGGTCTTCGTGCACCGACCGGAGTGTAGTTCAAAAATGGCGGAGTATCGCCCGTTTCACGAATGAGCCGCTCGGCGACTTCATCGAGATATTGCGTGGTCACCCCCGGCTTGATCTCCTTTGCTACGGCATGGAGTACCCGCGCCAAGCGTTTTCCGGACTCTCGCAGAAGGACGATCTCCTCTTTTGTCTTAAATTTGGCCATATCGGCATACTAGCATCGTTCTCCGGAATAAAAAAGCGGCGATCGGGTGTGAGCACGAGTCTGTTTGATCAACACTATTTTGTGCTCAAAAGTGAACGTTACACCCCAAACACATTCGCCATGATGTCGCGATGGACAGCCTCGATCGATTGCTCACCGTTCACCTCCACAAAATCATAATCTCTATCGCGACGGAATTTTTCGATGGCGGGAAGAACATCTGCATCGAACCATGCAATGCGCTTATTGATACTCTCCGCGTTATCGTCAATGCGACCCTCCTTCGTTGCGCGTGCCATCAAATGATCGAACGACCACTTCCGTGATACATTGATATAAATGACGGCGGGATGTTCGCGTTTAAAGAACTTGAGCGCGATATCGAGATTTCGCGCTTCATTCAACGACCGCGGGGAACCATCAATAATGAGATGCTCCTCTCCTTTGAGATTTTCGACGAACACCTTTGACCAGATATACATCGCCAAAAAGTCCGGTGCACGCTCGCCATTGTTGATCGCATCTTTTGCGATACGCGACGCGAGAGTATCATCTTTGATGAATTCACGAAAGTACTGTCCGGTCTGAAGATAGAAGATCGGAGTAGTCGGATCTTTTTTGAGCAGTTCTTCTTTGAGCAAGGCAACCTGCGTTCCTTTTCCTGATCCCGATGCCCCAATGAAGATAAATGTTTCTTTATTCATAAAGAGAGTGTATCAAAAAACGATAAAACAAAAAACCCTTTCGGGTCTTTTGTGTTTTGATCTACTTGCCGGCTACAACGATATTCGCGACAACCAAATGTTCATGATTTTAAGACAAAACAAAAACGAACAATTTGGGATGCAATACGGGTGCGTCGAGGGATGATCCTCACGAGACGTACTCTCGTACGTTGACGTGGGGTCATACCCGATGACAAACCTGTAGTGCGCCCAAATTGCTCGTTTTTTAATACTCGCGCATCGAGAGTTGTGCGTCCATTTTCTTGATAAGATCAAGCACAACCGACACAACGATCAAGAGTGCGGTACCACCGATCGCAAGCGATTGGTTTCCCGTGAACGACTGCATGATAAGCGGCAATACTGCGACCCCTGCGAGGAATAATGCTCCTGCAAATGTCGTACGAGTGAGGATCTTCGCAATATGCTCTGCCGTCGCTGCACCCGGTCGAACTCCCGGAATGAACGCACCCGACTTTTGAAGGTTGGTTGCAACCGCTTCCGGATCGAACGTCACTGCGGTATAGAAGAACGTGAAGAGGAAGACAAGCGCAAAGTAGCAGATCGAATAGATCCATCCCTGCGAAAAGTTCGTCTTCATGAATTCACCGATCATCTGCGCCGTCGGATTAGCGAGCCCAGAGAGAAATCCTCCGATAAGCTGAGGAAAAAGCAAGATCGAAAGAGCAAAAATGATCGGGATCACACCTGCCTGGTTCACACGAAGCGGCAAGTAAGTAGAGACTCCTCCGTACATCTTTCCGCCACGCACGCGCTTCGCATACGTGATCGGCACCGGTCGCTCCGCTTCGGTCATGACGATGACCCCGGCGATGATAACCACTGCCGCGATGGTGAAGGCAAGATAGAGCGGTATATCCTGAGGGTTGTAGGAGACCAAGGTCTGAGAGGCAACCGTAGGAATACGCGAGACGATACCTGCGAAGATGAGGATCGAGACGCCATTGCCGATACCGAACTCAGAGATTAGCTCACCGATCCACATCAGGAAAAGGGAACCTGCCGTAACAATGAGTACGTTTACGAACAACTGGAATGGATTCAGATCTCCGAGCACCCCCTGGCGCGCCAGCAATACAAGCAATCCATACCCCTGAAGCATTGCGAGTGGCACCGTAAGTAAGCGTGAATACTGAGTGAATTTCTTGCGACCGATCTCCCCTTCCTCGTGATACATCGCCTTCAGTTTTGGCGACATCATCGTAAGGAGCTGCATGATGATGGAACCCGTGATATACGGTCCGACACCAAGCATGACAATGGAGAGTGTTGAGAGTCCCGATCCCGAAAACACATTCAAGAGTCCCAGGAACTGATTGTTCTGGAAAAACTGGAGCAGTGCAGCGTGATCGACTCCCGGAATTGGGATCGAAGCGGCGATACGGAAGACGGCCAGTGCTCCGACAACAAAGAGGAGTCGCCCTCGTAGTGACGGATCAGAGATCATCAAGCGTAGTTTGTAGAAAAAATTGTTCATGGTTAATGTGGGGCTCTTGCCCAACGATTATTGAATTGTCCCTCCCGCTGCCTCAATGTGCTCCTGTGCGGTCTTCGAGAACGCACAACCGGTAACGATCACTTTCTTTGTGAGCTTGCCCATTGCGAGGATCTTGACCTTTGGCATCCTTCCGCCCACCCTGTTGATAAGCTTCTTTGCGAGCAGTGTCTCCGGATTGACTGCTTCGCCTGCGGCAAACGAGGTCTCGATGACGAGAAGATTGACCGGCTGTGGTTTCACCTCGAAAGACTGATTCTTGTATCCGCGATTCTTCGGGAACTTCTTGATGATGTCACGCATTTCAGGACGCATACGATGTCCGGCGCGAGCCTTCTGACCCTTCGTTCCGCGGCCCGCAGTCTTTCCGCGTTTTCCACCGCGTGCGACACGCTTGTCATCCTTGTTCCTGTGAACGCGTTTTAGTTGATTGAGTTGCATATGTCTGTGGCTTATTTCTCTTGAGTAACTGCGGCCTCCTTTCGTACACGAGGACGAAGAGTGGAAAGCGCCTTGATCCCAGCGCGTGCCATATTAAGCTTGTTCTTTGAACCGCTGCGAATCTTTGCCGAAACATCCGTGATACCTGCGAGTTCAAGCAAGTTACGCATCGCTGATCCTGCGACCAGTCCGCGCGATGGTGCGGGAAGGATCTCTACGACCGCACTCGACGCCTTCGCGAACACTTCATGCGGGATCGAGTTCGTCTTCGTGAGCTTCACGGTGATCATGTGCTTCTTGGCATCCTTTGCCGCCTTGTCCATGGCCATCGAGATATCACCGGCCTTCCCGGTACCGACTCCGACCTTGCCCTTCCTATCGCCGATGATCATTGCGACCGAAAAAGAGAAGCGGCGACCTCCTGCAACGACACGTGCAACGCGTCGCACATCGATTGACTTCTGGTCATATTCTGGTTTCGGACGATCAGTGCGTCCACCGCGACCGCCACCTCGGCGCTCAGGCGGTTTTGCACCGCCACGTCCCGTTCCTACGCGTGCTCCGCCCGAAGATCGGGGAGCACCGCCTGCAGGGCGAGGGGTATACGCACGCACCGGTACGCCGCCTTGTGTTGCGACCTTGGCCGGAGCTACTGGAGCTGTTTGTTGTGTTTTTTCTTCCATAGTAATAGTCAAGATTAAAATATGAGACCAGCAGCCCGTGCAGCGATGGCGAGTGCCTTCACGCGACCTGCGTAGAGGAATCCACCGCGATCAAATACGACCTTGGTGATCTTTTTCTCCTTTGCTTTTGCTGCGATGTCCGTACCGACGGCAGTTGCGTGCTCGAGCTTCGTGCCCTTCACGCTCTTCACGTCACCTGAAGCGGCGATCGTGAATGACTTCTCGTCGTCGATCAATTGTGCGGTGATGTGTCGTGCAGATCGGAATATCGCCAAACGAGGGATCGCTGCGGTACCCGACACTTTTGCACGGATGCGATTGTGTCGTCGCATGCGATGATAGTTTTTGAGTTCTGTCTTTTTCATATTATGCGGTTTTCTTACCCTGTTTACGGCGAATAACCTCATCGGAGTAACGAATGCCTTTTCCCTTATACGGCTCAGGGACCTTCCAAGAGCGTACAGTCGCAGCGAATTGTCCGACCGCCTCCTTACTGATACCGGAGATCGTCATGGAACCCTTCTCAGTGACAACGGTGACCCCCTCCGGTGCCTCAAGCTTCACGGGATGTGAAAAGCCGAGCGCCATCGTGAGTAACTGGCCCTTCGCGTCTGCCTTATAGCCGATACCTTCGATGATGAGCTTCTTTTCATAGACCTTATTGACCCCTGCGATCATATTCTTGATATGCGAGCAGGCGGTACCAAGAAGTGCCTTGAAATCTCGGCTAGGATTATTGAGTGAAACATTGATCTGACCTTCGGTGATGGCTACGTCGATGACCTTTGGAAATGCGCGTGAAAGTGTTCCAAGCGGACCCTTAACAGTGACAACGTGGTCAAGAAGTGTGACGGTCGTCTTCTCGGGAATGATTATTGGTTTTTTAGCTAAACGGGACATAGTGATGGGAATTACCAGATTTTGCCAATAATTTCACCTCCCACGTGCTCCTTGCGGGCTTCTTCTCCCGTGAGAATACCCTTTGGAGTCGAAAGAAGCATGATGCCGTGACCCTGGTTGACCGGACGCAGTTCCTTTGCACCAATATATGAACGACACGACGGACGAGAGACACGCTCCATTCCTCGAACGAGGGGAAGCTTGTCCTCACTATAAATGATACCAACGGCGATCATGCGCTCCGTGATACGGCCTTTGAGTATCTTCTTTGACACTGAACTTAAATATCCTTCCTTCATAAGCGTATTTGCGATACGCATCTTGAGATCAGAAAATGGGATATACACCACCGTCTTCTTGGCGGCACCGCCATTCCTGATGCGCATGAACATGTCTGCGATTGGGTCGGTGATTACCATGATGATTTCTTTATTCCGGGGACCTTTCCCTCGTTTGCTAATTCACGAAAACAGATACGGCAGAGATCGAAAGCTCTCATATAGCCGCGTTTTCGCCCGCACTTAAAACAGCGATTGACTGCTCGACCCGGAAATTTCGGGGTGAGTTGTCGTGCAATTGTTGATTTTTTTGCCATAATAAATAGATAAATACCAACCTCGACGCGGTCGGACATAATACGCCCTTTCAATATCACGCCTGTTTTCTTCTTGCTCCCAAGATTTGGGGTCAAAAAGGAGAAAGGCGGATCAAAAGAAACGTGCTTGGATACTAACAAATGGCTCAACGACTGTCAATTTGTGACGACACAGAATAAAATATCTCAATTTTTCTGCAAAATAGCAGCTAGTTCAACTTCTTCTTTTGAATTTCTCGTATCGATGACAACGCAAAGCCCAAAATAGCCACATACATGATGAATCCGTATGCGCAGGTCGGCAATCCGAGCAAAAAATCGGAAATATCCCCACGAAGAAGAGTTGATAACTCGCGGAAACTGTAATATCCGGAAAAAAGAATGCCCGCAAAAGAGATACCGGCTACTCCGTACCGAGCGCGGGAAACGCCCATCTTCCCGAAACGCGACGCGAGAAGAAGGACAAAGATCAAGAGGTACATCGCAAAGCCGTAATAACACGTCGGGTACCCTAAAAATGTCGCGCATGTCTCGTTAAATGCACACGTGTCGGAAAACAACTTCAGTCCGCCGAGATAACCCGAGAAAAGTAAGCCCGCAACAGTAAGCGCGAGGAGTATATTTTGTTTCATTATGAGTCTATTATATAAGACTAGATTATCGCAGACCAGCAATATGCGAACACCTTAGTGCTCGCGAGGAATAGCCCAGACAAAAAACAAAGACCCGCCTTGTAGCAGTTTTTATTGCTTACGCGAATGTGGGATTACCTTATAGATGGATATTTATTACACTGACACCTCGATGACCAGTTATACTGTCTAACGTGGGAACAAATAACCAGCGAAATTCAAAACTCAATTGTGGGTTCTGCCAAAATTCAGCACGGTTTGGTGGGTAACAATCACGAACCACGTATGCACCAATTACTAAATCGTTAGCCGGCCTATATGCTCCATGATTTTCTATCCTGCACCTCGTTGGCATCGGAAAGATAATGATAAACACAGCCACACCCAAAATAACGAGGAATAGCTTTTTCAGATTAGCAAATCTTTTTTCTCAGATTAACGCATCTCTCCATACGACCATTGTTTTCTTTAATTCATTTTTTAGAGCTTCCATAATTATTGTTTTCTATGAAATTCTACATTGCCGGATTTTCAGGCGTTCCCTGATGAGAATATGTTGAAACTACAGTTCCTTGAGTACTTTTTATTCCGTAATATATTCCAGCAATGACGACGATGGAGAGTAGAAGTGCAATAAGAAGAATCATTATATCTTTTATGTCTTTGTTCATAGTTTTCAATGTTATATCCCACAATTATGATAGGTATCCATTCAAATGCTGGGTTGATCAATACTAATACCCGTTGGATGGAATGTCCTTACCGGAAATCCGCGATCTAGAGGAGCGTAAACACCAAATTTACTTTGGATGAACAAATGGATCGACAACGCGACGCCTCCGAGCAGGAATATCCCAAAGATGACAAGTGTGTATTTTAGTATTTTTTTGTTCATGAGCCGTTGTGTTCACAAATAAGTATACCCCCGCAGAAGCATCTTACTGCATTGCCTCAAGCAAGGCTCTTGCCGCATCAGCGCGGGATTGGGCGGCGGCTTTTTCCGCTGGTGCGAGAGACTGGAAGGAGTTACGAGTATTTCCGTGGGCGATGTCGGCGTCGAGGAGAACTTCATGGGCGTATGCGGATTCAAAGGATTTTACCTTTTCGTCTTGGTCGATGAGAGCCATGAGAGCGGCTTCATTTTTTGTGTTATCTGTACTTATAATTTTTCGAGCATTCGGGTGAGAAATTAGAGTATACCAATCCTCTTCTTCGTTATAACGGGTAGCAAAGAGGTAAGTTGAGCCTGGTTTAAGGAGAAAATCAGTTGAATCATTTTCTTCGATTACTACCAACTTGCCATCTTTGTCATAACCACCCAGCATGTCAATGGTTACAATATCTTTTAACTTACCCTTAATATTATCAATAACTTCCACCGAATATTGTGTGCGTGGTCCAATCTGAGTTTCTTTGTCACCAGTTTGAGAAATGACTTTTCCTATGAAAACATCATGAGATGAGCCCAATAGGTTTATATCTTTAGTCAGATCGGTAGGATAAAACATCGCCGGATGATCAGGTGTTCCTTGGAGCTGATATCTTTTCAAGGTTCCTGGAGTTTCTTCGGGTATTCTTTTTGCTCTGTAATATATTCCAGCAATGACGATGGCAGAGAGCAGGAGTGCAGTAAGAAGGATTATTATATCTTTTATATCTTTGTTCATGGTTTTCAATGTTATATCCCACAATTATGACTCACCCAACAATAATCGTAATCCAACATATCTTGAGTGCCCAGTGAAACCTGACCAGTAGTTGAAGCTGGGGATGCAATCATGATGTTGTTTATATAACTGTGCCAAAGCCCTAGGGCATGACCAAGTTCATGAGTTGTGGTCATTTGCCTTATATTAGCAGTTGCAGTGTTCATATAATAAGGGTTAAATTTAATTTCCGTAGGAGTAACAAAGGGGTCGTAGATGGCATAGAATAAATCACTAGATGAGCTAGCCATGTCCAAAACGAGTAAATCAGCTGAGGATGTTGCCGTGGTACTTGTTGCAAAAGTAACTCCTCCAACCGAATTTCCATATGTGTTCCATGTGTTAACTCCTGCATACCAAGCCGTCGCATAAGTAGATGTGCCGTTGAACCAATTCCAATCCAATACTCCACTGGTAATCGAAGTAACCAAATTGTGGTTTAAGAAATACAAATAATGTACCCTGTCTAACCATGGAGAAACAAGCGTAAACGCATTCTCAACGATGGTATCACCGGTCCCAGTCGGGTGATAGACAGAATTATATGGGCCACTTGCATCACCCCAATAGTTATATCTAATATCAATCCCAAAAAAAGTATTATCATTTACTCCCACAACATTGCCATGAATATTGTTGCTGCCGATTGTCACAAGCGAGCTGTCGTCAACAAATATGCCATAATTATTGTTGTGAATATCACAAGCTCGAACTATTAATTGCGTGGCACCCGAGGAATGGAAGATTCCCGTATTACTACTGCTCGCAATTTCTGAATTATTAAGATCCAACGTTCCTGCATAGTTCCAAAGCATGGGCCCACCACTTCCTCCATAGCGAGCAGAAATGAAGTTCAGTGTTGCAACGCCTCCCGCATTCACTTTGATCCCATCCCAATCTCCCGCAGCAGGTGAAGTCGCACCCCCATCTCCATTGGTATCCCCTCCCACCGCATCATCCTTGATTGACGTGAAATATATTCGTGAGGAAGACGCTGCAGAATCTGCAACCAAGCTCCCCGAGACGCTGATCTTTGAGGTTGCATTGGCAAACTTCACCACCGTAGCTGCAGGAATCGTGAGTGTCGTCCCCGCATTCACCGTGAGCGTTCCATCAATGACATATGTACTCGAAGCAGTCCACGTGGTATTCGTTGCGATATTTCCTGACACGGTAGAGAGCCAAGGATCAAAGTCGATGTATGTGGGGAGCACAGCATCTCCATGCCCCCCTGGGTTGGTGCTTGTACTATACGGCCCATTCATCGTCGCTCCCGTTGTTGTCGCCGGCCAGTATACCTGCTCGGCATTCACGAGGGCGGTTCCATTGTTATAAATACCATAGGTGCTATTGCGATAGATGGTGTTGCCGGCATTGGCAATGTGGGCAATGCTATTGCCTTGGACATTGCCGTGATAATAGCCGTAGCGATTGTCGTGAATGCTCGTACCGGTGGCATTCACTGTTCCTGCATCACTATAGATTCCCGCACTTGAACTGCTGGCAACTTCTGAGTTGAATAGGTTGATGACGCTGTTCACACCGTTGGCATAGAGCATCTTTGAGCCACCGTAGCGGATCACGGTATTGTTCAACGTGAGATTGCTATAGTTCTGGGACATGAGACCATCCCAATCCCCCGCAGATGGAGTGGTACCCGTGCCATTCCCATTGGTGTCGCCACCCACGGTGTCGTCCTTGATGGAGGTGAAATATACGGGAGATTGTGTAGTTCCCGCGGCAGTGAAGGTGCCTGAATTGCCCGCAAACCCTGCGGTTGTTCCTTCAAATTTGATGATCGCACCGGGATTGAGGGTGATGGCATACGTACTCACGGTGACCGACCCTGTTGTCGTTGAGATAATATACGGGAAGAGCGGGTCTGCTCCCCATGTCTGTGCCTTATTGGGAGAACCATAGATGACCATGCCACCCTTTCCTTGCCCCGTTGCACTGTTGTTCGTATGGGTCACGTTTGCACTGTCGGCCAAGTTCACCAGTCCTCCACCTTGAAGATTACCGGAAAAGATATTGTTGGTGAGGATGAGATTTCCAGTTCCGCTCTGGGTGGAGAAGCCATAGGTGCTGTGATCGCGGATCGTACTCGTGGCAACGGTAGTGGTGCCTCCCGTATGATAGATACCGTAGCTCGCGTTGTGATCGATGGTGGAAGAAGCGATAGTTGATATGCCGGAATATGTCCAGATGCCATACTTGGAACTGGATGCGACTTCGGAGTTCGCAAGGGTGAGGTTACCTCCGTTATTATAGAACAGCGCAGTATTGAAACTGCCGCCATAGCGGATGATCGCGTTGTCGATCGTTGCTGCTCCGCCCGCGGGAATGGAGAACCAAAACCAGTCGCCCCCGGCTGGGGTTGTTGAGGTCGCATCGCCATTCGTATCACCATTCACGGTGTCATCTTTGTATGAGGTGAAGTATATCGGTGCAAGTGCGGTTCCTTGGGCGTTTAACGTCCCATTCACGGTGATGCCGGACATGATCCCGCTGAACTTCACGATCACTCCGGGGTTGATGGTGAGGGTGACACCTGCGTTGATCGCAATACCGGTGGTGACGATGTATGTACTGCTTGCCGTGGTCCAGGTTTGATTCGTGGTGATGTTGGAGGAGATGGTGGTGTCAGCAGCGGCGAGTGAGGGAAGGAGGAATATGCCAAACATGCACAGTGAAAAAAACCTTTTTGTTGAGGACATGACGAGAGGATATATATTAATGTACATAAAGTATAGTACTGCTCTCAACAGTATGCAATTCAACAATGCACAAAAAACTCGCCGAGATTATCGGCGAGTTATTCAACTCAAAAAGCAAGTTTGCTCATGTGAGGGAAAAATGCGGCAAACAATACGATGAGGAAAAGAAGGAGCCCACAGTACGAACGTTTCCATTTTTTTCGCTCCGCTGGAGTCAATCTGACATTGCGATGATCATGCCGAGGGGGCGGATTCTTCCAACGCTTATAAAAAGCGGAGAGCAGCCATACGCCGACCGCAAAATAGCACCAATCTTCAAGAGCGGAAGGCCCGTGATACCCCAGTATAATGAGTACCGCCATAAGGATCAGCATGAGCGCCGCCGTGACAAACCTCAATCGTGCGGACATCCGAACTTCACTCATCACCAGCAACCACACAAGAGCCATCGATGCTTGAGCGGTATAGAGAGAAAGCGTGATCAATACAACGAACCCTGCGACGCGAAACCAGATACTCACCCCTTCGGTGATCCTTCCGCCATCAAGCGGCGAAAGCGGGATCATATTGAAGAGATTCAACATCGTCGAAAGGAAAGCTATGGTGAAGAGAATATTTCCCCATTCATTGGACAGCGGTAGTACCAACCATGCACAGAACAATATCAGAGAAAATATCCCTCCGATGAAAGGACCACCAAAAGCGATGCACGCCTCGTCATTGCGGGAACGAAAATCCGGCGCTTCCATCCACGCTCCGACGAATGGAATGAAGAGCCACCACGCCGCGCGGAGGCCGCATCGCTTCGTCGCAACATAGTGACCGAGCTCATGCACCGCAAGAGAAAATAGCAGCCCCACAACAAGGGAGGTTTTCATGACGAGAGAATAGATCTCTCCCGTGAAAATTCCGGAGACCACCATCATGAGAGGACCAAGAACCTTGAGCGCCTTCAGGAACTTGAGAGCGCCTGCAGCTCGATATAACTTAACGAACAGCAACGTTCCAATGAGGGTCCTGGCAAGGTCATACTCGCGCCTGTCGCTCAAACCCCTATCGATACCCCGTCGTCCATTGTCACCGGGGTCAGACGTATTAATGTCCATGTCTTTCCTCAGGTTAGATATAAAAGTACAAAACCAGTGCTCACCATACATTAACTTTCAGGAAAGTCAAAAATTTGTCTTATAAAAAAACCGCCTCTTAACCGAGGCGGAAAACATGATCGGGATCATGATAATAGTAGACACACGCTGCGGCACAAGTGTCGGCTCAGCAATCAACGGTAAGGCTTCAATCCAAAGAAAACGGCCTGACGAAGCCCATTCGTCGAGTACGAAGTCACCGTACGGCAACCATCCACAATGAACGTCTGAATATGCGAACTCCAATACACATTAAACGCATCGCCACCCATCGTCAGCGAGGATGTGACTGTCATGGTCCCCTTAACATCAAAATGCTTGCCTGTTTTTATGAAATGAAGAAGCTCGATGCAGATACGCTCCTTCAGCGTCAAAAAATACAAACCTTCATTGACCGCATCATCATGACTCTTATTACGATGCTCTTTATCCGGCTCCATACCACCACGATGGACGACGACGTAGGTGCATCGTGGTCGATTTTGTTCTCTCAAGATATTGTCGAGGCCATCGCGTTTCGACCATATCGGAAAGTGCTTTTTGCAAAGAGCGAGGAGTGCTTCATTTGTGAGTGGTGGGATGATGGCGATACCGCGCCAACCGGATGGGATTTCCGGCATGACAAGATTGTCCATGCAGTCGAGCACCACTCCGAGTTTCTCCCATAGCTTTTGACACTGCACGAGGCGAGGATCAATCGTGTGACTGATTCTTCCCTGCGTCGATAGGGCCGCGATGATCATCTTCCGTGTTGCCACCCTGCTTCGGAGCAGATGCTGCATGAGAGCGGCGGATGGCTTTGCCTTAGCCAGAGCCAGAGCGAACTCGCCAGTAAGCATCGCGAGTTGTTCCGGCGTTGCAGAAGCCGAGTCTGTCTTATCTGTTTGCATGGACTGTTCCTTCTCAAAGAATATTCCCACGATGGAGCCCGGGGCTAGCTTTTCCGTACTGACCATATTGCATTTTTGCTACTTTGTCCAATTACCTTTGGATAACGTACGGAGTATAAAAAAACCACCTCTTATCCGAGGCGGAAAACATGATCGGGATCATGGTAATAGTAGACACACGCTGCGGCAGCATCATTGTTTCGAAGAAATGATCGTGTTTCCTCGGACAGGTCTGCCCCGACGACGTCCTTGTCAGGATGATGCATACTGCACACGTGGAGTTCCATGACCGAGAATGGCGCCTCCTTCTTTGCCCCCCTCCGCGCTTCTGTGCGGATCATGAACGATACTTTAGTAAGCGGATGGCCGTACTCTTGGCACATGAAGCAATATCGTACTTCATCCCTTCTTTTCACTGACCGCCGGAAGAAGACAAAGACACCGACGAGAAATTCCCGAATTGCCAAAGCGAGTTCGCGAACCCGAAAGCGGATCTGCATCTCTACCTCTCAATAAAAACAACTCTTCTCAGATTCTGCTTTTTTTCAAAAAAGTAAAGGGCCTCATTGAGCTTATTCTCAAAAGAACAAAACCCGCTCAAATGAGCGGGTTTTGTATTTCAAACGCGAACTCCGATCCTCTTGGGCGAAGACAATAAGTCTTTTCGGATCCCCGCTCGAAAAACGAACCTGGGAGCGAAGTATTGCTTTTTGAGAGGCTACGGAGCCGGGCAGTGCGAGGTGTGAGCGACCTAAATTTCAACGACCATAGGGAGTATGAAATTGGAAGTACCCTTGCGGTGGAAAAAGTCAGCAGACTTTTATCCGTGCTCTCAAAAAGCAATGCTGAGCGGTAATTACTTCTTCCACTTCTTACTTGGGGCGTCAACCTTCTTCTCTTTCTTTTTCTTTCCCTCGTTCGCAGTTTCGCGGAACGGGAAACCAAGGTGCTCCAAGAAATCAATGGACTCCTCCTTGTTCCTCGTTGAAAGAACGACAGTGAGTGCGAGGCTGAAGACGTCTTTCAGGTCTTCATCTGCAGTCTCAGGGAAGATCGTGTGCTCCTTGATACCAAGGGTGAAATTCCCCATTGCATCGATCGAGGCGGCACGGAATCCTCGGAAGTCGCGCGTACGCGGGATAGCCACGTTCACAAGCTTGTCGAGGAAACCCATCATTTTGCTCCCGCGCATCGTGACCATCTGTCCGATGACATCACCCTCACGAAGCTTGAACGAAGCGATCGATTGTTTTGCCTTTCGTGCAGACGCCTTCTGTCCGGTGATCATACCAAGCCGGCTCGCGACGAACTCATTCTTCTTCTTGTCATTGCGGGACATCTTACCGGTGCCCACGGAAATGATGACCTTCTCCACCTTAGGTGCCTGCATGACGTTCTTATATCCATGCTTCTCTTTCAGCTTTGGATATGCGGACTTTATCTTTTCTTTTATTGTTGGGACGTTCATGGTTGTTCAATTATTTCTTCTTTGGCTTGTCTGCCAATGCCAACTTGGACACACGGAGCGGCATGGCTATTTCGATGACTTGCCCCTTCTTTCCATCCTGACGAGCATGCTGATGCTTCTTTCGCATGTTGAGGCCCTCGACGACCGCGGTGCCGAGCTTCGGCATCACATGAGCGACCTTACCCTTTTTCCCCTTATCATCTCCCGAGAGGATCACTACTTCGTCTCCTTTTTTTATATGCATAAGCCGATTGAAATTAAACGACCTCAGGGGCCAAAGAAATAATCTTTTTGAATCCCTTTTCTGAGATCTCACGAGGGATCGGGCCAAAAACGCGACCGGCACGAGGCTCATTCTTTGCATCGATCAGCACGACCGCATTCTCGTCAAAACGGATGTACGATCCGTCATGTCGGCGAAAAGCATTTGCTACGCGCACGACGACCGCGCGGCAGACCTCGCCCTTCTTCACTCCCTTACGTGGTTCTGCGGTCTGTACAGAAAGCACGACGAGATCACCGAGACCCGCATAGCGCTTCTTCGAACCGCCGAGAACCTTAAAGATACGTCCGACCTTTCCTCCGGAATTATCAGCGATCTTTACTATTGTGCGTGGTTGTATCATATATTTGTCTGATTATGCTGCTCCGCGCGTCTTCATGTACTGTTCAACGTCCTGAGTTCCGACCTTTTCGACCACGGTGAAGGCCTTATGCTTTGAAAGTGGCGCACATGTTTCGATACGCACTTTGTCCCCGACCTTGAACTCATTTTTTGCATCGTGCACCTTGTAGCGTTTGTGATGCTTCACGTACTTCTTATACTTTGGATGCTGCTCGTAGCGAGTAACCAGGACGACTCGTGTTTTGTCCATCTTGTCGGACACAACGACCCCGACCATCGACTGCTTTTTCGTTTGTATTGTTTTGGTTTCCATAGTCGTCATGATTAATTCTCGTTCCGAGATGAAAGTTCGGTCAAGAGACGCGCAACGGCCTTCTTTGCATTTGCACCTGCTTTCAGATCTTTTGCCTTGCTTCCCGTAATATCAAAACGGAATTGCTTGACCTCTGCGCGCTGTTCAACGAGTGCCTTCTCGATTTCTTTGTCCGACATCTTTCGTATTTCTGTGATTTTCATATAGATGGGATTAGACAATATCGCGAGTAACCATACGTGAGAGGACTGCAAGTTTCGACCCGGCTTTTCTAATTGCTTCCTTTGCCTGCACAAACGTCACTCCGTCGATCTCAAAGATGATGCGACCCGGAAGTATTTCTGCGACAAACCCCTGAGGATCTCCCTTACCCTTACCCATCGGAACTTCGGCTCCTTTCTGTGTATATGGTCTATCCGGGAATACGCGGATCCATACGCGTCCTGTTTTTCCGACGTTGCGCGATAATACGCGGCGTGCAGCTTCGATCTGATTTGAAGTGATGCGTGACTCGGTCTCCGCCTTCAATCCATATGCACCATAGGCGAGGGTCGTTCCGCGCGACTCGATGCGATTCTTCTTGCGGTTCCAGCGATCCGACTGCCATTTACGATGTTTTACTTTTTTTGGAAATAACATAAGCCTGTTCTGATTATGAGTGATGAGCCCCCTGTGCCTTTGGTGCGACCACAGCCTTTGCCTTCTCGGCAAACACTTCACCCTTGTATATCCACACCTGAATACCGATGATGCCGTAAGGAAGGAAAGCCTTCTCTCGTGCAAAATCAACATCGGCACGAATGGTCTGCAGTGGAATATTGCCTGCCTTCACAAACTCGCGGCGAGACATATCTGCACCACCCAAACGTCCGGAAAGTTCGATGCGTGCTCCCTTAACGTCGCGATTCGCCATCACCTTCTCAAGCAACTGCTTGATCACACGCTTGAATGGCATACGCTTCTCAAGTCCCTCGGCAGTCATCTGACCGACTATCGCCGCATTCGACTCAGGACTGCGCACTTCCTCTATCTCGATCTTGATGTCTTTCGGATGCTTCATCTTTAAGCGGGCGAGTTTCGAAAGTACGTCATTCTTCAATTTTACTGCGCCCTCTCCGCTGCGACCGATAATGAGTCCCGGTCGTGCAGTCTTGATGAGGATCTTCCAAGTTTTGTCATTGCGCTCCATGACAATTTCGGAGACGTGTGAGCCGCGAAGCTTCTTCTCAAGAAACTCACGCAAAAGAACGTCACCTTTTAAATATTCTTGATACTGACCACGATCGGCGAACCAACGCGACTTCCAATCACGGAGGATTCCTAACCGATGTGCATATGGATGTACATGATGTGACATAGGATAAAAATTACTTCGCCGTGGCGGCTACTTTTTTCTTGGTAACGGACTTCTTTGCAACGACCTTTTTTGCAACAGCTACCTTTACGGTCTTTGTGTCGGCGGTTGCGGTTGTTGTTGTCTTTGTGTCGGCGACTGCTCCATCGGTAAGCGTTACTACGATATGACTCGTATGCTTATGAATCGGGAATGCGCGACCTTGTGCGCGAGGGCGGGAACGTTTCAGCACCGGTCCTTTGTCGACACGGATGCCTTTAACGATGAGTGTCTTCTCGTCGAGTCCTTGCATCTTTGCATTTGCAACGGCAGACAAGACGAGCTTGTGAAAGATCGGGGCAACACGTTTTGTGCGATGAGAAAGTTCAACAAGCGCGTTTTCGACAGTCATACCCTTTAAGAGGGTAGCAACAAGCCGGACCTTGCGGGGAGCCTGACGATACTGAGAGAGTTTAGCGGTGATTTCCATAGTAATGAATTATTTTTTCTTAGCGGCATCAGCTCCCTTTGCGGCCTTTGCTGCAGAGATCTCGGCTTCCTTCTGTTTAGCCTCAAGGTCCTTTTGCATCTTTCCACCGTGACGATAGAATTTGCGGGTTCCTGAGAATTCACCGAGACGATGTCCAACCATCTCCTCGCTGACCTTTACCTCAATGAAGTCCTTGCCATTGTGCACACCGAAGGTATGCCCCACCATCTCAGGTGAGATCTGCGACGCACGCGCCCAGGTCTTAATTACACCGGCAACATCCGGCTTCTTGCCCTCGATCTTCTTGAGCAATTTCTCGTACACGTATGGTCCCTTTTTTAGTGATCTTGTCATATGTTTATAAAAGTTTTTCTAAGCCTTTTGGGCGATTTGGCGATTTTTCGATATAGATTTCCCAACGCCCCTGATCCTCCCACGGCGTAGAGTGAAACTATTTGAAATACCTTGTGCTAGATACTACTTAAACAGCCCAAAGAAGTCAATGTATACGCTCGGCATTGCTTTTTGAGGGCACGGATAAAAGTCTGCTGACTTTTTCCTCAAACTCCCGCCGCCGCGGTCCGTAGCCCCTCAAAAAGCAATACCTCGCTCCCAGGTGCGTATTTCAAGCCCGTGAAGTCTCCCAAAAGACCTATTTCCCTCACTTCCTAGGTGTGGCGTTCGAATTAAGTCAAAATATGTTATAAAATATAGGAATATCAAATTATTGACATAAATATTTTTCGTGCTAATGTCATGTCAGACTCAAAAACCAAACCGAAGGAGCAACAATGAAAATAGCCACAGCGATACTCACCGAAGATGAGCACGCAGAATTTATGGAAGATTTAAGTTCCACCAGGTCCTACGTTGACGTCAAAGTCACTCGCGAAGGTGGAGTAACGACCGTTTCGAATAAGGATGGGGTGCCCCCCAAGGAGGGCGACGGGATGTTCTTTTTCTGTTGGGGACTCGAGGAGGGCTTCCTCTACTCCTGCAGCGAAAAGTTTACCATCACAGAGGTCGACTGACCTACCCCAACCCCGACCGAAGGGTTGGGGTTATTTTTTGCCATAATTATTACATTTTGCTGTTGATAACTCTGTGGATTATCTGTGGAATATTATCGTAGCCGCAAACGCACCACTTAAAATTGTCAAGGTTAAACCTTGACAAAAAAAGTCGAAAATACGTTGCTAAACATAGAAAAGCTTGCCCATATTGCTTCACCTGATAGCATGTGCACATGATCTCTCTCGATGATTATAACTACCACCTCCCTGAGGGGCTTATCGCCAATGAGCCCGCTTCTCCGCGAGATTCCGCTCGATTGTTCGTCTACGATACGAAAACTGATAAGGTGCATTTTGATGTTTTCCGGAATATTGACCAATATCTCCCCAAACCCAGCCTGCTTGTCTTTAATGATACAAAGGTCGTTCCTGCCCGATTGTGGCTTTCCAAAGAAACGGGCGGCAAGATCGAGGTGCTTCTCATGATGAATGAATTCCGTCCCGGCGACATCTCTATTAAAGGAGTGGTCGACCGCAAGATCCTTCCCGGTGCCAAACTCTTCTTTAAGTCAGGGGCGCACCTTGAGGTCGAAAGACAAGAAGAGCAATTTTTCTTTTTCAATCCCAGTGTATCCAAAGGCAGCCTTTGGAGTTTGCTCGAGAAAGAGGGTGTGACGCCAATACCCCCATATATCAAGGGCAATACGATGTCCGAGCACACATTGCGTGAAAAATACCAAAGTATTCTCGCGAAATATCCCGCGTCAATTGCAGCACCAACGGCGTCGCTCCATTTCACCGATCGCTTACTCGAAAAAATGAAACGTGAACACATCACGCGTACGGAGGTCACGCTTCATGTAGGTGCGGGTACCTTTGCGCCGATTGATGAACAAAATTTCAAAAGTAAAAAACTTTTTGCGGAGTATCTCGATATCACAAAGGAAAGCGCAAAAAAAATAAATAGTGCAAAAGCGGCGGGTATTCCCATCATCCCCGTCGGCACTACCGCCATGCGTACCCTCGAATCCGCTGCAATCCAACACTCCAAGGTGGAACCTTGGAGTGTTGAGCAATGTTCTAAGCCTACGAATATATTTATCTACCCGCCGTACGAATTCAAGATTGCAGATGGGCTTATTACGAACTTCCACGTCCCTCGCTCATCACTCATGCTCTTGGTCGACGCACTCCTCAAACACAAAAGAGCGAAGCGCGACATCCTCGCGCTCTACGACATCGCCATAAGGGAAAAATTCCGCTTCTACTCATTCGGCGACGGAATGCTCATCATATAAAAAACCACCGATTTCTCGGTGGTGATAAACACGTTATGCGATGCGCAAGGAAGAAAGTACTTTCACAAGTCGCCCGTAGGAATTTTCAAAGCCACAAGGGTGTTCAATGTGGCACTCATGGTTATTGCTAGAGTGGCAACACGCGGCCAGTGGTCGATCAAAAGCATCCATCTGTGGGAACGCGGTTCCAGGGAGCGCTCTCTCGCCAATAAAATTAGTGCCAGCAATGTCGTAGTCGAACCATGGTGACGAGTGACGACCAGATGTCATCCAGACGTTGAACGCCGCAAAAAGGATGTACTCCCTTGGATTCATAAATGAAGAAGCATCGACGGGAGGATGTACGCAAGTGTACCTCGCGACCACACCCTCAGTAGCTCGCTGCCTGGTGATCTGCATATCGAGATCGGGCATTCGAGTACCTCGGTGCAAAACCGCATAGTGCCCCTCCGGACGCAAGTGCGAGAGCTCATCTAAGTTGCACTGAAAGTCTCTCAAACTAAATTCATGATTGAAATTTTTCGTGAGTAAACCGACAATTTCTTCTGCGGAAATAGATGAGATCACGGGAATAATGGCCTTAAATTCACTAAAACGTGGCGGAGTATCGATATCCGAGAAGTCGACTTTTATTTTGAGTATCTCGCGATAAAATCGCTCCCAGGATTGCAGCACTTCTTGCGTTGTTTGCCCAAGGCCACGTGGGGCCCCCTCAAGCACTGCGCGCACCTTTGCCGCGAGCAAGCGCTTGTTTTTCATCCAATACTCGATTTGTTCCCGTGGGAATTTTTCGTGATCGGGCATGGCGGTCACCAGAACGCTGGTGAGGTCTTTCATCTGCCCATCGGTCGATGGGTTTACTTTTTCGGCTATCTCGCTCATGAGTTATCCTTTCGGTTGGTTGTAAAAGAACGGCTTTCCCTATTGGGACTGCCGTTCTTGATTCTCCACAACAAATACTCTTTGTCAAGAAAAAACCGCTCATGCGAGCGGTAGGTTTTTTTGATAGCGGCAACGCTCTTCCATCAGGTTTGCGCGCGCATTTTCTTCATATTTTTGACGAAAGATATCAGTGAGAAATATTCTGTCCTCACACAAGGTCGGATCAAGGAACTTCGCAACGCGACCAAACGCCCATTCATCGTCACTGCAGTGCGCATACTCCTGTCGCACTGCGGCCGCATATGCGTCGTACTCCGGTGCGTCAGCTCCTAGAATCGACATGTCGACGTCGAGGAAGAGCGCGGCATCAGGATCAGTGACAGGGTCCGTACGATGTTCGCCGCTAAGTTCGATCAATCGGGCGACCTCGGCGATGAATCCTTCGTTCTTCACTTCGAGTACATGGCGGGCAATGAATTTCCAATACAACGCACTCTTCGCTTCGTTATCGTTGCGATGAACGTCGTACGTAATATCATGGTAAAAAATAGCCATGACAATGAGCGCAGGATCCTGACTGTGCCACACTACATCCGCAAACTCAACCATGCACTGGTGCAGATGAGCCAGCGTATGATAGCGCCGATGCGGTTCAGCATAGTATTGCGCGAGTTTCGTGAAACATCGTTCTGCACTTGTGCGTGGGACACCCAAGTACTGCGCTGCATCGCAATAAGTATTTCGAAGCTTATCTAGTTGCTCTTTGTTGACTGATGCTTGAACCATTCCTGCCTCCCTCGAAGACCATTCTGTACTCAGACTGCCAGATAATAAAAAAATCGCAACAGTAGCGATTGGACATTCATCCTTTAGGATTGAGAACATATGCAAAGTTCGAGACGAAACATGAACATGCAAGCAAGCCGTACTCGGAGTACGGCTTGCTTGCATGTTCATGTTTCAACAAAGAAATTTGCTATGTTCTCAATCCTCAATACATAACGCCGCGTTCTTGCCTGAACGCGGCGCTATGACAATTCGTTGATATCTTTCGATGAGCATGCACTCTGGCATAAAAAGTACTACAGATACTTTTTTATGCGGGAGGACGATTGGCGATCGTTACTTTTGCTTTTTAGCACTCGACAACGGATTCATAAAAATTGGCTCCAGAGTACTTCTCTTCATCACTTTTCACATTCCTTGCTGTAGGCAACGAACGCGTATCCACGATGTTGATAAGAAAGATATACGACTAACCTCTACCGTTAACGAAGTTTTTGTTTCTCCGCAACGATATGTCCATTCGCTGGAACATAGCATAAGGATCCATTTTGTGGATCTTCTCACACTACGTCCTGCTCGCTTTTTACTCCAAAAGCACCCAGCGCGTAATGTGCGAAAATGTTGTCACCATTATAGCCTCAAAGCGCCTTCCGTAGTGAAAGTTATCCCCTGTTTTTGCAAATAAGCATGGGTCGGTCCGTATGACCACTATCAACATGGGTACAACCGGGCATTTTCATGTCATGACGAAAATCTGCTACACTGAAGATACGTTCGTTCATTAGCAGTATAAGCAATACGTCATGGCAAAAGGAAACAATGCACAGCAGAAAAATAAGAAAAAGCCAAAGAAGGTCGTAGTGAAATAACAACAAGCAAAACACCACCGCACAAATGTGCGGTGGTGTTTTGCTGTGTCATGATATAATTGTGCAATATTATCAATAGACGCATACAACATGGGACGCGGAGACAACAACATCAAGAAGGAGGCAAAGAAGCCGAAGAAGGGAGGAAAGAAATAGGGGAGCTCTGTTACAAAAACCCGCTACTAATGAGCGGGTTTTTCGTTCAAAGACCAGGGGTGGCAAGGTCAAAAGACCACGGCACACCGCCTATTGGAGCGTCTCAACTTCCGGAGCAACAAACTCCGGAGTAGTGAATATCTCCGGCGGCAAACCCTCCGCATTTGCCCGTTCGATCGCAGCATTCTTCTCTGCTATATCAGGAAAAGTTCCGAGCCAGAGAATGACCCGTCTCTTGATCTCAATCGTATTCAATTGTTTTTCAAGATCGACCGAAGATGCTCCTTGCCGCTGTGCGACTTCTATCAAACTCGAGAGAGCTGCTTCTTGGAGCTCAATGGGGAAGGTCGCCTCCTCCTCCCACGTCATTATTCGATCTTCAGGGATCGGTTTTTTATTGAAGTTAAACATATGCTTACTCTAACGCAACAATAAAAGATGTAAAGCGAGCAGACGGGGCGGGATGAAACATTCCATTCAACAACAAAATGGGATGCAGTCGCTATTTCTTGACACAACATACGCTCGCGCGTACAACAGAGTAAGCGCACTGTTCACCACATGGAGTATCCATGAAACATGTCATGCCCTTGGATGTTTTGGCGGCAAGCCGTGAACTTCCACAATTACGGCCGGCCCTCATTGCACACATTACGACTCACGTACTGCGATTAAAAGAAATTAATCCCTCTCTTGGAGGACTCATTGAACTGATCGGGGAGCGTGCAAAAAGTGCACACGAAGAGGTAGCTACGCAGACCGCTGATGAATTCCGGCAATATATCACTGCATTGATATTGCTCCTCGTCCGCACACTCGAGATCGCTGAGTCGCGAGAGACGATAGGGTCGGCTGACGAATTGGATGCATTGCCGCTCGATCCGAACATTCTCCCGCAAGAACTTCTTGCAAAACTTTTCAAGCCCGACTGACTCCGCATCTGCGGAGTTTTTATTTACCGAAAAAACAAAAACACCCCGACACGTCGGGGTGTTGCACGGCAAACCTTAACCCAAGAGATACTCAAGTTCCAAGCGCGAACACGACTCAGTACGAATGATCTCACCGTCTGGAGCGATCACGGATCGAGTTCCGGACTGACTGAGCGTGACGAGAAGCCAGAACCCGCCGCCTGCAGTGAATGCTTCGATGAATTGCTCGCATGATTCGCCTGAAAGCGTAACACTTGAAGCGAATTCGGGCCTTCCCTGCCCGAACAATACTTGGTTCCTCGTCTCAGGCGGTGCGGCGAGCGCGCGATTCAAAAGCTCGGGAGTGAGCTCGCTGACCATCCGATCTCCAGTGACGTGGAAAGTACAGTGGTCACCATCCGGTACGATGTCGAGCGTCATTGTGCCATTTCTGGCGATCAACGGTTCGATCGATGGATACTCTTTACCAAAATCGATGAGGAAAAATGGTATTTTTGTTCCATCGCCACTGCTTTCCATAAGTACACCAATGCGAATGGGCGTACCGAGAACGGGAACCAATTTGTCGAGCAACATGAATTCTCCTTTGTGATCAAATGAACGCTGTGACCATACAAACACAAGTGGCTGTGAGACGCAACACCACCAGCTCGCGAGGCTGAGATCAACCATCGTGACAAATACATGCAACAAAAAACCCGGCGTATGCCGAGTTTAAAACGAAACGATCAATTCTTGCCGAATATCCGGAGCAAACTGAGGAACAAATTGATGATGTCGAGATACAGGGACAATGCGGCGTCAACGGCATTGTCGAGCGTGTGCGGCATTGCACTTGCACGGTACATATCGTAGCCGATGTAAAGCGAGAAGATACCCGCAGAAATATAGTCGATGGCCGACATGTTGCCCAATGCGGGAATAAAGATGCCGATGACGCGCACAACGACAAGCCCGATGAGTGCCATGAGCCATGAAGAGTGCGCCGCCGATCCGCGCAAAGAAATTCGGATAGAGCACGCCCGCCGCACCCATGACGAGCGTGGTCGCCGCGGTGTAGAACATCGCCTTTTGCACGACCTCGGGCGAATACTGATTGAGCGTTGGCCCCAGGAGCATCCCGAATGGCACCGCCACCATGAGGTAGCCGAGGAATGAGATCGCTGGAGTCTCAGACTTCGCAGCGATCACAATGCCGATGATCGGGATGCCGAGCCCGACAAGCAGTATCACCATGAGTGACGGCTGCCATGCAGTGAACTCTGCCGCCACGAGACTTGATAACCAGAGCCCAAACGCGACGATCAATCCCAGTGCGCCGTAGAAACCGCGCGCCGACATGGTCGAAGGACCCGTACGCTCAAAAACATTTTCACCAATACTCATCGGATTTCTCCTGTTAAAGTACGTATCAATCCCCCGTCAAACTACATGGGTTTCAGTGGGAAGTAAAGGAAGTAAAAATTTTGTGAAATCAATTGTGATTAATTTCCTTACCAGGACAGATTCATTGATTATTTTAATACTTTTACAAGCGAGCGGAATTCATAAAGCTTTTCCCTTCCAACCTTTCCTACATTTTCAACATGACCCGCATCAATCATTCTCTTAATTAGTGTCGATGCAGTTATATAGCTCGAGCATTTAGTTGATTCTTGCACCATGGCCAACGTAAAAATTGGCATCTCAAACATCATATCAATGAGGGGAATAACGAATGGTGATTTTATCCCCCTATTTTCAAGTCTAAGCTGGTCATAGAGTTCATAAATTCCTTCAATTATTTTTTGTGTTTGACCGAGCTGCTGGCTAACCGAATGTAAAAAAATTTTAACCAATCTTCCATATCAGCACCATCATCCAATGCATGGAGCCTCGCGATATATTCATCTCGATGATCATCAAAGTAGCCGCTAAGATAAAGAATTGGTGATGACAATCTCTGATGTCTGTGTAACACAATTGGAATAAGGAGTCTCCCAATTCTCCCATTCCCATCATCAAATGGATGAGTTGCCTCAAACTGATAGTGTGCAACGCCTGCCTTAATCAATGCATTCTCCTTCCCCACGTTTATGTATTCAATCAAATTCTGAGCCAACCCGCGCACGTGTATTGCCTCGGGTGGGACGTATATCGCTTTCTCAATTGGATCACCAGATCGTTCGGCAATCCAAACTTGTCCTTCTCTATATTTTCCAAGATTGCCAATATGACGGACATCTTTCAATAATACTCCGTGAAGGGTCTCTACCAGATGACTGCTTACCTCTCTTCCTTTTTTAATCTCCGTCATGGCCAAACGCATTGCTCGACGGTAATTCACAACCTCACGTGTATCTGCATGTTTAGTTTCCCCACCCGCCTCAAACATAAATACATCGGACACATCACTTTGTGTTCCTTCTATCTTAGAACTCGCAGCTGCTTCCTTGGCGGTTAGGGGACTAATCAAAAGATTTGGGTTTAGTAGTTTTTTTGCATACCCTCAATTAACCCGAGCGCATATTCGGCGGTTGAAAGTTCTTCTGCAAACCTGTTGTAGTCTAGCCCTAAGCCATCTAATTTGAGGGGTTCGACAATAGCTGGTTTTTTACTCATTGAAGTATTATATCCTCATACATAAGAATGTCAATTTTCTTATGTATAAAAACTTTTGACACATAAGTGCTTGTATACAACAAAACCGCTTAGTAAGCGGTTTTGTTTTCCTTCAATCTTAGAAAGAAGTAAATATTTTCGATGCAGTGCGAGGCGTCGAGTTGCGATACCTCCCGAGGCATATTCGTATATGACGAGCGGGGTTCGCGACGATGACAACAAAGCAATGCGCGAAAATTTTTACTTCTTGCCCACCTTTCGGCGAGAGACAATGAACACGTTCGAATACTTCTTCGGCGATCTGGTCTTCTGTCCCTTGCCGATGAACTTACCGGTGCGTGACTTCTGGCGTCGCATACCGCGACCCATGCGGCCTTCTCCACCTCCATGAGGATGGTCGACGGCGTTCATGGCTGAACCGCGCACGTGTGGTCGGATACCCTTCCAGCGGTTACGACCGGCCTTTCCCTCCTTGCGGAGCTTGTGCTGATCGTTCGAAGCTCCTCCGATCGATGCCCAACAATTCTCGGGGACCTTGCGGACCTCGGATGACGGCATCTTCAAGAATGCGTAGCCCATATCGTTGGCGATGACTTCGATGAAGTTTCCGGCAGAGCGAGCAAGCTTTGCTCCTCCATCGGGCTGGACCTCAACGTTGTACACGAAGGTACCGACGGCGATCTTCTTGAGCGGAAGTCGGTTCCCTACCGTAGGGGCGGCCTTCTCACTCGTGATCATCGTGTCTCCCTTCTTCATCCCCTTCGGTGCGACGACATACACGCGCTCTCCGTCCTTGTAGACAACGAGGGCGATGAATGCGGTGCGCAAGGGATCGTACTGGACCGCTTCGACGCGACCCAAGACGTCACGCTTCTTGTATTTGAAGTCGACATCGCGCTTCAGGTTCTTGTTGCCTCCGCCAATGTGCCGCATGGTGATGCGACCCTGGTTATTGCGGCCACCGGTCTTTCGCTTTCCTTTCGTAAGACTCTTCGGGATTGCTTTCGAATCGCCGGAGAGGAGCTCCTTATAGGGAGTGAGGACGGTGTTACGCAGACTAGGCGTTAATGGTTTGAATGTTTTCATGTTGATAAGATTTATACAAACTCAATCTTGTCTCCTTTTTTCAAGTAGACGAGCGCCTTTTTAATTGCAATCTTTTTTGTCTGCATTCGACCGGTACGAGGATTCTTCATGTACTTTGCGATACCCATGATGATCGCGATCTTGACGGGTTTCACTTTGTAGAACTTCTCGATCGCCTGACGGACCTGCGCCTTGTTCGCCATACGTGCGATCTCAAATGCGTAGACGTTGTGCTCGGATAGATCGGTTGCTTTCTCGGTGATATGCGGACGAACGAGTATCATGTTGAGCTCGAGTCCCCCCTTCTTTGCGCGCACACTTCCGGCCTCCTTGACCTTGAGTGCTGCGACCTCGTCCTTCTTGTCTGCCTTCTCCACTTTTGCGGCTTTCGCCTTTGCAACATCGGTTGTTGCTACCGTCTTTTTGACGGGAGACTTTTTATTGAAGAGTGTTGCCATATTATTTCAGTTTAGCCTCCATTATCTTCATGCACTCTTCGGGATTTGCAAAGAGGACATAGCGGTACGAGAGAAGGTCGACCGGATTCACGGTTCCCATTGTTCCGACTAATACATTGCCCATGTTCTGGAATGATTTCTTTACCGATGCATCCGCCTTTGAGAGCACCACATAGAGTGCGTTCTTTCGGCGCGTTGCAAGCGGTGTAAAACCGTCGATAGTGCCCCACGTCGTAAGCATTGCGCGAGCGTCTTTCGTCTTTGGCTCTTTCATTGAAAGATCATGCATGAAGAGGAGCTGTCCGTCTGCAAATTTCTTTGAGAGTACGACGAACAATGCCTTTACGCGCATCTTCTTGTTGATCTTCTGTGAAAAATCGCGGTCATTACGCGGACCATGAGTGACACCACCGTGGCGCCAGATCGGTGAGCGAGACGAACCGTGACGGGCACGACCGGTACCCTTCTGGGCCCATGGCTTCTTGCCTCCACCGCGAACTTCGGAACGATCCTTCGTGTGCGCAATCGGCTGACGGGCATTTGCCTGCATACCGATAACGACCTGATGTACGAGGTCTGCGTTCCATTTTTCTGCGAATACTGTTTCAGGAAGCTTGATGTTTCCCGACTTCTTTCCGTCCATTGTGTAGACAGTTGCATCGAGATCAATGGCCTTCTTTGCAATAACTTTCTTTGTCGTTGTTTCTGTTGTCATAAGCCTATGAAAGAGCTGCCTTAATTTCGATCAATGTCCCGCGACGACCCGGGATCGCTCCCGACACGAGAAGAAGATTGTTTGTCGGATCAATGGCAAGAACCTTGAGACCCTTGATGGTCACACGATCCGAGCCCATACGGCCTGCCATGCGGGTACCCGGTACCACGCGCTGAGGTCCGGTCGCACCGATGGATCCCGGCTCACGCTCAGAATGCTTCTGACCGTGTGAACGAGGTCCGCCATGGAAACCGTGGCGCTTCACGACACCCTGGAAACCTTTACCCTTTGAGATACCCGAAACCTCGATGTCGTCTCCGGGAGTAAATGCTTCAACGGTGATCTTGTCGCCTGCTTTCAATGACTCAGTGCCACCCGTTTTAGGGCGGAATTCACGCATGAAGCGGAATACACCGAGCTCCTTGAGGGCGCCGAGCTGTGGCTTGTTGACGCGTTTTGGAAGCTGCGTCCCAAAACCGAACTGAACGGCTTCGTAGCCGTCGCGCTCTTTCGTACGCACCTCGGTCACCGTGATTGGGCCCGCGGAAAGAAGCGTCGCAGCGATACACTTCCCGTCTTCCGAGAAGTATTGCGTCATCTCTTGTTTTGTTGCTAATAGGAATTTCATGTCCGTAATTTAAGTAGGAATGTCATGGGAATAAACGAAAGAAAGAATAGTACTTTGCTCCGTAATAACCGAAGCCCCCGCTTTCCTTCCGGAAAACGGTAAGACATTCGATCAAATTTGCAGAGAAAATGTTCAGCACCCTGAAGAAGATGTTGAAATTTGAGATGCGAGACGAGGCATCGAGCTGCGAACCACCCGAGCCGTATTCATATACGGTGAGCGGGGTTTATAGCGAAGATAACAAAGTCTCGCGCTCAAATTACATCATCTTCACGTCGATATTGACGCCTGAAGGAAGTGTAAGGTTAGTCAGCGCCTCGATCACCTTTGGTGTCGGGTTCATGATGTCGATCAAGCGCTTGTGGACGCGCATCTCGAACTGCTCACGAGCATCCTTATAGATGAACGCTGAACGATTGACCGTGTACTTCGTGATCTGAGTCGGAAGAGGGATCGGCCCGACAAGCTTTGCATCATAGCGCAATGCCGTATCCATGATCTGACGCACCGATGCGTCGAGGATCTTGTACTCATATGCGCGTACGCGGATGCGCAGCTTCGAGACTACCTCTTTCGTCTTTGCACTTGCGGCTTTCTTTGTGTGTTCCGTTCCTGTAGTCATGACATTCTATGGTTGAGTAACAATGGGGTGATGGTGCCTTATGCAACGATCTTGGTAATAACACCAGCACCGACGGTCCTGCCACCCTCGCGGATAGCAAAGTGCATTTGTGCCTCAAGCGCGACAGGCGCGATGAGCTTCACCTTGAAGGTCACCGTGTCTCCCGGCATGACCATTTCGACACCCTCTGCGAGCGTCACCTCTCCGGTCACGTCAGTAGTACGGATATAGAATTGTGGCTTATAGCCTGAGAAGAACGGTGTGTGTCGTCCACCCTCCTCCTTGGAAAGGATATAGACTTCTGACTCAAAGTCAGTGTGTGGGGTAACAGTACCGGTTGCGGCCAAAACCTGTCCGCGGGTAACATCTTCTTTCTTGATGCCGCGAATAAGGATGCCGGCGTTGTCTCCAGCCTGTCCTTCTGAGAGGGACTTGTTGAACATTTCGATACCGGTGATGGTCGACTTTGCGGTCTTTGCGAGACCAACGATCTCGACCTCCTGCCCAACCTTACAAACACCGCGCTCGATACGGCCGGTAACGACCGTGCCACGTCCTTCGATAGAAAAGACGTCTTCAACGGGCATAAGGAATGGCTTGTCGAGTTCACGAACGGGAACCGGGATGTACTCATCGAGTGCCTTTGCAAGATCAAGGATCTTCACAGCCCAAGGATCATCAATGGTCTTTGACTCAAGAGCCTTCAATGCTGAACCACGGATAACGGGGCAGTTTGCACCGTCAAATCCCTGCTTGGTGAGCAATTCACGAACCTCTTCCTCAACGAGCTCAACCAAGTCCTGGTCATCAACCATGTCTACTTTATTCAAGAAGACGATGATCTTTGGCACACCAACCTGCTTTGCAAGAAGGACATGCTCGCGGGTCTGAGGCATAACGCCGTCGGTTGCCGCAACCACGATGATCGCACCGTCCATCTGAGCGGCACCGGTGATCATGTTCTTAATATAGTCTGCATGGCCCGGCGCATCGATATGTGCGTAGTGGCGAGTTGCAGTCGAGTACTCATTGTGCGAAAGGGCGATGGTGATACCGCGCTCGCGCTCCTCAGGAGCAGAGTCGATCTCGTTGACTCCCTTCATCTTCACTTCGAATCCACCCATGTGCAGCACGTGTAATATCGCAGCGGTGAGTGTGGTTTTTCCGTGGTCAACGTGACCAATGGTACCGACGTTCACATGCGGTTTCGAACGATCAAAATCTGCCATAAAGCTTTTTTGATTAGTTAAATAATTCAGCGTTGGAAACATCGGATAATACCGAAATGACCAATACTGTAAAAACAAGAGGTTATACGAGATGGTCGTATAACTTTATTCCACGTGCACTGCTCGTTTTCCTCCTTGTTTTAAGCCATACTTTCGACTGAATGGCTCAAACCTAAAAACTCACATGAAGCAACGTCTGCACAGGATACCAGATGTGGGCTGAGAGTCAATCTCTCTTAGCGATCCGCCTTATTCACTGCTTATCCACAGCTTTTTCCACATTTGTACGTTAAGCGGATATTAAATGATGGGGCACCCAATTATCCGAAGTTCATATCGAGAGAGAACTGCGCATGAAAAGTGAGGCGCCGTCCCGCGATATGCTAAGAGGTAGCCCGTTTCTTCCTTTTTTGAAACCACCACCAGCCATAAAGAATGGCAAGTACGGTAAGATTCGGGATGAATACCTCCAACGTACCCCAGCTATGTCCATTAAAATAGTACCCTGATATTGGCCAGAGGAATGGTGTCGGGAAAAAATGGAGATTGTGGGTGAAAATGTCCAGTACAACGTGAAAACCCCACGCCAGCATTTCCCAGACGGGTTTCTTTTTTATAAACCAAACAATGAGGAATACGAGCGCAAAAATAACAAGGCTATGGGTAATACCATAGAGCAAATTCACATAATCGGGTATCTGCGAAACGTCAGGGTGATCCGAAGACCAGTCCGGACCGGAAGCAAGCTGCAGCCAAATACTCGCGGTAAAAATGCCAAAAGAGAACAAATCCGGAGCGATACCAAAAAAACACGAAGTCCAAAAACTTTTACGGCTCCTTCTGCCGACAAGCACACCGCCATAGAGACCATGTGAAATGATATCCATAGTGCTATTGTACGTCATCGTGTGTGAAAATAAAAAACCGAGCAATGCTCGGTGTTGAAACACAAAAAGGTACGGGGAATGCTCATGACTCCGGAAAAGTCTTTAGCTCATCGGGCAGGATGTATACGTAAAAAGTCGATCGGTAAGCGGAGATGATCTTTGACGACCGCAGCACATCGCTCCGTTTCCAGTCACAATATCTGCGGGGAAATTTACTGAAAAATCCCTGATGTTGTCGAAGCCACTCCTTAAAAGCGATCGACGTCGCGGAGGACAGCGCGAATTCGGAACCTATCTTGCTTACCAGCCAGATCGAATCTGTCGGCAATTCATCAAATTCACGGACAAACGCGTCACACAGCATGTCCCGACAAGAAGGCAATGCCTCAGTCATACTCGAACTCCTTTATTCAAAAGAACTTACGCGCGGTATTCACAGCGTATGAAAAAACATAACATAAAATCCACAAAGCGCAAAAATGAACCTGAGATACTGGTACGAGGCTAACGATTCGCCATTCCCAGTGTTTCAGCAAGCTCACTCCAGCTCTCTACATGGCAATAGTCAGTTTTTTCGGGAAACAGTCCGCGCGCATCAAATAATATACGGTTCGGGATCGAGATCATCACGTCGAGGATATTTGGTTCATCATCAATGAAGTGGGTGACACCGATCTGCGCCGCGAGTGCATGCTTTTCATCAGCATTCCGTGCGAATAACGTATTCTCGGGAGTGAAGTACGTACCCCACAAACCCCGCTCTTCGAGCAAATGCGCAGCATGCATGGGATTCTTCTGAAGCGAAACGAGGAAATATGGGATCCCTTGTTCGCGGAGTTTTGCCAATGTCGCGAAAGCTCCCGCCATCAAAGGAGCCTCGAGCGCGAGCGCAGTTGAATCATAAAGCTGGGATTTGATCACGCGATAGAGTTCAGGAGTAAAATGCGTACCCATGTGCTCGGCGTGAGTATCTTTTGGACTTAATTCAATACCGTAGCGCGAAGCGATCAGCATTTTATTTTGCGTGTGGTCGATGATGACCCCGTCGAGATCAAACCCAAGGACTATTCCTTCTTCGTGCATAATGGTCATAAGAGGTTCCTCATCTTCATCGTATCAGACCCCCGCAGCCTTCAAAGCGACTTATGCACCTTCCGCGTTTTGTCCTATTCCTCAAAAACGATCTGACGGAGCATTTTCCAATCAAATACACGCTCAAACTCATCTTCATCATTGAATTGGCGAAGTGAATCAAAGAGAAATCTCCTTTTCACGTCCGGTATGGCGCGCAACACCTTACGCTCATCATCAAAGAAATGAGTGACGCCCTCTCGTACGCTTGCGACATTCTTTTCTTCCGGTGTGCCGACAAAAAAAGCATTTGCTTCGGTAAAAAAGTCGCCCCACAATTTGCGCTCCTTAAGAAGTCTGATGGCATTTTCGGGTTCCCTGCGGCGGGATATCAGCACGAAGGGGATGCCACGATCTTTCATCTCGTGCAAAACATCGAATGCACCGAGCATGAGCGGTGCCGAAAGCGCAAAATCCGAATTACCATAAAGCATATTCTGGAAGGCAAGATACTCCTCGCGGGGGAATTTGCCGGGCAGGAGTTCCGAGTGCGTCTCCTCGGGACGCAGTGTTACGGCATAACGCTTTGCAAGCATGATCTTATTCGGAGCATGGTTGATGATCACCCCATCCATGTCAAAGCCCACAATACGGGGCCCTGTTTGTATAGTATTATTTTTGAGCATCATTCAGGTATAGTAAAACACAGCTTGGTACTTTTTCAAAAGAAAGAGAGTATTTCATGTCAAAAACCATCGACATTGCCCGCCTCGAACTCATGGCGGACATGCTGCACGGATACCTGCGAACGGACGTGCGTTACGGAGGTACATTCTTGCCACGCCCATTCCTTATCGAATTCACCGGTTCTCCGGATTCGGGAAAAACGACCTGCATCAAGGAACTTTATAAATTCTTGAAACGCAGAGGATTGCGCGTGCACATTCCGCAAGAAGGCGCCGAAGTAATCGGACATATTCCGCGTACGACTCCGGAATACAACATCCGCACCGCACTCTATGCGCTCGAGATGGTCATCGACTACACACATGGTCATGCTTACGATGTGGTGATCTTTGATCGTTCGATCTTTGACCCGTACGCGTGGATGATGTACTGGCAAGACAAGGGACTGCTCTCCGGTGAAGAGCGTGAACTCATCCAGCAATTCTTCCTGCTGCGTTTTTGGGTAGACCGTATCATCGCCTCCTATGTCGTGGTATGTGAACCTGAAGAAGCAATGCGCCGCGGACAACGTATCGCACTCTCGGACAAGCTCGGTGAGACATCGAACCCCGCGTCGATCCGCAAACTCGTGGACCGCTATCGGACGATGCATGAAGAACTTTCGCCGAAATATCCGCAGATCCAACTCATCGATACGACCACAATGACTGAATCGGAGATGGTAAACCATATCGCAACGGACACGCTCGAGCGACTTGTTGCCGAAGCGCGAAAAATGCGCCAGCACACTGAATGAAGACAAAACGAACCCTCGGGTTCGTTTTTTTATTGCCGATGTAGAGCGATTTCATCGAGCGACCAATTCTTCTTGGTGGTACTCCACCTTAGAAGAATGGAAGTACTCTCGTGGTGCGATTAAAAAAGTGTACACATGTATATCTACATCAAGAATATTATCTTAACCTATGCTATAGCATAGGTTAAGATAATATTCTGAACATAAAAAAATGAAGTACTCTCCGTGGTGCCGAGGAGAGCTAAAAAAGGTTTAATACCCTGCGGCACAGCCCTAGACTCGCGCGAGGCTTTGCGAGCCCATCGCGAGCCCAGGGCTTGCCCTGGGGTTTAATACCTTTTACTGAACAATAAACTATCGAAGCACAACCATATCATCACCTGACGTTGTCCTTAGATTTCCCCGCAAGAGTTCGTCTCCCGTGACGGCAGAGTGTGTTACACATCAAGAGCTATGCACTGTTAGCATGACGCAATTCTGCTTCAACCGTTGCCAGATCTTGCTCAAGGGAGATGAGGTCATGGCGTAGTTGTATTTGCGCATGTTCGTTCTTTTTGATCTTATCCTCCTTCAAAAGAAATCCCTGCTTAAAACGAGAGAGCTGAAGCTCTTTCTCATGCGCAAGCGTAAATCCTGAGTTTGCACTAAAATGCTCGAGTTCATACCGTCGCCGTAACTCCTCTCTTCCCTTTCTCAACTCCTGACCTTCACCGCCCAGCTTTGCTATCTCACTTTCCTTCTCGGCAATCTCAACGTTCAGCCGCCCTATCTCTCTGCCGAGCTTAACAACCTCATCTCCTGTTTTATAGATCACCATATCCCTATTGCGCATCTCACCCTGATCCACCCTTGATGTATTCTCTTCTTGGTGCTCACTCGTTTCGATAAGACGGAGCTCGCCCTCTGTGCGCGACAGTTCCTGCTCAATATGCCGCAGGTCGGACTCCAGTCGGGAAACCTCCCGCTGGTTATCTAGAGCTGAGTGTAAGCGGTCAACAGGCGCACTCTTCTTGTGAAAGATCTCCATCTTTTTCCGTTCATGATCTTGTTTTATGCGCCGTATCGCGGTTTCCTTCTCGCGTGCTTTTTCGGCCTTGACCCTGATGCCTGCAAGTTCGAGCTCGATCTTTCGCCTGAGGTCCTCCTTTGATTTCGCAAGTGAACTATTTTCAGTTTTTATCTCAGCTATTCGTTGCTCTCGCTCGGCGATCGCTTGCTTCAATTTATCGATATCTCGCTCGAGCCTCGCGATGCCATCGCTCCGCCTTTTCAGTTCCGTATCTTTATCGTTCATGCCAACCTGCTCTCCTTTTGACGTGCTCTCTTGCTTATTGGCATCAAGCTTGACCTGGTACAACTCTCCCTCAACACGGCGCACGTCTTGCTCAATATGGTGCATTTCGGTTTGCAATTGCGCGCTCTCGCGCCCCAATTGACCCATCTTATCGCGAGCAGCACCTATCTCAGACTTTTTGATGCGAACCTGATTCAATAGATGCGCAATGAGTAGCAGATGCTTCTCATTATTTGCGGAACTCTCTGTCGCCGCAGGATCGATAGGATTCGCCACGGGTAACACAACAGAGGAGACCATTGGTGCTGGTGATGAAATTATTTTTGGTTCCACGCTGGCCGAAGGAGCTACACTATCGGGAAGACCGCCTAGACTCCCGGATGCGGCTGAGGATTGGTTGGCTTCATCTTCGGGCATGACCAAATTATATCATGCAACAAAAAGAAGAACGCCATTACATGCGAACGAGTTGATGCTGAAGTTGTGACAACGCACGCTCTTCTTCATTCAAATGCTCCTTCATTCCGCTCAACACCTTTTCAAGCTCCAATTTTTCACTCTGCAATTGCTTGATGTGTATTTCAGCGTGTTCTACCGAAAATTCTTGATCAGCATCCTTAGCGTCAACATCTTTTGAGAGTATGGGGATCGGGACAGATCGTGTTGCTCCATCTCCCGTAGCGATAGATTCACCTCCTCCAAGACGGTACGCTTTCTTTTTTTCATAATCGATACGGTCTTCCTCAATAGTGATCTTGAGTTGGAGCGCGTGCAGCTCGGTTTCTTTATTGCGTAATTTTTGACGGAGTTCACCCGCGGCAAGTGCGCGCTGTTGCATGTCAAGACGCATCGCATTGTGACGATCATCTTCTTTTTTTGCGAGGTCATCATAAAAAGCACGGGATGCTTTCCCCTGCACGACCTCGGCCTCTTCGCGTCGCACTGTTTCTGCATCAAGCCCTATTTCACCCTCGTCTTCGTCGTCATCATCTTCATCATCGTACATGGATATAGTATAGCAAAAATAAAAGCGACCATTAAATAATGATCGCTTTTATTTATCTACGAGAAATATATTTATTTCCCTCGTGCTTCAATCACTGCCGCTGCGACATTCGAAGGGACGGCGACGTATTCTGCCGGTGTCATCGTGAATGTTCCGCGACCCTCGGTCATCGAACGAAGTGTCGTCGCATAACCAAACATTTCTGCGAGCGGGATCATTGCGGTGGCAACCTTCAGCATGCCACGGTCTTCCATAGAATTGACCTGTCCACGGCGTGAGGCCACCGAACCGGTGACGTCTCCCATGAACTTGTCGGGGAAGACGATCTCAACAGCCATGACCGGCTCGAGCAATGTCGGACGCGCCTTCTTTGCGGCATCCTGAAGCGCCATTGACCCTGCGATCTTAAATGCGATCTCTGAAGAGTCAACTTCGTGAAAGGAACCGTCATAGAGTTCAACGGACACATTCACCAGTGAATAGCCGGCAACGACACCGCGCTCCATTCCCTCCTTGAGTCCTTTCTCGATCGGAGAAATATATTCCTGAGGAATGATACCTCCCTTGATGGAATTGATGAACTCAAACCCGGGTGAACGCTTCGTGTTCTTCGGTAGATCTTCTTCCTTCACCGTGAGATCCATCGGCTTGATCTTGATCTTCACGTGACCGTATTGGCCACGACCACCGGACTGCTTGATGTACTTGCACTCCGCCTCTGCAGTTCCCTGAATGGTCTCTCGGTACGCGACCTGAGGCTTTCCGGTGTTTGCTTCAACGCTGAACTCACGTTTCATACGATCGACGATGATATCGAGATGGAGCTCACCCATTCCCCAAATGATGGTCTCTCCGGTCTCCGTGTCACTCGTGACGCGGAACGTCGGGTCTTCGGCAGAAAGGCGGCCAAGCGCGATACCCATCTTCTCCTGATCCTGCTTCGTCTTCGGCTCGATTCGCATCGAGATGACCGGCTCGGGAATAATGATACGCTCAAGGATGATCGGGTTCTCTTCGTCACAAAGTGAATCTGACGTAAGTGTATCTTTCAAGCCGACTGCTGCGGCGATCTCGCCGGCAAAGACCTTCTTCACCTCTTCGCGCTCATTGGCATGCATGCGGAGAATACGCGAGATGCGCTCCTTCTTTCCCTTTGTTGCATTGTACACATATGAACCCGACTCAAGTGTTCCGGAATACACACGGAAGAACGCAAGCTGTCCAACATACGGGTCGGTCGCAATCTTGAATGCGAGCGCAGAAAACGGCTCATTGTCGTCGGCGTGACGGAAGATCTCCTCATCCGTCTTTGGGTCATGGCCTTTCGTTGGCGGCATATCCATTGGACTTGGGAGAAAATCGACGACCGCATCAAGCACGAGTTGCACTCCCTTATTCTTGAGTGATGATCCCGTGAAAACAGGAACGATCGTATTGGCAATGACAGCCTTACGCAAGACTCTCTTGAGGTCATCGATCGGAAGCTCTTTACCTTCCAAGTACGCATTCATGAGCTGCTCGTCATTTTCAACGATCGCCTCGATCAACATCCCGCGATATTTTACCGCGTCAGCCTTGTACTCCTCAGGGATATCGTGGAAAACAAGCACGTTTCCCATTTCACCCTCGAAAGTGACGTACTTCATCGTGAGCAGATCAATGACTCCGGCGAACTGGTCCTCTTCACCGACGGGAATCTGCATACGCACCGCACTCTTGGTCAAGCGATCCAAGATACTCAGGAACGACCGCTCAAATGATGCTCCGGTACGGTCGAGTTTGTTGATGAAGCAAATGCGGGGAACCTTTCCTTCATCGGCATAGCGCCAGTTTGTCTCCGATTGCGGCTCGACACCGGCGACACCGTCGAATACCACGACAGCCCCGTCGAGCACGCGAAGGGAACGCTTCACTTCGATCGTGAAGTCGATGTGCCCCGGTGTGTCGATCAGATTGAAGCGACACTTCTTTGATATATCGTCCTTCGGCATGTAGGTCGGACTCCAAAAAGCAGTTGTCGCTGCGGAGGTAATGGTAATACCACGCTCACGCTCCTGCTCCATCCAGTCCATGACGGTATCTCCCTCATGCACTTCGCCGATCTTGTGCGATACGCCGGTATAAAACAAGATGCGTTCCGATGTAGTCGTTTTTCCCGCATCGATATGCGCGATGATACCGAAATTTCGAACCTTTGCCAGTGGATAATCTCTTTCCATAAAAAGTGAATAAAAAACGAATAAATGATCTTCCCCGTAACGCGAACTGCCGCGTAAACAAAAACGCCACAAAGGGCACTTAATGGCGTTACTATATAGAAAACTCCCCTTTTGAGCAACCTGCAAAGAATCTTTACAAGAACAATATCTTATGTATAGTTTTACACAGGAGTTCAAAATCAAAACAAGGAGAGGCAAATGCAATTCCCCATTCCCTACGTACTCCACAAGTACCGTGAGGAACAATACCGAAATGCCGTCAATGTACTCAATAAAATGGGACATCCGTTGGCAAAAGAGCTAAGTGCGGTAGCCTTGGGCCATGCACGCAACGACCAATATCTCACTGCACTTTGCACGCTCACCGGTAAAACAGTCAGCGCCTACGCGCAAGGCAAATTACTCGGAAAACTGAGCAAGTGTCACGTGGGATACAGTACTGCAACGGTATGTTTCACCCTGAACGAACGGAGTGACAACGGGCAGATCATCAAAAGTATTGGGATCACCCCGGAAACGGATCTATTTATGGAGGATGCTCATGTCTGATCAAACACTGCGCTCGAATGACCGAGTCAAATTGCTTTCGAAGCCAACGGGGCAAACATCGCGTACGTTACCGCTCACGGTCGGCAATATCTACATTGTCCGGCACTGTGATGGAAGCAACGTATGCACTTCAACGGACATTCCCGGGCTTGACGGGCACTACTCTCGCGACCGAGTAGAAAAAGTTCCAAGCAAACAAACGTAAAAATACCTCCGACTCATCGGAGGTTTTTTCTTTATATATCAATGTCAAGGTTTAACCTTGACAAAAAAGCGGGAAAATATGGCTAAGAATCACAAATTGCAATGAAAAACGAACCGAGGATCGGTTCGTATTGCTTGCTTGATGGACTATTTTGAGGGGCCTTGCTTGGCCCATGCGAGCGACTGCGCACACAATGACTCAAACGAAGTATGCATCGGGAGAAGCCATGGTGCAAGACGCTCAATGTCATGGAGGAGCACGCGGAGTTGGTGGTTGTATATCCCATCAGAGTAATACGCGATGCGTATGCGCCTATCGACCGATGCCCGCGCAAGCCAATAGCCAAACTCCACTTGGGTGATCGCTCCGTAGACCTTCTCGGGAACAGCATTATTCCCCTGCTTAACGAAACAGAACAAGAGACCGGCAGAAAATGCGGCACTCTCCTGAGTCTCGAACTCCCATTCCCGCTGACGGGCATAGGTATGATGGATCTCTGCGGGAGGAGCAACAACATCAAGCGCACGGACCATCTCCCCTTCTCGCTTCGGGCAATTGATGCGCAAGGAGATCATTTTTTTGTCTTCTCTCGCGAGTCGGGCAAAAATATCAATAACATCCTCGTGATATGGCGGCGCGTTTGTGCAGGGCCCAAGGAGAAAACAATTCTCCGCTCCATTATTCACTGGAATTGATTTCGGGTAGATGACGGTGACACAAGAATTCTTGGACATAACGCACTCCTCCATTAAATTTGAACGATCTTCCGTCACCATAACATAAAACACTACGTCCGCAACGCGATTTAGTAAAATTAAAATTCCCCTTTCGAGGGAATTTTATTTGCTGCATTTTGCAGCCGATACGAAAAATTTTGTTATTCTGGATGCAATTCGCGCGCGGCAAGAATGCGATGTCCGTGCGGACGTACTCCTCATAGTACGTTCGTCGGACTCGCGTTCAAAGTCAAGCGCGAAGGGCGCCAGAATTACAAAATTTTTACCAGGCGAAGTGCGCGAAGGCTTTGTTCGCTTCCGCCATCTTGTGCACATTCTCACGTTTCTTGATAGCTTCACCCTCGTTCTTTGAAGCGGAGATGATCTCATCGGCAAGCTTCTTGGCCATTCCGGCTCCCTTCTTTGAGCGAGCGGCATCGATGATCCAGCGCAGCGCGAGGAAGATGCGGCGCTCGGGTCGGACCTCACGGGGAACCTGATAATTGGCGCCACCGACGCGGCGTGAACGAATTTCCATGATCGGTCCGGCGTTGCGCAGTGCTTCCTTGTAGACTTCGATAGGGTCCTCTACTTTTAGCTGAGTTTTGATGAGCTCAAGTGCATCATAAACGACCGTCGTTGCGATGGTCTTTTTTCCTTCCCACATCACGTAGTTGATGAGTGTCGAAACTTCTACTGAATGATACTTTGCATCCGGCTTTCGGATATTACGATTCTTTACTGGTCCGCGCATATTGTTTTATTTGTTCGACTGGTCTTTCCCGCAAGTCGTCGGTACTCCAGTGCGATATTAGTTTCTGTAAAGACTTGAATACTACTACTTCTTCACCTCTGCACGCTTTGCACCGTACAACGAGCGGCCCTGCTGGCGCTTGTCCACACCGGTAGCATCGAGTCGTCCGCGAACGATATGATAGCGAAGACCAAGGTCCTTCACGCGGCCGCCGCGCACGATGACCACTGAGTGCTCCTGGAGCTTGTGTCCGATTCCCGGGATGTAGGCAGTGACCTCCATGCCATTCGTGAGGCGTACACGTGCGATCTTTCGGATAGCGGAGTTCGGCTTGCGGGGAGTCATGGTCGTCACCTTCGTACAAACACCACGCTTAAACGGGGAATTGTAAAAGATCGGTCGATTCTGGATCGAGTTGAAACCGCGACCCATCGCAATCGCCTTCGATTTTTGGGCGACCTGCTTTCTGCTGCTTTTTACGAGTTGGTTGATCGTTGGCATAACTTAAATATTCGATAAATGAAATTTGTGATCCTGATCGCACGCGCTTATGGAGTACGGCTAGGTAGCGGTAATCTACTATAAGAGGTGGAAAAGTGCAACCTTTCGTGAGGAGGTCGAGCATTTAAGCGCCCGAATTCGATCAAAGACCGACGAATAGTGAGTAAATCAGATCAATAAGCTGCAAAAATGGCCCCCAAAGGAAAAATGCAAAAATGACGAGCAGTAGGAGCGAATAGCGCTGTAAGTAGTCGCCGATATAGCGCCGGCGCAGTGGTAGTGCATTCAAGACCACTTTTGAACCATCAAACGGCGGGATCGGAACGAGATTGAACACCGCGAGAAGGATATTGATATACACAATAAGATGCATGATGGTTATCATTGATCCGGAAAAGAGGTCGCCTCCGAAGCGGATAAACAGTCCAAAAATAAAGGCGATAGCGAGGTTCGTGAGCGGCCCGGCGAGTGCGACCTTGGAATCCCCCCATTTTTGATCACGGAGATTGTATGGATTATAGGGTACCGGCTTCGCCCATCCAAAAACGAAATGGGGTGGAATCAAGAGTGTGATGAGCGGAACCAAGATTGACCCTATCGGGTCGATATGCCGCAGTGGGTTCATGGTTAGTCGACCCGCCAGCCGTGCGGTTGGATCTCCGAGGTATTGAGCCATATAGCCGTGAGACACTTCGTGCGCAACGACGGAAAAAATAAGGATCGCTATAGAAAAAATAGTCTGGATGAGGTCGACGTCTTGCATGTGATTAGCTCCCATGATAGCATGGCGGTCACCAAACTCTAAGCACGAAAGTAATGTGCGGGGAGGGAAAAACCATATGGCATCATCAAATGTATGTAAACTTTGCGACAAGGGCTCCAAAATGGCAGGGGGCTATTCGAACCGTATCCGTGCGACCAAGTTCAACCCAAGCGGTGACCGCCGTAAATATCCGAATCTGCAATGGGTCGCGCTCGCGAAGACCGCATCTGGACTTTCAGGGGGACGCATCAAGATCTGCACGCGCTGCATGAAGGCAAGCAAACATCTTGAATTAAAGGCCAAGTAGACAAAAGTAGAAAAACATCCTCACGGATGTTTTTTGTTGCAAAAACCTAAAACAATAGGAATCGTTCGGTTAAAGAAAAACGCCTCCCGAAGGAGGCGTGTGTGTAACGTAAATTACGATTGTGCAAACAATGCTTCACGCACTTGATCTTCTTCGCGCAGCACCTGCGACCATGTGCGACCCTGACTATCGAGCATCTCAGCGTCGGAAACCTCGGCTGATTGCTCGACGCAGAGACTGACCTCGTTGTCGATGACGCTGACATAGGACCCCGGAACGACCGGAAGAGGGGCATCGCCCACGCGATCGCCGTTAGCATCTTTTTGCCAGCGAACCTGCGGCTTTGTCATGTCATTTCCGACAAAGAGCGGGTTTCGCGCCTCCATATTGACGGAGATGCCATACGCACCGTCCATCACTGTGCCATCTTCCTGAAAATACAGATTTCTGAAGCCCCGCACGCGCCACAGAGCGAGTTCGAGGAATTCTTGAAGATCACGAACAATGTTCGCCATATTTTGTAGGAAGTCCGATGAATGTTTGGCAAGTTCATTCCGATAGAATGAATACCGCACCATCGCATAAGCCGGGGCACCGGCCTTGTTGGAAGAACGCTCCTGAGCGATCGCCTCAACAAGCGTGAAACCGGCAGCAATAAGGTCATCGACGACATAAATCAAACTGACATCGTTGACACCACGACCCGATGCATCGTTTTCCGGGATCAAGAATTGTTCTCCAGGAACAGCGGCTGCCTTGCGCAGGCTACGCTCAGCGAAACATTCGGGCTTGATCCACGTCACCCAGCGGGGGACCTGATTTCCATGTGACATTGAAAACTGCAGAGTGACCTTGCGGACACTCGCATTGAGAGAACCGAGAGTTTGGGCCATGATGGCACCTCCATAAGTAAATTAAAGAACAAACAAACGCGGATATATTATATCACAGTTTAATAAATAGCACAACCCCATTCTCTCCATCTCACCGATTTGCGCGGGCGACGCCCCTAGCACACAAGAGAACGTTGAAAAATATACCTATATTTTATACATAGGGTGGCCCTATGTATTTTTTAAGCTAGTCTCTGGACACGGTTTCGCCATCGCTTTCGTATGAAACGGTTCCTTCTTTAAAGGTAGTAAGATACGGGATACTTATTTTTTCAAGCAGCTCCAGTACCTCTTTATGCGGATGCCCATAGCGATTGTTCAGACCGGCGGAAATGATGACTGTTTCAGGGTCAATGGCTGCGAGCCAATACGGACTTGTTGAGGTCCGTGACCCATGATGCCCGAGCTTGAGCACTTGCGCATGCAATCGTTCGCCAAATGCTCTTGCGATCTGCTCTTCTTCTTTCTGCGGGAGATCGCCGGAAAGGAGAAAGGCCGTTGCACCATAATGCAGAAGCATCACGACAGAAGCGCTGTTGGTATCGGCGCCGGGGAGATCGGCATCGGGATAAAGAATATCGAGAACGACACCATCGCCGAGTTCAATCTGCATCCCCCTCTTCGCAACGAAGTGAGCGCTACGCTCATTCTCAATCGCCTTCTCCGTTGCATCGTAGACACCCGTTGCTGAAGAAACATGAGGTTCAATGACTGCTCCGACCCGATAACGTTTGAATATTTCAGGAAAACCGCCGATATGATCCGCGTCGGGATGTGATAACACCACGACATCAATGGAACGATCCAAAAATGACATCTCGCGTGACAAAGCGCGAAGTGCTGCACCGGATGGAGGGCCGGCATCGTAGAGCAACTGATTTCCGTTCGGAGCTTCTATGAGCACGGCATCGCCCTGCCCGACATCAAGAAAAGAAACGCGTAGGACCGGGTGTTCGCGCACAAAAAGACCGCATATCAAGACAATATCAAGAAGTACGAGCAATAATATGATCAGCAGGAATGGGTGACGCCGCACCCAAAAAAGAAATGACCCTTGTGCCATTTGATGAGACTACGTCAGGAGAAGGATGTCGTAAAGAATTGGCTTCACTTCACAAAATCGCTGATGCGTGTTATGGTTCCAGCGTCAGTTCTTTCAACTATTCTCTATAAGGAGTTTTCATGCCCAAAACAAAGGCGATCACGATCCTCACCTCGCCGAGAATGGCCTATGTCGCCGAACCAATACATCAGTCATTGAAGGCGCGAGGGGTTGATTGCGGAAAATTGCTCACTGTTCGCTATGACGAGTTCGCAGACGGCGAATTCAAGGCATTCATCCCCGAGTCGATACGCAACACGCACGTCTACTTCATTCACTCATTTTATCCGGATATCAATAAGGGTATCTGGGAGCTGCTTCAGGTGAACGATGCGCTTCGGCGTGCTGATGCCGACTCGGTCAGCAACGTGCTTCCATACTTTGCCAATGCCCGCCAAGACCGCAAGAAACCGCGCGAACCAATCACCGCGGCGCTTCTCGCGAACCTGCTTGCCTTTCAGGGAGTGCGAAGATTATTCGCACTTGACCTGCATGCGGACCAGATACAGGGATTCTTTCCGGGACCGTTTGACAACCTCTTCGGCGAAAAGATATTTCTCCCGTATTTCCTCGCAAAGCACCCGGAAGCAAAAGACATCGTTGCGATCGCCGCTGATGTCGGAGGAGGTAAGCGCGTCCGTGCCTTTGCGCGGAACGCTGCGGAGGCGATCGGACTTCCTGAACCGATACCGTTCGGCATCATCGACAAAGATCGCGTCTCAGCCAACGAAGTTGAGGGAATGGCATATGGAACCGGTCCGAGTGTCGAAGGAAAACATGTTTGGATAAGTGAAGACATGATCGATACGGGTGGTACCGCACTCAAGGCCGGAAAAATGTTGTTCGATAAAGGTGCGGCAACGGTAACACTGATGGCGACACATCCGATCTTCAGTGCAAAACTCGATAAGGTGACAGGAATATCCGCCGCCGAGGATAAGTTCGCGCAAAGTGGTATGAAAGTGATCGTTACGGAAACACTTCCGAGAGATCCTCTGTACTACGAGCGCAACAAGACTTGGCTGACGCATCTACCCATCGACATGCTGTTCGCGGATGCGATCCATCAATCGACACTCGTGAGGGGCAGCGTGAGTGGGGTCTCAAAAGCAAGAAAGACAAAATAGAAGACGGTCTTTTAACCGACACTTCAGTCCGCACAATGTGCGGACTTTTTTATCTTGTGGAAAACTCTGTGTATAATCTGTGTATAAGATCAGGACTGAGGGAGCTATGGGCAGCTATCCACAACTGACTCCAACTCACGAAGAATTCGTCGTAGGGTCTTGAGACACAATATCACTGCTGTTTGCACCGGCTCGATAAAACGGCTATTGTCCTAGCAGTGGTTCATTCATAGTAGCGCTCATCTCTGCCCCGCGGAGGTGCACCAACAGGAGGTACTCGTACCATGAGCAGTAAACAAAAGACGTTGTATATCATCCGTCATGGAGAAACAGGTTCAAACGTGGACGGACGATTCCAGCACAACACGGAACCACTGACGAAGCGCGGTGAAGCACAAGCGGAAGCACTTGCGGCAAGACTCGCACGTGAACACATGCGCTATCCGATCACAAAACTCATCACCAGCACCGATGACCGTGCGGTGCAAACTGCCGGAGCGATCGGAGGTGCGATCGGTCTCGCGCCGACCCACTCGCCTCTCTTCGTCGAACGGCGACACCCAAGCGTGATCCGGGGGAAACTGACAACTGACCCCGGTGCGTCCATTATTCACATGGAGGGACGTGATCATTTTCATGATCCGGACTTTATCTACGGAGACGGCGAAACGTTCTCAATGATGAAAGCGCGAGCACTCGCAGGGATCACCTATCTCCTCGCGCTTCCTGATGAACACATCGCGCTTGTCACACATGGGGTATTCGCGACGTTCTTTGTTGCGGCAACACAGCGCGGGGAGAGCCTCACATCGCACGATCTCAACGCGTATCAATTCCGTTTCGATAACACCGGGTTTTCCATCCTTACACACAAGGTGCGGACCAATTTTTCCGAAACAGGAGAAGGATGGGTCATTCTTAGATTAAACGACACCGCGCATCTTACGTAATGTACCAAACACACACGCACTACCTGTGCGTGTTTTTTTATAAAAAAAACCGGTACGAGTACCGGTTTTATATTATTCCGCACGCATCATGGCACGAGCATTAACCATGGAGGAGAGCGCATCCATGAAGCGCGACACGCCTTGAATCGATTTCTTCGTGGCGCCTGACAATTCGGCAAGCACGCTAAGCTTCATGTCGTACTGAATAAATTCAACGCTCTTGAATTCCGGATGTTTTTTTGCAATATCGGCAGCAATTCTTTCCTCAAGCTGGTCTTCGTCCTCGACGCGATCAGCCATCTTCCGTGCAACTGCATCCTCTGCTGCAAACGTTCCACCATTTGAGCGACCGGTATTCGAGCGTGACTCCTTGATCAATGTAGAGAGAGGAATATCACGTGAATCAGACATCGCACCAAGAAATCCCTTAAATGCCACGTCAATACTCCGGGCAAATCCCGCACGGCATGCAGGAGTCAATTCAACCCACTGTCCGATACAAGACTTGAGCGGGCCTGTCGCGATCTTGACCTCTCCTACATCAAATACTTTACCGATCGATGCAGTGTTGAACCACGACATAATGACGCCGACACTTCCGATATTTGCATCAGGATCAACGACAATCTCATTCGCACCCAGCGCAAGATAGTACCCACCGGAATACGCATAGTGCGAAATAAAAGCGATGACCGGAATTTTTGTCCGCTCACGAAATTTCTTGATCATGCGATACCCATGAGCGCTCGCGACTGCATCACCCCCATATGAGGTGATATTCAAAATGATCGCAGAAATATTCTCTTGCTTCTCCGCAAGCTTGAGCGCATTTTCCACATACCACTCGGTGTTTTCAAGACCCGGAGCACCGTGCCTGTCTCCGTCGATACTTCCGCTGATTGGGATAAAGGCGACATGAGCAATCCCTCCCTTACCAGTAAGCGCAATCGTACGGATCGGATCTGAGATCACTTGAACCGGCTCTGATGAATCTTGTCCAAACCAACCCCAAAAAATAAGCGGGGCAAGAGTACACATAAAAAGAAATGTGCCCCACTTCCAAATTGTGGAACGACGTTTTTCGCGCCTGAGCGCAAGCTCTCTTCGGTCAGCCCTCGCGACAAGCATCTCAACAACCTCAACTACAATGGCTTGCGTAAGTGGCTTATTGAGTGCCTCCGATTCTTCTGCGGACATTGGGCATTCGTCCCTTTTTTGCAAATCCTTTGGTCGATTAAGTGGCAATTTCATTACAGTACACCCCCCATCAAAGATCATCCTCTACTGAGACTACCGCGGGTCTGATGGCGATGCACTGTTGACACTCAACGAAAACGCTGCTGGACAATACTGTTTCAGGTAACAGTTCATTGTTACTTATTCAATTGACCGCAATAGGCACTTCTATGGTCTTAAACATCAAAATAACAAAATATCATTGACAGAATACGCTCACTCGCTAGTCTGATAATAGAGTTCATTTCACACGAGGAGAACAATGATGATTGCTCGTACCGCACTTCTCTTGCTCACCGCCGCATTTAGCGGTCTTTCCGGATGTAACGACAACGGCGTCGGAACATCAATGGTAAAAACAAATGCGATCATGCTTGCTGACATGCAGCGACACAAGGTCATTGTCCAGACTCGTGCCGCAAGTTACAGTGTCTTTCCGGATACCGACGACGTCGAGAAACTTCGGGATGCCACATTTCTTGATGCCATGCATGCTGAAACCGCTAATGGCTCCGCATTTGCCGTGCGCGCAGACGGCCTCATACTGACGAACGTGCACGTCGTCGAAGGCACAAATTTCTGCACAGGCAACAGCAACGAAGAACCCAAAAGTCAGGAAGCCGTGGATAAAGAAGTCGGACGCCAAAAAGAAGCAGCGCTTCGGGAAGAAGGCAAAAAAGACACATTCTGTCTCTTGGTCAATCAATCGTTCACAAAAGTCTTCAGAGCAAAGCTAGTCAAGCTGGACAAAGAAAACGATATCGCGGTCATGTGCGTCGAGCACCCCGGCGGATCGCTCCCCCATTTGAAGATCGCTGCACCGGGAAGCTACCGCGAGGGAGCAGAGGTGCTCACGATTGGCTCGCCGCTTGGCAACATGAATTTCATGACTCCGGGCTTCATCAGCAATCTCGACTTTGTTCCACAAGACAAAGAAACGGGCAAAAAGGGGGCACCGAAGATCCAGTTCACCGCGCCGATCCTTCCAGGAAACTCCGGCGGACCGCTCGTGTCGGTCGCAACCGGTGCTGTTGTCGGGCAAGTTGTGGCGATCATCATGATGAGAGGCGTTCCGACGCAAATGTCTTACGCCAATCCCTCAGAGTATTTGCAGCAAAATTCCCAAAGCGTTCCTGCTTGCGGAAAAAAATGATCAACGATGATCAGTATATAAAAAAAAATCACCCCCGAATATTCGGGGGTGTCTTGTTCTGCCGTACTATTATCGTTCCGGCATCGCGATCGGACCTTCATAGAGTGGTCCGTAATTCTTCTCCGGCATGGGAGGAACGGGGTCAGGATAGAACGTGAAACCGTCTCCACCATCTTGCTCTTGTCCGGAACTTCCGGGCTGTTGCATTCTGGGTTTCCCTTTCTTGCCATTCTTTTTCTTTCCCTTACCGTTGCCACCGCCTTCTTCGTCATCATTCTGACATGATGCAGAGCCGTAGATGATCGAACCGGCGCCATTCAACTTTGCGACACGCATGCTTTTTTGAAGCGATGACGCGAGTCTCATGTTCCAGAGAACAAAAAGGTACTCGGGTTCTTTTGTGCGAATCTTTTCAGCAAGGATAAAGATGCCGACACGTTCGATGATCTTCACCGGAGTGATTCTCGCGCACCGATAGTGCTCACGAAATTCCTCGGCGCTTATGCTGTCGGGTTTCCCCGGCAACTGCGAAAAGGCGAACCAGAAGACCGGAGCCGCCACGATCGCAAGCAGGACGGCGAACAGACGCATACGGAGTTCTCGCCGAGACCAGATCGCGACGGAAGCCAACGCAAATCCAAGGAGTGCGACGAGCACCGCGTAAAGCGTTATTGTGGTGGTAGTACCCATGCTCGTAGCTCCTGAAAAAAATCATTGACACTTTGCTCGTCGAATTCACCATTTTCTCGAATGACAAATCGTACGACGGTGATCTCTTCACCCAAAACGCGCAACGTTGCCCTTCGCGTAATGATCTGCTTCATTCCGCCGGAGTCACCCGCCTTCGTACTGATGACGACATCCACGGGTACATCACCGGGTGAACCTGGTTCACGGTTAACGAAATAGTGGATATTGATGATGTATTCACCGGCGGGTAGTCCGCGCGTATATGCCATCTCAAAATTACGATCAGTGGAATCGTTTGACCCCCCCAGATCGTCACGCAACAGATTGAATGTCTTCCCTGCACGATTCGAGTACCCGACAGGACGATCATCGTCAGGAGACTTGGTCCAGAGATCGATATCGATATCGACCTTATCCGGCCAATGGATCTCGACCATCATGTCGCCTGCGGATTTCACCGCCTCGTTCTTCGATTCTTCCTTTTTGGGACTATGCGGAAGGACGATGAACAGCAGTGCAAAGACCATGAGCATATTGAAGACAACATCGCCCAAGATCGTCTTTGATGCACGGGAGATCCTTAACTTGAAATCATTCATCTTTTTCTCCCTCGAGAGGAAGCGCGAGCAGTGTTTCAGTGAGCTGCCCCACACCGTCACCGATCAGCATTCTGATGAAGATGAACCACACGGTGAAGCAGATGCCGACCGCCGTCGTGATAAGCGCGATCATAAATCCCGGGAGCGCCAAGGGTCCGCTTTTATCGAGTGCCAATGGGTCAAGTGCGCCGAATGCGGAAATGATACCAACGACCGTGCCGAATAGTCCGAGCATGGGCAATATCTCAAGAAAGTGATCAAGCGACGATGCCTTACGCTCAAGTTTCATCACATATGCACGCACTACACCGCTACGATTTTCTGCGCCTGCATCAATGCTGAGCTTAACGAATTCTTCAGTGCGCGAGTTGCTTCCGGAAAGCAGGTCGAGTACCGCCCTTTTCCCGCCGCTACGAAAACGCTTCGTCGCATCTCTAGCAACATTGAGCTCTTTGGTAAAAGTCCATACTTTGATAGTGCCCATCACGAGTGTGAACACACCAAGCAAGATGATCACGCGAGAGATATACAGCGTGTCGGTTGAGATAACCTTCTGCAGCCAACCCATCTTGTAGCTAAAGAACATGAGCATGATACCTACTGCATGCACAATGAATGTCCGAAGCAAGAGTAAGTATTCCGTATTACCAGATTTCTGAGTAGCCATATCGGTCTCCTTGAAATTGACAAAAAACTATTACTACTTTCATCATAAGGAGCAGCGAGTGACTGACAAGTAGTTTCACACCAGAACATATTAATTATAATATGTAAAGTCCTTGAAAGAACAATCGTGTCTACACTAGGTTATAATGTCCCAATGAACACCGAAGCAATAATCATCGGTTTTAGTTATTTGGGCATCTTCGGACTCATGGTGACGAACGGAGCACTTTCCTTTCCCTCAAGCCAAATTCTCTATATCTTGGTGGGCTATTTTGTGAGTACGGGCTATCTGGGGATCATTCCAGCATCGATCATCGGTGCACTGGGAAACACAGTGGGAAACATATTGCTCTACGAGATCGTCCGCGCACGCGGACTGCACTATGTGGAAAAATTCGGCATGTTTCGAAAAGCGGATATTAAAAGAGTAGAGATCGTGTTCAGGAAAAAAGGTCTTTGGTTCCTTTTTATAGGAAAACTCCTCCCGGCTATTAAGGTGTTTGTCCCTATTCCCGCGGCCCTCGGACGTGTCCATCGCGGAGTATTTGCATCCCTCATGCTCCTCTCTTCATGGATCTGGTCGCTCATGTTCATCAGCATCGGATATTTCTTCGGCAAAAGCACGGAAGTGTGGAAGTCGTACGGGGTCATCCTCGCACTCGTTGCCTTTGTCATTCTTTTTCTTTTTTATCGTTTGCTAAACTCAAAAGAGGTGACTGCGGAATTACTGCTCGATCTACCCGAAGAAAAGAAGCATGTGCACGCCAAAGAAACAACGTAAGCAGCAGATAGACAGCAAGCATGACGCCGGAGGAAAGAGTGAGTGAGACCGAAGCATAGGGAATGCGCACCGCGGATGAGGCCACGGAAAGGATCCACGCCAATAATACATGGGCGGGAATCGCGGCGATGAACCCGATTGATGGAACGATGACCGTGATGACACCGGCGAGGAAGCCGAATAACATCGTAAGCGGAATGATGGGAAGTACCAGCATGTTGACCGGAAGGGCGACGAGGGAAAGCATCCCCGTCTGCGACAGTAGCAACGGCAATACCATAATCTGTGTCGCAAGGGTTGAAAGAAAAATTTCTCGCCAAACAGGGAAGCGCACAAAAAGTCTCGTGCGCGCTTCAAGCACCGGAGTGACAAAGATAAGGCCGAGGGAAGCGAGGAATGAAAGCTGAAAAGAGGGATCGGAAACAAGGATGCTCGGATTTTGCAGGACCATACACACGCCCGCGATAAGGAGTGCGCGACCCATTGTATACGTTCGCCCCGTTGCACGCGCCAAGAGCGCAATGAGTGCCATGGTTGCCGCCCGGAGCACCGTTGCACCGGCGCCGGCCATGAGCGCAAACAATATGATACCAACTCCGCCGACAGACAAGCTTCCATAAAAACCCATAAAACTAGACAGCTTCACCAGCCATTCCGAAACAATGGTCATGTTGTACCCGGAGAGGACTACGACGTGCACAATTCCGGCCCTGCGAAAAACATCTTGCCAAGCATCACCCAGCGACTGCTTCCCCCCAAGGAGCAACCCTCCAAGTAACGCATTGTGCGGCTCCGGAAAAAGCGTGCTTAATACCCCGAGAAACTCATGCTTCATCGTAAAAAGCATTCCGAGTATTGTATTTCCTTCATTACGATCCTCCCGAGTGACGACAGAAAAAGGGACCTGATAATGAACACCTTTTACCGCGAGATATGACGGGTAATCAAAAACGCGACCGTCGTCTTTAACGAATTTTTCAGGTCGCATGAGTTTCCCCTTAATGCGGACCAGGTCGCCATAGCGATACTCGGGATAACGAGCTACGGAAACCTGCAGTCGGCCATATACTAGGGAGGAAGTAGCGGTGAGGTGAAGCGTGCGCATGGAAACGAGAAGATTCGTACTGCCCTCTCGAATGTCAGGTTCATCATCGACCATACCGTTAATCTCAACCACACTTCCGATCGCTGTCTCAACAAGTGGATCGAGGGGCGCCTCTCTCCAAAACACATAGCGCAATATACCGAGTAATGCGAATAAGAGGAGAATGACCACATAGAGAAATTCCTTGCGCCGATAAACAAGCGCGAGCAGCAATAGTGAAACGGAAAGAAGGAGTAAAAAGATAATAAGGGGTCGAGATGCTGAGAACAGCGGTGCGATACCCACTCCGACAAGGAGGGCAATGAGCGGATATTGAAAAAATGCTTTTAATGGCGGCACAAAAAAAATATTACCCAAGTTTAATATTTTCGTTACTTGCGTAATTGTAATTTTGTGATATAATGTAGTTCATCCAGTTCATCAACAAAAGGAGTAATCATCATGACCCAATTCGGTACATGTGGCCACTGTGGATACGAGTGGTATAGCGTAAATAACGGCAAGCAATGCCTCCCAAAAACAGTCCCGACCTGCCCAGAAGGCGGTATTATGGCGGTGTGCAAAGACTGTTTTGATACTCTGCCAACGGGCGAGATCAGCGATATCGTCGTGAATGCATATAATGAGGGCATTCCCGACCAGAGTGAAGACGGTATGCACATGTCCCCAACCGAGCACCTCCTTGTCGCGTCAGCGATCAAAGGTTGGGTTCGCTACCTGAAGGGAGAATCGAGAGAGCAGCCATTTGCGGAGGAACCATTTGACAACTAGAGCGAGGCCCCCCAGGAGCGAAGTATCGCGCTTTCATCGGAAGATGAGAGCGTTTTTTTGTATCTTACTCCCGACTTCCCCTTCACGCGTCCTTCGCATTCCCCCCAAGTGAGGTGACGCTTTGCTACGCCTCCGACAAGTGAAAGGTACGAATATGCTTTTGCACGCGAATGCGCGCGTGCAACCGAGCGTGCTTCTGACTTCTTTTCATCAACCGCAATATTCAAGATGTCGACCGCATAATCTCCAAGCGTTCCCTGGAAAAGCGGTACCTCTTCTTCTTTTGCAAACCCTGTTGCGATCACATCACAACGTTCGTTTCCAACAATACCCGAATGCCCGGGGACATGAACCCACTTTTCAGTTCCAAATTTCTTTCGATCATCGAGAAGGGAGAGTGCAACCTCCCAGAGATCGCGATTCCCCACCTCAGTCTTTGCCATCGTTTTCCACCCCCGCACCTTCCACCCATGCGACCACTCCGTCGCTCCCTTATGTACGTATTTTGAATCAGTAAAGATCGTTACTTCTCCTGATTCCTCAGAAAGTCTCTCGAGCCCTTTGATGAGCGCAAGGAGTTCCATGCTGTTGTTCGTTGTATGTTTTTCATGTCCACCCAACTCGACCACCTGGTTTCCGTCAATGACGAGCACCGCGCCCCACCCGCCCGAGCCGGGATTACCAAGTGAACTTCCGTCGGTAAAGAGGAGATGTGTCCGCTGTGCGCTATTGTCGAGATCGGGTTTCGGTCCTTTCATGTCTACTACTATATCACGAGATATCAACGATCCTGAGCCGCAATTCCGGACGACCACGAAAGTACGATTTCTCGAATGTAGCAACAAGGTCGACTTTCTTTCCATCATGAATATCAGCCGACACAAAACTTTCTGCAGTCATAAAAAATCCTATCGCTTGCGCGGTCTTTCCTGCGTCATCAGCAAGTGTGAGTTTTAAATGGTTTTTTTCTTTGCCGAATAACCCGACGTCACGCACGACAACTTGCCGAAAGAAAAAATGGGGCTTGGGGTTCCCAACGCCGAACGGGGCAAGAAGTGCGATGGCGGTATACGTGCGCTCATTCACTTCTGCGATCGTTAATTCAGCATCGATCACATATGCGTGCTCCGGTTTTTCTTTTTTTGCTATCGTTGCATGTGCCGCGACCAGATGATCTTCAAGCGTGTGAATATGCTCCGGCGTCACTGAAAATCCTCCGGAAAATTCATGCCCACCGCGATCGATAAAGATGCCAGGATCAACGGCGCACATCAATTCAACGAGATTCACCCGACCATCCGAGCGGCATGATCCTTTGAGGTCATGCGATCCGCTCTTTCCCCACACGAATGTCGGACGGTCATATTCCGTCGCGATCTGATTCGCAACGATACCGACAACACCGACGCGCCAGTTCGGATTCCCTATCACGATGACCTCGCGAAGCACCCGCTCCTTCAGGCGATGTTTTGCCTCCTTGACCATGCGCGCAACCTCGCTCTTCCGTTCATCATTCAGATCACCCAAAAACTTTGCACGTTCTTTTGCAAGAATAGCATCGTTGGTCGCCAGTAATTCAAAGGCGCGCAACGGTACATCCATCCGAGAGGCCGCATTGATGCGTGGTCCGATGGTAAATCCGACATCTTCCTCAGTGAGCTGTGCCTGCAGTGTACCCGCATCTTTGAGCAGAGCCTGAAGGCCGGGACGAGGTGATCGACGCAACACTTTCAACCCATAATATGCGAGCATGCGATTTTCCTTACGGAGCGGTACCATGTCAGTGATCGTCGAGAGCCCCGCCATATCGAGCAGCCACTTTTCCCAGCCTTGACCGATATGCGCAAACTTTCCGCGCAAGAGTATTGCCTGTGCTAGCTTGAATGCCACCCCGGCGCCGCACAACATATTGTCAGGGTAGGTATCATCAACTTGCTTCGAATTCAATATCGTATAAGCGGGTGGGAGTATCACCTGAGGAAGATGGTGATCGGTCACGATCACGTCGACACCTAATTCATTCGCGAGTGCAACCTCTTCCACGTCGGTGATGCCGCAATCAACCGTAATGACGAGCGCGATGCCGTCTTTTGCGAACTGCGTAACCGCTTCCTTGTTCAACCCATATCCCTCAAGATGGCGGTGCGGAATATAATTTTGAACAGGTGCGTACCCGATCTTTTTAAAAAGATCATGCAAAAGCACCGAACCGGGAATGCCGTCGCAATCATAATCTCCATAGATCATGATCGTTTCATTATTTGTCATCGCAAGAAAAATGCGGTCGACTGCGCGCTCCATGTTCAGCATGAGGAAGGGATCATTACCGTCCCGTTCATAATCAGGAAAAAGAAATCGTTGTTTTTCCAAGGGGTCAATGATCTGTCGATTTTCTAAAAGCAGATGTGTGAGCGGGTGCAAGCAGGAAAGGTCATTCATAGGAGGCATAGTAACACCATGAAAGCAGAAAACCCAAGTTGACCTACCCGATGAACGTTACACCGTATATACTATAGGTATATTCGCTTACGCATTTACTATGTCACTATTTGGACCGATACGACCGAACGGGATCACAAAAGAAGAGCTGCATTTTATTCGCGGAGAGCTAGCAAATGCTCCCTTCGGGCATTCAGCCGATAAATTAACCTCTTTCGAGGTCGACGAGATCATGGAAGACCTCGACGATGCGATGGATCCCGATACCCCGAATGACATGCGGTACGGTTGGGCCCAGGTGTCGCCCGCAGAAGTTGCCGATATTGAAAAGGACGCAGCAAACAACAAGCGCTTCAAATACAGCTCCGCAAAACTCAAGCATATCCACGATGTACTCGGAAAATATCTTACTATAAACAGAGTAAAATCAGTATTTTAGCATATGGAAACCGATTGCCTTTTTTGCAAGATCGTGAACGGCGAGGTTCCATCGCTAAAGATCTATGAGGATGAGTTTACTTTTGCATTTCTTGACATCCATCCGATCAACCGCGGGCATACGCTTGTCGTACCAAAGGAACATCATCAAAATATCTACACGGTACCTCAGTCGGTATTCCAACATGTCATGGACACTGTACGTATCCTTGCTCCAAAAATAAAACAGGCGGTCGCTGCTGACGGGATCAATATCGGGATCAACAATGAAACTGCCGCGGGGCAACTGGTCTTTCATCTGCACGCGCACATCATTCCTCGATTCAATGATGACGGGCACGCACACTGGCATGGAAATCCGTATCAGACCGGAGAAATTGAGACCATCAAAGATATCATCACGCAGGAATTCAAATGACCGAGCGGTGATAAAAAATCCCCACATTATGTGGGGATGTTCTTTTAATGAGCTTTTGATCGAAAATAACCCAATTCATAAAGCACCTTATCGAAACCATTAAGCATGAGGGTCCTGTCACCCGCATAGCCGACGGCGATGCGCACTGAGCCGAACGGCACCCGTGAAAATGGAAGCGATTTCCACTTTGTCACCGTGCTTTGCACATATGCTTCGGTGGCGCACCATACGTACGTATGCGCACTCCCCAATGAAACCATAGGGGTTGAGAGCGGATATTTTCCGAGCATCGGGTCATCAAGCATCTCGGCGCAGGCAAGATCAACGAAGCGCACACCTTCCTCTACGGAAGGAAAATGGACCGAAAATACACCGCCGTAACATGACTCCCGGTCATCTCCGAAATGTCGATGCTTCATGGGGCACGAAGTCGGATAATGCACCGAAAGTCCGCGTGCACGGAAGCGTTCTGCAAGATACTTCGCCCTCACACCGGCTTCGCGTACCCGATCTTCGATCTGATAGAGCCGCTCGGCCATTTCCTGCGCTACCGGCGGATGGAGCAACGCGCCAATGAGCGACGCTTCGCCGGTTCCCGGGTGTGCAATACTCTGCAGCAGTTCCTTTTTGCCTATCAATGCACCGCCCATCGCATCAGAGCGCCCATTCACATATTTCGTCAGGCTATGCATCACCACGTCGGCACCAAGTGCAAGTGGGCGCACAACAAGTATGGTGAACGTGTTGTCCACCACCAAAAGAATTTTTCTTTTTTCAGTGTGACAAATAGATGCGAGTTTGGGAATGTCAGCAAACACGACCTCAGGATTCGATTGCGCTTCAACAAACAACAACTTGGTGTTTTTGGTACATGCCTTACGCACTGCATTCATGTCGAGTATGTCGACCACACTCACCTTAAGATGAAGTTTGTCTGCAAGCATAGCAAGCTGTCCGCGTGTGCCGCCGTAGATACGGCTCGATACAACAATATGATCACCAACAGCAAGCATCGCAAAAAAGAGCGTAAACGTCGCCGCAATGCCACTCCCAAAGAGGAGTGCATCTTCGCCGCCCTCTATGAGTGACAAACGCTCGCGTAAATCAGCATAGTTGGGGTGCCCAAAGCGTCCATACAAATATTTGCCTTCGGGAATACCGTTTGCGAAATACTCCGCCGGTTTACCCGGGTCGCTTACCCCAAAAGTCACGGAAGGGTAGATCGGAGTATTTATTCCAAGACCATGATCATGCATTATTCGCTCCTTTAAAAATCAATCTTACATCCTCGCTAAAACTATAGCGTTTTATCACAAATGTAAAGACACTCGAAGCTTCTTCGGGTGCCCTTACTGCAGACAAAAGTCCGGCCAAGTATTACTTTTGCAATGCCTCGATTCCCGGTAATGTTTCGTTCGCGAGAAAGTCGAGCATTGCACCACCTCCGGTAGAGACGAATGAAAAATTATCAATTGCGCCCATTTCATCAATAAGGGCGACCGTATCGCCTCCGCCAACGAGAGAAGTCGCGCGACTTCCGGAAACGAGGGAGATGAGCTCTCTGGTTGCCTCAGTAAAACCTTGCTCGTAAAATCCGAGAGGCCCATTCCAAACGATAAGCTGTGCAGACCCAACGACTCCCTCCAGATACTTGATCGTCTCCGGACCGATATCGACGATCATGTCTCCCGAATTCACCTGATTGACGGGGCGAACCTCGGACCCCGCATCATTCTTTACCACAACATCGATCGGCAGGATCAAGCGGTTACTTTCGAGGAGCTCCGTAAGGTCGCCGTCCACATCTTTGTCATATACTGATGTACCGATCTCATACCCCTTTGACTTGAGCAGGTTGTTCACATTAGCACCACCGACAAAAATATGGTCAGCAATACCAATGAATTTTTTGAGGAGAGGCATCTTTGTCGAGATCTTTGCGCCACCAACAATGAACAAGAATGGACGCGCGGGTTTAAAAGCGACTGCGATTCTTTCGACCTCTTCACGTATTTGTATCCCCGCATAATGCGGAAGCAAAGCGGGAACCCCCACCACTGAAGCGTGGGCACGATGGGACACAGAAAAGGCATCATTCACGTACACGTCTCCAAGGGTCGCTAAATATGCCGCAAACTGCGAGTCATTTTTTTCTTCTCCCTTGCTGTGCCGAAGATTCTCAACGATGACAACGTCACCGTCCTCCATTTCCTTGGTCAGCCGTTCATTTTCAGAACTTTCAAGCCGGGAAAGAAACGTGGTGGGGAACTTTGTATTCAGATATCTGGCGACCGGAGCGAGCGTGTCTTCCGGGTCGCCTTTTCCGATGTGACTGATGATCACGATGCGTGCGTTCTGTGCCCGCAAATAATTCAGCGTCTGCAGTGATTTTTCAATGCGATACGGATCGCGGATCTCGCCGCCTTCGATCGGGACATTGAGATCGAGACGCAGGAGAACGCGTTTTCCTGAAAGGTCGGATGCATCGGTCACATGAGGAAGAATGATCATAGTGGTAAATTAAATAGTATTCGCACTGCGGATGATCATGCCAAGCTTCTCGGGGTCAAGACTGACTCGTCCGATAAGCAGCCCGTCTGCTCCGCCCTCTTTCAAAAAACCCTCAGCATTATGATCATCGACCGAACCGCCGTAGAGTATCGGGACGGCAAAGGCATCTTTTTTCCCAAAATATTCGGTCAGGGTTCTGCGAATCAAGATACTCATCTCTCGAAAGTCCGCGGGGGTCGCAACGCGCTTCGCCCTTGATCCGATCGCCCATATCGGCTCATACGCTACGATCAGTCGTTTCGCTTCATTCTTGGGAAACGCGAGCAAAGAAGAGCGCAGCTCTGTGCTCACCTCGTTGAAATATCCGCCGTGTTCATCACGCGCCTTTTCTCCAACGCAAAGGATAACGGTCAGTTTATTTCGGATCACTGCGGACATCTTTTCCGAAATGTCCGAGTCCGTCTCACCCATTGCTCTCCGCTCCGAATGACCAAGAATGACATGCGTCGCACCAACCGCGCGCAATGCCCTTGGCGACGTCTCGCCAGTATAGGCACCCTCATCTTCCTTAAAGCAATTTTGTCCGCCAATCTGGATCTTTGTTTTTGCGGCAAGTAGGGCGAGTTGCGCCACATACAGTGAAGGCGGGCAGATGATCACTTTCGCATGCGTCACACCCCTCATGCTCTTCTTGATCCCACTAAATATCGTCTTTGCCTCGGAGGGTGAAGCGGGAAACATCTTCCAATTTCCAATGATGAATTTCATTGTTAAACATTATAACCGATAATGAGCCCGGATAACCAGAGAGTAAGAGATACTCCTTCCATCAAATATTGCGCATCATCTATTTTTAAATCTCATCCCAGGAGAGCACCTGATATTTGTCGGTAGTGAGCGGAAACGATGGAGGAGGAGCGTAAAGCAAATTCACATCGTAATTGGAAACCTGTGTCGCATACCCGGAAGTACAACTGGCACCGCAGGACCAAGAAAAAGTGTATCGCTGATTGCTGATCAATGAACCAAACGTCGTGATCTTCGTACGCTTCGATGAGGCCCCACAATTAGGTTGATAGTAAAAATCTCTCCAAATTGCGCCCGATTGTGCGATAAGGGCCGCATCGATCTCAAGGTCATCCGCGCTTGCATAGCCAACACGCAGATAGCCCTGTGCGATAAGCCCAATAACGTCCGTTCCCGTTGTCGTACTCGTATAGAGCAGATCATTATTCACAATAATGCTTGCTCGATTTGCCGCATTATCGGGAAATCGCGCTGCTGCGACCGTTACACGCGCAGTATCGATCAGTCCTTCGACCCACACATCGTCTTCAGTAAAGATGAGTCCATTTGTTGGTACATCCACATTTGACGCGAGGACGGTCTCAGCCGAAATACTCCACATGCCGCCATGCGTGTCTTGCGATAAATAGTTACTCTTACAGCTGCCATTCGGTGAAGGAGTTTTTGCTGTAACTGTCCAGATATCGAACTTATCAGTATTCTTGAGCTTGATATGATACCCGAAAGCACCCGATGGCGCATAATAACGGCCACTCGTCTGTGCATTCGTTCTGATCGTCGACAGATCCGACATCATGCCGGCAAAATCAACCGCCGGCACGCTAATAGTACGGCCGGCAACAAAGACATCATTGCGAACAGGGTATGCGCTCGGATAATTTGGATCTCCGGTGGGATATCCGACAATAGATTTACTCGTGTAAACACCCCAACGATTTCCCCCAAAATCCGGATCAATGTAATTTCTTTGTGCACTGGTCACGACATTGTGCGCGACGACGTTACTAAAGTGCACTCCGCCATTTGAATGGTAGGGGCCAAATATCTCCACAGCGTCCTCCCACACATCGGAATCGGTCACGAGTGCATACTTCGCGAAGGATGGTTTAGCAAATTTAGCTTGGATTGTCCGTGTCATTGTCGGATCAGAAAGCAATGCCCCGGTTGACTTCACGACGACCAGCGTTGAACCTGTTGGGGGTGCAGTGATATCGAGTGTGAATGTCCCGATCTTGACTCCATTCTTATCATTAAAATCATGAACATAAGGACCTGCCACCCCAGTGCCATCTTGATAATCAGTATCAGCGTGCGCCAAGTGCCAACGGTAATAATCGATGCCCGACTCGGCAATCTCAAAGACCTGCTCACGCGCCTCAGTGTGCCGTGCAACACGAGAGGACATGATTCCCCAACCGACGAACCCCGAAAGGATGACCATGCCGATGGACATAAATGCAATGACCTGGATCAATATGCCACCGCGAGAAAAAGAGATGCGCGCAAAGTTTTTTTTCATAGATTGTCCTTAAGGTTGCGGATGGATACCTGCGTCTCATAGGTCTGATAAATGGGCGACCGTGACGCATTCGGGTCGATAGCGAGTGACATTTTAACGAGACGAACCTCAGCGATCGGAACAGGTTGTGCGAGTGGAGCAGTCGAGGAGGCGACCCCGCTATACGCAGAATCAAAATAGGTAAAAATTGGAGTAGTGGAAGAATTTTTTACGTCATAAACAATTGTGGTGATCGTCTCAGGCGCAGTGGTGTAGACAGCGCCGATCGGTCTTGTGACACCCTTTTTCAACACATTGAGCACAGTGCTCCCTATTGTTGATGTAGCGTAAAAATAACGCACACGTTCGACCGTTGCATCATTATCAATATTTGAATAGAAAACGATCGACGAAGTGCTCACTGATTCGATCGCGTAAGAGCCATTTACCGAGGGACTCGCTGAACGAAGCTCGGCAGAAAAGGTTGAGAAGGTTTTCCGGACCTGTTGCTGAGAGACTAGTGTACCTTGAAGCACTTTTGAATTTACTATGACACTTTTTTGAAAGGCGACAATACCTCCACCGATCAAGGTCATGATCCCTATTGCAACGATTGCCTCAATGAGCGTAAACCCATAAGACGTAATAGATGTTCTGAGTATTGTAAATTTCATGAGCATGGAATATGCGACCGGAAAGCGGACATCATATATGGCATCATTATACCCCAAAAGCGAGGTTCTTAAGGGGAAAGAGTTACTACTACTTCTTGCCATGGAGTAGCCGAATCAACGACCACAGTGCTTGAATCTGCGGTATATCCCAAGGCAGCAACAGAGAGCGCAGCAACTCCATTCGCCAGTCCATGAAAGATGACCTGCCCTGGAGGGACACAAGACGAAGTGAAGGTGAACTGAATATCTGAAATACTCGGAGTGAGTGTTGTCGAAGCAGTACCAAGAAACATCTTGTAGCGCAAATACCGCTTTCCATCATTTGCAGCCGCAATGTCCGTTGTCGTTGATGTATAAAAAGTATCTGGAGTTCCATCCGGTCCAAGATATGTCCAGGATGAAGTAGCATTCCCGGTGGCGATCTGAAACTCCGCCTTTGAATCCCCTACTATCGGGTCTGTCGGTTGTACGGTCGGCTGAAAAGTAAATTGGAAAAAATTCGCCGGCGCTCCCGTATCAAATGTCGATGACTCAAGATAACCATTCAAAGGATACGAACCAAGGATATCCTTAAGCCGTACCTCCCCGGGGGTAGTGAGCGGGTCGACGTTCCCATCATGTGCCCAATATTGCGTCTGATCGACATCTGCCTCTTGTGCTCCTCCTCCGGACCAATCAGTCTGGCGTATGTACCCTCGTCCGGTCGTCTCCACCATGGCGGGATGAACGCCATCGTCTATTGTGACAGTGGCTCCCGTGATAGGAAGTCCCGTCCCCGAATCTATCACTGTCACCACGACAGAGGGAGTATCCTTCGGAACCATAACGAGTTGTATGTCTTGAACTGAGCCTGCAACGACAGCAAATGGAAAAAGTGGAGTTACTCCGGCCATCTCATACGCAGCAGAAGTAGCGGTCAGAACATACGAATCCCACTCAATATCATTGAGCACGTTAAGCCCGGAGGCATCAGTACTAAAAAATTTATCGTGCTTTGGCTTGCCGGGTGGCGAGGATACCTGCTTTGATCCGGTAAGCTCAAATTGTGCATTAGTAATAGGAACACAGGATGGAGATACGCTTGAGATGTTGAGCGTCGCGATACGATCGATCGCAAAAGTAAGCTGTGTTACCGTCTGTGCAATGACCGTTGCGTGAGGTTTCACAGGATTGATCACGGGTGGTCCATACGTTTGCTCTGAAGAATATCCGGACTTACTCACGGTGATCTCATATGATTTTACATCGGGGGGAGCATCAATGATCTGCAGCATTCCCGATGCGTTGGTCACATCGATGATACTGATCGCGGGAACGAAACTATTGTTCACTACTTTAACAGTAGCACCCGGGACAGGAGCACCGCTCGCATCAAGCACCCTCACAAAGAGGGAGCCATTCGTTGATACATTCTCCAGGTCTCTCGGACCGACGGAGGTGGTGAAGATGAGCGGTCGAAAATTTTTGCAACTTGTACAGGTCACTTCCATTTCCACGAGCTTATTGTCTGCGGGAGAGAGGTCGTCCGGAACACCCCCCGCAGTACCATCAAACGGCAGGTCAATATTTCGCACCGTCGTCGTAGCTACGAAGGTTTTTCCACCGCTCATGAGTGTCCTCACCTGCGGAAGTACCCCATTGGGAATTCCACCCACCGTACCGACATTTGCATAAGAAAGATTACGCACAATTTCAAATTGCGCGTTCGCAAGCGCGATCGCATCCACTCGTTCCTGCGCCGCCCGCGCAACGACAAAGACCCGTTGATAGGTAGTAGCGAGCATCATCGAAATAAAAGCAAAAAGCGCAGCGCCAATCACTGTCTCAATAAGTGATAGCCCCTGGTCTTGTCGCTGGTTAAAAGATAAAAATGACTTCATGATGCAATATGAATGTTCATCTGCAGTATAACGGGCGATGAACGTAAACACCAAATAAAGACGCCTCCGGGATACTCCGCGCTAAAACACTTACGAGCTCCATCAATATTCATTCCAGCGAACTGCATTCCAGGCGCCGGTTACTCCACTCGTGGCCGGCGCAAATGAGATGTTCGCAACCAGCGGATCATACATGATTCCGGATCCGTTTTGCAGCATAAGCATATACCCGACAACCGCAGTCACGGTAGCCTGATTCGAAATATCGATAAGCGATCTACTGGTATAGAAGAGCGCACCGGTAACATTATTCTTTATTCCTATTGCGCTAAAATTTGTAGCGCAGCCGGTGCCGCTTGTCCCCAGACAGCCCTCCTTTGTTGACAGTAACATGATAAAACTTCCGGACACTCCGGATCCGCCGAAGGTCGCATTGTTGGATACACTGATATGGCCATCTGCGATGATGATACAGCTATTACCCATGAAGCCGAATGCGCAACGGATCGATCCGCCATTATCAATGACGACATTCCCGGTAACATAGATCGTCCCAGTGACGGTCAGCACTGCTCCATTATCAACGACGAGGTTGCCGTTGATCCGCTTCGGCCCGAGAGAGAGGGGAAACGTGTTGCATGCCGCGATGCCGCCAACGCCACAATCACCGCTTATGATACCACCACTAGCGGCATCGCCCTCCCACTGTGTGATCGTCGAACTCGAGATCGGAAGTGGGACATATGGAGGAGTCGGTGTTCCGGCATAGGACGCCCCGTCGACGGTCGAATCGGAGATGGTCTTGTAGTAAGCATCACTGTGAATATGCGAATCTGTTATCGTATCGGCCTTAGCGATACCAAGGACGTCAACATCATCGATCTTACTGATACCGCCGCCAAATGTCGTTCCAAACGCCATATCACCCGATACCGCCGTCCACGCACCGGACGTAGAACTGTCGAGCTTGTAGGCCGGGGTACCGGTTGCATAATTGTCGGCGTTACTCCTGCACCAATACCAATACTTTGACGCATTCTGCGTCGCGTCAAGAACGATCCAGTACAATGTCCCGGGGTCAAGCGTGGCGGGTGTCGCAAAGCTGACCGTCACCCATCCGTAAGTAGTGGCGACACTTGAATATGGAAGCGGTTGAGTAGCGAGAGCGACCGTTGACGGCTTACCGCTATCATCTGCGGTAATGCGAATATTCGCGCCGGTCGGACCATTATTCCGCTTGATGTAGAGCGAGACACTGGCAAGGTCAATGCTCGCCGTCGTAGTAGAGAGCATAAAGCTTTGCGCATAATCAATGCGCGGATTTGTTTTGCCGACAGCCTCATCACTCTCACACAACGTGGAACTTGCGATCTGGTCAGCGAACAAACTGGATGATGAAATAACGTTACCCATCACGTGGACATTCGTACCGCCGACAACCTGACCGTTCGAGTAAATATCACCATTTGCAAGACCCATACCATCGATATCCACGTTGTTATCCATGATAATCCCGCCCTCTCCGACCTGTGCGCCGTAGGAAAACGAAGCCGTTCTGTTCTTCGATATCGACAGATACAGCTTGCGTACTTCGCCGTTACCAGCCGTGCCGACGACATACACATCACTCTGGGACGCCGAAATAGGCGCCACTCCCACGCTGGCCGTTGCCCCGTCCAATGTGAGTGACTCGCTTACTGGGACGGGCTTACTATTTATCGTGCGGTAAAAAATATCTTCAACGCCCGCCTCGGCGGCGGCGTACGCGGCCTTAGAGCTCGCAATCGTGCGATAGGTCCGAAGTTCGACAAGAGCACCGATGGTAGCGGTTTGAATGATCGCGAGAGATATCGAGATAAAAAAGAAGACCAAGATAATGAGCGCGGCACCCCTCGTCTGACTTGCATGAGAAAACATATGTGCGGATCGTGAGCGAATTTGCATAAAAAATATCTTCATAAGCGTTAATACGATCCCCGTAGGACACTGGTATCGTAGAAATCATCCACCTCGCCGGCCTTTCCGCGCGTCGATGAAATGTGCAATTCTGTTTTTATTCCAAATGTTGGGCCCGAGCTGATGTAATAAAATACCAATGCATCGATGTTCGTACGAGCAGACATAAGCGCTCCTCTGTCGACGCCGTTCTCTCTTATGCTCAATATGGAACCTGAGACATAGTATTCGACGGTGAGGGGTGTTCCTGAGGCATTGACCGTTAATAGCGTCAACCTTCCCGGAGATGACCCAAAGGTGCTGTTTGCAAGATCGACAGATGTCGAGCTCTTAATATCGCGCGTCAGTCGCTCCATGATCTTTACTGCAGAATCATCGATATCGCGGGATACCCGTAGTTCGTTGAAAGCCCTAACCGTCTGAAAGAGCGCAGTCATCGACATCGTTGAAAGCAATACGAACAGTCCAATATAAAGGACCATTTCAACAAGAGTGAAGCCCCTGCTCTGTGTCCTGTCCGAATTGTTTCGTAAAAAGATCATACTAATTATTAAAAAGGTTCATGATGTAAGTTTGCGCCGTGTCGGTAGCGACGTTCCCGCCTCTTCTCTGCCATCCAATACTCACGGTGACCTTCTTAGTTCCAGGATCATATGTACCCGTAGGATCAATATTGTAGGTTACATTGTCACGATTCACGTCACTGATCTCCAATGAGCGTGTGAAAATATTCTCTATGACCTGCTTTGTTGTTGTCGCTGTCCACTTCGTTCCATTCCAGGACAAATAGTACGTCGTCGTAGTGGAAAGTGGGGCGATTGTTGTCGACCAACTCTCGTCACGCAACAGCTTCATAACCTCAACCCCCTCCTCAAGCAAGAACCCTGACTGAATGTGCTCGGTAGTCAACTCACTGACGGTGAGCAGCCTTATATAGTACGCTGAAACAGCAACGAGTGCCGTTGTCAGCATTCCGATACCAAGAATGATCTCAACGATGGAAAATCCCGATGTCGGACCTCGACGGCATCGCGACGGACGGCAAGTGAGGAAGAAGCTGCCTCCATTCAGTGCTGCTCTTACTGCTGTCTTTGTGTGTTTGAGTTTCATCATATTTATATGAACAATCAGATGGATGTCGCCCCGGTCTGATAGATCGTCACTGTCGTACCTACGCCGGTGCTTGTTTTTGCGCGAATATCAAATGTTCCATAATTGTCGGTAGCCCCCATAAGCTTCTTAAAATATATTTTTGTATCACCACCATTAAGACTGACATTTGCGATCTCGATCGTCGCCGGTAGCACGTAATGAATATTAGCGGGATCGGTATCTCCCGGATAAGAATCACCGGCAAAATAGATCGCCTCGTCAGGCTTGAGATTGACCCCATAAGGACTGTCATTTTTTGAAGAAATGGTATTCAGATGTGCCGCGCTTATTGCCGCGAGCACGCTTTCGATCGAACCTGCGAGACTCTGCCGCAACCGATATTGTCCAAACGAAGAAAGCACGACAGACGCAAGCAGTATCGTGATTGCGATCACCAGCAATATTTCAACGAGTGTCACTCCGCGAGTTGTGTGTTGTGAATTGAGCATAATTCGAAATGTCGCCTAAAATATTTTCGTTTGCCGAAAATCCAACGATCACCGCGAGACCGAAGCACCGCAGCATGTCCGCCCCCTCCGCATGCATCCTCCGTCGTCACACCTCATGAAACGATAATACAAATAAATGCTTAGATATTTTGCATCATCGAGTACATGGGGGTGATCATTGCGACCGCGAAAATGCCGACAAAGACGGCGATGATGGCCATGAGCAGCGGTTCGATGAGCTTTGACATGTCCTCGGTCGCCTGACTAACCTCTTCTTCATAGAACGTCGCGATCTTGAGCAGCATTCCCGAGAGCTGTCCGGTCTCTTCCCCAACCTCCATCATGTCTCCCACCATGACCGGGTAGATCTCATTATTTTCGATGAACACCTGGGAAAGAGGGACTCCTTTCTGCACATTAATCTTCGCCTGTTCTAGCGTTTCTTTATAAAAGATATTACCGAGCACGTCTTGGGTGATCTCGATCGCATGGACGATATCCACCCCCGCAGATATGAGTGATGACAGCGTACGAGTAGCAAGTGCGGAGTTGAACTCCTTGATCAATTTACCAAAAACAGGGAGGCGGATTACTAGCCAGTCAATGGAACGAGAACCGAGCGTCGTGCGCTTGTACCACCAGAATGCTGCAGTGACACCGGCGACACCGAGCAATGCGAGGAGGAGGTCATTCTGCAGAAAATCACTTATAGCCACGATGGCCTTTGTCAGGGGGGGCAATTCAGCGCCGGCCTCCTTGAACCCTGCCGCAAGTCCGGGAACAACGTAGATCATCATCAGCACCCCCACCGCAAGCATGACGATGAGGACGATCCCAGGATACATCATTGCGCCTTTTACTTTTTTCTTTATCGTATAGGTCTTTTCCATCTGTCCGCCAACAACATTGAGCGCCTCAACGAGTCCGCCGGATTCCTCACCTGCACGTACCATTGAAATGAAGACGGCCGGAAAAATATCTTCGAATTTTCCCATGGCATCGGAAAAAGAAGTGCCTTTATTAATGTCTTCGATGATGGAGCTCAATACCGTACGAAACTTCGGATTCTTCGTTTGTTTCACAAAGATCTGCAATGCTCGTGAAAGAGGAAGTCCTGCCTGGATCATCGTCGCCATATTGCGCGCAAACAAGATCTTTTCACGCAGGTCAACCTTCGTCAGCAAGGCGTTGATCTTGTCCATGTTCCAGGGTGAATCGGAGAGCTCGGTTGCGCTAAGAAGAAGTTTTCCTTCCATCTTTATATTCTTTGCAAGTTCAAATTTATCCGCTGCTTCTGCGGTTCCTTCCATCTCACTACCAGTTGCGAGCAATTGTGCTTTATAGGTGTACTTGGGCATAGTTCATTTTATTATATAGGAAAATAGTCTGCGTGACACGCTTTTCCACACTCCTTACTCGCGCATGGTCGTGACCGAAACTCATGGCATTCTCATGGGCAATAACAAAAGACCGGACACGATGTCCGATCCTACAAGCCGACTTGCTCGATCTACTCATTTTGCCAAATGATCCGTCCGTCAAATCCTCCCCGTGCTCGGCGCTTTTTATCACGAAGGAGATAAAGATTGCGCATCGATAAACCGCGCTCATTTGCTATCGCCCGTACAACCTCCAGAATATCAGCTAATTCCTCTGCCTCTCCAGACTCACGAAATTCATGAACCTCTTCAAGAATCTTTTCTCGAAGATGATAGCGATATTCTGCGGGATCCGCCTTATGGCACTGCAGCTGTTCACCCTTTGCATGAGCGATGCCGGGTATCTTGTCACGAATAAGTTTCATGTGAAATTTCATTCAATTGTTCCTTTGTAGTTCTACTCTTTTCACAAATAAAACGCAAAATCATTCATTCGCTGTTCCCGAGTGAGTGAATGATCTTGATGCGAAACGAAAGCTAGGAAGGACGGGCAGTGGGCCGCTAACAAATATAGACGCCAGATTTAGCCGAATAGAGTGATTGGTATTCTCGATGGAGTACGAGGCGAAAGCGCGAAGCGATATGAGGCGTACTTCTGAGTACGGTGAATGAGCCTCGCAAGCTTTCAACGAAATAATCCGCGAGAATGCCCGTCACTCGCTGACTACTCTATAGACTTCTTCGATGGACGTGAGTCCTTGGGCTGCCTTGAATATCCCGTCTTCAAGCATCGTCAGCATCCCTTCTTTGCGCGCCTGTATCTCGATCTTTTCTGCAGATGCACTTGCGACGGCAAGTTCACGGATCCCCGACGACATGTGTAGCACTTCATGAATACTCAGACGCCCCTTATAGCCCTCATCACATTCAGGGGAAGGTTTCGCTTTATAAAACGGGACATCCGCCCACGCTATATCTTTTGCTACTATCCCCTCCTCCTTGAGTGAAGCGAGGACGATATCGAGGTTTGCCTTTTTCCCTAATGCATCAAGCTCCGCCTTTGAGAGATTATATTTCTCTTTCGTGGCGCACAACTTACGTACGAGCCGTTGTCCGATGATGACGTTCACCGTTGAGATGATGAGGAACGGCTCTGCGCCCATATCAATGAAACGCGGTAATGTTCCGGCGGCGGAATTCGTATGCAGGGTCGACAGCACTAAATGTCCCGTAAGCGCGGCATTGATTCCAAGTGAGGCTGTCTCACCGTCGCGGATCTCTCCCACCATGATGATATCGGGGTCCTGGCGAAGGAGTGCGCGTAACCCCATGGCAAAGGTGAGGCCGATCTCCGGCTTCACTTGTGTCTGATTGATACGCGGCATCTGATACTCAACGGGATCCTCAATGGTGGAGATGTTCACATCGGGAGTATTCAGGATATCGAGCAATGTATAGAGCGTCGTTGTCTTACCGGAACCGGTCGGCCCGGTCACGAGCAGCATTCCGACGTGCTGATTCATCGCCGAATGGAGCGCCTCAAGTCCCTGCCCGTGAAAACCCAATGATTCAAGCGAGAAACCTCCTGATGATTCGCGCAAAAGACGCATAACCGTCTTCTCTCCATGATGTGTCGGAAGCGTCGAGACACGAAAAGAGACCTTCTCATTGTTCAATTGGATCTTGAACCGTCCGTCCTGAGGCAACCGCTTTTCATCCAATTTTAAATTCGAAAGCACCTTGATACGCGCGGTAATACCCGGTGCAGAATTTCGTGGAAGCACCATGGCATCGTGAAGAATACCGTCGATGCGATAGCGCACCAGCAATTGATTTTCCATCGGTTCAATATGAATGTCGGACGCTGACTGAATGATGGCATGATTCAAGAGCGTATCAACAATACGCACCACAGGAAGGTCTTCCGCGAGTTTCTTCAGATCTTTTTCTGACGCAGGATTATCTTCATCTTCGGCAAGCATTTGTATCGACTGTGCTTCTTGCTGAATGAGGTCACCAAACTCCGCCTTCAGAGATTTTTGATACTGCAGCAATGATCCCTTTACCGACTCTTGATCCGTCAATCGCGGGAGAATACGTAACCCCACCTTTTTACGCACAAAGTCGATCGCCTCAAGATCATCAACGTCAAGCATTGCGACCTCAAGACCGGAATCCGTTTTTCGAAATGCGACGATATTGTGCTTGCGTGCAATCGGCTCGGGGATCAATGAAAGGATGGCAAAATCGATCTTCTGCCCGCGCAGATCCACAAATGGAATGCCGAGAATATATGCCTGGACACGGCGCAGGTCATCAGAGGATATTTTGCCCTGCTTCACTAATACATCTCCGATACTCCCACCTTCCTTCTCGGCATCTTTCTCGGCGGCAAGGATCTCCGACCGTGATGTGAGCCCGGAATCGAGAATAAATTTCTTTAATTTGCTTTCTTGGACGAGCATAAATTTGCTTGATTCATTATATCAAGGATTACCCGTTGCAACACCGATAATTGCGTGTATGATGCAAAAAGTCGTTCATCATAAGGGGGGTCAGAACATGAAAGCGAAGAGGAAGATCGTCACAACCTATATTTGCAAAACGTGTAAAACGGCGTATTCATCCAAAAAAGCGTGCGAGGCATGCGAAAAACTGCCGGTCGAAGCCGCCGTTGCAAAGGTCGGGGACAAGGTCACGATATTGGAGCAACGCGAGTGCCTTATGAGTAATAAGCACTACATCGCGAGGGGGGTGATCTCTGGGGTCTCCGGTGCGCTGCCTCCGGATACAGAATATGAGCTGAAGTGGCTCGGAGGAAGACCCGACAGACTCAACACTCATGTCCGCAGCTATGGCGTCGCGTACAAATGTCCGAGATGCGGTGAAAAGCGGGAACATTTCGTATTTGCACCCGAATTCGTAGTGCAGAAGAATGGTTCAGCCAAAAAATCGGAGAAGAATCACGCAACCGGGATCAAGCATTGACGGGAATCACTCCCCTTGCTAGCATTCAATCATCATAAACAGGGTACTACGGTACGCTGTTTTAATTTTTCCTATTTAAGGGAAACCATGAATTACCAGTTATTCATAATTCGTACTATATATGTTGGATCTAAAAACAATGAAGTCGGCTCTAGAGCAGCTTGAGGAGGAGCGCGGTATCTCGAAGGAAAAGATCATCGACGCCATCGAGGCTGCGCTTGCTGCCGCATACAAGAAAGACTACGGCAAAAAGGGGCAGATCGTGCGCGCAAGACTCGACATGGACACCGGAAAGACGGACTTTGAGCAGGTAAAGATCGTCGTCGACGACACGATGGTGCGCCAGCCGATCGAGGGAGAGGAGGAAGAAGATGATGCTCCAGTGCGTCCGTTCGTTTCCGCACCCGAGCCGATCGTCGGCGCTGAGGGAGAGGGAGACATCGACACGCGCGTGCGCTTCAATCCTGAGCATCACATCATGATCGAAGATGCGCGACTCATCAAAAAAGACGCGGAGCTTGGCGAAGAGCTCGTCTTTAATCTCGAAGCAAAGGATGATTACGGCCGAATTGCCGCTCAGACCGCAAAGCAGGTGATCATCCAAAAGATCCGTGAGGCTGAGAAGTCTTCGGTCTTAGACGAATTCGCACAAAAGGGAGAGGAGATCGTGACGGGTATCGTCCAGCGCATCGAGCGCGGAAATATCTTTATTGACCTTGGGCGCGCACCAGGACTGCTGTCATATGAAGACCAGATCCCGGGGGAGCGTTATCGTACCGGAGAACGTTTGCGTAGTTACCTCTATAGTGTTGAGGAATCACCGCGAGGGATTAATCTTCGACTCTCACGCGCCCATCCAAACTTTGTTCGCGCACTCTTTGCGATCGAAGCACCTGAAGTATCCACCGGCGTAGTCGAACTGAAAGAGATCGCGCGTGAAGCGGGATCCCGCACGAAGATTGCGGTGTATTCAAACGATCCACACATCGATCCTGTTGGTTCGTGCGTCGGACAACGCGGGGTACGTGTCGCAACGGTCATCTCCGAACTTGCGGGAGAGAAGATCGATGTCATTGAATGGTCACCCGATATCGAAAAATTCATTTCAGACGCCCTTTCTCCGGCAAAGGTTCGCAGTGTGATCGTCAACAAAGAAGAACGACATGCGACCGTGGAAGTTACCTCTGATCAGCTCTCCCTTGCGATCGGACGCGGCGGACAGAATGTACGCCTTGCCGCAAAACTTACGGGATTCCGTATCGACATCAAATCAACCGAAGGGGAGGCCTATGCGGGGACACCGGGAGCGATTGCTGAACCAATGAGTACTCCCGAGGAAGAAGTGGCGGAATTCATCGCATCCGACGAGTCAGCCGGAGAGCCAAACACTGAGCTTGTTACCGAGGCGGAGGAGGCCGCAGAAGACAAAGAGGTTGTCGAGGAAAATACGAACACCGACAATAACTAGCGGTCACATTCGCGTATTGCGCGAGCATGTGCTTTGTAGGTAAAATAGCGATAATCTTTGGAAATCTCATTATTAAAAATAGTATAAAGATGTATATGAGTAATTATATTCTGTTCGCAATAGCAAGTTCTCTGTTGGCCATTCTCTATGGTCTATGGACTGCAAAAAGCATCTTGAGCATGAGTGCGGGAAGCGCACGCATGCAAGAGATATCGGGTGCCATTCGTATCGGTGCAGAGGCGTTCCTCAATAAGCAATACAAAGCGATTGCGCCAATAGCGCTCATCATATTTGGATTGCTCTCGTACTTTCTTGATATTACTACGGGAATAGGGTTTCTCGTTGGTGCAGTTTCATCTGCCATTGCAGGGTATATTGGAATGAACGTATCAGTGCGCTCCAACGTCCGAACAGCGGAGGCAGCAAAGGGTGGATTAGCACCCGCGCTATCCGTCGCATTTCGCGGTGGTGCCGTCACCGGCCTCATGGTGGTTGGACTCGCGCTTCTTTCGTTGACCGTCTTCTTTTGGTGGACTGGTGATGTAAAGTCACTTATCGGACTTGGCTTTGGTGCGAGTTTGATATCTGTCTTTGCCCGATTGGGTGGTGGAATTTTTACCAAAGCAGCCGATGTGGGTGCGGACTTGGTTGGAAAAGTAGAGGCAGGTATCCCTGAAGATGATCCACGAAATCCCGCGGTCATTGCAGACAACGTCGGAGACAACGTCGGAGACTGCGCAGGAATGGCAGCAGACCTATTCGAAACATATGCAGTGACATCAATCGCAGCGATGCTGCTCGGAGAACTCATGTTCCCCAACTTTCCCAATGCGGTCGTGTTCCCCCTTGTGCTCGGCGGAGTTTCCATCATCGCATCAATTATAGGGACGTGGTTCGTCAAACTCGGTAAATCACAAAATATCATGGGCGCGCTTTATAAGGCGCTCATCGTATCTGGGATTGTATCAGCCGCCGCGTTTTACCCTGTCACAAATATGCTCATGACCGACAACGGATCATGGCCAACCATTAATCTTTTCATCGCGGCGCTCGTTGGTCTTGTGGTAACCGGATTGCTTGTCGTCATTACTGACTACTACACTGGCACAAACCACGCACCAGTTCAGTCGATAGCGAAGGCGTCGACCTCAGGACATGGGACAAACGTCATCCAAGGACTGGCAATCTCGATGAAGGCAACGGCACTCCCCGTCATTGCAATCGTGGGGGGAATTTTAATTGCGCACTCCTTCGCCGGAATCTACGGCATCGCAGTTGCCGCAATGAGCATGCTCTCTATCGCTGGAGTTATCATCGCAATCGACACATTCGGTCCAATCACCGACAATGCCGGAGGGATTGCGGAAATGGCAGAACTTCCTGAGTCAGTACGTGCGATCACTGACCCTCTCGATGCCGTGGGAAACACCACGAAGGCGGTAACCAAAGGTTATGCGATCGGCTCAGCAGGACTTGCGGCACTCGTTCTTTTTGCATCATACACGCAGGAGTTTGAGGCCATCGGTCACAAATTGGTCTTTGAGCTCGGGGACCCGTACGTTATCGTCGGACTCTTTATCGGAGGAATGCTTCCCTACTACTTCGCTGCACTCTGCATGGAGGCTGTCGGAAAAACAGCGGGGAGCGTTGTGGAAGAAGTTCGCAGACAATTTCGCGAGATCAAGGGAATCATGGACGGTACCGGAAAACCCGATTATTCCAAGGCAGTTGAGATCGTCACCGCAGCTGCACTGAAAGAAATGATCGTTCCGGCACTTATTCCTGTGCTTGCTCCAGTTATCGTTTGGTTCGTGCTTGGCCCCGAGGCACTCGGTGGACTCCTCGTGGGAAGCATCGTTACTGGACTCTTTGTGGCAATTTCCATGACCACGGGTGGAGGTGCGTGGGACAACGCAAAGAAGTATATCGAGCAAGGGAACTTTGGCGGCAAGGGCAGTGATGCCCATAAGGCCGCAGTAACCGGTGACACGGTCGGTGATCCTTATAAAGATACTGCTGGACCCGCAATCAATCCGATGATCAAGATTTTGAACATTGTTGCATTGCTCCTTGTCGCCTTAATGGCAAAATAGTATCGGGCAATCTTTTCGCGCAAACGTCCCCAATGTTACATTGGGGACGTTTTGTTTAATAAAAGGTATTAAACCCCAGGGCAAGCCCTGGACTCGCGATGGGCTCGCAAAGCCTCGCGCGAGTCTAGGGCTGTGCCGCGGGGTATTAAACCTTTTTTAGCTCTCCTCGGCACCACGGTGAGTACTTCCATTTTTCTAAAGCAGAATACTGCTAAGAAAAATTGGTCGCCCGGAAATGAAAAAGAAGACTTTTTCATTTCGCACCACAGAGAGTACTTCCAAATTTCAGTACTCGCAGAGACTCGATGAAATTTTAGGTCGCTCGCTCTACGTCGGCAATAAAGCACTATTACCGAACACCAGCGGAGGCGAATGCCCCGCGGAGAAGCGTGGTCGGATGGCTTTCATTTTGCTGAATTTCTCTGTTGCGATCGGTATCGTCACAAAAAGTGTGGGTTTTGCTATACTGGAGAAAGTAATTTTAGTATTAATTTATCCACACTTTTTATGAAAACAACACAACTCATTTCATTCAGTGTCCTCGGACTCTTACTGTGCACCCCGCTTTCGGCGCTTGCGCAACAATCTGAAGAAGCAACCGTTGCGCCGGTAATGATGCGCAACAATTTACCAAGAGTCATGCCGCTGCCCCCGCGTGGTGCCACGACGACGCGGTCGCAACCACTCGGTACCCCCGCAACAAAAGAGCGCATGGTTGCCAGTGGCACGAGGTCATTACCTCCACAGATCAAGCGTGAAATGGAGGAACGCGACCGATTGATCGGGAGTGGCACGCCACCTCTTGGGGAGCGCAAGGAGCGCATCGACGAGCGGCGCCAGGAAATGAATGATCGCAAAGAAGAGCGCCGCAGCGAAATATTGAAACGCATGGCTCGGCAAATGATCGGACGCATGAATGCTGCGATCGAGCGCATCGAAAAATTAGCGGATCGTGTTGATTCACGGATCGCAAAACTCATAGAAAAAGGGGTCGATACTACTTCCGCTACTGCAAATGTAGCAATCACGCGAACAAAGATTACTGAGGCTAGAGCGGCAGTCGCAAAAGCAGAAGCTTCAATATTGGGAGCGGCGACTCAGGCTGATGCGATGACCGGGAGTACAACTCCGAGCGACGCAGGCAAACCGGTCCGTGAAGCCCTCGAGGAAGCCCGCATTGCCGTCGTCGCAGCACACAAGGCGCTTGTCGTGGCGATAGTATCATTAAAAGCCAATGTGAAGATCGAGGGGGTTGCAGCTACAAGCACCGCTTCATCCACAGTTAATTAATTCATCACTATGGATCAAGACACAAACATTCCCGTACTAGCGGGGCATCACCGAACGTTAGGAAACGTCATTGCCGGATTATCATTACTCATCGCCCTCCTCGTCGGCGGCTGGTACATCTTCATGCAGCAATACGACGCGGGATCGCCTGCAGCAACCCCTTCGGATACGACGGGTGCGGCAAGCACCGAGGTCGACACTGCGACAGCCGCGTTCCAGGTGCAAGGCACCTCGGACGAGATCAGCGCCATCGATGCGGATCTAGAGGCAACAGACCTCAACTCGCTCAATGACATAAATAGCATATAGTCGTTGCGTGCACTTTGCTGAAAAACACGACATCCCACGATGTCGTGTTTTTTGCTTGCGAAAATGCCGCAAAAACGCTACTATGCGCGCACTTATGGACCAACAAACCAACACAACATATCCGGTAGCGATCAAAAAATTATCAGGCTCACGAATTGAAATAAAGACATCTGTCGGTGCAGACGAATTTGACGCGACGCAGAGTGAAGCGATAAGGCGTATCGGTGCCGACGTCGAACTTCCGGGCTTCCGGAAAGGCCACGTTCCTGAGAAGGTCTTGATCACCAAGATCGGGGAAGCTGCGCTCCTTGAGGAAATGGCGGAAATTTCGATCAGTAGGGCATATCCGACGATCGTCGTCGCGGAGAAGATCGACGTACTTGGACGACCGGAGATACACATCTCGAAGATCGCACGAGGGAATCCCCTTGAGTTCACGATCACAACAGCCGTATTTCCGGAGTATGAACTCCCCGACTACAAAAAGATTGCGGCGAAGGCGGGAAAGACAAAAGCAGAGGTCACCGTGAACGAGGAAGACATGACGAAGACCCTCGAACAGATACGTCGTATGCGTGCACAGAGCATAGCGGAGAGTGAAGGAAAAGAATTTGATGAGAGTGCACCGCTCCCCGAATTAGACGATGCGTACGTGGCAACGCTTGGTGAGTTCAAAAACCTTGAGGAACTCAGGGCGAAATTACAGGAAAACATGCTCACCGAGAAGTCGCGCGAAGTAAAAGATAAAAAACGTATTGCCATCATGGAAGCGATCGTCGCTGATACGAAGATCGAACTTCCCGAGATCATCATCGACCAGGAGCTTTTGCGTATGGAAGATGAATTTTCCGCGGATGTTGCGCGCATGGGACTCGATATCGAGGGATACTTAAAGAAAGTTGAAAAAACAAAAGAAGACATGCGGAAAGACTGGCGCCCTGATGCGATCAAAAGAGCGATCATTCAGATCCTTGTCGGAAAGATCGCCGATGCGGAAAAAATTGAACCTGACCAAACACTTATTGAGCGTGACGTAAAAGCACTTCAAGCACGCTACCCCGAAGCGGAAAAAGATCGCATTCACAGTTATGTACACATGCTGCTTACGAATGAAAAGGTGTTCGAATTCCTAGAGTCTCAAATTTCCTAGGGTCTTGCAGAAAGTTTTTTCTGTTGTTAGTGTGCGTAAAGAATAAAATATAGAGGAGAATGCTCGTGCTCCTTTCAAAAATAGAAAGTATTCGTCAACTTTTTACTGCGGATACAAAAATGAAAAATGCCATGGGTGGCATGCCGTATCTGAAGGATATTCTCGCGGAAATAAAAAACACGGAACAATACAACGCAAGGACTCTCGTTCTCCGCTCGCGGATACGCCTCGAGAAAACAATGACAAATGCGAATGGTGCAGTAATTGGATGTATCGGGGTTTCTGTCGTCCAAAATGCAAAACCTACAGCGTATGAACAGCAATATGTTTTTGATGGGGTGCAACAAGCATCAGTGAGCGGAATATTCATTCGCAGGCTCATCATTCTTCTTGATGAACGGGGAAATGGATACGGCGCGATGCTGCTTGATAACGCAAAGTGGCTGGCCACACTGCTTGCACTACCTCTCTATTGCGACACCAAGTCGGACAATGTGGGCATGCGCTCATTCCTCAAGAGAGAAAACGCCAAAGAACATATCCACTGGTTCACTCCATCGCATACGCAGATGGTGCGACATGCCTGGTATTGATATCGTTACGCACACAGACCCACGTTTACACAAAGCGTGGGTTTTCATATACTCAACAAATAATGATACCAAACATATTGATCCCGCTCGCTACTCAAAATGACCAACGCCCGATAATATACAAGCTGAATCAAACATATGCGGAAGCGATCTGTCGTGCGGGTGGCAACCCTATCATGGTTGCACGTCCGGACGATCAAACACTGCAAGAACTACTTTCTACTATCGATGGAATTTTACTTGCCGGCGGTCATGACGTAGATCCCAACACATACGGAGAAGAAAAAAATGAACATACATGCAACGTTGATCAGGACCGTGACCGAGTAGAGATAACGCTGGCACGCCTTGCTCAAGAAAAAAATATACCAATTCTCGGGATCTGTCGTGGATTACAAGTAATGAATATTACTCTCGGAGGATCACTCTATCAACACCTCACGACGGATCTTTCAGGGTCACTCACACACGACATGCACGATGGTCAAAAACGCAACTTTCTCGCACACGAAGTGGAAATCAAGAGTGGGTCGCTGCTCGCACAAATATATGGAGGGGGGAAAGCTATGACTAATAGTCTTCACCATCAGGGAATAAAAAGACTGTCTAACAAACTCACCGCTTCTGGTGCGACCAGTGACGGACTCATTGAGGCTGTCGAACTACGGGGTCATCCATTTTATATTGGTGTTCAATGGCATCCGGAAGAGCTCTTAGATGAACCGTCGACAAGACTTTTTCAGGCATTCATCGCTGCAGCAAAAAACAAAAATGCTGGAACGAAAGCATTTTGACAAGGGAAGATTTGCGTGCTACATTGGTCCCGTTATCTAACTAACCTACAAACTATGGGCTACCTCATTCCAACGGTCATCGAAAAAACATCCATGGGCGAACGCGCATATGATATTTACTCACGTCTTTTAAAAGAGCGTATCATTTTCATGTCCGGTGCTATTGATGATGATTCCGCCAATATCATCATTGCACAAATGCTCTTTCTTGAGTCAGAAGACCCGAAGAAAGACATTAAATTATATATTCACTCCCCTGGCGGGTCAGTGAGCGCAGGACTAGCGATCTATGACACGATGAATCATATCAAGCCTGATGTTTCGACGATCTGCGTCGGCATCGCCGCAAGCATGGCGGCCGTATTGCTCGCCTCCGGTACAAAGGGAAAGCGGTTCGCACTTCCGAACGCTGAGGTCATGATCCATCAAGTGATGGGTGGCGTCGAGGGACAAGCCTCCGATATCGCTATTTCCGCGAAACATATTCTTCGCACCAAAGAGAACTTAAATCGTATTCTTGCCAAAAACACCGGAAAAAACATTGATCAGATAGAAAAAGACTCCGACCGAGACAACTACATGTCTGCCGATGAGTCCAAAAAGTATGGTCTCATCGATGAGGTGCTGAAACCAAAAATGAACAGCAAATAGCCACTGCTTGCAATAACAGACATCCCATGAAAGAATATTCATGGGATGTTTTTTAGAGGGGAAATAGATGGAGGAGTTTTTCTACACGTGCCTTGAGGCTATCTATCGCCTCGGCGGAGCGATCATCTTCGGTCACTCAGAGAGAAATATGACCATGCGCGTCATGATCATTAGCCTGCTAATCGGACTAATTGGATCCCTTCCACTTGCTGTGGCAATTGTGGTCTGGGCGCTCTATGTCGGGTTTTTTGCTCTCTGGCATCCGTCGCTTCGCGACATATCGAAGACCTATTTTGTAAAAACACTAATACTTGCGATGATTATTGCAACTACTTGGTATGCGGGATACCTTTCATGACGAAACGAGGGCTCAGCAACCACAACGGCGCACTATGCGTCGTTTTTTATTTATATCCCCAAATACATTATCGAATTTGCCTTTATGTGACAATCTGATACATTGAGAATGTCAGTATCCATCTCACGCAGGCACGCAAACTGACATTTGAAGAAATATCGTTATTTATCAACGTAATCTGAACCTCCTCCTACACCACTCGTATGCACTTAAATCTCCAGATGCTCTCGACTTTCACCGACCTACGCTAAGAAACCTAAAGAACATCCGTATTTTTTCGCACGCACACGAATCCGTCATGTAGGGTACGGTTTTTACATATATGGATTTCACCATGGTTATCGCCATTGGTGTGGGCAGCGGCATTTTCGGCCTTATCGCCGGATATGTCATCCGCTGGGCTCTCACTGTAGGCAAAAAGGGTACGATCGAGATCGAGGTCAAGCAATTGCTGCTTTCCGCAAAGGAAGAGGCGCAGAAGATCATTCAAGAATCAGAGAAAAAAGGGGAGAGAAAAGCCGAAGAATTGCGTGCTCAGGAAAAGGAAAAGGAGCACGAGTGGCGTAAAACGGAAGAACGTCTCATAAAGAAGGAGGAAACACTCGACCGAAAGCAAGAGGACGTCGACAAGGAAGTCGACAATATCAAGGCAAAAGCAGAAGAGATCCGCGCCATCAAAACAACGATCGAAGAGCGGAAACAGCTTGTTGAGAAGGAACTTGAGAAGGTTGCGGGGCTCTCCGAGGAAGAAGCAAAGCAGGCCCTTGTCAAAAAGATCGACGAACGGTTCGAGGAAGATTTTCGTGTGCGATTACAAAAGCTGGAGCGCGAGGGCATCGAGCGGCTCGACCGACGCGCGAAAGACATCCTTTCCACCTCAATTCAACGCCTCGCTGCGTCAACCGCCGGTGACATCATGACCTCAGCGGTCAATATTCCAAACGATGAGATCAAAGGTAAGATCATCGGCAAAGAAGGGCGCAACATCCGCACCTTCGAGCGCGTTGCCGGTGTTGAACTCATTGTTGATGACACTCCGGGAACGATCATCATTTCCGCATTTGACCCGGTGCGACGGCAGATCGCACGTGTTGCACTCGAGAATCTTATTCTCGACGGACGCATTCAGCCTTCCAAGATCGAAGAACTCGTGGAAAAAGCCAGCCTCGACATCAATAAGATCATCAAAGAGAAGGGTGAACAAGCATGCTACGAATGCGGCGTGCTCAACATGGATCCCCGTCTTGTCTCTATTCTCGGACGGCTTTACTTCCGTACGAGTTACGGACAGAACGTGCTTCAGCATTCCATTGAAATGGCTCATATTTCCGGCATGCTTGCGGAGGAGTTGGGTGCAAATGTGCAGATAGCACGAGCGGGGGCGCTCTTCCATGACATCGGAAAGGCGCTTGACCATGAAGTGCAAGGAACTCATGTGGAGATCGGACGGCGCATCTTAGCGAAATTCGGTGCAGATGAGCGCATCGTGAAGGCAATGCAATCCCACCATGAGGAATATCCTTATGAAACGATCGAATCGATCATCGTGCAGACTGCCGATGCGATCTCAGGAGGAAGACCTGGTGCGCGACGCGCGTCGGTGGAGAATTATCTCAAAAAACTTGAGGAACTTGAGAAGATTGCTTGCGCAAAACCGGGCGTAGAAAAAGCCTACGCGCTTCAGGCTGGCCGCGAAATGCGTGTCTTCGTTACACCGCAGACAATCAGTGACCTTGAGGCACATGCACTCGCACGAGATATCGCTCTTCAAATAGAGCAGGAAATGAAATATCCCGGGGAGATCAAGATAACCGTTATCCGTGAGATGCGCTGCATCGAGTACGCGAGATAATTAAAGTGCATCAAGTAGTAGGTAGGGAGTAAGAATACTGCATAAAAAAAGCCACTCAGTCGAGCGGCTTCTGCTCCTCCAGATTCTATCGCGGTCTTTTCTGATATGCGCGCCAGGCCTCCCAAGCGCCAAAACACACGACCAATGCCACAAACCCTATCGCCAAATATCCAATCCAGTTGTTTCCCATGGATGTCTCCATCTACATGACCTACAGTGATTGTACCTGATTTGGGCGATTTGTCAATGTGTTGAAAAACCGCTTTGTCTAGCGGTTTTTCGGGAATGCTGCTCTTTTTTATACTACTGACTGGGCATAATTACCCATTAAATCCTTAATACTGCTGAAGAGAAGTGACATGGAGTAAAAAATTTCTTGATTCACTCTTTCCTCAATTTTCTGAGATCGCACTCGTAGTCATATTTTAGCATATTGCTTTATGTTTGTCAATATTTTGACACTTATTCCGTTATCCACCGCAAAATAATGGCTCTGTTGCGCGAAAGTACCGCTCCTATATAATATATATAGAGGCTAGAAACCTCTGCATGCAGGGTTATTGCGAGTGATCGTACATAACAAAGATTTATTAGCATCTGCTAATCAGAAAACGATGAACAAGCAGTCAATAGTTGAGGCAGTCCACGAAAAGCTCGGCGGCACAAAGGTCGCTGCAGAGCAGGCTGTTGAGACGATGATCGAGACGATCACCGGAGCCCTCAAGAAGGGCGACGAGGTCTCGGTTGCCGGCCTCGGCATCTGGTCCGTGAAGACTCGTGCTGCACGCACTGCGCGCAATCCACGCACAGGTGAGGCCATCAAGGTCGCAGCAATGCGCGTTCCTAAGTTCCGCCCCGCAAAGGCACTCAAGGACGCCGTCAAGGAATAAGCAGTGAATCAAACATACACTAAAAAACCCGCCTTATGGCGGGTTTTTTAGTACAAGAAGCATTCGTCAAGCGGGAGGCAGCGGATCACCATACCGATGCTGCAAACCGAGCCACTTTCGCAATTTTCCCAACACGTATTTTTTTGCATTTAAAAACTCCTCGATAAGCATTCTGACGAGTGAACGCGGCTGAACCGGCGATTCACTTTGTAATACATCCTCAAGCTCATCGCCCATCCGCAGTACTTCCCCCGCCTCGCGCACCACCCCAAATGAGGCGGTGTCAGAAACCTCTGCAAGAGTTTTTTTGATCTCCTCTCTTGCCTCTTCTACTCTCGGAACCAGCCCAAGATATTCACGATGTAACTCATCTTTTTCGGCAAGTCGTTTTGCGTTTGCACTCAGTCGATCGAGTGTTGCGATGATCTTCTTTGCCTCATGCGAGACCTCATCGTTGAGCGATTTCCACTCTTCATCGGAATTTCGCTCCGGAGACGGGGGCTGATAAGCAATTCCCAGCTCCTCAAGCTCATTACGCTTAGCGTCATAAATTTCCTCAGAATATCCGTCGCTTCCGATCTTTTCTTTTTTTGGCATGAACATACTATATAACCGACATCGCCATACGTGCAACACTGTTACAAGAAAAAATTAGTCGGTCGTTGTCGAAGAACCTTCCGATTTAGCCCTGACCAAGTCATTCTGGCAGCCTTCCGCGCACATACAAAACAACCATCTATCGGTAGTGTTTCGTATCCCAGATCACGAATCACTAGATTTTTTATAGCTACTCGCACAAAAAATGTAAGTATTCGTGGCCCCACCCTGCAGTTTCACCCGCTGGCGAAACATCGCTGTGGTTCACAAAAATACAAAGAGCGCAGTAATGCGCTCTTTGAATCTCATTTCTGTGCGGGATGCCGGAATCGAACCGGCGACAAGAGTTTGGAAAACTCCTATTTTGCCACTAAACTAATCCCGCAATGAGCACATCCTAGCAGATTGAAGGCAGAGAGACAACAAGCACAACTTTTACAATATCCAAACAACGATATAATGGTTGTATGACCAATATCTTTAAATCCTATGACATTCGTGGCGTTTATCCTTCAGAATTAAACGAGGAAATTATCGAGAAAATCGGGCACGCAACGGTTATAAAACTAAGAGCAAAATCACTTGCGGTAGGACGTGACAATCGTGACTCCTCCCCTTCTTTATTTGACGCATTCACCAGGGGTGCGATGGATGAGGGCTGTACGATTATCGACCTCGGACTTGTGTCCACTCCTATGCTCTATTTTGCATCAGCAACCCTTTCTGTTGATGGAGCCGTAATGATTACCGCATCACACAATCCAGGTCAATATAATGGACTAAAGATCTGTCAAGAAAATGCGATACCGCTTGGTCTCAACAGTGGGCTGAGTGACATTCGCGACATCATGATGAAGTCCAATTTTAAAAAAGACGGGGAGAGGGGGAATATGACGACTCGCTCCATCACTGCGGACTATCACAGTTTTTTATTATCATTCGCGGATCTGCATGACATGAATTTTCGACTTGCATTTGACCCTGCTCACGCAATGGGAGTACTTGAGCTTCCAATTTTTCATCAGATTAAAAATATTGAAATTGTAGGCTCACTTTACGACACACTAGAAGCTCCCGGTACGTGCCCCCATGAAGCAAATCCTCTCAACACAGAAACACTCGAGGAACTCTCTCTTCTAGTAAAAGAAAAAAAGGCGGATATGGGAGTTGCGTTTGATGGTGATGCCGACCGTGTTGGCTTTGTCGACGAACTTGGAAATCCTGTCCCGATGGACCTCATCACCGCGATCATTGCACCGGAAGTATTGCGACGTCATCCAGGTGCAACAATACTTTATGATCTTCGCTCATCGCGCACAGTAAAAGAAGAGATCGAAGCCGCAGGTGGAATCGCGAAAGAATGCATGGTTGGTCATGCAAATATTAAAAAGCACATGCGCGAAACAGGAGCAGTATTTGCAGGAGAACTTTCAGGCCATTATTATTTTACGGAAAACGGATATGCGGCAGAAATGGGGGCACTTCCCGCAATCCTCATAATGAACATAATGGCGTCATCAGGAAAAAAACTTTCTGAACTCGTGCAACATGTCAGTCGCTATGCACACTCCGGGGAATTGAATTTCGCAATAAAAAATTCTGCTGCACTTTTTACAATCACGAAAGAAAAATATGCTGATGGTAAACTTGACACATTAGACGGTATCAAAATCAGTTATCCCAATTGGTGGTTTTCTCTCCGCGCATCAAACACCGAACCTCTTGTACGATTAAATATTGAGGGTGATACATCGATGATACTGGAAGACAAAAAGCTTGAACTGCTTTCCCTCATCAATCTCGTAAAATAATTATTATTACTCAATGCTTAAGACCAAGAAGTACCCGGCATGCATCATGGTCATGTTTACGCGCCGGGCAATAGGTGCGACCAAATTCAATCAAAAGATAGGTAAGATAAAACCACTCTTTTTTTGGAAATAATGCCATGAGGTCTTTCTCGATCTTATTCGGATCTTTTTCTGAAGAAAGACCGAGTACAGATGCCAATCGTTTCACGTGCGTATCAACAGCAACACCCTCCACAATTCCATACGCATTTCCCAATACGACATTGGCGGTCTTTCTTGCCACGCCGGGAATCGATAACATTTCCGTCATTGTTTTTGGAATTTTTCCCCCAAATTTATCGTGAATTATTTTTGCCGCCGCGAGAATATTTTTCGTCTTATTGCGATAAAATCCTGACTGAAAGATCATTTGTTCGAACTCGACTGGCTTGGCGCGAATGTAGTCCTCAAGTGTCGGATACTTCTGAAACAACGCCGGGGTGATCTCGTTCACCTTCTTATCGGTGCATTGTGCTGATAGCTCGACGGCTACGAGCAGCTCCCAATTGTTGCTGAATTGCAAAAACATTTTTGCGTCAGGAAACAGGAGTTTCAGATTGCGTAGCATGCACAGCGCGCGTGCTTTTTTTGATCCTGCATCGGAACAAAGGTGAATATCGGACATAGTATTAATCCGGCGTCACACGATACCCCGTCGGATCGCTACTGGTTGCTGTCGGATCAACGGGCAAAGCATCAACCGTAAGTGCATGCACGTTAAGACGAATACGGTAGAGCTGCTCGTTGTTCTCTTTTGTTCCGTAAAACTGAAGTGTCACTGCGTTATTCCATAAAAGTGTCGGGAAATCTTGTGAAACAGTATAACCTCCTGAAATAACAAAATAGCCACGCGGTAGTACCGACTCTATAAAAAGTGATGCTTTGTCACCCTGACTTGGTCCGACAAATGCTCGCAGTGTTCGTGGATGATTCGCACTCTTTAGAAAGATCGGGACGGCGGGAACCCGTGAAACCTCGGAAATAGACACCGTTCCATCCTGAGTAACACCCTGTTTCACAGAAAAAAGGTTTTCGGGGATCGTTGTTTCATGTGTAACACGAGCTGAAGAAGAAAGCATGCCCGCAGAGTAGAGAGCAATAACGAACAGCACAAAGGACAAAAGGGTTAGTGGGTTACGACGGATGAGCATTTGCCCAGTGTATAGCAAAATAGATAAAATTCAATGAAGCGTGAGTTGACTGAGGATACCTTCAGGTTAAACCTTCGTGATAATCTCGACGATGCCTGTTGCACAATCAAGACGTACATTCCGACCGACCGTTCCGCCTACCACCTCCGTTTCAATCGGTATTCCATGGTGGACCAATCGCGCGCGTGCACTTTCTGTATTTTCCCACCCGATACCAAACGTATCACCTTCAAGCAACGCAAACATATGCGCACCTCCGATCAATTTTGCGACAAGATGCTGCCGTGTTCCACCCAATGACTCCATATCAGCGATCAATGTGTCCACTGCAAGATCCGCATACTTCACAAATCGTTTTCCTAAATCCACATGCACACCAACCTCTGCATGCTCGATGCTCGCTTCTGGAAGTATCGCATGTGCCATCCCTCCGATGCGCACGAGGCGATCATAGAGGACGATCACGATACATGAGCCGACCCCCTTTGTGATGATGACATTCGACTGATCACCAACAAAAAGCTCAGCAATCCGTATTTCGATAGTATTGCTCATAGGTCATTTTTTTTGCCGATCATCGCATTGGTGATCGCAAGGATCCTCTCCACGGCATCCGGTCCCATAAAAAGATACATGCGCGCAGCGGAGGCCTCGCTATCAACACACACAGCAGAGCTCGATGGAGAATCGATGCAGATCGAAACATCAAGAGAAAGAAATTCCTCGTGCTGCTTCACCATCGATGCTGATAAGGAATTGAATATTGCACCACTCATATCCACGACAACGTTGGGGACGGAGTGAAGCATCTCGATGTGGAGAAATTTTGATAGTCCGTTCAACGTACCGCCGGTGATCACGTTTCCTAGTTCTTGAAATATTGACCGGTCGAATCGATCGAGTGCGCGCACATCGCTGATACTCTTTCCTGAAAGTACTTGCAGCAAGCGGAGAGCGGCAGTGCGCGGAAAAAACAAAAAGACATATCCATTAATTAACCCGTATACGCGGAGCAACACTGAGACGGTGAGATCCTCATCACCTTGCGGCAAACAGAGCGTAGTGGATGCGCTTTGTACGGATATCCCCGGAATACTTACCGTGATATGTTTCCCCATCATCAAAGACAACGTGTCTCCGGCATGCGAAACTCCGATATTTACAAGTTCTCGTAACTGGTCATTATCATTTTCTGTGAGTTGAAATAGTGATGGCATAATACTTAAGATAATGATTGGGTGTTCAGTATATCGTCTATTGCTTGTATGAGTAAACCATGGCCATCGAGTAATAATATTGTTCGTCCGTCCGGGAGAAGCGCTGAGCCTGAAAATCCCTTATTATTACGGAGAACCGGAGGAAGCGATTTGATCAATAGGTCTTGTTCACCCGTGCACGCATCTACTTCGAGAAGAAATGTTTTCTCTCCCGTTCGGATCAACACCGCGGTTCGAGAATGTTCCGGAGATGGAGCGGAACCGTATGATAGTTTGAGAATTTTATCGAGATGCATCAGCGGCAACAATGTCCCGTCGAGAAAAAGTGTTTCCTGATGCGCCGCGTCACCGACCTCCCGCGTTTCAAAGTGAAGTGTTTTAATGACATGATCGAAAGGTATCGCAAATGTGTACCCTCGTGCTTGCACGACGAGCACGCGCACTGTTGCAAGAGAGATCGGAAGATCAAGAACAAAGCGGGTCCCCTTCCCTATTTCCGGAATGGGAGAAATGACTTCAACGCGTCCTCCGACATCCTCAGCAAACCCGCGCACCGCAGCAAGACCAACTCCTCTTCCCGAAATATCCGTCACCACTTTGTTGGTCGACATATTTTGATGAAACAATAATTCTGCGAGCTGTTCGTTTCCCATAAGTGCGATCTCTTCACTCGTGCCTACCCCTTGAGCCGTTGCCACCTCTTTGACCCGCCCATAATCGATCCCGGCGCCCGAATCCTCCACAAAGATCCGTACGCGTCCCTTTTCCCTTACCGCCGAAAGAGATATTGTTCCACGTGAAACGATCCCGTGGTCGACCGCATTGCGAAGAAGATGCGCTAGTGCACCGCCAAGGCCCTCGATCACGGTACGGTCTAAGGCGATATCTCCACCTTCAACAAAAAATTCGATCGCTTTTTCTTCTCGCACCGACAGATCCCTCACCATACGAGGGAACTGGCCGAAGATCTGTTCAAGGGGAACGAGGCGAATAGCAAGAAGAGCGTCTTGATGCTCAGTCATGAGCCGCGCAAGTTCTGCAAACAATGCCTCGAGCTCGGCAATGAAGAATAATTGCTGCTTCAATACAGGGTCAGTCGTCGTCCGAACAAATTCCACAGCAGGCTCGATCATTGAATTTGCCTTCAGTCTGAGCATCAACATTTCCTCAAATAGCCCCATTAATGTATCGAGTTTTTCGACACTAACCTTGATGGTATCCGGAGTGACGATATGCAATTGCTGAACATCAGTACCGGTTTTTTCTTGCGGAACAACGGTCTGTACACCGGCATTTTCTTCAAGAATTTTTTTCAATTTATCAACAACTTCCTTACTGGGAAGTTCAACGTCACTACTCTTGATCGAGGCGAGTGAATGCGTCATGAGGTCGATCGCTGAGAGCAATAGTGTAATGATCCGTGTATCAACCACAAGGGCACCCCGCTCGGCTGCATGAAAAATATCTTCAACCGCATGAGCAAGTTCTGCCATTGAAGCATACCCCATTGTCGCAGCGGCACCCTTGATGGTGTGTGCGCTGCGCATTAACTCCTCATGGTATTCCATGTGGTTTGTTGATTTCTCAAGCACAAGCAATAAACGAGAGAGTATTGCAAGCTGCTCCTCTGCTTCCGCGCAGAAGAGATCCTTATACTTATTCATGTTCAACGGCATATGGTTGATTATATCACGCAAGCCGTGACGGTGATGGTCGACGAAAATGACTCATGATACGTTCGGGGATATCCTCTATCCGCACTCCGACTGCCTCACCGCTATCAATCGCATGCGCCGGCATAGAACGCACCGGTGCTGTTTCCGGATCCTGCGCAAGACAAAGTCCTCCACGCAATCGCAGTGCGTGCAGTCCGACGGCTCCGTCATTTCCCATTCCGGAAAGTAATACGCCGGCGATTGGTCCCTGGTAACAAGCGGCTATCGCGCGCATCGAATTGTCGATCTGCGCCTCCGGTGCATGAGTTTCACTTTCGATAATATCAAAGCTGCACATCGGGGAACCCGGTAGCGAAGTAGGTAACAAAAAAGAACCACCGGGGACAACGAGGGCATCGTTCGGAAGAAGAACGTCTCCGCTCTTTGCTTCATAAACACGGAATGAGGTAACGTGTCCGAGCCGCTCAGCAAACAGCGAAGTAAAATATGCAGACATGTGCTGAACTATCACGATCGAAATTCCGTGATACTGATCAAACGACTTGATCAAACCTTCAACCAAGGATGGCCCACCGGTAGACGCACCGATCACGACAACCCCCGAAAATGGCAGTGTGCGATCCTGCCCATTTAGGCTTCGTTCCCTAGTGTGTTTCATGCGGGCAAAGGAGTGTCGCATGCGTACTTCGGTCCACCCGACCTCCTCGATCCGTTGTACGATAGTGCGTGCAATCTTTTCTATATCAAGAGACACTTCTCCCGACGGTTTTTCGATCACATGGGCACCGGTGGACAAAAGGGTCTTTCGAACATGTTCGCCATCATCCCCCTCGAAAGCAGAAAGCATGATGATTGCCGGAAGCGGGTGATCATCACGCATAATCTCTGCGGTTGCTTCAATTCCATTTTTTCCCGGCATGTGATAATCCATCGTGATCACATGGGGTTTTAATTTACGTGCCAACTCAACTACTTCGATTCCCGATGAAGCAAGCCCAACGACTTCGATCGATTCACTTGCTTTCAATACCTCCTGAAGATAGGTGCGTATAAAAAAAGAATCATCTGCAATAAGTACACGGATCTTTTCGGTTGGTTGACTATTCATGAAACATTTGACCAAGCGTGTCGGGCTACTTACTGACCGAAATGCCGCTGGGCCTTTTCGAGCACCTGATCACGATCAAAAGGCTTTACGATGTAATCGAGTGCACCAAGTGTTTTTGCCTGCTCGATCACATCCTTTTGTCCAACCGCCGATACGACGATGACCTTCGCTTCGCTCCCGATCTCACGAAGTACATCCATACCGTTCACGTCAGGCATGATGATATCAAGAAAGATAAAATCGGGCTTCTCTGTTCTGAATTTTTGGATCGCTTCTGTTCCATTTCCCGCCTCTATGAAATTCGTATATCCGGCACTTTCAAAGATGTCACGCAATACCTTACGCATAAAAGCTGAGTCATCAACAAGAAGTATTTTTATATCCTTTGCCATACTAAAATTGTACCATAGACTTTACTCCTGTGAAATAAACATGTGCTGAAGATCCTCCTGGTCAAGGACTCGCTCAAGGTCAAGGAGGAGTACCGGTCGAAGTGATGGTGGAATTTCTTCAGGCCTCCGGTCAACCCCACCAATATGCTCGATGAAGATCGAATGATTAGGGACTTTCACTTTTGTTACCTCCTGAAACATGAAGGTTCCCTGGACATATTGCGGTGATAATCGGGCCGTAAGAATGGAGTCGGGACGATGAATTTCGCTCGCTGGGATGTGTACAATGACCTTAGGTGTATCGATCAAAATGGCGAACTGATCATTTTTATACCGCACGACAAAAAGAAAGTTTTGACTTAAGGGCTTCATTCTGGAAATACCCATACGACTTGAGAGGTCGAGGGTCAAAACGACCTTTCCGCGCAAGTGGAAGATACCAACAATTGCCGCCGGCGCATTGGGGATCGGAGTGATCGGAGGTATTTTCATTACTCGATCGACGAGTTCAACGGGTACAGCGTAAAGATCCCCGTCCAACTCAAAAAGGAATAGGTCTTTTTTTTCATCATGTCCACCTTCTTCGTATTCGGGATTCTTCACAAGAAACTCATTCTATCGTGAGAAGTTATTCATTGCGAGCTCGCAGGTGTTCCACGTGAAACACTTTTTATCGATGACGCCTTCTCAGTCATTGAAAACTGAGATCTACCCTTACCGCCGCAGGTGATTTTCAATCTTGAAGATTTAATAAAAAAACCGCCAAAAGGCAGTTTTTTTATTTAGTCGGGGCGCCGGGAATTTCGACGCCTACTGCGTCAGTACCCCTTTCCCATTTACTCAGGATAAGAATCCTTCATAAATATGGGAGAAGGGCTTCGAATCCCTCTCGGAGCTGTGCTCCTCGCGCCTTCGACTAAATAAAGAAAAGACCTCCTTGAAGGTCTTTTCTTTATTTAGTCGGGGCGCCGGGATTCGAACCCGGAGTCATCTGGTCCCAAACCAGACATGTTAGCCGTTACACCACGCCCCGATATACTTCTTCCTCACTACGTCACGCTGTCTCTTGTCATCTGGTCTCTATCCTGAAAACCAGACATGTTAGCCATTACACCACGCCCCGATATACTTCGGTCGTGTCGCAAGAGTAGCTTAAAATTCAAATTAGGGCAACTATCTCGTTTGCGATAATAAAAACACCCCATCGAATATGGGATGTTTTTCACCAGACGCTGATCAACACCTTATGGCGTCTGACTGAGTCTACCGCTCAGGTCGCCGATCTGACCCCGGAGAGTCCTAATCATTCCCACGGTATATTCGTACTGGCTCCGCTCTGCATCATATCTTGCCCGAAGACTCAGGTCATTTCTGCTCCCGCTCAACTGAGCGTAAGTTTGCATTACCGTTCTCCGTGAATTTTCCGCCTGAATTGTGAGTGCCCTCTCTTGTGACACGAGACGGTTAATATCCTGTTTTATGCGAATACGCTCACTGCTCTCCATTCCGCGACCGCCGTATCCATGCGCTTCGTATTCGCCGGCACTCCGTCCGCGTACTTCGTATTGACCTCCGTATCCGCCGCCATACGCGCCAGGAACACTTCTCGGCACAACAACAACTTCCTCCGGGGCCTGCTGTGCCGGCACTCCGGCCGCTCCAAGTATTTGCACTGCTGTCTGATTTACCGAACGATCGATGATGATGCGCACAACCCCTCCCAACACCGCGCCGCTATCTCTCCCCGCCTCACGCACATCTCTTTTAACTCCATGCACGATGCTATCTCCAAATGACTTGAAAATATTATCATCATGACCACCGGCACTTGCAACACCCGGCGCAAGGGTTGCGCCAAGCCCCACTATTAATGCGGCACCGAGAGACCGACCCCACCTCATCGACTTCGCCGCGATCGACTGATCGTCAGCTAGGGTAAGTTCTGATGAAACCACTGCGACACGGGCGGATGGGGCTTCCTGCGCCATGGCAGCAGCGACTGCGCTATCTTCAACGATATTAAGCGCGGCATTCTTATCTGCATCAGGTAGTGCCAAAAATTCCTCGCTGCTAAACGGAGAATCTGCGAGGAGTCGATCAACAACCTCCGGCGCAAGTGCATCCCAAAGTAGTTGTGATCGTTCCAGAGTTTGCATCGGATCACCGAGTTCGGAAAAATTACTCGTCAATTCATAGGTTTCTCCCACATCTCCGACGGTACCAAACTGCGGAAAAACCGTTTCTGATGTACCGATATCACCCGTGACAACGCCATCACCTTCCTCGGTGCTTGTCGTCCTAGTGCTTGAATCAATGTCAGTCAAGGAAGAAATTTGCTGCACCTCTCCGTCTTCTGCCTGTTGCTGAATTTTCTCGCTCATATAAAATTTATTATCCTAGGACTAATGAATCTTCGATTTCCCTGCGCTCCTGTTTTACGATCTCATGCAATCGTTTTAAATTCCCTCCTGCATCAAGTTTCTTCTTTAGATTTTTAACGATTGCATCAACGCCGAACGGATCTTCATCGCAAACCTGCACAAACATTTCAAGCATGGAATCAGAGATAAACGGGATTCTCCCCTCAAGCATCATCTTCTCGTCGCTTGAAAGACGAGATCCGTGAATGATCTCGATCGCATGCAGTGTCAACTCGGTGCGTTTTGAATCAGTCATGGAAATATTATATCATAGAATTTTAAACTACGCAACCTGTTCATAAAGATTGTCTTTTCCATATTATACTCATAAAAAATTCAAGAGTAATCCCCAAGCAGCGCTATGCTCATTTATACTTTGTAGTTATCTTTCACTAAACATAAAACCGCAAAAACAAAGCGATGATCAAGACAGATTTGAGGCAGGATTTCACGTGAAACACCCATAATAGACAAAACGACCTTATGACCTGGGTCCGTCATCCTTCTCGTTCATTATGTTTCACGTGAAAAGACTACCAGGCGAAATTTTCCAAAAGCGACACTTTTGCAATCTTAGTCTTTGGGTCAATAATTATCATGACCCCAAGTATTTCCCAATCACCATCAATATTTTGCTCTTCAAGGTAAATATCAATTGCTCTTCCAAGTCGAACGATCTTTTGAGCATGCAGATTATCTTCTGGACGATAATTATCGCTCATTTCACGTGAAACACCTCTTTTTACGATCGTTTTTACTTCAACAAAGTAAAATTTTTCCTCTTTTGTGCAAATAATATCTATTTCACCGACCTTCTTCCAAAAATTACGCTCAACGATTTGAAAGCCACGTTTCACGAGAAACAAGCATGCAATATCCTCTCCGGTCCTCCCTATTTGCTGTTTTTCAGTAATTTGTCCCATTTTTTCAAGTTTCTCACTATTCAGTTTCATGTGAAACCCAATTTACGTTATTCAAGTCAGATATATTGTACTGTTGCTTAATTTGTTACGTAGTAACATTAATTCTTTGCTTTCCGTGAAACGGCACAACGCCGCCCTCAATCAAATTCCTAAAGGACATAATAAAAGTCATTATAATGTCCTTTATACCCACTTTCCACAGACTTATCCACAGTTTTTATGCACAGCAGGTGTGGATAAGTTCAAAAAATGCTTAAAATCACATATTTTAGGAATTATTGACGAATTTCAGAAAAAATATTTTATTGCCGACGTTTAATTTTTTAAGGAGAAAATGCTTTGCATTTACCTGTATTTCATAAAAAACGTATATTCTTTGTGAGCAGCACACCAAAAGCTCAAGTTGATCAAAAATGACTGCTGAGTAGGCAAAGCCTCCCGCACGTCGTCACTCGGTGATAAAAAGCCCTATGAAGGGCCTTTTATCACGCTCGTTGTTCATCCTAGTGCGCGTAGGCAAAGCCTCCCGCACGTCGTCACTCGGTGATAAAAAGCCCTATGAAGGGCCTTTTATCACGCTCGTTCCTAGTGCGGGTAGGGAGAATCGAAACTTACAGTTTCAGTGCCCATTTCCCATTTTTTCAGGATATGAATCCTTCAAAAATAAGGGAAAAGGCTTCGATTCTCCCACGGAAGTGGGGCAAAACACTTCCAAACAGGCTTGCATATGAAACAACAGAGTTGAGTGAGGCGGAACGATTTCTTTCCTTAAACCATGCACAGTGCAAAATTAATGCGGGTAAGCAGAGTTTTCCTCGCACGGCGATTTTCGGAAATGGAAATCGTTACAAATCGTGAAATAGCAAAAATAACGAGATATCTCGTTATTTTTGCTATTTCACGATTTGCTAACTTCCGCTTCACTCAACCCTGGTGCGGGTAGGGAGAATCGAACTCCCGTCTCATCCTTGGCAAGGACGTATTCTACCACTAAACCATACCCGCTTGTGGACCAATACTAACGAATTCACACGAAAATGGCAAACAGGGATACATCCTTCAAGCGCTTCATCTCTATTGGCCGTGCTTTATCATTGATCATCTGCTTTAATACAAAGTACGCTCTCGTAGTGAAATGGATATCACGACTGCCTTCGAAGCAGTTATTCCAGGTTCGAATCCTGGCGGGAGCACAAAGAGCGAAGCGAGTTGTGCTCCCGAGAAGCTGAACTGCTTCAGCTTCGACAGGATTCGAAGCCCATTACCATGTTTTTGAAGATTTCTTAATCTGAAAAATGGGAATGAGGTACTGACCCAGTAGGGGTCGAAATTCCTGGCGAATATTTCTTTCGTGAATCCAACCATTCCAATAATTGTGAATCCTATATAATAGAGTCATGCAGAAACACTTTACTATTCCACCCGAAATATCACAGGTCAATAAAACGCTCGAAGCAGCCGGCTATGAAGCATATCTCGTAGGTGGTTGCGTTCGTGATCTTTACCGAGGGGTCAAGCCAAAGGATTGGGATGTCACAACGAACGCGAAGCCGGAAGAGATCATCGCACTTTTCCCAAAAACATTTTATGAGAATGATTACGGAACAGTGGGCGTCGTCAATGAAGACATCGCAGAAGACGATGCGGAGCGGGGAAGCATGCGCATCGTCGAAGTGACCCCATATCGCAAAGAAAGCGCCTATTCAAACTTTCGCCATCCTGATGAGATTGCATTCTCCGGCAGTCTTACTGATGATCTACAGCGTCGCGATTTCACCATGAATGCTATCGCGTACAATGTTTCACAAGGAATGATCATCGATCCCTACGGAGGGGAAGAAGACATCGAACGCCATTTGATAAAAACCGTAGGTGCGCCGGAAGATCGTTTTCACGAGGACGCGTTGCGCATACTGCGCGCGGTGCGCTTTGGCGCAGAGCTCGGCTTTGCCATCGAGAAAGAGACCATGGATGCGGTCGTAAAATTTACGCACCGACTTGAACACATCGCGGGGGAACGCATTCGTGACGAGTTCATCAAGATCATCATGTCGGATCGCCCCATGGAGGGTATCGTTCTGCTCAATAGAACGGGGGTACTCAAATATATCGCACCGGAACTCGAGGCAGGCATTGGATGCGAGCAAAATGGCGACCACATCTATGAAGTGTGGGAACATAACCTGCGCGCTCTGCAGCATGCAAAAGAAAGGGGATGGCCGCTCCACGTGCGCATCGCGGCGTTACTCCATGATGTTGGGAAGCCCCACACGCGTAAGTGGTCGGACGAAAAGAAAGATTGGACGTTCTACGGGCACGATGTCGTCGGAGGGCGCATGGCGGCAAAAATTCTTGAACGCTTGCGTTTTCCGAAGCAATTCATTCATGACGTCTCGACGCTAGTGCGTTATCATTTATTTTTTTCCGATATTGAGAAGATTACGCTCTCTGCAGTACGACGCATCGTTGCGCATGTGGGACCCGAACTTGTGTGGGATCTCATGAACGTGCGTGCCTGCGACCGTATCGGAATGGGGCGTCCGAAAGAAACCCCCTATCGACTACGCAAATATCATTCAATGATCGAGGAAGCAATGCGTGCACCGGTATCGGTGGGTATGCTGAAAATCGATGGTGCGGGAATAATGAGCGCAGCCAACTTGAAGCCGGGGCGGGAAATAGGATGGATACTTCATGCACTCTTCAATGAAGTGCTTGATAATCCCGAAAAGAACACGGCTGACTATCTTAAACAACGAGCGATAGCACTCTACACGCTTCCGAGAAGGGAGCTTGAGCAACTCGGAGAAGCGGGTAAGGAGAAAAAAGAAGCGGAGGAAAAAGGTGAGGTGAGTGCCATACGCAAGAAATATGGAGTGAAGTAGGCGATCTTTGCGCGCTCACAAAGAACGTCACTGCCGTCACGACCTCAACTCGCAGCGCAGGACTTTATGGTCTTTGTGTTTCAGACCTCAACACGCAGGCAATGTATTGACAAATCGCACAATCTGTGTAGTATGAAGAGTAGGCACCTTACAAATTCTGGAGCCATCAACCATCAACTTTTTTAGGAGTACGTCGTGGACAAGAACACCGCTTTTCTCTTGCGAGACGGTTACCAAATCGCTCGCCTCTTCAATCCGAACAGCCTGGAAGCCTGCGCAATCCCCTCAGACTCTGTCGTGGTAGTCAACGACCAAGGTCTCCCAACGGAATACTCCGTCACCTCGACGCGCATAACCCTCATCGGACGAGAACTCCCCGGAGGGCCGCTTGGCGACGAGTATGGCATTGTCTGCAGCGAAGACCTGCGTTCGGGCGTCTGTGATAACACGCTCGGCGGGGGGCGGCTCGAACCCTACTCCGGCGAATTTCGTGAAGAAGGCGATGTCGATGCAGAAGAGTCCGTAATCGACTGCCTGCTCCGTGAAGTGAAGGAAGAATTAGGTATCGACCTTAACCCTAACGAAGTCAAGCTCGTCGGCCTCCGGACAATAACGGAAGATCGATCGAGTGAGGTCAAGATGATGAACGGTAAGGTCTGCGCTGATGCATACTTCGTTGCTTCCGTTGATGATCGGCTCAGTGCATACCGTGCACACAATGGAGAAACCGGGGATCGTCGCGTGCTTTCGCCGGAAGAACTGTTACGAACGACAAGTTCCGCCGAAAAGAGGGTGCTTCCGCAAACACAACGGCTCGCGGTTGCCACTGCGATCATCACACTATGGGACATGTTTGGAGCCACACTACCAAAACCTGTTTATGAGTTGATTCAACGCACCCTTCCGCTTGCTCGCGGTGTGTACAACACCTCGCATTGGGCGAAAAACTACATTCCCGTGATCCAGCAATGAGTCCCACCATAGACTTCTCCGCACCATACTCTGGTGCGGATTTTTTATTCTATTTATTATTTAAGAACCACCCATACTGGACAGTGATCGGAGCCAGGCGTCTGGTCCGAGATACCTGCCGACTTAAGTTTGCTGACAAGATCAGGTACAACAAAAAAATAATCGATCCTCCATCCAACATTGCGCTCTCGAGCATGTGTCTTCATATCCCAAAAACTATACGCACCTTCTTTGTTCGGATGAAAATAACGAAACGTATCAACATAGCCGTGATACACAAGCTCGTCGATCCACGCGCGTTCTTCCGGAAGGAATCCCGTGTTGTTCTCATTCTCTTTCGGTCGCGCCAGGTCAATCTCCTCATGTGCCGTATTGACGTCCCCGCAGACCATGACCTTTTTCCCTTGTTTCCGCAGCTTTTCTATATGCAGCAAGAAAGCATCATAAAAATCGAGTTTATACTTGAGGCGCTCTGGCCCCCCACCTCCGTTCGGGAAATAGACATTCAAAAGGACAAGATCTCCATAATGTCCGATAATGATCCGTCCTTCGTCGTCAAAGCGCTTAATTCCTATACCGTATTCTACCTTGTCGGGCTTTGTCCTTGAGTACAAGGCGACACCACTGTAACCCTTCCGCCCTTTTGAATGCGTGAAGTAAGCAAAATACCCCTTTGGACTGCGCACTTCTTCAGGCAACTGCTCCGCTTCTACTTTTGTTTCCTGCAACCCGAGTACATCGGGCTGCGTTTCATACAGCCAATCCAAAAATCCCTTCTTTGCTGCTGCACGAAGTCCATTCACATTCCATGAAACGTAATACATTTCATGATTATATCGCAAAAGAAATATTCCCGCCTATCACCAGTAGAACGCCTATAAAAAACTAAATTGTTACACGAATAACAAAAGCATTACGTTTCACGGAACGATCACCTTTTGCGCTTATCGTGAAACAGCTTATGCACTTCACGAAGTTTGCTATCAGTCACATGTGTGTATATCTGCGTGGTGGCAATATTTGCATGCCCCAATAACGCCTGCACGGAACGAAGGTCGGCCCCATTTTCCAATAGGTCAGTGGCAAAACTGTGACGAATAACATGAGGGGTGACCTTTTTTGAGATTCCTGACTTTATTGCATAGTGTTTCACAAGGCGTTCCACGGAACGGGAAGTAAGCCTTAACGAACCTTCTTTTTTGATTTGGGATCGTTCTCCGCCGCGGCCCACCTGCACAAAAAGGGCGTCATCAACATCTGTCCTTCTGTGAAGATAAGCCTTCAGTGCTGCTTTCGCCGTCTCGGACAAAAATACGACACGCACCTTTTCACCCTTTCCCCGCACGGAAAACTCATCGCGGGAAAGATCCAAGTCGCGTGGCAGCCCGCACAATTCAGATACACGCAGACCGGTGGAGAATAATAATTCCAGTATCGCTGTATCGCGAAGCGCAACAAGCGTATCACCCCGTGGGGCCATGAGCAGACGATCAAGATCCTGTGTGGATATCAGGTCTAATTCACGCTCTGAAACTTTTGCGAGCTCGATCTTCTCCGGCGACATGATATTTTCAGCACCCTGACGCATCAAATATTTCAGGAATGCGCGAAGAGCGATCAGATAATAGTTCTGTGTCCGCTTTTTTAATGTAGTTTCCGGAACCCCCCGACGCGACTCCGTTGCGAGCTGCCTATTGAGCCAAAGACGGTATTCACGGACGACGTCATAGGTAATATCCGACGGCTGCGTCAGCTTCGAATATTCAAGAAAACGCGTCAAATAGCGATCATAATTTTCTACCGTATGAATACTTCTTCCTTTTTCTATTTCCGTGTATTCAAGAAAATGTTTTTTCCACTCATGTAAGTCCATTTATTCATTGTAGCAAGCGAATCGATCTTTGGCGCAGAAGATGGGGTTAGACATAATGAAAAAGAAAGGTTGTGCATATCTTTGCTTGTTGAAAAAAACAAACACGAGTGATACGATGAGAGCAACAGAATCTATGTTTAACCCAAACGAAGCACCAGTGTTCGAAGGAGGAGAAGAAAACGAAGCAGATATTAGTACTATGCTCCGAAGAGCATATGCTTCCGCCGAAGATGGACTCGAGCAACTACCGGAAGAGATTGAGGTGGAAAATATCGAGGACGTCCTGAACGCGACAAACTTAAGCCCTGATGCGCTTGAAGCCTTCAGGTCATCTCACTACGCAGAATAGTACAAACCACTATGCCAATCCCAAGTTACACGGGAAAACAAAGCCTCGGCACGCAGATCATCTTTATCAAAGATGGGGATATTTTTAGCGAAGAAGAGGAGGGGGGCAGCACCCCCGTCGACATCAGAGCGATAAATGACGAGACAAAACAAATGCTTGCTGCAGACGATAGTATCGAATATTCACATGTCAGTCTTACCCCCGACCAAGAACTTCAGCGATTTCTTGACGAAAAATTTTAGCAGCGATCAAGGTTGCGTTTTTTTTTCTTTCGTGCTAGGATGTCTCCCATGTTAACAGCAAAGAAAAAGCAGGTCGTTATGGCCAAAACCCAGCGTCACGATACCGATACCGGTTCTCCGGAGGTTCAGATCGCTATTTTAAGTCAAAAGATCAATGAGCTTGCAGCGCACCTGAAGGAGAACAAGAAGGACAATCATTCACGCCGCGGTTTGCTCAAAATGGTTTCTGACCGCCGTGCCCACCTCAAATATTTAAAAAAGAAGAGTGAGGCAAAGTACAACTCACTCGTCAAGAAATTAGGAATCAAGTAAAATAATAATGCACGACAAGCGTGCATTATTATTTTTTGTGTGAGAATTTTCGAGACCGCATTATTTAATCTATCTACTGTTCGCACATTTTTATAAACGTTTGATTACTTTTTATAACTAACGTTTTGTAGATCTTGAATGAAGTTCGAGGCGTCGAGCCGAGCGGGGCTCTCCAGACTTACTCACCGTAAGTTCTTAGGGACCTTGACGTGAAGACAGCGAAGAAATTCATCAAGATCCGCGAATCGCCACACTTATGTCAGTCACAAAACACAAAGACCAGCGCGTCGGTGTCTTTATTGATGCGCAGAATCTCTATCACAGTGCAAAGAATCTTTATGATGATGCCCGAGTGAATTTTAGTAACATTCTCGAAGATGCCGTTGCGGGCAGAAAACTTATTCGCGCAATGGCATATGTCATCTCAACAAAATCCGGTGAGGAACAGGCATTCTTCGAGGCACTCGGTAAGATTGGCATCGAAACACGATCGAAAGAACTCCAGGAATTCTGGGGTGGAGCTAAGAAGGGTGACTGGGACGTCGGCCTCGCAGTCGACGCAATCACGCTTGCACCGAAACTTGATGCGATCATCATCGCCTCCGGAGACGGCGATTTCGAACCGCTTGTAAAATACCTTCAAATCAATATGGGCATCCAAGTCGAAGTCGTTGCATTCGGTAAGTCTGCTTCATCAAAATTGCGCGATGCCGCCGACGACTTCTTTGATCTTTCCGGAGATCCGAGCGCATATCTCTTGGGATTCAAGGAAAAACGCAGAAGTGTGCCACGCGGAGGAGGACGGAGCGGAAGGGAGGGAAATGAGCCGCGACCCCGGCGCGCAGTGTCGCTTTAGGAATCTGGAAAAAGGTGTGGCCATTGCCCCGCTTTTATTGCCGACGTAGAGCGAGCGAAATAAAAAAGTCTTCTTTTTCATTTCCGGGCGACCAATTTTTCTTAGCAGTATTCTGCTTTAGAAAAATGGAAGTACTCCCCGTGGTGCCGAGGAGTGCTAAAAAGGTTCGATATCCTGGCGGCACAAGCCCTGGACTCGCGCGAGGCTTTGCGAGCTCACTGCGAGTCCAGGGCTTGTGCCCTAGGGTTTAATTACCTTTTATTTTTATCTGCGTTTGCTATAGTGACTCCATTACCAGCCGCTGCGGCGTCCGGATCATCGAATTGAAGGCACTCTTTCAATGCGAGAATCTGGACACCACAACGTAAATTCATGTTATGAAAAAAGAATCATTCGAGATCGAGATCGGGGGAAAGAAGCTTATCGCGGAGTTCAATGACCTTGCGAACCAAGCCCACGGTTCGGTCTTTATCCGATATGGGAATACGACTATCCTTGCGACCGCGGTGATGTCGAATAAGAAGCGTGAGGGAGGAGATTTTTTCCCGCTTACGGTGGATTATGAGGAGCGCTTTTATGCCGCAGGCAAGATCCTTGGTAGCCAATACATGCGCCGCGAGGGACGTCCCTCGGATGTCGCGGTTTTGTCCGGTCGCATCATCGACCGTGCAATACGCCCACTTTTCGATGGACGCATACGATACGACGTACAAGTCGTCATCACCGTTCTTTCGATCGATAAAGACGAGCCGGACGTACTCGCGGTGAACGGTGCGTCGATCGCGCTTGCGGTTTCCGAGATTCCGTTCGGCGGGCCGGTCTCTGCGGTACGCGTTTCTAGACAGAACGGAAAATGGGTCACGATGCCGTCATTTCGTGTCGAAGAAAATGTAGAGATCATTGAAGGTGACTGCGAGCTTATCGTCTGCGGCAAGGACGGCAACGTCAACATGATCGAGATGGGGGGAGAGCAGATCTCAGAAGATGTCGTCATGGAAGGACTCACCTATGCAAGTGCTGAGATCGAGAAACTACAAAAGTTTCAGGAAGCGATTATTGCAAAACTAGGAAAAACGAAACGCATCATAGAGCTCGACGAGGTTGGTGAAGACATCAAGGCATTGTTTACAGAGAAGATCGCTCCAAAATTTGAATCAACAATCTGGGGAGAGGCCGGCCGTACACGCGAATATGCACTCATGGATGAGTGGATGACATGCGTCAAAGCCGTCGAGGGGATGAATGACAAACTTGCAGCACAATATTTTGATGACGAGGTAAATGATCTCCTGCACAAAAAGGCAATCAACGAGAACAAGCGCCCTGATGGCCGCTCATTCGATGAGGTACGCCCGCTTCTTGCAGAGGCAGGAGGGATCTCGCCCGTACTTCACGGATCGGGAGTCTTTTATCGCGGAGGAACACACGTGCTTTCCGTACTCACATTAGGCGGACCGCAGGATTCACTCATCATTGAAGGAATGGAGGTGCAGGGGAAGAAACGCTACCTGCATCATTACAACTTTCCGCCATTTTCTTCGGGTGAGACAGGACGCATGGGGGGAATGAACCGCCGAGCGATCGGGCACGGGGCGCTTGCCGAAAAGGCACTCCTGCCGGTACTTCCTGCGAAGGAGGCCTTTCCGTACACCATCCGCATCGTTTCTGAATCAATGGCCTCGAATGGTTCGACATCAATGGCCTCGGTCTGCGGTTCCACGTTGGCCCTCATGGATGCAGGCGTGCCCATTACGGAGCCGGTCGCAGGCATCGCATCGGGACTGATGATGGAAACACCGACAAAGTATAAGGTACTCACTGATATCCAGGGACCTGAGGATCATCACGGCGATATGGATTTCAAGGTTGCCGGCACAAAGAACGGTGTTACTGCAATTCAAATGGATGTAAAGGTTAATGGAATTCCACTACCGATACTCGCGGAAGCGTTTGCAAAAGCGAAAGCCGCTCGCCTCACTATTCTTGAGACAATGAAGGCCGCAATTGCAGCACCACGTGCGGACATTTCTCCCTTTGCTCCGAAGATCGTGGTCATCAAGATCAAGCCCGACCAGATCGGGATGGTAATCGGCTCCGGAGGAAAAACAGTAAAAGAGATCCGCGAGCAAACAGGAGCGGAGATCGATATTGAAGATGATGGCACAGTGTTCTGCACCGGAAAGAGCGGCTCCGCGGAGAAGGCACGCGATATTATTGCGGAAATGACCCACGAGTACGTTGCAGGAGAAATGTTCAAGGGTGTCGTCACGCGACTCATGGACTTTGGTGCCTTTGTAAAGATAGGGCACAGCGCGGAAGGACTCGTTCACGTCTCTGAAATTGCCCCATTCCGTATCGAGCGCGTCGCTGATTATGTTAAGGAGGGAATGGAAGTCCCCGTCGTCGTCAAAGAAGTCGATGATAAGGGTCGCATCAACCTCTCCATCAAGCGCGCCGACAAGGATTTCATCAAGCCAAACGAGCGAGATGCAAAGATGATGAGTGAATCTCATGGCGATGACACCGGTCCGACACCAAAAAGATTCGTCCCCACGCCAAAACCGGGGATATAGCTAGATGAAAGACCACCGCCAAGGATGGTCTTTCATTTTCAACTCGGATCGAAAACATGTTTATCTGTCGGACGTATGACCTATTGCTGTTCAAATGTAATTTCCTCACAAAAGAGAACAACGGTATAATGCAAACACATGAAAGAGATATCCTACGATGGACCAACGTACGACGAGAGCGAACAGCGCAGAAAGAAGGCGCGCAGCCGCGGCTCGGAAAAAGTACCACCGCTACGTACTTTTCGCGGCGATGTAGCCGACCTCGTCACAAAACAAAACATGACCAAAACACAAATGGTCATCGCAGAGACGGAGCGTCGCGAAGAGCGAGGGGAAACACGCACTATACATGAAGGGGGATCTCATCTTGGCAGGATCATCTTTGTCCTTCTGCTCGTGCTCACTTTCGGTATCGGCATCGCACTCTATGTACTTGTGGGATCAAAAACAACCACTACCACGGAGGTAACGACACCCAACAAACCTGAGCGCCAAATATCAGCGGAGATTGCTATCACCGGCTCCCCGCGCGAGCAGATCATGGCTGACATTTTCATTGCTTTCGGCGACACAACGCTTGCATCGGGAAAAATACGTGAAATAGCGTTCACGGTGAACAATGTCGAAGGTGGCACGAGTGACGCGTCTACAGCAGAACTTTTCACCGCACTTGCACACTCCATTCCGCCTGAAACATTGCTCCGTTCGCTCGATGAGACCAACACATATGGAATTTATACAGGGGAACACTCACTCGCGGGATTTTTCAAGGTCACCTCACGCTCATATCCGGAAACCTTTGCGGGAATGCTTGAGTGGGAAAATAGCATGGCGAACGACCTCGCCCCGGCACTTAACCCCAATTATGGAAGGACCGGCCTCGTGACCGTTCGCAACAAGCCCTTCACTGATGAACGCCTTGAGGGTGTCGATGCACGCGTACTGCGTGACGATTCCGGAATACTACTTATCGCATACACGATCCTCGAAAGAAAAACACTCGTCATCGCCGGCGGCGAAGAAGCATTGCGAGGACTCATTCTCTCTCTTACCGAGACAACCGTACAGTAGAAAAAATGTTGCCACTATACTTTTTTCGCGTATGATAACTACATATGGGAACACAATTCGCACAATTAAAACAAAAACTCGAAGAAGAGAAAGCAATACTTGTTCAAGAATTACAGAAGGTTGGGCGCATTAATCCGGACAATCTCGCGGACTGGGAACCCGTTGCGGCAGACCTGAATCTCGATACTGCCGAAGAGGAGGAAAGGGCGGGTGAGATCACTAACTTTGAAGATCGCAGCGCGGTCGAATTTGAACTCGAAAAAAGATGGAACGAAGTCAACGCCGCACTCACCGCGATCGACGCAGGCACCTACGGAAGTTGTGTCGTTTGCAATATGGACATCGAAGAATCCCGGCTGCTGGCAAATCCCGCAGCAACCACGTGCATCGCACACATGGAATAACCCGACGCATCATGGCATTTGCAAAACTGTATTCCATCCAACCGACGCTTTCCGGCGGACATCGTATCACGATTGAGGCTGATCTTACGAAAGGTATTCACGCCTTTACAATCGTAGGACTTCCCGACAAGGCCGTCGAAGAATCACGCGACCGCGTCAGTGCCGCAATTAAAAATAGCGGATACAAATCACCAAAACAGCGCAACCAAAAGATCACGGTTGCCCTCGCACCCGCCTCACTCAAAAAAGAAGGACCGTCTTTTGATCTACCGATCGCGCTCTGTTATCTCCTTGCAACGGAAGACTGCCGCTTCGCCACGGAAAACAGGTCGTTCGCAGGGGAACTTGCGCTCAATGGCGACGTGCGTGCGATCAGAGGGGCGCTTGCGATCGCGAGTGCGGCAAAGAATCTTGGAATGACGGAGGTCTTCGTGCCCAAAGAAAATGCGCGCGAGGCGGCACTCGTCTCCGGTATCACTGTTTATCCTGTCACCTCATTGAAGCAAGTGATCGCGCACCTCACACCAGACCTCAAAGGCGGGGCGGCGCATGAACGCATCACTCCGCAAGAAGCCACGCCACTCGACACACCACTTTCACGAATAGTACATCGATCATGGAGCGATATTCGCGGGCAAGAAGGTGCGAAGCGTGGACTCATGATCGCCGCCGCAGGCGGACACAACATTGCCCTCTGGGGACCTCCCGGCACAGGAAAGACCATGCTCGCAAAAGCATTCACCGAACTCTTACCGCCACTTTCTGAAAAAGAAGCACTGGAGGTCACCGCGATCCACTCCGTTGCGGGGGCACTCACGAGTGAGATCATCGTGACTTCGCCCATGCGCGCACCGCATCACACCTCATCCTATGTCTCCATCATCGGAGGCGGTGCTATTCCAAAGCCGGGTGAAGTGACACTTGCGCATCGTGGTGTGCTTTTTCTCGACGAGTTCCCTGAGTTTGATAAGCGCGTCATCGAATCACTGCGCCAACCGCTCGAAGAGGGTTACGTGCACGTATCTCGCGCGAAAGGTTCGGAACATTTTCCTGCGGAATTCATCCTTATCGCGGCGATGAATCCTTGCCCGTGTGGGTATTGGGGGGACACCAAAAAACCCTGCGTGTGCGTACCGGGTGCTATTCAACGCTACCAACGCAAGATATCCGGCCCGATCATCGACCGGATCGATCTTTGGATCGAGGTCCCGCGAATTGCACACGACACATTAGCACCGGGAAAAAGAAAAAACGACAACAAGGAAATAGAGCAACTCCAATCAGACATCGCTCGCGCTCGCGCACATCAAGCAAAACGATTCGCCGGCTCCACGGTCACACAAAATGCAAAAATGAGCGTTCATGCGATCGACCAATTCATCAAGCTCGACGAGAGCGTCATCACACTATTGAATGAGAGCGCAAAACGCCTCGACCTCTCACCGCGCGCATACCATCGCATCATCAAACTTGCGCGAACCATCGCCGACATCGATGAATCACGCCACATCAAGGAAGCACACATCCTCGAGGCGTTGCAGTATCGCCCAAAAAGATTATTTGCATGAGCGTCGACAAAAGAACCCAGATGCGAGGCGTGGAGAAAGCAACGAGCGACCTAAAATTCAACGACCGTAGGGAGTATGAATTTGGAAGTCCCAGTATGGGGAAAGACGTATTCATATACGTTGACTGAGTTGCTGAGGTGAGAAGCGAATACATGGAGCTTCGCAAGACTCGTTGAGGATTCTTTGAATGAAGTGAAAAAGAAACCCAACGAGTGGACAGTTCCTGTAGGGAAACACAACAAAGCAAATGGGTGCTTTTGTTGACTCGCTAACGCTTCGTTATGGTGATCTTCGCCACAGTACGCTCAATATCATCGATCTCTCGCAATGATGACGCCTGGTGTGCGGAGATGAGCGGGAAATGTCGTACCTTACCGATATCTTCCGCGATGGTCCAAGCATCCTCACCGGTCACCCATTCTTCAGGCTGATATTTTCGTATATCAAAAGGCAGCGAGTATGCACGAAGCGTCTTGATGCCATCGGTGTCGTAGTATTCATGAAAATATGACATTGCGAGTTCGCGTAGTGTGCGATATATGGGATCACGATACAGCGTATACGCGTGATTGCCTTTCGATATCGCACCCCAACAGCCATTCCGCTTGAACAACGCAACAACATGATCAAAATCACCGCCACCGGCGACGAGGTCCATTAAGAGCGGCTTCTCTCCGTGAACCCAAAATGCGAGTGCTGCGACCACTGCACCCTCGATGCAATGCGCGCGACGCTTCGCAAGGACCTCACGCACCGACATGCACGAATCACCGTTTCGTTCGAAATTATGGGGAATAGCGGAAACAAACGACTGAATTGCTGCGGGGGTGCCGAGCGCAGAGAAGATCTCCAGCTCTTTTTCACTCAAGCCGATCTTTTCATTATCAAAAATTATCTTCTTCACGTTTGTAGTGTATCAAAAACGACCGACCCCCGCCTTAAGGCAAGCAAGCCATACTCTGAGTACGGTGCAGCGCATTTTTATACTTTAGCAAAGTAATGCGTCAAATTTAGAAAGGATTTCGTGCGCCGCGGATCTCGAAGTGCAAATGTGGTCCCGTCGATCGCCCCGAATTTCCCATCGTCCCGATCGTCTGCCCCTGAACGACGATCTCTCCTGATGACACAGTCACCGACTTTAGATGCCCGTAGAGCGTCTGTGTTCCATTGCCATGCTGAATGACGACGTAACTCCCGTACCCCCCATTATAGCCGCCCCGTCGAGCAATAATGACTGTTCCTCTTGCGGCGGCCATCACCGGCGCCCCTATCCCGAGCGAGGAGACGAGATCAACGCCGTTGTAACCATGAAGCCGCTGTGTCTTTCGATAACCTCCGAACGGCGCCTGATAGTACCCATTATAAAGTGGGACATTTCCGCCGCCTAATTTCGAGGAAGCGGGCTTTGTCTTGACCACGACCGCAGCAACCTCTCCATCAGGAATGATGATCTCGGAGTCGATCGCGAGTGTGTCTCCATCAATGCCATTATATAAACGGATCTCATCGGGATCCCCCGCATACTTCTTCGCGATCGACGATACCGTATCACCTCGTTTTACGATATGCCTTACCCCTGACACAGGAAGGATCACCAGCGTCTGTCCGACAGAAAGCTTCGTGCCCCGAGGCAGGCTATTTGCCCAAAGAATGGTGTTCACCGAAACATCAAACATCTGCGCGATCGCAGAAAGAGAATCACCCTCGTGGACAACGTAAATACTGATCTGTCCATGGCCGCCTTCCATTCCGTCAACATCCGAAAGCCCCCCGTCCGGACCAACATCAGGCAATATCGCACTTTCACCGACAGTACTGATCTCAGCAGAGTCTGGATTGATATATTCCCCGGGGCCTATCGCGGCTGCGAGCAGGGCAACATTCTGTGAATTGATGATCTTCTCCTGAGTGCTCACCTTGCTGAAGATGTCTCCGAAAAAAGAAAAGAAGCTGGCAGATGCGACAGCTCCGGGAATGATGAGGAGGAGAAATAGAGAAAAACTCAGCTTTTTCAATGAAAGCGTGCTCATCCGAAACAGACTGACCAGACTTCGCAAAAAGCGAAGTTCAGGTATTTGGGGGGTGTTAAATGCGATAAGCCTATTTAGTTACGCGTCCTTCGTTCTTTCGTCCTGCCTTAACGTCATTCTTCCGAACTTCCATTTGACAACCGTATAGAAAGATTATATCTAACTCAATTCGACTCAGTCAACCATTTTTTAGCTTGAATTAACAAATTTGCAAAAAAATATGGCAAATATATGGCTATAAATATACGCTATACATTTTTACAGCATATGAGGATGTCACATTCGGGCTATGTTAAGCCATATTTTTCAAACTGGGGAATTCTTTGCTGCGTCGCAATATATGGCTTAAAATATAGATATTTTTATCTTAGGAAATTGTTGCCAATGGGTGCTAATATGATGGCTAATGTATTCCGAAAAAAAGACAAAAGACCTCCTTGCAAACCTGAACCCAGCGCAGAAAAAGGCGGTCCTTGCCACGGAAGGCCCCGTGCTCATTGTTGCCGGAGCAGGAGCGGGAAAAACTAAAACGTTGACCCATCGCATCGGCCATATTATGGAGGGAGGGGTCCCGGGTGGTGCCATCCTCGCTATCACTTTCACCAACAAAGCGGCCAAGGAAATGCGGGAACGCGTTTTTGCGCTGCTGGGGGCAGAAGGAATGGTGGGTGGGTTCGGGCGCCGGAGAGATCTTCCCTTTATCGGGACCTTCCACGGCCTCGGCATCTCCATTTTGCGTGAAAAAGGGGAGGCGATTGGCATACCGAAAAGTGCGAGCATTCTTGCCCAAGACGAATCACTCAAACTCATCAAACAATCCATGGTGAAAGCCGGAGTTGACCCAAAACAGTTCGAACCGCGCAAGGTTCAAGGTCTCATTTCCCGCCATAAGGGAAATCTCGGAACTCCAGATACGATCGAGCAGACGACGAATAACCGCTACCTCGCAACGACACTGAAGCGGGTCTTTGTGCTCTACGAAGAGGCATTGCGGTCAGCAAACGTGCTTGATTTTGATGATCTTCTGGAAAAGACCGTAAAACTGCTCCAATCCCATGAGGAGATACTCCGGTACTATCAGACGCAATGGCAATACATCCACGTCGACGAATATCAAGACACAAACCAAGTCCAATATCAGCTCGTTCGACTGCTTGCAGGAAAAACGAAGAATATCTGCGTCGTCGGTGATAGTGACCAGAATATTTATAGCTGGCGCGGTGCATCAATAGCGAATATTCTCAATTTCGAGGAGGACTATCCCGGTGCACGGGTGATCCTGCTCGAACAGAACTATCGTTCAACACAGAACATTCTCTCGGCAGCCAACACGGTGATAGCCAAGAACACGATGCGCAAGCAAAAAAAGTTATTCACCGAAAATGTTGCTGGAGAAAAGCTTTCACTTTTTGCGGGATATGATGAAACGGACGAGGCGCGCTTCGTTGCGATGCGCATTGCCGCCCTCTTATCAAGCGGTGCGCGTCCCAATGAAGTGGCGATTCTCTACCGCACGAACTTCCAATCTCGCGTGCTTGAGGAAGCACTCCTCTTTGCAGGCATCCCGTATCAAGTGCTGGGGGTCCGCTTCTATGAGCGCAAGGAAGTGAAGGATGTTCTTTCATACCTGAAGGCCGCACGAAATCCGAACTCTCCGTTTGATCTTGAGCGCGTCATCAATGTTCCCGCGCGGGGAGTGGGGAAGGTCACGCTCATGAAGATCCTCGCAGGCGAAGCGGATAAACTGCCCGCGACGATGCGTGCAAAGGTCGCGCTATTCTACGCACTACTTGAGAAGATCAAGCATGCCGAGGAGACAATGAAGCCGTCGGTGCTCATCGCCTTCATCATCAAAGAGACGGGTATCGAGCGTATACTGTCGGACGGGGATGAAGAAGATACGGAACGACTTGCGAACGTGCGCGAACTCGTCTCGGTCGCCACGCGCTATGACGTCTTTGAAGGAGAGGAAGGGATCGAGCAGTTTCTTGCCGATGTTGCACTTGAGTCCGATCAAGACACAATGAAGGGCGAGGTTGACGCAGTACGCCTCATGACCATTCACGCATCAAAGGGTCTTGAATTCCCATACGTGTTCATTACCGGAATGGAACAAGACCTTTTCCCGTCTCGTCGCTCACGCGATGAGAGCAAGGATCAATCCGAACAAGAAGAAGAACGGCGGCTTTTCTATGTCGCACTCACCCGAGCTGCAAAGAAGGTCTTTCTGTCCTACGCATCGTTCCGCACCATCTTCGGCAGCCGTACGGTGAATATTCCTTCAGAATTTCTTGATGACCTTGACCAAGCACTGCTGGTGAATGAATCCCGAGAAGGTGAAGCCTTTCCGGAGAATACCTTCAAGTCAAACGGCAAACGCGTCAGTCTCCTCGGCTGGGATGAGGATAATGACAGCGTTGTCTATATATAATAGAATCTACGCAAGTGGCGAACTTCTTCGTTGTGGAGCCTCTGCGACTCGGTCAACATATATGAATATGTCTTCTTCGCTTTCTCCACGCCTCGAATTTCATCCGCTTGCGTAGATTCTATGAAAAATATTCAAGCAAAAAAATCATTAGGACAGAATTTTCTCCGCTCGGAAACGACCATTGAAAAGATCATTGATGCATCCGGTATATTCCCCGGAGACATCGTCATTGAAGTCGGCCCCGGGGAAGGGGCGCTCACGAATGCCCTCTTGAACGCTGGGGCTCATGTGATCGCGATTGAAAAGGATACGCGCTGCATCCCCATTCTTACTGACCGATTTGCTGATGCGCTTCGCGATGGTCACCTAATACTTTTAGAAGGCGACATTCTGGAAAAAAATATTACGCGGGAATTATTTGATGAACTACTCGGTAATGTGCCGACATATAAAGTCGTCGCCAACATTCCTTATTACATTACCGGAATGCTTTTCCGCTATTTTCTCGAGGAACACCGTGCTCCTTCACAGCTCACCTTCCTCGTACAAAAAGAGGTCGCGGAGCAGATCGTCTCGCGCAACAAAAAAGAGACGATCCTTTCACTCTCAATTAAGATATTTGGTGACCCGGTATATGTTGCAACGGTCCCAAAGGAATCCTTTGATCCGGTGCCAAAGGTCGATTCTGCGATCCTCATGATCACCAATATCAGCAAACAAAGGATCGAAGATTTTACTGAAAAAGAATTCTTCACCCTCATCAAGGCCGGTTTTCGCGCGAAACGAAAAATGCTCGTCGGAAATCTTTCAGAGGGATTAGGTATACATAAAGACAAGATAATTGAGTACTTTGACGAGCTCAGTATTGATAAAAAAGCACGGGGAGAGGATCTGCCGATCGGAACATGGATGTGGCTTACTAAGAAAATCTCAAGTCATACAAAACACCCTCACGAAAAATAGTGAGGGTGTTTTGTATACGTAACTTCTCTTACAGTGATGTTCCAACGCGAACCATACTTCCATCTGTCGGCCAAGTAACGCAGATCTTTCCGACCCAATACATACATACCCCACCGGGGCTGCGATTACCGAGCAGCCACACACCCAAACTGTAGATATTGTACTCCGGGTGAAGGATCGTACCGCCGGGATAATAAATATAATTAGTCGGAGTTCCCGGCGTGGTACTAAGATCCATCACCGTCACCGCAATCACTCCTGGGCCGGTACAAGTGCAGTACTGGATCCAGGTCGAAAGTCCGCCGAATGGGATACCCGTGTCTGCCTCTGTCGGGTGTACGTAAACACCAAATGCGATCGCTCCGCCAACGATCACAACAGTTACTGCGATCAGTATGCGGGATGCCGCACTGATGTTTTGTTTAAGCTTTTTTACAAGAATGGCAAGATATTTCATAAGTATGATGATTATAGTATGGCACGCGCATTCCAACTATATAATTACGGTGAACATTAATTTTTTAGAGATTCCGTTTTCGTTGAGGATGCCGTACCAAACAGGGATACGGGCGTCAACCGACGAGTAATCGATCCCTTGTTCTACTCCGGGTACTTCGGCGGTAACCTTAAACTGTAGCGTCTTCCCATCTGCCGAGATAATATTTTTTTGAAAACCTTGTCCGCCGATAACTTCATTCCCTTGTGCAGTAAACCCAGTACCGGTAACCGTCACCATGGTGCCGAGCAGCCCCTCTGCCGGAGAAAAACTGACAATAGTTGGTGCAGGAACATTCAATTCGGTAACGATAAGGAACATTTTGTTTGTTGCACCCTTACTGCTTGATATCCAGAGGTCGTGCTTTCCTCGTGGTGCGTTTTCCGGGACGATAAAGGTGAGCACACCCAACTTATCAACACTGGTACTAGCGATCAAATAGTCACCAAGGTGAACGATATTCCCTTCAGTAGCAAGACCGACCCCATAGAGCAGCACCTTAGTTCCGCGCGAAGCAGTATATGTCGAGGGAAACATCATGACGGGGGTTGCAGAATGAAATGCCGCAAGTGATGCGACAGTATCATTCACCACCTCGGACTTATTTGTCGTGGCGGTGCTCGGAGCTACGGTCGAAGGTGCCTGATTGACCACTGCAACTGGAGTGACGGGATTAGGGGGAATGGGGGTTGGCGTTGTGATAGGAGTGGAAATCGCTACTTGCGACTTATTACACAACGTGAGGATCTTCGCCCTTGTGAATGTCCCCACATAACCGCTCCCTGTCGTAAGTCCGACCGGACTGAGTACTTCTCCGGCATAAATATTCTGAAAAGCAACAACCGCTTGCTTCGTGAGCGGCCCAAAGTAGCGACTCTCAAAACCGGCTGACCCCGGACCAGTCACGGCTACATTGGTTCTTGGGTCTCTGTTCAAAACCTGCTGAAGTAGCGTAACGTCGGTACCGCTCATACCAAGCGAGAGATTGCGCGAAAGGGTCACACAATCGGTCGCGGCAAAGACGGGGAGTGCAGTGAATAATGAAAAACACGATACAAGAAGGATAATAAATGTTCGCATGTGCATCATATAGGGTGGTTAAGCAACTATTACAATAAATTATAGCAGTGTGCCTCCGTTCTGTCTGCACTATTGCAAAATGATCGCTTTCCACCTCAAGACCATTGACAATTCACAAATTCGTTATAACATGACTCTCGGAATGTTACTTTACACAGGAGATCGGAATGAAAAAATTGTTTCTTTTAGCCTCGGTAATACTGGCGGTCACTTTTTCTCCACTGGCACTTGCCAATAAAGGTGACGAAAATCGCACGGCCTCTGACCCAAAGCAGCAGACCTTGGAAGAGATTATTATTGAAAAAAATTCCTACGTACGGCCATATCTGCCCAAAAAAATAGTTGGGAGAGGTTTCGCTATAGGGGGTTGCGATCCGGATGGAAACATCATCCCCTCAAGGCAGGGTATCAGGTGTTTTGACGTGAGGTCGGTGGATGGAAAGCAAGCTTGGCGTATTCGAACAATAATCCATGGAACAGTAGACCGCGTCTGGAAAATCAACAGCCACAAGTTGACACCCTGGGTTGTATTTGATGCAAACAACATAGGTGTCCTTATTTTTGAAAGCAGTGAAGCACAGCAATTCGCGGGTTCGGGAAATGGAAATGACCCCAATCTTGCGACAGATAAGCGTGAAACACCGGAAAGAAATGCGGCACAAGAGATCCTCGACGCGATACCGAAGGATGCGCTCCAGAGAGCACTTGGCATCATCGGTGGTAAAGGACGGTAAGAGAGAATGCGGAGCACCATGCTCCGCTTTTTTGTATTCAGAAATATCGATTACTCGAGCGTCAGTTATCCACACACATATATATATTCTCACCCGTTCTTATTCTATTATTGATACAATAGTGGAGCATTCTTTTGTTGAGAAATCTTATGGACTTTTTGCATTCACCGCACAAAAATCTTGTGATCAGCAGCCTCGTCGCGCTTACCATTGTTGGTGTAGGTTTTTTTGTGAACCGCGCACCCCAAATCAGCAGCGATGCGCAAGAGCTTGTTGAACAGGGTCTAAACAACGCAAATAATATTGACACGCGAGATTCCGACGATGATGGTCTTCTTGACTGGGAGGAAGGCCTTTATGGGAGCGATTCGCATAACCCTGATACAGATGGGGATGGCACTCTCGATGGGGCAGAGGTCGCACAAGGCAGAAACCCGGTGAAGGCAGGACCTGATGACAAGCTTGCCATCATGCAAGACCCCAATTTTGCAACATCTACGACCGACATAGAGGGAAAACGAAAGGAATTCTATGCAAAGTTTCTTGCACTACAAGGTAAGGAGGTCCGTGAAACAACCTATCGCGACCTTATCAAAGGTTTCAATCCGGAGAAATATAAACCCGCGAATGAGCTCGCTGATCTCAATATCATCGGAGACAATAGTCCCGAGGCACTGCGTTCCTATGGTAACGCCTTCGGTGAGCTCATCAACAAATACACTTCTACGCACCTCCGCACGGAAGAGGAGATACTTGCTGATGGACTAAAAACAAAAGATGATGAAACCCTCAAGGAATTACAGCTACTCACGATCGTGTATCAAAAATTTTCTCTTGACCTGCGCGCATTAAAAACCCCCTCAGGACTAGCTCAGTCACACCTCATTATTGTGAATAGTTATGACGGTATGTCGCGAGGCCTTCTTGGTATGCAGCATCTTTTTTCTGACCCGATCAATGGAGCAGCCGGATATCAAACATACACAAAAACTCGCCTTGACGTCACCACCGGATACAGTGAAGTAGTTTCATTTTTGAAGACCAGCGGGATCGTCTTCACTGAGGGGGAACCCGGGTATCCATTCACGCGAGTCCTTATGCAGACGCCAGGACCTGTTCAGACTATTCAATAACTATCCAAAATCATGTACAATAAGATAATGAATATTGAGAACAGCATCAACGTTTTTTTTACGATGATGCTATTATTTTTTGTCCTCCTTCTTGCTCCGATAGATGCAAGCGCGCAATATGTGCCGGTCAATGATGCCACCCTGATATCGGACTTCAATTCGTACGCAACGAAATTCGATACTTATGCAAAAGACATGAACGATGTCCTCAAAAATAATCCCGATTCACTGCGGAACCTCATTACCGCAAACAATCTCACAATGGCACAAGCGGGGGGTCCATGTATTAGGGGTGATAACATGGAGGGGTTTCCAAATGCCGCATTTGCTTATACTACCGGCAGTTCAACACCATGGAAGGATGCCTCGGCGTCATCAACACTTCCCCTTGGAGTTCCGGCAGGTCCGCCAGCAGCAACAAAAACCGGTCCATATGTCCAGGTCAATTATAGCCACTCACTCCGATGCCTCCTCGAGGAACAGGTGGAATGGCAAAAATTAGGACTCTCACTCCAGATACATCAGCTGCTCAAAAGCTATATTACCGATGCGCAGACCGCGCAGCTCAACAACCAGCTGATGAACAAGATGTCGGCCGCCAACATAAACTGGGCAAAAGCGGGAAACGAGGTCGTCGACAATGGAATGGTGTCAAATTCTGCTGTCTACAACACCAATGCTTCACAGAGTATTTACAACGTTAAAGCACGCCAGCTTGAACACGCGGTTGATCAGGCGGCATCGGACCCACTGTCCGGAAACCCTGTCGGCTCATGGGATGTATTCCCTGATTGGCGTCTCGATACTGCGGCAAACATGGCCAATAATGCTCGGTCATCAACAGAAGATCCATTCAATTACACACAATCGATAACTGGATCCTCTCTTTCGACATACCTTAATCCTGGTGATTCATCAAAATTCATGGAAAATTTCAACGACCCCGCCAATCTCGTTGACGGAATTTCCACGTTTAGTGCAATGCTGAACAATCCTGCAAATTCTCCTCTCGGTGCAAGCACGCTAGCGGACCAGGTCGTACAGGGACGACTGGCGCGCCAAGAGGAAGCAAAGAGACAAGATATGATGAGCAGCGGCTTCTCAAGCGTGACAGAATGCTCGGGTCGTCCTGATGACCCCTACTGTCTTGAGCAACAAAACTCAATCGCCGTCACCCCGGCAGGAGAAGCACAACGGAGCGTTGGTGATTCTGCGGGAAGCGGTAATCAGCAAGTGCGTGATACAAAAACACTTGACTCTGGTGCGGGCAACCCTGCAGAAGCCCAGTCAGCACAAATAGCTCAGGAAGGGCTCAATGATTTCGACACCACTCCACTCCAAACGAGCAAGAACGCAGTGAATGAGCTCGTGAAGGAGCTCTACGATACAATGTATATCGGATATTTTGGTGTCTCAAAAGACACCTCCTACTGGTCTCAAGCAACAATGCTTATGATCTATGATGAAATGAAATTCAATTCACAATCAACAGCTGTTGTCGTCACGGATACAAACCAGCAGGACGCACTTGATACCGGATATTCGGGTTGGGCATTCCCATAATTTATGTGCAATGTAATTGTAAGAGGAAAAAACACGCTCTAGCCATCTCGCCACACATATTCCCACAACATGAAACTTTATTACTACTCGATAGCACACAAAAAATTCAAACCGCTTTTTCGGAACTCGGCAGACACAGCAGAGAACCAAAAGATAGATCGCTTCAATAGTACTTCTAGAGGATTTCTTCCAATTGCCTGGGCGCTCTGGGCGGGGGGGTCGTATGTAGCAGCAAAGCTTTTTGGCGGAGCTGCACTTGATGCGGCGGGGAACGCTGCGCTCGCATTACTGGAAATGCTCGCGCAGGCAATATTTTGGGCGGCCGGCTTGTTTCTTGAGGGATGCGGCCTCTTGCTTGATATGGCAATTCAGTCCACTATCGACAGCAATATGTATTCGAGTCTCCAGGTGATCAATGTCGGTTGGACGACGGTGCGCGACTTTTCAAATATGTTCTTTATTTTTGCACTACTCTATATTGCCATCAAGACGATTCTTGGCATGGGTGGCTCAAGCACTAAACGCTGGGTTGCAAATCTGATCCTCGCCGCAATACTGATCAATTTCAGCCTCTTTGCCACAAAAGTAGTTATTGATGCCGGCAACGTGCTCGCTATGGGATTTTGGTCAAAAATGGAGATGGGAAAAGTGCCGGGAGATTCTTCTGCTGCACAGCATCTCCTGGGTGCGTTAAAACTCCAGTCGATCGCTGACTTTAAAGATAAGGATGGAAACACGATTCCGGGCATACAACCCATAAATCGTATCCTTATTTATATTGGCGGTGCGCTCGTTATGCTGGTTGCCGGATATGTATTTCTCGCGGGAGCGATCATGATGATCATTCGCACGGTGACCCTTATATTTCTGATGATCGTTTCTCCATTTGCCTTTCTTTCTTTTGCCCTACCTGTGGGAGGCGGATTCAGCCAAAAATGGCTGAGTAAACTAATCGGCAACGCCTTTGTAGCGCCCGCATTCCTTGCGATGCTCTATCTCGTGATCATCATCATTAACGGTGTTGACCTCAACACTCTTGGCGGCGCCAAGGGATTAAAATGGGGTGCCGCACTCGCAGGAGACCCTGGTAGTCTGCCAATCATCTACAACTACGTACTGATGATCATACTGCTGCTCGCATCACTCACGGTTGCAAATGCGGTGAGTGCGGGCGCGGGAGACAGTGGAAGTAGGTGGGCGAAGAGAGGCCTTGGCTATGGAGCCGCAGCCGGTTTCGGTGCCGCAGGAGCAGTAGGGAGACAAACGGCGGGTAGGGCGGGCAGGAGTAAGCTCCAAAATGAAAAATGGGTCGCTGAACAAAATAAGCTTATTGCAAAGGGTGGTATGAAAGACGCAAAGATAGGAGATAAGTTTGCAGCCCGCTCCGCAAACCTCAAACTTGCCGCCGCAGAGAAAGCAAGTAAGGGGACCTACGACATACGCAATGCGCCAATGAAAGGACTTGGTGTCGGAGCCGCATTGGGAGCAGTAGGGATTCAAACAGGCGCTGGGAGCAAGAGGAGTTATGCAACAACGGGTGGCGCTGAGGGCTCTCTCTCTTATAAGGGTGTGGGTGGTTATGTGGGCACAGAAAACGAGAAAGCGCTTATCGCCACAGCAAAAGCACGGTTCCCAAATGACCCGACGGCGCAACAAGCATACTTAAAACAAAGAGGGGTAGATATTACGAACAAACCTGGCGAGATCATCGCAGACGCAAAGCGTAACGATGCGACACGAAAGGAGCTCAATAAGGGGATAGCCCTAGCAAAAAGCAAGGAGGAGATTGCGGAACACGCAAAAGCAGAAAAAGAAAGGATCAACGATATCGAGACGAAACGCACCGCTGCCATTAAAGACGCCAAAACAGATGAGGAGAAGCTCGCCATAAACAAATCTGCTGATGATGAGGTCATTCGAATAACAAAGGAGGTATCTGAAGAAATGAAGAAAGCAATGCAAGGCCTCACTTCTATTGATCGAGCTAAGCTGGCAGAAGACCACTATGAAAGTGTCGCGTTTGCACGTAATCTCACGAAGGCAGACCTTCATGCAATACAGAGGAAGGCGGTCAGCGAGGACGGCTACAAGGCAGGCGTTACAGAAAAGCTCACTAAGAGTGTGGCAATCGGAGGGAGAGAAGAGGTGGTGAACTACATGAATTCTCCGGAAGGAAAATCTTCACTTTTCGAAATGGGAACCATCCAAGAAAGTGATATGAAAAATTACCAGCGCAACATCGCTCGAGCTGCAAAAACAAAGAGTGGAGACGCTCTGAAGATCGATCTCGGCGCAGCAAAACTGAGAAGCGCAGAGACAGAGGCGAGACTTGCTGCGGCAAAAGCAACGGGGATATCTACAAAGATCGGTGATGCGCAGAAAGCACACGATGCAGCAGAGGCAAGTGAAAAATCGATCCAGGACAACCTAAACAAGCTTGCGAGCTAATCTGTGATCATGGCATACACTTATACCAAAGAAGATCTTTTATCGATATACCGCTCTCTGCCGGATGATCTTCAGGATGTCATTTTTTCTCCGCAAACTTCAGAGTACTACGATGCGATCGCAACAAAATTCGTACTCAGTACCGCGCAGCGAAAATCACTCTCTCATCAATCCAGTCTACTCCTCATGGGCGTCACCCAGCCACAGCAGTTTGTGATAGCGCTCACAGACGAGCTAAAGATATCTCGCGAACAAGCAGCACTTATTGCTCAGGACCTCAACTTAAATATCTTTAACAGTGTCAAAGGTTCTCTTACCGCTCTATATACTGAAACCACGCCGTCAACTATTTCCGGATCTGGGACAGCGAGCGCACCACAGGCGACAACAACCGTAGAACGACCGATCATCGTCACCCCCACACCTCCGACACCGACAAGGCCGGTGGGGAGTATATTCGAACAAAAACTTGGCGGCGCATTCCGTATGAGTAGCCCCATACCGACACCGACAAGGGAGCGGGTCATGGACCCCATGCTCGTCGTTCCCCCTCCACCGACGCCAACTGTTCCTTTTCAGCCTGTCGAGACAAAAGCACCGAGTCTGACTACACAGCCAGATGCTTATAGGGAGACGACCGAAGGGTAAAAACTCCTAGGCCTCTTTGCGGAAGAAATGCTAGTGCTTCCCCAGTGAGTGGCGGATCGCTGTTCACCTAAAACAAAAAAAGGTAAACTAACCATAATGCAGTTCCAGGTACCACAATTTCTTGATGTTGAAGATAAGGTCATTGGTCCGCTCACGATCAAGCAGTTTCTCTACATCGCGGGCAGTGTCGGTCTCGGCTACATATGCTCTCGTATACCATTTATCGGCTGGTTCCTCGCTCTCGGGTGCGTTGGTCTTGGGGGAGCACTCGGATTCTACCGCCCAAATAAAAAACCGTTTGCGAACATGATCGAGTCCGCATTTAACTATATGAAAAATGTGCGTCGCTACGTGTGGAAAAGATCAGAAAAAACACTCATGCCGACCGAACTCAATCTGAATAATTTTCAAACGACAATCAAAGTGGGGTCACTTCCGATCGCCGGAACAGGAAATAAGCTGAGTGACCTTACGTGGTCCATGGATATCGACACGAAACCGAAGGTCATAGAGAAACGAGGCTCGGAATCAGCCGTTATTTAAGTTATAATTGCAGCATGCCAACATTAGGAAAACCGTCACAAGATTTCGTTCCCATTCGTGATATCAGGAATGGTGTCATCGTACTCAACAATGGCGACCTCCGCATGATGCTGATGACCTCATCCCTTAACTTTGGACTAAAATCTGGGGATGAGCAAGCCGCGATACTGATGCAATTCCAAAATGTCCTGAACTCACTCGAATTTCCTATTCAGATCTCCATCCAATCGAAGCGTCTCGACATCCGGCCATACCTCAAGATGCTTGAGGAACGAGAACGGGCACAACTCGTTGATGCCATGAAGATTCAAGTGCATGAATATATCAGCTTCGTCAGAGACTTCACGAGCCGCACGAATATCATGTCAAAGAACTTTTTTATCATCATCCCATATTCGGGAGGAGTGAGCCTTGCTAAGGGGAGCGGGGGAGGAGGTCTCCTGTCCGGTATTTTCGGAAAGAAGGCCTCGAGCAAAAAACTGACCGCCGCAGAAACACACAGCTTTGAGGAAGCACGCGTCCAGCTTGAGCAGCGTGCATCAATCGTCGAACAAGGTCTTTCCCGATGCGACTTGCGCACGATCCGACTTGGAACCGAAGAAATAACCGAACTTTTTTACAAGAAATTTAATCCCGGAGAACTTGAGTCTTCAGTCATGTAATCGCTATGGCAGAAAAAAAAGGATTTGAAAATTTAAATACCGGGGTGCTTCCTTCTGATATATTCGAGTCAACAAACCTCGACATGAAGGATATTCTTGCTCCCGCCGCCGTAGACATCACTCCAAAAGATATCTTTATCGGCGACAAGATCGCACGCACGTTGTTCGTGATCTCCTATCCTCGGTTCTTGTCGCAGGATTGGTTCACTCCTATCATCAATCTCGACAAAGTGTTCGATGTCGCAATCATGATCCATCCCGTGCAAACAGAACTCGCGCTCCGTTCGTTCCAGAAAAAGGTCGCTGAGGTACAGAGCCAGATCAACGAACGTGAGCGCAAGGGGTTTGTCCGTGACCCGGTGCTTGATATCGCATACCAAGACCTCGAGGGACTGCGTGACAAGCTCCAACAAGCGGAAGAGCGCCTTTTTGATGTTGGTGTCTATATCACGATCTATGCCAACGATCGAAACGAGCTCGACAAAGTAGAGAGTGAGCTCAAGTCGATCCTTGATGCGAAACTCGTATATTTAAAACCGGCGATCTTCCAGCAAGAGCAAGCATACCGCAGCGTTCTCCCGCTCATGACTGACGAGCTTGAGGTCCACTACAAGATGAACTCTGCGCCACTTTCGTCGATATTCCCGTTCGTTTCCTTCGACCTTACCTCGGACAAGGGAATTCTTTGGGGGATCAACAGGCACAATGCTTCGCTTGTACTTTTTGATCGATTCTCAATGCCGAACTACAATTCGGTCACATTTGCCGTCTCAGGTTCGGGAAAATCCTATTCAACAAAACTCGAGATCATCCGAACACTCATGTTCGATGCGGATGTGATCGTTATCGACCCTGAGCAAGAGTACGGATTTCTTGCGGAAGCGACGGGAGGGCGCTACTTTAATATCTCACTGACATCAGAACATCACATCAATCCGTTCGACCTTCCTGCCCCACGCGAAGATGAGTCCGGTGCGGACGTGCTGCGCTCGAATATCATCTTCCTCGTCGGACTGTTCCGCATTATGCTCGGAGGACTCACTCCGGAGGAAGACTCGATCATTGACCGTGCAATTTCAGAAACATACGCACTCAAGGATATCACGCCTGATATTAATTTTGCTGATATCGAGCCGCCACTACTGTCGGACTTCGAGATCGTCCTCTCCGGAATGAACGGAACGGAGTCGCTCCTTCAGCGCCTTGAGAAATACACGAGAGGAACCTGGTCGGGATTCTTGAACCAGCCAACGAATGTGGATATCACAAAGCGCTTCACCGTGTTCTCTGTCCGCAACATGGAGGACGAGTTGAAGCCAGTCGCCGTCTATATCGTCACGCACCATATTTGGACAGCGATACGAAAGGAGATACGCAAACGCCTCCTCGTTGTTGATGAAGCGTGGTGGATGATGAAATCCGAGGATACGGCATCATTCCTTTTTGGTCTTGCGAAACGCGGTCGTAAATACTACCTCGGTATTGCGACCATCACCCAGGACGTCAACGATTTCCTTCGTTCTCCGTATGGGCTTCCGATCCTCACCAACTCATCGATCCAAATACTCCTCAAGCAATCACCGACGACGATCGATCTTGTACAGCAGACGTTCCATTTAACTGATGAAGAAAAGTATCTCTTACTCGAGTCAGGGGTAGGGGAAGGACTTTTCTTCGCAGGATTAAAGCACGTCGCTATCAAGGTCTACGCTTCTTACACCGAAGACCAGATCGTCAGCTCCGATCCGGCACAAATGCTGGCAATAGCGAAGGCAAAAAAGGAGCTTGCGGAGGCTAAAGGATAATACAGAATGGCACTATCTTCACTAAAAACAGCAAAACCTGATAATTCCGGCGAATCTGCTGCGAAGGCAGCTACAAATATGCTCTTTTTTTGGCTTGTCGCAGGGATCATGATACTTAAGGACATTATCGACCTCTTCCTTTCTGGCATTGAGGCAATGACCGCGGCAACGGTCATCGGTATTCCCATCTCTATCGCTTGCATGATTCTCGGTGGGATTATGACGCTTACTGTTGGAATCATCGCAATGATCTATCACCTCTATTCACGTCGAGGGATCATGACAAAATTTATGATCACCAGTATTTGTGCGCTTATGGGGATGATCCCCATCATTAATCTTCTCCCTGACGCAAGTATCGCCTTTTTTGCATCTTTCTTTGTCGGACGAGCAATGGGCATTGCCAAAAAAGTTATTTCTGGTGCCGGGAGACTCGTTATTCCGAGTACTTAGTGCAGATTGAATGACTTGATCCGCGCGACATACACCCCAGCTCTGTTGAGGAGAATATTGATCTTTACAACACAAGGAAAACAGCAACCGGTACTTGATAACTCAGTTGAGGGTTGGAGGTAAATAAGGTAAAATTATTCCATGTATCTTAGTACAAAACGAGCACTATTGCTCATTGGAATAATTTTCTCATTAACAACTTTTCCTGGAACGCTATTTGCAGCAGGATTTGATCTCGTGAAATTCACGACGACCCCAAAAACACCCGGCGCAAACGAGAGCGTCCTCGTACTCATGAATTCCTTCGCAGTGAATCTCAGTACCGCAAATATCACCTGGTATGTCAATAAAGAGCCAATCAAAAATGGCATGGCGGAAAAATCGATCACTGTTCGGACGGGAGACTTTGGAGAGCAGACCATTATCGACGTAATCATTCTCACCGCCGAAGGACAGACGCTTAATAAGCAGCTTGTTATTGCCCCTGCAGAAGTCGACATTCTCTGGGAAGCTCAAACATATACACCTCCATTCTACAAAGGAAAAGCGCTCCCCAGCTACAAAAGCATGGTGCGGGTAACGGCGATCCCGAGATTCAACACCCTGACAAGCAATCCTGCTGAATACTATTACAAATGGACCTATGACCGCATAAAGGGGGCGGGAGAAGCTATCGGACGAAACAGCATCGTTATTCCCGTTGGTTATGCCGGGTCCTCAGTACCCGTCGATGTCGAAACAAGTCTTCCTGGGACTGAGTGGAAGGGGGCAAAATACGTCGCAATTCCTGTTTCAGATCCAAAAGTCACACTCTATGAGCAAGCACCACTTCTTGGCACCCTCTTTCATCATGCACTAAAACAATCTACGGAAACGACAGGTACGGAATTCACTGTACGCGCTGTGCCGTATTTCTTTTCTCTTGACGGCTTACTCAATGGTGAACTTTCCTATAAATGGAATGTCGGCAATCAATATCGACAATCAGAAGTTGACGCACAGAACCTGACACTCGTGAGGTCGGGTAAAAATTTGGAATCACAAACGATCTCGCTCGACGTGCAAAATCCAAAACGTATTCTGCAGCATGCAAGAGTTCAAGGAGTTATATCATTTACGTCACAAGAATAATCTCATCAACATATGGAGCAAGAAGAACAACGCAAAAGGTGGTGGATATGGATCGTTGCGGGAATCGTCGTCGTTCTGCTGGTCATTCTTGTTCTACTGCTCACCCTTGGGAAGGATACTTCTATCGCAAGAAAGGTTGGTGCAGTCCTTCCCTTCGGACAAGTATTACCGGAGACACCGGTGAGTGATATAATCGGAGACATTACTCCAACAGGAAGCGAGGAGACACCGGTAATCACAGGTGAAGAGCCAGTGTTCCGACAATTGTCGAAAGAGTCCGTTGCAGGATTTACCACCGTGATTCGGGACGGAATAACCTATGTACGCTACGTGCTTCGAGAAAATGGGAATATCCATGAGGTTGATCCGTCAACAGGAACGGACCGTCAGATCACCAACACGACTATTCCTCGTGTCTACGAGGCATTCTTTGGGAACAACGGCAACACGATCATCATGCGCTACTTAAAACGTGTGCTGAATAATGATGTTATTGTCACCTATCTCGGAAATCTTGAACTTCCGACCAATGAAGAAAGTATGGGGAGTATTCGCAGTAGCACGGAGTTTCTTCCCGACAATATCAGTGCGGTCAGCATTTCACCTGACGGGACTCGCCTTTTTTATCTGCTTCCTGTTTCCGATGGTGTATCTGGCACCCTCATCTCACTCAATGCGACGCTTTTCCCTAAGGAGGTATTCCGTAACTCATTTAGTGAATGGCTGCCTCAACTTTTTGACGATGGCACTATTCTCCTCACGACAAAACCATCTGCCGGTATCGCCGGGTATTCCTATTTGTATGATCCGATCAAGAAAACGCTTACCCGTATTGTGCGAGAAAAGAATGGACTCACAACTTTTGGAGACAGTGTCGGGAGTCGCATTCTCTTTGGCGAAAATGTCGCAAATGCACCATTCCTTGGAATGTATACAAAGAAAAGTTTTTCCTCGCATGAGGGCGTCGAGAACCACGAAGCACTTATCCCACTCGCGACGCTTCCTGAGAAATGCGCATGGGGGGTATTACCCTCTACGCTCTATTGCGGTTCATTTGTCGGTTCAACGGGAACGAAACTTCCTGATGAATGGTATCAAGGTCTCATTAGTCTGAGTGATACATTCTGGATGGTGAACACCGATACAACGGAGATCACCTTCATTGCGGATCCGGAATCGGTCATCCAAAAACACTTCGATGTTATCATGCCGCTCATTGATAAGAGTGGGCGTCACTTCATATTTGTGAACAAAGAAGATGATTCGTTGTGGTCAATGCGGCTGCCGAAACCCACGGGAGACCTTGGGTCTATGAATGTCTCCGAGACACTTCCCCCTCTAACGCCTGAGGAACAAAAAGATGCAGCAGGTTCAATTCGATAATAACACTATGAAAAAATTTGCAACCTTGCTCCTTACGCTTCCTTTCTCCGCCCTCGCTGCCGCCCCCACCTACACGCTCCTCGCCCCGCTTGGACCGCTGTCCGGTGCCGTCGATCTTTCCACGTACC
>MHLM01000011.1 GCA_001821395.1 Candidatus Lloydbacteria bacterium RIFCSPHIGHO2_02_FULL_50_18 | reverse complement strand
GCACCGTCGGGGATGGCGATGTTTCCGGCATCAGAAAGCTTTGCTTGGTAGTTGATCTGTTTGGGGAAGAGGGAGGAGTCGGCGATGGCGGTCTGAAATGGCACCACCAAAAAGCTCAGAATGAGAAATACTGAGATGATCTTCCTCCAATAAAAAACAGATAATTTGTAAACACCAAACATTGGCAATACGGCCCCATCCCCACACAAAACAGTAGCGGAGATAGAAATCAGCCGATACTATCCATAATAGCACTCAACCACAACGTTTTCCGATTAATTATCAAAATAAGTGGGGATAACTCACGAAAAAAATATGGCTCCACTGAGCCATATTTTACTACCAATACTGCTCATTTCAAAAAAAGACAAAAAACTAGTATCTACTTAGTTTTTTAAGAAAACTAGCACGGCGCCATGCGGTCTTTTGAGATCAAAAGAGAAATTTTTTCGATGAGAAAACCGAGTACCACTCCGATCAAAAGCCCCGCAAAAATATCGATCGGCCAATGCACCCCTACCCCGATACGTGCGATGCCGATGAGTACTGCGCCAACGAGAAACCATTTTCCTAACTTTTTATTACAGAAATACATCGTGATGCCAAGTGCGGCAAAGAACGCCGCATGCGATGAGGGAAATGAACCGAACGGATCATGAACGATGATCGATGGAGGTATCTCGAGCGCGGCAAATGGACGGGGGTATGGAAAATAGTGCTTGAATACCTCAGTGATGCTGAGAACGATCAACGGCGGGATATAGATACGCAACATTGAGCGAAAGACCTCCCCTTCATTCCGTATAAAAAGTTCGTAAATGAGCGCAACGGTAACCAAGATGTATGGAAACCATTCCGCAAAAAAAATTGTCACCCCTGAAAGATAGGAGGCCGGCCCAAAGAGATCGTAAAAAACAAAAAAGATCTTTTCATGAATCGCAATCATACTCATTAGCATACTACACTATGCATGCGGTCGCTCGTCCTTTCTACGTGCAAGCAGTACGAGATTCTTAAAAAGCATCGCCACCGCGATGGGCCCCACTCCCCCGGGTACAGGAGTAAAAAACCTTGCATGATCAACGCATTTCGGGTCGGCATCGCCAACGATATGCCCCCCTTGCTCACTCGTCCCCGCATCAATAAGCACGACATTCGGCGAAAGCATTGAGGGGGTAATGAGGGCAGGTATTCCAACCCCGCTGATAACGATCTCTGATTCGCGCACATGCAGGGCAAGATCGGCAACGGGTTTGTCGATGACGGTCACATGCGCATGATTGTGTTGCAGGAGTATGGTGACGGGTTTCCCCACCAATCTTCCGTGTCCGAGTACGAGCACCTCTTTCCCCTCGACACTCACCTGATGTCGTTCAAGGATCTCTTGGATAGCGCTCGCGACGGGCGGAAATATTTTTGCCTTACCGCGCGCAAAGGCGACCATTGCGGCATGAGAAAGCACATCGACATCTTTTGCGATCGGTACCGCATCGAGTATCGATTGCGCATCGATCGAGACGGGGAGCGGGAGCTGGACGACGACGCCGTTGATATCATCGCGGAGAGAAAGCATCGCTACTTCATTTTTGAGCATCTCCCCTGAGATGTTGCTGTCGAAACGAAATTCACGAATGGAAACTCCGAGCGATTCTCCATACTTTTTTTTGATACGCACAAAACTCTCGATCACCGGATCATCACCGACAATGACGATCCCGAGGACCGGAGGGCGCGGGAGGGCGGCAACACTTTTCTGAAGCACGGCACGTAATTCATTCGCGATCTGTTTTCCGTCGATGATCATTGCTGCAATGATAACACAGTGGGTTTATCCGCGTAGCACCGCGTCTATCACGTATGCCAGCTCAACCATATCGCGCTCCTTTGCACCACGCGTCGTTTCAGCCGCCGTTCCGATGCGAATACCTGAAGGATCCATCGGCTTACGCGTATCATTCGGTATGGTATTCATGTTCACGATGATCCCCGCAATCTCGAGACGATCACTCGCCTCTTTGCCCGAAATGCCATTCGCCCATGTATCGACGAGCATCAGATGATTGTCGGTGCCACCGGAAACAATGCGCCAACCGAGCAGCGCGAGTTCTCCCGCAAGTGCGCTCGCATTCTTTACTACCTGTTCGGCGTATTTTTTGAATGCCGGCTGCGCTGCTTCGTGAAGCGCAACGGCGATACCGGCGATCGCATTCTCATGCGGGCCGCCCTGCAGTCCCGGAAAGACCGCCTTATCAATTTTGCTCGGTAGGTCACGCACACCTGCCTGCGCAGGCAGGTCTTTTTTCACGAAGATCATCGCCCCACGAGGGCCACGCAATGTTTTGTGCGTCGTCGTCGTCACGATGTCGGCATACGGGAATGGCGATGCATGTGCACCTCCGGCGACAAGCCCCGCGATGTGTGACATGTCGACCATGAGATACGCTCCGACCGCATCGGCTACGGCGCGAAATTTTTTCCATTCGATCTTGCGCGGATAGGCCGTGAATCCCGCAACAATGATGTGCGGCTTTTCTTTCTTCGCGATCTTCATCAACTCATCAAAATCAATGCGCTCTGTTTTTTCTGACACGCCATACGAAATTTGTTTCCAAAATTTTCCTGACGCGGAAACTGAGTGTCCATGCGTCAGATGTCCGCCATGCGCGAGCTGCATGCCCATGATCTTCCCCGAACCGTCGAGAGGCAATAGTGCCAAATAGACAGCCATATTCGCCGGTGACCCGGAAAGCGCCTGCACATTCACGTGCCACTTTGACGATGAAAGTTTAAAAAGTTTGAGTGCGCGCTCTTGAGTCAGTAGTTCGAGCTCATCAACGACACTGTTGCCGCCGTAGTAGCGGCGACCCGGATACCCTTCGGCATATTTATTGGTGAATACTGAACCAAGCGCCTGCCGTACATCGTCTGAAACAAAATTCTCGGAAGCGATAAGGTTGATGACCGACTGTTCGCGCTTTTCTTCTTTGATAATGAGTTTTTGAATTAATTTGTCTTTCATAGTGCATCATTGTACCGTGAGTACCGACAAAAAAGAAACGCCGCACCCCAGAGGGTGCGGCAATATCATGCAGTTTTCTTTTTGAGCAATTCCTTGAGGCCCTCGCCAAAAAAACCAGTTTTCAAATCCCACCACACCCACCAGTTGTTCACAACAACACCACCCGTGCGCATAATCGCAAGCCACAACAAAAATCGAGATTGGGGTCCGACATACTCATACCACGTTGAACTCCCTGCGGAATGATACTTCACGGTCACCTTATTCAAAAGACCAAAGAAGCAGCACTTACTCTCCCGCACTGAGTGCTTGCCTTTTCCGGGGCAGTCGCTGTTATATGCTCCGACATTTCCTCCCGATGCAAACAACACATCTCCATCAAGCTCGCCGGTGACGTCTCCGCAGTGGGAGCACAAAATTGGGACACTCATTTAACTCTCCTTGGTACACGACTACGTCAAAACTACCATTTTGCCCATAAAAGACAAACACAAAAAAGGTGTCAGGTACCTTTTTTTGGTCTCCCGCGAGAGCGCATCGTCAACGCCAATCCAAACTGTGTTATTTTCTTTCCAGTCCAACCTTCAGTCCCAAGTGGTCGCCCCCTATTTACTGAATTGCGAATTGTGACCAATTGTTCTACTTCTTCTTTTTCATTAAGCCACGCACGGTATCCTCGCGGGAGGTCAATTGGTGGAACATGGAGAAGCTGCTGCTCTTTGCTTGTTCCATGATATCTGCGCCACGCACTTCCCCACCTCCAGTCTTCTGCCCGCTTCACGAGCTTGGCGCGATGAGGATTCCGCTCAACATAACGCAGCAATTGGATAAGGTAGTTATCTTTTTCCACAAGAAAAGATTTGTATCTTCCCTGATAGAGATGACCATGACCGATCGTTTTTGTTTTTGCACGATATTGCTGCGCATGCGTCAAAGTAAGCCACTGCATAAATAACGCTAAATCTCCATCATTCTCCGGATGAAGAACTAGGTGCCAATGATTTGGCATGAGCACATATGCAAGAATTCGCATGGGCACGTGGACTTTTGCTTCTTTCAATAGTCTCTCGAAGTGTTGATACTCTTTTTCATTATTAAAAATCTGTGCACGATTATTGGCACGATTGATCACGTGATACACTTCATTACCAACATCAACACGTGGGGCGCGGGGCATAAATAAAGTATAACAAAAAAAATATACAATAAAAGGTACCTGACACCTTTTTCAAAAAAACTCCGTTTCACATGAACGTCCTGCGTGTACGTTAAACTTTTTTCCACATCCCGACCTTGAGATTGCCGAGTTCGTTTTTTCCTGAGCGGACACGCAGGAGAGAAACGACGGCATTCCCTGTCTTCCCCGCCATGCGACGAATCTGACGCGTCTTCCCCTGATGCAGCACGATGCGATACGTCGTCCCCTCCATGTGAACCATACTATCCGCACGCGCGATACCGTCCGGTAATTTCATTCCCTTTTTCCACTGTCCGATGACGAGCGGGGTCATGCGCTCTTCAAATTCAACAACGTACTCTTTTTCGATCTCAAATTTTGGATGAGTGCTCTTGTACAAGAGATCACCGTCATCGGTAAGAAGAAGCAGCCCGGAGCTTTCTTTATCAAGACGACCGATCGGCTTCAGATGTTGCAATTCTTCCGGCAGAAGTTCCATGACGGTCGGCGCCTTCGTCTCATCCTGCTTACGCGAGGTGATGTATCCAACAGGCTTATTTAACATGATGGTCGTAAGCTCCTTCTCGACCTTCTCTGCTATTTCCTTTCCTCTCAATGTGACCTTATCGCCCTTCGCGACCTGGTCGCCAAGAACTGCCCGTTTTCCGTTCAGCCGCACTTTCCCGTCCTCGATCTCTCGGTCCGCTGCACGACGGGACATGCCCGTAACATCTGCAAGGTATTTATTGATACGCATAAGCATACTCTACCTGAAATATGAAAAAGTGCCATCATATCATCGTGAAGGTCAAGATGGTCATTCTTCCTGTAAAAATTTCATAATAGTGCTTTGTGTCTGAAAAAGTGCCGGCGCATCATTGTGGTCTGTACCCGGCAACACGAGCAGCTCTTTCTGTTCTTGTGGCAAGATGTCGAACAATGCCTTGCCGAAAGAGAACGGGATGATTGTGTCAGCGGTGCCATGAATCACGAGTACGCGCTTCGCATGCGCCGCCCATGCACCATTGTCAAAATCATCACGAAGCATGAGCGCGATCGGATATATCGGAAAATATGATCGCGCAACGGAGGTCATGTCAACAAATGGAGTGATGAGAATAAGTTTATCGACCTCGGCAAGTGAGGCATGGTATGAAGCCGGACCTGAGCCAACACTTTCTCCGATGACTGCAACAGAAGTAAATTCCTGCCTTCGTATCCATGACACGACATGCTCCGCATCACGAAGCACGGAAGCGGTATTCGTCTTCTTTCCGTCACCCGCATACCCGCCATATTCGACGAACAGCCACGAATACCCTGCATGCTCGAGTGCGGTCCGGTAGTAGCCCCGATCACACGCGCGCCCGGCGTTGCCATGATAGAGCACTACAAGCTTCGTCGATGTGCCGTTCTTAAAGAAGTAACCGCGCGTCCCCGCCTCATCGACGTGGGAAGCATCAGCAAACCAGGTACAATCCTCGAATGGTATTTGGTCAGGAAAATACAAGAGTGCATCCTGGCGCAGGATGAGCAGCGCACCATAGACCACGTAGGCAATGAGCACTACGCGAACAACCATCAACCCGATCGATCTGACGCTGAGATCCGGAAAGATACGCATTGTTAGTAAGTATATACCCTAAGGCCTCATCCATTAATAAGTGGATAGATATGGCCGTGGCACAAGGGGCCGTAATCACGAATAACTATCATGTTATTAGTGAACGGCCCCTAAGCGCAATAAGTGTTATCAGAGACCCGTTCGGGAAATGAGCGTTTTGATCGTCTTCAGTGCGATCTTAACGTCAAGCGCAAGCGAACGATTTTTAAGATAGTAGAGATCGTATGCAAGCTTTTCTGTTGTTTCATCGATCGTCTGCGGCGGCTTGTCATGATGCACCTGCGCCCACCCTGAAAGCCCCGGCTTGATGAGGTGACGCATATTGTAATACGGTATCTGCTTGTGATAGACGTCGACGAGGCCAGGGAATTCAGGCCGCGGACCGATCAGCGAAAGATCACCCGCAAGCACATTCCAGAGCTGGGGAAGCTCGTCTATCCGTGACGTACGGAGGAAACCCCCGACGCGTGTGATCTTGTTCGCATTTGCGCTCAATGCTTTCCCGTCATCCATAACGCTCATGGTGCGGAACTTGAAGATGCGGAACGGGCGATTCCCCTCTCCGATACGGAGCGGGGAGTAAAAGAACGGACCGCCGTCATCGAGCTTGATCGCGAGCATGACAAACGGAATGATCACGAGTGTTGGGACAAGAAGCACGACCGCGAGCGCAATATCCATGATCCGTTTCAGGAGATCATAGCCGAAATGCGCATGCGATGAAACATTCTCGAGGAACCAATTGTAGCTGATGAGCGAGAGCGGTATGCGATCAAAGATATCCTCGTAAATACGATATTGCTCAACGAATCGGACGTGTGAGAATATCAGATTGTATAGCTTCGGGAGGATGGGGAGTACTTTTTCATTTTTCATGTCGATCACGATCAGACTGATCCCCTCTTCATAGATGCGTGACAATACCTCCTGTTCGAAATCGATACCGGGGAGCTTTTCGAGATCAAGCCACGTAATGAACCGCATCGGATACAACGGGTTGTCGTTCACGACTCGGTACAGCTTGCGGGTCTCTTCTCCTGAACCGATGAGCACCGCATGTTCTTTTTTGCGCAGGCCAAGAAATTGCACGCCCCAAATACGCCACGCGGAGACGAAGACGAATGAGATGATGAGGTACAGAAAAAGTATCGTCTTCGGTGTGATGCCAAAAGCAGGAATAAAGTAAAAGAAAAGTACCGCAATGATACTATTCACCGCCTGGACGTTGAGAATGGTCGCAGGGATCTTCGATTTAAAAATCACCGTATGCGGCTCGTAGAGACTGGCGATATAGAATACCGTCAGCCATACGACAAAGAGATACGAGAACGGCAGCGCGTGAAGAACAAAAAGCTCTGTGCTTGGTAGTTCAAAATAGCGAAACGCAAGCGTCACAAAAAGGGAGAAGAACAGCATCACGATATCCCCCGCAAAAATGGTCACGATCTGAAAAGATGGCAGAAGTCTCATTTAGAAACGATAACAAAAAGCACCCTGAAAAGGAAGCAACCTCGGCATGCTATTTTATGTTATATTTGGCGTACGAATATGGACAAAGAATCGCTCAACATACTCTATCTCATCACTAAATCAAACTTTGGCGGGGCAATATTTCGTCAGACGAAATATTTTAGAAACCGTAGGTTTCTAACACTCCCGATGGTCGCTGTTTTCCTCAACGGAAAACGTCCCTGTTTCCCGACCCCTTCCCCACGCCCCGCATAATTCTTTGCCCATCATGGAAAATTCTCCCAAACTGAAAATTTTATACCTCATCACGAAATCGAACTTTGGCGGGGCGCAACGCTACGTCTTTGATCTTGCGACCGAGGCAACCAAAGCGGGGCACGAGGTAGTGGTCGTGTTCGGTGGAAACGGTATGCTAAAAACATACCTGGAGCAGCAATCCATCCGAACGATTCCCATCGATACGTTGGGACGGGATGTGAAAATACTGTCTGACCTCCAGAGCTTCTTTTTTCTGATCACATTATTTCACCGAGAGAAGCCCGATATCGTTCATCTCAATAGTTCAAAAATGGGCGGGCTTGGTGCGCTCGCCGCACGCCTCGTGAATGGCTGGTGGCATCTCACGCGACCATTCGCCAGCAAACAAAAGACCATGCGCATTGTTTTCACGGGTCACGGCTGGGCATGGAACGAGGAGCGCAGCGACCTCGAGCGCTTCGTGATCGGTATATTCCATTGGCTCACAATAGAGCTTGCACACGTAACGATCGCTGTATCAAAACGCACGCGCGATCAAGTGGGCATACTTCCGTTCGTTTGGCACAAACTCCACGTGATTCACAATGGAAGGGATCCGATCGCGACACTCCCAAAAGAAGAGGCGTGCAACATGATCTTTAGGGAACACAAAGAACAATTCCTTACCCCCCCACCACTGGCGATCATCGGTACTATTGCTGAACTGCATAAGAGCAAGGGACTTATCTATGCCGTCGAGGGAATGGCGCTACTCAAAAAACAACGTCCAAACGATCGGTTGATATTCGTCATGATCGGAGAAGAAGGCTCCGAACGTACGGCCATTGAAGCGTCCGTGAAAAAATATGAACTGGGCGACTCGGTCTTTATCGCAGGACGTAAAGAAAATGCCGCCACGCTCCTCTCGGCGTTCGATATTTTTCTTCTCCCGTCGATCACCGAGGCATTTCCTTATGTCATCCTCGAAGCGGGCAACGCAGGGCTTCCCGTCATCGCTACCGCTGTCGGCGGAATTCCCGAGATCATCGACGACATGGAGAGCGGAATTCTCATTCAATCGCGAAACGGGAGCGAGGTGGCAAGAGCGATCACTTATCTTATCGACAACAAAGAGCGGTGCGCCGAGCTCGGCCGCACACTCAAGGAGCGGATCCGTGATCGTTTCAGCATTGCACACATGGCAAAAGAAACATTCGCTCTGTATCAGAAGCCCTCGTAGATAGCTATCCCAAGTTCTGACTTCATTCTGAATGACACCCAAAACTCCAACTCCTCGTGAGCGAGGATTTTCTCCTCTTGAAAGGACTCTCGCAGGACAATTGGCTTGGCCCCCATTCTTATGGGGCAATTGGCCGAGAGTGGCAGCGGCCCCCGCAGGAGGGGCCGACTGTGTGCCTTTCAAGAGGGGAAAATCCGAGCGGCTTATATATCCGCGACCATCACTCCATTCTTTCCGCTCATCGTTTCAACCACATGGCCATACGGGTCAATGATGCTGGATATCCCACCCTTCGTCGAACGAAGCAAGAACGCATGAGATTCCAGTGCGCGCATCTGCGCAAAATTATGGTGACGCAAAAGATTCGCCTCGCCCACAAGCACACTATCGTTCGAGGGAGAAAGTATGAGCTTCGCACCGTGTACCGAAAGCGGCGTGATCCCTATCTCTGAACAGATATATCCGCCGAGCAGCAGCTCTCCTAGGCGAAAATCCTGAACATCGGAACCTTTCGATATGGTTTCAAATATTCTCACAGGAAGCCCCAACGGCACATACTCCGAGAATGGAATGGGGTTGCGCTTGTGGTAGATATCTCCCAACATTCCATTCTGATACAGCAGTAGGCTGTTGTAATTTTTTTCCCCCGAAATAGTGTGCACCGCAAGCGCAAATGTCGTCTTAGGATATGCTCGCGAGAGCGTGAGCAGGTCTTCCCAGAGCGCACTCGCACTCGGGAGATAGACGGACTGACGCGGCGCCAATGTTCTTTTATCTTCATCAATAACAAAATATGGGAACACATTTTCAGGAGTAAGGATAAGCATTGAACCCTTACCGAGTGCCTCTTCCATTAAATTTCGGTAGATATAATAGGATTCTTCATTGATGCTCTCCTCGGTGCTTATGACCGAGGAAATGACCGCAACACGCAGGTGCAGCTGTTCCGATGTTGCGAACGATTCGCGGTACACACCGAACAGCACAATGGATACGAATAACAATCCTACCGCCATCATTTCAAGGCGATATTTTCTACCGAACAATACCGCACGCACCTGCTCGGAATATGGCCCCCCTTCTTTTGTACAACGCATGATCATGAGCGCGATCCATGCATTCCAAAAAACAAAGATGAAGGTAAGGCCGTATACACCAACGATCGAGGCGAGCTGCTTTACATACATCGTATTCACGAGTAAGTATCCCATTGTCCCCCAGCTATGTCCTGCAAAAAAGACAGCGGACCTGATGAATTCGGTAAGCGCGATACTTACTGCTACGACAAAAGGAGTGAGGAGCGACGGTCCTTTTATTTTCGCAGAAAAAAGCATCGGGACAGCGTACGACAATGCACCAATGAGGATGAGCATACTGATGCCGATTGCGTAGGTGATCGAGATCATCATTGTTCCCGCTGCGCTAGCGCTCACCCACCATGTTCCCGCAAGATGGTAGAGTGACTCGCCCTCAGCATAACAATATGGTGCCGCCATCAGGACCGTGGAAACGACGATCTGACGCTTGGTGTGCAATGTAAAAAAATGCACAAAGAACGGGACAAGTGCTACGGCCGCAAGGGGCCATGCGCCCCCGTACGGAGTTAGCAGCAGAAGCAGTATTCCTGACAGAAAAGGGAGCCATAACGATGACAGAAAGGTCTGTTTCATATACCCGTTATTATACCGCAGAAGGAAGACTGTCTTATCCTGGTTGGCACGCCAAACGCAAACACCACCCCCGTGAGCGAAGTATTGCTATTTGATGCGCTGCGCTGATCTGGCTTTCAGTTTCGATGCATCGCGAGGCGCAGGGGCCCCACAACGAAGTGAGGCGCGAAAATTTGAGTTTTCATAATTAGCCCAAATGCGAGGCGACGAGGGTGCGATGTTCGAGCGGACGTACTCCTCGTACGTTCGCCGAACTCGTATCCCGAAGTCAACAAAGCAGTTGGGTTAATTTGAAACTCAAATCCCTAAGAATTCATTCTTCATGCTTTCGGGGTGAGACACCCGAGCGAATCTCCTCATCCCCATGAGAATCCCGAGTCCCGCATATTCCGTCACTAAATGTGACCCCCCGTAACTCATGAACGGGAGCGTTTGCCCCGTGACCGGAAGCAGTCCCATATTCATTCCGATATGAATGATGAATTGCGCCATAAAGAATATCGCGAGCCCCATGGCAAACAGCGTTTCAAAATTCGTTGCCCCCGTCATTGCGATCAAAAGTATCCTCCAGATGACGACTCCGTAACACAAGAGTAGGAGCGTCACACCCGCAAAACCCCACTCCTCGGCGAATGAGGCAAAAATGAAGTCGGTTTGATATTCCGGAAGGAACTTGAGTCGTGACTGCGTACCATAGCCGATACCCTTTCCCAGCAGCTCTCCGGACCCAACCGCTACCGTCGACTGGTATGCGTTATACCCGGTACCTCGGATATCCGTAAGCGGATTCAAGAACGTCTTGATGCGCTGTTTTTGATAAGGATGCAGCGCAAATGTCCACAACAAGAAAAAAACAACTGCACCAATGCCAAATACGATAAACAGATGCTTCTTGGAAATACCTGATACCATGGTCATTCCAAGCCATACGGCAAAAAGGATGATCGCTGACCCAAAATCCGGCTGCAGGAGCACGAGCACACAGGGAATCAGCGCGTAAAAGCCGGAGACCAAAATATGCTTCACGTGCGCGATCTCGACGTGACGGCGAGAAAAATATTTTGCAAGGGTAAGGATGAGCACGAGCTTCATCGGATCAGCCGGCTGGATCGCAAAAAGACCGACATCGAACCATCCGCGTGCCCCTTTAAAAACGCTACCGACGAGAAAAAGGAAAAGAAGCGCCGAACAAAAGAAGAGGAATATCGCTAAGATGGTGTTCGATTTGCGTAATATGCGCGTATCAATAAAAGAGATCAGGATACAAAGCAGGACCGCAACAGGAAACCAGAGCAATTGACGTTCAAAATAGCTGTTCACACCGACAAACGCATACATGGAAATAAGTCCGGCGAATACGATCGGGAAGGTCGCAACGAGCAACACCCAGTCAATGTGGCGAAGCCTATCGAACATAGCGGTTCTTGATCAAGAAAGATTCCATGAATGATATCATTGCGACACCTTGATACGGGGAAGAACCTCAATGACCGAGGGGGCACTCTTGCAGAGGGATGTCGCGATGCGCTGATACACATCTCCTAATTCCGCACCAGACGCAGATGTATAGTAATATTCGGGGCTCGTTGCCAACCCCGTAAGGAATGCCGTGTCAACGTCTGCGCCCAGTCCGATCGCATACAGCGTGATACCCTGCGCCTTAGCGGCCTCAGCAACTTTTTTTGCATATTCCTCGGGGTATTTGCTATTCGCCTTATTGCTAGGATCTTGCGGCCGCGTAGGAATGCCGTCAGTCAGCATGACGACGACCGGACGAGAGTCTGGAATATGACGAAGTGTCGCAAGTTCGTTGACGGAACTTTGTATGCCATCTGCGATGTTTGTGTATTGTATTCCGCCATTCTGCAGGATCACCGTTTTTTCGATCGCTCGCTTTACTCGTTCAAGCTCACTGGTGAGCGGCTGGTCGATCGGCGTCGATGCGTCAGTAGCAAAAGAAACATACCCTACCTGATCTTTTGCACTTAATCGATCGACAAATTGTGACGCGGCGATCCTTGCGGCGCTGAGTTTCCCGACATCAACCATCGACCCCGAGCGATCGACGGAAAGCATCACGTCCACCGGCACGTCACACCGTGATACCTCCGAGACATAGTTAAAGGGTGACGGCCATGTAAAAAATAGATTCTCAGAACCACTGGCTTCAAGCTTTTCAACGCGTGTTGACGACACACCGATCGGATCACCCTTGGAGTCATAGATGATCGCCGTCACGTCGATATTCCGGTATGGTGTCGGGCTTTTATTCTTGAGCACGGCGGTGAGTTTCGGCTTACGGTCTGCACCGACAAGCACCTTGTCTTCGATCGCCATGGGTTGTTCTACTTTGGATTCATTGTACCAGGGAAACGTATTGGGGATCTCGATCCCTCCGCTTACCGCGATCTTATCCCCCGTTAATACATTTCCTTGAAAGATCACAAAACGCTCTTCAGGCCGAGCATAGGTCTGTCCTGCTTCCTCTGCGATCAATGCGCCGGAACCATCAAAAAGCTTTACGACGTAAGGAACTGACGGAGCACCGATGTTAAAGTTGGCATTTTCAACGTATGCAACAACGTCATAGACCCCGGTGCGCACTGGAAAGACCTTCGTCCAAAGGATCGATAACTCTTTTGCGTCATTGCGACAAACCATTGCGCACCCGCCGCCACAGTCGATACCTCTTTCATCCTGGTTCATTTTCCCGTCTGAACAGGTCGGAGGAACACGATGAATGAGCCAATACGGTAAAACGATAAAAAGCGCAATTGCTCCCAAGATAATCAGCAAAATTATAGTACGACGACGAGTTGCCCACATATGGATCCATAATATCAAAAATGCCGAAAAACAGCCATAAGGCCGCCATTACAAAAGAACAGGATGTTCTCCCGACCCCACTCTCGTTCGATCTTAGGCACCTGCGAGGTTTTTGTGCAAAAAACCTCGTTTGAACAGGTGCCTGGGATCGAACCAGGAAACACTTGGGTTGCATCCCGATCGAAAACACCGACCTATCTGTCCGGCGCCGAACAAACACGACGATATCCTCTCCTGGGCCCACAAGGACGTTACCTTTCCGTCACACCTGCCTAAACGAGGCTTTAATAACTCTCTCTTTTTTTCTTTCTGCAGTATATAACGAAAAAATGAAAAACCGGTATCCTTCTTTGAGGGATACCGGTTGTTAGCTATTTGATCGTGGCCAACGCGTAATTCGAATACTCTCGCTCGTCGGTTACATCGCGGATCACTTTTATCCACGGAGGTAGGCTGATCACATCCTGCTCTTCAGTCAACTCAATCTCGAGGAGATGCAGCCCATGATTTGGAGCGGCGAACACATCGAATTCAAAGTACTGATTCTTGAACACAAAGCAATGACGTTTCTTATTCAGTATGACCGTCCCAGATTTTTGACCCTGAGCAAACTGAAGGTATTCGATCGGCGTAATGAAACGTTCGGTCTCTACGCGCACGCTCGGTCGCACTTCCTGCTTCCGCGTTTCAAAATATGTATACGCACCGTACTGCCCGCGTTTTCTGATGCGCAATACCGTATCGGCTGCGGGAGACACGAGATACCGCTGTTCGATATCAACCGCCTGATGCGGAATACCGAGTAGCATAAGATCGACAGGTTCCACTAAGAACTTCCGCTCTATTTCCAATGGGATCGGAAAACCGAGCACGCGGCATATCTTTTTCCAGAGCAAGCCAAGCTTGTCATCGAAGTTTTTGCCCTCATTGTCGATGATCGCCACATGTGGATGACCCACCCACGCCTGAAGTGTTCGCTCATCTACGATACGCGCCTCGTCGACTGATTCCAGTCGTACACTATTGTTGGCGGTGGTATAAAATGCCTCAGCGCCGAGTGCGGCTGATCGAAGATGAAAGATACCAAGATAGCGCGCATCGCGCATACTTGAACGATCAAGTCCGCGTGAGCGTACCACATCCCAGAACATATCTTCCGGCATATATGCCAGTGCGTCCATGATGCCACGATCACAAATGAGAATGGGCTTTGGGTGCGGAAGACTGACTGCCGCGCGATGAAATGTATTCTCAAGATGGACGATGAGATCGATGACGTGCTCCTGAAACACGCGAAGCGGAAACACTCCGCCGACCGGCGTGATGCCGGACTGCATCAGGATCGTCGGCGCTTCCGGAACAACGATCGGGTAGTACCCGATAGAACTCAACTTTTGGATCAAGAATGTCATGGCGGTCGTTTTGCCACCACACGGTCCTCCTGTGATCACGATCTTTGGTATGTGCATAAGGAACTCCTTCTCTATCTAGGCTAAAGTTACAAGAATACGACCATAATGCAAGTAGTGGTAATAGTCTGTCGAATAGTGTCCGCCACCATCTGAACCCAAATATTCAAGTTGATGATTTCGATTCGTGCACTCGGCATGATAGCCATGTCGCTTGGCAATTTGCGCAATGGTCTTCTCTGCGAGCGGAGACAGTGGCTCCGTGATGATCTCGACCTCTGAGACAAACAATTCACCCTGCTTCTTCACACACTCCTCAACGATCTTGCGAAAATGCTTCGCAATATCCTCCTGTCGGCAATAAGCATTCGTCTCATCTTCTCGCAAAAGATGCTGCTGGAACAAGCGTTTCGTCACGCTTTGGAAAGTATTTTCATCGCTCACAAGAATCTCCTTTATGTAATGAACATCTTTCCAAAGCATAGCGATATCAACGTTCACTAGATATGACTATATATTGGTATAATATTTGACTATCCACATAGACTTATGACAATATGTAAATATGCACTGCCCCCATTGTGGAACAGAAAATATGCAGGTGAAAAACTCGCGCGAAACGAAAGGTGGTGCGGCCATTTGGCGGCGACGACAATGCGTAAAATGCAAAAAGATATTTTCTACCTATGAATCGATCGGTTTAGATTTCCTCATCGTCGAAAAACGCAACGGCAAACGCACACGCTACTTGTCCCACAAACTCTTTGCCTCGCTCTATGATGCAGCCCGAAGCGGAAAGAATGCCGACCGAGGTGACGCGGCAATGCTCGCACACGAAGTGCTCCTCGTCATAGAAAAACATATTTTGCTTTCCCAAAAAGAAGTGGTGAAGACAAAAGAACTTGTGGATCTCGCGACCGATGCACTGGAGACCCGTGACCTCGGCGCATGCTATCGCTACGCATCATTTTCTCCTCACCGCGGCATGAAATTCGGGATATAGTTCGCTACAAACTTAAACCCCCCACCATGCAGAGACAAAAACAAGCCAATCAATTATGTAAATATTGCCTATCGATGACTTTTACATAATTTGCCGGTTTACGCTCTTCGCACAATCCCCCCTCTCCATCCAAATGCTTTCCGGGAAGATGGCGCGGAACACACCATTCGCTACCAGTGAAAATGAGGAGCCATGAAACATGCCTGCAACAAAAAACCACCGATATTATTGGTGGTTCATTTGTTCTTTACATAATCCATACAGTTATCGTGGCAGCTACCTACTTTCCCCAATTTGTGTCGAGTATCATCGGCGCAATCGCGTTTAACTTCCGGGTTCGGAATGGGACCGGGTGGATCCACGACGCCAAGCCACCACTATAACTAAATACATTATGTTTTTTTATTTATGAACTTCATTGAAGAGGCAAACCGTGGTTTGCCTTTGAAAACAATTCTCATCGTCGAGCTGACTGGAGTCGAACCAGCGTAGCCGGACCTCGAGGGTACGGTGCTTGCCGCTCGGCCACAGCTCGACGATGAAAACTCAAACTGAGGAAATTTCCTCAATGAAGTTCACAAATGTTTTTCAGGATTGCACTGTTTTCTTTTTAATTTCGATGTAATTCGAATTTTTCAAGTCGGAAGTGTTTGCGAGGGCATACTCATCGTATGTCCTCCAAACCTTTCGATGAAGAAAAATTTGAAGTACGCGAAATTTGAAAGAAAACTATCAAAAGGTGTGATCATCGAACAACGCGACCAAACAAAATACATTTGTTGCGTGTTGATTTTTTTCGAACCCGCCACATACTTCCCGAAAAGTTTGTGTGGCTTGGAAAATCTCTACTTTCAAGCAACATGCTCAAAAATTTTGATTTTCTGGGTTCCCAATAAATTCGACAAATTAGTACTTCTTGGCTGAACACATTGCTGTGCGTACACCTAAAGCCTATCACGTGATCATCTCTCACGAGTCTCAACGATTCCTTATCTTAGAGTGGGTTTCGCGCTTAGATGCTTTCAGCGCTTATCCCTTCCCGACTTAGCTACCCTGCGGGTGCCACTGGCGTGACAGCAGGTAGACCAGAGGTCAGTTCACTTCGGTCCTCTCGTACTAGAAGCAAATCTCTTCAAGAATCCGCGCCTGCAGCAGATAGGAGACCGACCTGTCTCACGACGGTCTGAACCCAGCTCACGTATCTTTTTAATTGGCGAACAGCCAAACCCTTGGGACCTTCTCCAGCCCCAGGATAAGATGAGCCGACATCGCAATGTCGTATTTGTCTTCTGTTACCAGAAGGTTCGGACTATGTCTTCATCCTTTCGATCAAGAAAGGCGTTGGCGTATTAGCTGCGATCTTCTCATGATCACAACTCCGGAACTTCACGTTCCAAGTCTCTACAGGGTTATCAACACAATCACCACTAAATAAATAGTCGGTGCCGTTACATTCTCGAAAGAATGTATGATCACGTTCTTGTGAAGAAACTTCCCACGGCATTGTCCTTAATGTGTTCATTATTAAGGAGTTCACCGTTATAAGCCACTAATTTTTTATTGTTATTCACCGAGCGCCAATGATTCATTTGCGCCCGAATAATACCAATCGCTAATACAATTACTTGTATGGCACCCCGATATGTTAAGGTGCCGAACTCTGCCGTCGATATGAACTCTTGGGCAGAACTAGCCTGTTATCCCCAGGGTAACTTTTATCAGATAATCTCCAGCTGCGTCTAATGCAAACTGTCGGTTCACTATGTTCCGCTTTCGCGTCTGCGTGACATTCACGTCTTGCAGTTAAGCTGGCTTTTGCCATTGCACTATCGGCACGGTGTCCATTCGCGCCTAGCCAACCTTAATAAACTCCTCCGTTACTTTTTAGGAGGAAAGCGCCCCACTTAAACTGCCTGCCAGATACTGTCTCCGCCCGTTTTTGCCGGTCAGGTTAGCATGTACATACACAAAGAATGGTATTTCACTGACGAGTCCACACAAACCGAAATTTATGTCTCAACCTCTCCCATCTATGCTACGCAATGAGCACGTACACGCAATATCAAGCTACAGTAAAGCTCCTGGGGTCTTTTCGTCTAGCTGCAGGTAGAGGGCATCTTCACCCCCATTGTATTTTCAC
>MHLM01000010.1 GCA_001821395.1 Candidatus Lloydbacteria bacterium RIFCSPHIGHO2_02_FULL_50_18 | reverse complement strand
TGCGCATGATTAATCATCGTCCACGAAAGTCACTTCACTGGGAAACTCCTTGCAAGGTATTCGGAGCATGTTGCGTTTCAAGATAGAATTTAAGTAAATTCAATTGAACGAGGATAGATGTGTCATACTATCTTTAGCATCCTATGAATAAATATCCTCAGCAACCGGATGAGATCATCGATCTTCATGGCCGCATCATCACGGAGACCGAGTGCATCCTGCGCGACCTTTTTGCAAAGGACGGTCCTTTGCACGTGCGGATTATCGTCGGCAAAGGCATCCACAGCAAGGGGGGTCCCGTTTTGCGCGACTTCGTGAAGAATTATCTGACCTCGAGAAACATTCGCTTCAGTCAGTCAAAAATTCAGGACGGCGGCGATGGCGCCCTCGAGGTATATGTTGAGAAATAATGCGCGTTATAGGAGTGGCATTCGCTACGGTTCTGTGCTATACTTTAAGTACGAGCACCATCTTCTCCGGGCGTGCTCTCGCTTAAAAGAGTTTGGTAATCATAACTCATTATGCCCAAAGAAGAATTGCAAAAACATGCGCTTGCATTTTTGCGCCAGCATATCACTGCTGTCCTCGCGACGAGCTCACTTAGCGGAGAGTCTCAGTCGGCGGTGCTCTATTATGATGTCGATGACGACTTCAATTTTTATTTTATTTCTTCGAAAGACTCGCAAAAGATAAAAAATCTCATGGTCAACAAGCGGGCGAGTATTGTCATTGGGTTTGGTAAGATGGTGAGCACGGTCCAGGGGGCGGGCGAAGTCGAGATCATCGAAGATGTGGATTTCAACCTTTTTGCAAAGATCATCGAACGGATACAGCTCTATGAAGCGGATCAGCTTCCGCTTTCGCAGGTGAATAAAACCGGATTCGTTACGATCAAGGTGAAACCGCGATGGCTCACATGGCTCAATCTCGACAAAATGACATATCCGGAGACGTACGGTAAGGATTTTCAGCAGTTGCTTTAAACAGTTCCGCCCTCATTCGTAATAGGGAATAGTTCGAGAAGGCAAAGCAGCAAGAGAAGCCTCATGCGGCTTTTTTGTGACACAATGAGGTCGGTAGTTATTTTTTTCCATACGATTCCGTTGAAAACGGTTCGTCTGTTTGTGCTATTGCTATTCAACCGTGAAATTTGTTGACATTCGTGCAGGGTTGTTACAGGATTAATTCAGGAATAATTTTGTTACGTTCATTTTATTGAAGGAGAATATCATGTCACGGTCACTATTCAGTCTCGGCGTGCATCTATATCAACCGCCGACCCAGCTCAAACATGTGCGCGATGAGATCTATCGCGTTTGTTACGAGCCGATGGTTGCATACATGGAGCGCTATCCGTGCATCAAGCTGTCGATGAACCTCTCATTGTCGCTTGGTGAGCACTTGCCTCAGGAATATCTCGAACGGCTGAAAGCGCTGTATAAGAAGGGTCAGCTGGAGATGGTGAACACCATCGCTTTCCATCCTCTTGCACCGATCACCCCACGCGAACTTTTGGTGAAGCAGATCCGAATGAATGAGGATTTTTATCGGAAGCACATCATTGATAATGATCCGCTTCCCGGAATCTTTCCTCCGGAAATGGCATTCAAGCAGTCGCTGGCGAAACTATTTAGCGACCTGGGGTATAAATGGTGCGTCGCAGACGACAAGATTTTTGTCCACCAGCGGAGCAACATGGAAGATCATTTGCGGGCGCCCTCGACGTGGATTCCCGAAGCATATGGTGTTGGTGTCCTCCTGCGTTCAAGAGAGCGATCGGTGGAACTCGCCTTCAAGGATGTGTTCAATGGCCGTCGGTATGCGCGCGAACTGATCATTGGACAAAAAGAGTGGCGAGAAAAATTGCATCACGACGGTGCAAGCTATCTCTACCTCTACCTTGATGGTGAAACTTTTGACCATCACCGCCCCGGTCTCCTCGAGCACTTCCTTCGCCCGTTCTGTGATGAGATTAGCGAAAGTAGTGAGGCGGACCTCGTTCCGCTCAATGCGATCTACGAGGGGTTCGAAAAGAAACGGTCGTGCATCCCGCATAGTTCTTGGTCATCAGGAGTTGGCGAGCCGGCATTCCATCTGTGGGACCACCCGACGAACGAGTTCCATCAGCCGTGGAACGAGTTCATTCGCATCGCGTATGCCATGGCTCCAAGCCCGCTTTCGGAAGTGCTTGAAGATCTGTTCAATCGGAATTTCTACAGCTGTTCACCCTGGCAATACTCGATGGGGCACAAGGATGTCGCACGGTGGTGCCTCCCCGGGTTCCAACGTATCGCGGATTATTATCCGCCAAGCTGGGAAAAGTCTCGCCTTCAAGAGCTCATCAACATCATGTATTCGCTCACTGCGTAGACATGAACGTTTGGGTTCCCACGCCGCACAATTCACTGTGCGGCGATTTTTTTGCGCGGATTGCGACGGTCGACCTCTTGCAATCCATCGTTAATATATTATCCTATCTATATGTTTGCCCCCCATACGGCCAAGAAGGCGGTTGCGCTCATCATGTTGAGCGTCTTTTTTCTCGTTGGAGGATGGAGTATCTCAATGGGGATGACGATGCAGACGAATGGGACGATGACCCCGTGTCCATTCATGGATGACAATGGAGCAAGCTGTCCGATGTCGCTCGTGGCCCATATTGCCGATTGGCAGCAGCTCTCAACGGCGCGACCCACTGATGTTTCGCTTGCTGTTATTGCGCTCGTTCTCCTTTTCTTCGTGCAATATTTTGCGGAGCGGATAGATCGTCCTCCTCTCTCTCTTGAACATCTGCGTGCGCGTAATGCACGCGTGAGGTTTTTTGCGACACTTTTTTCCGCGTTCTCACGAGGCATACTTCATTCACGGCTGTTTGCATAAGGCGCGTGTTTTTGTGCTTCGGGATCTTTGACCCTGACACATCAGTGCGTACTATAAACAAACAATAATATACTATGACAATTCATATTCTCCACGTGAGCGGCACTCACTGCCCCTCCTGCAAGATACTTATCGAGGATATTCTCGGCGAGCAACCCGACGTTGCTCGCGTGAACGTCGACCTCGCAAAACAAGTCGTCACGATCGAAGGAGACATCTCTGATGATGCGGAGCAGATCGCATCCCGGTTTTCCGCGTTGCTTACTCCCCACAACTATCGTCTCACGACCGAAAGAGAAGTGTCCGCAACGGGACATGGAACGACGCTGCTTGCCGTTCTGATCGGAGCGGTCGTGCTTGCGCTCTTTGTCTTATTGCAGCGTTCGGGGTTATTGAACCTTGGTTTTGAGGGGGGACTGACCCCCTCCACGGCATTCATGATCGGCGTTGTTGCCTCGCTCTCGACATGCCTCGCGGTTGTCGGGGGATTGGTGCTCTCCCTTTCCGCACGTATCGCAAAAGATGTATCGTCCGTGCGTCCGTTCCTCTTTTTTCACGTCGGGCGTATGTCAGGATTCGCAGTGCTTGGGGGCGTGCTTGGCGTCATCGGCGCGGGACTTTCATTGAGCGGTGGGGTGGCGACAGTGCTCGGCATTGTTGCTGCGCTCGTCATGATCATGCTCGGATTCAATTTGCTTGATATCTTTCATTTCGCTCGGCGATTCCAGCTTGTGTTGCCGAAGGGAATATTTGATCGTCTCTCCGCGATCGAAGGAGGGTTTCTTGCTCCCTTCCTCGTGGGTATGGGGACGTTCTTTTTGCCATGCGGCTTTACTCAAGCAATGCAAATCGCAGCACTCTCGAGCGGTTCTTTTATGGACGGGCTTTCGATCATGGGAATGTTCGCGCTCGGTACGCTGCCGATGCTTGCACTTCTTTCGTTCGGATCGTTCAGTTTCGCGCAATCCCGTTTTGCTCCGCTTTTCTTCAAGACGGCAGGGGTCGTCGTGATCGGCTTCGGTTGCTTTGCACTCTCCGCATCACTTGCAAGCCTCGGATATATTCGCCCGTTGTTCAATATCTGATATGCAACAAAAGATATACATTGCGCTTTGTACCATCGGAATATTCGGACTCATTTGGCTTATTGTGAGCACTGACGGCGGAGCACGCATTCCCGCCGATCCTTCCCGTCCGAGCGTCGAGACGGTGCGCGTGGAAAACGGAGTACAGGTTATTCACGTCATCGCACGCGGAGGATATACGCCGAATGAGGTGATCGCAAAAGCGGGGACCCCGACAAAGCTTGAGGTTGAAACAAAGGGGACCTATGATTGCTCCGCTGCGTTCACGATCCCAAGCCTAGGAGTGCGAAAAATGCTTCCCGCAACGGGGGTCACCGTTTTTGATCTTCCTCTCCTGCCGGTAGGAAGTTCGATCACGGCACTCTGCAGTATGGGGATGTATTCGCTCCAGATACAATTCAACTAACCTATCATGAAAACAACAACGATCAATATCGCGGGAATGCATTGCGCGTCATGCGTCGTGCGCAATGAACGGTCGCTCCAAAAATTGAAAGGGGTGAGCAGCGCTTCGGTAAATCTCGCGACAAATAGCGCGCGTGTGCTTTACGACGAAACGGTGACCGACGAGAAACAGATAGAAGGGGTCATTATTAAGAATGGGTATCAGGTGCTAAGCGGAGCAACCGTCGAAGCGCAAAAGGATGCCGCACGAAAGGAATTGGGCATGTCGAAGCGACGTGCAACAATCGCTATCGGTTTCGCATTACCCGTACTTTTCCTCGGCATGTTCGCCATAGAGCTTCCCCTTACGTTCTTGGGAAACAACTTGAGTACGTGGATCGAGGCGATCCTCGCAAACTTCGTCATTCTGGTGCTTGGACGGGAGTTCCATATTGGGATGTGGAAACAACTGCTTCAACGTTCCGCGGACATGAATACGCTCGTTTCGATGGGGGTGCTTTCTGCGCTCATCTATAGCTATGTCGCGATGGCGACCGGCGGACACTTCTTCTTTGAGACCGGCGCGGTCATTGCCGCACTCATTCTTCTTGGGAGATATTTTGAAACGCTGAGCCGCGGACAGGCGAGCGAGGCGATCGAAAAATTGGTCCTGCTTGGCGCAAAGACGGCACATCTTGTTTCCGGTGATGATGTCCACGATGTCCCCGTCGAGTCGGTCGTCGTGGGCAACATCCTCCTCGTGAAGCCCGGTGAGAAGGTTCCCGTCGACGGAAAGGTATGGAAAGGCACATCGAGCGTTGACGAGTCGATGCTGACGGGAGAGAGTATGCCCGTGACGAAGAACGTCGGTGACGGTGTATATGGTGCAACGATGAATTCCGCCGGCGTCCTCTACATACAAGCAGCGAAGGTCGGGTCCGATACGGTGCTTGCGCAAATCGTCAATATGGTGAGCGAGGCGCAAATGAATAAGGCTCCTATCCAAAAGCTTGCCGACAAGATCTCGGGAATATTCGTACCCATCGTGCTCGGTATCGCCGTTGTCACGGCAGCGGTTTGGTATCTCACCTCCGGAGATATTGCGCTCTCGATCGTCCGCGCTATTGCGGTCTTGGTGATTGCCTGCCCATGCGCATTGGGTCTTGCGACGCCGACGGCCATCATGGTTGGAACGGGACTGGGTGCGAAGCGCGGCATTCTCATCAAGAACGGTGAGGCGCTGCAGAAGGGGAGTAATATCAACGTGGTCGTATTCGACAAAACAGGGACGCTCACGCTCGGAAAACCCGTGGTGACCGACATGCTTGCTCTTAACGAAGAATTTACCGCCGATGATGTGTTGAGGTTGGGAGCAAGCCTCGAGGCATTTTCTGAACATCCTCTGGCACAATCGGTAGTGAATATTGCGAAAGAAAAGCAGCTCCTACTTTCGGAGGTGGCGCAATTTGAGAGTGTCGCGGGAAAAGGAGTAAAGGGGGACATCGATGGTGCGAGCGTGCTGATCGGTAGTGCGCGCTTTATGAAAGAGAGCGGCATCGTGCTCACTGCGGCGGAGTCAAGGATCGAAGCATTGGAGGCGGAAGCGAAGACGGTCATCGTCCTTGCTCGGAATGCACAGGCGGTCGGTATGCTTGCGATTGCCGATACACTGAAACCCGATGCGTTTGAGGCAATCAGCAAATTGAAGGCGGCGGGCATGAGAGCGGTGATGATCACCGGCGATAATGTGAGGACCGCCGAAGCGATAGCGCGAGCTGCCGGTATCGATGAGATCTTCGCCGAAGTGCTTCCCGGCGAGAAGGCCGAGCAGGTCAGAGCACTTCAGGGGGGTGGCGTGCATGTGGCATTTGTCGGTGATGGCATCAATGATGCTCCTGCGTTGGTACAGGCGGACTTGGGTATCGCGATCGGTACCGGTACCGACATCGCAATCGAAGCGGGCAATATCGTTCTTGTGAAGGGGAGCCCCATGAAGGTCGTTGAAGCCTTGATGCTTTCGGCGCTCACATTCCGCACGATTAAGCAGAATCTCTTTTGGGCATTCTTCTATAATATCGCTGCGCTTCCGCTTGCGGCCTTTGGCATGCTCGATCCGATGATTGCCGGAGGAGCCATGGCGCTCTCAAGTGTGAGCGTCGTGGGAAATAGTCTGCGAATAAAACGTATTCTGAAAGTACCGAGCGTTTAGACGGTTACGTCGGAATAGCGTACAGAAAGGCCGCCCATACGGGCGGTTTGTTCTATCCTTCTCTGCGTTTTTGGCGCTTCACCGATACGTGGCAAGGATCGTACGAAAACACGCTGGAAGAAAGTGTGACCTATGGGTATACTATACTCATGGATACCTCAAGCGAACAAAAACTTGTCAGTGCGCTTATCGCTCAGCATCAGGAGCTTCGGGAGGATGTTGCGGCGATATTGGCGCATGCGACATCGCTCGATCGATCGAATGTCGATCTCGTCTATGACGAACTCTCGAAATTCAAGAGCGATCTATTTCAGCATCTGAAACTCGAAAATGAGACGTTCTACGTCAAATATTTAGCCAAAAAAAGGTCGGAAGGGGAAGACATTGAGCAATTGAATAATTTCATTGAACAAATGGATGTTATTGGGGAGGTAGTGACGCAGTTTTTAAGTAAGTATGCGACCGCGGAGAGTATATTGAATAGTCCGACCGGCGAATTTATGAAACGGCTTCATGAGGTCACCGATATCTTGGACGTCCGTATTGAAACTGAAGAGGGTAGTACCTATCAGATGTTCTTATCGACGCCATCATCATCCGATTTGCCCCGCATGACCGAAATTCCCTTAGCATCGGAACGGTAGCGAACGCAGCAGGAGCTTCTCGAAAAGGCCGATGAACTGGAAAAGATGAATAAATTCCTTATCGGACGCGAGTTGAAAATGGTAGAGCTTAAGGAAGAATTGAACAAATGCAAGATGCGGTCCGAGCAAGCATAGGCGCATCTTTTTGCGCAAACGCTTGCCGCGGTGATCTTTTGCCCGGTTCAGCCCAAAGAAGCAACCGAGCCGAACCATTGATGAGCGCACGGCTTATCTGGCGGCATGCTCAATGTGTGTCATAATTGTAACGTTACAGTCGTTTTGCCGCATTGTATCGGTGTAGCATTATTCATCTTCATTCCATTTTCGCAGGGACGTGAGTGTGGAAAGGATGATGTGTTGTAGCGATTATCAAACAATAAAGAATATATGAAAAAAACGGTAGCAATATTTATCATGAGCGCGGTCCTTTTTGCGGGGAGTACGACCGCGTTCGCAAGTACAACGACAGACCAGTTGATCGCACAGCTGCAGCAGCAGATCGCGTCACTTACCGCGCAGGTTGCCGCATTGCTTGAGGCGCAGAAGTCTGTCGCTATAACGCAGGCGAGTATCAATACTACACTCGGGCTCTTGGGTGAAATGAGCGAGGGAATGACCGGAGAACAGGTAAAACTCCTTCAGACCGCGCTTGCGGGTGATGCAAGTATCTATCCTGAGGGAAAGGTGACCGGTTATTACGGTAAGCTCACGAGAGAGGCGGTCAAGCGATTTCAAAAAAAACACGGACTTCGTATTGACGGAAAATTCGATAGAAAGACCGCCGAAGCGTTTGAAAAGATATTCGAAATAGCAAAGAAAGAAAGGGAGAAGAACGAACGAGAGAGCAACAAGGGGAATGCGCTTCCATGTGTCAGTGCAGTCGTATCAGGATCGACCTCTTCAACACTGGAAGATCGTGATGACGACGATGAAGAAGATGACGATAGTGATGATCGGGATAACGAAAAACGTTACGAGCGTGGCAGTAAGAATGACTATCGCCTCTCGCTTCCTTGTCGTGAGGTAGGAAATTCCACAACATCACTCACGATGTCGACGGTGACCGTTTCTTCGGTCAGTTCGACATCTGAGATGCTTGCATGGACAACGAACCGTCCTGCGGATGCGAAGGTATTCTATGCAACGACGTCTCCTGTATCGACTACGAGTGCGCTTGTTTGGTCGGATGGCACACGCATTACATCTCACCGTGCATTGTTGAGCGGACTCTTCGCGAACACGACCTACTATTTCGTTGCGGAAAGCACGGATGCGAATAACGCTAAGATCACAACAGTAGAGGGGTCATTTGTTGCAACAGGCACACTGCCTCAGGTACCGTCTACGCCAACATTCACACTTGCGCAGGTCGCAACACACAACACAGCAGCAAGTTGTTACTCAGTGGTATCAGGTACTGTGTATGACCTCACGTCATATGTTGCCGCTCATCCCGGCGGGAGTATCATTCTCGCGATCTGCGGGAAGGATGGCACGTCATCGTTTAGTGCCCAGCATGGCGGACAAGCAAATCCGGCAAACGCTCTTGTTTCGCTCAAGATAGGAACGTTCGTGCAATAGGAAATTCGTACGAGCATAAAAGAACAGCGGTATCTCCGAAGCGAGGTGCCGCTGTTTTCATGCCCGCTGACATTTTCATATAAAAAAGCCGCAGCGTTTGCTGCGGCTTAGTTTACAGGCTAATATCTTCGTCCCATTCTTTTTTGAATGCACGGATACGCGCAATCTGTTCTTCTGCTACATGCTTTGAACAATAGCTCTCAGCCATGCGGACCAGTTTCGCCTCGGCGGTACTCGATTGCACTGCCTTGTTCTTGACGTAATTACTGATCAGCAGTGTCATCTCTGTCTCGTCGGGGTTTCGCCCAAGTACGCGTTTCGGAAGATCAGGAAAATATCCACAGAGTCCTGCACGTGCGGCCTCTTTTATCACTGAATCAATAAGTGCTTTTCCGGGTCTTGCGATTGCAAGCAGGTCGATGGCAAAGAATATCGGCTCTAGGCTTTTCGCCAGCGTCACGCTCTGCACTGCATTCCATTGAGAAAGCAGGATGCGAATAGTGCATGTGACAACATGCGGCTGTGATCGTGAGTGTGCAATAAGTGTGCGTACGGCGGAGTAGTGAGCCTCGCGTTTGATCAACACGCGCACTGCAGCGAGTGTCGTCTTGTCGTCGAGCGTGTGAGCCATTTGAAATTTCCTTTAAGTTTGTTGAACAAAATTCCTAGGGCATCCTATCAAAGATTGCAACTTGCGCAAGAGGCGAGCGATCGTCATTGTTTTCGGGCTACATTTCGCACGTGATATAATGCTCCTGTGGAACCTGATACGACACGCAAGGACACCATATTTATCATCCTGCTGACATTTTTTATCGCCTGCATTGTGGGCTTTTCGGGGTATGCATATTGGGTGCTTCTCGACACGAAGGCAAAACTTGAGAGTGAACTTGCGCATACAAAAGAGGAATACGCATCACGCTCGGCATTTCTGCTTGAAAATATCGACGTACTGCAGCGCTTACTCGCGACAACAACGAGCAAGCGGGATGATCTTGAAAAAACTCTTCGAGAGGAGCAGGTCCTTATTAGCGCGATGCAGCTGCAGGTTGAGTCGGCGCTAGGAACGGTGGGAACGCTTGAGAAGCTTAGTACTACCGATACAGAGTTGCTTAAAAAATATTCACGCGTGTATTTTTTGAATGAGAATTTCACCCCCAAGACGCTCGAAGTCGTTCCTTCTCAGTATGTTTTTCAGCCTGAAAAAGAAAAGAAAGTGTACGGGGAAATGCTCCCGTTTCTTTTCGAGCTCCTGAATGATGCGGTTGGCGACGGTATTGATCTGCGGGTTCTTTCCGCCTATCGCTCATTCGGTGAGCAGAGTACTCTCAAGTCGGTTTATTCCGTGCTTTATGGGGCGGGAACGTCGAACAGATTTTCCGCAGATCAGGGATACTCAGAACACCAACTCGGTACCGCCGTTGATCTCACGACAAAACAATTGGGAGCAAGGTACACCGCATTTGAAAAGGACGATGCGTATCGGTGGCTTATGGAGCATGCATATGAGTACGGTTTTGTGTTGTCATACCCTAAGGAGAATACGTATTACGTCTTTGAGCCATGGCATTTTCGTTTTGTGGGGAAAAGCCTGGCACTTCGGTTGCATATTGAAAATAAATATTTCTACGATCTCGAGCAGAGGACCATTGATCAGTACCTGATCTCGATATTCGATCGGTAGTGGGGAGCCCATAGATTCGCAATATGCGGAGGGAGACGGAGCAAGACATGAAGTTCCTGCTCCGGTGGTAGACGGTACGCTTATGCGCATCGAAGAGATCGAGCGACAACTCGATGAGGACAGAGCGAGCAAGAGGGGGCCGACGATACTCTGGTCCCGTCAGGAGTCCTTACTCCTTCGCGTCGATGTTCTTGTCAATAAAACTTTTTACATCAAAGGGATTTTCAGTATGCGGAAAGTCGCGTATCGGACTCTTGTGGAATTTCGGCATACTGAGATAAAAGCTCCCGATACTTCCACCGATCATAATCATAAGCAAGAGGTTCCATAGCGGGTCTCTCCACGGCATATGTCGTCGCAATATCCTTGCATCGGTAAGGTAGAGTATCTCGCAGGCGCCATTTCCTCCATCGGTGCGCACAAGACTGGTATTTCGCGAGCCACCTGAGCTATTCTTGCTTGCGATTGCATAGTCGACAAGTGTCCCAGAAAGCAGAATCTGATCACCAACATGTATGCTCTTGATCAATGATGCGAGCTTTGGTGTCGTGGGTATCAAGTGATTGTTCGACAGGAAATTCCCGCTGAACGGGGGATCATATTCAGTCGTCCATCTGTAGTAGCATGTCCAATCGCCGTGATCATAGGTCACCATCCGGTAACCATTCGTTGAGATATTTGGACCCCATACGACGCAGATATCGACTGTTTGTGCCGGGTCACCCTTGTGGCTGATGTCGATCCAACTATCGCTGTGGTGAAGCGATACAACGAGGCCCGGAAGCGTGTAGGATGCATGCGGCGTGAAGGTGTAACGCAGATCTCCCATGGTGACATCAAAGGGCGTTGTAGAGGTTGCTTCGACCTGCAGCGGTGCACCGCGAAGGACATCCGGCACCACAGCACTTCTTTCCGGGAGGGGAGTCCCATACCAGTAAAGGCCGAGTAGTCCGACAAAAGAGAGCAGTGCAGAGGTACGAAGTCGCCCCGCGGTCATGATCGTCATATCCCACTATTATATAGCTTTTTGGGGAAAGTTGGATGCCTATTGACTTTTGCCGTGGAATTGCTATCCTGAAAACACAAAATTTTTGTTTGGAATAAGTCGATTTTCTAGAGCTCTATTTTGTATATTAGTTGGTCAATAAATATAAACGTATGAAGGGTATTGTAAAGACAAAGAAGGAGAATGGTTTTGGTTTTATCACTGCAGAAGGAATGGACAAGGATCTGTTCTTTCACCGCAATGGTCTCGTAGGTGTTGAGTTCGACGCGCTTCGCGAAGGACAGGAAGTCACCTTCGAAGTAGAGGACTCTCCAAAAGGAAAGAATGCAGTCAACGTGCAGCTCGCATAAGACTCCAGTCTAAAAAACCGCTCCGAAAGGAGCGGTTTTTTTCTGTATGTTATCCGGCACAGGTCGACGAAGGATATCGTAGTTGCATCCGGACTGCCGTTGTCAACGCTGACAAAAAAATTGTGAGAGCCTCCCATTGTTTGTTACAATGGGTCGATGCATCACCCTGCGCATAAAAGAGGCTTCACCCTCATCGAACTTCTTGTTGTGATCGCTATTGTTGGGTTACTCAGCTCGGTGATATTAGCGAGTCTCTCGACTGCTCGCCAAAAGGCGCGCGATGCAAAGAGGGTCGCAGAGATGGATTCTATTTCAAAAGCACTTGAGCTCTATTATGTTGAAGCGAACTCTTATCCTCCAACGACGCCGAGTGGTTTCATCGGCTCGGATGCCGCATTGCAAATGCTCGTTACACGCGGGGCTCTCTCCTCACTGCCATCCGCGGTTGCACCATCGACGGGATATTTTTATTACGGTACCAACGAAGAGGGGACGCCGGTCACGGAGTGTGCCACCGTCGAGCCATGTCAGGGGTATATTCTTGCGGTGGAATTGGAGCGGGATGATCATCCTTCGCTTCAGTCCGACCAGGATGTCGCACTTGCGGCATTGTCGTTTGATGGCTTAAGCGCGGACTGTTTCGGAGCCGTGGGTCCTGAGCGGTGTTACGAAAAGGTAAAATAACGCCTTGCGTGAATGGCAGAAGGAGTGAGCTTAGGGGCCGTTCACTAATAACATGATAGTTATTCGTGATTACGGCCCCTTGTGCCACGGCCATATCTATCCACTTATTAATGGACGGGGCATTAGGACTCGTCCACCAATAACTTCATAGTTATTGGTGGTGACGGTCCTTTGTGCATCATCCATTTTTTATGGCAACTTATTAATGGATGAGGCCTTGATCATACCTTTTACTTTTTTCTCACCCGATAATACTCGATAGCGATGGGAAGGATCGAGAGGAGGATGATGGCAATGATAATCCACTCAAGATAGTGGCCGGCATTCGGTACGTATTGACCGACGAAGTAGCCGGAAAAAAGAAGGAGTGTGCCCCACAATACTCCACCGATCACATTGAACGCAAAGAACGTGTGGTATTCCATGTGGGCGACGCCGGCGACAATCGGTGCAAAGGTGCGGATGATCGGTACAAATCGTGCCATGACTATAGCTTTCTTGCCATGCGCTTCATAGAAGGTCTGCGCCTTAAGGACGTGAGACTTGCGAAAAAAGAAAGAGTCTTCTTTGGTAAAGATCCGTTTTCCGACCATTTTCCCGAACATGTATCCGACGTTATCTCCGAGGATGGCCATGGTGACGACGATCGCCCAGAGGATTGCAATATTGAAATGTTCCTGTGACGCAAGGAGGCCTACCGTGAAGAGCAGAGAATCGCCCGGAAGGAATGCACCGAAGAAAAGTCCCGATTCGGCAAAGATCGCACCTCCGACACCGGCATAGCCAAACCCGATGATGACCCCCTGAAGATATTCCATACTTAGAGTGTAAGGGATTTCTTTGATTTATACCATTATACTCACGGAAGCGGAGGGATAATGGAATGTATGAATTCTTCAAATAATAGCAATGGGTATTTTTTCAAGATCTCTTATCGGGTGCAGCCGGTATGCAACGCGAAGGAGCAGCAGCCACCTTTTTTGGCCCAAGAAATATCACGCACGATGCGTGATATTTTTTTGATCGCGTAATATCCTGAATTTATTCATTGTGTGCATAGCGGCATAGTATAAACACGGATTGCAGTGGTAAAATATGAAGAGTACTATTGTCGTTACTAATTTTACTGTGCGTTAATAAATAATTTGCGTACATTGAAAAGACCCCTCATTTAAAGGACTTAGCGTGGATATCTTCACATACTGATATTTAATCGAAAGACGGGATAATACATTTGATCATATGGAATCAGAAAAAAGTTCGTCAGTTTCTCAGTACCTGCGTTCACTGTTTTGCACAAAAAGTGGACTCCTCCTCGCCGTGTGCATCCTATTGTTTGTCAGTGCGCTTTTTGTTCTTTTATTGAACACGGTTCGACGCGATGATAGGAAGGCCGTACTTGTAAACAGCGTAGAGAGCGAGCAGGCGCAGATGCAAGAACTGAGTGGAACCGTTTTAATGCTTGGCGAAGGGAATGCATTCATCCAGCTCGGAGTCACGAAGGACTCCCTTTATTCAGTTGGGATAAATACTGATACAAAAGTTACCCGAGATGGTGCTGCCTTTAGTCTTACTGCGTTAGAGCCATTTTCAAAGGTTACTATCATTGCACTCAAACTTCCCAATACGGAATCATACGATTTCCTTGCTCAGACGATCGATGTGTCGGTAGTAGCAGGGGCTAATTTGGAAGGAAATGTATTAGATGAGATGCGGTCCGGTCTTATTATGGGCGCAAATTAAACGATACAACGAAGATGAAAATTAAATTTGCATATTTGACGTTCACCCTTATCGCTCTTGCCGCACTCCTTCCCGGGGCGACCGCTCAGGCGGCGGGACCAGTGGGGCGGCTTGGTTGGCACTCGCCTATCTCTGACATCCTTGGCGATGACGCAAGCTGTGGTTTGACCAGCGTGAACCTTGAGCTCATGATCAGGGATGTCACGACCGGCAATCCTGTTGTAGGGGTAAGTAGTGCTTTGCTTGCCGTATCAAACCAGGTGACTGGTGTCATGGTAACTTCTGTAAACGGCACCGGATCAATTATCGGACCGATCTGCTTTGATCCTGATACACAAGTAATTAATGTCCAAATTAGCGGCGGTTCAGGCTATTATGACTTCGGTGCGAATAGTATCATGGAAAACCCCGCTACTCTTCCTCGAAATAAACACATGAGAGGGACGGTCTGGTTGACCCCTACTCCGGCAGGGCAGGTGGAATACACTCAGCTCTCTCCGGTGAATATCATTACGAATATCAATCCGAGTTATCGTCTGCAGCTTAATGCGTTTCCTCCAACATACGGAGCAACGGGATTGAGCAGGTCACGTCTCTTTGTTGTGGAATGGGATCTCGTGAATAATACATACGGCGCGACGAAAATAAACGCAGATTTTCCTTTGAGCGGGGGTGTCGGAGTTAAAACTATCCCTGCTCAGTCTATTGCAGACGGGGTCTATGTTTGGATGTTTTATCTCGGTCTCAATGGAAGCCATAATACGGGAGGCTATGTACCAACTCAAGAATTGAAATCAGGTCTTGCTACCCGTAATTGGCCGTTCATGCTTGATACAACGCCGCCGAGTATCGATCCAACAACGGGGCACACCCCCACAGATCCGTATTCGTCGGAAGAGGTGACGGTGACCGGAAGTGCGAGCGATGCACTCGCGGGAATCGTGAATGTGAAAGTCTTCGTAGACGGAACGCTTGAGTGCAACCAAGACTTTAATTATAAACATACACCATCAGCATGTGTTGTTGTGGTCGGTCCGTATGCTGAAGGAACGACGCATCCCTATTACGCAGTTGCAACTGACGGAGCCGGGAATGTCACAACGAGTGCGGTACAAAATTTCACCATAAGCAGACTTCCCGTTGTCACGGCAATCGCCAATGCATCTTGTGGATCGAAGGAGATAAACCTTACGTGGAGTCCGTCTTCGGGGGCGATAAGCTATGAGATCAAACGTGACAATGAAGTACCGGTGGATGTTGGGAACGTCACCGCGTATACGGATACCGGCTTGAACGATGCAACGCCATATTCTTATCTCGTACGTGCGATACAGACACGCGGCCCCTCCGCTTGGTCAGTTCTTGAAACCACCGCGATCACCGCGTCATCGTGTTCCTTTACCATCACCGCAGCTCCTGCCGCGAACGGCACACTTACCCCACTTGGGGTGACCAATGTTATGAGTGGCGGAAGTCAGACGTATAGCATTACTCCAACGGGAGCACATACTATCGCTACAGTACTCGTTGACACCATCAACAACCCCGCTGCGGTGCTGAGTGGAACATATACCTTTACCAATGTGCTCGCTCCGCATACGATCAGTGCCACATTCACGCAGGTACCTCCTCCTCCCGCTCCCACAATGACCCCTAACCAGACCGTGAGCAGTGGAGCAGTGTGGAGCGTCTCGATGACGGGAACCGGTTCATCAGTTGATTGTGAATTCGAACGGACGAGTGCTGTCTATGGAAATATTCCGCCTGCAATGGTGGGACTCTCGTTCACCGCGAATGCCGCAGCTGGTGCATTCATCGGGCCGGGTACTGCGACCTATAGCGCACGCTGCAAGGACACATACGGTCAATGGTCACCTTTGAGTACTTCGGTGGTGACGGTCAGTACTTCTATTCCGAGTAGGGCGGTAGATCCGGTTCCGGGCAACTTCGGTGAGATTCCCCTGGGTGGAGATACAGGCGTCGTCACATTCCGTGTATCAAATCCGACCGGTGATGCCGGCTCGCTCCTCTCGGGTACGGTCATCCTCACCGACTCGCATTTCTCCTGTGCTCCGTGCAGCTATACGAATATCCCCGTCAACGGTTGGCAGGATATTGTCGTGACATACCTTCCGACAGTCATTGGGTTCACTGATAGCGGGTTCATTCGTTTTACTGACAATGCGCCGCTTGCTCCGTACGAAAAACAGGTATGGGGGAAAGGTGTCTCGCCGATCGTTTTTGTGCCGGACCCCGTAAACTTTGGAAATGTACCGCTCATCAGATCGAAAGACTTACCCCTGGTCGTCAGAAACATCTCAACGTTTCCGGCAGGTCCTTCGACGATCACTGTACCCGCACCATATAGCTGCGTGCCGGCATCCGACTGTGCTTCGGCATTCATCATCCCTCCTTTGGGTTCGAAGACTGTCACGCTGCATTTTCAGCCAATTGCCGTGCAGAGCTATACAAGAATAGGTACGCTGTTGCCGCAACTGTATGATTTCACCATCACCGGGGCGGGAGTTGCGGCAGTATTTAAGGTTGAGGAGAATTAGTAGATCAGTAGCATAAAAAACCACCGTACACGGGTGGTTTTTTGTTGTCATCTTGCTCTGGGTATGGAGATAGTAAAGCGTGTTCTCTTCCGATCTTTATGATAAAATGTAGCCATGCTGAACGAAGGATCCGATATGACGAAAAGACAGCTCGAGGTAGAGCTCGGGATAGACGGCGTTATCTATCTCGTTGTCGGGGGTAGGTTAACGAATGAGCATATTGATGAGTTTATTGCCTGGTGCGAGCGCGTTAAGGCTATGATCGATATGCAGGCGACAAAGGGGAAGTCCCCGATGCTCATTTGTGCCGATGCGACCGGTGTCATCTGTTTTGAAACAAAGCCGGTCATGGCGCTTCGGTCCCTTTTTGATCACGACAAAAAATATACGCTGAAGACGGCGATCGTTGGTGCAAAGCCTATGACGCGTATGATGGTCGACGCCGCTGTTTCACTCTCCGGTCGCACGAATATCAAACAGTTTCGCATGAAAGACGAAGCACTGTCGTGGCTCCTGGAGTCTCCAAAGGTAGACTAACCCACTTATTTGATGCATGGCTTTCGCGATAGCCTGTGTCTATTAGTTAGTATAATGACATTATGGCAAAAATACTTCTGCTCCTTGCTCAATCGGGCTTTCAAACCAAAGAATATGGTGACACGAGGCATGTGCTTGCTCATGCGGGGCATATGGTCATGACGGCATCGCGAGACGGTGGCATCGCACGTTCGACGGCCGATGAGGGGGTGATCACGGATGTCGCGCTCGCTGATGTGCACGCTACGGATTTTGATGGCGTATTCGTTATTGGCGGACCGGGATGTCTCACTCATCTCGATAATGAAGAGACGGTACGTATCATAAGAGAGGCGAAAGAGAGCGAGACGATGCTCTACGGGGCGATCTGTGTTGCTCCGCGCATCCTAGCGAAAGCAGGATTGCTTCGGGGTGTGCGCATTACCGGCTGGGATAATGACGGCAAGCTTGAGGCGATCTGTGAAAATGGGGGATGTATTCATACCGCGCAATCTGTTACGCGTGACGGACGCGTTATCACCGCGAACGGACCGATGGCCGCAGCGGACTGGGGTGAGGTGATTGTCACCGCGCTTTCTGAACAATCTCTATAATGAAGGAATATCGTATCAAGGTGCTGGCGGAGCAAAAAAGAGAGAGCGTTGAGCGTGCACGCGACGGACGGTTACTCGTATCGGTGAATGCTAAGAGAGTGGAGGGGAGAGCGAATGAGCGCGCTCGAGGGCTTGTCGCAGAATTTCTTTCAGTTCCCGTGTGTGACGTCAGTATTGTTCGCGGACACAATCTGCCGACAAAAACGATTCGCGTGCGTACGGCATAGGAGTTTTTCCGTCCACTTTCAATTCTGTGTTCAACTGGTGGCAGAGAGCGGTGAAGCATTGTACAATAAACTCGTTTTTATCCGTGCTCTTTCTCGGGTCCAAACATTCATCGAGTATCGAAACGAGATGATATGCAAAATCAACGTCAGCAAAAAACGCCGGAAATTCAGCTCGCTCGTACGCTCGGTATTCCCGAAGTTACACTGCTTGGTATCGGCGCACTCTTGGGCGGTGGAATTTTTACCTTACTAGGAACGGCGGCTGGCCTTGCCGGAGGAGGACTCGTTTTCTCAATGCTGCTTGGGTCCGGGATCGCATTCATTAATTTGAACGCTTATGTTGCGCTTGCGACCACATTTCCGCAGGCAGGCGGAGGATACCACTGGGTGAAAGAAGGTCTCGGTGATCTCTCCGGCTTTCTCTCTGGGTGGTGCTCGTGGATGGCATCAGCGGTCGCATGCGCGCTCTATTCGGTTTCCTTCGGGTTCTTCATGCAAGAACTCATATTTGATTACCTGCATCTTCCTCACGGATCTTTGTCGGAGGTGGGTTGGGAAATAACATTTACGCTCTCCATCCTGCTGCTCTTTGGGTTCATCAATTATCGCGGCGTAAAATTATCGGGAAAGATAGGCGGCGGAATCGCGATGATCATTGTTGGCATCCTTGCGTTCTATGTCACTTATGGACTGAAACACATGGCGCTCAATCCGGAACTGCTACGTATCAATTTTTCACCGCTGCTCCCCATGGGTCTCGCGGGGGTGATCCAGGCGGCGGCACTTTTTTATATTGCGTTTGAGGGCTCTGAGGTTCAGGCGCAAGCAGGAGAAGAAGTGGAGAATCCGGCCAAAGTGCTCAAGGTGGGACTCTTTGCGTCCTGGGCGGTCGTTTCGATCATCTACGTGTTTATTGCCGTCATCCTTATTGGTGCAACCGACGGGGGCGGCATCTCATCGGCTCAGTTTTTGGGGCAAGCATCTGAACGCGCCATTATTGTAAGTGCAGAGGGGATCATGCCGTTCGGGTATTTGATCATGCTTATCGCGGGACTCCTGGCAAATCTCGCCGCGCTCAATGCGACAATATATTCTTCATCACGGGTACTTTTCTCGCTTGGTCGAGATCGGCTAGTGTTCCCGTCACTCGGAAAAATGCATCCTATTTATTTTATCCCGACGCGCGCACTCCTCTTGTCGCTCGCATTCATTGCTGCGGTTGCCACCTTTTTGCCGCTGAAAGATATTGCGAGCGCTGCCGATATTCTTTTTATCGTATTGTTCATGCAGCTCAACATCGCATACATACAATTGCGCCGACAAAAACCCGAAGCAAAATGGCAATACATTGTTCCGTTTGAACCGTATCTTCCGCTCGTCGCCGTGTTTTTATATGTTCTGCTTGCTATTGCCCTGTTCCACGTCAGTCCGCTCGCCATATATTTCCTATTGATCTGGGTACTTATCGGACTGGTCAATTATTATGGTTACGCGAAGCGTGTGGAGCGTGAGGATCATGCGCGTGAGGTGGTCTACGAACATTCAACCCGTTTTCATCCGAAGAGCGAGTATCGCGTGGTACTTCCCGTGGGCAGTGAGAAGAATTGGCATAGTTTTGCACAGATCGCGTCCGCCATGACCAAAGAAGAAGGGGGTGACCTTATCGCGCTCCGCATCCACGAAATGAAGGCCAATGACGTTATTGCCGATGCTTTTCATTCATCGCGCGACAAGCGTGTCCTTGAGGAAATCGAAGAGGATATGGCAAGCATGAAGATGAATATCGATACGCGAATCGTTGCGTCCCGCTCTGTGCCGGAGGCTATTCTCGATACCATTCAATCTGAGAATGCCGATCTTGTGCTCTTGAATTGGGACGGCGACGTAAACACAAAAGGGTTCATCTTTGGTCGCAAGATCGACGTCGTGCTGCATCGCGCGAAGTGCGACTTGCTCACCGTCAAGCTTGGTCTTGAGGATCACAAGAAAAAAGTGATCATTCCCGTTGCGATCGATGCGAATCCAAATCTTCGTTTCACCGGTAAGGTGGCGACCGCGCTCTGCCACTCATTTGATTCAACAGTCATGGTCGTGATGGTGGTGCCGACTGATGTATTAGGGAAAGAGGATGAGCGTTTCAAGAAAATACTCGAAATACGTGTGCGTGAGCTCAAGATCAAAGCTCCAGGGCAAGTCGAGTCAATGCTGGTGTATTCGGACTATCTCTCGTCAGGCATACTACGAGTGGCATCCGGGTATGACGTAGTGCTTCTTCCCGCTGCCCGTGGTCGTATCACGCGAGCGATCGGCGTTGGTTCGATACCTGAGCAGGTTGCAAAGAATTGTCGCAGGAAGACCGTTTTGATCGCAAAGGGCTATAAGGGCATCGCGCAGCCGTTCTGGGAATATCTCAGCAATAGGTTCTAGTATCTACTGAGCAAAAGGGCCAAATGGGCACCCCGTGTTGATGCCGGAATGTTAGCCGAAAATAGGCTTGCGCTTTTAATATTAGTGTGTACAATATTTGTATTCGTGTGTTTCTCGGATGCTGCTGCGTTTGTCGCGTGCGAGTCGAGAAGGTCGTACGCGAAGTTTTATGCAACTAGTTCTGACACAAAATGGCTCAAAAGCTATACATTGGTGGATTACCTTATTCAACGACAGATCAGGAGCTCGGTGATGCATTTGCATCAGCAGGCACCGTGGTTTCGTCGTCGATCGTCACCGATCGAATGACCGGCCGCTCACGCGGATTCGGCTTCGTCGAGATGGCGTCGGAGGCTGAGGCAAATGCCGCTATTGATATGTGGCACGGCAAAGAGTTCGGTGGGCGTACGCTCACAGTGAACATTGCCCGCCCAAAGGAGGACCGCCCAGCGGGTGGTGCTCAAGGTGGACAGCGCCGCGAGTGGCGCGAACGCAATTAATATTGCGATCCAACATACAAAAAACCCCGCACGTAAGTGCGGGGTTTTTTGTGCGAGCAATACATTTATTCTGTCGTGAGCGCGAGCGTAGCTCGGGCGTCACTTATCTCCTGATTCCATGTGGCAAGCGTTTGTACGAGGCGCTCATACCCTGCATTGTTCTTATCAAGCGCTTCTTTGTATGGAGCTGCACATGCGTCATTCCAATTAGCACAATTCTGATCGAACCCTTCGATCAATGCTATCGATTCATTTTTTATGCGAAGCATCTCCTCTCCAAGGCGGTCTGCCGCTACGGTCCGCTCATTGATCATCGTATTCAATGATGTGCGTACCTCCTCGGGTGAGGGGAGTAGGGTCGCAGGCAGAGCGATGCCATCCAGGCCTAGTGTCTCGTCGACGGTAGCGTCTTCTGCTGCGCTCATCACAATAGGAGTTTCGTTCTGCAATACGGTGAGAGCACCGTCTTCGGAAAGTGCTTCTCCGACACCGGCGAGTTGCCGAGACGTATTTATTGGGAGGCCAACATTGAAATTGCCAGTCGCAAAAACTCCGAGCAGCATTCCCACAAGAAATGTTCCGAGTATCGATCCGACGTACATTCGCGAGAACACCGAGATCTTCTCCTTCTCGATAGCTATTGGAATATGTACCATTCTTACAGTATACCACAACATTTTGTATTATGCAACTTTTTTGTACACCATTATCATCATCGTAAGCGTCTTTTATTGCTTCCGGAGATTCGTGAATTTATATAGGTATTTTGACTGTGCAAAATAGCGGCTTCGCTGATATTTCATTAATATCAATTAAAATATCTTTGACATACCTGCAAGATTCTTGTTTGGGGATAACTTTTATTATTTCCTTATTTTACAATGTAGAATATATATATCGACCGTCGATATCTTCTGAAATCTCGACCCTCGAGCACCTCGAATGACCTCGCAAGAGCAAAAGAAAGCCGGATTCATCACACTCAAAGAGGCGAGTGAGCGTTTTGGCTACTCTCCCGATTATATTGGGCAACTCATTCGGAAGGGAAAGCTTGAGGGGAAGCAGGTCTACGCAAACGTCGCATGGATGACGACTCCGGAGGCGATGGAAGAATATCTCGCTAAAGAGAAACGCACAGGAAAAGGAGAAAAGGAGAAAGCGGCGTGGACACAGGAGCGCCTGATGCAGACGCTGCTCGATCGCGACGGAAGCCGCGTGCTTTCTTACATGCTCTACGTCATCTTGGTGATACTTTCGATTGCCCTCCTGGTACTATTTTATTTTCTTTCGGTCGCTCTCGACCACCGTATGCAGGAGCGCGCAAAAGCACGCCTTATCGAAAATACGCCGACGATCAGCTTGACGAACGGGCAAGCGATCCCAGTGACCGCTCAACTGCCTGAGCGTGAATTATTGTTCTCAGCACTGCGCATATGACCAGCAAGAGCAACAATGATCATGTCGTGCGATTAGGGCAGCGTGCGGGTGCGTCGCATCCGGTATTCGTTGCGACAGCACTTTCTCCTCGTGGGGGCACTCCTTCACGCGGTACTACAGTAAGATGTATTACCCCTTCCCCTCGTGCACTTCAAGAGGAGGGTAGGCAAATGCATACGTCTACTCGATCTTCCTTTACTGTTAACGACGTTGCGGGTTTTTTCTCGAAATTCGCCGTGATCCTGATCGTCCCTGTGCTGATCTTTCGCCCGCTGCTTCCTCTGTATGCCGCCGATGAGAGTGTCGCACCCGCTCCTGTTGAGATTGCCCCCGTAGCAGAAGTATTAGTTCCCGTTGAAGTTGCCCCCGTAGCAGAGGTATCACTTCCCGTTGAGACGACTCCGGCTCCCGAGGTCACACCAGAAGAAGCGGTGACACCTGAAGAATCACTTCCGGTGTCTACGACTGATGCACCGGTAGATACTGTGACGACTGAGATTCCCACGGAATTGCCGCCAGTGACGGAGATCCCTGCCGAAGTGGTACCGGCTGAGACTGAGACTCCGAGCACTGCAACGACGAGCGAAGTGATACCCGAAGATGTGCCCGCCGCCGGTGAGGTATTTGGTGATTCCACTGTGGCAAGTAGTACGCCGGAAGTGATCGAAACACCTGCGAGCGTAGAAGTTTCACCTACAATAACCGAAGAGATCGCGACTCCTACTACTGAGGAAGTCGCTACTATTGAGGAGGTCGCACCAACCGAAGAAGTACAGCCGGAAGAAGTTGTCGCACCAGAACTCACAAAAGAAGAAATCATTGCACGCGAGCTGGAGAGTCGCTCGATCACGATGCGCCAGGAATTGAAAAAAGAGATTGAAGCTGATGTGCTGAAGGGCTGCCTCACACTTGATGGGGTAGGGTATTATTGTTTGAAAGACGACGCGCGCGCGGTCGCTTCCGGAACACCATCGCAGGCCATCACTGCCGTGCATACGGATGTTGTCGTTGGTGGTACCGACAAAGAGATCATTGCGGAGCGCGGCACCGAGACAATACGACTGACCGACAATGAGGTCGAGGACGCATTCCCCGCGAAGGATGTTGGAGGTACACATGTTGTGTGGCAGACACAGGAGGCAGGTCGTTGGCAAATCTATTTTGCAGACCTGTCTGCGCAGGCAGGTGTGTCTTCGAGCTCGCCGACGATCTTGCAACTCACACATGGCACCGAGAGTAATTTCAATCCTCGCGTAGACGGCGAGAGTGTCGTTTGGCAGGGGTGGGCGGACGGAAATTGGGAAATTTTTCTCGCGGATAAATTATCGTCAACTTCCTATTATGCTGCGGATAAGATGCCGAAATTAAATACGATGCTCGGTATTGACGGCACGTGGCACGTCGTGCGTATCACGCAGAATTCTGTGCACGATATGTTTCCCGCGATCTCGGGAGGACTCGTCACCTGGCAATCGTTCGAGGGAGGGGTTTGGAGTGTCTACGCATACTCGGTGACCTCGGGGAAGACGACGAAGCTTTCGGATGACGGAGCAAAGAGTGAGAATCCGCGCTTTGCGGTTACATGGGATGAGCGCGGAGCGAACGGAGAGACGCGTATGGTGGGGTACGACATTGCAACCGGCGGGAAGGTCGACATGACAGAGGCCGCACGCAATGTCATCGATGACAACAAGCCCTACGTGCCTCAGACACCGCATCCCGCACCCGAGCCACTGGCGCTCCCGGGAACTGCCTCGACGACAGGCACAAGTACGGCAATGCGTGGCACGGGTGCCGGTGATGACAATAACGGAACAAGTACCGACACGACGATATGATAAACCCCTTCGCAAACGTGAAACGCATCTGTCGGCGTTCTGCGCGTCGCATTTTTCGCACATCGGGAATATTTTTTTTGACCCTTCTTACCATTTTCTATAGTTTTGGCGGACTCGATTTTTATTTGGGGTTCATGACGCCGTTCGCACCGCGGGGGGCAGAGGCCGCGTATACGGGGAAGCATCTACGAACCGTCGAATTTGTCTTGGGAGGCGGGACAGATACGACATCGCGCGCAAGCAACCTTTTAACCTATGGGGGTACTACTTGGAACACCGTTAAGGCAACGGCAGGAACTCGGTTGATCGCCCTCCAGGGGTCGGGTATTGAGGTGAAGAATGCATATGTTGATGTCTCTTATATTTTAAATACTGCGGTCAATCTTACGAATGAAAATGTCTATATCGATGTCGGCGGTTCTTCGTCGGGTGGAACCGACGCACGCGTCTCTGAATATATCGGTGCGAGCCTTTGGGCGAACAGTGGCCTTTCCGGCTATCAGCGGCATCAGTACGACGTCACTGCATTTTTTGATCGACAGGGTGATGCAAGTTTTAATGCAGGGATCCCAGTCGTTATAGGCACTCAGATCACCGGACCTACTCGCGCACTTACTACTGTGAAGCTTGTCATTACGTACGAAGAAAATTATTCACTCACGCCACATACGGAAACGAAGACGGTGCGATTTCCGCTTTCTTCAATGGTTGCAGGTGACCGCGGTACACGCAGTACTGCATGTGCCGCCGCTTCAACATGTTCTTTTCTTGCGACATCGACGATACCCGATGGGAGCGATGGAAATATCATTGATGTATATGTTGAGATACACGGGGAAACGGACAATGCCGTAGCATCTGCTTCGACATTTCAGATAGGTATCCAGGGCGGTACTGGCGGCAACGCATCCTCTACGGCATATGCGTGGACAGAAACACTCATTGACGATAATACGAAGACCGCTATTTGGCGTCCCACCGTTGGGGCTACCAACTTTCAGAGTAATATAACAATGAAGTTTAATGTGCTCACGGGAACTATTCCAATGAATGCGCTTGGTGGTGAGCTCGTCATCACCTACAACTATTCAACGGGTGCTGCAGTACAAACGGAAACAGTGCGTTACTTTATGGACCAAGAAACTGCGGCTCCTGGTACGACGCGCAATAATTTTGCTACAACGTCGATGGTTGTATCGAATGGGGGACTCTCAATGCAAAACATTTGGTTTAAGATACACACCGCACCTGTTGCTGCAAATACGTTTACGACGTTCGGCAAGGTGGGCACATCAACTGAGGTCACTCGTGGAATAGCCATTACGGCTGCGAATCCGCGTTCAGGAGACGACCATAATTTGATCTTTGACATGTCCGACGTGGCGGGAAATTTCTTTACGGCTGCAACGGATGTCACCGGTGCGACACAGTTCTCTGCCGGTGGTGCGCCACCCGGCGTCGAGGCGTATTTTACTTTTACGTGGGCAGGAAGTGCGGGCGGACCACAGACGCAAACCGTATCATTTTCCGGAGCCCAGCAAGGTGTTAATGCGATTACCGGAGATTTTAATAATCGCCCCGCCTATTTATATCTCCCTGAGACGGTGACGAAGACGTACCGCAGTGCCTATCTTGAGACGAAGTATATGCATTCACAGGGCACAAGTATAACTGTCGGTACGGTGACTATCGGTGTGAACGGTTCATCGACTGTAGTAACTGAATCTGCGGATACAACAAGTGAGGCATATGCCTCGACCTATTTCGCTCCGATCGCATCATCGACATTTTCTGACGGAAATACGATCCTTTGGACCGAGCGCACCATTGAGATCAGCGAAGGAAAAAATGTGGCAAATCTTACCTCGTTCGCGAATATGGTCGTGGTGACCTACGATGCGGATTTTTCTTTAACACAAGATACTCCGCCAGTGAAACATCTGCGCACCGTTGAATTTGTATTGGGTGGCGGTACGGACACGACATCGCGTACGACGGCAACAGTAGTTTATGGTGGGGCAACATGGAATACCGTGAAGGCAACAGCGGGAACTCGATTGATGAAGATTCAGGGTTCTGGCATCGCAGTGAAGAATGCATACCTCGATGTGTCATATGTCATCAATACCGCCGCAAACGTGACGAATGAAAATGTCTTTATTGACGTTGGAGGTTCTTCTTCCGGAGGAACGAACGCACGCATTTCCGAGTTGCTTGGTGCATCACTGTGGGCACAAAGCGGGCTCTCGGGGTATCAGCGTCACCAGTATGATGTCACTGCATTTTTTGATCGGCAGGGAGATGCGAGTTTTAATGCGGGAATACCCATTGTGACCTCAATCTCGGTGACCGGTCCATCACATTCCTTAACGACGGTGAGGCTCGTTGTGACGTATGAAGAAAACTTTTCGCTCGTTCCACACACGGAAACGAAGACAGTACGATTCCCGCTATCCTCAATGGTCGCAGGTGATCGCGGAACACGAAGCACCGCATGTGCGGCGGCGACAACTTGTTCTTTCCTAGCAACATCGACGACACCCGATGCCGTTGCTGATGCGGACATTGTTGATGTGTATGTAGAGATACACGGAGAGACTGACACTGTTGCGGCTGCATCGACTTTTCAGATCGGTATTCAGGGTGGGAGTGGGGGGAATGCGACATCAACTGCATACAATTGGACAGAAGCACTTACCGACGACAACACAAAGACAGCCATCTGGCGTCCCACGGTGGGAAGTCCTAATTTTCAGCGCAATGCAACCATGAAATTTAATGTCCTCATGGGGACTATCCCGATGAACGCCTTGGGTGGTGAACTCGTGGTGACGTACAATTACTCGACTGGTGCGGCAGCACAAACAGAAACAGTGCGCTACTTTATGAATCAGGACGCGACCTCCACTCCGGGGAACGCACGCAGTGAATTTCCTACGACAACGATGACCATATCGAACACGGGGCTTTCAATGCAGAATGTGTGGTTCAAGGCGCATGTGGCAGCAACCTCGACTGCGAATATCACTATCTATGGCAAGGTGGGGACATCGTCGGAAGTTTCACGCGCCATTACTATCGGTGGTGTGAATCCGCGTTCGGGTGATGATTTCAATTTGATATTCGATCTGTCCGACAAGGCGGAAAATTTCTTTACCGCCGCAACTGCGATTGCAGGGGCCGAGCAGTATACGGCTGGCGCGGCCCCGATGGCGGTCGAGGTATATTTCACGTTCACGTGGAGCGGAAAATTTGGCGGTCCGCAAACGCAGACGGTGACATTTTCGGCCGCTCAGCAAGGACTCGATGCGATAGCGAATGATTACAATAATCGACCTGCATATATCGATCTTCCCGAGACAGTGACAAAGACATACCGGAGCGCATATCTTGAGACGAAGTTCATGCACTCACAGGCAACGAATATTGCTATCGGAAATCTTACCATCGGCGTGAATGGCTCTTCTACTGTGGTGCAAGAGTCTGTCGATACCAACGCGACATTGAATGAAGCGTATGTTTCAACCTATTTCGCCCCGATCGCATCATCGACGTTCTCGAACGGTAATACTATTTTATGGAATGAGCGCGTTATCGAGATCAATGAGTCGAAGAGTCAGGCAAACTTGGCATCATTCGCGAATATCGTGGTCGTGACCTACGACGCGAATCAAGAGCTTTTGGTCCCGACATTTACGCAAAATTATTTCCGACTCTATCAGGACAATGGTGCGCTCACCCCGACCGTCGCGTGGCCATCGGGTCTGGGAAATCTTGGTGAGAATGCGGAGATCACCGCGGCGGACAATCCTCCCGCAAATGGGGACCGCATACGCCTGCGCATGTCACTCAAGGTCGCGACCACGACGATGACCGCGTCATCGACGCAATTCAATTTGCAGTTCGCGCAAAAAGTGACCTCGTGCGGAGCGGTCGCTTCGTGGACCGATCTTGGCGCTCCTGCCTCGGGTGTACTTTGGAGAGGATACAACGCACCAACTATTACCGATGGGGCACAGCTTGCAGGAGGAGATCCTCCACCAGGGGGCACCGTGCTCCTCTCAGTGTCTGATTCCGCAGGAACATATCAGGAATCCAATCCGACGGCAGTGAATCCATTTGCGGTGATCGTGGGAAATGATGTTGAATATGACTGGAATATTCAGAGTAATAATGCCGCGACGAATACGCCGTACTGTTTCCGAATGACAAAATCGGACGGTAGTGCGCTTTTCAGTTACGATTTTTACCCCGTCATCACGACGCGCGGTTTTATGCCCGAGGAGAAAAAATGGCATTGGTATGATGATGAGACCAGTGCGAATCCATCCGTATCGCTTTCGGGTGCGGGCGAGATCGTCGCACCGTCAAATGTCGCGAACGGCAACACGATCAAACTCCGTCTCACGATCAACGAGACCAATGCATCGATGGGCCCGAATCAGAAATTCCGTCTGCAATTCTCAACCTACTCTGATTTTTCCACGAATGTGAATTACGTTGAGTCGACCTCGACATGTGTGGCGATGTCACAGTGGTGCTATGGGAACGGAGTTGATACCAATAATGATCCGATCACCGCGCGCGTACTCTCCGACTCCGCTGCGAATGGTACACATAATGAGTCGGCGACGAACACGACGACATTTTATGCGCCGGCGTCGACCGCAACGGAATACGAATTCACGATCATCGGGCGTCGTGCATATTTCAATACTACGTACTTCTTCCGCGCGTACGATGTGAATCACAATCGCCCGGTCCCGCTCGCAGCGCTCGCGAGCTATCCGTCGCTCTCCGTAGAGGGCACGACGCTCTCGTTCAGTATTTCCGGGCTCGCGACATCGACGGTGACGGAGGGGGTGACGACCGATGTGGGAACGACGCCGACACAAACCTCATTCATGACCATTACTCCGGGGACGGGGAAGACCGCCGCACAGCAACTTTCGGTCACGACGAATGCGGAAAATGGGTATCAGGTATTTTTGGGCACAGATGGCCGGTTCACTGCATCCGTTGGAGATATTCCCGACGTGGAAAGTACGAACGCGGTTCCGCTCGATTGGGCGACAGCCTGTCCCGGGACGCTCTCCGGATGTTTCGGATATCATGCGGGGGATGACACGCTGGGAGCGGGCTCGACGCGTTTTCTGATGAATGATACATACGCTCCGTTCGCCTCTACAACACTCGAAGAGGTCATGTACAATTCTGGACCGGTTACCGCTGATGTCGCGAATATGGTCTATCGGCTTGATGTGAGGAACGCCCAGCCCGCGGGAAGTTATTCGGTAAGACTGATATACCTCGTCGTTCCGACGTTCTAAATATTCCGTATGCAAACATCTATCAAACGTAGGAGTTCATCAAATAACCCCAGATGCGAGGCGCGGGAAAAGCGACGAGCGACCAGAAATTCAACGACCATGGGGAGTATGAATTTGGAAGTCCCCGTAGGGGAGAAGACGTATTCATATACGTTGACCGAGTCGCATGGGCACCGCAACAAAGAAGTTGGGGTTTATTTGTTGAACTCTAGAGTTGTCCCCAGCTTATCTGCGCAAACGTACTCTATAATAAGAAGTATGACGGAAAAGAGGAGTCCGAAGGCATTTTGGCATGCATTGCTGTTTTCTTTTGCGTGCTCACTTTTTATCGCCCCGCTCGCCTATGCTGCGGATTTTTCGGTCACGCCGGCGGTCATCGACGGAAAAGGGAAGACGCGTGAGATCCTCCGCTATACACTCTCGGTTGAAAATGACACGAAGCATATGCTGCAGCTCTACCCGTGGGTTGCCGATCTCGATGCCCTCTCCGGCACGACGGGCGGAACTGATCTTGGAGGAGGCTCGCCGGGTGAAGCGCGGGCCGCTTCTCCCGCACGCTGGATCGAAGTGACGCGTGCGGTGATCGATCTCCTTCCCGGAGAAAAGAAAGATATTCCGATCCTCTTGCAGATAGACATGAATGCTACGCCGGGAATCTATCACGCGTTCATTCATTTGAGTGACGGCACTAATCGCGCTGCTGCTGAGGCGAACGCGGAGGGTACGCGCGACGTCGCAGTCAATATAGAAGTGCTCGATGATGTCCATGAGCGCCTCGAATTGAATACGTTCGTTCCCGATAAGAATTTTTTCAGCGGCAATGATGCGTCGTTCAATTATCGTATTGAGAACATCGGTAATCGTGGAGTCACCCCCATGGGGAAGATCCACATCTTTGATCGGCGCGGAGAGGAGGTCGCCGCGATCGATGCGAACAAGGATGCACGTCGACTTGAACCGAATCAGAAGGAACTCCTCGCATCAGTGTGGGCTGCCGACGGACACTTCGGACGTTATAAGGCGATGCTCGAACTTGATTATGGAGTACGTGGCGTCGTTCAAGACACAGTGTATTTTTGGATCATGCCATGGACAAAACTGCTCGGCATGTTTGCCACGATCGGCATGATGGGTATCATCTTGGCGCTCGTCGTCCATTCGTGGGGATTAGCACAGCGTGGACCGCGGAGACGATTCGTATTTTCGTTTGCGGACGGATCGGAGGAGAATGTTCCATCAAGCGATTATTCTCCTTACGATGATGACGCAGTACAGCAGACGCATGTGAACGGGATCACTGAAGTCGCGATACCGCCCCGAGCCCGCACGAGATACAGCGTGACTTCCGCACCGTCGAGAATGCATGTCGATCATGCGCACGTGCTTCGCGAGGAGATCGGAACAGTTTCAGATGGCAAGGGCGGAGTGCAAGCTCTCCGCGCGCACACCGATGGGCACAAGGTCCATTTGATCAAGAAAGAGAAACACATCGACCCCGATCATATCGTCACGCTCGGGCGAAGGAAGTAGGGCACTCCGGCGCGTCTATCATGCAAAAAATAACTCAACACATTTTCGCTCACATTGCCGCACTCTCGCGTCATCAGTTCGCGCTCGCCACTGCCTTGCTGCTCCTGCTTTCTTTTTGTATTCCTTCTGCTTCGTTCGCACAGGTCGATACGAGCAAGATGTCGATCACGATTGCACCGCCGCTCTATCAGCTCACGATCGCTCCGGGCACGCTATGGAAAAGCACGTTGCGCGTGGTAAATACGAATCCCTATCCGCTCATCGTTCATACTACCGTAGCCGATTTTCATCCGAATGGAGAAACGGGAAATGCGGTGTTCGATAATTTGTCGCACGGAAGCGCCGTGGATACGCGCCTCATGTCGGGATGGATCACACTCCCGTCGGGTGATATCACCGTCCTCCCCGATCGTTCATATGAGATACCATTCTCGATCATGGTGCCCGTGAACGCGGACCCGGGCGGACACTACGGAGCGATCATGGTGGGAACACTTCCGCCGGATATCTCGCAGGGTTCCGGTGCAAGCGTGGGCTCAATGCTCACTTCGCTCATCTTCCTGCGTGTCCCCGGAGAGGTTGTCGAAGAAGGGCTCATCCGTGATTTTTATACTGCGAAAGACATCGTCCCGACACCGGAGCAGTCATTCGCGCTGCGTTTCGAGAATAAAGGCAATGTTCATCTCGTTCCGCAGGGGGAGATCGTCATCACCAATATGTGGGGAAAGACGCGCGGGACGATCAAAGTCAATGAAGCAAGTTCATTTGGGAATGTGCTGCCCGGCTCGACGAGAAAATTCGCTTTTGAATGGAAAGGGGAAGAATCCCTTTTTGATATCGGTCGCTACAAAGCGGAGGCTGTGCTTTCGTACGGGGAGGAGAATAAACAGAGTGCAGTACGCACGACATATTTCTGGATCATTCCGTGGGGCAAGGTCGGAGCAACGCTTTTCACTATCGTCTTTTTGATCTGGTTCTTCACGTGGTCCATCAGGCGGTACATTCGCCGTGCACTGCAGCTTGAGCGCGAGCATCTATTTGGAACAGCTGCAGAGGAGCCAAAGGTTGTACCTCACGAAGTTGCGCACGCGCCACATGCAAAACCCCGTCACCACGAAGCGACAAGCCCTCGCCTCACACTCGAGTTGCTCAAGCGCCCGCTCATCCTCGGTGCGGCGGAGTTGTCAAAAGGGGGAGTCCGAGCCGCTCATGTCTCGCATGCAAAAGCGGTCCACGGCAAACACCGCCAGCATACTTCATATATAGAGTGGGCAAAACGCTATCGCATGTTCATTCTCTTCGTTTTTGTATTTATTTTCGGATGTGCACTTGTCGGTTGGTATTTCGCCGAAGTCTTCCAGGAGGAGCGCACCTATCAGGTGACCGAGATCCGCCCCAAGGGGTAAGGGGAGGGCTCTTGCCCATAATGTTGAGGAGTTTGAACTGAACTTATAGTGTAATTACATTGTATTGACACTCAAACAGAGGGAGGGTACACTTTGCCCATGAATACCACGCTACAAATCCGCATTGATAAAAAAACAAAAGAGTTGGCACAAAAAACATTTAGTGCAATGGGACTCGATATGTCCTCCGGGGTGAAATTGTATCTTACCCAAGTCGTCAATAAACAGGCGATACCGTTTCCCGTCGTCAGTGCCGACTACTGGCCGACGAAGAAGAAACGACAGCTGATCAAGGAGGCAGAGTATGCACTCAAGCATGGTCCCTCATACCGTACCGCAAAAGAATTGCACGATGACATTCTTGGCAATCGCTAGGTATGTATATTGTTCGCTCCACAAAAGCATATCGAAAAGCATACAAGCGGATTTTGCGGCACAAGGATTTTGTTCAGCATGATCTCGATGTCGTGATTGACGCACTTGCCGTCGGAGAAAAGCTTTCAACCGGGTATCGTGACCATCAACTCTCTGGTGATCTAAAGAATTATCGCGAGTGCCACGTTGGGAATGACATACTGCTCGTGTATCAGAAGCACGAGGGTATACTCGTACTTCTCCTCGTTGACTTGGGATCACACGACTCTCTTTTTCGATAGGAGGGCCGGTATAAGTGAATGAATAATGACCTCCCTATGGAGTGAGGTATTACTGTTCGAGGGGCTACGGACCGCGACGGTGTTGTTCCTCCCTATGGAGCGAGGATAAACTTTTGGGAGTGCCACAGGGGTACTTCTTGTTTTTCTAATTCACTTCGTTCATAAGAAAACAAAGTCGCCCCCGCAGACGAATGGCTCGGTCGATGTACTCTGTGAAGCGGAGGGTTTCACTGTTTGAAAAACCTCGCGGAGGCAGCTGGGTCTGGCATGGTCTTCGCCTCTTGGTGAAGCAGACCCGCCGAGCGGAATCACAATTTTTTGCTGGAAAAATTGATGATGTGTTTTTCAAATAGTGAAATCTGGAGCGAAAGTTATCCACAGCTATTCACAGTTTGTCCACTCTTTTTCCACAGGCAGGTTATAATAAATACTAGGTGCATTCTATGTATTCTCGGATATCCACACTCCGAGGACGACGGTACAGGAGGAATCACCATCCCAATTGTTGCATTGAAAAACGATCCACAAGTTTTTTAATGTCTCGGCTTATTCTCGGCACTCGCCGATGAAGAAGAACGAATAGCGCATTTTTTGTTGGAATGTTCAGTTTGCCATTATTCATCCCACCAAGTTGCAAAACTTGTGAATAATGATCCACAGACTGCGTGCGCTGACGGAGGAAAACGAGGACATGCAGGTGCGTGTCACAACAAGTTTCTGAACGTTGGAGCAAGAATTCGTGGATCGTTGCGCATAGTTTCGTCAACTTGATGTTTTTTATCCCACTAGTTCTTTATGAGCTACACACACATGTTTCGATATCTTGCCCGATTGAAAGGGCTCGGAATCGTACTTCTCACCGCCACTATCGGTTGGGCAGTCGGTATTCCGTTTCTTATTAATACTTCATCGGCAGCACAGCTTGCGTCGGTCTCTGCGACGGCGTCTTCGTCCGCACCATCGCTCTCCACGAATTATGCAGTCGTATTTACCACTGCGAATGCAATTGGTAGTGCTGCAGCAACTTTTGCTTCAACAACACGTATTACTTTTGATCCTACGGGAAATTCCTTCGATCTTACTTCTTTGGCAACGAGCACTGCCGATATTGTAATTACGGGGGCCGAGTTGACGCAAGTTGCTGATCTTGCGGCGTGTAACGGTGGCGCTAGTCAAATTTATGTAGATCGCATTGGAAAAACAGAGCCGGCTGACTATGTCGAATTTAAAACTTGCGATACGGACGTTATCGCAGCGGGTGCTATAACGGTAACTTTCAGGAATGCACACGTCACGAATCCCGCAGTAACCGGCTCCTATGTCGTGCGCATCGGCGGCACGATGACGGATACAGGGGATACCCGCGTAGCGATCGTGAGTACCGTCACGATGACCGCTTCGGTCGACAGTAGCCTCAGCTTCTCGATCGGCCTTGTTGCCTCAAGCTCTATGGTGAACGGTGACACAACCAATGTGCTCTCTACGGCAACCTCTATTCCATTCGGGACCCTCTCCGTTGGAACCTCTTCTATCGGGGCACAGGACATTTCGGTCTCAACGAATGCGAAGAATGGTTTTAGCGTCACCGTGACCGAGAATCAAGACCTTACCTCGGCGAATGGTGCAACGATCAACGCATTTAGGGATGGGAATGCGGTGACTGGTTCACCGACAGCTTGGGGTGCCGATCCAACAGGGACGATCGGTAGTCCAAATACGTATGGTCATATGGGTATTACCTCAGAGGACGCCACTCTTGTCGGTGATGCTGATGAATTTGGTACCCAGCTCTATGCCGGACTGACTGCGACATCGACGCGTACCGTTCTCTATCACACCGGACCCGCAGACGGAACGACTGCAAATGTTGGTGCAACGCGCGTTGGATTCCGCGTACAGATCAGCGCACTTCAGGAGGCAGCGACAGACTATACCAATCAGATCACGTACGTTTGCACGCCGATCTTCTAACTTTCTCGTGTCTATTTATTCAACCAATAAGAATTACCTGTGAACTATTACAACCGATCATTGCATCTCATGAGCTCGAGAGTCATCTCTGCCGCGATCATCATCGCAATGGTCGGTTGGATATTTCCGGCATTCCAGCTATTCACTCCGACTTACGCATCACAGCTAAATTCTGTGAGCGCAACCGCATCGTCGTCAGCGCCTTCCATTGCGACAAACTATATGGTGCGATTCACGACAGTGAATGCAATAGGGCAGGCAGTTACGGCTTCGACAACGCGTATCACGTTTGATCCCCAAGGCGGACTCTTTGATCTCACTGCGCTTACGAACGGCAATGTAACAGTTTCTCGTTTAACTGGAGGTCTTACGCAGGTTGCTGCATTCGGATCGTGTTCGGGAGCCGTGAGCGAAATGTATGTGTCTCAAGTCGTTGCAGGTGCATCCGACTATGTAGAGCTTTTAACGTGCCCCGGGGATATCATTGCTGCCGGTACTATAACGGTAAATATAGCTGGTGCACATGCCGTGAATCCTTCTGCATCCGGATCGTATGTCGTACGGATTAATGGTACGATGGCTGACTCCGCTGATACACGCGTTGCGATCATTAATCAGGTTGCCATGACGGGAATCGTCGATACGAACCTAACGTTTACTATCGCCACAGTAGCGTCGAGTTCCCCCGTGAACGGCGATACGACTTCGACGTCGAGTACTGCGACCGCAATTGGATTCGGGACACTCTCTGTTGGAACCTCTTCTGTTGCAGCACAGGATGTTTCGGTCTCAACTAATGCGTTGAACGGCTTTAGTGTTACGGTGACCGAAAATCAGGATCTCACTTCGGCAAATGGCGCAACGATCAATGCATTTAAGGATGGGAATGCAGTGACCGGCTCGCCGACAGCTTGGACAGCACCAGTGGGAACGATCGGTAGTCCAAATACTTACGGGCATATGGGTATTACTTCGGAAGACGTATCGCTTCCCGGTGACGACTTTGGCTCACAGCTTTATGCAGGGCTTTCGTCGACATCGACGCGTACAATCCTCTTTCACACTGGACCTGCTGATGGTACCACGGCGAATATTGGTAAAACTCGGGTTGGATTCCGTATTCAAGTGTCGGCATTGCAGGAGGCTGCATCAGACTACACGAACCAGATCACATACGTCTGCACATCTACCTTCTAGTCTTAGTTTACTAGAAGAAATAAAATACCCCGCCCTATTTCAATATGGCGGGGTATTTTGTTTGTTGTGGGGAAGTTGTCCACTCCTGTGGATAACAAAAGTTGAATTAATGCTGTGGTCCGACACCCCTCTGTTACAGTGGAAGTATGGTTCTCGTTAATAGTTATCCACAGTTATCCACCGTTAGCGCACTGTTTTTCCACAGGTACTGTATAATTAACGACAGGTGAGTTCGATGTTTAACCAAACAGCGAACAACACAAAACATCCCATTCGCGAATAACAGAAGTGTTCTAGGCGATCCGCATATTCTTCCCACAAAGAATATGCATACGATGAGAACATAGACGCTTCACTTTCTCCCGCTGCAAATTCTCCAATTTTGCAAGCCGTTATTCGTTATCAAAATAAAAGTTCACACTATGGACTACACAAGCGCATTTCGTTCTTTAATTCGTATGAAGTGGCTCGCCACGACCCTCGTCGTCGCAACCCTTTCATGGGCACTCGGCCTCCCGTTTCTTTTTAATACTGCATCTGCGTCGCAGTTGCTGTCTGTGAGCGCAACCGCGTCCTCATCAGCGCCATCGGTTTCTACTAACTATATGGTGCGATTCACGACCGTAAATCCCATCGGTGGTTCTACCGGATCCACAACACGCATCACGTTTGATCCGACCGGGAATACTTTTGATGTTTCTGCGGTGGCCCTCGGTACCGATGTGCATATTTCACGTACCGGTGGTGGTCTTACTCAGGTTGCAAATATCGGTGCGTGTGCGGGGGGTACAGATGAGATATATGCCTCAAATCAAGGCACCAATCCCGATTATATAGAATTTACTACATGTACTGGTGATTCTATCGCCGCAGGAGCTATTCTCGTGAATATCTCCAATGCGCATGTCGTCAATGGTACGAATGGATCCTATGTTGTTCGTATAAACGGCACCATGACTGATGCCGCAGATACACGCATCGCGATCATTAGTTCCGTCACTATGACCGCCATCGTCGACACTAATTTGACCTTTACGATTGCCGGCGTTGCTTCAAGTTCTATGATAAATGGTGATACGACGTCGACCTCAACATCAGCAACTGCTATTGGGTTCGGTGTCATCTCTGTCGGTACATCCTCAATAGCAGCGCAAGACATCACCGTAGCGACGAATGCATTCAATGGCTTCTCTGTGACGATCACTGAAAACCAGGATCTTACCTCAGCAAATGGTGCGAACATTAATGCGTTTAAGGACAATGAAGCGGTGACTGGTGCCCCTGTTGCATGGACGACACCCGCTGGAACTCTTGGAGTTACCGAGACCTATGGACATATGGGTGTGACATCTGAAGATTCATCGCTTCCAACAGATGCCTTTGGTACGTCGCTCTATGCCGGACTTACCGCGACGTCGACACGAACCGTGCTCTATCATAATGCTGTTGCGGATGGAACAACTGACAACATCGGAAAGACACGTGTCGGATATCGCGTACAGGTCACCGCACTCCAGGAAGCCGCTGTCGACTACAACAACGTTATCACCTACGTCTGTACTCCGATCTTCTAGGCGAGTTCGTCAGATAGTATCGCCTGCTTTGATTCCGTAGTGGAAAGTACCATCGATCACGATAGATCGGTGGTACTTTTGTATATTTGTGCAAAAGATCGCTACAAAAGACACATATGCAGGGTTATTCCTTTCCACTTCCATAATGATTGGGTACAATAGCTTCTAGTGTCAGAGTGGAGAAAAAGGAAAATTTATACACATAGCATACACGCCTCGCCGGGAGGGAGAGGTTCTAAATTTTTATGTTGAGATCTAATACGATATTAAGAGGTGCTGTTGTTGTCGCATGTTCCGCCATGCTGATGACGCCGTTTGCGGTCTTCGCGCAAAATAAGGTGAGTTTTAATCTTTCCCCGACGACGATCGAAGATAAGGTTGAGCCGAGTTCGGAACACTCATATTCGATGCGTGTCGAAAATCGCGGCGACCAGGGGACTGTGCTATACCCCGTTGCCCGGAACATTGCCACCATCGCTCTAGATCATCAGCCGGTTTACGTGGAGGGTGCCGATGCAAATGCGACCGAGCTCGCGTCGTGGATCACGTATTCAGAATCAATGCTCGATGTTCCTGCCGGCGGTAGTGCGACGCTGCATTTTACCGTTAAATTTCCCGCTGACGCGCGCCCCGGCTCACACCTTGCGGGATTGTTTCTGACGCAGAAACCGCCCGATCTCAAGGAGGGTTCTGCCGTCGGGTTTGACATTGGGGCTATTCTTCATTTTCAAATGGCGGGTGATGTCAAAGAAGACACACGCATGCGTGCATTCCTCACCGACAAGCTCATTTACGGCTCTCCAAACGTGATCTTTACCGTTGAAGCGGAGAATAAAGGGAATACGCTTTCTCGACCGCAAGGCTTGATCGACATCACCGATATGTTCGGAAAGAAGGTCGAATCACTGCTCGTCAATGAGACCGCATACGTTATTTCCCCGAATAGTACGGGAAAGTATGAGGTAAAGTGGCAGCCTGAAGGATTTGTGATCGGACACTTCGAGGCGGTCGTCGCGCTCGTCATCCCTCTCGTTGACGGAGGGAATCAGACCATTTCCTCGGTGACATCATTCTGGATACTCCCCATGAACATCATCGGGCCGGTCGTTGGAGGACTCTTCACATTCATTCTCGTGCTCTACGTCTTGATCCGCCTCTATGTGCGTCGACAGTTAGCGGGAGTGGTGGGTACACGCGGAGGGGGAGCGGTGCGCGGTGCGCGAGGTATCTCGCGTTTGGCGGCAGTGGCGATCGGGTTATTGTTTGCGATCATTGTGGGACTATTGATCCTCTTCTTCTATTTCGGGTGATGTTTCCAAATTGAGCGAATTACTTCGTTGAAATACAGATTTTGCGCCTCACCTTACAGGAGTAAGGCTTGCTAGCAAAATCTGTATTTCAACTCGTTCTTCATCTCAATTTGAAAGCATCACGACGCCAAAGCAAATTCATAGCATCTGGACTTTGTCTGATGCTATGAATTTGTCATTGGTTAAAATACGAAATTCGGGCGATCTGCTTTGTTGACTGCGGGGAGCGAGTCCGGTGAACATACTCAAAGTATGTCCACTCGGACATCGCCCCCTTGTCGCCTCGCAGCTCATCCCGAATATCGTATTTTTTCGAGTACTTCTGCTATAAAAAAGTACGATTAGATTTCACCTCGTCCTTCGACCTAAATTTCACCGACCGAAGGGAGTATGAAATTGGAAGTGCCCCCGTGGTGCATCCCAATTATGAAAGTTTTTACTGGAGACGCCAAAGCAAATACGCAGTAGTGGGACTTTGCCCACAGCTGCATATTTGTCATCGGCTAGCGAAAAAAAAATACCATCCCCAATTAACTCTTTCTGATGCTGAAAGCTTCAAAGGTGAGTCCTTGGCGACCAATTTTTCTTAACGGTACCCCGTCTTAGAAAAATGAAGTACTCCCGGTGGTGCCTTGAAAGGTCTCTCCTTGGAAACTTATTCGGAAATGGTTAATTGTGGATGGTATAACGTTTGGTTAATTTTTTTAAAATTTAGCACGATCAGTGCGTGAAAGACCTTTACTGGACTCGACTTTCGCCATAAAATGACGCTATATGGCCATTTGGGAGAATAAACCGAATACAAAAGTAGCAGTGCAATACGCCGCACTTCTTCTTGTAATGATCGCTGTTTTTGCACAACTTTCATTGTCCGGTTTGACGCCAGTCAAAAATATTGCGCTTCGTGCAACGGAGAACATTGCCGGCATCATCGGGGTCGCCGGAACGGTCGCACCGAATGAATACAATGCGTTGGCCGCACAGTTCGACCAAAAGGATAAGTCGCTCACGATGCGTGAACAAGACCTCGCGCTCCGTGAACAGGCGCTCCTCTCCGGCAACGATCGCATTACTCTCAATGTGCTTTTTGGTATCACGGGGCTCCTGCTCATGCTCATTTCGCTCAATTTTTATTTTGACTGGAAACGTGACACGCCGGTAGAAGGCCATGTGTCATCGCACGCTGACGAGTTCACCACACGATTATAAGATCACATGCACGAACGACCACACATCACTCCCGCGCCGGTGCGATTGACCATTCGGAAAGAGGGACGCGTGCAGTATGCGCCTCCGTTGCCTACTCTTCCGCCAAAGAAAAGGCGCGGAGGTGGTTTGTGGAAAGGATCGCTCGTCGTGATCGGTGCGATGTTGCTGACGACGCTTGCGAGTAAGGCAAGCGACTCATTCCATATCAGCGATGCACTCTTACTTGCCGGAACGGGAAGATCGACGGAAGTATTGCGTTGCCCACCGGAGATGGTCTATGTTCCTACCTCTCTCGGAGGGTTCTGTATCGACCGATACGAAGTGACGACGGGCCTGACGTGTCCGCGCGTGCACCCGTCGAGTGATATGCAGACCAATGAGAATCTCGCGATTGCGACGTGTAAGCCGGAATCAGTAAAAGGGAAAGACCCGTGGGTGAATGCCTCTCTTTCTCAGGCAATGGCCCTATGTGCACGAGCAGGGAAGAGACTCCCTGCTCCCGGAGAATGGTATCGTGCTGCGCTTGGCACTCCCGATACGGTGAATGGAGGGAAGTCGGGGTGCGTCCTCGGGCGCGTTGGCGTGAGTCAGGCTGAACTCTCGGGAGTACACGACGGGTGCGTCTCCTCATTTGGCGCATATGACATGGTGGGTAACGTGTGGGAATGGGTTGACGCGAATGTCGTCGATGGGACACTCAACGGGCACCCACTCCCGACCGAGGGATATATCACCGAGGCGGATACGGACGGTGTTCCCGTGCAGACGGCAGCAACATCATCCGCGATATTTGGAGATGACTACCTCTTCCTTGATCCGAATAGCGTGAGAGGAATGTTCCGCGGCGGATTTTGGAATTTGACCGACAAGGCGGGAATTTTTACGATCAACGCCACAATTCAGCCTTCGTTTGCCGGATCTGCCGTCGGATTCCGCTGTGTGAAGTGATCGGTCATTTCGGTGTCGTGTGACAACAGAGATCCATGAGACAATTTTCCCTACATCATTTTAATCAACAACGCCGATATGTACGCTCGCTCGCACTCGGGGTTTCTGCTGCTTTCTTTTTTTTCATATCGACCCCGTTTGCGTATGCGGGGACGCTTTCTTTTGTCAGTGACACCATATCGAACTCAGCGCCCGGAGCGACGACGACCTCACATGTCATTCAGTTCACTGCCACAACGGCGATACCTCCAAGCGGACATATTGTGATCAGCCCTACTGAGGGGTTTATCATTCCCGCGGCATTGAGTTTTTTGGATATCGATCTGTCTGTTGCAGGTACATCGTCCGGACCATTCACAAACCGTACGCTTGCGGCGACACCAAGTGCGGCAAATATCGGCGTCGCTGTTACTTCCGGTGCATCCGGTCAGATTGTCTTTTCGCTCGCTTCCGGAGCGGGAATTCTTGCGGGGGATACGGTGAAGATCACTATCGGTGACATTGCGACGTTCGGCGGGGTTGGAACTTTATCGATTGAAAATCCCGCTTCGGTCGGTTCGCGCCACCTGCGTCTTTTGACCACTAATGTACTCAATGGTGAATTGGATTTCGGATCAACAGTCGTTGTCATCATTCTCCCGGTGGGTATCTCGGTTGAGCTGCCGATCTTCGAACCGACGCGGAGCAACGGTCTTCCTTCTGGGCTGTTGCCGGGTACCACACAGAATGTTTGGTTATCGCTCAATACCGATATCCCGGCAACATGTCGCTATGCGACAACGAGCGGAGTGCTCTACACGAACATGCTGGGGAGTACGAGTTTTACCGCAGCGAATTTTGGATCGCTTCACTATCGTTCCGAGGCGGTGGCAACGAATACCATTTATAGTTTTTATGTACGGTGTCAGACACCATCGTTGGTAGCGAATTCGGACGACATGCTTATTTATTTTGAGGTAGGCGTCGAACCGGGAGCGTCCAGCACACCTCCTTTACCGCCGCCACCACCTCCTGCTTCTCCCGGCGGCGGTGGCATATCGGGTCCCGGTGGTGGTGGTGGTCTTTTTATGAACGGAGGTGACGTGACGCTTGAAGGAAAGGCCGCGCCGCTCTCTGCCTTCGTGATATTAAAAGACGGTGTGATCGTACGAGAGGGAACCGTTTCGCAGAGCGGTGATTTTTCGGAAAAATTCACCGACCTGCAGCGTGGCACTTATACATGGGGGGTCTATGTGCGCGATGAAAAGGGCAGGCTCTCCTCAACGTATTCCTCGACGATCTATCTTATCGCCCGCACGAACAATATCATCGCCCCCGTGTATGTTTCTCCAACGATCACTGCCGCTTCAACGACCATCGGTGTTGGTGACACGATACGATTAAGCGGTTATGGGGCACCACTCGTCCCCGTGCTTGCGATCATGAACATGCAGGGGAATGCCCTGTCGGGAAAGATCGTTACGGGAACAACGACAGCGAATGGGAATGGCTCTTGGAGCATGACGCTGCCTACTGATGGACTGCTGAAGGGGACCTTTGAAGTGAAAGCCCTTTCGCAGATCTCTAAGAAAGACCAGAGTCTTTTGAGTCCGATCGTCTATATCGGGATAGGCGGCTCTCCGAATCCCGATTTTTCAAATCGTTCAGACTTGAACAAAGACAAGAAGGTGAATCTCATCGACTTTTCGATATTGCTCTTCAATTGGAAAGGTGCAGACCCTGTGTCAGACATCAACCAGGATGGGACGGTGAATCTTGTGGACTTTTCGATCATGCTCGCCAACTGGACAGGGTAGCGTGTAATTTGCGCGCAGCACTTTGTCGCAAACTGCAACGCTCACTCAACGTACTCCGAGTACGCCTCGTTTCACGTTTTGTTTGCTTCGCGTTCTGCATCGCAAATTACACGCTACCCGATACTTCTATTTTTAAGTGCATCCGTTCTTCGTTGAAGAAGCGGATCTTTTAAAAACCCCGGCATTATCGGCCTCGACTTTGGTGGCGGTTGTGTTAGTTTGAGCAAGGATTTCGTACGTTGAAATAACGTTCATCTTAAGGAGAAGCGAGTGAAAAATACTGATAACGCGATCGACCCCGTCCGCTATTTCGGGAGGCTACTTGGCCTTGATGCGGCGGGCATGAATGCGCTCGTAACGCGCGCACTCTTGGGTGCGGAAGACGGAGAGCTCTATTTGGAGCGCTCGGAAAGTGAAAGTGTTTCGCTTGACGACGGGCGTATTGAATCTCCATCGCGAAGCGTGGACCAAGGATTTGGACTGCGCCGCGTGAACGGAGAATCAGTGCTCTATGCGCACGGTAATACGATCACTGCACGGGCGATCATTCGCGCGGGCAAGGAGCTGCGCGAGATCGCAACGGCAAAGCAGCGGTACGAGGTGCGGGAAGAGTTTCCGCAACCGAAAGCTCGTTATGCCGGTAAGCTCACTTCGCTGTCGCTTGCGGCACGGGTGAAGGTACTCCGTGCGATCGACCGTTATGCGCGAAAAGATAAAGCGGTGACGAACGTTGATGCATATTTTGCAGCAAGTCTCGTTAGTGTGCTCATTGTGCGTGCGGACGGAACTATCGCGAGCGATGTTCGCCCTATGGCGAGTATGTCCGTCACGGCGCAATGTGCCGAAGGTGGGAAGCGCGAAGGTGCATCCGCAAGTATCGGCGGGCGGTACGATTATGCAAGGCTCATCACTCCCGGAATTTGGAAACCTGAGGTCGATCGCGCGATCAAGAATGCAAAAGAAATGCTTCGCGCGGGACCGTGTCCTTCGGGCGTCATGCCTGTCGTCCTGGGTCCGGGTTGGGCCGGGGTATTGCTTCATGAAGCGATCGGTCATGGGCTTGAAGCGGACTGTGTATGGCGGAAGACGACGGTCTTTGCGGACCTTATCGGGAAGCGCGTGGGAAGCGAGCTGGTGACGGTCGTTGATGATGGCACGCTGGCAGACGAGAGGGGGTCACTCACCATCGATGATGAGGGGACACCAACAGAACGCACCGTACTTATCAAAGACGGCATGTTGGTCGGCTTCATGCATGACAGACAGAGCGCGAGATTGCTTGCGATGCGTCCGACCGGTAGCGGTCGCCGCGAGTCGTATGAATATCGTACGCAGGTGCGCATGCGGAATACATTGATGGTGGGAGGCGCGACGCCACCCGAGGACATCATTGCCGCAACAAAACGCGGGCTGTACATGCCATCTTTTGGCGGAGGACAAGTTGACCCGGTCACGGGACAATTTGTGTTCAGTTGTGAGCTGGCCTACAAGATCGAGGACGGGAAGTTGACGACACCTGTCGTTGGCGCAACGCTCATTGGGAACTGTGCCACAGTGCTCACGCACGTCGACCTCGTCGGAAACGATAGCAGGCTTGGCGGCGCAGGAACATGCGGCAAGGGTGGGCAGAGCGTGCCGGTCGGTATTGGCCAACCGACATTGCGACTTTCCGGCGGAGTGACCGTCGGCGGAACAGAAACATCACCGGAATAAGAGGGGATATCATGGATCAAAAAGAGATGATGCGTGTCGGCAAGCAATTGCTGCGCCATGCAAAGAGTGCCGGTGCAACCGACGCCGTTGTGTCAGTAGATACATCGACGGAACGTTCTGTCACCGTGCGTGATGGTGTGCTCGATGATGTCGCATTTTCAAGTAGTGCGGGTTTCATGGTCACGGCGATCGTCGGAAATAGGCGCGGGTATGCGAGCAGTTCCTCGTTCGAGAACGATGATCTGGCGCGTACCGCAAAAGAAGCAGTACTTTCGGCCCTTCAGGTGAGCGGGAACAAACATGTTCGCCTCGCTCGGCCGGATGAATGGCCGTGTGGAGTGGAGGAACTTCCGGGGCGTATTGCACAACTGGATCGTTGCGACGGAAGTCTGCCGCCGACACTGAAGGAGCTAAAGATGCGGGCGCTTGCGCTCGACCGATGTGCGTGTGCGTTTCCGGGAATTGCCCGCAGCGAGGGAACCAGTTTTGGTTTTCAAAGCGATATGTCGGTCCAACTCTTGTCGAACGGTTTCTCGGTCGTCTCACCGTCGACGCAATATTCAAAAAGCACAAGTGTCATTGCAGAAAAAGCCGGCGAGATGAAATCGTCATCGCACTGGCATATGGCAACCCACTGTGCCGATCTCATGGGAGACGAGGAGTGTGCGCGTCGTGCAGGGGAGTATGCAGTGAAGCAGCTTGGTGCGCGTTCTATCAAAACGGAAGCGATGCCAGTGCTCTTCGATAAACGAGTTTCTCCGCGACTGCTGGGTGCGTTCTTTGGTGCCATTAGTGGCGAACGTGTCTACCAGAAAGAGACATTTTTGCTTGATCATCTCGGATCACGTATTTTCCGTGATGACGTGCGCATCATCGAGCAGCCGCATCTGCCGCGTCGACTAGGATCGGAGCTCTTTGACGACGATTGCGTAAAGACCACGCCGTGGACGCTGTCCGACCAAGGAAGACTCATGATGTGGGCAACCTCGATCGAGTCCGCCTCAAAGCTTGGTCTACATTCATCAACGGGGCACGCATCGGGCGCACTCAATCTGCTCCTCTGTCCTTCGATGAATTCATTGGATGAGCTCATTCGCAAGATCGATCGGGGTTTCCTCGTCACCGATCTCATGGGTCGAGGAACAAATATCGCGACCGGAGCATATTCAGTGGGAGCGGAAGGCTTTCTCATCGAGCACGGGGAGATCGTTCGTGCGGTGAATAAGGTGACCATTGCCGGGAACTTGCTTGCGATGTTCCGGAACATGATCCCGGCTGATGATTGTTCCGATAATCCTTATGGAGCGAATGCCCCGAGCTGCTTGATCGATGAAATGATGGTGGCAGGGGATTAGGTAGTTATGTTTGAAGGCGCTGTATAGACAGCGCCTTTTTTATACTACAAATCTATTTCTTCATAGGGTGAAGATCAAAGCATTTTCTCTGAACGCGAAAGTAAGACTTTCGGAGCGCCACAAGGGTACTTCTTGTATTTCTCATTCGCTACGCTTTTAAGAAAACAAAGTTGCCCCTGCAGATGAATGGCTTGGTCCGCTAGGCCTTGCAAGCGGCATTCATATTGAGGATGGTTTTGCCCGACCGCTCTCAGCGGGCAAATATGCTCCGAAAAGTTATTACCCGAGCGGTATCCACTTCTTGTTCACATATGCATTGCACATCATTCGTAAACTCACGTATAATGTATCTAACTCTACCGTGGTAAATATTTTGGGCTAAAACATTTTTTTCTGATAAAAAATGTTCGCCCGAACAACTTTTAGAAATTTGTTTTAGGGAGGCTGGGGTTACTAGTTAATTGTACTTTTTGATCATATGAGTTCTTTTTTACAAAAGCTCAAAGGGAAGGGAATCGGAGTTTCGGAGGACCATGCTGTTTCCTCGGCTAATCTTCCTGCGAAGTCGGAAATTCCTTCCGGCGTGACACAGCTTCCGGTCGACGTAGAACAAGGTGATACTGAGATCACGATCTATGCCCAGGTGCCGGGAACGGAGATCAAGGATATTGATGTGTCGATCGAAGGGGACAATGATGTCATCACGATCCAGGGTACCTCACGTCGGCCTGAGGACCTTATGCCGCACATGGGAGAAGGCAGTCTACCGATCAATCAGGGCGTACAATCCAAAGATGAAGAGCATGACGGGTTCACTCTTGAAGAATGCGCATGGGGAAAATTTTTCAGACAGATCATTCTTCCTCAAGAAGTCGATGCAGCTGCCGCACAAGCGAAAGTAAAGGACGGTGTCCTTGTCCTTCATTTGCCGCTCAAGGGTCACAGTGCAAACAAGATGCGCATGCATGTTGAGCGGGTAGATTCCGCCACCTAGGTGCCCATGTTCCTCCGCCATACCTTTATGCATCGCTCACTTACTAGACGCCTTATTGGAATTTTCCTTTGCGTACTTGCGGTCATCGGTACGCCGGGCATTCTTTTCGCGCAACAGGCGGGAGAAGTGCAGACGACGGGCGCGGTGCTTTCGTTCAGTCCACCTTCGGGAACGATGGGGGTAGGGAAGACGCTTACGGTGACTGTTGCAGTTGAGTCGCCGGCACCATTCAACTCGGCGAATGCCGTCATCAATTTTGATAAGAATATTCTTTCATTCGAAAGTGTCTCGAAGGCAAGTTCAGCATTCTCATTCTGGCCGGAAGAGCCGACCATTGCTAACGCTGAAGGAAAACTGAGCTTTGGCGGAGGGGGAACGATCGGGCTTACCGGAAAGAAGACCATATTGACCATCACGTTGAAGGGGGTCAAAGAAGGGAAAAGCGATGTCACCTTCACGACGGGCTCTGTACTTGCGGCGGACGGAAAAGGTACGGATATTTTAAGTACAAAAAGCATTGCCACATATACGGTGTCAGCCTCCGCTCCAAGTAACACCCCACCACCTCCCGCTCCTTCGGGCGGCGACGTAGGCTCATTAGGACCGAAACCTGAAGCTCCGGACGTTACTTCTACATCTCATCCTGATGAGGCTCTTTACTACAATGCGCCCAAAGCAAGGTTCTTGTGGGAGTTGCCGCCAGATGTGATGGTCGTGCGCATGGATCTCGACAAGAGTGCCAAGACCGATCCTAAGACGAGCTACGATCCGGCGATCAATGAAAAGGAGTTCGATCAACTCACCGACGGGGTGATGTACTTTCATTTGAAGTATCAAAATGAAGGAGGTTGGGGTCCGGTGACGCACAAAAAGATCATGGTCGACAAGACGCCACCACCGGAATTCACGCTGGATATTACCGTCCCCGCTTCTTCTACCGATGTAAAGATGAAATTCTCCGCAACCGATACGATGTCGGGGATCGATCGTTATGAAGTTGTCATTGATGCGGGAAATCCGATAAAGATACTCTTAGCCGAGATCAAAGATGGTGAATATACACTAGCGAACCAGACACCCGGTGAGCACTCCGCCACGCTCAAGGCTTATGACAAAGCGGGGAATTACACTCCTGTAGACGGCAAGTTTATGATCGAAGGAGAGGTTCCTTCCGCGACGGCAAAAGCCGCCGTTGACGATACGCCAAAGCCAACAGACTGGTCGCTTATCGCTAACATTTTCCTTATTGCGCTTGTTGCGTTCCTGATCGGATATTTATGGTATGAGCGAAAAGCGTTTCGGAAAGAGAAGTATCTCACTAAACGTGAGGCGGATGAACTCCGCGATAGTTTGGGAAATATTTTTGCAGCACTCCGTGAGGAGATAGGGGAGCAGGCAGGAGCTTTATTTCAAAAACCGAACCCTTCTGCTCAAGACAGAGAGGTCATGGAAAACATCAATGAAGCGATCGATCTTTCGGAGGAGCTGATATCGAAAGAGGCGGAAGACGTCCGCAAGCTCCTCATGTAGCAAGCACGCAATTTGTGCGATCTGCTTTTTTGTCTGCGGGATCGAGTCCGGTGAACATACTCAACGTATGTCCACTCGGACATCGCACCCCTTGTCGCCTCGCAGCTCATCCCAAATTGCGCACTTGCCGAATCGCATCCAAATTGTGAAAGCTTTTATCGTAGTTTACTTTTGTGCTCTTGTTTTGCCTCGCATCGCGACCAATTTTTCTTAACGGTAATCCGTTTTAGAAAAATGAAGTTCTCTTGTGGTGCACCTCAATTTGGAAATTTTACTACGCGTAGTACTGATTTTGTGGATGTTTTAATGTGCAGGTTTTTCTAATGAAGAATGCCCACGTTAAAGAGATCGGTGTGGTGTAGGGTTTGAAAAATGTGGATAAAAAAACGCCGTCCGTTCCGGATGGCGTTTGTTTTTAGTCAGGCTATTTTTTCTACGTAACCTTTTTTCTTGAGGCGCTTGATGCGCAGGAGTCCAAAGCAGTAAGACACCACACCGAAAATAATGAAGATAAGCAATACTTCAAGTTTGGGTAGCGGCCAGTAAACAAGACTGAACGCTACGGTGTACCCGAATGATTCTGCAACTGCAACAAGAATCCCGGTATACGATACCGGTGAGAACAAGGAGTGCGTAATCGCCATTGCCAAAGTCCAGACGAGCACCGCGTCACTCATGGCGAGTGTCAAACCTCTTTTGCCGAGGAACCAATTGCTCAAAAAAAGTAGCGGAAAAACGAAAAAGATCGACAGTACGGACATCATTGATGCCTCTGATACGGTTGCACGTGCCAATATTTTTTGTACCACGGTAGCGCCTTTTCAAGATAGAAAAATCCTTGCACTTTCTATCATCCAATGAAAAATTTGTCAATCAAAAAATGAAGAAGACGCACGACGGAGACTAACCTGTGGAAAACTTTTACCATAGAGCAAATGTGGTGCGGTTGAGCCACTGTTCACTGCTCATTATTGCGTAGAAATAACACCATTTTTAGCCATTTTTTGGTAAAATACACAGCATAACCGATCCCGTTGGAGGACTGGTATTTTGTTTCATGCACAATCGATTTACATTCATGTTGCGGCGGCTCAATAGCTCTTTTTCTCTACGCGCGCGTATCGTTTTTGGTGCACTGCTGCTCATCGGGATATCGTGGGCATTTACGCAATTTGTGCTCGCGGAAAAAGAGGCGAATGTATACATCTTTCCGAGCGCTCTCATGAGTGACGGCTGGGAGAGTGATGAAGCGTCGCTCATGCAGGATCTTTCTCCGGATGCAGAGCTTGCTGATTTTACACATGAGAATTCCGCACAAGTATTTTACGGTACTCGGGCCTCAACGAGTACGCTCGCTGCGACATCAACGAACGGGTTATCGGAAAATGTGCTACCCGCGGTATCGATAGATACCTCGCTTGTTCCTGCGTTCACTCCTGAAGTCATCCCTGAAGAGGTGTCTCCCGTCGCGACATCGACACCGATCATCTCATCGCAATTTCCCGATTCATTCGTTCCATCGGGGTTGAACATTGAGACGCCGACACTGCTTCCGATACCGAGCATGGAACAGATCGCCTCAAGCAGTATCCAATCAAGGCTTGACCGAGCAATGTTCGAATTCCTTTCTCGCGTGTCGGATCCTCGTTCTGCTCTTGCTCTTGAGGTTCCAACGAGTACGATCGCGGAGGTGAACGATGCATCTGCTCCTCTGCCCATTACGGACAAATTTATTTCGAGCGGGATCGGTTCGCTTTCAGTGCCACCGCTCGCATCGGGCAGAACGGACGGCGATGGAGCAACATCGTCACTTGAAGTGATCGATCTTAACAGTGCATCCGGAACGGACGTCGCGACGAGTGGAACGGAAACTCCGAAGATCACGAATATTCCGACCGTTGAAAGTGCAGACCCATACACGGTAGCGCTCTGCACTACACTCGGCAAAACGTGTCACGTCATGGAGTACGATGGTTTTGGATTGGGCGGTGCGCTCGACAAGAATCCGCTCCTTGGAGCGACACTGGAACTTTCGCTCGCGGGACGAGGAGCATTCACGTCGGGGGAGTATGATCGCGTGCTCGTCCGTGCGTATCATGCGGGGCATTGGCAATTTCTTGGTGCCACGGAGTTGCGCGGTGACATCTCGAATGGAAACCGCGGAAGTTACCTGAAATATGAACTTTCGGATATTGGCGATTGGGAGGATCTGACTGACCTCAAGGTTGTCGTTGAATATGACCGCACCAGCGATGCTGATGCATCCGCGTATGTCGACGGCATTTGGATCAATGCGCGATACGCGAACGATGCGATCGTCGATGCGTCACCCGAGGAAGTTGCTCTTTCGGGAATGAACGTGCGCAGCGCCCTCGCGGCTAAAGATGCCGAGGCGCGAAAGGCACGTCGTGATCAGCTGACGCTCCCTGACGGCGAAGCACTCGCTTTCGTTAATGCACAAGAGTACGAGGGTGCGATACTTTCGGTGAAGACCGACAAGAATATCTATGATGCACTTGGTGAAGGTCGTACCTATGTGAATGTGACCAACGAGAGTCCTGATCCGCAGGTGGTTCGGCTCCAGTTTCATTTCCCGACAGAAGGAGCAAGTGTGCGTGCGCTTTCCCGATTCGTGCACAATGTTCCCTACAAGGTGGGGCAGCTTCGGTACGATGATGTCGGATATTTTTGTGATACGGGTTGGACCGTGGGAACATCATCGACGGCATTTCACTGCGCCACAAGCGATGAAGTGCGCTCGTGTGATCGGCTCAATGATGATCGCACGAACTGTATCACTGCCGGTGCACGCGTCGGGCTCACTGAAGGTACTGAATATCGTGACGGATGGGAAGATGAAGCACTTCTGCCGGGTGCGATCTCGGACACTGAGGGGCTTTTTGCAAAAGCAATAGACCTGTTGTTGAACCAGCTGCCTCCGGACATCATTCCCTCAGTTATCGCTCCCATCGCGAATCTTGCTGACTCGGTGGTGATCCAGCCTGGGGCTACCGCGTACTTCCGCGCTGACATCGCCGTACCGTTGAACGGTCGCGGAGATTTTTTTGTCGAGGCTGCTGCACAGTCGGGCGCATACGGATTGGTGAGGGCAGAGTGGGATGGTTCGTGGAATTATCGCACGCACATCTCCATCGACAATAGCAACGTGACCGCTACGGGTACATTTGCCGTCCCTATTTCACTTGACGATGCTTCTCCTGATTTTTGGAAGCATATTGCGAGCGACGGAAGTGACATTCGCTTCGTCGATGAAGAGAGTGGAACCGAGCTGCCATATTGGGTATCTCGCTTTGACAGTACGACACGCTCCGGTTCGGCATGGGTTCGGGTGAACGAAAAAGGATTGGGGACATCAACAACGATCGCGATGTATTACGGTTATGCAACGACGACGTCGCGTTCTGATCCCGCTGCGCCGTTCCGCAGTGCTCTCCCCGCGCCGCGCGGTCTCATTTTCGGGGGTAGTCAGTCGGACATGACGCTTCATGTCATAGCACTCGATGACCATGTGCGCGTCAGCGTTCCCGGCAAACCGGAAGTTGTCCTCAAATACGGAGAAAGTGCGCTTTTTGACGGAATGAAGCCGGGTACCGTCGTATCCGCAGACGGTCCGATCACCGCTTCCATCGAAGCGCCCGGTGCGAACGCTACGTTCGTTCCGACGGGGTATCTGGGCGATGATTTCGTGATACCCGGTATCGGGGGTGAACGCGAACTTGCACTTGGTACAACGGGTGGAGAGGTCACTCATGCAGAGCTCGATCTTCCCGATGGTCCCGCGATCCTTGACCCGGTCGAAGGGTCTATCGTCATGCGAGGAGTCACTCTTTCCGACAGTATCTCACTCACGGGAACGCAGGGAATGATCGCCGTACTCGGAACGAATGCACAGTCCTTATCAGCGTCGCTCTATCCCGCTACGATGGAAGACCTCTACGGTTTTCAGGTCGGGAAAAGTGTCATTGGTATCGGGGATGATGCAACCGCACTCACGATCGCGTGCGGAAATGAGGCACGCCAAAATATTGACGGACGGAGAGCAGGGTCGAGCGTGAACCTCAACCATTGCGCAGCCGGGGGCGGACTTTTGGCTGATGCCGTTCGCGTCATGGATGCAAGTACTGCGATAGGTCTTGTCGACGTGTCTCGCGACGATCTTACGAGCGCGCTCCCCGAGACGGAATTTGCATCCGCATACATTTCCCCGAGTGATGCCGTCGGTGTCGCGGTGCTCTGTGCTCCCGGAGCGGAGGCTTTTGCCGTCGGTGTCTTTAATTCTCAAGGAGGATTGATGGCTTCTTCAACGTGTGCAGCGCGGGGTGCATATCCGGGAAAAACATTCATCACACCCGAGCAGGGGGTGTTTGCAGCGGGGTCTTTTGTGCGCTCCCTTTCTCGCGATATATCCCGGACATTCCTCGCCGCCATTGTTCCGAGCATGAAAGCGAGCACCGACGGAAGTGGGCATTACGGACTCATTCCGCTTATCTCGCCGCAGATGACGCGCACGCCGGGGGCGCTCCACCCCAATATCTCTATGGGCGGGGAGGAGTTCGTCATTCCGGGAGAGCATCGTAAGCTCGATGTCGACGTTGATGGTCGTGAAAAAGATCATGTCGATACGCTGCTTTCGAAAGATCGTGAGTTCTCTATTCGACAGATGCCTTCGTTTACTTTCAAGTACAAACGTCAGGCGAACAGTTTGCTGCAGGGGGTGCGCGACGTGTTTGGAGTGAAGCCATTCACGGTTTCACGCGTGGTGCTCAAGCATGTTGTTGCGGGAGATATTCCCGTCGACTACGATATCAGCTACGGCGACAATAATGAGTGGTCAGTATCGCTCCGTGATGCGCACGGCAACGTACGTCCCGGAAAATATACATTGCATGTTGAGATTGAAGAGGGAGGGGAGTCCTACGTCGACGAATACGATTTTTATTGGGGCGTGCTCGCGATCAATTTCAACAAGAGCATGTTCACCCCCGGAGAGAACGCAGTGATCTCCATCGGTGCGCTGTCGAATAATGGTAATACGATCTGCGATGCACAACTCAAGATGTGGGTCACGGACACGGTCGGGGCTGAAAGTGAAGTGTCGGTCACGCCGTCCGGTCTCTGTGATGGGAACAATGTCATTGATGTGCCGGACTATGCTGCGACATATCTGCCCGCGGCAACAGGAACTTACCGGGTCAAGCTTGTACGCTTTGATCAGGATCAAAATATCGCAAGCCAGGTCAGTGATAGTTTTGAGGTGAGAGCAACCGTGCCGTATTCGATCGAGCGTGTGGGACCGACGCGTATCTATCCGATTGCACACTATCCGATGAAGATCCGCGTGCAGGCAAACGAGGCATTCGAGGGTAATATCGTTGAACGTGTGCCGGGGGATTTTGTGTTCATTGATCGCGGGAACGCCAACCTCGAATGGGGAGATGTCGAACATTCGTTTCTTACCGCAACATGGGCAGTCAAGCTTCCCGCCGGCGGGTCGATCGACCTGCAGTATATTTTTGATGCGCCGGACCGCTCGCCTGATCTGTATTTGCTCGGACCTCTCGAGATGCAGAGTACGAACGGGGGAGCCGATCTCACTGAGTTGCGTGCATGGCAGATAGCTTCCGATGCTGCGGGAAAGATGATGCTCTTTTATGACAGTGCGGGCGCTTTACCTCCCGGCTGGTTATGCGTATCATGCGCTACCATTGATCCGTTCTTCGAGAAGCTCGTGGTGGGTTCATCATCATACAATGGCCTTGGCGGCGGAACGGCAACGCATACACCGACCGCGATCGCCGTAGTCAATCTGACTACGTCCACAGGTGTCGGAGAAAACTCGACCGCGAGTACGCTTAATGCTCCGATAGGACATACGCACTCCCTTACACCAACGATCGCTCCCTCCTCGAATTATCCGCTTTACCGCGATCTGCGCGTGATCAAGTCGATATCTGCGGGTGATCCGGGAACGATCCCTGCGGGAGCCATCGGCATGTTCGATGTCGCCTCATCGTCGCTCCCGACGGGTTGGTATCGCTATGCTCCGCTCGACGGCCGCTATATTCGCAGCCAGTCATCGGTGACCTCATCGGGTGGCGCTAATACGCATGGTCACGCAGTGACCGGTACCACCTCGGCTCCTCCCCAATCAGGATTACGTTTGCGCACCGGTGTGACGAATGGCGCGACCGATGTTGCGCATACGCACACATTGACCGCGACGTCGACTGACGTCGTCAACAACGAGCCGCCGTATACCGAAGTACTTTTTGCCAGAATGTCGGTCGCATCGTCGACACCGAATTATCTTATTGGTATGTGGGACGATACGCCACCTGCGGGTTGGGTCAATGTTTCGGATGCAGGAGGAGCGCTTGCCGGTCAGTTTTTGAAGGGGTCGACGACCTACGGCTCGACCGGTGGGGGGACTTCTCATATCCATGCAAACATCAACGGAGCAGTGACGGGGGTGGCAAATAATCTGAATGACTATCGTTCGAACACCGCGAACGCACAGGCTCGTGCCGCACATATGCACACGGTTGACATCAGTGGTTTTTCCGACGACAGTCAGCTCCCACCGTATGTCGATGTGATATTTGCAAAAAGTCTGAGCGGTATTTCCGTCTACGCGCAAGATTCATTCCGCTTTTACGATAATACAAATGCGATCACTCCAACCGACCCGTGGCCGCAGGGAGCAAGTGATTATGACGAGAATATCGAAATAAATACGCCCGGAGAAAGTATCAGCGCGAATACCCGACTGCGTATCCGCATGAGCTTGGCGATAACAAATGCAACGACCTCAACGAGTAGCGTCGCCTTTAAGTTGCAATATGTTGCCGCAGATGACTGTCCGTCCGCACTCAATTGGACGGACGTTGCCGCGATGAGTGCAACGGGTGTGCCGTGGCGCGGTTACAACAATACGAGCGTGACGCATAATGCAACACTCCCGTCCTACCTCCTTACTTCGTCAACCGTTGCGGAGAGTTATGTGGAGGAAAATAATTCGGCGGTGAATCCTAATCTCATAGCTCAAGACGGGTTTGCAGAATGGGATTGGGTCGTCGAGCAACTTCAGGCGACGTCTTCGACGCTCTACTGTTTTCGTATGGTGGAGACTGACGGGACGCCGCTTGATGCATATACGAACTATCCGCAGATACTCACCAATGCCGCACCAAATATTCCGATCGAGGCGGCACCCTTCTCGTATGAAAAGATCGGAACGACAACCCCGTCCATTCAGTTCAGCTCGGCTGATACAGAATCGAACGATATCGATTATCAGATACAAATATCATACTCCGCAACCTTCACCTCATCGGTCATTGATGCAGACTCGATCAACAACCCTGAACTATTTAGCAACATAACCGATCCGACGAATAAGGCACCATTCACCTCTGCAAATATCATCGAATTCAAGCCGGTCAGCGGTACATTGCAGAATGGTGCGACGTATTGGTTGCGCATTCGCGCAAAGGATACGAACAATTCGAATACCTGGAGTGATTGGAATAGCGCGCAAAGCTTCACCGTTGACACTGCGGTAACAATATCGACATGGCATCAGACGACCCGCGATCAGTTCCAGGCGGCGACGACGTTCAATGGATCGAATGCGAATGCCACCGATTCCATCGTGGTCAACGTAGGGTCAACAACCGCGACGGCGTATTCCGATGCGATCGATTTTGCGCTGCATACGACGGGGACGGTATGGGGTTCGCTTACGTGGAACGACAGAGAGCCATCAGGAAGTCTGCTTTATCAGATCGAATATTCCTCTCCGTCGTCGGGATGGATACTTGTCCCCGATACGAGTCTTCCCGGAAATAGCGCAGGATTCTCGAACTCCGGCGTGTCACTCCTCAGTATCGACCCCGTGGATTACCCGATTCTCCGCATCAAGGCTAATTTCAGCGTTGCTACTCAGGTGGTGAACGAGTGGTCTATTTCGTGGGGATATAAGGTTGATACGCCGACATTGTACGTTTCGTTTGATAATCAAAAGATCGCGACGCGCACACCATACTTCGAATTCATGGCAATAGACCCGCAATCTGATGATTTGTTGTATGAGATCCAGTGGTCTACGACCGCGAATTTTGCGGCATCAACAACGCGCAATTCCGGTGCGCATGCGGG
>MHLM01000009.1 GCA_001821395.1 Candidatus Lloydbacteria bacterium RIFCSPHIGHO2_02_FULL_50_18 | reverse complement strand
TCCGGACTGAGAAGGCTTTTTAAGGATTAGCTCACCATTGCTGGGTCGCTGCCCGTTGTAACCTCCATTGTATTATGTGTGTAGCCCAGGGCATCAAGGGACATGCTGACCTGGCGTCATCCCCACCTTCCTCCCAGCCCCTTATTCGCAATCTCAATCAATTCTTTCATGATTGGATTGTGCTCAAAGGGCTGGGCAGTCTCGCCTGACACTTGTAACAGACGATAAGGGTTGCGTTCGTTACCCCACTTAAGGGAACAGTTCAAACCACGAACTGACGACGGCCATGCATCACCTGTCCTACGGTCCTTGCGGAGTTACTAAGTTTCCTTAGTCTTTCCATAGGATATCTAACCCTGGTAAGGTTCTTCGTGTACCATCGAATTAAACCACATAATCCACCGCTTGTGCAAGTCCCCGTCTATTCCTTTGAGTTTTAATCTTGCGATCGTACTACCCAGGCGGTTCTCTTAACGCGTTAGCTTAGCCTCACAGAGGGTCGATACTCCGTAAGGCGAGAGAACATCGTTTACAGCGTAGACTACTGGGGTATCTAATCCCATTCGCTACCTACGCTTTCGTGCCTCAGCGTCAGCAATGTACCAGTGAGCTGCCTTCGCATTTGGTATTCCCCATGATATCAACGGATTTCACCCCTACACCATGAGTTCTGCTCACCTCTTACATGCTCAAGCATAGCCGTTTCCTCTGCAGTTCTCCGGTTGAGCCGAAGGATTAAACAGAAGACTAACTACGCCGCCTACGCACTCTTTACGCCCAATAATTCCGGATAACGCTCGGGGCTCACGTATTACCGCTGCTGCTGGCACGTGATTAGCAGCCCCTTATTCATGAGGTACTGTCGCTTATGTCATCCCTCATAAAAGACCTTTACACACCGAAATGCTTCATCAGTCACGCGGCGTCGCTCCATCAGACTTTCGTCCATTGTGGAAGATTCTCGACTGCAGCCACCCGTAGGTGTATGGGCCGTGTCGCAGTCCCATCGGTGGGGGTCAGGCTCTCACCTCCCCTAAACGTCATAGCCTTGGTGGTCTATTACACCGCCAACTAGCTGATATTCCGCAGGCCGACCAAAAAGCGATAAATCTTTACCCTTTCGGGACTATCAAGTATTAGTCCATCTTTCGATGGGTTATTCCTGACTTCTCGGTTCGTTCCTACGTGTTACTACCTCGTTTGCCGGTGACACTCCACACAATCGACGATCATGTATTGATCGCATTCTGTGTGGAGTGCCCCCTCGACTTGCATGCCTTATCCACGCCGCCAGCGTTCATCCTGAGCTAGGATCAAACTCTTAAAGAAAAGTGAAACGAGACAAAAGAAAACACTGTATCTTTCGCTGTTTCATTTCTGAAAACTTGCATAACTTGATTATTTCACTCGTATAAATTTCGTCTTGTCTTAAAATTTACACAAGTATGTAACACACTATATAGTTTTAAATTTCATCTGAGGCCCTTCTAGGCGTCAGACCAAATTAAAAACGGCTTCTCAAAGACCGTACCGTTCCCCCCGTGAATCACCTTGATATTCTTGATATTTCAGCTCATCTAAGGAACGTACTGGCCATTATACATGCCGACTTTCTTCGGTCAAGGGGAAATTGGTGGCTCAACCACATAGCGAGATATGTGGATAGCTATGGATATTCCCACTTATGTGTATAAACTGTGGACGAAAGAGCTTTATTCTAGAAATTGGAACGAGAATATCGATAAATAAACAACCCCGGAGCAATGCTCGGGGGGTTGTTTCATTCTTGAGAGGATAATATTAAAAAAACGTTTATTCTCCGCGCGCAGCAATGAGTCGAGTGATGGCGATCTGGAGAGCCTGCTCGGTGATACCCTGATTCTGGAGATCGCGGAGGGTCCCAATGGTCTCATTTATCTCCTCACGCGTCGCCTCACCCTGCTCAGCCCTCTTCAGCACTTCCACCGCCGATGAGATATTTACACTACTCTCGGGAAACTGAAATTCTGCAGTTGGTGATTCCATAGACATGATTTTTTGTTTAATCTATTACTACTCTATTATACTCTTAATATAACGAAAAGTCAAATTCTTTCGCATGAACAAAAACGCCCACAGGGGCGTTTTTGTTAGATAAAACAACTACTTTTTCTTCGAATGTTTTGCCTCCTTTTTACGCTGCCATTCTTCGACGGCAACTAGAAGCGGTGAAGCGACGAAGATCGATGAATAGGTACCGGCAATGACGCCGATAGCAAGGATCAGTGCAAAATTCTTCGTTGTCTCTCCCCCAACGAAATAGAGAGCAAGAATAACGAGGAGCACCGTCATCGACGTATTGATAGAGCGGGCGAACGTCTGCTCGATCGAATGACCAACGGTTACGCTGAATTCCTTCCATGTGCGCAGCTTAAGATTCTCACGCGTGCGGTCGAACACAACGATCGTGTCATGCACGGAGAAGCCGAGAATGGTCAAGATCGCGGTGACGAACAGCACATCAATCTGCACATCGATGTAATAGTGGCCAAGTGCAACGTAAATACCCGTCGGGATCAGTACGTCGTGCACGAGCGCAACGATAGCGACAATTCCGTATGTCCATGATGAGATAGGGTGGGATACGCCGCGAAATGCGAATGCGATGTACAGAACGATAGCGAGAATGACGCAAAGGATCGCCCAGCCGGCCTTAGTACGCAACTCATTTCCGACCGTCGGACCGATCGAGTTGAAGCGACGTTCTTCGATCGTTGTTCCGCCATTATCCGAAACGACAGACATCAACTGTTGACGCTCCGGCTCACTCAGATCTTTTGTGCGCACCAGGAAACCATCTGCTCCAGTTTCCTGCACTTGCGTGCCGACCCAATTAAGCGTTGCGAGCTTCTCTTTCAATGCCCCTGCATCCGGTCTGCCGTTGGGGTATCCGACTTCAAGCAACGACCCTCCCGTGAACTCGATCCCGAAATTCCAAGGATGGAAGAACGCGATGGAGAAAAGCGACGAAAGCACGAGCAAGATCGAGAGAGAGAAAAAGAAATACTTGTGTTTAATGATAAACATATGTTTTTACTTAAGGCCATTGCCGAATAAGAACTTCACGACCTTTCCGTTACCACGCGTTCCAAGAGCGAGCAGGAAGGTGCGCGTCACCGTGATCGCAGAGAAGAGTGAGACGACGACTCCAATACCCAGCGTCAGTGCGAATCCCTTGACCAGAGACGTTCCGAACCAGAAGAGAATGATCGCAGAGATCATCGAGGAAATGTTCGAGTCACGGATCGAAAGCCACGCGCGGGCAAATCCGTCGTGCATCGCATCGCTGATGTCTTTCCCCTTCTTGAGCTCTTCTTTCATGCGCTCAAAGATGAGGATGTTCGCATCCACCGCCATGCCGATGGAAAGAATGAATCCTGCGATACCCGCGGCAGTGAGTGTAACGGGAATGAGCTTGAATATCATGAGCATGATCGCGATATAGATCGAGAGTGCAACTGTTGCGACCAGTCCCGGAACACGGTACCAGAACAAAAGAAAGATCGCGACGATGATGATGCCGAAGAGTCCCGCTTTCACGCCGGAATGGAGCGCGCTCGCACCGAGAGTCGCGCCAACGGTCTGTGTGGAGAGCAGACTAATGGGCACAGGGAGAGCACCGGAATTGAGTCGCCCAACAAGCTCACGAGCATCGGTGATCTTGAAGTTGCCCGATATCTCGGCGTTGCCGTCGAGGATAGCCTCGCGAACGACCGGAGTGGAGATAGGCGCGCCATCAAGATAGATAGCGACCGTTTTTCCGACATTCTCTTTTGTGAGTTGCGCGAACATTTGTCTTCCCTCTTCGGTGAAGGTCAAAAGGACCTTCGGTTCATTCGTGCGAGAATCAAAAATGAGCGACGCTTTTTGAAGCTTCGAACCGTTCAGCAATGTATTCACGTAGTTGGGATCCTGCTGAAGCAATGGGTCGCTTGCAATGATGGACTGCTTTAGCTCCTCGGTAAGCTCGGGGGATTTCAGCAACTCCTGTGCTTTTGTGTATGCTGCCTGAATTGCTGTCTTTTCCTCACCATCGGGACGCTCGACCTTGAATTCAAGCAAAGGAGTCTGCCCGATAAGTTCGACCGCTTTCTTGATGTCGGTCACGCCCGGAAGCTCAACGATGAGACGCTGCGCAGGTGTACCCGAAAGCGAATTTGCAACCTCGGTCTGGATGACCGGCTCGGATACGCCAAAGAGATTGACTCGGCGTTCGATGACGTCACGGAGCGCATCCATTGTCTGTCGCACTTCCTCCACGGCGACCTTCGAGGTGTCCGCTTGATAGACAAGTTGCGTACCCCCCTGGATGTCGAGTCCGTACTTGAACGGGAACTTTGCGAATGCATTATCGGGCTGATATTGACCAATATAAATAAAATAGCCGACGCCGAAACCTGCCAAGAGCAGCATGAGGGCGATGAATCGTTTTCTCCACATAATATGGGGATTATAAGCACAATCAAACCGAAGAGCAAGCGCGCTCAACACGAACGCGCAATGAGCGCAATGTTCATTCGTCACCATGTGACCGCCGTTAAATGGTGCTTTTTTGCGCCACACCACAGGAGTACTTCCATTTTATAAACCAAATTAGGTCGCTCGCTCGGAGACGAGGGTGCAGACGCACTCATCTCACTCACTCGTATGGCGAATAGGGGTACTCTATATATAAGTAAAGCTCATGGGGGCATGAGCTTTGCCGCGACATTATTCAACTAAAAAGGTCAAGGGACTAAGACTTTCATTTCCCTATCACTCTTCATAAAAAGATGGCAAGAGTGAAATTTGAAGAGTGAACAATACCAAACCAACCACTGTTCGGAACCACGTGGGAAATCTTGCGCTACTGAATTAGAAGTGTGGAGTCAGGGGGGACGACAGTATCCTGGGTTATGATTGGTTCAGCGGACAATTGGTCAGTCGTTATTTTTTTGGACAATACCGAGTCAGTTAACGGAATGATCGGCGTATCATTCGTGGTATCGGCAACCGTTGTAGTCTCCGTTGAGGTATCATCCGGAGGGAAATCTATGGTATCTGATACGGTGGGAGCACTCCCCTCGTTCGAACTACCTGACGGAGTACCCGCATTCACGGCACCGCACTCACCAAAAATACTCGTGAGAACGCCGGCAAGCACTTTCACACAATAAGGATTTCCGTCAGTCTCATCGTAGAGAGTAACACCGATACGATTGGTGGGCGTTCCCACTTGAAACTTCTCAGTCGCCGTGATCGTTTTCGCCGAAACACTCTCAACGACCAACGCGCCGTTCTCGTCAAGTGACCACTTCCCCAAGGACGACATCATTGCTTTCACATTTATGAGCGACTGTCCTCCAAAATTCATTGGACGATTTGCCAGATAACGGACATCGAAGTTCTCGGGGTCAAGATCGAAGAGTGAAACAACCTCCCCTGATGCGCCCCCCGTAAGGTCGATGGTTGAACCCACGATATGCGCACTCAAATCCTGATACTTGAGATTGACGAAGGTAAGTACCATACCCGTGGCCATTGTATCCATCTCTCCTTCAACTCCACTGAAATCATCGAGGGCGATACCTACCGTCACCGACGATGTCGCTATTGCCTTTGCACCGACACCGGGGATGCGTGAAAGCGTAA
>MHLM01000008.1 GCA_001821395.1 Candidatus Lloydbacteria bacterium RIFCSPHIGHO2_02_FULL_50_18 | reverse complement strand
GCTTCCTTGCCGTTCGTAACTAGGCTCTTCTACTCTGCATACTTGGGGCTCGCACTTTGTCCCTTTGATGCTTTGACTCTCCGCGCATGTACTCACTGTACTGCGCGGACTTTTTTTGAGGCTACTACGTATTGTATTTAATATCTTTGACCTGAAATCGTGCAGTCATGTTTTTGAATATTGCGATGAGGAAATGCGAGGGGACTCGCTCTCCATATGTGCTATTTTGCGTGGAGTAGAAAAATAGAGGTAGATTTGTTACACTACAAACATCTATGGCATACAATTTCACCCCGTTCAAGTTGCGCATCGCTGACATCGAAGAATGGCTCAAAAAAGAATTCTCTCTCCTGCGTACCGGCCGTGCGACGAGTGCGATCCTCGATTCCATCACCGTCGATTCGTATGGCACACAGTCGCCGATCTCCCACGTGGGCACTGTATCGATGGAGGATGCACGCACGCTCCGCATCACTCCCTGGGACAAGTCACAGAACAAGGCTATCGAGGGCGCTATCCAGAAAGCCAATATCGGCCTTTCGGTCATGACCGATGACAACGGCTTGCGTGTAATATTCCCAGAACTCACGGGAGAGCGTCGCGCACAGATCATCAAGCTTTTGAAAGACAGGCTTGAGGATGCACGCATCTCATTACGCAAGGAACGCGAAGTGGTCATCGCTGATGCAAAGCAACAGGAAAAAGACGGCGATATGTCCGAGGACGATGCGCGCAAAACAAAAGAAGAACTCCAGAGACTCGTCGACGATGCCAATGCGCGCTTTGAAGTGCTTGCAGCTTCGAAAGAGAAAGATATCAACATTTAGGATAGATCAAATGGCGAACTCCTTTGTTGTAAGGCAACGCACTTATGCTCCACTATTGCGGTCATCATCTATGAATATGCCTTCTTCAATATCTCCCCGCGCTGCGAATTCGACCTCAAATGTCATCGAGCCTTTGAGTGTCGAAATTTTAAAGCACTCTCCACGATGCGCTCATTTATATCAGTCCTACTTTTAACATGATGAGCACCGAGGCCCACGAGCACACGTTGCGCAAGAGAGAACAACGACGATTCATCGTTGATATCGTGCTGGTACTTCTTTTTTTGTGTGCCATCTTTGGGGCAATTGTCGCGCACATCGCACGTGCGGCGCATGAGAAGGCAGTGCTGTTTCAGAGTGCACAATTGATCGAAGAGGAGCATAAACGCGCGGATAGAGCAGAGGTGAGAAGGAAGGCTGTGCAGGAAGAGTGGAATGCATCGATGCAAAGTGATCCGAGATACAATGTGCCCGCCCTCTCAGCCGCACCACTTTTAGTTTCGGATCTGTCAGCGGATGATGATATCCTCGGCACCGCACTCCTCCATGCGAGCACCTCGGCCGAGATCGCATCAAGCACTGAAGCGATGACCCGAGGTTTCGTACGCTTCGAAGATGTCACTGTCACACGTATCGAAAACAGGCATCTTGGTTTTCTTATGGAATTACCCGAGGGCTGGTCGCTTGCATACGAGCGAAGCGATAATCTGGCATTTGCAAATTCCGAATATTATTTTGGCGTCACCGACGGTGAGATCGCACAAAAAAATGGAGCGATGTGGCTTCGGGTCGTTCGTCCTTGCACGAGCAGAGAAGCGACGACGACCGTGTTTCGTTTTACCGAGGAGACACTTCCCGCGAGTACGAACATTCGTGAGGCCACGGCCTGCGTCGTGCCATTCCTCGTCACCGTCGGATATCGCGACAATGTCGAGGACCGCCTCGCGCGGGAGCTCTTTCTCCTCTCTGTCGCGCGCACACTTTATCCGATAGTTTCTCCGACTGCCCCGTACACGCCCATCTGATAGAGAGAAATGTGCTAATATACTTCCATGTCAATTTTACTTTTCTTCCTGGTGCTCCTCGTCTTGGTCATTGCTCATGAATTCGGGCATTTTATTATCGCAAAGCAGGCGGGTATCCGTGTTGATGAATTTGCCTTCGGTTTTCCTCCGCGTCTTGGAAGCATCACAAAAGGGGAAACACGCTATTCCTTTAATGCGCTTCCCTTTGGCGGATATGTGAAGATCTACGGCGAGAATCCCGATGAGGTTGAGGATAATGCCGACAAAAAACGTGCATTCAACAATCAGCCGCGTCTTATACAGGGGGCGGTCATTGTAGCCGGTGTCGTCTTTAATTTGCTTTTGGCATGGCTGCTCATCTCCGCGACGCTTATGCTCGGTATCACCGCACCCCTAGGAGGGGGGCATACGCTCACGGACCAGCGTATCATGGTATCAGGCATACACCCGGGTTCTCCTGCAGAAGCTTCCGGACTTCTCCCGGGAGATATACTGCTTACTGTTGCTGATGGAGCCGAGAGTACCGAAGTGACATCACCCGATTCCGTATCGTCATTCGTCGCTCCTCGTTTTGAGCATCCGCTTTCGTTCACCTACCGACGGGACGGGAAGACGTTATCTACCAACATCACGCCGGTTTCCGGAATCGTCACCGACAAAGCGGCCATCGGTATCTACATGGACATCGTAGGCACACTCAAGCTCCCCGTGCATCTTGCCGTATTGGAAGGATTCAATAAGACCTACCAGTACACTATTCTCACGGCGACCGGACTTTGGGATTTTTTCTCGAGTGTGATCACCGGAAAGTCTGATTTTTCTCAAGTCACCGGACCTGTGGGTATCGTGGGGGCGGTCGGCGAAGCGGCAAACATTAGTTTTGCGAATTTCCTGCTGTTCACTGCGCTCATCTCCATCAATCTTGCCGTCATCAATGTCATTCCGTTTCCCGCATTGGACGGAGGACGCCTTCTTTTTATCATCATTGAAGCCATCATGCGTCGTCCTATCAATGTGAAGGTTGCGAACATGACGAATCTCGTGGGGTTCTCACTACTCATGCTGCTCATGCTTGTTGTCACTTGGCACGACATCGCCAAGCTCCTTCATTAAAACGAGCGCGCTACTTCGTTGTCTTCAGAACGAACCCCGTACCACGGGAGTACTTCTTATTTTCTAATTCGCCTTGCTCATAAGAAAATAATGTCGCTCGTCGTACTCAGAGTACGCCTCGGGAGGTGTCGTTCCTTGACGCCTCGTATCACATCTCGTTTAAATGAAGGAGAGAGAAGAGATTGGTTAATTTTTTCCATAATAAAAAAGCCGCTCACGAGGAGCGGGCTTTTTGAACGGGGGGCGCGACTATCGGAAGACGAGGTCGATCACGACCAAATAGTACAAGTAGGAGAGTATGAGACCGATGAGGATACATGCCACGGAATGCGCCCCCTTTAATTGCTTTGTTCCATAGCCGACGAAGAGGCCGAGCAAAAACAGGATTAATGCGCCTAAAAAGATTATGATGACGCCGCTGGGGAACAGTAAGCTGGTCATGGGGACCTCCGTTGGTTAGGTAAATAGTACAAATTGCTTACCTAATTATACGATTTTATATCTATTTTGTCAAGATAATTGCACTTCAGTCGTAAGGTACAATGTCTGTCACATAAACACATTTATCATGCTCCAATCACAACTTTTCACGAAGACACGTAAAGAAGCCCCAAAAGACGAAGTCACAACGAATGCGCAGCTCTTGATCCGCGCGGGATTCGTGCATAAAGAAATGGCGGGTTCGTATTCTTACCTTCCGCTCGGTCGCCGCGTTCTTCTGCAGATCGAAAGCATCGTTCGTGATGAGATGGACAGGATTGGCGGGCAAGAGGTTCGTATGGCCACCCTTCAACCATCCGAACCATGGAAGCAGACGGGAGCTTGGGATAAAGTCGATGTCATCTTCAAGATCAATAGTCGCACCGAAAAGGAATACACTATAGGGCAAAGCGCGGAGGAGATCGTTACCCCGATAGCACAGGAGTATGTCCGTTCGTACAAGGATCTTCCTGTCGCGGTCTATCAGATCGGTCAGAAATATCGCGATGAGCTGCGTGCGAAGTCCGGCATCATGCGTGGTCGTGAGTTCAGCATGAAAGATATGTATTCCTTCCATGAAACACAGGAGGATTTCGACCGATTTTATGCGATCGCGAAGGAGGCATATTTGAAAGTATATAAGCGCTGCGGATTGGTCGCGAAGGTGACCGAAGCGTCCGGCGGGAGCTTTACCGAGAAACTCTCGTATGAGTTCATGGTGCTTACTGGTGCCGGGGAAGATGATATTTTATATTGTGACGCGTGCTCGTATTGCGTGAATGCGGAGATCACTAAGCAGCAAGAAGCGGATGCGTGCACACGGTGCAATAAGGGAACGCTTGCCCGCGCAAAGGCATCAGAGGTCGGGAATATCTTTGATCTAGGAATAAAGTATCCAAAAGATTTTGGATTCACCTATAAAAACAAGGAAGGCGAGGATGCATATCCCATCATGGGTTGTTTTGGTATCGGCATCACGCGTCTCATGGGTGTTATCGCTGAGGCACTTTCGGACGACGGGGGTCTTGTGTGGCCAGAATCGGTCGCACCATATCGCGTCCACCTTATTTCTCTTGCTACCGACGATCTCGAAGTGAGCAGCACTGCAAATCTGCTGTATGACGCACTGCTCGATCTTGGTGTCGACGTGTTGTATGACGAGCGCAAAGGTGTTTCGGCGGGAGAGAAATTCAACGACAGCGACCTCATCGGTATTCCGCTTCGCGTCATCGTGTCGAAGAAAACACTCGCAGAAGGGAAGTTTGAGATCAAGCATCGTGCAAGTGGCGAGTCGGAATGGGTCAGTCGCGAAGACCTCCTTGCACGCTTCGTATAAAAAACAAAACTGCCTCGCACGAGGCAGTGTTTTTTACCGGCAGGAATCGAGAAGCGATTTGATCTGGCTCATGATCGCAGGGTCGAGTGTGTGGTAAAGCGGAAGCTGCTGCATGTTGATGATCTGTTCTATCGCGGCACACATATATGCCGAAATGATAACTTCAGTGTCATCATCGATCACCGGATGCGGATTCGGGATGAGGTCTTCCATTAGCTTGATCAGTTGTTGCATCACAGCGGAAGTTGCATTCGGGAACTGCGAGACGGACATACAATTCTCCATGTATCTATATCTCTTATAGGTCTATCACTCGGAATGTTGTTGTCAAATGAAATATCTGAAATTTAACACATCGCGTATTGATGTGTACTTCGCCGTCTTTTTGACTCTATGATGACCTCAATTTCATCTATGCGACGAACGGTATCAAGAGAGGGTACACCGACCGATTGCGCTGGATATGATTTATGTCACAAAATAGAACGATGTCAATTTTCATCAGAATTTTGACTCTGAGGGGCTCATCCACTAGAATACGGACACTATGTTTAAGCGCTTCTATGGAATGCTCGGCAGCGACATCGGTATCGACCTTGGGACCGCAAATACCCTTGTCTATCTTCGTGATCATGGAATTATCATCGACGAACCGTCCGTTGTCGCCGTCAATCAAAAAACAAATCGCGTCGTTGCCGTTGGCACCGAAGCAAAGCAAATGCTCGGCCGTACGCCAGGGCATGTTGTTGCGATACGCCCTCTTGTCGATGGTGTTATTTCCGACTTTGAAGTGACGGAAGAGATGCTCGCACACTTCATTCATAAGGCTCAGAAAATGTCCAAGCGCCAGGGACGCCCGCGCGTGGTGATTGGTGTCCCGTCGAGCATCACGAACGTGGAGACGCGCGCAGTGCGCGACGCGGCAATGAACGCGGGCGCGCGCGAAGTATTCATCGTCGAAGAGCCGATGGCCGCCGCGATCGGTATCCGACTTCCCGTCAAAGACCCCGTGGGTTCGATGATTATCGACATCGGTGGCGGCACGACAGACATCGCCGTGATCTCACTTTCCGGCATCGTCAATTCAAAGAATCTCAAGGTTGCGGGTGATCGTTTCAATAGCGATATCATTTCATATATACGCGATGAATTTAAGATACTGATCGGTGAGCGCACCGCAGAGAACGTGAAGATCGCCATCGGTTCGGCGACGAAGCCAAAGGAGCCCCGTGAGGCTGCGATCCGCGGACGCGACCTGTTGACCGGACTTCCTCGTGAGGTCATCGTCACTGATTCGGATATCCGCGAAGCAATCGCAGGGTCGATCCAGGTGCTCGTCGAGTCGACAAAAGAAGTGCTTGAGACGACACCCCCAGAAATTCTTTCTGATGTGATGAATCGCGGGATCGTACTCGTTGGAGGCGGGGCGCTTATTCACGGCTTGGCGGACCTCCTCGCGCAGACACTCAAGATTCCCGTCACGACCTCCGACGAGCCGCTCACCGCTGTCGCACGCGGGACTGGGATCGTCATCGAAAATATCGACGATTTCCGTGAGGTCCTGATCGAACATGATAACGAGCTTCCGCCACGATAACGAAAAAAAGATACGACGGAGAAAGATACTCGGGGTATTCCTTGTGCTTGCTTTGTTCATCCTCGTTTTTCGCACACCCGTTGAGGAGCAGTTAGCCGGCGTTGTTCATTTTATTGCTCGCCCTCTCTTTTCTGCAGCAAACAGCGTGACCGATTCATTGGCAAGCACACGCGCATATTTTTCTTCAAAGCGCTCATTGCGTGATGAGAACACTCGTCTTCAGGATGCACTCGATATGGTTACCGCTGAATCCTATTCACGCGAAGTGCTCCGCAGTGAAAATGAAGCACTCAAGTCTGTCCTCGGGCGGCATGCCACTCGCTCCCTCCTCCTTGCGCGCGTACTTGCGAGTCCGGGTCGCGCACCCTATGACACGCTCATCATTGATACGGGCGAAAGCCTTGGCGTTGCGGTGGGGACGCCTGTTCTTGTCGACGGAGATTTTGCCGTCGGCGAGATAACGCAGGTATTCGGAGAAAGCGCCGTGGTCACACTCTATTCATCAAGCGGCAACGAGCTTCCGGTCACAGTCGGCTCAAGCTCTACCCCGACGATCGCATATGGAGTCGGAGGAGGAAACTTTCGCATCGTCCTTCCGAGAGGAATTCCGGTTACGGTGGGGGATATGATCGAGATCCCTACGCTCGCACCGCTCTATGCGGGTGTTGTCGATGCGGTCAACAAGCAGGGCAGCGGCTCACTTCAGGAGATCTATTTCAAATGGCCGATGAACGTGCACACGCTGCGTTTTGTGTATCTGCCTTATAGCGAGGGGGTGCGTACGGAGTCTGTGCCGATAAAATAACATGAGAGTACTTTTTGATCTCATTCTTTTTTGTGCAGTGCTTTTCGCGCCGTTTTGGGTTGTCCTTCTAGTTTCTGCTGTCGGCATCTTTATGATCCCTCGTTGGTATGAGGTCATTTTTGCGTATGCGCTTTATGAACTTATGTTCCGTGGCACTCTTCCTGATGCGGCCCCGCTCTATTTGTCCGTGCCGCTTCCCGCATACGCACTCCTCGCGCTCTTTACGAATGAATGGATCCGCGGTCGCATCCGTGAACGAACGCTATGAAAAGACGCAAGAACAAATACGACGACCATACGGATATCGCACCCGATGAAATATTTCTTGATGACAAGAATATTCCGGATTTCGACGTGCATCAATTCGAGGGGAGGATCGAGGAGCCGATAAAGAAGTCCACCATCATTCTCCTTGGGGCATTCTTTTTATTCGTCACCATGATTTTTCTCGGTCGTGCAGGCATACTGCAGATCGGTAGGGGTGCGGTTTATGCCAAGACCAGTGAGCAAAATAGCCTCGAACATCAGCTTTTGTTTCCCGAACGCGGCATCATTTATGATCGTAATGGACTTGAGCTCGCATGGAACATTCCCGCCCCCGAAGCGCTGGGTTTTTCGCTCCGCAATTACATTACCGATCCGGGATTCGGTCATATTCTCGGATTTCTCCATTATCCCGCACGTGATAAGAGCGGAGTCTATTATCGCAAGGACTACGAAGCACCCATCGGTATTGAGTCGTATTACAACGAGATACTAAAGGGGAAGAAAGGCTTACGCATCATTGAGACCGATGCATTGGGTAACGTCATTTCTTCGAACACCATCGATCCGCCCCAGTCGGGTACTGATCTCCATTTAACGATTGACGGCAAGGTTCAGGAAAATTTTTACCGCATTGTTGCGAAGATTGCGAATGATCAGGACTACCGCGGGGGGGCAGGTGCGATCATGGACATCGACAATGGGGAACTCATCGCACTCGTTTCATATCCCGATTTTGATCCGAATATCATGACGGCCGGCGACGATCGTGCGGCGATACAAAAATATAATTCCGATATCCGTACACCATTCCTGAACCGCGCTATCTCGGGGCTCTATGCACCGGGTTCCATCGTGAAGCCGATGTTCGCTACGGGCGCATTGAACGAAGGGATACTCACTCCGTATACGCGGATCCAGAGTGTCGGGTACATCGCTATTCCGAATCCGTATTTCCCCGATAAAGAAACGCGTTTCAACGACTGGAAAGCTCACGGTTGGCTGGATATGCGTACAGCAATCGCGCAATCCTCTAACGTGTATTTTTATGAAGTTGCAGGTGGATATAAGGATCAAAAAGGCCTCGGAATACGAAATGTCGAAAAGTACGCGCGCATGTTCGGTTATGGTTCCACGACAGGCATCGATCTCGAGGGTGAGGCAGAAGGAACGATACCAAACCCCGAATGGAAAGAAAAGAATTTTCCGAACGATCCGACATGGCGTATCGGTGATACCTATTTCACCGGCATTGGGCAGTATGGTATGCAGGCGACATTGCTGCAGGCACTCAAAGAGGCTTCCGTCATCGCATCAAGGGGTCGCGTCGTGACACCGCATCTTGCAAAAGAAATTCCCAACGCGACAACCTCGCAACTCGATATTCCTGAAGCATATTTCACGGTCATTCAAGAGGGGATGAGGAAGGGTGCCATCGAAGGAACGGCTAAATTATTGAACTTCCCTTATGTGAAGATCGCCGCGAAGACGGGAACTGCCGAGCTTGGTGTGACAAAGGCGCGCGTCAATTCGTGGGTCATTGGATTCTTTCCGTACGACCACCCCAAATACGCGTTCGCGGTAGTGATGGATCGTGGGGTGAAGGGGAATACCACGAACGCAAGTTTTACCGCAGCGCTCCTCTTCAAGTGGCTCGCCGGCAATGCTCATGAATATCTCGGTCGTGATACACCGGTCGTGTTTGATGTCCCGGCCGTCATTTCACCCGTAATCGGAAGCAGTACACAGGCGGCTATATCTCCTTCCGGAGCAACAAGTACGTCCGATCTCCGCTAGTACCCCGTTAATTTAATTTTGTACCGAGAAAATTCAAAAATTGCGAGCGAGACGACGGAAAAAATTTTGAGGACTAGCCAAAGCTAATTCGAAAAATTTTTCCCTAGTCGTAGCCGAAATTGGGGGATTTTATGGTGCAAAATTAAGTTAATGGGGTACTAGGTGCGGAATGTGTGCGAAAAAAAACTCTCGCTCGTTCACGCCGGGCTCGCTCAAATCGTGGTTGCTCCGGCCGTCAAAAAGTGCTATATTGCCACATTATGGATACACAAAAAGAATATCTCAGCCGCGAGAAGCATGACGAGCTAAAAGAAGAACTTGATTTTTTAACCCACATAAAGCGCAAGGAAATAGCCGAAGCACTTGAGGCAGCAAAGGCGCTTGGTGACCTTTCGGAAAATGCTGAATATCATTCGGCACGCGAAGCGCAGGCGGGAGTCGAGGAACGTATTGCCGTTCTCGAAGAGATTCTCAAGAATGCCGTTATTGTCGGAAATAAACACAAGACCGATGCCGTCGGCATTGGCTCAATTGTCACACTGAAACGCGGTAAGGAGACAAAGACCTACACGATCGTCGGCTCCGAGGAGAACGACGTGCAGGCGGGAAAGATCTCGAACAAATCACCGCTCGGCGAGAATCTGATGGGAAAAAGAAAGGGGGATGAATTCAAGTGCACGACACCACGTGGAGAGGATCATTGTGAGATCCTCGAGATCAAATAGCCGAACTTCCACAAATAGCGAATTTTATCGTTGACTTCGAAAAGCGGTTCGGGGACCATACTCAAAGTATGCCCCCTCGAACACGCTTTTCTTGTCGCCTCAAACTTCGACTATTTCTGAAAGTTAGGTAGAATGAACCGATCATGGCCTCAATTGAAGAATTACGCGTAGAGCGACTTAAGAAAATCGGTCTTTTGAAAGAGGCGGGGCGAGCGCCGTATCCAAATAAGATTCCTCGCGACTTTTCACTCGATCATGTTCGTGCGAATTTCACGGCATTACTCGAAGCAAAAAAAGAAATTTCGATCGCAGGTCGCGTCATGGTGGTGCGCGGACAGGGAGCCATTCAGTTCGTGGTCTTAAATGACGGTACGGAAAAATTTCAGGTCGTTTTCAAGAAGGATGTTATCGGCGATGACGAGATGGCCTTTTTTGGTTCAATCATCGACGTAGGTGATTTCATCTCCGTGACAGGGGAACTCTTCACGACACAGCGGGGCGAAGAAAGCATTATGGCGAAAACGTGGGTGATGGGGGCGAAGTCCCTCCTTCCGCTTCCCGAGAAATGGCACGGTCTACAGGATGAAGACGAGAAGCTCCGCAAACGCTATCTCGACATTATGCTCGACCCGGAGCTCCGCGAACTTTTTGTGAAGAAATCAAAATTTTGGAATGCGATACGCTCCTTCATGCTCGCGGAAGGTTTCCTTGAGGTAGAAACACCCGTCCTCGAAAATACGACAGGCGGAGCAGATGCTCGGCCCTTCAAGACACATCACAATGCCCTCGACATGGATGTGTTTCTCCGCATCTCGTGTGGCGAACTCTGGCAGAAGCGTCTCATGGTCGCGGGCTACAACAAGGTCTTCGAGATCGGCCGCATCTTTCGCAATGAAGGCGTCAGCCCCGAACACGCGCAGGACTACACGCAGCTCGAGTTCTATTGGGGTTATGCGAACTATGAAGACGGTATGGAACTTGTCGAGCGCATGTATAAACACGTGGCGCAGGAAGCATTTGGAACGCTTCAATTTACGATAGGCAGCTTTACCGTTGATCTCGGAGCGAAATGGGAGCGCTATGATTATGCCGAGACGATCAAGAAGTTCACGGATATCGATATCAACGTAGCCTCGATGGAGGACATCGAAGGAGCCTTGAAGCGTCTCAAGGTGGAATATGACAAAAAAGGCTGGAACCGTATTCGCGCCACCGACACGCTCTGGAAGTACTGCCGCAAGAAGATTGGAGGACCGGGATTCCTTATTAATGTTCCCGTAGAAATGTCACCCTTGGCAAAACTTTCAAAGGACGGAAAGACCGTTGAGCAATTCCAGCCGATCATCGCAGGGAGCGAAATAGGGAAGGGGTATAGTGAGTTGAACGACCCGATCGATCAGCGGGCACGTTTCCAGACACAGCAGGATATGCGCGATGCGGGCGACGATGAAGCGCAGATGTTCGATCACGAATTCGTCGAGGCGCTTGAGCATGGCATGCCGCCGACCTGCGGCTTCGGAGTTTCAGAACGCTTCTTTGCATTCCTCGCGAACAAGCCGATCCGCGAAGCACAACTCTTTCCGCTGATGAGGCCGAAGTAGGGCATGGGAATATAAAAACATCCAAGCGTGATTTTGGATATTTTCTTTACAAGCCGGCAAGAGTAAGTAGGATGTATGTCAGATTGAATACGTTGAGGAGAAATAAATGGATGAGAACGGAATACAATGCAATTTACGTCTCGCAAAACAACTTTGCGTGCTTTGGATCGCTGCACTCACGGTGTTACTTGCTGTGGGTTTTGTAATGATCGAGTATTTTTTCGAAGGGATGCCGTCCGGCGGGCAAGCGGTGTGTCTCATGGCGTTTGGCGTTGTGTTCTTCATTATGTTTCAAAAGCTCCATCGTGCGCGTTTGTACCTGAAGCAATGCCTTGATGAATTGTGACTCGCGACTCATTTTTTTGTCACGTCCGGCGCATGTACATACAGCAAAAATTGTGTAGGATGTGAACCAGACTGAATGTACATATGGGAGAAATGTATGGACGAAATGAAATCTGGCGAATGCCTGAAAGATTGTTGCAAAGAGGCTGTCGACGCATATAAGAAGAAGATGCTATTAAAGAAAAGTCGTCGGGACAGCTGGTTTGGGTGGACTCTGGGCATATTACTCACGTTTTTGATCATGTTTGGATTGGTACCTGCAGGCTGGTATATTCTCCTTGTGACGGGACTCTGTTGGATCATCATCCTGGGTGATTTCGTGAAATGGATGTATGCAAAGAAGTAGAAGTCCCAAATGAGCAAATAGTTTTGTGGCAAGCCGTCTTTTTAAGGCGGTTTTTTCTTTGGCCGAACGTTTTTAACGTTTTAGGCTTGTTTTGTGTTGTAGTACGTCCCCTGTGGGAGACTGTGGATAACTGTGGTTGCAGGGTGGTACATGGTGGGATACAATGGTGTGCATGTGGGAGAAAGTGGGAAATCGGTAAAACGAGATCCCAAACTTCAACAATGGGATGGTGCGTATGGCAGAACGAAAGCCCCTGTATTGTCCGCTTGTGGGAGTGTGACGGTGCGGGGGATCTGTCTTAAATAGGGGCGAAGAGGCGAGTAGTGCATGGTGCGAACGAACGGAACACTGACATTGGCGCAATCTTCACGGTAGAGTGCGCCAATGTCAGGGCTCCCATCAAGATCCTGATAAATGAAGAAATTCTTAATTTGACACAGTTCGAGGTGAAGGCGAGAGACGAAGTGAGACGTATGAGGCATTACGTTGAATCGAGTCGCGAAGCCTTCAATGATGAAATGTGTCAAAGTAAAAACTTCTTTATGTTCATCGGAGAATACATTCATAGCGTCGACGATAAAAAGCGCCTTTCCGTTCCGGCAAAGTTCCGTAAGGATCTCGGAAAGAAGGCGATTATCACACTTGGACTTAACAAGTGTCTTTCCATTTATCCGCCGAAAGAGTGGAAAGTGTTCGCCGAGAAGCTTTCGAGGCTTTCAATGGGAAAGTCCGAGGACCGTGGGTTCTCCCGCACGATGCTCTCGGGTGCATTTGAGGTAGAGATAGACGCCATCGGGCGCATCGTCATTCCCGATGCCCTCAAGCTCTATGCAAGCCTTAAAGAGAAGGTGGTGCTGACGGGTGCTTATGACCGAGTCGAGGTCTGGGACGAGGATGCATGGAAGTCTTACAAGGCCCAAATGGTCGCCGATGCGGACAGGATGGCGGAAGAGCTTGGTGCGCGTGGGGTATTTTAAAGACAGTTATCAGTCTTTCGTTTCTTGCCGAGAATCAGTCACCGCAAGAAACGAACGACGGATGCAGGTCGTTCGAATTTATTATCTGAGATCATATGCATAAAAGTGTTCTTTCACATGAAGTCATCGAATCGCTTGCGCCTCATCCGGGCGGAGTATTCGTCGACGCGACGTTCGGCGGCGGTGGCCACAGTCGGCAGATCGCTACCCTGATCGGGGAAAAAGGAGTTTTGATCGCAACAGATGCGGATGAAAACGTTTTTTCCGAAACGACCGTTAGCGAACTTCGCTTGCTGACGAACTTTATTCCCGTTGTGACGAATTTTCGGAACCTCGGTACGGAGATCGCAGTGCATGGAGGACGAACGATCGATGGTGCGCTATTCGATCTCGGACTATCCTCGACTCAGCTCGAAGAGTCCGGAAGAGGATTCTCGTTCCAGAAGGATGAACCGCTCGCAATGACGTTCGCACGCAACACCCGGGAAGGTGACGTGACGGCGGAGACAGTGGTCAACCAATGGAGCGAAGACTCGATCGCGACCATCCTTCGGGGATTCGGTGAAGAGCGTTTCGCGCGCTCAATTGCAAAGCATATCGTCGAAGCGAGGAAAGTGGAGCGGATCACGACGACCAAGCAGCTTGTGGAGGTTATCCACCAAAGTACACCGTCTTGGTACCAGCGAGGCCGCACTCATTTTGCCACGCGCACGTTTCAGGCCATACGGATGGCCGTCAACGACGAGCTTGGTGCCATTGAGGCGGGTATCAAAGGGATACTTCCGCACATGAGACCGGGTGGACGCATTGCCGTTATTTCCTTTCACAGCATCGAAGATCGGCTCGTGAAGCAGACCTTTCGAACACTTGCAAGGGAAGGCGTGGTCGACCTCGTAACCAAGAAGCCTGTTACTCCGAGTGAGAATGAATTAGCAGAAAATCCGAGAGCAAGGAGCGCTAAGCTCCGAGTCGTTGAAAAGATGTAGAAGTTTATCAAGTTTTATCATGCCAATGTTTCTCTTTGAACGCCATTTCAACAGAGGATCATCGTTCCTTACACTATGACTAAATTACTGATCACCTATCGTGCTACGATAGACCGCTATGTGCCCATTGCGGTTCGTTCTCGTTTTGTAAAATCTACCGCTCCTCGCCGCGGACGGTTCTTCATTATTCGTGAGCGTATAAGATTCATGGCCTGATTATCATGGTCGAGTCACTCCTTACACAGTTCGAGGAATATGATCGTAAGATATTTTGGACACTGCTCGTGCTCACGGGTCTGGTGATGGTCGCCTATCTCTATTTTTTAAGTGTGTCGGTCTACGCGGTCATCGGGCGACGTACCGCCGAGCGGGATCTCGATAAGCTTTCCGCAAAAATTTCAGTATTAGAATCGCAGTATGTGTCGCTTGATAAACGTATCAGTCTCGATATGGCACATGCACAAGGTTTTATGGACATTGCTGTTCCTCGCTATATTAGCCGCGGTGCCGCACGTGATACGTTCACGTTACGCAATGGCAATGACGCACGGTAGCGTATGTCGCCTCAGTCACGATCCCGACTTCGCATACTGTCAGGTTTCATCATCTTTTTCAGTATTATTTTTATCGCACGCCTGTACTATCTGCAGGTGATCCATGGCAAGGAATTCCGCGCTGAAGCCGAAAAGCAGTATGTGTCCACCATTCCTAATCTTTTTGATCGTGGAACCGTTTATTTTAAGCAAAAAGACGACCGACTCGTCACGGGGGCGACCATCAATAGTGGTTATGTGGTCTCGATCACTCCGAAATTGCTTACCGACAAAGAAGCGTCATACAAGGCGATTGCCGCTATTATCGATGTCGCGCACGATGCATTCATCGAGAAAGCGAACAAGAACGACGATCCGTACGAAGAGATAGCGAAACGCGTTCCGGAGGAAAAAGCCAACGCGCTGATGGAGCTTGGTATCCCCGGTGTGAAGATCTTTCGTGAGACGTGGCGGTACTATCCCGGGGGACAGCTTGCTGCGCAGGTCTTGGGGTTTGTCGGATTTGGCAATCAGGGAAATGAACTGATCGGGCGCTATGGACTCGAGTCCTACTACAATGACATCCTCGCTCGGCGTGCAGACGATCTCTATATCAATTTTTTTGCCGAGTTGTTCACCAATCTCAGCGATACGCTTTTTGACAGCGACAAAGAACAAGAAGCCGATCTCGTGCTGACGATCGAACCGACTGTTCAGGGGTATCTTGAAAAAGAGCTCCAGAATGTCATGGATGAATGGCATTCCGATCAGTCAGGCGGCATCATCATGGATCCCAAAACAGGTGCGATCTATGCGATGGCGGTAAGCCCATCATTTGATCTCAATGAATATAATAAGGTCAAAGATGGCACTATCTTTGCCGATCCGTTGGTGCAAGACGTTTATGAAATGGGCTCGATCGTAAAGCCGCTCACGATGGCGGCAGGGCTCGACGCGGGGGTCGTAACGGCAAATACGACGTACGATGATCTCGGTCGGATGACGATGGACAAGAAGACCTTCAGTAACTATGACGGACGAGGCAGAGGTCCCGGCACGACCATGCAGGACGTGCTCAATCAATCACTCAACACGGGAGTCGCATTTGTGGTTAGCAAGCTTGGCAATGAGCGTTTTGCAGATTACCTACAGAATAAATTTCATCTCGGTGACGAGACCGGTATTGATCTGCCCGGTGAACGACAGGGCCTCATGACCAATCTCACCTCGAAACGGAACATCGAATACGCGACCGCCTCGTTCGGTCAGGGAATTGCGCTTACGCCCATCAATATGGTGACCGCGCTTTCGGTGCTTGGGAACGGCGGAGTGACGATCACTCCTCATGTGGTCGATGAGATCCGCTATACGAACGGCAAGGTCAAAAAGTTCACTCCGAATCCTCCTGAACAGGTCATCAAACCGGAAACATCCGAAGAGATCACGCGCATGCTGGTCACTGTGGTCGATAAGGCGTTGCTCGGAGGAACAGTAAGGATACCCGAATATTCCATTGCCGCAAAAACGGGAACAGCGCAGATCGCGCGTCCGCGCGAATTAGGAGGAGGGTATTATGATGACCGATATATGCATACATTCTTCGGATATTTCCCCGCATATGACCCGAAGTTCATCGTATTCCTGTATACCTACAATCCGAGAAATAATGCGACGTTCGCGTCGCATACACTCACGATGCCGTTCATCCGTACCGCGAAATTTCTGCTGCACTATTACAGTATTACCCCGGACCGCGTGAAAGACGTGCTTGGCAAACCGGTTGCACCATAGCATCGGATTGTCGGAATGCAGATTTTGCGGTACAAACAAGAGATCATCATGCGTACATTTTTCAAAACCGTCATTGTCTTTATCCTCACCTGGGAAGCAAGGCGCGTACTCAAAACGTGGCGGCCGTTCATCGTGCTCGTTTCGGGTTCGGTAGGGAAGACGACCACTAAGGACGCTGTCTATCACGTACTTAAAGACAGCATCGCAACGCGCAAGAGCGAAAAAAGTTTCAACAGCGAGATCGGTGTGCCGCTCACGATACTCGGGCTTGAGAATGCCTGGAGTAGTCCGCTCGCGTGGCTCAAGAACATCTGGCTCGGCTTTCGTGTTCCTCGAGCGCAATCCTACCCCAAACTTCTTGTGCTCGAAGTCGGTTCCGATCATCCCGGCGACATTGCGCGGCTCATGAAGTGGTTGACGCCGGATATCGCCGTTGTGACCTGTCTCCCACAAGTGCCTGTGCACGTCGAGAATTTTGAATCACCCGAGTCCATCAGAAGAGAAGACGCCCTCGTCACCCAGGCATTACGTGAGGGTGGCGTGTACATTGCGAACGCAGATGACGAACACGCATACCTCCTCACCGACGAGACCGACAAGCGCAAACTGCGCTCGCTCACCTACGGCTTTGGGAGGCGCGCAAAACTTCAGGGTTTGTCTCCGAAGGTACGCTATGCGAAGAACGAGGGTGTTGATGCTCCGGTCGGCATGCAGTTTGATGTCACCTGGGAGGATGAAACATTTCCTGTCTATTTGAACGGTGTTTTGGGCGTTCAGTCCTGCACCGCGGCACTTGCCGCGCTTGCGGTTGGTATCGCGCGCGGGCTCTCATTTTTCCGCATGACCGAAGCGCTCTTTCACCTTGAAACACCACCGGGTCGCATGCGCGTGATTGAGGGCAAGAACGGGTCAACTATCATTGATGATACTTACAACTCTTCACCTATTGCTCTATCGGCCGCACTTGCCGCTCTGCGTGACATTACGGGAAAAAGGAGGATCGCCATGCTCGGCGACATGCTTGAGCTCGGAACGTATTCCGAGGAGGAACACTGGAAGGCGGGGCGTCTTGCAGGAGCATTTGTTGATGAGCTCGTCACCGTCGGGAAGCGCGCGCGATGGATCGCCGAAGCGGCAAAGTCATCGGGTCTGCCCCAAGGCTGTATTCATGAATTTGCGACTTCCGACGAAGCAGGGGAATTTATGCTCTCGATACTTGAACGCGGCGATGTCATCCTAGCAAAGGGTTCGCAGGGGGGCGGAGAAAATATAATCCGCATGGAGCGCGCAGTAAAGGTGCTCATGGCGCATCCTGAAGAAGCAAGATCGAAGCTTGTTCGCCAGGAGGACGAATGGACACAGCGATAGTATTGAGATAAAAAAACCGCCTCGTGAGAGGCGGTATGCATAAGCTATTTATTTGAGATATTTGTTCTTATTCCGTGCCTCTTGAGAATGAAATATCGACGCGAGTGCGATCGCGTTCGCGTCGAATTGTTCGAAATATTTTTTCGCTTGAGGGAGATACTCGTGCAGGCTGTATTGCATTCCATAGATCTGCGCGAATCCGTCCGTCGGCACGACGATGCACTGTTCCGTATCGGTAGCAATCATCCTCACGCGTAATCGGTAGTGCCCGCAAAATGGGGGCATGTGTGCGATCAGCTTTGGCGATCCGATGACCTGAAACGGCCCGATCAAGATCTGTGCGCCGACGAATCCGCGCACGACGAGAATGAAGACCTTTGTGCGGTCGATCACGTCGTGAGCGGTGATCTGCGGAAAGTTTTCCGGAAGACAGGTCTCGCGATCTTTCTTGCGTGGGTGTGCCTGCGTCTTACTATCAGCTGATTTCAATATGGCTCCTATGTATGTTGTGAAAAGAACGAATTTATTTTCTTGGCGTTGCGCCCAGTTGTCGAGAAGAGTGATTCTTGAATGCCAGTGCAATTTTTTTCTTTGTACTGCCAACAAGAGCCCCCCACGACCTACCGAGCGACCCCTTCCTCGAAGTACTGTCATACCTCTTCAGCCAATCAGGAAAGAATTTCCAGCAATCATGAAGTTTTTTATTCGACTCCGAATCAACAAAAGAAAGAGGGTTCCTTGACCAGATGATAGCTGAATTCAGCTTTTTCTGACCGGTAATCTCTCTCTTTATCTCTTCGTGCACGAGTGCACGAAATTCATCTTCCCAACGGGGTTGATGTGTTTTTTTCATTAACTAACTCCTTATACGAAGACTTGCTTCATTTCCCATTCTACACGAATATTCAATATTGTCAACCTTGAGGTAGACAAATAGGCTCAAATTCGCTATTCTTTTGAAGTTCGATTAAAAGTGCTGTCTGTCCATTGGCCTTATCGCCTGCCTGCGCAGGCAGGGAGAACGGTCTCGGATAATCAATCGGGAACAGCTCCTGTATGAAACATACGAACGGTTCACTCGGATAAAAAGTAAGCGAGCTTCCTTTTCTCCTCGCTGCCGTTTGTAGGGAGGAAATCAGAGTTCCATAGAATCGAACTCAATGTTATTATCACAACTACGTATTGGCCTTATCGTCTAACGGTTAGCGATCAAATTTTCTTAACGGTATTCCGTTTTAGAAAATGGAAGTCCCTTTAGGGAGACGAAGCCTTCGAAAGGTGAGAAGTGGGATGGGACCCACTTCACAAGACCTTTTCAGGTTTTTTCTTAAAAATCGAAAAGGTGTACTGCGCCAGTAGGGCGGAAATCAGAGTTCCATAGAATCGAACTCAATGTTATTATCACAACTACGTATTGGCCTTATCGTCTAACGGTTAGGACGAAGCCTTCTCAAGGCTTAAATCAGAGTTCGATTCTCTGTAAGGTCACAAATACTTTAAGTCCGATGCAATGCATCGGGCTTTTAGTATTTGCCGGGCCCTTGCAGATGATCGAAAGACGGAGGCGCGAAGCCGCCCTGAGCCTGTCGATGGGCGTTGCCGAGTCCGGGGAGGAACCACACAATATTTTGGAGTGTCCGCACGAATAAAATATTGATGTGAGTTGACCCCGATTCTCTGTAAGGTCACAGCAACAAAAATGAGTCATGCGAAAGCGTGGCCATTTTTGTCTGTGACCTTAAGAAAAGCAACTGCTTGCTTTTCGCCAGAGAATCGAAGGGCTTTGTGTTATTTACGAAGAATTCTTATTCAGAGTAAATCGCAAAGGCGCACTGCTCCAGTAGGGAGCGAAATTCTCTGTAGAGTCACAAATAAAAAATCGCCATCACTGACGATTGTGCACCTATCCCTTTTTTCTGTTTTTGATGTAACCAACAATCAGGGCTGCCGCAAACCCTACCCCCACCCCCCACATCCAAGAATTCAAATGGACACCTAGCAAGCGTGCGGTCACTCCAACAAGGCCGAACACTGCACCGATGATAATGTACGTCTTCATTCCTATCTCCCGCATGAATCGCAATCTGAGATTATTTAATAAAAAGTGAACTGTTTTGTCAACCTCCCCAATTCTGGGTTCAACAAGTAAGTGTAACATCCCACCTCTCAACCAAAATCATCTCCCCATACACCTGATTCCAAATTCTTCCCGTTAGGGTCACAAATAAAAATGAACCAGCCGTTTTAGAGGCTGGTTCGTTCGATGGGTGAATGTGTGGCTATCGCTTGAGCCAGAAGATGTAGGTCGAGTAGTACGTCCTGTAATCCATTGCGACTACGCGCAACGTACTAGGAGCATCTGGAAAATACAATTTCCAGAATTCTTCCAGTGTCAATTTGCCACTCGAGTCATCGCACGACTCCGTCCCTTTTTTCTTCTTATTAATGCACACAAGCATGTGTCCGTCGGTGCGATACGTGACATGCGCATCATTGATCTTGAAGATGAGGTCTGCGGAATATGGCGAACTGCGATCCCCAGCATCGTTATTTGTCGAACTTCCTGCGCTGACCGAGGTGGTGAGGATGGACGCTCCAACGGCGATGGTGAGGGCGAGATAGCGACTAAGCATTTACATCTCCTGTTAATGGGAACTGATTGGAAACTCTGCAAACTGTATAGTATCATACACTGGCATACTGTTTTGTCAACCCCCCAACCCCGCCCAATCTTTAAGCTCCCGTATCAACAGGTTCCAATCCGCTGCCTCGAGGCTCACAAATAATTTAAAGTCTGATGCAATGCATCGGGTTTTTGTATTGCATTGTTTCAATACCTCTGCATCACCCCGGGGTTTAAGATGAAGGGGTGTGGCATACACAGCAATCTCGAAGATACCCTGTGAACGATTCGTTGCTTGACAGGTATGAGATTAATGCCAATATGAAAGAGGACCTTTGTGTTCACGCCTTTTTCTTTAACATCTACTTAAGGAGCTCATCATGTCTTCTCCCCAATTCCGTGAGTGGAAGGTCACTCTTGTTATTCAGAGTCGTCTCGGTTGTGAACCAGAATTGCTTGAGCAGTATAAGTTTAGCGATTTCATCGAGCCGCTTAGCCATTGTTCGGTCAAACCAGATTCCATCGTATTCCCTCGATTTTTTAGATTTCATGGATCACTCATTACCGTTACCGGTTCGGCTACCAAGGTGATATATCGAGTGGATGCTGAAACGGAATTTTCGGCAATGACGCTTGGACTTGAGTACTACAAAAAATTTTTTGTAGAAAGTGGGCTTACTGAAAAGACCGCAATAACTCATTTTGATGTGTCTACAGAGGAATGGAATTGAAGCAAGAATTGTGTTTTTACTCGTGCAACTCGCCTCCATGGGCGAGTTCTTTATTGCGCAGCATAAAAACATCGCTTCGCTCGAAAGCAGCAAAGAGTCGAATAGAATACAAATATATTCTCTGCTATCATAGAGATATATGGACACCGAAAAACTATCAAAGCGTGTATTCGTGGGTATCAAGGTTTCCACTCCTCTTGCGGAGTATTGTGCGGCATTGCAGTCCTGTGTCGCGGGAGAGCATGTGCGGCTCATACCTTCCGAGGACATGCACCTCACGCTCGTTACCCCATGGAATACCACAGATGAAAGGGCGGTCATTCAACGGTTGCAAGACGCTCTTCGTAATACAAAACCGTTTTCACTTACTCTCGATCGTCTTGCCTGTGGCCCGAATAATGATAGTCCGAAACTGCTCTGGATTGAATGTGCGGCAAGTCCCGAGCTCGTTGCATTGGAGCGAATACTTGCAGATGCTTTTGATATACCGGAACATCGGCCATTCATTCCCCATATCACTATTGCCCGATGTGCTAAAGACGATCAAGAGCGATCCATGCCGCACCACATAGCGCAGCGCGTCGAATTCAGTATGACCGTCGATGCTGTGCAGCTTTTTTTGTCACCTGAACAAGGGGGAGTCGGCTATACGATACTTGCTTCGATACCCCTCCTTCAAGAGGACATCGTCTCATAGTAGTAGTGTGAACACACGCTTGGACAACTCCTGCTACAAAATATAGCAAGTGTGTATTTATTGATTTGGAGAGCGCGCTATCGCCGAGGATCCCCAGGATAGGATCCTTAGTATTGAAGACACGACGAATGGACTGCGTGTCACGACAGCCGAAAACCAACTTGCGGACCGACTCGCAAAGAAGATTAAGGATGCGTTGAGCACGGTAAAGATCTCATTTGCTCACTCCAGAGCCGAATCGAGGCGATCGTGTTCACGTTGTCCTTGAAGATGAATAAACGCCACCGCAACCTTAGTCATCGTGCCGGGGATTGTGGTCAATGAGAGCGACTGACGTGATCGGGATTCTTGACATTGTTCAGTTCTAGTTTAACATCGTACTTGGCACTCAATTTAGGATATATCCTGAATTGAGTTTTTGTTCCCAAATGAAAGAGGTGGTAATTTGAAAACAGCAGTAGAACGCGTTGAACTCGCATTTCGTTTTGACACAACGGGGTCTATGTCTCCCTGCATCAGGGCGGTGCGCAGTCGAATCGAAGAAAGTCTCACTCGCTTGTTCAAGGAGGTGCCGAACCTGCGCGTGTCGATCGGCGCCTGTGGTGACTATTGTGACCGCGGACATACCTACGTGACGACCGATCTCGACCTTACGACGTCGCTCCATGATCTCGTGCAGTTCGTGCGCACCGTGCAAAGTACCGGCGGCGGCGACTTGCCCGAATGCTATGAACTCGTTCTGCGCGAAGCACTGGCGCTTGATTGGAGTCACAATGCGGTGAAAGTGCTCGTGCTCATCGCAGACGACATTCCGCATTCACCTACTGACCGGCAAAATATTGCCCACAACGGCGAGGGTATCGACTGGCGTAAGGAGGCCGACAAGCTGAAGTCGATGGGTGTCGCGGTCTATTCCATCCAGTGCCTGAGCAAGCCCTATGCGACGCCCTTTTATCGCGAGCTTGCGGAGCGCACCGGCGGTTACCATTTGACGCTTGATCAATTTTCGGAGGTCACCGACCTGTTGATGGCGATCTGCCTCAAGCAGGGTGATCCGGAACAATTGTCACGCTTTGAGCAGGAAGTGTCTGAGTCCGGCCGAATGACCCGCTCGTTCGATGAAAATCTTGCGAAGCTGTCACATCGTCCGATCTCCGAACGATTTGTTCGCGCGCCGAAGTCGCTCGATGCTGTGCCGCCCGGCCGCTTTCAGATACTGTCGGTCGACAAGAGTACTTCAGGCGGAAAGATCGCGATCAAGGACTTCGTGCTGGCCAATGACCTCATCTTCAAGACGGGGCGCGGCTTCTATCAATTCACGAAGCCCGAACTCATCCAGGATTACAAAGAAGTGGTCTTGCGCGACAAAACGACGGGGGATATGTATACCGGCGAAACCGCACGCTCGATGATTGGCCTTGGGGTCGGCGTCAGTGCGAAGGTGAAGCCCGTCTATCTCGCGGAGTTTGACGTCTTTGTGCAGAGTACTTCGTACAACCGAGGACTTGTTGCCGGGACTCAGTTCTTGTATGAAGTTGATATGTCTCGCTGATTTGCCAGGGTAGCAACTGCCGGCTCACGATCTATTCGGAGCCGGTTTTTTTATAAAAAAATACCCCATGGGCGGAGACCATTGCTGGTCCCGCTCGCGGGGTAGTTATCGAGAGTGCTCAGGAGGTAGGCTTTGCAAGGTCGAGGACCTTCTCAAACTTGCCAGCGTAAACGGACAAGTGCCCATACATCTCCTCTTCGCACACCTTCCGAGAGAGTTTGTCGGCGCAGTTGAGCACATATAGTGTATATGCTTGGTGCGACGTCGGCGGCAGCGCGTCGAGACTGAGGTATTTTGACTCGTATACGTTACGAATGGTCTCCATCACCTTCACAAGTTCCGGGAAGAACGCCCCAGCGCGCGCATTCTTTGCATAGGTGCATGCTTCGAGTTCCTGTTCGACGAGGTCGCTATCGAGCATCCCGATGACGTCGTCCATGATCGAACGTTTGCTTGGCTCCGAAGTGTATGCGCCGTGAAGAATGGTCAGGATCGTGAAGCAGCGCGGGGTGAGGTCCGGGTAGTTACGCACAGCCTGTTGGACCAGCGGATTTCCTTTGTGGTAATGCACAAGGCTTGTGATCGCCCGGAATGCATCAACGAGAAAATCTTCTTTCGCAAATGCGTCACCCGGTTGATAGTTGTGAACGGTCCGAACCCAGTTCTTCATTGCCTGTTTTTCAGCAGCAACGGCATTGGGGGAGAGTGTATTGAGTGTCATTTCGTACTCCTGTTGTGTGTGAATGAATCCTCAATAATTATGAACCAAGAGTACAAATTGTCAAGTATTTTACTGCCAACCGGAATGGCAAGCGAGCGTTTCGATGCGCCGGAAAACACAGAACGGATGCCATATGGTACCCGTTTCGTCATGAGAAATCATGTGTGAAGCGCCCTACTTTGGAGTCGTTGTGGCCTTTGTGGAGGTCGCCGTCATGCGTCCGAGCTCAGGTATCATCGCTTCGATCTCCGCTCGGGTCTTGAATCCATAGTATGCTTTTCGGTTGATGATGAGCACAGGGAAACGGTCTTCGAGTTTGTATATCGACTTGAGCGTTTCGACGACCGAGAGTCCGAGGTTGTAGTCAAAGGCGTACACGTGGAGCTTGTCGTAGTCTTCGCGCATCGAGGTCAGGACATATCCCATTTTCTTACAGTCGTCACAGTTCCCAGCATTCGAGTAGAAGTAGATGATGGAAAGGGGTTTATCATCGCATTGCTTGGCGCGCTCGCGCACGAGCAGATAGTCTTTCGCTTGAAGTAGCGAGTAGTATTTCTTAAGACTGATGACCTCAGCGTCATTCGTTCCGCGCTGCTCTTCCATGTAGGCAAGGCGTTTCGTGAGGTTGTTAATCTCGCCGACGAGCACGGGGTTTCCTGTTTCGTCGGTGTCACAAGAGGCATCCGCAAGGAGTGCGTATTGGATCTCGGATTCAAGGATATTTCTGTTGATCGTATCTTCGATACCTTTGACCTGTGTGATGCGTCGGTTATAGAGAAAGTCCGAGAGCAGAAAGATCACCGCAAAGACGCCGAGGGTGATGAGGAAAACGAGAATATATTTTTTTGGATTGAGTTCTTGTTGCATAGTGTTGAAGGTGTTTTACCGCCAGCGCACGTCTTTTGCGCTGAGGAATTTGATTAATGAACCGATGAGCCAGAATGGCGCTATCAGACCGTAGAACATCATGAAATAGATCATATCTCTTGTGACGACAAAGCGTCGCAGTACCAAACGTCCGCCCATCAGGATAAAGAATATCGTAGTGAAAAGGAGGCAATAGATGAGGAGGCGGCGAAATTCTAGGTTGAGTGAGAACCAGTCAAACTGAGGCCATCGTGCGGTAAAATGAAATCCCAACGCACTATATTGGAGATAACGCTCGTATGCAAGCAGAAAGAGGCTGCGCACATACATCGCGCAAAAGAAGAGGGAGATGAAGATGGAAATGAACGCGAACGGTAGGGTGATCAGCCCGAGGTTCCCATATTTGCGATTGAGGAACATGTGTCGATATTTGAAAAAGGCGTTTTTGAGAAATCCCGAGACCCAACGCACGCGCTGCTTATAGAGTGCGAGCGGCGTAGCGGGAGAAACGGTGTATACGAGGGCCGCATGGGCGTTCTCGATCTTCATGCGGTGTGACTGCATGCGCAGTGCCATTTCCATATCCTCGGTACTGTAGGCATGAATGAATCCTCCGATCTTTGCAAAGATGCTCCGTCTATATATAGAGAAGGGCCCGGGCGTTACATAGAGGCCGTTGAAACGGCTGAAAAGTTTTCGCGAGAACTCGCCGATCATGTATTCCGCCGCTTGTATCCTTCGGAGCAGGTTGTTCGGGTTATGGATCTGTACTGAGGGGGTGACCGCCATGATCTCGGCGTCATCAAAGTAGGGGATGATTTCCAGAAGTGCATCGTTCGCGACATAGGAGTCCGCATCAAGGCAGCCGATCAGGTCCGAGGTTGCATGTTCAAGGCCGAGATTGAGGGCGGTGAACTTCCCGCCGTTTTCCTTTGTGAAGACCTTCACCTGCGGGTGCTGTTCAAATTGCCGTGCGACCTCTAGGGTGTTGTCTGTCGAACCGTCGTCAATGATAAAAATAGTAAGTTTGTCCTTCGGGTACTTAAGTTCAAGGAGGGAATCGATCGTTCCCGATATCGTCGTGCTTTCATTCCAGGCGGGAACGATGATCGTGACACTGGGGTACTTTCCCGGCATCCTCTCTTTCGCAGCGACGAATTTGAATTTCTGCTTCTCCTCGAAATAGGTCACAAGCATAAACACCTCGAAATAGGTGGTGAGAAAGAGAAAAAAATAGATCGGTGGGGTAAGAAAGCTATCCATGGTCAATTGGTCAAAGTTGGGTCTTTTGGGTTATTCGCTTTATGGTAATCCCCAAAGAGCTATAAGTAAAGGCGTTTTTCACCTAAACAGAGCCAGGTGCCACTTGGGCAAAATTGGTAAAATCCGGGCAAATTTGAGAAAAACCTTAATCTGCAACATATATTTCGATATTCTATAATATTTACTAAATTTGTCAACTCGCTAGACTAGGTTATGGACACTAGAAGAAAAATTACTTTGGTGTTGTGCCTCTGATACGTGTTGTAAAATATAGCTATTATCACAGTTGGGGAAAAGCGGTTGCCCTGATAAGGCATGCGGGTACAATACCCAAGTAAGCAGAAATCGAATGAAGTCTGTTGACATATTCTGAATTTGTGATATAATCAACAATCATTGAACAGTAACCAAAGTTGAGTCAAAATTCGTGACAACCATAAAAATATGAATACAACTATACAAAAAGTAAGTGACATCGGTGAACAGAAGGGGTCACTACGACCCCGTCTCCAAATGCTCTTCGCTCTCACTTTCTTGTTATTGGGGTCTCTACCAACGTCAGCGAGCGCAGCGTCTCAGTACCTGCAAGATAATGCCGACGATTTTGTCGCGAAGACCCAGTCTTCGTACGGAGATATGATCAATATCGCAGCACTGCTCCATGATTATGACCCCAAAATGATCACCGCGGTCATCGTGGTCGAATCGGAAGGAAACGAGGTGGCGGTATCGAATAAGGGTGCAAAAGGACTTATGCAGCTTATGCCTCAGACCGCAAAGGCGATGGGTGCCAAGAACCCAAAGGATCCGTTCCAGAACATTCTCGCCGGAACGAAGTATCTCAAGGAACTTGAGCGTCGATACGGTTTTGACAATCCTCAGGAGGCGCTTGTTGCGTACAACATGGGGCCGTCACGGGCAAAGCGTTGGCTTTCGCAGTATGATTCGACCGATTACGGTTATGTAAAGAAGGTCATGTATGTGTACGGCGTACTCGAGCAGCAGGAAATAGACAACAGACAGATCGCACGAGCGCTCGAAGAGCGGATCGATGCGGCGGATACGGAGCATTTCGGCGCAAAGCCGTTCATGACAAAACCGAGAAACCTTTCTCTTGCCGCACTTCCATTTTCACTTGCCTCAACACGAAAGAACGACATCGTCATAGAAAATTAAATAGCCGTTTCAAAAAACTCCCCACAAGGGAGTTTTTTTGTGCGCCGCTACTCGGACGACGAACAGCGGTCGGCGGAAGTCCGACTCGCCTGGGGTTTCGAGCCATTTATTGGTAATATGGCTATATGCCTGACATCAGTTTCATTTCGGCGCTGATCGGCGGTCTCCTCACCTTTTTTGCGCCGTGCACCCTTCCGCTCATTCCTGCGTACATCGCTTTCATCGGCGGGAGCAGTGCGGACAAAAACGGAACGACTTTTTCACGAAAGCGTCTCTTCACGAATGCGCTATTTTTTGTACTTGGTTTTTCTGTGGTCTTCATCCTATTCGGTCTTGCATCCGGCTCGATCGGGAAATTCCTCGTGATGCATCGTCTGCTTATTTCTCAGGTGGGAGGTGTGCTCATCTGCCTTTTTGGCCTTTCGCTCCTTGGCCTCTTCCCCCGCATGAAAGGGTTCTCGTACCGTCCACCGGCTTTCGTTTCCGCGGGCAGTCCGTTCGGCGGCTTTTCACTCGGCTTTCTCTTTGCGCTCGGCTGGAGTCCTTGTTTGGGGCCCATCCTCGGCACCATCCTCGTACTTGCAAGTACATCGGGGACGGCATTCTCGGGAGCGGCACTCCTCGCAACTTATTCCCTTGGCCTTGCCATCCCGTTTCTCTTCGTCGCATTGCTCTACGGCTCGGCGTTCACCTATGTTGCAAAACTAGAGACGTATCTCCCACTTATTACACGGGTGGGAGCAATACTCATCATCGGTATCGGCATATTGCTCATTATCGGACAGTTCGGGATACTGAATTCATGGGCAGGGATCATCATCGGTCCGCTTGGTCTCGATCGCTTGGTAGATTTCATGTAACTATGCTCCGACGAATACTTTCCATCTTTCTTTTTTGCCTCCTCCTTACGCCCGTTCTCGTGCAGGCGGAAACTGTTCCCGCAGGCGTCGCCGATCGCGCGCTTTGGTTCTCCAAAGAACCGTTCTTTGAAGGGGAGAGCATCACCATCTACACCCTCCTCTTCAATTCAAGTGGAAACCAGTTAAGCGGAACACTGACCCTCTATGACGGCACGACGACGATATCGGCGAAGACCTTCTCGGTCATGGGCGGAGGCGCCTCCTCGGTCGTTGCCTTCCCGTGGAGGGTCACGAGCGGATCGCATGTATTTACCGCGGCCATCACGTCAAAGGAATTTCTTACAACAACGCTCTCCCAAACGAGTGATACAGTATCGACTCCGAAGTCGGGAGAAGTGAAACGTTTTGCTGATCTTGATACTGACATAGACGGCCTCGGTAACAAGATCGACTCCGATGACGACAACGACGGTCTCGCTGATCTCGAGGAGAAAAAAACGGGAACTAACCCGCTTGTTTCCGATACGGACGGAGACGGCATTATCGACAAGCTTGACCCTCATCCGCTCGTGAAAGAAGTGACGAAAAAGATTCTAGAGCCCGAGACTGCGCTTGCGGCGGAGCCCGCAACCCTTCCCACTGCTGTCACCGATAAGCTTCCCGAGCCAGTCTTGAACACCGCCATCCCTGTTATCGGCGCGATCGAATCCTATCGCCTGAAGCAGGAGACCGCGGGGGAAGCGTCGCTGCAGAAGACGATCGGGGAGCTCGCCCTACTCCGCGCCACGTCTTCGGTCGCATATGCGAACCCCGCGAAACCGACGGGCTGGGAAGTCTTCAAGGAGGGCGCACTTTCCGAGCAGGTCATCCGAACTCCTTTCCAGTACGTCAAACTGCTCTTCCAGATCCTTTGGCAGTCCATACTCGGGAACACCTATATTTTCTATCTACTCCTGCTCTTTTTCGTCTATAACATCGTACGGTTTATCTGGGGTATCTTCTTTTAGCAGAGCTTAAGGCGTACAATGCACATATGGACAAAAAAAATACAATGCTCATTGGCGCCATCATCTTTATCGCGGTAGCCTGCTTTGTGTATATTTCACTGCAGACGACGGAGCTTGATACGAAACAGGCCGTCGAGACCGCATCAACGACACTCTGGGAGAATGCGCCCGCCGAGAAAACGTCCGACCTGCTCCTGACGTCCAAAACGGTCGTGACCGCGAAGCATGCATACCAGAATGGAAAGCACATCATCGCCGGAGAGGTACCACTCCCGACTCCGTGCCACATCCTTGATGCTTCCGCAACTGCGTCAGCCGACAAGAAGCAGGTATTGGTCACACTCGTTTCATCGATCAAGACAGGTGAGGTCTGCGCGCAAATGATCACCCCCGCACGTTTCAAGGTGACTGTCGCTGCACGTAAAGACGCGACCATGCTTGCAACGCTGAACGGCCAGGAGATCACACTCAACCTCATCGAGGCCAGCGCGGGGGAGGATCTGGATAATTTTGAGCTCTACATCAAAGGGTAATTACCGCTCGGTGTTGCTTTTTGAGAACACGGATAAAAGTCTGCTGACTTTTTCCTCAGACTCCCGCCGCCGCGGTCCGTAGCCTCTCAAAAAGCAATACCTCGTTCCTAGGTTCGGAAAAGGTGTCAGGTACCTTTGATTCCTGCGGGGGGCTCAGAAAAGTTTTACCCTCGCTCCTAGGATTCGGCGTTGGGGTAATGTGTGAATTCCAGGCTAGCGAATCAAACGCTTGGCAGACGAGCGTTCCCATGCGAGCATGTATAGTAACTTGTGGTCGAGTTCTTAAACCGCCGTCAAGTTTGAGTCAAGGCTGGATCACGAAGAATGTAATTATTTAATTAATAAAATTATGAGCAATATCGTGGAAATACTCCTAAGTCAAACAGCTGCTTTTGCAACTATCGCGACAGCAATTGTAGCTTACTTTATTTACAAAAAATCTAAATCAGATGAATTAGAAAATGCGGTGAGAATAATTATTCTCGAAATTAAAGAATCAGAAAGAATAATAAAAAATCTTAATGAGATTAAGGGTTCCGGCAACATCTATCCTGACGATTTGTTAAAAGTAACTCCCTTAAAAGGATGGGTAAAATATTCACATCTCTTTATTCAAAAATTGAATAATGATGAATATGATCAATTAAATGATTATTTTAAGAAATGTGAAGTTTTGGAGAAATATATAGAAAAAAATCATAACTTCTTTTGGATAACCACAGAAGAAAGAGCAAAGCAAAAAGAAATGTTGGGAGCAAAACTCGCTCATGAAAAACCAACACTATCCCCTGAAGATTTCAAGATAGAAGTCGAGGCTTTATCGGGGCTGTATTTTTCAAATACATCGGCGTATACACCTGCAGGCATCAAGACGCAGCTGGATAGAAACTTAGATTCAATTTCTATGATAACGACTACGCCTGTTTGGAATAAGTTGAAAAAGATTGCACAATACAATGATTTGTTGGGCTAAATTGATATTTTCGAAAACGGTGGGAACATATCACTTACTTGAGCATCCGCAATTTTCCGTGCAATCTTAAGAACAATGTCTTCAGATTTTTTGTGAATTTGAATGAGGAAACTGACACAAAGGCCTCGCCTTGCTCGGCTGAGGGGTCAGGATTCATTCTAGCTTGAACTGCAACACCTCCCGAACACCACGCACG
>MHLM01000007.1 GCA_001821395.1 Candidatus Lloydbacteria bacterium RIFCSPHIGHO2_02_FULL_50_18 | reverse complement strand
TGTGGAGATTGAACCATCGACCGCGCAGAATCCTCCATTGGTCTACTCCGTGCGTGGTGTTCGGGAGGTGTTGCAGTTCAAGCTAGAATGAATCGTGACCCCTCCATTTTATCTGAATGTGTGGTCTTGTGAGAAATATGGATAAGGTCTCATTACTAAAATAATCCAAGGTGGAACCTTGGATTATTTGGTCGCGCTGAGAAAACGGGGATAAGCACCATTCGGAAACGAGAATCCCCATTTTTGTGGGTTTTATTGCATCGTGGGTTTGTCCTGTTGCACGACAATGCCATCGGTCTGTATCTCGGGCTCCTGCCCCTGCGCTTCGTAGAGCGCATCGAATTTTTTGAGGAGTGCCTCTATCTCGCTATCGATTTCCCAAAAACGTTTTGAGCGGTTATCTCCGATAGCAACCGGTCCTTTTTCAAGCTCATCGGCTGGGGCCGAGTGTTCAATGGTGGGGTGCTCGTTCGCAAAATCGTCCGGTAGTTCGTCTAAGAGTTCGTCAAAAAGTGCAATAATGTTTTGTCCTACCTCTGTGAGTTCAAGACGAGTAAGACTTGGGTGTCCTTCTGCGATGGCGGAAGTAATTTCTTCAAGTCTCACCTCAACCCCATTTCTGATCTTTTCCGCCTTACTTCCTTCGGGGAGTTTTTTGGCGCTCTCACTCGGTGACAGTTCTTCATGATAGGACATGGCAACATAATTAGCTGTTCATACGACGAGCATTCCGCTCATCGTTCTTCATTACAGAATACACCCCACCCGAGCAGACGTCGAATCACTATTGGTCAAGGTTGGTCTCGTGTACAAAGTCCGCCTTACTTATCCAAGGTTCCACCTTGGATAAGAGGGGGTGCGCTGAAAATTGGGATAATCGCCATTGATTTAAGCTCCATTGATCTGTTTAACTGATCTTATGGACAGTAAAAAAGGATCGACGTGATAGAATTTACCTATGCTGAAACGATACATTGAATATTTGAAAGATAATCCACATGGATATTGGTTCAAAAGAAAGTTGTTTGGATGGGGTTGGACTCCCGTGACGTGGCAGGGCTGGTTGGCTATTGTGCTGTACGTTGCAGCGCTTCTCCGGCTTTCACTCACGCTTGACGAGAATTCATCAACGCGCGAAACTTTCTTTAACTTTATGTTGCCTTTCGTGTTGCTTACTGTCCTCCTCCTCATTTGCTATCGTAAAGGTGAACGTCCTCGCTGGCAGTGGGGTATTCCAAAAAAGACTGACGGAGATACGCAGTGAAGTGAGGGCACTTGCTGCGTGGCGCGCATTGTAGTATCAAAAAATAAAAAAGGGGCGATCGATATCACCCCTTCTTCTCGCCCCCCTATGTTTAATTCGTCGGCCGCCAGTAGTCTCGACAAACGCTCTCTACTTCCGATAGCTCGGCCGATGTGGGCTTCCTGAATCTTTGTGCTTGCATCGACTGGGCGATCCCTTCGTCATTTTGAAAAAGTCGTATTGCCGTACTGCTTCCGACCGGCACCTTCTCGATCATTGTGCGTCGGATTGTTTTGTCCGTGCATGTGACGGTTGAAAGGATGAGCGCCATCTCACCCTTCTTTGCGAAGGCAGTGTTTTTTTTGAACACGGCCACCGAAAAGAATGATACGCGCGCTGTCTCCATGTCCGTGAACGGCTCCATCGAGTCAGACTTGGTGATCGTACGTACAAGAGCATCACCATCGCCGATCGAGAATGGTCCTCGCACGGGGCCGGCTGCAAATGCGATCACTGCGATCAACGATACCAGCGCCAATCCAAGGTTTCTGGTGGTTTGAATGAACATCTTCATCATAGATCTCCTTATGTGTTGGAGGTTGAAGGACGACTGAGCTAATTGCGTTATAGTATGTAATTTGAAAATACACAAGTCCCTCCGAACCTCTCGAAAAATGAGGGATCAACGTGATCGATGTGCTACATTTATCTCATGGACGATAAAAAGGCGATCGAGGTACTCTTGGGGCTTATTGAGAAGGGGGTTCTGAATGAGGAGGAGACGGAGGCGGTGCGTTCTGCTATCGGGGTGCTCAGCTGGACCTCGCTTGCGGAGAGCAGACTCAGATCCCTCAAGGCAAAAAAGGAGAAAAGTAGGGAGTTGGACGACAGGAATCGAACAGAAGATCTCCCGTTGTGAAAAAACCAAGGCATTTGCCTTGGTTGTATTACCATGTCTATCCATCGCTCATGAAACACATCAGCAAAAGAACGAGCAGGCTGATCGGACCGAGAAGAACCAAAACAGCAGTAGTCCCAGGTTCCTCTCTCATGATACGCAAAGCAGGGCCATGCGCCCTTGCGATCACGAACGAGCATATCAAACCGATTAACAGCCAGATACCAGTGATGCTACCGATACTCATTTTTGCTCCCCAGAAACAGACCCGAGCTTCATGCTACTCGGAAGAACCAAGAATGCAATATGCGAATCACGTTCGTGTTCTGTCGTTTGATCATAAAAAAGCCGCCTGTTTGGGTGGCTTACTTCAATCATTTAGCTCAGTAGGGCAAATGTAAATGGAAGGCAGATGAAATACGCAATTCAACTCTCAAGGTGAAAAAAAGGATGAATAACATATTTTTTCTTCCTGTTTTCTTTCCCCAACCTCTCCGATAATAATTACCTTATAATACGCCATGGCGTATTATAAGGTAATTCGTTTTTATCTCCACATACTCATAGGGCACAATTGTTTTCTCGACCGCAGGTTTCCATGCAAAGTTCGTCTTTGTGCAATGCGAGACAACCGTCCCTTCGTCAGTTTCACGTAACTTCAAAGGTAGCCGTCGGATAATATTATGAGTACCACCTGGGTTTTCAGTGTGCCGTGCGTCGAATTGACAAATTGTTGAAAAAGCTGAATATGGTGGGTGATGGGTCAACGCTCATCACGGTTCTTTTTCATCAACCAACCAAAGGAGTCCAGCTCATGACTGAGTCAGCTCAACGGCAAGAAGTGCCAGAAGTATCAGAGAAAGATTCACAATCAGCTCAACCGACAGAAGTATCGAAGGAAGTTTCTCAATCGGCTCGTCCGGAACAGGTGCGCGAATTTGATGCCAAATTGCTTCAAGTGTTACCAGAACTTTCAAAGGCGGAGATGCAGCATCTGATCGATCACCCCGAAGAGTTGCGGGCACGATTGAGCACTTATGGCCTAAACGAAATTGACTACCATTGTGCCTCCACGTTCCTCGCATGTTATCGTGATCGCGAATTTCTTGATCCATGGAGTGAATTTTATGCGGATGAATTTCAGGTTGATCCTGATTTTTCTCGAGTTCGACTCCCTGATGCAAAGGTGTACACATATGTCACCCCGATTCGCGTAGCGACAAAGGTTTGCATTGAAAACATCGCTAAGGTCATCCAAAAACATGGCGTCGATATAGTCGACTTTAAAAATGGGAAGTTTACGAATTTGAAAGGAGACCTCTGGGACCCTGCACTGAATATCGCGCGCCCCCGAGAGAATTACATCGCGTCGTTCTCTACGAAAATTTCTGAAACGATACCGTCGTCGATAAGAGACGAACGGCGCTATCGAGGGTCGTGCATGACTCTCCGCGAGCATCTGCTCTGGGTGGCCTATTGTTTGTATCGTCGTGACGCTGCTCACCACTTTAGAAGAGACATCCGAGAGTTCGAGCCAAACCTCGCGTCGTTCACTGGTGTGTTCGCAACGTGTGGCAGCACTTTCAATGGAGAAATGCCGGTGGTGAATTTTGGAAAGGACGCTTTTGGTGCTGACCACATGGCAGTTACTTCGCGATTTTTTGGACCTGTATCTTTCCAATCGCAAATTCAGGTGCGTCGGGTGAAGCTCTTCAGTGCTTTGCCGCAGATTTAGTTCTATATCCCGCCGACTAACATCGGCGGTTTTTTGATAAAAGGATCGTGAACGGCAAATGGGGGCTCGCGTGGGTTATAATGGAAAGATGATGAAACATCTCTACTTATTTTATATTGCCCTCTCTCTGCTGCTTATTCCGCTCTCCGTGAATGCAGAGGTTGTCCGCTCGATCGAGTTTCCCGTGAACGGACCGAACAATTTTTTCAGCGATTTTGGAGCACCGCGAGGCGGAGGAACGAGAAAACATCTGGGTAATGACATCATTGCCGCAAAGATGACCCCTGTTGTTTCGGCAGTGAACGGAACGGTGAATTTTATCATTTCACCCGAAGCGGCGTGGGGATATGAGATATCTATTGTCGACTCTGAAGGATACCAATACCTTTATTTTCATTTGAACAATGATACCCCCGGCACCGATGACGGAAAAGGTGGAGAGATGAATGCCTATGCATCAGGTCTTGATCGCGGGCAGTCGGTGACAAGGGGGCAGCTCTTGGGGTGGGTCGGTGATAGCGGGAATGCGGAGAACACCGTGTCGCACTTACACTTCGAGATACATGATCCCAATCGGCAGGCCATTGATCCGTATCCGAGTCTGATCGCGTCGACCGGCGTCTATCGGTCGAGCAATGCAAAGCTTGGGATCACTCCCGATATGCGACTACAGCTCGAGAGGGTGGTTGACGGTCGTCCGAATGATATTTTTAAGACGATGCTTGAGCTGGGCTCAAGCGGAGAAGAGGTCCGTCAGCTACAGATAGTCCTCAAGGTGCTGGGATTATTGCAAAAGGAAAACATAACAGGGTATTTCGGTCCGCTCACCCGCGAGGCGGTGATCGCTTTTCAGAAACGGCAAATGATCGATCCTGTCGGTATCGTGGGTCCTGCCACGCGCGAGGCCCTCAATCGCGGAATCTCCTCCGGCGTGCTGCTTGAATATAAATCTTTCTATTCTGAGCAAGAGCAACGCGCGATCCTGATCCAGAAATTACTCGCGCAGATCAAGATACTTCAGGATCGGATCAAGGCGCAAACGGGTATCCGCTAGGATTATCTCATAGTAATCTTTTGGGACGGTAAAAATAAAGAACCAAGGTTCTTGTCTTGGTTCTTTTCTTTATCACCAGTCAATCGCGACAGCTACGGATCAGTAGCAGGATGAGCAGATTTAAGGGGCCGAAAAAGATCAAGAAGATGCTAAACAAGAGATCATCCTTATTGGAGTTATCTTGTGTTTTTGCGATCATAATCACACAGATCAATCCTATCAGGAGCCAGAGGCCCGCAGCGGTTTCGAAACTCATTTTTACCTCCATGAAAAATATCCAGTTTTCATACTACTCGGAAGTTATAAAAATACAATATGTGAATCACCCTCAAATTTTCTTGGTTTGATCATCAAGATACGCATCAGAAGAGTCGTTCCGATCGGATCGTGGTTCATCGACGATGACATCATTTTTCTTTACAAGAAACATGAATGGCGTAGCATTGTGGATGGATAGTTTGTTTGACTACAAGGAGGACATAATGTCTAAGAACATACCTGTATCCGGATCATTGTTGTCGCTGTTTCGTGGTTACGAAGAATTGCACACGTGGGAAGACAAAGGTGCGGGGATCATCGCGATTATTGCGATCCATAACACCAATCTTGGCCCAGCGCTCGGCGGTTGTCGGAGAGCTCTTTACCCTGCGTTTCAGGATGCGTTCGTTGATGTGGCGCGATTGTCGCGTGGCATGACCTATAAAGCGGCCATGACCGATTACTACAACGGCGGACTTCCTTTGGGCGGCGGGAAGAGTGTCATGGTCCCGATGCGTCAGGACAAGCGCCTGCGTAAACAGCAGTTTGCTTCAATGGGTCGTTTTGTCGAAACATTAGCAGGTCGGTACATCATTGCTGAAGACGTCGGCACCTATGTGCCCGACGTGCACGAGATGCGAAAATTCACAAAGCACGCTTGCGGGGAAATGGTTGGGCATCCTTACGGTGGTGATCCGTCACCCTTGACCGCACTCGGCGTGCTCGCGGGCATGAAGGGGGCACTCCGTGCTGCGTTTGGCTCGAATGCACTCGAAGGAAGAAGCGTTTATGTTGAAGGTATCGGCAAGGTAGGTTTTCCGCTCATGCAGCTTCTGCACAAGGAGGGTGCTCTACTTTATGTCTCAAATCGCAGTGTCACCGAGAGGGAAGTGGAGGCATTACTCCGTGCACAGGATGAGTATGGTGCAAAGGTTGTGCGTCTTACTGAAGACGGCAAAGCGGAACGATTCCCCGATGTGGAGATCTATGCGCCCTGTGCGATGGGGGGTACCGTTGGTCAAGACCTGATCGCGCACTTCCCGCCCTCACTTTCCATTATTGCCGGATCAGCGAATAACGTTTTGTTTGACCCCGCTGTCGATGGGGCCTCCCTGCTTCTGCGTCGGATCGTTTACGCGCCGGATTACGTGATCAATAATCGCGGTCTCTGGGACGTCTACTGTCAGCGTCTTCACGAGCAAGGAACCTTGCCCTATGACCTCAAGTATGTTGAAGATGGCTGTCTCCAAAATGAAGCACTGATCGAAGAGATCATTCATCGGTCCGAGGGTGGGCTAACTCGAACTCCGACCAATGTGGTTGCCGATCGCATGGCGGAAGCAGTATTCATGAAGAAAGAAATGATCACACATACGTGATCCAAAACCCCGCAATGCCTGCCTGTGCAGACAGGCGGGGTTTTTATTTTTCGGAATCTTCGAGTCCTAGGGGTACCCTAGGATTTTTAGTATTTGCAAAATATTGATTTTATTGCATAATCAGAAAGCCTTGTATTAGGTATCCGCGCTTCTCGCAAGGGAAGTGAGGAAAGTCCGAACGCTCACCATGAAAGTGGTAAGAGGGTAGCGGGTAACGCCCGTCGTGGGCAACCATAGAGGTGCGAGCAGTGACGCCCAGATCGAAAGAAATGGGATCCGTCCGGATTTATCCGATGGATAATCCCGCCGAAATGCGGGGGTGAAACGGCTAAATCCTTACCTGGGTGCAAGGCCGTGTCCTGGCGTAAGTTGGGAAGTGCCGCTTGAGCTTTCGGGTAACCGAGAGCCTAGATAAATGGATACCACCCAAAGCGTGCGTTTTGGGGACAGAATTCGGCTTATCGATACAAGGTGCATGGAAAGTTCGTCCAAATAGGGCGAACTTTTCTCTTTTATGTGATTTTTTAATAAAACAGCAAAGACTTGATACGTCCAATATTCTGTATTCAAATGATTTCATTGTTCACTTTTTGATAGAAGGGCATGCTTTTTCTCGTGCTATAATCATGCGTAATCTACTCTCTTTGGAGGAAGAGATTTTGTGCGTATTTATTATTTGTTTATCAAAAAAATTTATGTCAGACGAACAACAAGGAGATAGCGGTACACGCGTCAAATCCTCGCCGATCGCCAGAATGCTGCTCGGGAAAGTGCTTTCACATAAGGTGTTTTCCGATCGATCACTTTTTTGGATATTACTCGGTCTTTCATTCCTGCTCCCGGTTTTCTTCATTCCGGGACAGCTCATTGCTCCTGAATTTGCAAAAATGATCCTACTCGAAGTGCTCGTATTGGCGAGTGTGCTTATATGGGCCGCGGGACGATTGCGCGACGGACAGGTTGATGTACCGAAGAGTTCGCTACTGTTAGTCTCGTCACTGCTTGTGGTGCAGTTCGTTATTGCTGCGATCGTATCTCCGACGCCGATGCTTTCATTCATCGGTAGCGGATATGATATAGGAACGGTCAATTCTTTCATCGTACTTTTCCTCCTGATGTTCATGGGGTCCGTCGTCTTGACGAGTCGTGATCGCATCCTCTCGCTCTATGTGTCCTTCATCCTCTCCGGACTTGTTGTGATGCTTTATCAGGTCCTTCGCCACTTCTTTGGTGCGGGATTTCTGGATTTTGGCATTTTCACGAGTGATGTCTCCTCTCCGGTCGGAAAATGGAATGATATGGCATCCTTGGTCGGCGGATTGGTCCTGCTCGTGCTCTCCGCGCTTTATTTCTTTCCTCAAAACAAAACACTCCGCATGCCCTCGTACCTCATCCTCTCCCTCGGGCTTTTCTTCCTGGTCATGGTGGACTTCACGGTACTATGGTTCATCCTCTTTGTGCTTATCAGTGCGCTCACTGCATTCGCGATATTTGAAGGTGAGCGGTCACATAGGCGCGCTATTCACGAAGCACAGACGAGCGGCACTCATCATCCGCATAAGCCTGTTCACAAGCGCGTCGCGGGGCATCTTCCGATATTTGCGGTGGTGTTCCTTCTTGTTGCCTTTATTTACGGCAGCGGTCTCTCGACGATATCTTGGGGAAAGGACAATAGCACGATCGCGAGCGTCGTTGCGAAGGTGCTTCATTCATCTCCATATTCCGAGGTCGTACTCACACCTCAGTTTACGTATGACATCGTTGCGAATACACTCAAGGAATCACCCCTCTTTGGCACGAGTCCGAACCGTTTTTCATCGGGATATTTGAAATTCAAGACAACGGATATGAATCGCACCCCATTCTGGGATTCGACGTTCGATTTTGGACTTGGACGCATTCCGACGTATTTCGGGACAACGGGTATTATCGGGACGCTGCTTTGGCTCGCATTCATCGTGTTGCTGCTCATGAAAGCAAGACGTATCTACGCCCTTTTTGCGAAAGATCGCATTGCTGCATTTCTTGCATTCACACTTTTCTTCCTAGTAGTGTATTTCTGGAGCCTTGCGTTCTTCTACCTGCCGAATATCGCGATCTTTGCGCTCGCATTCCTTTTTACCGGCGCGCTCATCGCGTTTCTCACAAGTGAGGGCGCGGTAGGAAGTTTCCGTTTACGATTCGTCGGTGATTCAAAACTTTCTATGATGATGACACCGCTAATCATTGTTGTTATGGTCGGAGTCGTTGCGTCGAGTGTCCTATTGTATCGCCAGGTATCATCATTGGTCGCATTCCGTGACGCTCAGCTTGCGATCGGGCAAAGCAATGTTGAAATGGCCGAAACTGCGCTCGTGAGAGCGAACGCGCTTGCGGAGCGGGATGTGTATCAACGTGCGATCTCAAATCTTGCACTCATCAAGCTTCAGCAGCTCGCCACGCAAAAATTACCGCAAGAACAAGCGGTGGAGTTAGCGAATGGCTATATCCTTGCCGCTCGAAAGAGCGCAGAGCGTTCAATCGTACTTGATCCAACGAACTTCGAGAATTATTTGCAGCTCGGCGGTGTTTACGACACGCTTGGTTCGCTCGGGATACAGAACACTTCAGTACCGGCACGTGAGAATTATGCCCAGGCATTACGTCTCAATCCTAAGAGTCCGCGCGTGCTGTTCGTGCTCGCTCGCTTGGAATTTGTAGCCGGCGAACGAAATAAGGCAAAGGAGTATCTCTATCAAGCGCTAGCTGAGCGACCGAACTTCCTTGAGGCGGTTTCATTCCTCGTGCAGATTGAGGTCGGAGATAAGAACCCGGAAGCGGCGATAGGTGTGCTTCAAAATGGAGTCGCCGCAGAGCCGACCAACTTTCTCCTGCGCTTCGCCCTCGGATATCTCTACTATGCAAAGTCCGATTACCAGTCTGCTGCTGACCAATTCGAGGCGGCGGTCTACTTGAATCCCGCATACGCTGATGCGAAATATTTCCTCGGCCTTGCGTACGACCGATTGGGTAGAAACGCTGAGGCATTACAACAATTCACTGATGTGCAAACATTGAACCCCGAGAACAAAGAGGTGGCTACGATTATAAAGAATCTGAAGGCAGGACGCGGGGCGTTCGATAAAGAATACGCTGCGCCGACCCAGCCTGTTAACGATGCACTTAATTCATTGAATTCAGGTAGAGTCGTACCGTAATATCTTCTAACGGGCCATCATGGATCGATTGTTGCGTGTTTTTAACAGGGAGTGGAGCGGCCTGCATGAGGCCGCTTTTCTCCTTGCCGGTACAGCGCTTCTTTCTCAGATGCTCGGGCTTGTTCGCGATCGGCTTCTTGCGCAGAATTTTGGTGCGAATACGTCGCTCGATGTGTACTATGCGGCATTTCGCGTGCCGGATTTTTTGTACGCATCGGTCGCTTCGTTCGTTGCGGTGACGGTGCTCATCCCTTTTCTTCTCGAGCATATCGCGTTGGAGCATGACAAAGAGAAGGCGCGGCATTTTATCGATTCCATATTCACCGCATTCGTTCTTGGAATGGTGCTTGTGTGCGTGCTGGCTTTCTTCCTACTTCCGCACCTCGCACGGTTCATCGTTCCGGGATTTACTGAAAGCGCAGAACACAGCTTTATACAGTTGTCCCGCATTCTGTTGCTGTCCCCATTTTTGCTCGGTATCTCAAATTTATTTGGAGCGATCACACAGTCGCTCCGTCGTTTCTTTGTGTTCGCGCTCGGCCCGGTTCTGTACAATATCGGCATCATTATCGGCATCATATTTCTCATGCCGACTTTTGGCCTCGTCGGGGTCGTCTATGGCGTTCTCATCGGCGCGCTCCTGCATGTATCAATCCAGCTCCCGGTCTTGATGTCTTCCCGGTTGACACCGAGGGTGACGTTGCACATCGACAGGCACGTTGTATACCGTGTCGTCAGACTCTCTATTCCAAGAACACTAGCGCTTTCGGCGACACATCTGGGAACAATGGTGCTCATCGCGCTAGCATCACAGATCGAAGTAGGCTCCATCGCCGTATTCATGCTTGCCATGAACCTGCAAAGCATACCGCTTGCGATCGTGGGAATGAGTTACTCGGTTGCCGCTTTTCCGACGCTTGCGAAGCTCTGGAGCGTGGGCGATCATGACGCATTTTTTGAACAGATCACCACTGCGACGCGGCACATCATTTTTTGGTCTTTTCCCGCCATCATGCTCTTTATCGTGTTGCGCGCACAGATAGTGCGCACGATCTTGGGTTCCGGCGCATTTGACTGGACCGCAACAAGGCTCACCGCTGCCGCGCTCGCGTTATTTGCGGTATCGGTGATCGCGCAAAATCTCGTTTTGCTCTATACGAGGGCATTCTATGCAATGGGGAAGACGCGCATTACCGTCTACGCTAATGTATCCGGAGCAGTGTTGATCGTGGGCTCATCATTTGCGCTGCTTTACCTCTTTTCTCATCAGCTGACGTTCCGATACTTTGCAGAAACCCTATTGCGCGTTCCGGACATACTGGGAACATCGATACTGATGCTCCCCCTGGGCTATTCGGTCGGGATGATCGCAAACTTATGTTTCCTCGCTTATTCCATGTGGAAACGATTTCCAAAATTTGGAGCGAGCGTAAAAAAGGCCTTTCTTCACAGTTTTACCGCTTCTGTGGTCATGGGATTTGTCGCGTATCATAGTTTACAGGTCTTTGCGAATGTGGTGAATACGGATCTTTTTCTGGGTATTTTCTTTCAGGGACTTTTGTCGGGCGTGATCGGTATCTGTGCCGGAATATTCCTCCTTCGGCTTATGGAAAATAAAGAACTCGAAGAGGTGTGGGTCTCGCTTCATCATAAATTCTGGAAGGCCAAGACCATTGCCGCTGAACAGGAGGGTCTGTAGTGGCCGATTGACGAATGGGACTGATGCGCTAGACTATCCAAGGAGAGTTTTTTGTCTCGGAGCAAAGCATCATGAATCAAATTCGCAGGGATTTCGTTTCTCAGCTGGCATGTCAACTTAACAACACTGTGGACTATGAAAAGCAGGTCTCGCAGTGGCTCTGCCTGCTATTGTCTCCGCTTCTGACGCTGGTCATCTTGGGATTCGTTCCTGGTGCCTATGTCGCACCAATATTCGTGATGTTCATCATCGCATATCTCTTGGTGTATATTCGGTTGGTGTCTCAAGACTTTGTGTTAACTAATGCGGGTATCAACAAGGTGTTACGGCGTCGCTCTGCCTTCCGTGTGGCTCTGCTGGCAACTGCAAGCGCACAGTGGGATGACGTTGATACGGAGAGTGTGGGAGGCGGCTGTTGTGGTTGCCATTCACACTGAAAAGCATTTACTAAATTGGGGAACGAGGCATATGCCTCGTTTTTTCATATACGGTTCTCTTCGGGGTTATATGTGCTAGTATTGGGCTTATCTTCAGATGAATGAAATTTGCGGCGCGGGGAAAGCGATGAGGGAGACATATTCATATATGGTGACCGAGTCGCAGGGACCCCGCAACAAAAAAGTTCGTCATCTGATGACAAGCCCCATGTCCAAAAATCTGATCAGAAACTTTAGTATCATAGCCCATATCGACCACGGGAAGTCAACGCTTGCTGATCGCATGCTGGAGACGACGCATACGATCGAAAAGCGAAAAATGCATGAACAAGTTCTTGATTCCATGGAACTTGAGCGCGAGCGCGGTATCACCATCAAGATGCAGCCCGTGCGTATGTACCACGAATATAAGGGGGAACACTACCTCCTGAACCTCATCGACACACCGGGGCATATCGATTTTTCGTATGAGGTTTCGCGAGCGCTCAAGGCGGTCGAGGGATGTCTTCTCCTCGTGGATGCGACGCAGGGGGTACAGGCACAAACGCTCACTACGCTCGCCATGGCGCGTGAGCATGGGCTCACCATCATCCCGGTCCTCTCAAAAATAGACTCACCACTTGCTCGCGTCGACGAAGTGCGCGATGAGGTCGTTGCTCTACTTTCCGTTCCGCCTGAGAGCGTACTGCTCGTTTCCGGAAGAACGGGGGAGGGGGTCGACGCGCTGCTTGAGGCGATCATTCTCCGTATCCCGCCACCCGAAGAAGAATTTCCCGGCACGAAGAGTGCGCGTGCGCTTATCTTTGATTTTTCATATTCCAATCATCGGGGAGTTATTCTTTACGTGCGCGTTCTCGACGGTACGATCACGAAAGGTTCAGAGCTTACTTTTTCAGCGGCAAAGGAGAAATTTTTTGCGCTCGAAACAGGATACTTTGCCCCTGGTGAGGTTGCGAAGCCCGACCTTTCTCACGGAGAGATCGGCTACATTGTGACCGGAATTAAACGTCCGGGTATTGCCGCAGTCGGAGATACGGTCACCTTTTATCGTAATCCGCTCCCTGCACTTCCTGGCTACGGAAAGCCCCGTCCGGTTGTGTGGGCGTCCGTGTACCCGGAGAGCCAGGATGATCTTCCGACGTTGCGCCTTGCGCTACAGCGTCTTCAACTCTCGGATTCGTCGCTGACCTTTGAAGAGGAGGCATCAGGCAATCTGGGTCGCGGATTTCGTTGTGGCTTTCTTGGGATGCTCCATCTCGAGATCATTACGGAGCGCTTACGTCGAGAATTTGACCTTGAGCTCGTGGTAACAACCCCGACAATCACCTACGAGGTCACTCGGAAAAGTACCAAAAAAACCGATATTATCTATTCACCGTCACTTTTTCCTGAGGATGGCGAGATCGTTTCGGTGCGCGAACCCTGGATAGATGGTGAGATCATTTTACCACCGGACTATCTCGGTGCGGTGACACAGCTCTTGTTCGAGCATGAGGCAGAGACGGGGAACACGGAGATCTTTGGAGAGAATCGTTTTAAGGTTGAATTTAAGATGCCTTTGCGCGAGCTTATGCGGAGCTTTTTTGATAAGCTCAAGTCTATTTCATCCGGTTTTGCAAGTCTCTCATACGAGATAGGCGGCTTCCGTGATGCTGATGTAACACGGCTTGATATTCTCGTGAACGATGAAGCCGTGACGGCATTCTCTCGTGTTGTCTCGCGAAGACGTGCACAAGAGGAGGCGGAGGCTGCGGTAAAAAAATTGGCCAAGTCGATGCCTCGCCAGATGATCGTGGTCAAGATGCAGGCGAAGGCGATGGGTCGTATCATTTCGTCCGAGCGACTTTCTGCACTCAAAAAAGATGTGACGGGATATCTCTATGGTGGCGACATTACGCGTAAGATGAAATTGCGCGAGAAACAAAAGAAGGGGAAGAAGAAGATGCAGGAGATGGGGAATGTGAACATTCCGGCGGATGTGTTCATCAAGATGATCCGCTCCGACGAGTAAATTAGAAATTCTAGCGCATTGCGTCGTTGACTGCACAAAATACCCACAAGTAGTACATTTATGTACAATTTGTGGGTATTTTACTTGCCGTCTCGCACTGCATCGAGAATATCAAGTTTATACCATCGACAAGAAAGGTCTGGACATAAGTCCGAGAAAATTTCGAGCGGGGCATCAGGAAAATATGAAGACCTATCGAGATAGGACTTCATATTTTCCTGATGACAGAGCCGAAATTTGCCGGACTTGGTGTTCAGAGGTTTCTTGGAGATGGTATTATTAGAGGAAGGCGGGGAGATAGAGGAGTACCATACTACTTATGACCATGATACCCACAATGGTCCAGACAAGATTGAACCATTTTTTGTGCTTTTTTTCTCGGAGAAATAGTGACATATGTTTTTGGTGATTGTTCAATAGTATACCTCGTAGTAGACCTAATGCGCCAGAGCTTGTATGCGATCGATATTTTACTGGCTAGGCGAGAAATACACAACCCTCGATTATCGGTGAGGGCTCACTACGGGGTATACTATAGTCATGTCTCGCATGCTAGATTTTAAAGAGCGTAATCGTGTAAGAAGGGCAATGTACGCAAAACCGACCATCATCGTTCTTGCCGTTGTTTTTGTTATGGTTGCCAATGGTGCCTGGGGGATGTATGAGAAGAGCCGGGACGCAACGGATAAAACTGATGTTGTGACACAACGTTTAACAGAGCTAGAGGCTAGAGAAAAAGAGCTTTCTCTGGATATTCTTGATCTTTCCACAGAGCGGGGCATCGAAGGGGAGATCCGGGACAGATTCATGGTTGCGAAAGAGGGGGAAAATGTTATTATCGTTGCTGACCCAACAGCTGAGAAGGTTCATACGGTCACAGTGCCTGACGAAACACCAGGGGTCACACAAAAAGTTCTGAGTGCGGTCGGTCTGTCGAATTGAATATTTGCGGGTATGGTTTAGTGGTAGAATGCGACCTTCCCAAGGTTGAGACGGGAGTTCGATTCTCCCTACCCGCACCAGAGTTGAGTGAAGCGGAAGTCCGCAAATCACAAAAAAACAATAAGAACGAGATATCTCGTTCTTATTGTTTTTTTGTGATTTGCAACGATTTCCATTTCCGAAGCTTGCCGTGCGAGGAAAGCTTTGCTTACCCGCATTGATTCCGCACCTCGTGTAATTTGAGGGAAATCGTTCCGCTTCATTCGGCTCTGATTCGAGGACCGACGTGCGGGAGGCTTTGCCTACGCGCATAGAATGAGATTTTTTGTGCCTTAGCGCACTCGTCGTCGTTTCTACTTCAGGGATATCGCTGATTCTAACATCGTCTCGTTGTGTATTAGTAAGGTGAAGTGTTTTTGATGTTGAAATATATTTTTTTGAGCTTAAACGTCTAGATAATTGTTAAGCAAAGATTTTAATCAAGCCTTGACATATTTGTTTGATGGTGCATAATCAAAAAAGAAAATCAAACCTTGGAAGGAGAGACTCAAATGTCGAAATTCGCTCGGATCATGAGAGGCGGCACTTATGGCAACGGTTCAGACCTTGACCCAATCAAGGAACTGTACGGAGAAAAACTTAAAGGAGTTACGATATGTATCGGAGACTCCGAAGACAGAAGGGGGGTGGCGTGCGTTGATTATTCCATTTACTATACCGATAATCATTGGGAAGACAATATTCCTGCCGGTGGGATAAAGCTTATTGATGAACAGCAAAATGGTTCTGGAATGGCAAATCAGGGCGGTACTGATTGGAAAGAAGGAGCTGATCCATCTGAGGCGCTGAGGATCGTATCACGCATCTTTGATGAACTGTCTCAGGTGGAAAATATTGAGATAGTGCAAAAGCATCCCTACCCTTAAAGTGTTAATTTTAGCCGCATGGTTCGCCCAGCGGTTTTCTTTTTTAATTTTCATGAAGACCATTCACCCTATAATGTAAAATTCAAGAGATCGTTCCTCTTTGCTCGGCGCGCAACTAATTCTTGTATTAAATTCCCCATTTGCATGCCCCCCGTTGTCTCGTGCTATAATGCGTTCACGATTAATCGGTAACTCCAGATGCCTATGAAAAGCGTTCAAATTTATTCGACAGAATCATGTGGTTATTGCAAGCTGGCGAAAGAATTTTTTCAAAAAAATAATGTCGAATTCCAGGAATTTGACGTAGGGAAAGATCTTGCGAAGCGTCAGGAGATGATTGAGAAGAGCGGACAAATGGGGGTCCCCGTCATCATCATTGATAAGGATATTATAGTAGGATTCAATAAATCGAAACTCCAAGAGTTACTGGGTATCGTTCCCGCATAGTTGCGAAAGAGAGTAGGAAAACATACTATATAAAAGTCCACAATTGTGGACTTTTATATTCTTGAGGGAAATCACGCTCGTCGCCTCTGTAGTTCAATGGATAGAACAGCTCCGTCCTAAGGTGAGGTGTGGCTTTGGGAACCCATTCCGATGGGGCCACACCGCAAGACCTTTTGAGTCGTTTTGTGAACGAAGTGAAACAAAAAGCCAAAAGGTGTACAGCGCCAGTAGGGCGGAGATGTCAGTTTGATTCTTGTATTAATTTTATTTCCTGCAACAACTTGTGCCCCCATAGTTCAATGGATAGAACAGCTCCGTCCTAAGGAGTAGATGTAGGTTCGATTCCCGCTGGGGGCACCAGTTGTTGCAGGAAAAATAGTGCGTTCGATTCCGGCCAGGGGCACCACGTAGGGTTTGTTGTGCAATTATTTCTTGATATACTTTGTTTATGCCTGAAACAGACCATGACACATTGACCAAACTTCTCGATATCGAAAAGGAAAATAACCGCATTCTCCGTGGAATGCACCGAAGCATGCTGTGGGGGCGGATATTTACCTTTATCTATTGGCTCGTGATCCTTGGTGTATTGGGTTGGTCGTATTACTTCGTACAGCCCTATTTGGTGAAATATCTTGAGACATACCAAAAACTCGTGCATACTATTTCGACACTTGATTCGGGAGCCGCGTCTTTACCGAATCTCCAGGGTCTTCTTGATAAAGTTCGCTAAATAGGATATTCTGGCTCGTATCGTTGCGACCTCAGGGTTGAACCGATTAGTAATACGTAGAACGCCGAGGTATGAAACATACCTACGGCGGCGTTCGGAAAAAATGAGTATATATGATATCCTCATTCTATTCCTCTCTTGCCGAGGTAGCTCAGTTGGTAGAGCATTCGCCTGAAGAGCGAGGGGTCACCAGTTCAACCCTGGTCCTCGGCACAAGAAAAAAACACCCGTAAGGGTGTTTTTTGCCGAGGACAAACTCTGAAAGAGTTTGAAGGGTTGAAAAGCACAGCGATTGAGGTTTTCTGGTGTTTCGTGGGTAAATTGTTAGGATGATAAAAGAGATTACCGTGGGGTTTCGAATGAGATCTTTTCGACTCGTTATCATTGAGAGTCCCTATCGGGGTGCGTGTTACGAAGAACTGGAAGCAAATATCACGTATGCTCGAGCGTGTATGCATGATGCACTTATGCGCCGCGAGGCGCCTTATGCAAGTCATTTGCTCTACACTCAACAAGGGGTCCTTGACGATAAGGATCCCGTGGATCGTGAGCTGGGGATCAGCGCAGGATTGGCATGGGGTGAGCATGCAAATGCAACGGCGGTCTATGTCGATCGGGGTATCTTTGCCGGTATGGTACTGGGGATCACTCGGGCGAGAGAGTCCGGTCGCCCTGTCGAGTATCGCAGTTTATACGGCAATTCGCTTCCGACGCAGGATCCAAATTAGCAAAATTCCCGAATGAAGATTCGGGAATTTTTTTGACGGCTATTTCAAATATGAGCCGAAGGTCAGATCGTTTTCACCTTTAACTCCTGTGCCCTGTTTCTGTCGATCTTTGGAAGTCGAATGATAAGTAGTCCAAATTTTTCAACCGCTTCCGCTCCGTCAGTATCGATCTCGAATGGTAATGCAATCGCTCGTGAAAATACTCCCCAATAGAGCTCTTGAGTGATGTAGTCATGCTCCGGAACCCCCGGTGCGATGCGTTTACCGGTGATGGTGACGAGGTCTCGCGTGATCGCGATGTGTAGATTTTCCGGAGCGACGCCGGCGATCATGCTTTGGATGATGAGTTCATTGTCGGTTTCGTACATATCGATGGCAAGTCCGGCGACCTCCTCTTCATCGAATGACTCCACATCGTCTTCCGCGGATTCGCTCTCGTTACCAGGTGTTCCGACGTTGGTGTGGTATATTTCTTCCTGCTCTTTTTTCATGTCAACCTCGTGAGACGGGAAAGATTCTTTTTCATTAATGACCACTGTTCCGGTGAGTCGCTCAAGAAAAGTTTTTTTGCGTTCTGCCATATTTAGAGAAGTTTATGGGGGATATTGATAACGATGCCGGTATGCGGATATTCGACATGACTTCGTGGTGCGAGTTTCTTGATCTTTTCACAGAAAAACAAGATTCCGATAACAAATATCCATAATCCGACGAATATTTGATATAAGTACGCCCCCTCGCTCATAATTATAGAGAAGTTGAATAAGGTATGCAACGTGATCGCGCCAAGGAGTCCCACGATGCTTGCAATGCGTCTTTTTGCACGAACTTCATAGAATGAGAGTGCGAGCATCACACCAACGAATCCGCTTGCTCCGACATGAAGCAGCGTTGCGCCGATAAATCGGAAATTACCAAGGAGGAGTGTCGCCATCGTGTCGCCGCCGACAAGTGGATTGAACAGAAACATCGTATTTTCGAGCGCTGCAAATCCGAGTGCGATAGTCATGAAGTAGATGACCGCATCGATCGGTTCATCGAAGTATCTACTGCGAAGAGCGATCAAATAAATGCCGAGGAATTTGAGTACTTCCTCCGTGATCGCCCAGAGAGAGAGCAGGAGAAGGTCGCTTCCGTTCACGTTCACTGCAATGAATTGTTCGATCGGATATGCAAGTGCTGTTGCGAGCATTCCCACAAGAAAAGAGAGTATGATCAGTCCGCGCGGCTCGGGATGGATATCATCCTCCTTCAGCCAGAACCAAAGCCAAAAGACCGAGGGGAGTATCCCCCCTAACAGAGCGATAAATACCATACTTGGCGTTATCTCGGTCATTCTCTATTGGTTTTTACAAATAACATCGTGCACTCTCGGTCTTATATTGCCTGCTTTGGCCACGGAGTAATAATGAGCGGTTGTTTTCTGTTTGGGAGTGAACCCCATATCTCTTCGGTTACGAATGGCATGAAGGGGTGTTGCAATTTTAATAGTTCTTCAAAGATGTGCCGAAGTAGCCATTTGCGTGAAGTACTTACGGCACTATCATCGGAAAGCAGCGCTTCCTTGCTCTCTTCGAGAATAATATCCGCAAAGATATGCCACGTGTAGTCGTAGAGCTTTTCTCCCGCCAGGTGGAGCTTGAATTCTCGTATGTGCAGATCGGTGTATGCGATCACCGCATTGAATTCAGACAATATCTCTACCTCACGAGCGGTGAGCGTCGGTTTTGTTGACAAGTCCACCCCTTCAGTATTTGAAAGAATGAAGCGAGCGATATTCCAGATCTTGTTCGTATATTTTTTATAGCCGCGTATTTTGTCTTCAGCAAGGCTGACGTCCGAACCCGGTCCTGCCCCGATGATGACAGAAAGTCTCGTCGCGTCCGCGCCATATTTTTCGATCATTTCAAGTGGGTCGATCGCATTACCGAGTGACTTGCTCATCTTCTTTCCTTTTGCGTCTCGGACAAGTCCATGAAGATACACGGTGCGGAAGGGGACGGTGCCGAGGTGATATCCGGACATGAGTATCATGCGTGCAACCCAAAAGAAAATGATGTCATACCCTGTTTCAAGCAGGTTGGTCGGATGATAGTCCTGGAGATCTTTGGCCTCCATGTTCGGCCAACCGAGGGTCGAGAATGACCAGAGTCCGGAAGAGAACCACGTATCGAGGGTATCCTCATCCTGGGTCCACCCCGCTCCTGTTGGTGCTTCTATCCCGCAGTATACTTCTTCGTCCTTGTACCAGACGGGGATTCGGTGTCCATACCATATCTGACGCGATATGCACCATGGGCGAAGATTATCGATCCATTGGAAGTACGTTTTTTCGAAACGCTCGGGGAGAATGGTGATCGCATGCGCTGCGACCGCCTTAGTCATCACTTCCTTGAGTGTGGCATTTTGCCCCTTTGTGATACCGGGTATCCCATCGCCCTTCATGGCGAAATTTTTTTCAACGTCGATCCACCACTGCAATTTTGGAAGCGGCTCGATAATGCCGCCGGTGCGCTCTGCCGTTGCGACATTTTGTGTCACTTCTTCGTCTTTTTCCATAAGACCCTCTGCGCGAATCCATTCAACAATGGCGGTACGCGCCTCACCGACCTTCTTCCCCATGAGGCGTTCGTCGCCGACGATCATCTTCGCATACTCATTGATGACCTGCTTGTGAGAAAGCTTGTGCCGCGCAGCGATCTCCCAGTCGATCTGACTGTGTGCAGGAGTGACACCAAGTGCACCGGTACCAAAATCTTTCTCGACGGACTCATCTGCAACAATAGTGATATGGAGCGGCACACCGCAGAACTCACCGGAAAAAATTTGTCCGACAAACTTGCTGTAGCGCGCATCGTCGGGATGCACTGCGACCGCAACATCGCCGACTTTTGTTTCAGGACGCGTGGTTGAGATCGCGATAGGGAAGTCTTTCCAATAGCGAAATGTATACATCGTCGCCTTTCGCTCTTCGTGAACGATCTCATCATCAGAGATCGTCGTCTGTCCTTTCGGGTCCCAGTTCACAATGCGTGCGCTGCGATAGATGAGTCCATCGTCATACATGCGCTTGAATGCGGTGCGGACGGCAAGACTACGCTTCTCATCAAGCGTAAACGCTTCGCGACTCCAGTCAATCGATGCGCCCATTTTTTTTATTTGGTTGACGATCGTGTCATGACTTTCTTGCGCGAACTGTTCAACGCGAATCATGAATGCATCACGCCCCAGTTTATGTTTGTTCGTCCCTTCCTTTTCGATGATCTTTTCGACTTTTGATTGTGTTGCGATCGCGGCATGGTCAGTCCCGGGGATCCAGAGTGTTCTTTTTCCGTTCATGCGCTCGTATCGCACAATGATGTCTTCGATCGCGATCATTGCCGCATGACCCATGTGCAGTATGCCGGTAACGTTTGGCGGAGGAAGGACCATTGAAAAAGTTTCCGCCGTATTTTTTGTGATTCCTTTTTGTATACAAATATCGGGATTGAATACTCCCGAATCGAGCCACGCTTTGTATACTTTCTCTTCAGTCTCCTCGGGCTTGTATGGGGTCAGAAATTTATCATCCATTCCGGAATTATATCATGACGAAGCAGTATCTATAGTTGAAGGTGAAGCATGGCATAATTTATGGCTTTACAGCAATAAATGTCCTTTATGATTTCTATAGGACAGCATAAAAGACATAAATAATGTCCTTTATATGGCTCAACTGGGCCATCAAAAAATTAAACACACATTGACTACATGTAAATAGAATATATACTGCGGGAAATCGTTTGATCTTTTCTTTTTGTTTCTTGTTTTTGAATAGTTATTCCAAATTACGCCATTATTCACCTCCAAAAGAGGTGGAAATCTTTTTTAAATTTTTATTATTAGTACCCACTAATCTTTACCCACTCTATGCAGACCATATTTACCTCATCGAAAAAACAAATTTTAAAACAGCGATCAGTCGCAATGCTGATGGCATTTTCTTTGCTGCTGCAAGGTGGTGGTGCACCTCTGGTTGCGTATGCGACCGTTCTGAGTGATCAGCCCGTTGTTTGTGATGTTGATATCGTTTCTGATATTCACACAACCATCATGGGAGGAGTGAATGCTACGCCGACGTATAATGGTAACGTAAGGTGGACAGCGTTAATTCCCGGGGCAACATGGATATGGAGTTCGCATCTCGTGCTTGATCCTTCGGTCGATGAAACAGTGACTTTTACAAGATCATTCGATCTACCCTCGGTCCCACTTAATGGTTCGCTCGTGATTGCTGCTGATAATTCATATACTGTTGCACTTAATGGGAATCCGATCGGTGGAGATAATACCGAATATAATTACTTCGATGGGGAAAAAGATACTTACAATGTACTTTCTGGTCTGCATGTTGGAGCGAACACCCTTTCTTTCACTGTAAAAAATTGGGCACAAGTAGGAAGTTCACCACAGTTGAATCCCGCTGGATTGCTTTATGGGCTACATGTTGCTCTTGATGGAGAGGGGTGCACGACTCCTCCTCCAACAGGAAACCAGCAACCGGTGATCACTATTGTCGGTGATAATCCTGTGGAGGTCATCCTTGGCAACATCTACATCGATCAAGGGGCAACAGCGTTTGATGCTGAAGATGGGCAAATAAACAACAAGGTCGTTGCGACCGGCGTCGTCGACGTGAACACACTGGGTACATACGCTATCACCTACAACGCAACTGATTCTCAAAATATTGCCGCTGATACAAAAACACGCATTGTCACTGTTACACTCGCACAGGCATGTCTCGCTCCGATTGATGTCATGCTGATCATTGACCGTTCAGGGAGCATGAAATTTGACGGGATAGATCCCGAGCAGCCTTTGACCCAGGCAAAGAGCGGCGCAGCAACTTTCATTGATGGTCTTTCACCACTAACTGATAAGGCAGGAGTAGTGACCTATAGTGCGGCTACGACGCTCAATTCGGCACTTTCTTCTGATCTTTTTGCGGTAAAGTCCAGCTTCGCTTCTGTTGCCGCGGCTGGTGGTACAAACATTAGCGAAGCGATCAACAAGGCAACGGAAGAGATGACGGCAAACGGGCGTATCGGTACAAAGCATGTGATGATATTGCTCTCGGACGGTGTCCCAGAGGTAGAGGGTGTGTCTACTGCGGCTGCGAGTGCTGCTGCGGTCACACAATCGTCGATAGCGAAATCGCTGGGAACGGTCATTTATACCATCGGGCTGGGCGCCCACGTGAATCCGACGCTGATGAAGCAGATCGCATCACAGCCGTCGAATTATTATTTTGCTCCGACTGGCGCCGATCTCACTGCTATCTATCAGAGTATCGCAACGACAGAGTGTCGGCGTGATCCTGCCAATGTCTCTGGAAAAAAGATTAACGATGAAAATGCAAATGGCGTTGTTGATAGTGCTGAAGTGGGCATAGGAGGTTGGGAAATCACCCTTACTGAAGTGGCAGGAAACGGGCTTACGTTGAATACGACAACAAGCGCCGATGGTTCATATGTGTTCAGCGATGTTATTCCGGGCAACTACCTGCTTTGCGAAGTCGCTCGGAGCGGATGGACGGAGACGTCACCGGTCAGCTCAATGTATAACGGATGTTATTTTTTGAATCTTGATCCGGGTGCAGTATTGGCGGGGCAAAATTTCTTGAATACCGAATCAAATAAACCGCAATGTCGCGACGGGAAAGACAACGACAACGACAGCGAGACCGATTTCGTCGGAGGTGACGCTGGCTGTGAGGGCCCGGAGGATAATGATGAGAATGAGCAGCCGGTCATCACCGTCATCGGAGCGGACCCCGCTATTGTTACGCTTGGTGATGCCTACGCTGATGAAGGAGCAATTGCGGTTGACCCGGAAGACGGAGACATTACGCTCTCAAAGCTGGTGACGACGGGTGTCCTTGATACAAATGTCCTTAACAATTACACGATCACTTATAATGCAACCGATTCACTGAATATCTCAGCTGACACGAAGACGCGCATCGTTCGCGTCGTCGCAGCGTGTGCTGACGGGAAGGATAATGATCATGACGGAAAGACCGACTTTGCCGGTGGAGATCTAGGATGCGAAGGTCCGAATGATAATGATGAGAACAACGCTCCCGTTATTACCGTGGTCGGAGCAAATCCCTTTAGTATTACGCAGGGTGGTACGTTTACCGATATCGGTGCAACGGCATTTGATGAAGAGGATGGTGTCATCCCTGCTGCAAGTATTTTAATGACGGACACCGTTGATACGTCTATTGTTGGTTCATACACGCTTCACTATAATGTTTCAGATTCGAAGGGGCTTGCAGCCGCTGAAAAGACGCGCATTGTGAACGTGACCCCTCCCGTTACGGAGTGTAATGATGGTATCGATAATGATGGTGACGGTCATGTCGACTTTTCAGGAAACATTGAGGTGGTTCGGGACGCAGGATGTGACTCTTCGGAGGATAACGATGAGAATGAGCAGCCGGTCATCACCGTGCTCGGTGACAATCCATTCGAGATCCATCTTGGTGTGACATTCATTGATCCGAGCGCAACGGCTATTGATCCTGAAGAAGGAGCAATCACGCTCGTGACGACGGGTGTCGTTGATACAAACGTGCTCGGTACTTACACGGTTACCTATGACGCAGCAGATGCAAAGGGTCTCGCCGCTGATACAAAAATACGTACCGTAAGAGTTGTTACAAGTTGCTCTGACGGAAGGGACAATGACGGAGATGAGTTGACCGATTTTCCGCTCGATCCGGGTTGTAGTTCCTCGGAAGACGATAGCGAAAATGCAAAGCCGATGATCACGCTGTTGGGTGACATCGTAATGAATCTCGTTGTTGGCGCATCTTATGGAGAACCGAATGCAACCGTACACGATCAGGAAGACGGACAGATCGACGGGAAGCTCGTCATTTTTGGTACCGTAAATACGGCGGTCGCAGGTGCATATGTGATCGAGTACAATGCCACTGATTCGCAGGATGTTGCGGCAGACACACAGTCGCGCACAGTGAACGTTACTCCCGCCGTGTGTACGCAAAATTGTGGCGGCGAGCCTCCTGCAGCGTGCTCAGACGGGAGCGATAACGATGGCGACGGATTTGCAGACTTCCCACGAGATCCGGGCTGTGATTCACCGCAAGATAATGATGAGCGCGACACGGGTCCGACGCTCACGCTCCTTGGTGCCGATCCAATGAGCATCACCATGGATACGACCTTTGCTGACCCCGGGGCAACAGCGCATGATCCGGAAGACGGAGACATTACCTCGAGTATTGTTGTCAGTGGTTTGGTTAATGCAAGTGTGATCGGTGCATATACACTTTCCTATAATGTTGCTGATGCACAGGGTCATGCCGCGACACCCGTCACGCGTACGGTTAATGTTGTCCCCGGTGGAGGTGGTTGTACAGTTAACTGCGGGGGGGGATCGGTCACGCTTGCGATATTCAATGAACATCTTGCCAGCACCGGCACAACGACCGTGACGGTGACCTGGGATACCAACATCGCTGCGACCAGTCGCGTGACGTACGGACTTCTACCCGTCTTGAGTCTCGGAGCATCTCCGCTCTATGGATACGATCTCTCTACTGCGACCGACACAATTGCCTCGACGACACATAGCGTCACTATCGAGGGAATACCTTCCGGTGTTTCGACATATTTCCGTCCGATCTCAACGACCGACACGGAGGGTGCGATCGGAATTGAGCTGACGCAGGGTGCGGTGCTCGGTGAATCAACGGAGTGTTCATATCTCAATGCATACATGAGGCTTGGTGCAAACAACAATCCGGTTGAAGTGACGAAGCTTCAGACGTTTCTCAGGAATTACGAAGGATTCACGACGCTCGATGTCAACGGATTCTTCGATACGACTACCGATGCCGCGGTGCGCGCATTCCAAGACAGGTACGCTGTCGATGTGCTTTCGATCTGGAATTTACGGGGCAATACGGGGTATGTGTATTACACAACACAAAAGAAGGTCAATGAGCTCTATTGTAAGCAAGAATTTCCACTGACGTCTTTGCAGGTGAGTGAGGTTGCGGCATTCCGAGATCTTATCAACAAGATCCACAGAGAAGGCAGTACGACAACCTCCGTACTACCTCTTGTGGGAATGAATACGAACGATGGAGCTTCTAATGGGGTAAGCGTCAATAACGGCAATGAAGGGGTGTTCGCAGCCATAGACGTGAATGAAAAGGAAAAACCGGAACCGAAGCTCGTTAATCGTGGGAGGCTTGCGCTGTCCGACCTGTTGGCAACAATGCCGCATGTGGGAGGTGAGCTTTCAGGAACGCAGACTGATCCGAGTGTCACTAAAGAAGAAGGGATCGTCGCTGGTGCAAGCACGAAGCGCGGACTTGCCGCTGTGGTCGGGTCAGTATCGGACAAACTGCATCTTTCAGATAGTTCAGTTTATTTCCTCATCGTGCTTGTCATCCTTACACTCCTGCTCACGAGACTGTACTTGAAGAGACGCAATACGATCGATGAGGTCGACGTAAAATAAATTCGGTATATCACCAAGAATTAAAAAACCGCCGTTGTGGCGGTTTTTTAATTAGGTGAGTACGCTTGTGATGCGCCAATTTCCGTTGGCGATGATGTGGTCGAGTGACTGCGGTTTTTGTCCTTGTCTCGTCGCCGCGGCGATCGCGATCATGAGTGCATTATCGGTCGACAATGTTGCACCCGGAAAATAGACTGGTACGCTACTTCCTTCGTTCCGCATCGTTTCTACGAGCGTATCCCGAAGTCTCTTATTCGCGGAAACCCCACCGCCGACGACGATCATTCGTGCGCCGTATTCTTCCGATGCACGACGAGTCTTTTTCGTGAGCACCTCCGCGCATGCTTCTTCAAATTCACGCGCAATATCTTGTTTTTGCTCGTCGGAGAGGACGCCGATATCTTTGGCCAGATAGAGCACTGCCGTTTTCAGCCCGGAAAAAGAAAAGTCGAAGTTCTCAGCATGAAGCATCGGACGGGGAAGTGTGTATTTTCCGCCCGTGCCAAGAAGCGCTAGTCGTGCGATCTCGGGTCCGCCGGGATAGGGAAGTCCGAGGATGCGTGCGACCTTATCAAATGCCTCGCCCACCGCATCGTCCTTTGTTTCGCCGAGGAGTTCGTACGTACCCCATGTCTTCATCAGCACGAGCTCGGTATGTCCTCCTGAGACGAGTAGGCCGAGGACGGGGAAGAGCGTCTCCATTAGTCGCATACCGTCCGCCGTCGGTTCAAGCAGTGGTGTGAGCATGTGGCCTTCCATGTGATTGATCGGGATTACCGGGGTCTTCCAAACGAGTGAAAGCGCTTTCGCAAAATTGATACCGACCCACAGCGCAGGTTCGAGTCCGGGGCCGCTCGTGACTGCGATCATGTCGATCTGCGGCGGGTCCCAGTTCGGGACATCGGCGATGAATTGCGCATAGAGCTCCGGCTCTCGCAGGAGCATGTGTTCAAACTCCTTCCGTAGCGGGCTTTCGATGACATGCCTGCTTGTTTCTTTGTACAGCCCGGCTTCTTTGAGCGCGACCTTGAGGAGCGGTACGAGTGTGCGCGCATGTTCGCGTTTCGCCATCATGGGGAATACTCCGCCGTACTGTTTGTGCAGTTCGATCTGTGTCAGTGTTTGATTTGCGAGTATCTTAAAGGCGCAATGAGGCAGGTCGCTCGTTGTCTCGATGATCGCGATGGCGGTCTCGTCGCAGCTTGTCTCTATAGATAGAATACGCATGAGGGCATACTAACGTACAAAAGCGTTACTCGCAATTCTGTGGTTTAAGCTGTTGAGTTTTGTGATTTTGGTAGTCCGAAGGCTTTTGATGGTCCAAAACCGTCGGCACACACACGCATGTGCTAGGCGGTTTTTATATCATTGTGAACAGGTTATTGGAAATTCGTGGGCGATAATCCTTCGTTCGGCTTCTTGCGTGTTTTCGAGATTCCACGTAGACTTTTTCCCATGATCTCACCTCACAATGCGGAAATAATGGCTCCCGCCGGGAGTATGGAAAGTCTACAGGCTGCTATAGAAGCAGGATGCGACAGTATCTATTTTGGCGTCACGCAACTCAATATGCGTTCTCGCGCTGCAGACAACATGACCCTCGACGACATCAAGACAGTCGCGGACATTTGTCATACTGCGAAGATCAAAGCGTATCTCGTCGTGAACACGCTTTTGTACGACCATGACACCGTACTCATGAAGAAGATTGTTGACGCCGCAAAGGCAAATGGTGTCGACGCGATTATTGGTTTTGATTTTGCAACCCTAGCATATTGCAACGAGATAGGAATGCCCGTGCATGTCTCGGTGCAGTTTTCCGTCTCAAACTATGAATCCCTGAAATTCTTTGCGAAACTCACCAACCGCGTCGTGCTCGCGCGCGAACTCACCCTCGATCAGATCAAAGCCATTGCAACAAAGATTCGTGAAGAGAAGCTTTTGGGGAACGAAGGGAGAATGATGGAGATCGAAGCCTTCGTGCACGGAGCGCTCTGTGTCGCCCAGTCCGGCAGATGCTTCATGAGTATCTATACCGACAACTCGTCTGCAAATCGTGGAGCATGCCGTCAAAATTGCCGTCGCGCGTACAAGGTGACTGATGTGGAAACAGGGCAAGAGCTCATTGTCGACAACCAGTTCGTGATGAGCGCAGCAGACATCTGCATGATCGACAAGATCCCCGAGCTCCTCGCAGCGGGCGTGCAGGTCTTCAAGATCGAAGGCCGCGGCCGCGCACCCGAGTATGTTGAAATCGTGACACACGCATACAAGCAAGCGCTTAAGGATGTTGCAAACGGTACCTACACGAAGGAAAAGATTGAAACGTATTTCGATGAGCTCAAAACGGTATACAACCGCGGTCAATCGCACGGCAACTACTATCTTGGAAAAGAGCTCGATGCATACAGCAACACAAAAGGTTCGCAGGCAACAAAAGAGCGTGTCGCACTTGGTGTGGTAAAAAATTATTTCGCGAAGGCGGGTGTTGCAGAAATACTTCTCCACGCAGAAGCAGTGCACATTGGAGACGAAATCAAAATCATCGGACAAACCACCGGAGTATATGGAGCGACTGTCACTGAAATGCGTGACGTGAATCAACATTCTGTCACGAGTGCGAAGAAAGGAGACGCTATCACTATTCCGGTTTCAAGGCGCGTCCGCCCGAACGACGAAGTGTATCTTTGGAGAGATAAAAAGTAGCGCATATGGGAGTAAAGAAAATCACCATTCATCATCAACGGGAGAAGTGTATCGGATGCGGATCCTGCGTATTGCTTGCACCGAAAAATTGGAAAATGAATGACAACGACGGCAAATCTGATCTCGAAGGTGGTGTATTGCATAAGAACGGCGTAGTGTCCGTAGCAATTGACGAAGGAGACTGTGCAGCAAACAAAGAAGCGTCGGATACCTGCCCAGTCAACATCATTCGGTTTGAGTGAGGAGCGAATGGGGATTCTTAAATTCTATCTTGAAACGCAACATGCTCCGAATACCTTGCAAGGAGTTTCCCA
>MHLM01000006.1 GCA_001821395.1 Candidatus Lloydbacteria bacterium RIFCSPHIGHO2_02_FULL_50_18 | reverse complement strand
AATGATAGGATCTCCGTCAGTGTCACAGAAGAGTGCATCGAAAGAGTGCATCACGAATGCCATACTGGGACTCTTGCTTGCGGCGGGGTCATGGATCATTTTGAATACGATCAATGCGGACCTGCTGAAGAGCGATATGAATCTTGGTGCGCTACCAACACCGGCGGCGGTAGTCGGAGCGCCTGTCATAGAGGCGAATCCAACGGCACCCGGTTGGTACTTTAAATACGGCTCCGTATTGACCGGGGATAAGCGTTTCTCCAAAAGTCTGACTGGAGAGATGTGTAACAAGCTTCACGCTCAATTCCAGGCTGATCCGGCGCATTACACCATATTGAGCGGTTGCTATGAGATAAAAGCGGGTTCGCCTCCACCCCCTCCTCCAGCCTCGACTGCACCACCAACAACGACAGGTATCACCTGCACACAAACGGGAATGAACCTTTGCGAACCTCTTTATCAACCATGCACCAATCCAAACTGTGCAAAACTCGCGGGAATGGCGGCCAGTGCCGCTGCAACGATCGGTGGCGGGGCTAGTGCCGCATTGATAAAAGCGATCATCATGAACGAATCAAGCTGCGGAATCAATGTCGTTGGTGATGGCGGAGCATCGTGCGGACCGATGCAGGTCTCAGTGACGAATGCAAATAAATATCGAGCAAAATGCGGCATTACAACGACCATGACCTGTGGGTGGCTCGCTGCAGAGGCAAACTGGCCGAAAGCGATCTGTCTTGGGGCGGCATACCTTGATGCGGTGTCAAAATCAGTATGCGGAACAAGCGTGCGCAATATCGCAGCGGGCTACAACGGGGGTTTTGGAGCCTGTGCAGCGAGCGCAGACTGTGCAAGTGACACAAGCTGCAGCGGAGCTGCAGTTCAGCGATGGGAATGTTTATACGAAGATAGTGCACACACCGTGTGTAATGGAGGAGCAAAATCATATATCTCAACACGCAATTACGCAACGCACGCGCTTTATTGTACGAACAATCCCGGCTTCTAATTATCATTCCTGATCTTTTTCTCTATGAAAAAACTCTATGCATGCATCCTCGCACTCACACTTATTGCTCCGTTTTCTTTTGCAAGCGCATTTGTTGAAGACGATCGATCCTTCTATATCTTCTACCTTCAATTCAAACAAGGCGTATTAAGCCAAGATCCCGATGCAAAATTTGCTTACGATGTCATCCCGGGTGTATATGAGGCAACGAAAAGCAGTGGGGATTTTTATGGGGAGATCGTGAGTGGACGAAAGGTTGCACTTTCACGTTTCTGGTTCGACAAACCAACGACCTTCATTCCCGCGGAAGGTAGGAGTATCCTTGAGGTACGCGCACCGTATTTTGCGAATGCGGACCATGTCACCTTTTTCTCAACATCAGGAAAAAAACTCTTTACTATTTCACTGAGCGAGTCATCATTCTGCAATGACAACGGCATCTGCAACAAGGATGTCGGGGAAAGCTCACTTAATTGCCCAAATGACTGCCCCCCGATACCGGGAGAGGAGCTTCCGCTACCACCGGAGGAAATAGTCCCCGAAGTCGTTTCAGCCCCTCCGGTCGAAACGATCACCCCGGCACCGATCACTACTGAGGTGGCAACGGAGACCGCGGCAGGCGTCGCGGAAACAGAGACGGGAACGGCAAACTCCCGAAGTACAGTCATTTCGCTCACGATCGGGGTGTTCCTAATACTCCTCTCGATACTAGGATGGGTAGTATGGAAAAAGATGGCACCAAGTGACCTTGACTCAGGGTCTCTGTAGTAGTTTTGATTATACATAGGGTGGTCCTATGTACATAGGACCACCCTATGTATAAATCCTCAACCAGTCCTAGGGTACCCTGGATAAGCTGAGGCAATGTCGGTACGTATGCCGGTTTGTACAAGTCCGTCTTTGTACTTGTGCTTACTTCTGTTCTCTGTGCGTGCGGATGGGGTAGTCGGTTACTAACGATCAAATTAAACTTCACGCCCAAGACTAAATTCAGCTTGTCTGCCTTGGCAGATTGGAATTCTAAACTCAGAGAAACCTACTCTGAATAAAACTCCCCTCGAAAGAGGGGAGTTTGTTATATATGAATAGTTTGTATCTCAATTCCTGACGGAAAGAAGGTTGGGGTCATAGGTATCTCAATACTGTGCCCATACGCAAGATGTTTGATTCATGAGCCCGGATCTCCGCTTAGGGGCCATTCACTAATAACATAATAACATGATAGTTATTCGTGATTACGGCCCCTTGTGCCACGGCCATATCTATCCACTTATTAATGGACGGGGCCTTAGGACTCGTCCTCCTATAACTTCATAGTTATTGGTGCTGAACGGTCCTTTGTGCATCATCCATTTTTTATAGCAACTATTAATGGATGGGGTCTTCGTAATCAAAAAACATCCCACTGGGATGTTTTTTAGATCAATTTATCCGGAAGCACCTTCGTTTCCGTATATTTGAGCACCAGATGCCGATCCTTACCAAAACCGGAAGACTCGGTTGCAATATCGGGAGTAAGTGTAAACTCTGCATGCACGATCATACGCTCGTATGAGCTCATCGGATCCATTTCTACGGAGCTTTTGAAGTAGCGCGCACGCTCTGCAAGCATATGTGCCTTGGCGCGGATCTCGTCTACCTGCTTCTTCTGGTAGTCATTCACATCAACCATGAACGAATGATGCTCTCCGGGGAACTTTTTTTCTACAATACGTTTGATGAGATGGTTAAGTGCCAACAAGCGTGCCCCATGCTCACCAATGAGTATTGCGGAGTCCGCGGTAGCAATCACAAAGCGAGGGGATGAGGTCTTTTCGTCGATAGAGACAGATATATCAGTAAAAGAAATACCAAGGAGGGTGAGGAGGGTCTTTAGCGTCTCGATGATGAATTCGTTGATATTCATAGGTTTTTAAGCACTACTTCGTCTGATTATCACGTTTAAGCAGCAACTCCTGAATGATACTCAATATATTACTCGTTGCCCAATAAAGTGCAACCGCGGCAGATGTCGTGAAAGCGATAAAGCCGATCATGACCGGAAGGACATAGCGCATTTGCACCTGCATACTCCTGGCAAAATCTTCCTGAAATGACCCTTGTTCTTTCCCACTCTTTACCGGAAGAGGTGCTTGTTTCCCTAGAGAAATACTTGTTTGAAAGTATTGAGCAACCCCTGCGGTCAATGCAAGGAAGATACTCTTTCCCGCGAGGTCGAAGAACAGGAAGTGCATATCAAGCGAAAGTGGAGCCTGTACAAAACGATAAAGAATGGCTGTATCGATGGTCTCAAGCTTCAAACCTCGTGAAAAAACCCAATACAGACCGATCACGATGGGTATCTGCACAAGCATAGGTAAGCATCCGGAAAACGGAGTAACGCCCTTCTCTTGGTAGAGCGCCATTGTGTGCTCTGCAAGCTTTTTCTTGTCTTCTTTGTGCTGTTCCCTTAATTTCTTCAATTCCGGCTCAAGTTTTTTCATCTCACGCTGCGCCAATATCGACTTCGCGGTGAGTGGATAGAGGACTAATCTCACGATGAGCGTGAGGACCATGATTGCCGCCCCTACGCTGTGCCCGGGAAGCACGTCCACAAGCAACATAAGGAGATTGTAAAGCGGCTGGTACACTGCGATATTCCAAAATGAAATCATCACACCATCCTAGCGTAAAAGCAGGAATACAGCAAAACATCGAGAAACAATGGACAAAATGGTGTTTTTTGCAGACTACGGCTCATCAATAAGCTTTTTCTGATACGGATGACACCTGAGTAATCGAAAAAGGCTTTTGTACGAGCCGCGAAACACTCCGTACTTATCTATGGCCTGGTAGGCATACTCTGAACATGATGGATACATCGTGCAGGTCGCGCCCATGGGTACGATCACACGGATCCACCCCCGATCAGGGGAAAGAGTGTGTTGATAGCCCCGAATGAGCAATAGAAAGGGTTTTTTGAAGTATTTCATCTGAGCTGAAAAATAAAGTCCTGTATATCTTTTTCAATGGAAAGCGGGGAGATGACTTCTTCCTTTTTTAAGGGAAAAATGACCACCTTCATACCTTTTTTTTGCAACAACCCCTCGCCATATTGCTCAATTTTCTGAAAGATGGTCCGTTTAAGCTTATTTCTCCCTACGGCAAGTGCGCAGATCTTCTTTGGCACAACGACGGCGCACAGTGCTACCTCGGCAGAATTTGAATAAGTGTATTGTATGCGCAACGAAATACCGGTCCAATTTTTTTTGGGCTCCTTGTATTTCGGAAAAGTGACTCTATTCAGCTTGTGTTCTCTGGGGAGCATGTCCCTTTATGAGCCGAATAACTAGACGGCTAAGCGTTTACGCCCTTTTTGCATCCTGCGCTTCAAGACGTTCCTACCGTTCGCAGTAGCCGCACGCGCGAGAAAGCCGTGCGTAGATCGTCGTTTCTTTTTCTTTGGCTGGTATGTGACTGACATGCAGAGGAGTATAAAATATAATTCTGAATCATTCAAGGTTGTCCTGCTTCATAATGTGTTGTACTGTTTCTGGCACAAGGAATGTGCTTTTTTTTCGTGAAATATAAATATGTTCACTTCACAGAGATGATTTTTTGACAGCATGAAAAAAAATATTTCCAGAAATAACTGTCCACAGCTTATACACAAGTTGTGAACATTTTGATCTTTTTCATTCATCCAAACTTCTTCGCTATAATGCTTCTTACGTTATTGAAATAAACCGCGCGTCCCGTTAGAAATATTTCAGTGCTCGCAATAAGTTCAATAACAGCAAAAAGCGATCGTCGTTCGTCATGCATTTTATCAATTTCTAACGGGATGTGGATCTTTTATGGACAATAAAGAATTATGGAGCAAAGCATTGGTCGACATCGAACTGGAAGTCTCAAAGGCAAATTTCAGTACGTGGTTCAAGAACACGCGCATCACAAAACAAGATCAAGGGACCGTTGCTCTTGGAGTCCAGAATGAATTCGTCCGAGATTGGCTGTCGAACAAATATCACTCCACGATCATCCGCATCCTTCGCGATATTTCCCCAGACGTAAAGAATGTCGAATACGTCATCACTAAAGACGATGGGACGGAAAAGAACGAACAAACAAATAAGAAGGAGGTGTTCTCACCGTTCATCGGGGAGCTCCCACTCCAAGATACCTATGTCGGAAAAGAGGACGGACTGAATCCTCGCTATGTATTTGATTCATTCGTCATCGGCCCGTTCAATGAGCTTGCATACGCCGCCGCTCAGGCAGTACTCAAAAAACCGGGTATTATGTATAACCCGCTGTTCATCTACGGCTCGACTGGTTTCGGAAAGACACATCTCACACAATCGATAGGGAACGGCATCAAGAAACAGAACCCGGGAAAGAAGGTGCAGTACGTCAGTTCAGAAAAATTCTCAACAGACTATGTAACATCGCTGCAGAACAATCGGGTGAACGAGTTCAAGGAAAAATACCGAAAATATGATGTATTGATCATGGACGATATTCAATTCCTTGTCGGCAAAGAAAAGACGCAGGAGGAACTCTTCCATCTATACAATGCACTCTATGAGAATAATAAGCAGATCATCTTTTCATCGGATAAACATCCGAACTATATCAATGGTCTTGAGGATCGATTGAAATCACGTTTTGGTTCGGGCATGATCGTTGAGATCACAATGCCGGAATATGAATCTCGTCTCGCTATCCTTCAAGAAAAACTGAAACAGCAGCAAGTGATCATTCCCGATGAGATCGTTCAATATATCGCGGAAACGATCCAAGCAAGCATCCGTGAGCTTGAAGGGACACTTAATCTTGTCGTCTGTCAGTCACAACTCAAAAACAAACCGTTGTCATTGAATGAAATCAAGACACTCATCAAGAACAATGCGAAACCGACAAAACCGGTATCAATCAAGGATATCGTAAAAACAGTTACCACATTCTATAACATCGATGAGCGTTTCATCTTTGAAAAAACTCGCCGCAAGGAAGTAGTAAAGCCACGCCAGGTATTGATGTACATCCTGCGCCAAGACTTCAATATTTCTTATCCGCTCATCGGACAAAAATTAGGGGGGAGAGACCACACTACGGTTATTCATTCATGCGAAAAAATAAAAGGCGACATCAAAACTGATTCACTTTTACTGCAAGAGATCGAACAGATCCGTGCGTTATTTTAAAAACAACTGAGGATAAGTCTGTGGAAATCTCGGATAACGTGAGCAAAAAAGTGGGGACAAAAAACAAATTGGAGAAGTCTCAACTGTGGATGAAAAAAGTATAACTGATGAGGACTGTGGATAACCGGGTACCTATCAACAGTTCGTCAAATTCAGAAATAACGTTTTGGCAGTGACGGATATGAACGAAAGTATGATCATACACATATCCACAGGCGTAATTAATATAATTAGTATTTATATATAGCAATATGAAAGTAGAGTGTGTAAAACTGAATCTCAAAGATGCGCTGCTCACCGCGGAACGTTTTACCGGCAAACAACTTTCATTACCCGTACTTCGATATGTACTTTTCATTGCTTGTGAAAAGATGCTGAAGATCCGCGCAACGAATCTTGATCTTGGTATCGAGATCGAAATACCGGCACGCATCGAAAAAGAAGGAGTGATCGCCATTCCCGCAGATACGTTAGGAAATTTTCTTTCTAATCTCCCGAATGAAAAAAACGTGACAATCGAGCAGGTCGGAGAACATCTCACTATCACCGGTGCGTCGTACTCCACACTTATCAAAGGATTCGGCTACGAGGACTTCCCAACGCTCCCATTCATCACAAAGGGTACCGAGCTCGAAATCGATATTAAATCGCTCCTAGGGGCATTTCGCGCGACGTCATATGCGGTCGCGACTTCGGACGTTAAACCTGAGTTTGCGAGTATTTATTGCTACACCGATGTGCAGTCATTGGTCATGGTTGCTTCCGATTCCTCGCGGCTTGCAGAAAAACGCATTCCACTGAAGAGCCCCTGTGAACAGTTATCATTACTTATTCCCGGAAAGAATGTTGTAGAGATCATTCGTGCTCTTGAGAATATCGATGGAGTGGTGAAGATTATCGCAACGAAAAATCAGATATCATTCCATACCGAACATATGCATATCACCTCACGGCTCGTTGACGGAATGTTTCCCGACTATCGGCAGATAATTCCCAAGCAGTTTCTCACTGAGGCGATTATGTTGCGGCAGGATGTTATTGACCGGCTGAAGCTTACAACGGTATTTTCAGGGAAACTCCAGCAAGTACGATTGAAGATCTATCCGAGCGAAAAATTTGTCGAGATCGAGTCCAGAAATGATGATATTGGAGAGACAACTCACCAGATCGATGCGGCATTGAAAGGGGATGACGTTGAGTTTTTATTGAACCAACGGTTTTTGATGGATGTCTTTTCTTATTTGAATACGGACAGTATCTCATTATCAGCGAGCGGGAATGCACGCGCACTCGTGGTCAAAGGGGTTGGGGATAATAGCTTTCAGTACCTCGTCATGCCCATGAAAGGTTGAAAAATTTCCAAATTGGGCGCACTTCACATTTTGCATCCTGAACGAGTCGTGGAGCAGTATCACTCATACAGCTCCGCCGACATCATTCAGGCGCAAAATGCAAAATTGCATCCCAATTATGAAAATTTTTTACGTATATGTTGTATGCAACTATCAAGCATAAAGGAATATCTTGAAAAATATCAAAAGAAATTATCTCATGAAGATGATAAACGGAGTCTGCTTATTTCGATCATTCACAACGAAACAGGTATTCAGTTGGATGAAAAAACAATGACCATAACAAAAGGGACACTAATGATCAAAACATCTCCGGTGCTGAAAAATGAGTTGTTTTTGCACAAAACACAGATCCTTCAAAGGATCAGGGAAAGCGGCAGAGGAGATATATTTGATATCACGTAATCACGCCGTGCATTATGGTAGCACTGAGAATTGTACTTTTTGTTCAGTCTTGTTTCCAAATACATCATACGCGGTGACACTGAGTTCATTCTGATCTCCTGCGAAAGGGAGATCGTTCGGCATGAATGCAAATGAATAAGGCAATGTCCTCGTTGTCCCAAGGAAAGCACCATTGACGCTAAAGTCGACTCGCTCAATATTGTTCGGAGCAGTGATCTGTGTCTCAATGATGATCTTTTGATTATGAGCATACGTGGATGATGCATTCGGTTCAATGATCGTCACCAGCGGAGCGAATTCCGGCTTATGCAGATCATCAAAACCTTCCGGAACCGACGCCCACGCGCTGCCCGGCAGACCGTTCATCCCTATCCATCGTTGCGCGGGGATTTCCCATAACAAAAACTGAGGATCTTCATAGGGGTTGATCGGCGCTACACCCATCGGGTCTTCTTTGTTCACCCAATATAATATGTCGTGAGGATTTGGTATCACGCGTTCCTCGATCAGTTCTTTCGGGGTGAACTCTGTTGCGAATTTTCCTGATATTTTATCGACTTTGTAGACATCACCGCCATACCAGACACCGCGCAGTGCAGGTTTCAGTGTTGCTGAAATTGGTTGAGGGGTAGGAAAACGCTCATCCGGGATAGTTTTGAATGCTTCACTGAAAAAATCATTCCACAGCGGGGCGATAATGAAACCTGCCACCTTCTTTTCCATTGCGCTATTGTCGTTATTTCCTGCCCAGGCACCGATCACGAGTGACGGCGTATATCCAATGATCCATGCATCACGGTAGTCATTTGTCGTTCCTGTTTTCACTGCAACCTGACGGTCGGAAAAATTGAGAAATGATTGTGCACCGAAGGCTGGGGTGCGCGCGGTATTGTCCGAAAGCACGTCTGATATTTTTCTTGCTATCTCAGGATCGATGACTTGAGTCGTACTTGAAGCATATTCGAAGATTGCGTTCTCGTTCGTATCTTCGATGCGTAATATACCCGTATAGGGAAGTCTGGCGCCATCATTTGCAAATACTCCATACGCGCTCGTCATTTCAAGAAGTGAAACCTCGCCACCTCCGAGGACAAGTGTCAGTCCGTATCGTTCTTTGCTTACCAATGAAGTGATCCCCAGTCGTTCCGCAAAATCGATCGCATGATCAAGTCCGACAAGATAGAGCATTTTGACCGCAGGTACGTTGATCGATTGGGCAAGAGCGTTGCGTATTGATGTTGGGCCACGATAGACGTGGTCATAATTTTCCGGCATGTAGCATGCTGATGCTTCGGAACCCGGAAGAGGGTTTCCTTCGGCGTCACAGCGAGTGGAGAACTGTGTCGGTACATCAAAGAGTACTGTATCGGGAGTGAATCCTTCTTCGAATCCCGCTCCGTAAACGAATGGCTTGAATGCCGAACCCGGCTGTCTCTCTGCAAGTGCGACATTGAAATTTCCATCATGCGCGACATCAAAATAATCACGCGAGCCGACCATGGTAAGGATCTGCCCTGTTTTTGGGTCGAGTGCGACCAACGCGGCATTCTTCGCATTGAATGTTTTCGCATTTTCAGCTACGCGCTTTTTCACTATTTCCTCTGCTTTGGCTTGAAGGTCCATATTCAGGGTTGTGATCACGCGAAGCCCTTCTTCGTTGAGCGCCTCTTCACCGTACATTTCTACGAGTTTTTCTTTTACGAACATGACGAAATGCGGAGCACGGATACCGCGTTCTTGAGGTGGAATGAATTTTACTTTTTCTGTGATCGCGGCAGCATATTCATCTTCCGAGATTGAGCCGAGCTCGCTCATTTTTTTTAATACGATATTTTTGCGTGTTTCAAGCAGTGTAATATTGTTTCCGTACGGTGAGTAGCGCGTCGGTGATTGAGGAAGTGCTGCAAGGTATGCCGCTTCAGCAAGGGTGATCTCTCCCGCATGTTTTCCAAAGAACGACATGCTCGCCTCCTCAACCCCGTAGATGTTTCCTCCATAGGGTGCTTCATTCAGATACAGGGTCAAGATCTGTTCTTTGTTCAGCTGTCGTTCGAGCTTGATCGCAAGTATCCATTCAGTCAGTTTGCGGGTGATCGTCCTCTCGTTCGTTAAGAGCGCATTTTTGATCACCTGCTGAGTGATCGTAGAACCTCCCTGACCAAGATATCCCTCGCGAAGATGAAGATTCACCAAGACCGCACGTAATATCGCTTTCGGCTCTATCCCTATGTGTTGGTAAAAGCGCTCATCCTCGATCGCGACGCTGGCATTCTTGACATACGGGCTGATCTTTTCAAACGGTACGATCGTACGGCGAATATCCTTGTGGACATCATACAGAAGGATCGTTCCGGTACGGTCATAGAGCTTGGTGGATTGAGAGACTTTGCGCGATTCGAACAGGCTAAAGTCCGGTATCTTGATCGTTGCGGCCCAGATTAGGAATGCGCTCACTAAAAAAATACCCAAAATAAGCATGGTGATCGTTATGATCTGTAGCCAATATAAGAAATTCCCCTTATTCCTGCGGTGTTTTTTTAGCATATTCAGTAAGGTCTGCGTGTGTTCATGTTGCCCCGAGGGCAAGCACTGCTTCCTGCTACGCTCTCGCGCTCTACAATTCGGAAGCAAGAAAGTGTAGTAAAGAAGAAATTCGCAAAATATGCAAATCCTACACAGTTTATCACAAAAAATGGGTTCATAAGACAAACTAAAGACACCATGTTAGGATTTGTTCTATGGAAAAGATAGACAATACAAAGGAGATAGAAGCACGCGTCGACGACATTTTGACGCGCGGGGTCGGCACATTCGTTGATCCCAATGGAGTATTTCGCAAAAAATTGATCGCAAGGGCGAATGGAACAAGTAATGCCGAGATTATCGTGAAGTTCGGTGTCGACCCGACCCGACCGGACATTCACTTGGGTCACGCCGTAGTACTGCGTAAGCTCCGCCAAATGCAGGACATGGGAGTGAAGGTCATCTTCTTGATCGGGGATTTTACCGCGTTGATCGGTGACCCTACCGGCAAAAGCAAAGTTCGGCCGGAGGTCGACCAGGCGGCGATCAATGAGAACATGCGTACGTATCTTGATCAGGTAGACAAGATCCTTCTTGTTGAAAGAGATGATTCTGGTGCGATGAAGGATGGCCGGTCATTCAGTTGGATGCGCAATTCTGACTGGTTCTATGGAGTCACCGATATCACTCCCGAGGGTGCGAGTCAGAGCGCGCTCACGGCAGAATTCGACGGAAAGAAAATCAATATTCCTATCGCGTCCAATTCTTTTGTTTCAAAAGCCGTCGTGTACGAGAATACGCGCATGCAAAAATCTTTTCTTTCCCGCACCGCAGTGCACAGTGTCTCGCTGGTCAACATGCTCGCCGTATTGAGAAAGATCTCTCTTGCGCAGTTGATCGAACGCGACATGTTTCAGGATCGCATAAAAAGCAGTGAGCCACTGTTCATGCATGAGATGCTCTATCCGGTGATGCAGGGGATCGACTCCGATGTACTTGCTCAAGTATATGGCTCATGTGACCTTGAGGTTGGCGGGACTGACCAGACGTTCAATATGCTTATCGGGAGGAAGGTAATGGAAATGACCAAAAAAGAAGCTCAAGCGGTACTTGCCTTCGATCTCCTCGTCGGGCTCGATGGGAAAGAAAAAATGTCGAAATCACTTGATAATTATGTGGGAATCACGGATGAGCCGAATGATATGTTTGGCAAATTAATGAGTATCCCTGACAGTGTTTTGCCGAAATATTTCGAACTCTGTACTTATACACCCGTCGCAGAGGTAAGAGAAATAGAGAAAAAACTGGCATCCGGTAAGCTGCATCCAAAGGAGGTGAAAATGGACCTTGCCGAACAGATCGTGAATATCTACCATGGTGCAGAGGCGGGGAGGGGTGCACGTGAGAATTTTGTGAATACGTTCCAGAAAAAAGAAATTCCCGATGATATCCCAGTCGTTTCGGTCGCAAGAGGAACATTGCTTGTCGACGCGCTGCTCACACAGCATATCGTTGAGTCAAAGACTGACTTCCGTAGACTGATGACCGATGGGGCGATCAAGAAGAACGGAGAGGAAAAATTGACCGATCCTCAGGTGGTGATCAATGAGCCGATCATCCTCAAGATAGGAAAACATCGGTTCGTTTCATTCGACATCAAGTAAATAAAAAACTCGCCCACTAGGGCGAGTTTTTTATTGTGACCGGCTATTCGTCTTCAGGCATCTCGTCATCCTCCTCGAAAATTCCGAGAGGTAGATCGAGTTCATCGAGGAAAGCATCACTGCTCACCGCATTTGGATCATCCGCGCCTACTAATGCATCATCACCCGGGAGGACCCCTCCTGCGAGAAAATCATCGCTCATGATTAGATTTTACCTTAATTAATTCATAATCCGACCACCCCATGTGACAACAATGCAACACGTTCGTGAGATGCCTCTGGCGTCCGAGTAGAATGCTCAGTCGGAACACTAGAGAGAATACAACTCACAGGGCTAATCCATTATGTAACATATTTCAGTGTTTTTTTGCAAGGGTTGGGAAGAAAACTGTGGATAAAGGGGCGCTCGGGTTTTCCTTTTTGAAAAGCTCATCATCAATTTTTCCAGCGAAAAATTGTGATTCTGCTCGGCGAGCCCGCAACGCCTTCGGCGTTGACCATGCCGGGCTCATGGGCCTCCGCAAGGCTTCTCAAAAAGGAAAACCCTCGCTTAATAGAGTTAGAGCTTTCGAGATTGTGTGTGTCGCGCGTGGGCGAGAGCGGTGAGGCCAAGGGCGATGGCGTCATATTCGTCGTCGAGCATCTTCTTGTTTGGGATAGCGACAAGTTTTTTCACCATTTTGGTAACCTGCTCTTTCGTCGCGCGGCCGTACCCCGTTATGGCGATCTTGACCGCAAGGGGATTGAATTCAACAAGGGGAATTTTTCGTGAAGTGGCAAGGTAAATAAGCATGCCGCGGATCTCCGCGACATTGATCGCCGTTTTTGCGTTGTTGGTGAAATAGATCTCCTCGATGGACATTGTTTCCGGTGTATACACTTCAATGAGACGCGTCACTTCAGTTGCGACCGTAAGTAGGCGTTCAGGAAAAGTATTCTTCGGACCTGTTTCCACGCACGCAGAATAAAGGAGGGTTGCCCTCGCTCCGTCTCCCTCAAGTACGGCAACCCCACACCGCCCAAATCCCGGATCGATGGCTAAGACAGTCATGACATCAGTATTAAGTATCGGACATCAGGAAGCAAGTGTTCGCTGTTAGACGGAGAAACCCATCTCTGATAGATTTGGAGTATGGAATCCCCCGAACAATTCCTCCACCAAAAAGACCCCGCACTCCACATTTCCGACCCCGTTGAGTACGAGCAGACACAGCGCGCACGTGCAGGTGAGGAAGTACACCAAAAACCCGCAGACAAGATCGCGGATTGGATGCGTGTTCTTGAAGAGACCCACATGGGACACCCCGACAATCCGGAAGTCCTCGAGCGCATCAAGGACTATTATAAAAAGGAATACGTCATCACTCCGGACGAAGTACCCGAGGCCGCATACCTCCTCGAGCAACGCATCGCCCGCAATCTCGGACATGGTACGGTTGAAATCACCAACGAATACAAAGAAAAAAAGCAGGAGGAAATCATCCATGCCCAAGAAGAAAGCCTCGATAAGTGGGTCGACTATCTCACTTCACCCGATGCACAATACCCCATATGGGCAAAGTATTGGGCATTCACCCAGATGGTCAATATGGGAAAGTTTGAGAAGGCGGAAGACGAAGAAGGAAAAGAATCCGCACGCTTTGCGAAGCGTGAAAAGAATACCGTTGCACCATTTCCTCCGCTCAACCCTCGCGCACTGGGTATGGTCGTCGCCGCAATGGAAAAACGCATCACCGAGCAACAAAAAGCAAAAGGCGAGCGCATGCCCGTACCAAATACGAGTACTAAGCTTTTCGATGAGGAGTTTGCCACCCTCCTTGCGGGGGAAAGCTTCCCCAAGCTCTATACCCAATTCTTGATCGAGCTTCCTGCATATAGCAAAGAAGGGCTTGAAGAAACGCGCGGCGAGTGGGTCACCTATCCGCAACACTCAGACCCCACCCCGCTCGTCCGCTCACTCGACGGCTATCCCCTCGAATGGTGCACCGCAAACATGAGCACTGCACAGACACAGCTCGAAGGAGGTGACTTCTTCGTATACTACTCAATAAACCAGGACGGTGAAGCAGTCATTCCCCGTGCCGCCATCCGCATGCAAGAGGGAAGCATCGCTGAGGTCCGCGGCATCGCTCCCAATCAAAACATCGACCCCTTCATCGCTCCCGTCATAGCCCTGAAAATGAAGGAATTTCCCGATGGAGCCTCCTATGAAAAAAAGTCGGAAGACATGAGGTATCTCACGCTGCTTGAACAGAAGACAAAGAAGGGCGAATCATTCTCCAAAGAAGACCTCACCTTCCTCTATGAAGTTGACACTTCGATAGAAGGCTTTGGCTACAAGAAAGACCCGCGCATCAAAGAACTCCGCGATAAAAGAAACCCCGGAGAAGACATGCCAATGATCTTCGGTTGCACAAAAGAACAGATCGCGCACAATGAAGGCGAGGTTACCACGGATACTATCGCCTATGTGGGAACACTTTCCTCCAAAATCTTTCAATCAAACATCGAACATATCTATACCACTTTTCCCGAAGGCAAACTCCAAACATACAACATCGAGATCGGAGGAAAAGCCAAAGAAGAATACCTCAATGCACTTACAGAGAAAAACATCAAAATTGGTACCTATGCACAGCAACTCTTGGAAAGTCCTGAGTTCGTCACACTTCCATCCGGCGAGCATATCGCACTCGTACGCCTCACCGTTTTCGACCTCGGACTTTCACAAGGTGCAACGACTGATGAAATATACAAGCGAGCAAACGAGTGGGGACTGGAACTCTGTCCTCCCGAAGTGGGTCCCGCACTGCGCCTCGCCACTGACAATCCCGAATGGATGCGCATAGGAATTAAACAAATTTCTGTCCGCGATGGCTACCCGAACATATTCAACCTCTATCGGAACGATGATGGTCTGTGGCTCAACACGAGCCATGCGGAGCCCTCGGGTAGGTGGAGTGCGAGCTACCAGTTTGTCTTCCGTATCCGCAAGTCTGATGCTGGGTAACTTGGATTTCTTGTGTCATGCTGATATTTTGACCTTCAATATCGCCCCACGCATGTATGCAAATACGGCGCGGGGCTTTTTATTGTGCGGAATTAAAATCCCGTGCTCTGCACGGGAATGGACGCGCAGTTTGAGTAATAGGCGCTGCGGTGCGTAAAACTCACCAGCGCTTCGCTGATGCCCTATTTCACTTCCACACTCTAGCCGACGATTAACCCCCGGGCTCCTGCCCATGGTGATCGAACTGGCCCTTTGTATTTTTGATACGTTGAAACTTCGTGCGAAATAATTTCTTGAAATCTTGTTCCCCTGAATTGTGGTGATACCTAACGGAAATTAGTTGCAACAGTAATTTTACTCTTCGCATTTGCTACTATAAGCATGTGCAAAGAGAAAACATAATGGCGGTAGTTATTCGATAATTTGTTTCATCCGACACCTCCCCTTTTTGGACACCGTCTGTGGTATCGATAATATCGACACACCAGTTTTCAGTCTCTCAATTCCTCGTGGTTCTACTACAGGGTCTCCACCAAGGAAGAGCCTGAGAAACCGTTGGTTTCTCAGGGTGGTCTAGGGCGAATCTCTCGATATTCTGTCGATACGGAGCGGTAGCGGAGTGAGGGTATGCTCTGCCTCGGGGGGCTTCATTTCTCTCCATACCCCGTCCGCTTGCGGCGGGGACTCCGCTGAGGAAGAGCCTGAGAAACCGTTGGTTTCTCAAGATAATCTAGAGCGGAGCTCCTGAGATACCACGCCGATGCGGAGCGGAGCGAGCGAGGGTACAGCTTGCTGCGTGGAGCTTCATTTTGAAGCGCCTAATTCATAAAGGAAGATGAAGTCTTCTCCACCAATTGGTTCATCTTGCATTTGCACCATAGAGAGTACTTCCAATTTCATCTCCCTGCGGTCGTGAAATTCAGGTCGCTACGATAAGCATGTGCAGATTCACAAATGTGGATATTGGGGTGAGCGGAGCAGTGGAAGCCTCGCTACTCAGCGGGTCGAACTTTTTAATGCCCTGGCGAGACCTTTTGGATCGGGGATGTGGTAGTAGGCGCGATTCCCGGAGCGTGTCGTCGCGACTAACTTCAAAATACCAAGGCAGGCTGGGGTACGCAGATTGTTTGGAGGAGTGATACCTTTCGCTCGCAGTGCTTGCATGACCCATGCACCAGCAAAGCCACTCGTGCTCTTTTTACTGCGTTCTTTCTCGTCCGCGATGGCGAGACATTCGCGGAGTATTGGTCCCCAGATCGGCTCTGCATGCAAAAGTCTTCGTGCTCGTTCTTCGGGGGTCGGTCGTCCGGACATATCATATCGTGCCGCGATCCGTTTCTTTTTCAATTTTTCCAATTTTGCTTTCGAATGATAGAGCATTTGCTTATAGTAGCAAATGCTCTAAATGTCGAATAGTATGGTGGTTGATATGACACATTGTCACCCGCTTTTTATCTCGGGCTACTGAGTTACTGGGATGCGTATTGTATGATGAAAAAACAAATCGTGAAAAGTACTTCAGTCGCAGCACCTCTCGTGATTGACTAGTCGGCGTTGGTGAAGACCTCCTGTACTTCGTCATTGTTCTCAAGGTCTTCGATGATAGTCGAGAGTACCGCACCATCTTCGTCGGAGAGTGGAATGGTGGAGTTTGGCTCCCATCCTTCCTCTGTTTTTGTGAAAGCCCACGCGGCAGCTCCTTGTGCGGCAAGCGATCCCCCGCTTCTTGTTAAGATGTGTTTGATCTCTTGGGATGCTTTGTTCCGATTACTGGTGAATGCCTCGATGATGAGCGCGCAGCCGCCCGGCCCGTACCCCTCGTAGGTGAGTGCCTCCATGGTCTCGACCTCACCTCCGGCGCCTTTTTTAACGGCGCGTTCGATTGTGTCTTTTGGCATGTTCTCTTTTTTTGCTTTCTCGATCAGCATACGCAGGCCCGGCGCGTTGACATCACCTCCGGCCTTACGGGATTCCGTTGCTATGAGACTACCGAGTTTTCCAAATACCTTCGATTTCTTCGAGTCCTCCGCACCTTTTTGCCGTTTAATTTGCGCCCACTTGCTGTGACCGGACATATATGTGTTGATTAAAATAAATAATTATAATAATTTTTCCTGCAGGGCCTCCGGATAATCAAACCCGAGATGTTCATATGCCCTCTTTGTCGGTATTCGTCCGCGGGGAGTGCGTTCGAGCAGTCCGAGCTTGAGGAGATAGGGTTCGTAGACTTCTTCGATGGTTGCGGCTTCTTCACTTGTCGCGGCGGCGATAGTGCCAAGCCCGACCGGACGACCGCCAAATTTTTCGATAAGAATGGTGAGCATGTGTCGATCGGGTTGCCCGAGTCCTATCTCATCGATCTCAAGAAGTCGAAGTGCTTCTTTGACCGCTAGTTCATTCAGTGAGGTTTTGCTCACTTGGGCGAAATCACGTGCACGTTTTAAGAAATAATTCGCCGTACGGGGAGTGAATCGACTGCGCATTGCGATCTCATGACCCGCACCGCTTGCGAGCGGTACCCCGAGTATGAGAGCGGAGCGGGAGACGATCTCCTCGATCTCCGCTTCCGTGTAGAATTCGAGACGAAATACCCCTCCGGAAAAACGTGAACGCAAGGGTGCCGAGAGAAGAGCAATACGCGTGGTGGCGGCGATCAGTGTAAAAGGAGGAAGCTCAAGCTGGATTGTCCGTGCCGAAGGACCCTTGCCGATGATGATGTCGAGGATTCCTGATTCCATCGCGGGGTAGAGTACCTCTTCAACCATTTTATTTAGACGATGGATCTCATCGATGAATAAAATATCACCCGGATTGAGGTTTGTAAGAATGGACGCGAGGTCACCGACCTTCTCGATCGCCGGGCCGGAAGTGCTTTTCATCTGTGACTGAGTTTCTTTTGCGATCAAGTGCGCAAGCGTCGTTTTTCCCAAGCCCGGAGGCCCGTAAAAGAGCAGGTGCTCGGGAGGGTGCGCGCGCTCTTTTGCTGCAGCGAGAAGGATTTCCAGATTCTGCTTGATATGGCTTTGCCCGATGTAATCTTCCCACCGTTCGGGGCGGAGTTTTTGGTCCAAAAATAATGCTTCTTTGTGTTGAGGGGAAATATCGCTTGACATAAAAAATGGTTGTGCTATGCTGCCTTTAGTACAGAAATTGGTGGCTCGAAAAAACGCTTCGGAATACCTTCGGCCAATTTCCTTCTCAGTATGCCATAAGTAAGACTCTTCCCCAAAAAGATTGAGTTTTCATGTCTACACGGTAATCTCTTGACAAAAGATATTATCTGTGATATTATGCATCTGTACTGATCTTCTCACTCGCTTCGGTGGCAGAGGTTCTGCTCTTGAACATGTCACCCTTCAAATAATTAAGGCCCCACAGGCTTCCATGATGTATATCCGAGGATTCACTGGTTGTCGCCCCGTGCGTACGTGCTGGCGATCTCCTTAGGAATACCTTTAACTTTTTTCAACTTTGATTAAAGTAGTTATTTGAAGGGTAATGTGCTCAATAGTTTCCGGCACTTCTTCACTGCGCTTTCGGCAAGATAATGAGATGATGAAATAACCGCTTAACGCGGTTGTTTTGTATTTCGATATGTTTCGCTGAGATTATTTTGAATGCAATACGAAGTTATTTTTGGCGCAGTGTTGCAGGGGCTGTATGAGTGATACTGCCCCAAGACCGAGCAAAAAAATAACAAGTAGTGCGTCAAAATTACCTTAGCGTGATTCTTCGAGTCCGACAGACCGCTCGATTTCGGCGATTGAAGTTATTCCTTTGATGCACTTGATGATCCCGTCTTGGCGCATATCCAGGAGCCCTTGCGATTTTGAGGCTTCTTTGATCTCGCGCTCGCTCGGGTTCTCTCGAAGGATCTCCTCAATGTTTCTATCCATGAGGATACCCTCGTAAATAGAGATGCGGCCTTTATAACCGGTGAACGAACATTTTTCACATCCGGCGGGTCGCCAAAGGTGTTCGGGAAATTCTATGTTCGGACGATATTTTTTTATCTCCGGTAATTCGCGCATGAGCAGCTCTATCTCTTTCCCTACGGGAACATATTCTTCTTTGCACTGCGTGCAGAGTCTGCGCACGAGTCGTTGACCGATTGCGATGTTGAGCGCGGAACTGATGATCTTCGGATTCACACCGATATCGATGAGTCGAGGAATAGCGCCGGCGGCATTATTGGTATGGAGTGTTGAAAAGACCAAGTGACCGGTGAGCGCAGAGTCGATCGCAACGGAAGCTGTTTCTTCGTCTCGAATTTCACCGACCATGATGACATCGGGGTCTTGGCGCACCGCTGCGCGGAGCCCATGAGAGAAGTCGTAACCTTTTTCGTGATCGATCTGTGTTTGCGAGATGCCGTCAAGGTGGTATTCGATAGGGTCCTCAATGGTGATGATCTTTATTTGCGGGCTACGTAATTTTTTTAGACAGGCGTAGAGTGTCGTTGTTTTTCCTGATCCGGTCGGCCCGGTCGTAAGAATGAGTCCGTTCGGTTTTCCAATCTGCTCCGTCATGATCTTATAAAAGTATTCATCCATACCGAGTTCCTCAAGCGGAACGGAAATGGATTTCGGATTCAAAATACGCATCACTACCGATTCCGCATATGCGGCCGGGAGTACCGAGGTACGCACCTCAACATCGATGTCGTTGATCTTGATCGTGAACCGTCCGTCTTGGGCTTCGTGGGTGACATTGAGCTTCATTCCCGCCAGCAGCTTAATGCGCGCGAGTACTTTTTTATAGCCGACGTGTGTGATCTCAACGACATCCTGGAGGACTCCATCGAGACGATAACGCACGCGGACCGTTTCCTTCTCCGGTTCGATATGCACATCGGAGACGCTTGTCGCAACTGCACCGCCCAAGATGATCTCCACGACCGTAGAAAGTGAGTGCACATCACCCGAGCCGATCGCTTCATCAACGACCGCCTTCACGTCCGCGATGGTCTTGATCATTGAGACATATTTCTGCATTGTTTCGTTCGATACTGACATCACTCCTGCGGTCGAGGCGATCGCGTGCGAGACCTCTTTGTAGACCTCCCATGCGCGAGCGATCCCGTATTCCGATGCGATCAATATGGTAGGATTATAACCTTGTCGAGTGAGCTCTGTGACGACCTGGTTGACGCCCTCTATGTGCGGAGTCTGTATCGCAATACTGACATTTTTCATGTCGACCGAGTACACGATGAGCTTTGCCTTGCGTGCCGTTTCTTCCGGTATAAGACGTGCGGCGTTGTTGTTGATGATGACCCGTGAAAGGTCAACGTAGGGAAGCTCATATCGTGCTGCAAGGATCTGCGCAAGGTCTTCTGCTTCCTTTTCGCGCATATCGCTGAACACCTTTGTTTGTTTTTCGTCTTGAAAATGGGGCATAAATCATATTGTACTCCCTCTGCGATGGCTCAACAAGAAGTTATATTAATGTTTGACAAAAAATATAAATAGTGTATAATGGGCGAATGAAAAAGACATCGAATTATTTATCGGTCTCCCTTTTTGTGATGCCGCTACTGCTCATCATCTCCCCGGTGACGGTCTTTGCATATCAGGCCGCACCGATCGCGATCTCAAAGCAGGCATTATTCATCACGGAAAAGAGCGCAAAGCTGAATGGTCAGGCGAATCCTAGTGAAATGCCCGATGCCTATGCCTGGTTTGAGTGGGGAATTTCCGGCCGACCCGGGGTCGTCTACGAGACCACGCATCAGTCGGTGTCGAGTTGGTATGGAAACACGCTTACTGACACAAGTGCGGACATCGTTGGGCTCGCGCCGAGTACACAATATTTTTACCGTCAGATCGTAGAGAACGGACGCGGTAAGGATGTCGGTCAAACATTGTATTTCACCACAAAGGTACTCGTCATTGGTGTCCCGCCGCTGGTGATTGCAGAGACGGACTCTCCAAGCGCCGTCGGTGAAACGACGGTGACGCTTCGGGGGTACGTGAGCCCGCATGGGGACACTACGACAAAGGCATGGTTTGATTGGGGTACGTCCCAGCGCCTTGAAGGCCAAACGTCTAAAGTGGGCGTCTCGTCGAACGCAAATTTCTTTGAGAGCGCTCTCTCGAGCCTGACTCCCGGAACGACATATTTTTATCGGATCGTTGCGGAAAATTCCGCAGGGCGTACCTATGGTGCAATCCGCATATTGAATACTGCAGGCACTCCTCCTCCGCCACCCGAAGCGCAAGTTTCTCAAGCAATTCCGCCTGCGACAGTGGGTGGCGACGGTGTTGCCCGCACGACGTCGTCAAGCGGGGTCTATCTTGCAACGAATCAGGGGTCATCAGTGGCCGCGGGCGGGATTACTTCGCAGAACTTTGCCGGCGATCTCCTCGCTTCACTTTTTCGGAAAAAAACAACAACGGCCACTCCTCAATCTGACACCGCAGACTCCGTGAATACCAGCATGGTCAATGATCCCAGCGCGCAAGTCGCGAGTGTCGCCACGGCAGGCGGACCACTCGGCGCATTTTGGAATGCACTTATGGGGAGCGATAAGAAGACCGCGGTGCAGATAGAAAAGATCGGACCCACCAATGTCTCGATCCATACTCCGGTGGAGTATCGTATCACCTATCAATACGGGGAATCATCCGTTGCAACCGGTGCGAAATTGAAGATCATCATTCCGTTTGACGTTGTGTATATCGGTGATAATACGAACAATGAGCTCTTGCTTGAAGATGGATCAGGAGGAGAGCGTACGTACGTTCTTCCGATTGGGCGTCTTGAAAAAGGTGGAACGAGAGTGTTGAGCATTCTTGGTATGACAACGGGAAGTGCAAAAGGTTTTCCTGATGCGCGTGCACGATTGGAATTTCAGCAGATGGGTGCGACGCGTGTCGTATCGTCGGGCGGCACCGCCCTAGCCGGCGCAAAAGGAAGTACGGGAGCAAGAGCAAACACTGCGGGAGCGGGAAACGGTATGCTCCCCAGTTCGTTTGTTGGCTGGATCCTCTACCTCATATTTGTTGTGCTTGCGATCATTGGGGTCCGAAAAGGAATAGCATATTACCGACAGAAGAAAGCCTCGATCGAGGCGATGGAGCAGGAGGAAGACGGTTCGCGGCTTGCGCGAATGCTTCCTTCGGTGGGCGGGACACCCCGTTAAATGAAGAAAACAAAACAAAAAAGCACCATGTGGTGCTTTTTTGTGAGAGAATGACATCACGATGGAAAAGATCATCAACAATAAGATCGAGATGGACGGTGTTGCAGCAGCGATACTTGAACAAATGCTTCGTGAGACGAAAGATGCTCATGCTACTCATGCGACCGTACTCGGTCTTTCCGGTGAGTTGGGAGCCGGGAAAACAGCATTTACACAATCGTTTGCACGTGCGCTCGGTATTCGTGAATCCGTTCCCTCACCCACATTTGTGATTGCGCGATTTTATGACATTCCAAATACTGCGCAATTTCGTCGGCTCGTGCATGTGGATGCGTATCGTATCGGATCCGAGGATGAGCTTGGTCCGATCGGATGGAGCGCGTTGCTTGCAGAGCCGACGAATCTTCTTCTTGTTGAATGGCCGGAGATGATCGGGAAGAGCTTTCCTTCATATGGAGCAATTCTTTTTTTTCAGGTAATCAGTGAGACAGTGCGGCGCATTTATGATAAAAAAGGAAATATATGAGTACGCGGATCAAATTCTTTCGCGAGGCGGATCAGGCGCGAGATACACGCCAGTTCTTGATCACGCATGGGATCAAGAGCTTCATTCGCAATCGTGAAGGAGCGAGATCTGAAACGAGTGGAGAGGCCTTTGGTTTCGACCTTTTTGCGCTTCGAGAAGAGGACGTGGATGAGGCGCGCACGCTGCTTAATTATGAGTTTGGATCAGGATGGGGTGAGGATAAAGATTAAACACCCCCCGCTCCTCCATCGACGTTTTTTGTCAAGGTTAAACCTTGACAAAAAACGGTGAAAATATGTTGAAAAATATAGGATGAGTTCGTTGGAGAGTCGAGGATGAAGTCATTGGAATGAACCGTTAATAGACGAAGTGAAAGACCCCCGCTTTTTGCGTGTGTTTCGTTATGCTTAATGGAGATCACAATCTTCTTTCTCAGTTTTTTGCCAAATATGAACAATATTGGTATGGGCGAGAGTGGAAAACATCAACGAACTGGTATGATATCCACATGGTTGCAAAAACCCATGCAAAACGACTCGTCCTCTTTGATGCACACGCGATCGTGCATCGTGCGTATCATGCACTTCCCGAGTTCGCGACAAAGGCAGGAGAGCCAACAGGAGGCCTGTATGGTCTTTCGACGATGCTCCTGCGTTCGATCCAGGAATTTCAGCCTGACTATATGGCGGCCTGCTACGATCTCCCCGGTCCGACGTTCCGTCATAAAGAATATAAAGACTATAAGGCGGGACGCGCAAAGGCGGATGAAGAGCTGAAACAGCAGCTCAATCGAAGTCGCGACATCTTTTCCGCATTTCATATTCCGATTTACGATACGCCGGGGTTTGAGGCTGATGACATGCTCGGGACGATCGTGGAGCAGCTAAAGAAAGAGAAGGATCTTGAAATTCTTATCGTGACCGGAGATATGGACACGCTTCAGCTCGTATCAAAAAAACGCGTACGAGTGTACACCCTGCGGAAAGGCATTAATGATACGATTGTTTACGATGAGGATAAGGTGAACGAGCGATTTGGCTTTGGTCCGTTACAGCTGCCTGACTATAAGGGTCTGCGCGGTGATCCGTCCGACAATATCATTGGTATCGCAGGCATCGGAGAAAAGACCGGAAGCACATTGATCCAAAAATTTGGCACGATAGAAGGAATATATGCGGCGTTGAAAAAGGGGAAAGAGAAACTCACCGAAGCGGGAATTTCACCACGCATGGTCGAGCTGCTCATTGCGGGTGAGGAAGATGCGCTTTTTTCAAAAATGCTTGGGACGATACGGAGGGATGCGCCAATTACCTACACACTGCCGGAGAAAACATGGAAAGAAACATTCACTGTTGATAAGGCCATTACGCTCTTTAATCAGCTTGAATTTAAAAACCTCGGCGCTCGCGTGAGATCGCTTAATGATAGTGTAGAGAAGAGCGATGAGACAAAACAAAAAAAAATTACGGGGGGTAAGGAGAAGAAGGATGGGGGAGACGTTGATCAAGTGTTACTCAGAAAGACCGCGATAGGCTTATGGTTGCTCAATTCAGATCTAACCACGCCCGGCATAGAGGAGATCGTCGATCACACAGGAGAGCATGATCTATCTCTTGCGCATCAGAAGATCATAGGAGAGCTTGCGGCACAGGGGCTCCTGCATCTGTATGAGGATATTGAGCTTCCACTCATTCCACTCATTCTCCGTGCAGAAAAAAAGGGCGTGCTCATTGATGTTGCGTATCTGAAAAAGCTCTCGCTTGATTATCATGCACAGCTCGATAAGTCGGAAAAAGAGATATATCGTCTTGCGGGGGAAGAATTCAATATGAATTCGCCAAAACAGCTCGGGGTCGTTCTTTTTGACCACATGGGGCTTGCGGTGAAGGGTCTGAAGAAGACCGCGGGTGGGGCGCGCTCAACGCGCGAGTCAGAGCTGGAGAAGCTTCGGGACGTACATCCGATCATTGCTTCCATCCTTGCATATCGGGAAGTCCAAAAACTCCTTTCGACCTATATCGACAATATTCCACTCATGGTTGATGAGCACAGCCGGCTTCATTCGACGCTGCATCAAGATGGTACGACAACCGGAAGATTTTCCTCATCCAATCCGAATGTCCAAAACATCCCCGTTCGTGAGGGCTTGGGTGCGGTCGTGCGCGACGCATTTATTGCCCCTCTGGGATCCGTGCTCATGTCGTTTGATTATTCACAGATCGAAATGCGCGTGCTCGCGATGCTCTCCGAAGATCCGGGGTTGGCAGAAATATTTCGATCGGGCGCGGATATCCATACATCGGTTGCGTCACGTGTTTTCCGTATGAAGCCCGAAGAAGTGACAAAAGAAATGCGCCGTCGCGCAAAGGTCATCAACTTCGGTATCATCTATGGGATGGGAGTGAATGCACTCAAACAGAATCTCGGCGCAACGCGTGAGGAAGCACAACAGTTCTATGATCAGTATTTTATCGCATTTCCAAAGATCGCCGCATATTTTGATAACGTAAAAGTTGAAGCAACAAAAAAGGGCTATACGGAAACGCTCTTTGGAAGACGTCGGTATTTTCCGAACCTTCGCTCACGTATTCCGTTTATGAAAGCGATGGCGGAACGTATGGCAATGAATGCACCTCTTCAGGGGACTGCGGCGGACTTTTTTAAGATCGCAATGCAGAAGGCCGATAATGCGCTGAAAGATAAGCATCTGGATAATGATGCGGCACTGATCCTTCAGGTTCATGATGAACTCATTCTTGAAGTGCGCGATGACCCGGAAACCATTACAACGGTAACGGAAGTGATCAAAAAGGCCATGACATCGGTCAATGTAGGTACCCGCGGTGCAAATGTCCCGCTTGTCGTGGACAGCAAGCATGGAAAACGCTGGGGAAGTCTAAAATAATAGGAAGAACTCCAATATGAATCACCGGAAGCTGTGCATTCGGTCTCTTCGTGCCGGCATGATAAAATGTACCTACCTATGATCGACATATTCATCGGAGAAGATACTCAATCCGCCAGAAAAGCCTTACGCAAGGCCGTAGATGCTACAATATCGGATGATCCATCCGTCGGAGTATCACGCTTTTCCGATGTGAGTTTTGATCCAATGGCCGCACGTGAGGCTATTTTTGCGCAAAATCTCTTTGGAGAGAAAAATATGATCGTTTTTGATGGGATATCGGGCTCAAAAGAGGCTGAGTCATTTTATTCTGAAGAGATAGCTGCGACTCCCAATCACCTCTTTATCCGTGAAACGGCTCCAAATAAGGATATGTTAAAACTTTTTCAGAAGGTCGGAACAGTTCACGATTTTCCACTGATTAAAAAGGCTAAAATTGAGAATAATTTTGTGATCGCTGATGCCATCGCCGCGCGGGATAAGAAGACTGCTTGGGTGGAGTTTGTACGTGCAAAGTCACGTGGGGCGGCGGCGGAAGAGATTCATGGGACCATATTTTGGGCGACGAAACTGCTCTATCTCTGCGCGCATTGCGACAAAGATGAGGCCATAAAGGCCGGGGTGAGTCCATATAACTATCAGCGCTATCTGACCAACTCGAAGAAATATCTCGGTCACGAGCTTGAAGATCGCCTCCGCGAACTTAAGGATATGTATCACAAGGCGCATCACGGCGAAGGTGATCTTGATACGCTGCTTGAGCAGTATTTCCTGAATGCCTAGCATCTGAGGTCTAGATTGGCTTATTCAAGGTCCGGAAGGGTGAGGAAGCATTTTGCGAGACAAGAACGAGAGGCATCTCAAATGGTGAAGAATCTTGTGTTTTCTTCACCGAGGAATAAAAAAAGCCCATGAAATGAGCTTTTTTTATAAAAATTGACCCCCGAGCTGGAGATCTCGGAGGTCTTTGTTGGAGGAAAACTTTTTGGATTGTGTAAAGAACTACTGCTTGTGCAGTAGTCCTTTAAAAAAGAGGATATTACTGCAATCGCGTCTGGGACAAGTATATCGGTGTCCTTTATCAAGGTCAAGGACAAACTGTGGATAACTCATTGTGTTATATTAAACATACATGACTAACACTAAAGGACAGATCATTCTTATCGTTGGACCGACCTGTGTCGGCAAGACGACACTCATTGATGCATTGCGAAAACGCATCCCAAATACCGGCGTTATCATATCGACGACGACGCGTGCGATCCGACCCACTGAAAAACACGGTGTCGATTATGAGTTCACGACAGCGGAAGACTTCATCGAAAGAAAGGCAAAAGGGGAATTCTACGAAGCGGTTGAGCGGCCGACGGGGTATTACGGTAGTTCACGGTTACAGGTGCATAGCCTCCTTGAGCAGCATCCGATCGTTTTTGGAGCACTTGATGTGGAGGGGTGTCATATTGTAAAAAAACTTGAGCCCGATGCGTTGGTGATATTTCTCTCTCCCGGAGATATGCAAGATCTCTCTGTTCGTCTGCATTTGCGGGGAACTGGTGATGAAGAAATACAAAAGAGACTTACGGTTGCTGAAGAGGAAATGCATTCACGGACCGCATTTGACGAGGAGGTTCTGAACATTGATGGTAAATTTGAGGAAACAGTAGAGGGTGCATATCAGATTCTCCTAAAAAGGGGCGTGATCCTTTGACTTTTATTTCGGAAGGTCTAGATTGATGGAGGATTACTTTGTAAAGGAGCTGGTCATGGCTGAATGTGTCGTTGGTGTTCCTCGGGAACAGAAAACTCAAGAAGGTCGGGTCGGCATGACTCCGGCCGGCGTTTGGGTGGTCACCCAGTTGGGCGGGAGAGTGCTCGTTGAGCATGATGCGGGAGTGTTGTCGGGATTTTCTGATCAAGCATACAAAGATCTCGGCGCAATCATCGTCGAAACTTCGGACGAGATCTGGAAGAACGCGGATATCGTCGTGAAGATCAAGGAGCCGATCAAGTCTGAGTATCCGCACTTACGTTCATTTGCGGGAAGGACGCTCTTCACGTATCTGCACTTGGCAGGAGGCGCAATTGACCTCACGCGCACGTTGTTGGACAATAAGATCACTGCAATTGCCTATGAAACGGTGTCTCTGCCTGGGAAAGACAACAGAGCGGTGTTTCCACTTCTTGTGCCCATGTCGCAGATCGCAGGAACTCAAGCGATGCACGGTGCACTCGCGCGTCACCAGCCGGAGCATCATCAAGATCTTTCCGTCGTCATCATCGGCGGAGGAAATGTCGGAGAGGCGGCTCTCTGCCGTGCCGTATGCGGCGTTGGTTCAATCGTGATCTTTGAGGCTTGGGAGAAGCGTATTCTTGAGCTGAAAAAAGAGTATGGTCGCATAGAAAAAGTGAAGATCTTTCCCCTCACGATGCTGGATGACAAGAGTGTGAGGAAATATCTGAAGGAAGCGGATATCGTTATTTCCGGACCGATGCTTCCCGGAGGGAAAGAGGCTCCGATCGTCCTTACGCAGAAACATTTCCGCATCATGAAGCAAGGGTGCTACATCGCGGATGTGTCGATCGATCAAGGCGGTTCAACTGCGTGGACAAAGGGAAATCCCACCAAGCCCGGTGAGACGTTCACCCGCGGCGCGCGCAAGCTCGTGTTCTCTGCTGTTCCGAATATTCCCGGCTCAACGGTTCCCGCTGAGGCAACCCTCGCGCTCACCGACACAACGTTGCCGTATGTCCTTGTTTTGGTTTCCGAAAGTCTGCGTTCCAAAGGCGGAGAATATACCGCATTACGAGATAATACCGATCTCAGAAAAGGACTCCAGACCTATAACGGATACGTTACCAACGAGCACGTAGCGGCACATCACGATCTCTCGAAAGAGTATCGCTCGCCCGACTCGTTCTTTTGAAACACAACCCGCAATTTATTGCGGGTTTTTTTTGTTGCATTTTCATTGGTGCAAGGTGCATATTTGGACAGAAAAAAGCCGAGGAGAGATCCTCGGCTTTTGAATTAGTACTCTGATCAGGGGTTTCGCACTGTTGCGCCCTTGAACGGCCAACCGACGCAGGCGTACATAGTGACTTCTTTGCCCTGTGAGTTTGTTACAAGCGCGGTTATCCGCGTGGCATCAGTGTTGTCGCACCCGCGAATTCCGACCAAGAAGAATGCGTTGTCTGTTACGCGGACATTCGTGTATCCCTCATTCTTCAGCGCCTGTGCGCCGACGTCGTCGGAAACGAACAGTCCGCGGAATTGCACAGCTACGAGGATCAGAACAATAGTTATGACGTATTTCTAAGGCGGAGTACCGCTAATCGGACGACCTCTTTTTCGCGTCATTCGCTCGAACATGAGAACGCAAGCTTTCTCATGTCGCTCACTCATTTAGCGAATAAGAAAAATTAGTCGCCGCAAAGCACCTTCTTGGGGGGAATAGAGCACATTGTCCCCCCAGCAGGGGTCTCTCGCCTTACAGGCGCAGTGCAGGTTTCCGATTTTCTAGAAATAGGAATTTCCAGAAAATAACGGAGAACCTTTTCGAGCCCTGCCGAAAGTGCCGTAGGGCACTTTCTTGTGGGTCCCAGCAAAAAACCGCTTGCGCGGTTTTATGTCTTGTCCCCCCAGCAGGGCTCGAACCTGCGACCGTTAGCTTAAAAGGCTACTGCTCTACCAGCTGAGCTATAGGGGGATGTCATTGTGTGTGGTGGAGTTATTTCTGGCTACACTTATCCGCTGTTGTCTACCAAAACAGCTATAGTGGGTGCTTCGTTCATTACTGTAGATTTTTTCCTTTATTTTCCCTAATTCCTGTTATCTACCAAAACAGTTATAGGGGGATATTGGAAAGTATATAACAATGGTGAAACAAAGCGATACTAACACATGTTTTTGATTTTTTAAAGGCCGAGGTACGATGGGATCAATGTCTCATGATATTCGCATCTTGTTGCACAACATTCGCAGTGCCCACAACGTGGGATCGATATTCCGCACCGCTGATGCGATCGGTGTTTCACACATCTATCTTTCCGGATATGCTCCGTTGCCCCTCGACCGATTTGGCCGTCCCGTGAAAGAGATCGCGAAGACAGCGCTTGGTGCAGAGCAGACGATCGCCTGGGAAGGAGTGAAGAGTGCTGTACGACTCATCAACAAACTCAAAAAAGAGGGGTTTGCAATCGTCGCGATAGAACAAGATGAGTCCGCGATCGATTACAAGGAGTATCAGTGTGCATCTGAAAAAGTATTGGTGCTCGTCGGCAATGAAGTGCTTGGTTTATCCCCCGCGATGAAGCGTCATGCAGATACGATCGTTGAGATTCCGATGCGTGGAAAGAAGGAATCATTGAACGTTGCGGTCGCGTTCGGTGTAGCTATGTATCGCATGTTCGATACAGATAGGAATATCCGTTAAAGACGGGGAGTATTACGAGGCGAGGACCTTGTGCAGTGCCTCCTCCGCCACACTGCGATCGTCCCACGGTTCTTTTGTTCCATTCGGGCCCATGATGAACGGGTCAGTCCCTTTACCTGTGATGAGTACGGCGGGATGTTTTTTCTCTTTTGCCAGCAATAGTGCACGCATGATCGCCTCACGTCTATCGAGGATGATCTCCGGATGTTTTTGTTTCATCCCACTTGCGATCTCTGTGAGTATTTGTGTTGGGTCTTCATCATATGGATCTTCATTCGTGAGGATCACCTCTCCACAGTAGCGCTCTGCGAGTGCTCCCATGACGGGGCGCTTCCACTTATCTCTTCCTCCACCGGTATTTCCTAGTACGCATATCGTGTCGTATTCGGTAAAGGTCTTGTAGACCGCCTCAAGGGAGTCGGGCGTATGCGCGTAGTCTACGATGACCGGATAGGTCTGTCCGACTTCGATGCGCTCTAGTCGCCCGTCGATCTTCGCAGTTGTTGCTATGCCATCCACGATCGCGGGGAGAGGCACTCCAAGCTCGCGCGCCACCGTTGCCGCAGCGAGGATGTTAAAGGCGTTGAATCGACCGCCGAGGTCACTCGTTACCGCGGTGTCATGCCAGAGAAATGCGATGTGTTTCTCGTCCGCAATGAGCCCTTTCGCTTGGTCGAGGGAGAAGGGTATGGGAATGACGTCAGGCACGGCAAAGAATAAAGCGGATTCCTTGTCGTCTGCATTCCCGACCATGAAGCGCTTCTGTTTTTTTGAGCGTGCGAGTGTGCGTGCAATAGCAAGTTTCGCTGCACGATAGTGCTCATACGAGCCGTGCGATTCGATATGTTCCGGAGAGAGGTTGGTGAAGATGAGCGCATCCATGTCGATGAATCGTTCTCGGTATTGCTTGGCACCCTCAGAAGTCATTTCGATGACCGCGTGCGTACAGCCGGCTCGGACGGCATCGCGAAGAAATTTTTGCACAAAAAATCTACCAGGCATCGTCATTTTTTTGAGATTGCGCTCCGTGGTGTTGCCGATCTTGAATTTGATCGTCCCAAGCACAGCTGTCGTATATCCCGCACGGTCAAAAATATTTCCCAGTATCTCCGCGGTACTTGATTTGCCTTTTGTTCCGGTCACCCCGACGACGATGAGCTCTCTTCCCGGGAAGCGGTAATAGAGCGCGCCGATGAGGGCAAGCAGGTAGTGGTAGACGGGACGCAGTGCGCGCAGAACGAATTGCGGAGTGATACGTTTCACGATCGAAAGCATGAAGCTATCATAGCATGACGAAATGCTTCAAAAAAAGCGGTAGGCCATCCCGCTACTCTAGGCGTCCCCCGAGGATCTGTAGTGCACGACGAATGATGTCTTCGGGTTTTTCGTGCTCTTTCGTGAGTAGTCGTACGATCTCTCTTGTATCTCTGGGGAGATATCCGAGTGCTTCGAGCGCATCAAGCGCTTCGCTTTCAGCACTCGCACTTTGTTCCCCCGCGTTCCATGTGGCGACCTTATCTTTGAGTTCAAGAATGATTTTCTCTGCGAGCTTTTTTCCGATACCTGAGACTTTGGTGAGATAACTTGCGTCACCCTTTTGTATGGCATGAATGAGTGTACTGCGATCGGCAAGCGCAAGGACGTTCATTGCGCTCCGCGGTCCAATACCGGAAATACCGATGAGCAATCGAAAAAGCATGAGTTCGTCCCGCTCTAGAAAACCATACAGATCGAGTGCATCTTCCCGAACGGCAAGGTGGGTAAAGAGTGCTATCGATCCACCGACCTTGGCCGCATTTTGAAGGTGCGGAGTACCGGAAAGTATGTAGCCTATGCCGGAAACAAGCACGATGAGCGTGCGCTCATCCTTCCATTTTACGGTTCCTTCTATGTATCCGATCATGAATCATATTGTACTATGCGAAGACGCATTGTGGCGATGGGTGGCGAGATCGTTCGTGCGACTGTTTGCCCCCCACGGCCGTCCGCTTGCCTTTTGTTTGCGACTCCTGTAGGATTCTCGATTATGGCAATCACGTCTTCCGCAAAGCGGGCAATCAGAGTATCGGCGCGTAAGCGCGTATTGAATCTTCGTCGTTCAGACACGATGAAGGATGGGATGAAGGCGCTCCGCAAGTTGTCTGAGGCGGGGAATCATGAGGGTGCGTTAAAAGCACTTCCCGGTGTATATAAGGCTATTGATAAGGCGGCAAAGCGCGGAGTGATCAAAAAGAACACTGCCGCAAGAAAGAAGTCACGTCTCGTGCTCTTTATGAAAAAGGAAAGCGTAAAAATTCCCGTCGTAAAGGTACCGAAGGTCGCGAAAGCAAAAAAGTAATTTTGAAACAAAAAACACACTCATGATTCATGAGTGTGTTTTTTTCTACGATGGTGAGCCATGGCCTCATCCATGAATAAGTTGCTATAAAAAATGGATGATGCACAAAGGACCGTCATCACCAATAACTATGAAGTTATTGGTGGACGAGTCCTATGCTATTTTTTCTCGTTAATTATGCGAGGCCGATGCGATCTGGCTTTGGACCATTTCCGCTACTTCATGCGGGAGAATGTTTGATTTGATTAGATATGAAGAGGCTCCAAGCGACACTCCCTTTTCGATCTCATCTCTTCCTCCAAGATTTGAAAGAATGATCACGGGTATATTTTTTGTTTCGGGGTTGTTTTTTAGATGTTCAAGGATCTCAAAGCCTCCCATATCGGGAAGCATGATGTCGAGTAGGATAAGATCAGGATGTTCGAGTGTCGCCTTTGCGAGCCCATCCTTGCCGGTGCTCGCGGTCACGACGGAAAATCCTCTTTCGACCAGTTTCCCTGAAACAAGACTGGAGAGGAACGCGTCATCTTCGATCGAAAGTACTTTTTTGGATTCCATGTTGTAGACAGTATAGCGTAAAAAATTTCGTGCTACTAGGACGACGTCCGCGTCATGCTGGCTCCTTCGGAGGCGAGATCTATCTTGTGTCACAAGTCACTAAGTTTTTTAGCGCAAAGCCTAACTAAAAAACGTAAGTGCTCGCGACCCCGGCTCGCGGTTTCGTCTGCTGACGAAACATCGCTGTGCCCGCACAAAACGCAAAGAGCGCTGCAGAGCGCTCTTTGAATCTCGTTTTGTGCCCCCGATAGGAATCGAACCTATATTTAGAGTTCCGCAAACTCTTGTCCTATCCATTGAACGACGGAGACAAATAAAAGCCACCAAACAAACAAGGAGGGTGGCTAGGGATACATTACCATACGAAATGGTATTTCGTCAAAAACGCTTAGAATCCGAGGCGTTCGAGGAGTAGGTGTGCAAATGACTCATGGAGTTCTTTTTCGGGGAGATGTTTGTCTAATTCCACGCGCACCTGATCGGGGTCGATATCATCGGGAATGGGAATGACAATAAGTGGCATGAGGCGGCGGTTCGACTCAAGGAGCAGTTTTGTTTCGTGCTCGTATGTGGTGACGGTGTACGCATCGAGACTCTGGTACGGATAGAGCAGGTCTCCCTCGCGGATACCCATCTCACGGATCTCGATATGTATCATCTCCGGTATTCGTGCTGCGAGTAGGACAAAGGCGATGGTCCCGATGAAGGTGAGTGTGATCAAGAGGAAGTTATTCATGAAAAATTCCACAATGATCAATGCACTCGCGATCAAAATAACTGATAGATACCAGTCGTTCGTTTTTTCATGATATGAATGTTCAAGGGTGTCCCACTCCATAATGTCAGTTCATAGTAGCATGCACTTTGTCGCTGCTCAATGTAAAAAGGGGAAAAGAAAAAAGACCCCGCATGCGGGGTCTTAAATGTGCTTGTGGCAGGACTATTTTTTCTTGCCGTTTTTCTTGTCGCCCTTATCCTTACCCTTACCGTGAGGATCGGTTGATCCGCCGAAGCCTTTCTTGGGTTGAGCGGACTGACGTTCAAGTCGACGAGCCACACGGTCCGACTCGCGCTTTGCCCGATCGGCGGCCGTTTCAGGTGCATGGGCACGATTTCGCGCGAGCTCCTCGCGGCGCGATTTTGCCATGAGTTGCTCACGATTCAAGTTGGCGGTAAACCGCTTTCCGTTTGCTTCCGGTGGGTTGATCGCCCCGCCGAATGCGCGGATCTCCACGCCTTCGCAGACATAGACCGCCGCATTGCGGTCATCATGCGAGTAGTCGAACCCTGCAGCGGACAGCTCCTTCACGAATGTGACGAGCGGTGGCTTCTCGGCTTCTGCCCAGGCCAACAGCCTCCCTTTTGTCTTTTTTGCCTCGGAGACGCGGAATGCGCTGATGCGCAATGTCTCACGCTCATTGAAGGACATAGTGTTTGTTTCCATGGAGATCTCCTAAAGTTTCGGCTGACACCCGCCGTGGGCTGGTAACGGTATTGTTGTGGTCACCCCGATGCCCATAAGGCTTTTATTGACACGGGGGTGACCACAGACGGTTCTTCAAAGAAGACTAGCGAAAGTTTAGCACAATATGTTCAGCTTGTCAAGCGCTCCGATTAAAAAAGAATTAGCAATACCACATTGATCTTTTGCCAATTATCTATTTTTCAGTATAGTGATGAGCACGAATGAATTTGTGCGTTTCGTTCGATTTAGAAAGAGAGGCTGAGTGCAATAAGGGAGGAGTGGCTGAGTGGTTTAAGGCAACGGTCTTGAAAACCGTCGTCCATGTAAGTGGACCGTGAGTTCGAATCTCACCTCCTCCGCCCGTTAAAAATGAGCGCCATGTGGCGCCATTTTGATTAGTCAAAGGAGAGCGCTTTGCTTGATTGCTCACCGAAACTCATCACGTTGTGCCCTCAGAGAACGTGCGCTACTGTGTAGAGATGAAATATTTAGGTATTGATTTTGGAACAAAGCGCGTTGGGCTTGCGGTTGCCCCAGATGGGGGAACGATGGCCTTTCCTTTGTGCGTCATCTTGAATACTCACTCCTTGATCGAGGATATTGTTGCTATTTGTCAAAAGGAACACATTGATGCCATCGTTATTGGTGAGTCGTTGAATTTTCAGAATCTACCGAATCCGATCATGAAAAAGATCGGCGTGTTCATGGGACAGTTGAAGACGACGACGTCGCTCCCCATTTTTCTTATGAACGAAGTGCTTTCTTCCCGGGAAGCAATGCATTTGCAGGGGGATAATCCCCAAAATGATGCGTCGGCTGCGGCCATCATCCTGCAGAGTTATTTGGATAAACATTTCCCAAAACTGCAGGAAGAATTTTCTGATGACGAGTAGTTGTGTTACTATACCTGCCATATGGCCACCGTAGAGGATTTCCACGCGATTGAAATGAAGATCGGAACGATCATGACCGCCGAGTACATCGAGGGCGCGGATAAACTACTGAAACTCACTGTTGATTTCGGTGAGGCGGAACCGCGGCAGATCCTTTCCGGGATCCGTGAATATTATCAGCCTGAAGAGCTGATCGGAAAGCAGTGCCCCTTTGTGACCAACCTTGAGCCACGAACGATGCGCGGACTTACGAGTTACGGCATGATCCTTGCTGTTGGTGTCGCCGATGGAGGTGCGGTGTTGCTGCATCCGGACAAGGAGGTACCCGCCGGAAGCGCACTACGCTAGCGTCTTTCAAATAATCCCGCCACCACATGCAGTTTTCCTTTGGCAGAGTAGGGCCAATTGCGTATAATATGGGTGATGCCTTTTCTTACTGCACCCAAATTCCTCTCCATGCCTGCGGTCGGCTTTGATATTTCCGCTGATGCGCTTCGGTTCATCGAACTCGACAAGAATCGGAACGGTTGCCTTGAGGTCGTGCGACATGCCACAAGGAATTTTCCTCTCGGGATCATTTCCGAGGGACATGTTCGTGACAAGAAAAAACTACAGGATGCGATCGCCTCACTTGCAAAGGAGCACGATCTTTCTTTTGCGAATATTTCGCTTCCCGAGGAGCAGGCATATCTGGCTAATATGCGTATTCCCCGCGTTTCACCTGGAGACCTTCATGATACGATCGAGCTACGACTTGAAGAACACGTACCAATTTCAGGCGTTGATGCCGTATTTGATTATGTTGTTGTCGGGGAGTCGGCGACAAAGCGTCAGGAAAATATGGACGTTGTGGTGTCCGTGCTGCCCCGTGTCGTCGTTGAAGAATATCTCGATATTTTTTCAGGGACGGGGATCACTCCGAAGGCGTTTGAATTTGAATCGCAGGCAATGGCGCGCGCACTTATTCCGCATGGGGACAATGGGACCTTTCTCGTGTTGGATATCGGAAAAATGGAAACGAATGTTTTTGTTGCTGCGAACGGGGTCGTGCAGTTCTCCGCATCACTCGATATTGGTGGTCATTATCTGACGCAGGCTATTGAGCGCGCACTTAATGTCACCCATGATGAGGCTGAAGCATTAAAGGTCCTGCATGGTCTGGTCGGGGGAGAGAAATCGGATGCGGTCTATCATGCCATGCTACCCGTGGTGTCCGACCTTCGCACGCGATTGATGAGGCACTATTCATATTGGCAGACGCATCATGGTGAAAAGGTCGGAGGGAACATTGAATGCGTATTTATCACCGGAGGAGGGGCGAATTTGCGCGGTATCACCGAGTTTCTTGGAATGGAATTAGCCGTAAGGGTCACGATCGCAAATTCTTGGGTCAACGTTTGTTCGTTCGAGACATATGTGCCGCCGCTTACGATGCGTGAGTCCCATGGGTATTCAGCGGCGATCGGACTGGCTCTCCGTAATACCTTTTCCCACCTATGATCAACCTCCTCCCTCCTATCGCGAAAAAAACGATCCATAAGGAATACCGACTTCGTCTGGTCATCGTGGTCCTGTGCGCGCTCTTTGTCCTTGAGCTCTCCTCGGTCATCCTCTTTTTGCCGTCATATTTTATTATGAATTCGATGACAAAAACTCTTGCAGATGAATTGGAACAGAAGAAGACGCTTTCTCCTGAAGTGAATGAGCAAATTCCTTCGCAATTAACGACGATCAAAAAGGAGCTTGCGTTGCTTCAATCGTCCGATGACATACTCGGGATACCGCCCTCACGTCTGATTGGGGAGTTGCTGCAAAATAAACCTCGCGGGATAGAGCTCTCTTCTGTTGCGTATGCTGAAATGGGCGGGATCATCGCCATCCAATTTTCGGGAACTGCAATAACTCGTGAAGAATTACTTGCACTGCAGAAGGCGTTCAAGACATCAATGGTGGAATCGATAAAATTCGGAAGCAGTTTCATTACGAAGAAGTCACCGATCGATTTTACCGTGACGGTAACATTCAAAAAAACGATCAAATAGTATGAAACGTATTTTACACATCCTGATGATACTGCTCGCACTCGACGCATTCATGGCGGCGGGTTTGTGGTGGGGGTATACAGTGATACAGAGTAAAAAAGATGAGGGTAGTGAATTACGTAAGGAGTTGCTCCTGCAGGATCAAAAAGGGAGAAACCTGATCGCCCTGAAACGCACATTGGCTACCGTAGAAAAAGACCATGAGGAAATGCTAAAATTCTTATATGATCCGAGTGATGAAAGCCAAATAGATTTTGTTTCACGGATGGAACAACTCGGTTCGAGTACGACCGGTGCGAGGATAGAAACAGTATCACTCGATTTGAGCACTGATGCACAGCCTAGTCTGCGTGGCTCATTTTCAATGAGTGGAACTTGGGGGCAAATGTATCATTTTCTGCGACTTCTGGAAGAATTTCCCTCCCATTTGACCATCTCACGATTTGAAGTGAAAGGGTCTGGAGCAGGCGGGGTCTGGTCAGGTACCGCAGCGATAGTCTTAGATAGCTTAAAAAGCGTGCAGTAAACATTATGGAAAAATTTAACCCCAAACCGACGTTTACCGCTCTTTTAACCTCGTTTCGTTCATTGACGAGCGGTAATATGAACCCCGATCTTTCCTGGAGGATTATTATTGCAAGTACCTTACTCGTGCTCACCAGTCTTGCGATATTCGCCTCTTATTCCTACCAGTGGGCGTCAACCCTTGAAGAGCCCGTAGTCGATCAAAAAGTCGATAGGGGCACTGTCTCGAGCGAAGAGATCCATCGTATCATCGATTTTTATACGGAAAAACAAAAACGATATGATGAACTTCTTGTGACACAACCGACCGCCCCGGCGCTCGGTGGGGATAGAGGAATCGATCTAAAGATCGTCGACTCCGCTCAGGTTGAAGTGTTGAATGTGGGTAACGATGCGGTCCCTTTTGAGGCGACACCGAATTAGTGAACAGTGGCCGATGCAGGAGTTTCTCGCTGACTGTGCGCGATGCAGAGGATTCTCGGCTACCGCCGCAGGTGATATTCAATCTCGAAGACTCGATAATGAATATCCTTTCGAATCCTTACGGACACAAGCAGTTGTGTCCTATCGCGCAAAAACCACCAAAGGGTGGTTTTCTTGTGCGCGATGCAGGATTCGAACCTGCGACCTTCGCTGTGTAAAAGCGCTGCTCTACCAACTGAGCTAATCGCGCATATGACATACGCGCCCACTTGAGATTTCTGAACAATAGAACATTTTACTGCTCTCTGCAATCCGGTTGTGCCCCCGCTAGGAATCGAACCTAGATCTAAAGCTTAGAAGGCTTTCGTTCTATCCATTGAACTACGAGGACGTATCTCTTCCGTGTCCATAGCTTACGCTAAATCTCAAAAGAAAAAAAGATTAGTCGCCGATTGCTCGGCGACTAGTGTTGGCTGCGACGGCTCCTCCGTCTTCGAGGTCCAGCTTCTCACAGCTGTGGACACCATTCGAGCTTCCCCGAACGATAGACCGGCTTCCTTGTAAGGATCGCTCCTCCGCCGCAGTCAGAAGAAACAAGTCATTGCATCTTCAGATTGCGGAAGTGAACTAATAACAGTATATATCTTTTTTGTGATTATGTCAAGCATGGTTTTATTTTATCGAGAGTTACTATTGCTGTATGAAAAAACGCGTTGAATGCACGATTTTTGGGCGCGTCCAGATGGTGATGTTTCGTGATTTTGTATCACGGAATGCGAAAAAACTCGGGGTCGTCGGGGAAGTGTGGAACGAAACGGATGGTACTGTCCGCGTCATTGCGGAAGGTGATGAGTCACAACTTTGTAGGCTTATCGATCTATTAAAGCGAGGATCTCTACTCTCTGCCGTGGAAGATGTGCATGTCCATTATGTGGAATCGAGCGGATTGTATCGTGATTTCCGGATCATCTATGAAAAAAATAAAGAAAAAGAAAGAGAAGATGCCGTTCCTGCTTTTTACAATTTTGCCGCCTCTGCATTTATGAGATTTTCTCGACTTTATTCGCCCAATATTCATTATCAGATGCGATGGCCTCTTGATATAAACAGAGAACTTGCACATCTTGCTCATGTCGCTGATTCAGATCATATTCTTGATGCTGGTTGTGGGCAGGGTGGGAGTTTGTTTTGGCTTGCTCGTCACTATTTATGCACCATTGATGCGGTGACAATCGGTGCACGTGAGGTCTCTGTGGTCAAAAAACTTATCAAACGGAAGAAATATACAAAGCGCATTAATGTCTTCGAAGAAAATATGTTGAATATGCATTTTACTTCTGGGTATTTTTCTCTTGTGTGGGCACTCGAAAGTATTTGTCATGTTCATGAAAAGGCTCGATTTGTGAACGAAGCATACCGCGTGTTGGAGCCTAATGGTCGAATTATTGTTGCCGATCTTTTTCTTCTCAAGCAACCTTCTGCACCAACAGAATTATCTGCATATACTAATTTTTGTGACGGTTTTCTTGCGCCATCTGTGTCAACAAAAGTTGAAGCGATCCAGTATTTTAAGAAGGCGGGATTTCGTAATGTCGTGTATCATGATTACTCCGATGCAATTAGTGGTTGCGTACTTGGGCGTGTTCTATCTGGAGTGTCGAATTTAATTGCTTTTTTCCCCTTGCGACTGATAAATATATTATCTGACATATTTTGGAAAAATTCACTTGCCATGATTGCTCAAGGGTATTTATATAGAAAAAAAATATTATCATATGGAATTATTACGGCAGAAAAATAATCTCGTTCCTCAATCTATTGCGATAATCATGGATGGCAATCGCCGCTATGCAAAAGCAAAAGGCCTACCGACCCTCGAAGGCCATCGCATGGGTTATCATAAATTGCGTGACGTCCTTTCTTGGACAAAGGAAGCGGGAATAAATGAGATCATCGTTTATGCATTCTCGACAGAAAATTGGAATAGGACGACAGAAGAAGTCGGTTATCTGATGAATCTATTTCGTGAAATGATCGCGACGATGACAAAAGAAGCCAAAGAAAAACAAACACGATTGATCTTTTTGGGTGAGCGGACACGATTTGCCGAAGATATTCTGCAGGCGATCGAACGTGCAGAACAAGAGACGCGAATGTACGTGTCACTCACATTTGGTATCGCGCTTTCGTATGGGGGCCGCACGGAGATCATTGATGCGATCCACCGTATTCCTAAAGAAAAACTTGAAACGATCTCCGAAGATGAATTTGCACAATTGCTTTGGACAAAAGAGATGTGTGACCCCGACCTGATCATTCGCACGAGCGGCGAGGAGCGGTTGTCGAATTTTCTTCCGTGGCAGAGCGTGTATAGCGAGCTAGTATTTACCAAGACCCTCTGGCCGGATTTTTCCAAAGAAGAGTTTCTTTCGATTCTTAAAAATTACAGTGAGCGGGAACGTAGGTTGGGAAAATAGGAACGCACGTGAGTTTGGCAGTTTCTGTATCGTGTGTAACGTTTCACCTAGAGCCGTACGAGAGGATATTCTCTCTTGTTCGAAGAACTTTCTTTCCCTGATAGTGGCCACCAATTTTCGGTGAAAATATAAATAAAAAACACAGCCAATGCTGTGTTAAATGTTAAACTATGGCAATTAATTCCTTCCAGGCTGCCAAGAGTTTCTGGAATTCTTCCTTGATCTCTCGTGTGACCGTTCCGCTGCGCTGCAATTTGAGCAACGCCGGACTTGGATTCATCGCATTCTCTTGCTGTGTGAGGTCGTGGACAGTGGCCATGAACAGCAATACCGCATCGAGTTTGTCGGCAAACTCTTTCGATTTTGTTTTACGTACTGCACGGCGCACGACATTGCGCAGTCGCTTGGGCTTGATGAGTGATGGCCAGATCTTTTCGAGCCACCTCCTTGCTTGCCGTCGAGTTTTTGCGTCAACCGGCGCTGATTTTTTGTTGACCGAGTCAGATGGGGAACTTTTCTTCATGACGCGTCCTTTCAAACTGTCTGTAAGTACGCTAACCTATTGAGTATTGTGAGTCAAATCACCCCAACGATCCTTTATGAAGATCAGCACCTGCTCGTGATAAACAAGCCGGCTGGTCTCGTTGTGCATTCAGATGGGCGCACTACGGAGGCTACGCTCAGCGACTGGGTGAAAGAAAAATATCCTGAACTGAAAGATATCGGTGGGCTACATACGCTCGACTCGGGGCGATATGTCGAGCGGTGGGGTATCGTGCATCGCCTTGATCGTGACACATCGGGAGTGCTACTCATTGCAAAAGATGCGCAAACATTCCTCGACCTGCAGCGACAATTTCTCGAAAGAAAGATCGAGAAGACGTACCATGCGGTCGTGCGCGGATCTCTCGAAAATGACCACGGAAGGATCGATATGCCCATTGGGCGTAACCGTGCGGACTTTCGACAGTGGGCAATTGCGCCGCATGCACGAGGGACACTTCGGTCAGCCATTACCGACTACGCTGTGCTTGGAGAATATGATAAGTATTCCTTTCTTGAGTTAAGTCCAAAAACCGGTCGCACACACCAGTTGCGCGTGCATTTGAGTGCACTCGGACATTCGATCGCTGCGGATACTCGGTATGGAGGAACAAAAGCGTCTGCGTGCGGGTTCAAGCGCTTGGCGCTACATGCACGGAGGATTGCGTTTCTTTATGCAGGAAAAAAGATGGAGGTCACGGCACCGTACCCCACCGATTTTGAAAGCGCAGCCCCACTTTTTGGAGTTTCATTAGGGTAGGGCGCACACCATCTTCATAATCCAGCGACAGCCTATCTCATATTTTAAGCCATTTTTTTGACCTTTTTTGTCAAGGTTTAACCTTGACATGCGTGGACGGCGGAGGGCGACTGGGGGTAGTCTCAAACTATGGCTCTTTGTCCCCACTCATCCAGTCTTTAATGTATTCATTGAAATCCCGTTGCTTTTCGAAGTATTCGGGAAATGCGAGCTTGTTGAGGATTACTCCTTGTCTGCGCGGGGATCCTAACTTTGCATAATCAAGGTGGCTTGAATACGGGTATGTTTGAATGAAGAGTTCTGCCGCCTTGGTGTCCTTAATGTGGTGCTCTTTCCATCCTTCGGCGTTGATGCCGATCGGATTCAAGTGGATATACGCGAAAAGATACTTCAGGTATTCATCTTTCTGCGCGTGTGTCGCCTGAAAACTGCCTTCAAAAAGCGTTCCTTTGCGGAGATGCCTTTTGTTGAAGTACATCGTATACGCGGTCATGAGCTTTTGCATGAAGAGACTGATGCCGCCTTCTGATTGTTCGTTCAACAATAAATGAAAGTGATTTGGCATGAGGCAGTATGCACCGATGTTTACCAGTGATGTCTCCTTCGGAATAAGAAAAATATCATCGAGAGAAGTGACGCGGTGATCACTCCGATGAATGGGGATGCCGCTGTTGCAGAGGTAGAGGAGAGAGATGAAGCGCTCATGGTCTGCTTGGTCAAGGAAGATGAGGCGTTTGTCGGTGCCACGATTATAGATATGGTAATACTCACCGGGGGCGAACGTAATTGATCTTGCCATAGCGCACATTCTCATCGAAACTTAGCAAAATGTCAAGGTTAAACCTTGACAAAAAAGTGAGAAAATATGAAGCAAAATATAGGACAGTTGCACGATGGGGGTGGTCGTGCTAGATTGGCGACTACATTCGCATACGTGGAGCAGGTTGGTCGGCATAAAAGCCCCCCTCTGCATAAGTGACACGCGAATACTATCATTAATATCAACTTATGAATTCCACATTGCACACGAAGTTTACGCTCTCTCCTGTTGACGTGGAGTCACGCCGCAAGCTTGAGTTTCGCACCGGTGACACCGTTCGCGTTTGGGTAAAGGTGCTTGAGGATGCGGAAAAGAAAAAGTATCGCTTGCAAGCATTCGAGGGAATGGTGCTCGCACGAAAGCATGGAAAGGAGACTGGGGCGACATTCACCGTGCGCAAGGTCGCAAGTAATGTTGGTGTTGAGCGTATCTTCCCGCTCTACTCACCGATGATCGATAAGATCGAACTCGTAAAACGTTCCGTCGTCCGTCGTTCGAAACTCTACTATGTGCGTGACAAGGCTGTCCGAGATGTCCGCCGCAAATTAAAACAGACCCGCATGGGAGGCGGATCAACGAAGGATTTTGAGGCAACCCAGGTTCCCGTGGAAGCAGAGTCCAACGAAGCCGTTGCTGAATAAGAACGAGAGCGGGGTGACCAAGTTTTACTGAGGGCACCTCGTTTTTTTCTTTGAGCTTGAAAATATCGGATGTTTTGCGTATAGTAGTTAAATCCCAAGCCCGGGTGGCGAAATTGGTAGACGCACTACCTTGAGGTGGTAGCGCTCGTAAGGGCATGGAGGTTCAAATCCTCTCTCGGGCACAAATACAAAAAAGTCGCACAGTGCGACTTTTTTGTATTTGTGCCCGAAGCGACTGAACACCACAAGGGTACTTCATTTTTCTAACATGGAATACCATGAAGAAAAATTGGTCGCTGCTTCAGTCGCGAGAGAGGATTTGAAAAGCTTTGTGATATTTATGAAGCATTCTTATGCTGAATAAATCACCGACCAATTTTTCTTAGCGGTACTCCGCCTTAGAAAAATGAAGTACTCTTCGTGGTGAAAGGTGTACCGAATCTGTAAGATTCAAATCTTCTTTTTTTAAGGGGATTTGAAAGACGGAGCGAATGCGGTTTCAGCAGAAACCGCAGCGAGTCGGGGTCGCAGAAATTTTCGAATGACGACGAGAAAATTATCTGTGACCAAGCATCCTCCCTATTTAATTGCTTGGCTTGCGTGAGTGGACGTTTCGCTACAAACAAAAATCGCCCGCTTTGGCTGACTGAGTATTTGTGAACTTGGGGAGACTCTTTTTGCACTCTGTGGGCGTGGGGAGACTCGAACTCCCAACCCTTACGGGATACGCTTCTGAGACGTACGCGTATACCAATTCCGCCACACGCCCACACAATGCACAAAACTCTCTCGAAACTCCCATGGAGCCGCACATCTTTTGGATATTTTCTCATTCACAAGGACGAATGCCAAGTTATCTCAAGGGGTACTTCCGCTCAGTGCTTGATCTGGCTAGTCTAGCAGACAGGTCGAGAGAAATCCAAGCTTTACCCACGGAAGAGTCGCTGTTGTCCTCGCTGTTCACCCATGCTTCAGTTGCGCAACATATTTGACAATATATCAATCTTTACGACGTTGAGTACGATGTTAGTCTGAAAAAGGGTAAGAACAATATCGTTCTTTGACATTCTGCGGCGAGGAATCATGTGGGTGCGCAACCACACTTCGCTTATCATTCACCGGTAAATAAGGAGATAGTCATGGGAAATAGTCATTTTTCTCTTCAGGCAACAAAACGTCATGAACGCTTGCGTTCAGAATCGATGTCGCTTGAGGAGTACCTTGAAGAATGCAAACGGAATCCAATGGCCTATGCAACCGCTTCCGAGCGGATGCTGAAGGCGATCGGCGAACCTCAGATGATCGACACGCGGACTAATCCGCGCTTGTCTCGGCTGTTTGCGAATAAGACCATCAAGGTCTATCCGGCCTTTGAAGAATTTTACGGTATGGAAGATGCCATTGAACAAGTGGTCGCCTACTTCCGTCATTCTGCCCAGGGGCTGGAAGAAAAGAAACAGATCCTCTATTTGCTTGGCCCCGTTGGCGGCGGCAAATCGTCTATCGCGGAACGGCTGAAACTGCTCATGCAGGACGTACCCTTCTTCGCTATCGAAGGTTCACCGGTGAACGAATCACCGCTCGGATTGTTCGATGCACTCGAAGACGCGGAGATGCTTGAAAAGGAATATAACATTCCACGACGGTATTTGAATCGTGTGTTGTCACCATGGGCGGTCAAACGCCTCGCCTCCGAAGAATTCGACGGTGATATCAGCAAATTCAGGGTCGTGAAACGTTACCCGAACATTTTGCGGCAGATCGCTATCGCAAAGACAGAGCCGGGTGATGAAAACAATCAGGACATTTCGTCCTTGGTTGGGAAGACCGATATTCGAAAAATCGAGCATCTTTCGCAGGACGACCCTGATGCATATAGCTTCTCGGGAGGTCTGTGTTTGGCCAATCAGGGCCTGCTCGAATTCGTCGAGATGTTCAAGGCGCCCATTAAGGTGCTCCATCCGCTTCTTACGGCAACGCAGGAAGGCAATTACAAGGGTACTGAGGGTTTCGGTGCGATCCCGTTCGACGGTATCGTGCTCGCTCACTCGAACGAAAGCGAATGGAAGACATTCCGCGGCAATAAGAACAATGAAGCGTTCCTTGACCGTATCTATATCGTGAAGGTTCCCTACTGTCTCCGCGTCAGCGAAGAGATCAAGATCTACGAGAAATTGATTCGCAACTCATCGCTCTCGGAAGCCAAATGTGCTCCGGGGACGTTCAAGATGATGGCGCAGTTCGCTACGCTCACGCGGCTCAAAGATCCGGAAAACTCGAATCTCTTTTCCAAGATGTTGGTGTATGACGGTGAAAGCCTGAAAGACACTGACCCGAAGGCGAAGAGCTACGGGGAGTATCGTGACTACGCCGGAGTCGACGAAGGCATGACGGGTATCTCGACGCGTTTTGCGTTCAAGATCCTGTCGAAAGTGTTCAACTTCGACTCGTCTGAAATCGCGGCAAATCCGGTGCATCTCATGTATGTATTGGAACAGCAGATCGATCGTGAACAGCTTCCGAAGGAGCAGTCCGACAAATACCATGCGTTCATCAAAGAGCAATTGGCGACCAAGTATGCGGAGTTCATCGGGAAGGAAATTCAGACGGCGTATCTTGAGAGTTACAGCGAGTATGGTCAGAATATTTTTGACCGTTACGTGAACTATGCCGACTATTGGATCCAAGATACGGAATATCGCGACGTCGATACGGGGGAAACCTTTAATCGTGCCGCGCTCAACAGCGACCTCGAGAAGATCGAGAAACCTGCGGGGATTTCCAATCCGAAGGATTTCCGGAATGAGATCGTGAATTTCGTGCTTCGTGCGCGAGCCAGTAATGGAGGGAAGAATCCCGTGTGGACGAGCTACGAGAAGCTGCGGACGGTGATCGAGAAGAAGATGTTCTCGAATACTGAAGAGCTGCTTCCGGTCATTTCGTTCAATCCCAAGGCAAGTGCCAATGATGCGGAAAAGCACGAGAATTTCGTGACGCGGATGGTCGGAAAAGGCTACACACCGAAACAGGTGCGTTTGCTTTGTGAGTGGTATATGCGCGTGCGGAAATCCTCATAAGAGAACCGTGCGACAATTGTGATTTAAACCTTACAGGGTGCGCCAGACGCACCCTGTTTTCTTTAGGAGACGCAAATGAGTGATCATGAAATAACGCGAGTTGATTCCGGGACACTACCCCCGCCGATCGACCGTCGTTTGGCGGGCAAAGGTAAGTCTATTGGTAATCGCCAACGTTTTCTGCGTCGCCAGAGCGAGCAGGTGCGTGAGGCGGTAAAGCGCGCGATCGAAGGTCGCGGGATCCGAGATGTGGGAGATGGCGGCGAGGACGTGCGCATTCCGAAGCGTGACCTCCGTGAGCCGGTATTCGGTCATGGGCCGGGTGGTTCGCGCGAAGGTGTTCATCCGGGTAACGAAGAATACGTTACCGGTGACCGTATCGAGCGGCCACGGGGCGGACAGGGAAGTGGAGGCAGTGCGAGCGATTCGGGTGAGGGGGAAGACGATTTTGTTTTCCATCTGACCAAGGAAGAGTTCATGAATATCTTTTTCGACGACCTCGCGTTGCCGAATCTGATCAAAACGACACTTGCTGATACGCCCGAATATAAGAGCGTGCGATCGGGATTTACGAACGATGGGACACCGAATAATCTGTCCATTGTGCATTCGATGCGTAATTCGATCGGGCGCGGGATCGCATTCCACAAGAACGACCGCAAAAAGTTGCTGGAGTTGCTTGAGGAGCTTGATCAGCTTGAGTCGGTCTGTCATATGTGTCCGGCCGGTTACGACGAAGCGCATCAAAAGCTCACTGAAGAGATCGGTGTGCTTGAGACAAAGATCGGACACGATCCAGAGGTTGAATCTCACGAGAGCATCGCAAATCGCATTGCAGCGATCGTATCGAAGATGCGGGTCATTCCCTATCTTGATCCGATCGATCTGAAGTATCGCGCTCGTATGCGTGTGCCGATGCCGTATTCAAAGGCGGTCATGTTCTGCCTCATGGATATTTCGGGTTCGATGGATGAGCTGCGTAAAGACTTGTCTAAACGCTTCTTTATTCTGCTGTATCTCTTTTTGACGCGGCATTATGAAAAGATCGACATCGTGTTCATCCGGCATCACACTGAAGCACAGGAAGTGACGGAAGAAGAATTCTTCCACTCCAGGGAGACCGGCGGTACCATCGTTTCGAGTGCGCTCTTGCTTATGGAGCAGATCATTCGTGAACGCTATCCGTCAGGTGAATGGAATATCTACGGCGCGCAGGCAAGCGACGGTGATAATTGGGGGAACGATAGTGGGACCTGTTCCGACCTGCTTGAGGCAAGATTGTTGCCTTTGTGCCGCTACTTTGCCTATATTCAAGTCGTCGAAGAGGAGCAAAACCTCTGGCGCGAATATGCAAAGTTGGCCGAGAGAAACAAGTCCTTTGCTATCCGCAAGGTGAAAGCAGTGAGTGAGATCTATCCCGTATTCCGTGGATTATTTCAAAAGGAGCGAAAAGCATGAGCAAGGTCATACCACGCATCCCGCTACCTGCGGGAGAGCGACCCCACGAGCGACTTCCGTCGCCGGGTGAATGGTCATTTCCGCTGATCGAACAATATCATCGGGTGATCAGAGACACGGCAGAGCGCTTCGGTCTTGATACGTATCCGAATCAGCTTGAGATCATCACTGCCGAGCAGATGATGGACGCATATGCGTCTGTCGGGATGCCGATCAATTACCGGCATTGGAGCTTTGGGAAGGAGTTCATCTCCAATGAGCAACGCTATCATCGCGGGGAAATGGGGCTCGCCTATGAGATCGTGATCAACTCGAGTCCATGCATCAGTTATCTCATGGAAGAAAATACCATGGGGATGCAGGCGCTGGTGATTGCACACGCAGCATATGGGCATAACAGTTTCTTTAAGGGCAACTATTTGTTCCGCATGTGGACTGACGCGGGAAGCATCCTTGACTACCTCGTGTACGCGAAGAATTACATCGCAGCATGCGAGGAAAGACACGGGTATGAACGCGTTGAAGAAGTGCTCGATTCCTGCCATGCACTCATGAACTACGGGGTAGACCGCTATCGTCATCCGGAAAAATTGAGTTTGGCACAGGAGTTGGTACGCAGAGCGGAGCATGCGGAATATGCGCAGCAGCAGGTCAATGAGCTCTGGAGCACGGTTCCAACGAAACCGGGTAGCGCGTCAAAGGAATCTTTGAAAAAACGTTTTCCGGAAGAGCCTGAGGAAAACCTGCTCTACTTCATTGAAAAGCGGGCTCCGCATCTGCAGACGTGGGAAAGAGAGATCGTGCGCATCGTGCGAAAGATCGCGCAATACTTTTACCCGCAGCGCCAAACGCAGGTGATGAACGAGGGGTGGGCAACATTTTGGCATCACAAGATATTGAACACGATGTTCGATGACGGGTATCTGTCCGACGGACTCATGATCGAGTTCCTGAAGTCGCATACCAATGTGGTCTACCAGCCGCCGGTCTCAAGTAGGTATTACAACGGGTTCAATCCCTATGCGCTCGGTTTCGCAATGTATACCGATATCAAGCGTATCTGTGAGGAGCCGACCGATGAAGATCGGCAGTGGTTCCCGGACATTGCGGGAAAGGACTGGTTGCCAGTATTGCACGATGCAATGCACAACTACAAAGATGAGAGTTTCATCGGTCAGTTCTTAAGTCCGAAACTCATCCGCGATTTTCATCTCTTCGCGCTCCTTGATGATGAGAATGAGGAAGAATACGTGGTGACGGCGATCCATGATGATGCCGGCTATCGACGTGTTCGTGAGGTGCTCTCGAATCAATACAACCTGGGAAACCGGGAGCCGAACATTCAAGTATGGAATGTTGATGTGCGAGGGGATCGGTCGCTGACGCTGCGTCACACACGTTCCAATAATCGTCCGTTGAATGACGATACGGATGAGGTGTTGCGACATGTCGCTCGCCTTTGGGGCTTCGGTGTGCAGATCGAAAGCGTCGCAGAAGATGGAAAGGTTGTTGAGACACGAAAGTGTCTGGCACCGAAAATGGATGACGACGAATAATTTCTTGTTTGGGTTCTACAACCCGCCTATGATATGGGCGGGTTTTTTGTATAAAAAGCTCCCGCAGCATAACTGCGGGAGTATCGTTCTAGTGATGATGCGCGTGTTCATGAGTCCCCTCTTTCCATCGCTTCAGTGCAAGATAGGGGAGAACGATGAAGCCAACGACCGTGGCGATCCAACCGTCGACCGCACTCGTTGCAAAGAGCAGCATCGAACAGCCGGAGCAAAAGACCGCGAATGATAGAATCATATCCCAGAATACGTGATCGAGGTTGTTCTTGTGCAGGTGGTCGTGCTCGGCGTCCTCGACCGATTCGAGGAGGTGGTGCATGCGCCAATTTCCGAGTGCACCCACGAGTGCCGCAATAAGGAGCGGCCACGCGGGAGGAGGTGTTGAGGCCGTTCCTCTGAGCAGGCAGGAGGCAGATTCGAGTCCAACCATGATACCCCCCAATCCGAGCGAGATGACACCGATTAGGAGCCATCGATGTTCGTATCGTTCGAACTCTTCTTCCGTCTTCCAGTTTCGTTGGAATAAATATGTCGTGCCTGCAAGCGTAAGGACGTCAAGCAGTGCATGAAACGTGTCCGCACCAAGAGTACGGCTGAACACGATCCAGATAAGGATCGCTATTTGAAAAAGAAAAAGAAAGGCACCGATCGGAAGCGTTTTTTGGTAGCAAGCTGCTTTGGCTTGAGAAGGAAGCGCCATGACGAACTCCTTTCCTGATGATCTTCCGCCACTCTATCTCGTGGGGCTGCTTTCGTCAAAAGGTTAACGTTGTCTTATACTATGAACATGCTATTCACGGGAAAAGGTGATAACGGTACGACGCAGCTGTTTGGTTGCGATCAACGCATCGCAAAAAGTTCGGATATTGCCGAAGCACTCGGAACGGTTGATGAGATTAACTCACTGTTGGGTATTGTAAAATTAGCGGGAGGAAATACCATTGCGACAGACGGTCTTAATTATCAGCAGCTCTTATCGCTCGTTCAGCAAGACCTCTTTGTTATTCAAGCAGAACTTGCCGGAGCAGACAAAAAGATGGATATTACACGTGTCAAAAAACTGGAGGAATGGATCGGGCTGATCGAGGGCGAGCTGTCACCCATCACTTCGTTCTTTGTTTCCGGAGGAACGAAGCTTGCGGCATTATGTGATTTCGCACGGACGGTCGCACGGCGCGCTGAACGTCGTGTTGTGTGCGCACTTAATATCGCCGACCCCGCGCTTCACCCTCCGATGTTTCAATACATGAATCGACTTTCATCTCTGCTCTACGCACTCGCGCGATTGGCAAATCATCGCGGGGATGTGAAGGAAGAACAACCTCGCTATTGATCATACAATTATGAAGAGTGGAGAAACAAGAATGATAGTTGTCCATGACACTATGCAGCATAACTATCACTACACGTGTACGGCGCTCGTGGGAAAGGATTTTGATCCTCTCTTTAAGCCCGACCTCACACCTCGCGAGATGCTCGCACTCGGTGTCTTTGGTGGAAAGTATATGCGTGACTGCACTGATGAATTTCCTGCATCGTGGTGGAAGGGCGCAAGACTCGCAAAAGGAAAGGCGGATAAGTCATTGAATTATTTTGGTGTGCACGCCTCTCAATCACTTGCCGTATGGAAAGCAAAAGGCTGGATCTACGACGACGATCCGCGCGGTTGGTTTCAGTGGTATTGTCGGTATTATATTGGTCGGCGTATTCCAATAGAAGACACCCGACAGATCAAGCGCTGGAAGGCGATGACGCGGCACATCGCGCAGGTACGCAATAACTGTCGTGCCGGAGATATTTTCTGTCGTCCCCGCCAGCGTCAAGCACTTTTGCATTGGGCTTACGATAGCCGTAAGTTTTAATTGCGTTCCAATATTCTTTTGCTATACTCCGCACAGGTAGCACTTTGGAGAACATTATGACCTTACTGACGGGAGAGCAGCTTTTTCTGCGCTATGCATATGTTTGTACGGACGACCGTTTTTCTCGGGGGCTGATAAAGGAGGAGCATGTCGCAACACTCCAAAAACTCATCGAAGAGAATGGCGATCCCGAACAGGCCCTGCTCATGGAATGTTTTGCAGATGCGACGCGCGGTCTTTTTGCGTTTGCCGGTCAACAAGGGAAATCTCCGTGGACAAAAGAGACCATAACCTTGTTCTGGCGTCATCATCACGGGCACGAAGGGGACTGCCGAGTGCTTCATGGTGTGGTGTTGGTTGCGTGCTCTCAAAAAAAGATCGCAGTGCGGGTGTATGGTGCTGATGCAAAAGAGAGCAGTGATTATTTTGCCCTCAATCACTACGGACTTTCGCTCTCGGCGGGAGACCGCGTCACGCTTCATCGAAGGGTCATCATCGAACACGTCGTGTGAGTTATCAGAAGGCCTCCTGCCATGGGGCCTTTCTTCTGTTTTTAACGGGGAGAACCGAAGACTGGCGTGACGTTGATTTTTTTTGAAAGTCTGTTATTATCCTAGTCAGCACCGCAAGGTGCGTTTTCGTTCATGGTCCACATCATGACGTGAAAAAGTAGTGTGGTCGTTGTGTGAGTTTGGTTTATGCATGGTGCCTATGGTGTAGCGGTTAGCACAGAGGCTTGTGGAGCCTTTAGCTAGGGTTCGATTCCCTATAGGCACCCCCGACGCAGAGACCCAAGAGGCGACCCAGAAGGGTCGCTTTTTGGCATTAAAGGTTCTAGACCTGATAGGTCGTTACTTCGCTTTAATGCTACTTACTTTAGGGGTCCACAAGCGATTTACCCCAGAGGCGTTCATGCGATATGTATACATATCAGCGCTTATTCCGTAATGTCGTTGAGCACTGCTTTGGTCCATCTTTGTCTTTTTAATATACTGACACGCATCATGGGGCAAAAGAAGACACCCCGAAAGCCATCCCGCCTCATCCTCTTGAAGTCGATCGAACCCAGTTATCAAAAGCCCATCTGCTGAAATACCAGTTTTGGACGCAGGGTGTCCGATAATCAAATGAGATAACTCATGACCAAGACTACTCATCTGACGCGCTTTGGTGTGGGCAGAGTTTAGAATAATAACGATTTTCTGTTTTATTTTTATGGTTATTGCAGACCAGCTATCTGGGTCCTCCTCCGTTAAAATTTTTAAAAACTTTTTATCAAGCCCAGGAACATCTTTTGGATACTTAATATCAGCCTCGACGATTGCCGCGACCTTGTATAAGTCTATCGGATCGAAAGATTGCAGACCCAGTTGTCTGCGAGTACTAATTGAAGCTCTTTCACACCAGGTTTTAAATCCTTTTTTAAACATGACAACATAATCAGTTTTTTACTCTGATGCGAGAACATTATTTTGTACTGCAATAATGAGTTGTGCTAAAGCTTGCGCGGTTTCCGGAGCAACCGTTTGCTTCTTACGAAAATGCACAGTTGCCATCTGCACCTCACTGACGTGAGTTTTTGCACCAAGAATTTCACCCGGATCAATGTTGAGCCAAGTGCATACTTTTTGGAATGTGCCGATATCGGGCATGTACCCCCTCTCGATTCGCGAGAGGGTAGCAGGGCTGATGCCAATCTCTGCGGAGGTATCTCTCATCCCGCTTCCCGATCTTTTAAGCGCGACCTTCTGACCCAATTGCTCAATAGCAAAATTGACGCTGTTTTTATTGTGTTTCATAAATGAAAAAAGTGTTTGACTAGTGAAACACCTCAGGTGTACACTGTCTTACATATGAAACAGGTTACCGCGACTCTCGTCCAGAGTCAAGAGGAATATTGGTTCATGTGTTAATTCATTAATTATATAAAAAAACTGTATGGAAAACCACGAGAAGGAGGAAAAAGGTCACGGTATCGATTTTACGGTCGACGGTGAAACACTCACTACTGAAAAGAAGGAGTTGTCTGTTCGAGAGATATTATCAATGGCGAATGTCGATTCGCAGCAGTACTATTTGGTTGAGGTTAAGGGTCATCAGCAGGAACCGCATAAAGATTTGGACGAGGTGATCAAGATGCATAATCACATGAAGTTCGTCACGGTGTTTACTGGACAAACGCCTGTGGGGTAAACAACATGAGCGGCAAAGAAAAATTTATTCAAGGTCTCAAGAATCTTGGTTTTGAGGTTGAAAACCTTGAAGGCAATCGGCTGGCATTTGCGCTGTCTGTCAACGAAGGAACTCTTGCAGGCAAGACAGTTCGCGTTGGGGTAGATGTCCCAGGAGACTTTGAGCTGACTGCTCCCCACGGCCCACATATTCATCCGCGTACGTTGCCCACCAACACCTCATCACAGGAGCATCGTGATCGAATTCACGACAGTGATTTTGGCCCTGAGTGGATGCATCTTAGTAGGCCGCACCCGAGCTGGGAAAGTAGTAAACGTAACGTCGATGTTTACCTTGCTCACGTTATAAAACTCCTCAACACACTATGAGATACAGCGTAGCGATGACAACCGAGGTAAACCAGAAACTCTTTTCTCATCTTGTGCGTAAGGATGGGCAGGAAGACTTATGTTTTGCTTTGTGGCAGCCGAGCAGCGGAGGAGAAAGACTGACAGCACTCTTGGTTGAACCGATTCTTCCTGAAGACGGAGAGCGGGAAGTGCATGGCAACGCGAGTTTTTCTCCCGAGTATTTTCAGAGAGCACTACAAATAGCATCCGCCCGAGATATGGGCCTTGCTTTTATGCATAGCCACCCGTTTCCTGGATGGCAGAATATGAGCAGGACCGATGTTCGGGCGGAGTTATCGCACGCTGCGGCAACCTTTGGAATAACAGAACGACCCCTCCTTGGACTAACTATAGGCACAGATGGTGCGTGGAGTGCTCGTTTTTGGAATAGAACCGGGGTTCGGGAATATGCTCCATCATGGTGCGAGAGTGTTCGCACTATAGGTCAAATGGGCCTTTCTATCACCTATTGTGACGCGCTGCTTAAGCCGCAGGGTTTTAGAGAAGAACTGAAACGTACAATTTCTTCATGGGGTCAAGATAAGCAAGACGAATTATCTCGTTTACACATAGGAATAGTCGGCACGGGAAGTGTCGGAAGTGCTATTGCTGAGGCACTTGCTAGAACTGGAGTTCAGCATATTTCGCTTATCGATTTTGACGTAGTAAAGAAACACAACCTCGATCGACTTATGCATGCGACGATAAAAGATGTTGGTGAATTGAAGACGGATGTAATTGCAAAAAGACTTATTGAACACGCAACTGCCGACAACTTTTTCGTCACACGATTACCAGTTCATGTAACTGGAGCTGAGGGATACCGAGGTGCACTAAATTGTGACCTCCTGTTCAGTTGCGTTGATAGGCCGTGGGCGCGCCACGTTCTTAATTACATTGCTTATACACACCTGATTCCAGTCGTTGATGGTGGTATTCGAGTGCACACCAAGGAGGATTTGTTGCGCTCAGCGGATTGGCGTGCGCACACTGCAACCCCGGGTAATAAATGTCTCTCGTGCATTGGGCAGTACACCTTTGCTGAAGTGTCTCTTGAACGCAAAGGTCTGCTGGATGATTCGGAGTACATAAACACCGTTGACGGTTTGCGCCATCACTTGAACAATCAAAACGTTTTTGCTTTTAGCATGCACCTCGCCTCAATGATGGTGCTACAGATGTTGGCACTTGTAGTAAAACCCAACGGCATAAGTCATCACGGTGAAAATCTATACCATTTTGTTACCGGGGAGCTGGAAAGAAAACTCGGTGAAGACTGCTTGCCAAATTGCCCATTCTCAGAATTTACCGGAAAAGGAGACTCAAATGATGATAGTTATCAAGTTTTTGATGAGAACTTAAAATAGTATGGATGGGAGTTTTTTCCAACAGTTAGTAATTCGTGTTATCGCAAGTGTTGCCGGAGCAGTAACTCGTGTCTTCTTTGCTAAGAAAGTTGGCATAGGAGGTGCTCCTTTTGGCCACGAAGATTCCATAAGCTGGTTTAACATAATTGCGCGGCTTATGGTTGTCGTAGGTATATTTTTTGTTTGGACTCATGCTCCTATGAAAGGATTGCACGACCCACTCACGGGCGTTGGAGTTTCCATTCTGGTGCTCGGAATAGTTATGCTTGCTGCAAAAAAATTATTTACTTGGATTGTGTATGGAGGTGGGGTGAAGATACTCGTCATCCTCAGCGTGCTATCTGTGTTTGTGGCGTTAAGTCATTAATTTGCAAACTTTTTTCAAGCGTTATCGTTTTATCCTTCAGAATAATTCTATTTTTTAGGCACCCTAGGAGTTCGCGTTTTTCGAGCATCGTGCCTTCTTTGAGCATGTACTTGGCATAGTTTCGCACGTCGACGTCGAGTGCTTTGTCATTTTCTTTTGCGCCGAGGAGTTTTGCCCGAATGTTGTTGTATCGCGCAACCTCTCTTTCAATGATATGCCGTGTTCCAAGTTCGTCGATATCGATCTTGTCGAAGATCTCATCGATCTGTTTGAGAAGTTCTTCTTCGCGAATGAACGGGTTTTTGCAGAAGTGATCCTTGTTGTGCGTGCAGTTGTAGTAGGTGTAACTTTTGACGCTCCCATCTTTGAGATTTTTGTCTTTTGATTGTGCGGTAATACCTGACCCACAGTATCCGCAGAGCATAAGGTTCGTGAAGGTGAATTCTTGATATTGTTTCTTTGACTTCAACTCCTCCGCTATTTTTTGCTGCACCTTCTCGAAGAGTTCCTTGGAAACGAGTGGCTCATGTTGACCTTTGTACCAGTTACCGCTCCCGGTGGGGTACTCGAATGTTCCCGAATAGAAAGGCTGATGCAGAAGTCGATAGATTGTGCTCAGGGTGAGTGCCTTATTTCCTTTTCTCACGCTATTGAACTTTCCTTCTTTGACCATCCATTTATAAACCGTCCTAGCGCTCCATCGGTCATTGCCGACCTTTTCAAATATTTGCTTGATAATCGGAGCACGCACCGGGTCGACGAGCACATATCCTGCACGCCCAGGCATGCGGTCGTTGATGTATCCGGTCGGTGCAACGCATGGCCATAGTCCCATCTCAACTTTTGCTCGTAGCCCCCGCTTCACGTTCACGCCCTTGTTGTCGTTCTCAAGCTTTGCTTGCGAGCATAGAATCATGAGTAGAAACTTCTCGCTTGGACTATTTGTAAACTTTTGACCAAAGGTTCTCACTTCGATAAGTCGGTGCTCGTCCATCAGGTCGACGATAGCACCGAGGTCGCCTGCATTTCTGCTTAAGCGATCCGGATGCCATGCGAGAATGGCATTAAACTTGCCCTCCTTGAGGTCGCTGATCAGCTCATTGAAGACCGGGCGTTGCCCGGTGCTTTTTGCGGAGTGCGACTCGCGCTTGATGTCGACCACATCAAGCCCCTCTCGTTGCGCCAGCTGGAGCATCTCCTTGGCTTGGGAGTCGATCGAAAGGGCTTGCTGCTCGTCCGATTCGCTCGATTTTCTAGCGTATAAACAGTACTTAATTTTCGGCTCGTCAGAGCCCTCTAGCGGGTTTGTATTTTTCATACACACCAATTGATGACGCAACCCTCCCAGGGAGTCCAGGGAGGGTCAGTTGGTAAGCTGTTGGTAACCATCCCTCAAATAGCCCTATTTTTATCCACTTTTTATTGCAGCAAAAACTCAATAAATTTGGTATAATTATGCTAAGCAAGGTTGTCGTATGAAAAAGAAATCTCACCCAAAAAAATTCTCAAATATCGCAGGAAACTTGAGAAAAATTAGAAATGAAAAGCGATTGTCTAAGAGCAAGCTGGTTACGAAAACCGGCCTTGATTATCACACCATTGCGAAGATTGAGAGCGGACTCACTCCTGATCCCCGAGTGGCAACGATGGTAAAAATTGCCACAGCTCTGGGGACTACCGTTGAAAAGCTGACATCGTCACCAAAATGAAATTGACACTCCCACAACTCGAACAACATCTCGCTCAAGCCGCATGGATACTCAAGGGGCCAGTTGATGCTGCTGATTTTAAGGTATATGTTTTTCCACTCCTGTTTTTTAAACGACTTTCAGATGTTTATGATGATGAATATAAAAAGCTATTAGAAGAATCTAAGGGCGATGAGGGTTACGCAGTTTTGCCAGAATTCCATAGATTTATAATTCCTGATGGATGTCATTGGGCAGATGTGCGCGCCACCACAAAGAATGTTGGAGCAAAGCTTCAGTATGCATTTCGTGAAATTGAAAAAGCCAATCCTGATTTTCTGTATGGGATCTTTGGAGATGCACAATGGACCAACAAGGAGAAGTTGCCCGACAGCTTATTGGTGGAACTTATTGAACATTTTTCTGAATACAAGCTGGCAAACGGAACGGTCGACCTCGACATGCTCGGTCAGGCATACGAATACCTCATAAAAAAGTTTGCTGATTTAACAAACAAGAAAGCGGGGGAGTTTTATACACCGAGAACAGTTGTTCAGCTCATGGGCCGTATAATTGATCCAAAAGAAGGTGAGACTGTATATGACCCAGCCTGTGGTACGGGAGGCATGCTACTCAATTGTGTTGAGCACCTACGCTCTCATGGTAAGGACGCCCGCACTCTAAAAATATTTGGACAGGAAAAAAACCTCACCACTTCATCCATTGCTCGCATGAACATGTTCCTCCACGATGTTCAGGACTTCCAAATTCAGCGTGGAGATACATTACGAAGTCCCGCATACTATGAAGGCGATCAACTTTCGACCTTTGATTGCGTTATTGCTAATCCACCCTTCTCCCTAAAGAAGTGGGGTGATGACCTTTGGATTCAGGACCCATACGGTAGAAATTTTGCAGGGGTACCACCAGCTGGTTATGGAGATTACGCGTGGGTGCAACACATGATCAAATCCATGTCTTATCCTCGCGGACGCATAGCCGTGGTTCTTCCTCATGGCGCACTATTTCGCAAGGGTCGAGAAGGACAAATAAGAAAGAAAATAATAGAGACAGATGCGCTTGAAGCAGTGATAGGACTTGGGCCTAATATCTTCTATGGAGCAACAGTTGCCGCATGCATTTTAGTATTTCGTGCTAATAAGCCTGACAACAAAGAAGGTAAGGTTTTGTTTATAGACGCATCAGACCAGGTGCGCGTGGATCGTGCTCAAAATTATCTTGAGCAGAGGCATGTTGATCAGATTTTCGACTGGTACTCTGCGTTCAAGGGTGTTAAAGACCACGCCGTGGTGGCAACCCTCAAAGACATTGCGGCAAATGATTGGAGCCTAAATATTTCTCTTTATATTGAAAAGATTTCAGGTAAGACACTCCCGTCAGTAGAAGAGGCCACGAAAGAGTTGAAGAATTCTCTCGAGGAGGTATGGGAGGCTGAGACAGAACTCAAAAGACTCTTAGATGGGTTTTCTCTGATATCAAAATAGTATGGCTATTAAAAAACAAGAACTGGAAAGATATCTTTGGGGAGCGGCGACACTTCTTCGTGGTGTCATTGATGCTGGAGACTACAAGCAATATATTTTCCCCTTATTATTTTATAAGCGCATCTGTGATGTCTACAAAGAAGAATACGAGCGGGCACTCAATGAATCGGGGGGCGACAAAGAATATGCAAAATTTGATGAAAATCATAGATTCCAAATTCCCAAAGGGGCACACTGGAATGATGTTCGACAGGTGACGGTTAATGTGGGGGATGCCCTACAGAAGGCGCTCCGCAAAATTGAAAAGACGAACGAGGATCGTTTATTCGGTATTTTTGGCGACGCCTCTTGGACAAACAAGAGTCGTCTATCTGACGAGATTCTAATAGACCTACTCGAACATTTTTCTGAACAAGACCTAAGCATTGCCAATGTTCCCAATGACGAACTTGGTAATGCATATGAATTCCTTATCAAGAAGTTTGCAGATGATAGTGGGCATACAGCTGCTGAGTTCTACACCAATCGTACGGTCGTTCGTTTAATGAGCTTGATAATGAACCCCCAGCCAGGTGAGAGCGTATACGATCCAACTTGTGGTTCTGGTGGGTTATTACTGAACTGCGTAAACCAACTTAAGGACCAGAGTAAAGAATACCGAACGCTTAAGCTCTATGGGCAAGAGTTGAATCTGATGACATCCTCCATCGCGCGAATGAACATGTTTCTTCATGGAATCGAGGACTTTCATATTGAGCGTGGAGACACATTGTCTAGCCCAAAGTTTTTGGAGGACGACAAACTTAAAACCTTCGACGTCATCCTTGCGAACCCGCCGTATTCAGTTAAGAGGTGGAATCGAGATGCGTGGACGAATGATCCTTACGGGAGAAACATTTACGGCACCCCTCCACAAGGATGTGCAGACTATGCTTTTGAGCAGCATATTCTCAAAAGCCTAGACAAGAAAAACGGCCGGAGCATTGTCCTTTGGCCTCACGGGGTTCTCTTTCGTGATTCTGAGCGGGAGTTCAGAGAAAAAATGCTAAAGGATGACGTAATCGAAGCAGTCATCGGTTTGGGCCCAAATCTATTTTACAACTCACCCATGGAGGCCTGCTTGTTGGTTTGCCGTTGGGACAAACCTAAAGAACGAAAAGGTAGAGTACTTTTTATAAATGCTGTTAAAGAAGTAACGCGGCAGAATGCTTTTTCTTTTCTTGAAGATCCACATGTTGAAAGAATTCATGCAGCATTTAAGGAATTTATTGATATACCAAATTTTACGAAAGTGATCGACAATCAAAATATCCTCAACAATAACGCAAATCTTAATATTCCGCTCTACATATCTACTCAAGGGAATGGTATTAAAGAAAAAGGACTCCGAGTGGTAGTAGAGGAATGGTCTCAGAATAGTTCTGACCTAAAAAGGGGATCCCGATCTCTCTTAGAGATGTTAGACAAAAAAACATATGAAAACTCTTAATAAACAAGCTGAAAATATTTTCGTTAAACATAACCGCTCCGATTGGGAGTTGGCTAAGTTTGGTGATATAGCGAAGAATATCTCTGAAAGGGTTGACCCGAACAGTTCCGATGCCGATATTTATGTTGGTCTTGAACATCTAGATTCCGACTCTATTCACATCCGTCGATTCGGCGTGCCGTCTGATGTAAAAGGCGTCAAGCTTCGTGTATATAAAGGGGACATAATCTTTGGGAAACGGCGTGCATACCAGAGAAAAGCCTCCATAGCAGAGTTTGATGGAATTTGCTCCGCACATGCGATGGTCGTCCGCGCAGATTCATCCCATATTGAACCAGATTTTCTTCCATTCTTTATGCATTCTGACGCATTTATGAATCGGGCGATAGATATCTCTGAAGGCTCACTTTCACCGACCATTAAATGGAAAATTCTTGCGCAACAGAAATTTCTTCTGCCACCCCGTCAGGTACAGAAGAAAATACTGGGTCTTTTGATAGCGTCAGATCAATTGGAAGAGAAATACAGAATCGCGGCGGACAAAATAAATTTGACACTCAAGACAATTTTTGCTGAACTCACTAAGAATAAACTAGACAGGAAAAAACTAGGCGAATGTTTAAAACTTTCAAAGATGAAGAGTGCTCCGCCACACAAACTTGAGAAATACTTAGGTTTGGAGCATATTGAACCAGGGTCGTTTAATGTAGATGCTTATGGCGACGCTCAACAATCACAGTCCTCTTGCAACGTCTTCAAAAGCGGGCAATTGCTCTATAGCAAGCTACGCCCCAATTTGGATAAGGCTGTTATTCCATCATTTGATGGAGTCTGTACAACGGAATTGCTTGTGTATGATGCAACGCCTGATATAGACATTGAATACGTTCTCCACCACCTACACTCTGATGGTTTCATTCACTATGCTGTTTCCCTGGGGTTTGGGACAAAGATGCCTCGCATATCTCATAAGATTGTTTCCGAGTATAAAATCTATGTTCCTACTCTCGAGAAGCAAAAAGATATTCTCAGGAACCTTGCTCAACTTACGGAGATCAAGAAGCAGTTGCAAAATTCTATCGAACTAACGAGGGCGATGCGAAACGCAATCCTCACTCAAGTAATTACATGAAATTTAACGAAATAAATACAACCGAACACTTTATCTTGAACGAACTTACCGGCATAAGCCCGGAGCTTATGCAGGATTCAAACTATCTTGCCCCAGATAGTGCTTTTCACCCTGGTTTGAAGTGGCAATACGTTCCCTCCTCTCAACTCAAGCGCGAAGCCAAAGATGCAATCGTTGAGTCGCTATTAAAAGACGCTCTGATTCGTCTTAATCCGGATATTGCAGCTGACCCCAATAAAGCCGACGAAGTTTTATATAAAATACGAGCGATCTTTCTCTCGGTCGGAACATCCGGTCTCGTTAGAGCGAACGAAGAATTTTCTGCGTGGCTCCGTGGTGACAAGACAATGCCGTTTGGCGAAAATAATGAGCACGTTTCGATCAGTTTTATTGATTTCGATAGCTTGGGGAAAAATACATACATTGTCACAAATCAGTACACCGTTCAAGGCAAGGCTGAGAAACGTCCCGATTTGGTGATGTTGGTTAATGGAATTCCGCTCGTCGTGGGAGAATTTAAGACACCCGTGCGCCCCTCTATTTCTTGGCTCGACGGCGCGATCGATATTCACGACGATTACGAAAATACAATCCCGCAACTATTTGTTCCAAATGTGTTTTCGTTTGCAACCGAGGGTAAAACATTCCGTTACGGCTCAATTCGTATGCCGCTCGAGTTGTGGGGGCCTTGGCGTGACTCAAAAGGTGCCATTGCGGGTCTTTCTGAAATTAAACAAGCGATTTCCGGAGCACTTGATCCAGGAGTTGTTTTGGACTTGCTTCAAAACTTCACGCTCTTTGCGACAGACAAGCGAAAGCAGCGGATAAAAATAATAGCCCGCTACCAACAGATGGAGGGCGCAAACCTGATCATTGAGCGCGTAAAGGCGGGTAGGCCGAAGAAGGGACTCATTTGGCATTTTCAAGGATCTGGTAAGTCACTATTGATGGTATTTGCAGCGCAGAAGCTCCGTCGATCTCAAGAATTAAAAAGCCCCACCGTTCTCGTTGTGGTTGATCGAGTCGATTTGGATACTCAAATTACAGGAACTTTCAACGCAACAGAGATACCAAATGTTGTGTCAACAGATAAACGATCAGAACTCCACGATCTCTTAAACAAGGATACGAGAAAGATTATTATAACTACCATTTTTAAATTTGCTGAGGCTGGAGGCGTGCTTAATGAACGAGAAAACATCATTGTCTTGGTAGATGAGGCTCATCGCACACAAGAGGGTGATCTTGGTCGTAAAATGCGCGATGCCCTGCCGAACGCATTCCTATTTGGTCTGACTGGTACCCCTATCAACAAAACAGAAAGAAACACGTTCTGGGCATTTGGTGCCGAAGAAGATGATCAGGGTTACATGACCCGATATACTTTTCAGGATTCAATTCGCGACAAGGCAACACTCCCTCTGCACTTCGAACCGCGCCTATTGAATGTTCACGTTGACAGAGACTTGATTGATGCTGAATTCGACCAGATGACAGAACATCTTTCAGAAGACGATCGAACGAGCTTGGTAAAGGAAGCGGCAAAGATGTCTGCTTTTCTTAAATCTCCTGCTCGCATTGAGACAATCGTTAAAGATGTTGTAAAACATTTTCAAGAAAAAATTGATTCGCAGGGCTTTAAGGCCCAAATCGTAACTCCTGACAGATACGCCTGTGACCTCTATAAGCAAGAACTTGATAAGATTTTACCTCCGGAAGCAAGTGCGGTGGTCATCTCAACGGGCGGCAAGGGCGAAACAGACACCATGCTTAAGCAGAAGTATGAGATGAGCAAGGAAGACCAGGAAAAACTTCTCGACAACTTCCGGGATCCTGAGCATCCTCTTAAGTTTTTGATCGTTACTGCTAAATTACTTACAGGGTTTGATGCGCCGATTCTCCAGTGTATGTATCTCGACAAGGCGCTAAAAGATCACAACCTTCTACAGGCCATTTGCCGCACTAATCGTGTATATAAAGATAAGGCATACGGATTAGTCGTGGATTATTTTGGCGTATTCGATGATGTTGCAAAAGCTCTCGAGTTTGACGATGCCAGTGTTCGGTATGTAATCACAAATCTCAACGAGTTAAAAAATGAGCTTCAGGGAGCAGTTAATACTTGCCTCGGTCATTTTCATGGCATCGACCGATCTGTGGTGGGCTATGAAGGCCTTTTGCTAGCTCAGGATTGTTTAAATACCGACGAGAAACGAGATGCCTATGCTGCGGACTACTCGGTTTTAAGTAAAATATGGGAAGCATTGTCTCCAGATCCGATATTGAATAAATTTCAGAATGAATACACATGGTTATCGCAGGTGTATGAATCCGTGCGCCCTCCCTCTGGAGAAACAGGTCGGCTTCTCTGGCATGCACTTGGTGCTCAGACGATGAAACTCATTCATGAACACATTCACGTCCAAGGAGTTGACGATCATCTCGAAGAAATAGTTCTGGATGCAGAGGTTATCGAGGATTTGATGCACACTACTGACAAGAAAAAAATTAAGCTAATTGAAATCGAGATTACAAAGAGATTTCTTCGCCACAAAGGTGACCCCCGTTTTGTCGCACTTGGTCAACGCTTGGAGGAATTAAGGGATAAGGCTGAGCGGGGCCTAATTAACAGTATTGAGTTTTTGAAAGACCTTATTCAATTGGCGAAGGAAACTGTCCAGGCTGAAAAAGAAGTTGAGACAGAAACACGCAGAGATGGTGCCAAGACCGCTCTTTCCGAACTTTTTCTTGAACTCAAAACTGACCAAACTCCTGTAATAGTAGAACGCATAGTGAATGACATAGATGGAATCGTTAAAGTTGTACGATTCCCGGGTTGGCAGAGTACCGCAGCAGGTGAGAGAGAGATCAAGCAGGCACTTCGCAAGACGCTCTATAAATACGCCTTACATAAAGATAATATTTTGTTTGATAAAGCATATGAGTACATAAGGCAGTATTACTAGTCTATGGATATAAAGGATATCTTTCCCGAAGATGGAAAAGTTCAGCGTATATATTGTGAAAATTGCGGACAGTCGATGGTTTTGAAATATTTCGATTTCAACGAACTGGTGTCAGGAATAAATATATCAATTCAAGCCCTACCGTATCTATTTTGTGGATCATGTGATTTAAAATATTTTCCTGATCACAGTAGATTTGTGATCATTCATTTACACCAAAAGGCGCTTGAGGAACACCGGGATACTATTTTCAGTAATCGAAGGAAGATAGTTGAGGACCTTGGATTTACAAAAGTTAAATTTATTTATGATGCGGATGATTACTATTATATACCTGGACTGCAAAGAGATCACAATTCTGGGTTTTTAACTCCTGTATTTTTTAAAAAATCTGTGCTGCTCAAATTCCAGAACCATTCCGATTATAGAGTGCGATTTGCTTCAAAAACCTATGGGAGTATTTACAGCGGAAAGGATTTCGATATATCTTTTGGTGTAAACAAGTCTGGAAAAGTAATAATGTGGCTTGGTGACATGGCCACGCTAGATGAGTCTGAGCAATACTATCTGCGTTCAGAAAATATTGAGTCTGACCACGACATTGGAAGTGAGTTCTATGATGGCCAGATTGAAGTTAAATTTACTGACTATACACCTGAAGATAAGTTAATTAATGCTCGGTCTGTATTCCTAGAGTTTTGTACAAAAGAGTTTGGACTTGAGGTGAGTCATTTAACAAACGAGACCATTCAATCCATCTCCAAACTTAATCCACCGGTCCTTCATACGGAAAAGGAGCAAAAGGATATCGTGGATCTTTTGAATAAGATAAATATTGAATCTTTGGATGTCAGCAATCTTGGGGCAATCATAATTAAGCTGGGTGGTGACCCCAAAAATTTGGGTGGACTAAAGAGGATTGAACTACTGTTTAGCCTGAAGTTTCCTAAAAAGGACGTCCACAAAATAGTTTCCCCATTATTTGTTCTGTACGATCTTCGGGTAAATCTTCTCCATGCCGTAAGTGACGAGAAAAAATTTGAAGCCTTAGTATCAGTATGTCAGCGGCTGGGTATTCCAGAAGGTTCCTCGTTTGACGCTATTTATCCAGAATTAATTCGCCAATTAACTAACTGTTTTTACCAACTGGTTGATTAATTGCTGTTGGTAACTCTGCTTCGCAAACCGCTTGATCTAAGCTAAGGTTGAGCGGTTTCTTTATATGCCGTACAATACCAAGTACAACTTAATAGGAGACCTAACCCCTACGGCTCACGCTTTAGGATATGGTCGAAAATCCCCGCTAGAGAATAAAAGACTCCCAGTCAGAGTCGCTCTAGCGGGTCGTGTCTCGAAAGGGATACGGGTGGTCGCCGAAAGGCACCATCGCAATGGCTGGGAGCCTTTTGCTTACCTCCCCGCTTTAAACCCCGCTAGAGCAAATTATGAACAAGCAGCACATCGTAAAGACCGCTCTTGCGGCACTTATTTTTATCATAGGATTTTTCTCCGGTATGGAGTACAAAGCGTATCAAATACGCAATGCATTATCTGAAGGATTAAAAGGAATCACGGGCATGATGGATGGAAAAACCACCATCGAGGAGAAAGCTCCCGTTGCGGATATCGCCACCCCGAACAAACTTCGTGAAAAGGTTGACCTCACGGTCACCTCGAAAAAGTTTGACCCCGCAAATGCCGAGGATGGTCAATTTCAAAGTTACATCACCCTTGGCTTTAAGTTCTCCAACAAAACCGCAAAAGATGTTCGCGGCGTAGAGGGAATGATCATCTTCTACGACATCTTCAAGAACGAGATCAAACGCGTGAGCATTGCATACGACGATACTCCCATTGCTGCACACACCGACAAAGCGTGGGTTGCAAGCATCAAATACAACCAGTTCATTGATAGCGATATCAAGTTGAACAACACCGATCTTGAAAATCTCAAGTACGTCTGGCTTCCTGGTACGATCATCTATCAGGATGGAACAACCGATAAAGAGTAGCGAGCATATTTGCCAACCCGCTAGAGCAATATATGAACAACTCGACACTTTCTTCGGAAGGGAATTTTCGGCATCTGATCAACGAACGCATTGCACATTTCTGGGGTTATGGAGAATTAGATAGTGATGTGTGGTTTGTAGGAATGGAAGAAGGATGCGACGGATCAATACCCAAACTCATCAAACGTTTCGAAGCAACATCAAACGGAGAAGTCTTTGATATCTGCGACGATATGGGCGGTGATGCGGATCACATGGCGTGGTTTACGGACGGTGCGCCGACACAAGCAACCTATCGCAAGCTGATCTATCTGCTACGCTATTTCCAAACAAGCAAAGAACCATCACTTGAAGATATCCGCGAATACCAGATCAATCATTTTGGCAGAAAGAACAATGATCACGCGCTACTCGAATTGATGCCGCTCCCTGCTCGTTCGCTCCATGCAAAAGATTGGGTGTATGCATCATCGGGAATTGAGGGGCTGTCATCTCGCCGTGAGTACCTCAAGATGTACAAACCCGAACGCATTAAGCGTCTCCGTGAACTCATCCAAAAACACAAACCCAAAGTCGTCATCTGTTACTCCATGGTCTATCTCGAAGACTGGAGAGAGATCACTGATGCACCATTTCACGAAACAATTCCCAAGAAACTCTATGTAGCAAAAGACGACCACACAGTATATGCAGTCGTCCCTCACTCGGTGGCACACGGAGTATCGAATAATGATTGGAAACAGATCGCGGAGAAGATTATGGAGGCGACTACTCGGCGTTAACCTCTTTCTTGCAGTCATGGCTCGCCTGAATGATCTCCACCGCAGTGATCGGCACCACGCGCTCGATGCGCTCGGGCAGCTTCGGGCGATAGTCGTCATGGCAGTTCACGAGATGGAAGCGTATCGCTTGCATGTCACCCTCTTGGATCTTGCGGATGAGCTGGGTGTGGGCAAGGTCGTTCACGAAGGTCTTGCCCGACTGAATGGCACTGTCAGCCTTTGCCGCAAACCTCGCATCGTCCCTCCATCGGTAGTATGTCTCGCGACTGATACCCCCTCGCTTGCATGCGAAGCTGATGTTGCCGGATTCAGCAAGGAACTCGATAACCTTTTCCTTTTGGGCATCAATTCGCTTTTCCAGTACTGTGGGGTGCTTGCTTGCCATTGTCTTCGCGGTTAATCAACTGCTCGTAGCGACGAACGATCGTTGCGCAGTACTCGGGATCCATCTCCACCATGACGCATCTGCGCTTCGTGTGTTCGCAGGCGATGAGCGTCGATCCGCTCCCTCCGAACGGGTCATAGACCACGTCACCCACATCGGTACTGTTCAAGATGAGTTTGCGGAGGAGAGGGATCGGCTTCATGGTGGGGTGAAGCGTACTGCGTGATGGCTTCGGCACGAACATGACTGACTTGTCCTTCCCGCGCTTGAAGTCGTGGGTCCCGTGCCATCCATAGAGGATGAGCTCATGTTGTGGGAGGTAGTCGAGTCTCCCGACGATGGCGCGATCCTTCACCCAAATGATGAGCTGTGCCACCTTGAGCCTGAGCTCCACGAATGCCTGCCTCAGAGCGAAGATCATCTTGTCCGAGTTGAAGACGTAGATGCTGTTCTTCTTCTCAAGGAGGGGGAGTACTGGCGTGAGCCACCCCTTCGTGAATGTCACATACTCTGCATCACTCATGAAGCCATCGTTCGCAATATCCTTGTCCTTCGACACGCCGACGATGTTGCGCTTGCTCGCCACGTAGTCGATCGCATACGGCGGGTCGGTGAGGACAAGGTGGACTCTGCCTTTCACAATGCTCGCGAGGTCAACCTTTGTCGCATCTCCACAGATCAGGATGTGATCACCGAGCGCGATCACATCTCCCGTCTTAATTGAGCTTGATTGCTTTGTCTCCGGTGAATTTTTCATAGCGGTTGATGATGAGCTGACAAAAGATGGGGCTCAGTTCGACGAGGAAGGCCTTGCGCCCCAGTTGTTCACAAGCGAGAAGCGTCGAACCACTTCCCCCGAAGAGGTCGAGGACATTATCGCCAATCTTCGTGCAGCGCAGGAGTGGGCGTTCGTGGAGCGTGAGTGGCTTCTGGGTGGGGTGCTCGTACTCGTCGCTACTCACACGCTTTGCAAGCCATATGTCGATCATGTCACTGATGTCATCTACCGTGGCGTTTCCCGTGCCAACATCGGTGTTGAGTATCTCGTGGAGTTTGCGCTGTTTGTCGGAGAGATAGGGCTTGCCGATAGTGCCATAGATACAAGGCTCGTAGCACTTGTTGAAGGCGACCTTGGGTGTCGGCGAAAATCCGTTCTTGATCCACAAGCAGGTGCGCTTGTACTTGATCCCAACCTCCTGATACACCGATTGGATCATCCCGACATAACGCTGGTCGCACCACCAGAAGACATGTGCGTCCTTCTTGATGACCGAGAGTCCGTTCGCAAGGGTCTTCACGGTGAATGCCCTGAACTCCGCATCAGACTTGTTGTCGTCGACATCTCCACCGTATGACTGCTTGTTGCCTACGCCCTTGTCATAGTTCAGGTCGATGTTGTACGGGCTATCCGAATAGATGGTGTCGATGCGGAAGCCTCCGACCAAGTCTTTCACGACCGCTTCGTCGGTGCTGTCACCGCATATGAGGGAGTGATCACCGAGCTGAAAGCAGTCACCGACCTTGATGGTGGTTTTCTTGGCTTTCTCGAGCTCTTTCGTCTCATTGAAGTCGTCGTCTTCGAGTGAGAGTACATCGTCCCAAATATTCGAAAGGTCGGTATCGTCGAATCCGATGTCGAGCAAAAACTCGGTATCGAATGCTCTGAGTAGCTCATAATCCCATGAGCCGGTGTTCTTATTGGAACGGAGAAGGTACTCTTCGCACTCCTTTGCAGTGAGCGTGCGATTTGGGACGCGCACGTCGATCAGTTCCTGCCCGCGCCCGAGTGCCTGCATGGTCTTCAGGCGAACGTGTCCGGCGAGGACGAGATTGTCGGTGTTGATCGCGGGGATCTCGACGAGGTTAAACTTGGTAATGCTCGCTTCGATTTCCTCCTTCTGCTTTGGAGAGAGGGTGCGAGGGTTCTTGGCGTGGGGAACGAGGTCATCGACCTTGCGTTTCTCCGTCTGCCAAGTGAGTTGCGTCTTTGCCATAGAGGGTAAAGATGAGTGAATAATGCGATCGTGTGACCGCATATTCAGTGTTTCACCCTTATTTTCTCGACTTGGGAAAAACCCTCCTCACTTTATTCCGAATCGCTCATTGCGCTTTTTGCGGAGGACGCGCATGTTCTCGTAGTGGCGATCGGTATTGCGCGGATCCTGCTCTTTCACTGTGAGGATGTACTCACGATCCTTGCTTGTATTGTATTGCTCGCACTCGCCATAAAGGCGCTCGCTTTCAAGGAGGTCGGGGAGATCCTTGATCGTTCCATATGCCATGAGTGCTTCGCCAACTCGGTCGACCTCCGCAAGCGTATCCTCCTTCTCGTCACGGGTGAGCTTTGCATGCATCTGCACCGTGAGCGAGGGATTGAGGGGATTCGGAGGGATCACATCAAAGCGATTCACGGGATTACTCACGATCCCTTCTTCGATATATGTCTTCAAGTGACGGCCGAAGTTCCCCGGTACTTGGTATGCTCTTGCGAGATCGCTCACTGCCTTTACGTACTCATACATCTGGGGTGCGTTCAGTGAGAGCCATGCGAGTTGAGCACCATCCTGTGTATTCCCACCCTTATGGATGTTGAACCTCTCACGGAGAAGTTTGACGTCCGCCTGGAACGCTTCCGAGCTAAGGAGAAGCGTCATATGATCCTTGTTCTTTTTACGTGCCGAGAATCGCGGCGTTTTGTGTGTATTCATATACCCTCATTATATCAACCCTTTTTTTCGTCAAATACCTATATTTATAGCCGTTTCGTTTTTAAAAACGCTCGCTCAGATTGCCTCCAAAATGGGGCTTTGGGTGTAACATTTGTAACATCTGGTTCGACTCCCTGAAGGATTACCTCCAAGGAATCACGCACTGCTAATTTATGATACAATTTGAAAATGAAACTCGGCATCATCTTGCAATCGAATAACCCTGAACATGCGTGGAATGCATTCCGCCTTGGAATCACCGCGCTCAAAGCGGGCAATCAGGCGGAAGTTTTTTTAATGAGCGAGGGATCCGAGCTCGATACGATTGCAGATTCTGAACATTTCGACATCTCGGTAAAGGTAGCGGAGTTTAAGGAACTGAAGGGCGAGATCTTTGCTTGCGGTACGTGTCTGAAGCTTCGCAATAAAGAAGAGAGCGGAGTCTGCCCCATTTCCACGATGACTGACTTACTCAAGATGATCGAGACTTCGGATAAAGTCGTCACGTTTTGATCATTCCTGCGACTATTAATAATTAATTCACAAACATATGATGGATTTTGGATACGGATATATGGGCGGTTTTGGTCCGATCTTTATGATTATCTTTTGGGGCCTCGTCATCTGGGGCATCGTCTCCTTGGTGAGATCAGGTTTTGGTGGTGGTCATGCATGTGGACACAACCATGGTGGTGATGCTCACGAAAAATCTCCGCTTGATATTTTGAAAGAGCGGTATGCCAAAGGGGAGATAGACCAGAAGGAGTTTGAGGAAAAAAAGAAAGATCTCCAGTGAGCATGCAAATTCAAAACACACACAAAATCATCATTGGAGCCGTATCGGTTATTGTAGTAGTTGCCGTGTCTTATGTTCTCCTTGGGAATAGACAACCCGCATCACGCCAGCAAATGATCCATGAAAAAGGTCAGAATGTGATGCCGTTCAGTCTTGATAAGACGCAGCATATCTTTAAGAAGACCGAAAACGGGGGAACACAGAGTGTCGTTGTGCGTGACCCGGGAGACACACAAGATCTCTCGCTCATACGTATGCACTTACAGATGGAAGCGCAGAACTTTGCGCAGGGTAATTTTTCCGACCCAACGGGGTTACACGGAGAGAGCATGGCAGGTATATCCGTTTTGAAAACAAATTATACAAAGATGAAGGTAACCTACAGTGAGATTGAGAACGGAGCAAAGATCGATTTTGAGACTACAGACACCGAAACACTTAGTGCTATCCATGCGTGGTTTGATGCACAAGTGAGTGACCATGGGAGTGATGCGGTGACGCAGTAGCAATGTCCTCGAGGGTCGTACTATTTTAGTTCACGACCGAGGAGCAGTCCCCGGAGGAATCGCACCGAAATCTATCCCCCCGTGATCGAAATGTACTCTTGTAAAATAAGGATATTATTAGTTAATCGATAAGAACATGAGCACTAATCCAAATATCATCTGGGGCAAAGAGTGGATCGAGGAAGTCAGCGCGGATGCCGCATTTCGTGGATACATTTCCCAGTGGGTCGCAGACGCGAAAATCGGCAATCTGACCAAGGAGCATGTATTGAAAGTTGTTGCCGAAATCGCGGATCATCGAAAAGACCCCTCTCTTGTATTAGAGGTCGAGCACCGTTTCGGGTAATTGCAACTCGAAGGATTTGAGACTGCGTACGCAATCAACGTGTACGCAGTTTCTCGATCTTCTTTTTCCACTTCGCGTGTTCAGCGTAGAGTCCCGCCTTTAATTTTTTTAGTTCCTCACGCATTTCTCGTCGGTGCACCTTATCCCGATGTCGATCATATGACTTTCGCATCGGATTCCATTTCTCAAGAGCAACAAGCGCAGGATTTTCTTTTTTGAGAAGAATGTATTCGTGAACACCTCCATTCTCGGTGGTGATAACTCTCGCTGTTAATTTTCCCTGTCGCAATAATTTGCGCATAGTTGCATGCGGGAGATCGAACTTACTCTTGAGCTGCCAAGGGAGGAAGAAACTATCGTGGTTAATAAAGACATAAGTTGGAACAGCACCCGTGTTGAGTGCGCGCTGGCAGTTGAGACATTTCTGACCGTACTTATCGTACCAACCATTTTCTGATGTGATCATTGCATGACAGACAAGACAGTTGCGATTCCCGTCAGTGGGGAACCCTCCAGGCTCTTTTTTCAGTCGACGCTTCTTCGCGCTGTCTTCCTGTGCGCACTTGTAGAGTAGCTCGAAGAACCCCGCAAGCTTTCTCGCGGATTCATGCGCCTCGGCATCACCCAATTCTTTGCCGTACTTTTTCTTGTAAATTTCCTTAAATTCATCAACCGACTCTTCAGAGAGTTGCATATTGTGTGTGATTAAAATTGATAAACTGCCTCCTCACCCTACATAATTGGTTCACGACCGAGGAGCAGGGCTCCTGAATTGTCGAACTATTCGCGAAACACAAGAAACCCTTGTGGTGTCTCACTGGGGTCGAGAATCGTCAGAGGTAGGAGGGGGAGTCAGAGAGGGAGTAGAAGGGAGAGAGGTATCGATCAGACCCAGACCGCATTGCATTAGTGCGATCTCGAGATATCGGTCAAGAAACCTCTCAACCGTCTCGCGGGTATGGTTCACAACTGGATTGGCACCCCGAATAAGAAAAGACTCCCTCCCGGGAGTTTTTTCGTTGAGGGGTGACTAAGCAAGCAAACTGCTTTGCTTGCGATAGGGAATCGAAGAGCTTTGCGTTATTTGTGAAGCATTCTCATGCTGAATAAATCGCAAAGGTGTACTGCGGCTGTAAGCCGAGATCTCCCTATAGGCACCCCCGACGCAGAGACTCAAGAGGCGACCGATAAGGGTCGCTTTTCGGTATAGAAAGTTTTTGACTGAATAGGTTGAATATGTGCGTCATCTGTCACTAAAATAGTTAAATTACGCGAACGAATAAGGGGAAAAACAGGTATTCTTCCTGCGGGTGCAGTTATTAATCATCACACAGGATTCGAAATCGATTATGTGATGAGTGAGGATGAGATTCAAATATCCTAAACTTATTATTGTAGAACTGTTGCTATCGCCAAATAAATGAGGGCTGCGATGAGTGCACTTAAATTCTATCTTGAAACGCAACATGCTCCGAATACCTTGCAAGGAGT
>MHLM01000005.1 GCA_001821395.1 Candidatus Lloydbacteria bacterium RIFCSPHIGHO2_02_FULL_50_18 | reverse complement strand
CTCTCTTACTGTTGATACGACGGTACAGGTTTCAACGTGGTTTCAGACTGCGAATGACCAGTTCTTGGCTGACACGCTGTCCTCAATGCGGTCGTATGCAAATGGTTCTTCGACGGTTGCAACGACCACCGACGAGGTCATGCTGGCCTACGGGGAGGGGATCATCCAAACACCACGCTATCGCATTTTTGATGGAACGACGCTCAGAAGCGAACGAAGTGCGCTCTCTGTTGGTGCAGCCATTAACTGGGTCGTCCTCAAGGCATCAGCACTTGGGAATCAGTATATCTTGGGAACATTAGGGACAGACCACGATGTTAATTACCAGGTGTACGATAGTGGCTCGTGGGGGAATCTGATGGAACTCGGCGTCAATGCGCCGTCACTCCAGAGACGGTCATTTGATGTGGCCTTTGAAACGCTTTCGGGTCGCGCACTCGCGGTTGATTGCGATAGTTCTCCCGATGCGACATATCGCATATGGGACGGCGGGGCGTGGGTGACGACTGGGACGATCAATCTCTCATTCACATCAAACTGTGAATGGGTACGTATGGCGTCAAGTCCGAAAACGAATGAGATTATCGCCGTATTCCGCAATACTGGCTCCCAATATCAGGCGCAGGTCTGGAACGCGACAACCTCGACATGGGGGAACGCGGTCACGCAGGGTTCCATGACTGAGATTGCGCACGAAGGCATGGCGGTTGAATATGAAGAATCGGCAAATCAGGCCATGGTCGTCACTTCCAACGGAAATAACTCAAACTTTACATGGAGAACATGGAATGGCACTGCATGGAGTGGGACCACGAATACGACTATTGGTGACGACTTTGAGTGGGGAAATTTGCGACGAAATGTTGGAAATGATCAGATGGTGCTGTGTTACGTAGATCAAGATAATGATGTTGGTGTGGTGCGCTGGAGTGGGGCTGCATGGGTCGCATACGTGGAACAAACAACTATCGGAACCGGAAAGGAGGGAAGACCGACGGATTGTATTTTTGAAACTAAAACTGGACGAGCGAGCTACATCATTGATGCGTATAGTCAAACAGGCGGGACATTTTATCGATTTTGGAATACAGCAGCGTGGGGTGCACAGACCGCCCTCGGTGTCCTCCCGACAACATTCACCGATCAGCTCACGAGAACGTCCGCGTCGGGAACGATACTTGGGATGTTCTTCGACCACGTTGGTACCGATTATGAATATGCGGAGTGGTCGGGAACAAGCTGGATGAATGCACAGACGATCGAGACGAGCGCTTCGGTCGTCACGACTCCATATGGTGAACCGTTTTATATGGCGGCACGTTACCCTGCGACTTCGGGAACTATCGTTGGTACGCCGATCGATTTTGATGACGGCGTTTCTCCGGCATGGAGTTCGATACTTTGGGATGTAACGAAACCGGGCGGGAGTACCTTCACGGTGCAGGTGGAATATCAGGATCAGACAACGGGAGTGTGGGCACTCATTCCCGATAGTGAGATCGCCGGTAACGCTACCGGTATTGCATCATCCCCCATATCTATTCTCAGCTTGAATTCAGATATATACAACGTCATCCGTCTTAAGGGCACAGCCGAATGTGTTGCAGGAGCGTGTCCATTCTTGAACGATTGGACGGTAAAGTGGGCTGCCGGAGTGCGTATCTCAGGTATCGCGCGACAGCATGATTTGACGACGAACATAACAAGCGGAACGGTCGCCGTTGCGGTGAATGGTGCGGTACAGACCGGGAAGACCGGTGTTATCGATGCGAGCGGAAATTGGTTCATTGATAACGTGACGATTTTTTCCGGGGGACTCCTCACAATTTTCATTGATGGTGCTCCTGATACAAACGAGGCGGTGAGTGTTGCACGCTATACTGGCCCCGGCGACTCAGGCGGGATGCGATTGGCTGAGCGATGGCTCTCGATAGGTTCCGCATCGACGACGGGTCAGACGGTTACACTCCAGGACATCGGGCGCTACGACAATTCTGTTTCCGCGGATGAGGATATTTTCTTTGATGTCGGCGCTGGAGGGGATTATAGTAATTGTGTTACGGGTGTATGTCTTGATTCGAGTATTGATGTGTATGCGAACACCTTCCGACCTTCGACATCAACTCCACAAACGGTAAATACCTGGGACATGCGCACCGACGCATATTTCTATGGAGATGCGAATACGGTAAAGGTGAGTGGATCGTGGAAGAATGCCGGTGGATTTACATCGGATACCTCAACCATCATCTTCAACGGTACAAGTGGGGCGCGCACGATCGATTCGACGGGTGCGGCAACCTCAACATTCTATAACGTCACCTTTGGTGAAAGCGGAAGCGCCGCGACGTGGAGTCTCTCCTCACCGTTCACTGCTGTTGGAACAGTGGCGATGAGTTTCGGTACAACATCTCAGGGGGCTCACGACATTACGCTCGAAGGTAACCTCACCATCGGCGCAAGTGCGCTCTTTGTGAAGGGGGCGGCTACGACAACATTCTCCGGTGCGCTCGGGAGAACGTGGATTGACAGCTCGTCAGGGCAGGATCTTGGTACGGTCGTCGTGGATGGAACCGTGAAGACCATTACCCTGGGAAGTAATGTGAAAGCAACCGATGTTACCATCGGTGCGAATGATACGATCAATGCCGGTGGCGCCAATACACTCACCGTGCTCGGTAATTGGAATAATCTGGGAACATTCACTGCGCAGACGGGTACGGTCGCATTTGCCGCAACCTCTCCCGGGAAGACGATCAATCAGGGTGTTTCGAATTTCTATAACACGACGTTCAATGGTGCCGGCGGCACATGGATCTGGCAGAACACCAATGCGACGACTACGAACGATCTCACTATCTCCGCACTTGGAACGACGACACTTCCGTCCGGAACGCTTGCGGTCGGGGGGTCATTCAACACGACCGCCGGTGCATTTCTCAATAATTCCGGCGTCGTTCGACTCACCTCGACTGCGAGCGGAAAGACGGTGAGAGCGAATGGTTCATCCTGGAACGATCTCGTTTTCGCCGGTTCGGGTGGTACGTGGAATATGTCCGACACGAATGCAACGGTGACGCAGGATATCTTGATCACCGCAGGGACGCCAACCCTTCCGGCGGGAACACTGACGGTGGGGAGAGATTTCATTAATCAGAGCGGTGCATTTTCCGCCAATAGCGGAACGCTCAAGATGACGTCAGCCGGGGCGGGGAAGACCATCAAACTCCTCAGTTCGTCGTTGGCAAATCTTCTGATCGCCGGAGCCGGAGGGTTCACGATTGTTGATACGAATGCAACCTCGACGGGTGACGTGACATTCACTTCCGGCTCGACCACACTTCCGACGGGGACATTCGCTATCGGCGGCTCATTCGCAAATTCAAGTCTGTTCACTGCATCCGGCGGACTTGTCACGTTTACCGCAGCCTCGGGGGTAAAGACCATCGATCCCGGCACATCATTCTTCTATGATGCGAAGGTGAATGGTGCGGGAACGTTCACGGTGTCGGGGAACGCGACTACGACGCATGATCTCATCTTAAAGACGGCAGGAGGCTTTACACTTTCTTCGGGGAAAACATTAGCAGTCGGCGGCACGTTCACCAATCAGGTCAGCGGTGCAGCGACGACGTGGACCGGCTCGAACCTTTCGCTCTATTCCGGTGCGGGGTATTCGCTCAACACCAAGACGGCAGGCGGGGATACTTATGGGACTCTTTCCGTCGCAGCAAATACGCATATTCGCATGTGGGGTTCATCCGCAACAACATATGCCATTGACGCGATAGGCAGTCTTTATTCACAAGATCACAATGCGGTCCCCGGAGAGCTTGATATTTGGGGAGCGTATACACGAAACGCATCAACTGAGTATTGGGATCACGCTATCGATTTTGACGGTGCAGCATTGGGCGGTCTGGCGCGTCAGGTAAATGTGAAGTTTGCCTCCGGGGCGACTGCAACATTTGCGACCGGCACGACGCTTGAAATGATCGGAAGCCCAACAGCATCGACGACGGTTGACCGTCAGTCGTCTGGGAGTTACGGGATCACTCTCAATTCGACAACATTGAATGCTGCGTACTACCAGATGCGAAATATGAATGCTGCAGGTCTTTCGCTTGCCGGTTCAACGATCATCTCAGCGCTTTCATTTGGAGACATTGAGGTTGCGCAAGCGGGAGGGAGCGCGATGACCATTGCTTCGACCACGGTCGATCAAAATGCGGGAATGCAAATATTCAATATGCGCTTTGCGACGACGACGGCGATCGCCGCGTACAATGTCACCGAGTCAGGCTCTCCGCTTGCGTCCTCATTCATCCGCTTCAAGCAGCATTACGGGAACATCGCAGGAGAGAGGTTCGATAATGATCCTGCGGGGGATCCCGGGTATATTAGGTGGGACGATAGTATGTTTGTTATTTCAATTTCGGGTACGGTATATTCGGATGCAGGGGTAACGCCGATGGGTGCTCCAACGTGTAATGATGTTACACAAAATGTTCGAGTGAAAGTAGACGGACTGGGGAATTTTGCCGCGGCGTGTAGTTCTGCCAATGGGACATTTACGGTTCCCGGTGTTACCTTCACGGGAGATACGGTGATGACGGTGTATCTCGATACGAATGGCGGGAGGCGCGCTGTCTATGTCACGAAGTCCGCTGCCGCAGACCTCTCGGGCATCAAGCTCTACCAGGATCGTGTGATCGTAAGTCACGAAGATGTGACACCGATGAACATTTTGGGCATGAATGCGTACGACGGAGGAAATGATACGGATATTCCGTTCGTCGCCACACTTGGTGCACCCAACACCCTTACGGTCAGTCCGGAAACCGAGTTCTGGATCTGGACAGGGAAGACGTTCGTTCCCGACGGAAATATCACGCTTAATTCCGGGGGTTCGGGGAATAATTGGGACGGTTCATTCCACATCGACAACAACGCGGTCTTTACTGCACAGGGTGCCGAGTCGCACTCCGTAGGAGGCAAGTGGACAGCCGATTCGGGCACGACATTTACGGCGGCTTCTTCCACATTCACCTTCACTGCAACCACCTCTGGAAAAGCGATCACCGCGATCGCCCCAATAACATTCTGGAATACCACCTTTAATGGAGCGGGCGGAAATTGGTCAGTGAATCAAACGATGAATGTCGGGAATAATTTCGTCGTCACCGCAGGAACAGTATCCGGTGCAAGTCCGATCACGGTGTCGGGAGCGAATGCCTCAGGTAACGGGTCCGTGGCGCTAACGGGCGGAACATTCACACTTCTGAACGGAGGAACATTTGGAGGTACTTCCGATTGGAGTTTTGGAAATCTCACCCTTGGCACGGGAGGCGTTGGCACTACGACGAAGACCGCATCTTCAACGGTGAATGTTTCCGGTATCTTGACGGTGGCAAGTAACCATACGTTGCTTGCCGGGACTCCGTCGACATGGAATTTGACCGGAGGCGGTACTCCTTTTGTGCAAAGCGGTACATTCGATGCACAGACGAGCACCTTCCGTTACAGCGGAGTCACCGCGACAAATATCACCCCCGCGCCATACTATCGACTGTACCTTGCACCAAGTGCGGCGGGTGGCCCGACTTACACGCTTCTGTCCGGTACGTTTACGGTGAACAATGATTTTATGCTCGGTGACGGGGTGAATACTGCGACGGTGACGGCTGCTACGAATGACCCCGTACTTAACATGCTCGGGGATGTCTTCATCCGCGCTACAACGACGTTCATTGCGTCCGATCTCGCCGCACTGAATGCATCGCGCGATTGGGTGAACGCGGGAATATTTACCCATTCCGGCGGAACGGTCAATTTCGTCGCAACGACGACGGGGCATTTGGTCACCACCGCATCGTCAACATTCTACAACGTGAATTTCAACAGTGCGTCGGGAGGGTGGACTATCACGGGAAATGCGACCGCAACAAATAATTTCTCCCTCACGGAACTTTCGCAATTTACGATGGCTTCGGGAACGACACTCGAAGTGCGGGGGGTGTTCACGAATGCGGTAGGGGGGAGCGCAACGACGTGGACCGGAGCAACACTCTACATGAATGGAAGTGCTCCATCGGGGTTGAATTCAAAGTCACAAGGCGGGGAACGATATGACACGCTCAATATCGGTGCAAATACCGCGATCAATATGTGGAACTCCGTCGCGACGACGACGCTTATTCATTCGACTGGCAGCTTGTATTCGCAGAATCATGCCGCCGCGACAGGGTCACTCTATATATATGGAGCGTATACACGTTCGTCAGGAACAGACTATTGGAGTTACGCGAACGATTTTGACGGTACCGAGCTGGGAGGGGGCAGTCGTCAGGTTGATGTGCGGTTCGCTTCGGCGACCACGATGACCGTTTCAGGAACCGGCGGACTCGAGATCATCGGTGCCGGGGCGGCGTCAACGACGCTTGATGTGCAATCGGCAGGGACATACGCAATGAATATTTCTGGCGGGTCAACCACGATGCGTTATTTGCATGTACGTGGTATCAACGGGAATGGACTCAATTTCACCGGCACTCCGACGGTGAACGCGATTGATGATGCCGACCTTCTCCTCCAGGTTGCGGGAGGAAGTATGATCACCGTCGCAGGCGGAACGATCGACGCAAATCCGCTTAAGATCTTTTCACGGAATTATTTCAGCACGTCGACAGGAGTACTTTCCGGTTACAATGTGAAGGCGACCGGTATCACTGCGTCGATCTGGCGTTTTGCCGGTACCCCCGCAGATCTTGGAAATTATGCGGGAGAATCGCACGATTCCGACCCGGGCGGAGATCCTGGCTACATCGTGTGGGATGATTCCGCGAACAGCATCACCATTTCGGGAAATGTGTATAGCGATGAAGGGAACACGCCGATCGGCGGTCCTACGTGTAACGGCGTCACACAAAGTGTGCGTCTCAAGGTTCAGGGTGCGGGTTCGTATGCCTCCGCCTGTAACGCTGTGACCGGTGCGTTCTCGATCTCAACAGTCGTCTTTAATCCTGGTGATACGCTTACGCTCTATCTCGACACGAATAGCACGACGAGCGCCGCAAATATCTCGTACGATCCGACAACGAACATCAGCAATATGCACTTGTATCGCAATCGCGTCATCCTTCGCCATGAGCAGGGAGGTCCGCTAACCATCAACGCAATGGATATCTATGATGGAAATCAGGATACGGATATTCCGTTTACCGCATCACTTGGCGCACCAAACACACTTTTAGTTCGTGCGAATACAAAACTCATCGTATGGACAGGGAAGACCTTCGCTCCAAATGGGAATGTCACGATACATGGGAACGCGGGTGGTGCGATCGATGGTTCAGTGGAGCTTTACGCGACGTCGACATGGAGTTCGACCGGTACTGAAACAGCTACGTTAGCCGGACAATTCTTAGCCCGGTCAGGAGCCTCGGTTGCTCCCGCCAACTCGACATTTATCTTCAATGCAACGACTACGGGAAAGTTCATTGCCGCATCATCATCGCTTACGTTCTACGATCTCACATTCAGTGGTGCCGCCGGAGGGTGGAATATCAGTGGAGTGGCGACGACATCGAATAATATTTCCATAACCGCAGGTAACGTCATTCTTCCGTCCTGGCTGATGGCCGTCGGAGGATCGTTCGATGCGAACGGTGGGACCTTCGCGCATAACTCAGGGTCACTGCGTTTCACTGCGACAGCGTCGGGAAAGAATATTCGTGCATCCGGTTCATCGTTTAATGCACTCGAGTTCAGGGGCATGGGTGGGGGTTGGACCTTCCTTGATACGAATGCGACGGCGACGGCGGGAATACTCATCACATCGGGAACGGCCGTGCTGCCGACCGGCACGCTTGCGGTCGGAACTGATTTTGACAATGAGGGAGGAATATTCACATCGAGCAATGGAACACTCAAGATGACTGCTACATCCACGGGGCGCATCGTTCGCACAAATGGTTCCGCACTCGGCGGCTTCCTGGTCGGGAATAATGGAGACTTTACGTTCTTGGATGCGAATGCAACGGCGACCGGGGATGTGATATTCGCTTCGGGTTCGACGACGTTGCCGTTCGCAAATTTTGTCGCGGGAGGAAACTTCATCGCGATCGGGACGATATCTGTGGGTACGGGGACGGCCACCTTTAACCCTTCGTCGGGTACAAAAAATGTCGCACTCGGCGCATCATCGCTTTACAATGTAAATGTGCTTGGTACCGGCGGAGCAACAGTAAGCTTCGGGGCGAATGCAACAGCAACGAATGCGTTCACATTAACTAGCGGAAACTTCACTCAAGCGTCGGGTTCTTCGCTTGCGGTGGGCGGCATCTTCACTAATCTCGTGGGCGGCGGGGCAACGGCATGGACCGGCTCCACGCTCTCCTTGTACTCGGGTACAAGCTATTCGATGAACACGAAGACACAGGGTGGTGATGTATACGGAACACTCCGATTAGCGGCAAACAACAATATTCGCAGCTGGAATTCGTCCGCGACAACGTATCAGATCCCCGCGAACGCATCGCTCTACTCGCAGAACCATGGTGCTGTTTCAGGTGCACTCAATATCTATGGAGCATATGCCAGGGTCTCGGGAACGGACTACTGGAGCTATGCGACCAACTTTGACGGCGTTGCGTTAGGCGGAAGCGCTCGACAGGTCAACGTGCGCTTTGGTGCGGGAGCAACCGCAGTGTTCAGCACGAATTCATCGCTGCAAATGGTGGGTGTCGCCGCCGCATCAACAACGGTCGATCGTATTGCGAGCGGAAGTTACGGTCTTACGGTGAGTGACGCGACCTTGAATGCGAACTATTACCAATTCAGGAATCTTGATGCGACGGGGCTCAATTTGACCGGGACGACAACGATCACGGGAATGAATAATGGCGATTTCGAGCTTGCGACGAATGGTGGGAGTATGATCACTATCGCTTCATCGACCATTGATCAAAACGCGTCGGCGCAGTATTCGCAGGTGCGCTTTGCAACGACGACCGCTATTGGCGGTGCGAATGTGAGTCGTATCGGTACGACAACGAATGCGATCACCTGGACCTATGAGCATGGGAACATGGCAAGTGAAAAGTATGATAACGACGGTATTGATGCCTGCGGCTCCATCCGTTGGTCTGATAGTTCCTGTCTGTTCTCCGACCAGAAGACGTATCGTTGGCGCAATGACGACGGAGGGGAGGGAGCGCTTGCGACCGAATGGTACAGCCAGAGCTGGTCAAAACGTCAGCGGGTCCGCATCACGAATAATTCGGCGTCGACCGTTACGAACGCGCAGGTAAAGATGAATGTGCCGTATGATGCGGACATGCAGAGTAATTTCAACGATCTGCGCTTTACCGACTCGGGCGGTACGACCTCGATACCTTATTGGGTGGAAACCTATGTGACAAGCGGCTCGTCGACCGTTTGGGTGAAGGTCCCTACGCTTACCGGCTCTGCCGTGACCGATATCTTCATGTACTACGGCAACGCAAGTGTTGCGGCCGGGTCAAGCGGTACCTCAACCTTCAAATTCTTCGATGACTTTGAGGACAATAACCTTTCTGAATATTCCGGAGATGTTTCGCTATTCGCGAATAGCGCATCAATATACCATGAGGGCAATTATGGACTTTCTGCCTCGGCAGGAAATACCACCGCCCAGAATACAAGTGGTATCGGCCAGGTTGGGGCTGGTGTCGGTCGCGACACGACATTCCGATTTTTCCAGCAGATTAATATAACAGCTGATAATTCTGATGAGCCATGTTTCATGTTCGCGATCCAGTCGCCCATCACCGCCCATCAAAATTACGCTGTCTGTCTTGAGGCTGCCGGAGCAGATAAGGTAGCCATTGCAAAAAACGTGGCATACAATTCTCACAGTGGGAGCGCGTCAGAAATTGGCACCACAAGCGTTACGTGGCCAAATGGATTACATTGGTATGAAACATCCATTGACTGGCTTTCAAATAACCAGATCAATGTCACGGTGTACGACGATACTGGGGCAGTTTTTGCGACGACTTCTGCGGTTGATTCTACTTATACATCCGGTGGAGTTGGCTTCACATTCTGGTATCAACACAGCGGTTGGGATACCCCTGCTGCACGACAATATATTTCAAGCGCCCCCGGCGTTGATTTTGGTCTTGAGCAGGCGGACTCAGGAGCAACATGGAAGGCGGCAGAGAATACCGTGCTCGTGAACCAGCTTGCGGGCGAGAATATTCGCTTGCGTATGACGGTCAGGAATTCCGGACTTCCGCTCACGAATAAACAATTCCGACTCCAGGTAGCGGAAAAACTTTCGTCGCCGAACTGTGAATCGGTACCGACAGGAAATTATATCGATGTCACTCCGAATGGTTCGTGCGGAACGAGTCCCGCATGTATGGCGGCATCGACACAGTTTACCGACAAAGCATCGACCACGCAGTTACTCTCGATTCCTGCGCTGCATACGTTCGTGAACGGCGAGATCATGAAAGACGCCTCCATACAGACGAATCCGATGGCACTCCCTGCATTATCGTTCACTGAGGTTGAGTACAACTTCCAAATGGTGACCGCATATGCAGTGCAGAATGCGTATTGTTTCCGTGCGACCGATGCCGGCACCCCGCTTGATAACTATTCAAGAGTCGCGGAAATGACCGTGCTCCATCCTCCTGTTATCGCCGATCTGACATTCAATGGGAACAGCAATATCGCGCTCACCGAAGGTACGACGACAACGATCAGCGCAACCGCAACCCTCTCCGACCTGAACGGGTACGCTGATATTATTGCCGCATCATCGACCTTCTATCGTTCGAGTGTCGCAGGAGGAGGTTCGTGTACGGCAGACCTCAATAATTGTTACCAGATCGGAACATCATCATGCTCGCTCTATGGCTGCTCCGGAAATAGTTGCGAGGTTTCATGTTCTGCACCGATGAAATACTTTGCTGATCCAACGGATGCGGGGAGTTATTTCAATGCGGATAATTGGCAGGCGATATTGTCCGTGTGGGACACCTCAAGTTCATATGACACGATGTCGGCCTCGCAAGAGGTGCTTACGCTCCAGGCCATGAGCGCGTCTTCGACCATCAGTTTTGGTTCCGTTGTCGTGGGTGCCGACACTGGTGCTTCCGACGCAACGACGACAGTCAATAACACTGGTAATACCGTTCTTAATCTCGGTATTGGTGGGGATCCTATGACAGCAGGTGCATCTTCTATTTCCTACAGTCAGCAAAAATATTCAACTTCAACGTTCACATATAGTGCATGTACGACATGCAACATCCTGTCCGCCTCATCGAGTCCGACCTATTTCCCGGTTGCCATCACTAAACCAACATCAACGAGTGCATTTTTCCGTGATATCTATTGGGGGCTTGCCGTACCGCTTGGTACTGCAGCGAGTACACACTCGGGGACAAATTACTTCTTTGCTCAATAGTATTGATGAGACATCGCGTGGCCGTGAGGTAATTGACATTTTAGGTAGCACGCGTACAAATAAGAGAGAAAGAACGTTGATTGGAGAGATCCCATGTTCATCAAAATGATCTGCGCCGGTGCTATCGTGCTTGGTTCGGGGACGGCATTCGCACAGGGTGTACCGGTTGGTACGTGGCAGCTGCAAACGGGTGGCTTTAGTTATCACATGCCCCATGACTCACCGCACAATGAAGTGAATCTCGGACTCGGTGTTGAATATCAATTGAATTCAAACACCGCGATCTCCGCGGGCTTCTATAAGAATAGCTTTGGGCTGCGGTCGAACTATGCATTTGCACATTATCATCCGTGGGAAATTTGGGGGGTGAGAGTCGGTGCCACGATGGGGTATGTGGACGGGTATCCGAATTATCAAAATGGAGCGGTAGGGAGCGTTATCCTCCCTTCATTCTCGAAGCAATATAAACATTTTGGCATCTATGGCATCGTCATTCCTCCGGTATCCAACGGGCAGGGGCTTATCTTTGTCGGTATAAAAATACCGTTCAAAGAATTGGGTCGTCTATTTGATTGACGGCGCAGCGTGGAATGGATATGCACAGTGAACGCCGAACTTTTTATGAGTTCGGCGTTTTTCTATTCATTTCTATCGGTTCTGCGATATACTATAGAGAGCATGCGCTTCATGAACAAACTCGGAGTCCTCGCATCCCTTTCTCTGGTTGGAGGTGCTATTGGGTATGGCCTGTTCGGTCCTGCCTCTTTGTTCGCTCAAGTTTCCGGTGACGGGATCCCCCCAAGATTGTCGAATATTGAGATTGTTTCATTGAATGCAACGACTTCTGTTATCACGTGGAATACTGATGAGGACGCGGACTCGGAAGTGAATTTTGGTCTGACAAAAGACTACGGTGTCATTCGTGACTCGATACCGAATAAAAAAACACATCGTCTTATTCTTGAAGGCCTCGAGCCGTCAACGATGTACCATTTGCGTATTGGCTCTTCCGACGAGGGGGGCAATCAGGCGCTTTCCGGTGATTACACCATTACGACCAAGGGTGTCATGAGCGCAAAAGAACTCGAGAAAATTCCCGTAGACGAAAGAGTGATTGTCGATCGTGCCATCACTTCCGTTCGTCAATTGAAGTCCATGGAGGGGCTCCGGGCTGTGTCCGAGGAAATTGATGATGTCGCAAAGAAGGTACTTGAAGCGCCACGCATCATCGGAAGTCCGGGGGTGAAAGAAGTGGGGAGTGATTATGCGATAGTGACATGGTCGACCGATCAGGACGCCGGTGGGGTAGTGCGCTATGCGCGCGATAGCGACTATCGTCCCGGAACGGATAAGGCCTATAGCACAGAATCCGGTGATGCCGGTGAGCGAACGCGTGAACATTCTGTGCGCGTGAACGGGCTTTCCCCGGGAACCCTCCACCATTTTCAGGTCGTCTCTGATTCGGACCTCGGGCTCACGGGAGAGTCTCGCGATGATACATTCATTACGAAGGCACAGCTGCCGTCAATCATGAATTTCCGCATCATTAAAGTTGAGGCAGATTCCGCGACCGTTGCATGGCGCACCTCGATTCCTGCCGCCGGGACCGTCGAATATACGAACACAAAGACGAAGGAGGCGAAGTCCGCGGGTTCACCGGTCTTTGCACTATCGCATCAGTTGAAGATCGCCGGACTTTCGCTCGGTCTTCGCTATACGGCCATCGTGAAGGCCGAGAATATCGTCGGAGACAAAGTAACATCAGCGCCGATCTCGTTCACGACGATCAAGGACATTGCTCCGCCCATCATCTCCAAGGTTTCCAATGAATCAACTCTGTTTCCTTCCGCAGATGCGAAAGTGCAGACCATCGTTTCCTGGGGAACGGACGAGCAGGCATATTGTCAGTTCTTTTATCGCGAAGGATTGAACCCGGCGATCGAGCCGAGCGGACTTGGTGAAGAGAAGGAACCGCGCACTGACCATGTGTCAGTCGTCGTCGAGTTCCTGCCGTCAACGGTATATCAGTTCTGGGTTGAATGTCGTGATGAGGCACGCAATAAAACAAAATCAGAGAACTTCGTCTTATTCACTCCGAATAAAGAGAAATCGATCATTGATATCATTCTTGAGAACTTCCAGGGGACCTTCGGATGGGTCAAAAACATCGGAAAATAAAACGTCCAAATTTGACGCAGCATTTCGTTGTCTGCAGAATGAACCCCGCTCGTCGTACTCCGAGTATGTCTCGGGAGGTATCATTCTTTGACGTCTTGTACTGCATTCAAATTTGGGCGTTTCAAGGCTTCCTTGCATATTTTTATTTTGCCTCGCAGGGCATTCGAATTTACGACGTGCCTTCCGACTTCACCAATACTCCGGCTCTGTAGTTCTTAAAAGCAATAAAACAAAAACTCGCTGCGCTGCAGTGGGTTTTTGTTTTTAGGGCAATTAGGTATTTACGGGGGGAGTGAGGGGGAGGCGAAGGGTGAAACAGGTGATGGTGGGGTCAGAGGTGAAGGTGATATCCCCGCCGAGGAGACGAGCGAGGGACTGTGCAATATAGAGTCCGAATCCGGCACGCTCGATCTTCCCGGTCTTTTCATTGCGCCAGAATTTTTCGAAGATATGCGCTTGGAGTTCAGCGGGTATTCCTTCACCATTATTTTCCACTGCGACAACGAGCACCGTATCGGCCTCAATTTTTGCGGAGATCGCTATGTTGCATCCGTCATGAGGAGCATGCATGCGTGCATTATAAAGAAGCGTATCAATTATTTCGTTGAAGAAATCTCTGTCGGTGATGAAGAGCGGAAGTTGTGGTGCGATATCGATATTACAAGCGGCGCGTTCAGGCGCATCTCCTCCCCGCTGCTTCTTTATCGCATCATTCAATAGCTCCGAAAGGAGGACTGGCTCAGTGTGGAGCATGATCTCTCCGTGCTCAATCTGTGTGATGAGGGCGATCTGATGAACGAGTGTAACGAGTCGATCATTTCGCGTACGAATACTGCTAAAAATTTCCTGCTCGTAAGGTGTCTGTGTTTTATCCGGATTCCGTTCAAGCATTTTGAGACCCCACTTTACCGCTGTTGCCGCTGAGGCGAGATCGTGAACAGCGAGATAGAGGAATTGATCCTTGAGTTCGGCGACTTCTTTCGTGCGAGCCGCTTCAACCTGCCTACTGCGCACGATCTTTTCAAATGCGTTGACGAGTACCTGAGTGATGATGAGCAGAAAAACAGTGAGCAGTGTTACGATGGCGATCACGACTTCCGGATCAGCGTGTTGTTCCGCGATCACATAGGTTGTCAGGATAGTAACAATGATCACCGCTCCCATGATGAGAAAGATGAAACTTGGACAGGACCAGATCCCCACTCCTAGTGCGTCGCAGTTTGCGAAGAGTACGCGGCGTAAAAAAGATTTTTTTTTCGGGTCATTCATGAGTGGTGTGCACGAAGAAGTTTTTCTTCGACCTTTGTGACGATGTCGTCTATTTCCCAGTCTGATTTGACGAGAAACTCGTTGACACCGAGTTCTGCGGCATCGGCAATATAGGTGCTATTGGTCAGATTGGTGAGCATGAGTGTTGAGACCTTGATATTGTTTTCCTTAAGGTTGCGTAGCATCGCGATTCCGTCCATTTGTGGCATGTCGATATCGAGCAGCATGAGGTCGGGGATTGCTGCACCTATCTGCGCCATACCCTCCAGTCCATTCTTTGCCTCGAGCACAATGAGACCTTTTTCCTTGAGCATATTCGCAAGCATGCGGAGCAGTATCTGGTCGTCTTCGACGATAAGCACGGTGTGTTGTTCATTATTCATAGTTCAATGGTAACAATTTACTATTCAACAGGAAAGTGCCGAACCGTTAACGGGCGGCCCCCCGCTCGATGCTCATTCACTGACCGCGTAAAGCTCATTGTCCATAATCGCCTCGCTCCTATATAATAGAGTCAGTTATGGGAAAGCCGATTATATTTGGAGACAAGATCGAGATCACGTATAACCTTGGGAAGGAGAATGAGTTTAAGGCGAACAAGGGAGCAACGGTGGAGATCTTTGACCAGGAATATATCATTCTTTTTGGGCCGTCCGGTTGTGGAAAATCGACGCTGCTCTATTGTATGTTCGGAGTTCTTGAGCCGTCCGCGGGGAAGATGTATGTGAACGGTGAAAGCATCTATGATTTCTCTCCGATGCAGATGGTCCACTTTCAGCGAAAGACGATGGGTATCATGTATCAGTCATTCAATCTGATCCCATCGATCACGGTGCTCGACAATGTCGCACTCCCGCTCATCTTTGACGGCGTGCCTCCGGGTGAACGCTTTGACCGGGGGATGGAGCTTTGCCGTCGATTCATGATCGATAAAGTTGCTCACAAGCGGCCAACCCTTCTTTCTGGTGGACAGCAGCAGCGTGTGTCAGTGGCACGGTCTTTGGTGAACGATCCGCAGATCCTCATTGCTGATGAGCCGGTCGGTAATCTCGACTCGATCACTGCGGCTCAGGTTATGGATACATTGGCGGAGATCAACGCAAAAGACAAAAAAACAGTGCTCCTCGTGACGCACGACGCAAAGTACCTGCCGTACGCGCATCGCATTGTTTATATGACGGATGGTCGCGTCGAGCGCATCGTTCCGAATCCGGAAAAAAGACAAATATTGAAACTTGCACCGGGCACGACTATCGTGACCGAAATTGAACAGATCGCGCGTATTTATCCATATGACTCACCGAACGAGCTTCAAGTGAAAAGTATCGTCAACTATCTCATCGAGGAGTTAACCTTCGATCAGATCACGCGGCTTCAGAAGATTACTGAGGCAGTCATCTCAGGGCGTATGGAGGGAGGAACATATCTTCGTTCGCTGATGGCTGATTTTGATACGGGAGGAGTCGGACTTCCTGTTGCTCGCGCAACAGAGATGGCCGGAAAACTCATGAGCATCAATGAGCACGCCCTCGACATCCAACGTTTTCGCCGCGCAAAAACCGGCGAGGGAGTACAGATCCGCAATATGGAGTTTATCAATCGTATAGCAGAATTTGTTGCAGGACAATTTGACCTCAGTCTTGACGCAACAGGAAAACAACATTTTGAAGATGCGATCGCTCAGCGTATTGGAGGGTTCATTAAGCGTGATGAATTTGCAGATCAGGTAGGGTTGTCACAGAAGGAGGGGGGTGTGGGGCTTAATAAGAAGCAGTCTTTCGATGTTTCGCGGTTGATTGAGAAATTGATCGCACTAGGCATTCCGCGCACCGGCGAAGCCCACCATTAAAACTCACACATTTGGCGAACTTCGGGCTTGGCTTCCTGCGCGGGTCGGGCGAATGTACAATGAGTACATCCGCTCCGACACCGCACAGTCGCCGCACCCGAATTTCATCCAAATCTGAGAGTTTTAAAAATAGCACGCGCCTTCCTTGACGCCTGCGACCTAAAATTTCATCGAGTCTTCGAGTACTGAAATTTGGAAGTACTCCTGTGGTGCATTTCATCCCAAATCTTTGACTTGCTCTAGGGTTTTCAAATTCGATGCGCTTTTTTGTTGTGATCAAGACGAGTCGGGGAGGGTATTGGTCGTGTCGCTCCTGCGAGATAGCTTAGATATGAGGTATGAACACTTGGTCTTCGTCCACTTCTCTTCTATAATAGAGTGAGCTATGAGACTTCAAGATATTGCGATGCTGTCGACGCGTGCGTTTAAGACGAATCCGGCTCGTACGTGGCTTACTATTGCCGGCATGGGCGTCGGAACGGGTGCCGTTGTGACCCTCGTTGGTCTCGGCTTCGGATTGCAGAACATCATCCTCGAGCAGATCGTCTTCGGCGAAACATTGCTCTCGCTTTCGGTCAATAATCCTCCGTCGAAAGCGGTTCAGCTTACTGATCGTTCCATAAAAGAATTTGCGGCACTTCCTAACGTGAAGGACGTTACACCCCTTGCAAGTTTTCCTGCGCTCATCACCATTGAAGGACTTTCGGGTAATGCTTTCCTGCAGGGGGCAGAACCAGCGTTTTTTCGTTACTCTGGCGCGACAGCTGTTGCCGGAGATCTTTTCCTTGCGGGGAATGAGGCGAAAGATAAGGATGGAGTGATTCTCACCAAGGCGGTGCTCAAACTCTTTGCAATAAATACGCCGAAAGATGCATTGGGTAAAATGGTGAACTTTCGTGTGTTCATATTGAAAGAGGGGACTGATGAATCCGAGCAGGTCGCCATCGATAAATCGTATAAGGTTGTTGGGGTCACCAACGAAGAAAATTTTATTGCCGCAATCATCCCACTCTCGGAATTGCAGAATCATGTTCAAACAAAAACATACGACAAAGTACAGGTGCGTATCACAAAAAGTGATTTTCTTGATCCCACACAAACGGAGATCGTGAAGAAGGGGTATGTCGTGACCGCACTTTCAAAGACGGTCGAACAGGCGAACAAGATCTTCCAGGGTATTCAGGCGGTACTCGCAGTATTCGGTGGCATCGCGCTCACGGTGTCTGCTATCGGTATGTTCAACACCATGACCGTGACGCTCTTGGAGCGTACTGCCGAGATCGGTATCATGCGTACGCTCGGAGCGTCTTCCGGTGATATTCAGATCCTCTTTGTTGCGGAAGCCGTCATCGTCGGTTTTCTCGGTGGGATCATGGGAATTCTTTTTGGTGCGACTATTGGGTTTGTGCTGAATAGTATTATGAACGTCGCCGCATCGAATTTTGGCGGAAAATCCGTCTCTCTCTTTTCGTTCCCCTTGACCTTCCTTACCTTCATCGCCGTATTTTCTGCGATCGTCGGTTTTCTTACTGGAGTTTTCCCGGCGAGACGCGCTGCAAGCTTAAACCCGCTTGACGCTATCAGATATAAGTAGTCTCCTGTCGTTATTTTTTGAGCCCAACGATTTTAAGAGCGCTCAATTCTTGGTAGTGATTTTTTCGAGTATCGGGTCATTTCATGCTTGTGCTCCTGCTCCTTGAGCAGGGGTTACCTGTCAGTTGTATCTGTATTTTCGTTCACCATTCGCCTTGATGACGTCATTTTGTTTGCTCGCATGTCGATCTCGATCTTACGAAACATGCAAAACTGTGTATAACTTTGAATTCTTTCTTGCATTGCTCCTGTATAATATAGACACGTTTTTATGACGCTCAAAAACTCTCATACAACGATCGGAGGGAAGATCACTATTGCCACTACATTGCTTGGAGTGTGCCTTATCATGCTTGGAGTTGTCATCGACGTGCCTCGTGGGAATGTTGCCCTAGCAAATAATGCGACGACCTCAGTTACCGTGCTAAATACGCCACCGCAATGGAATAGTCCGTATGGGGATGCGCAGGAAGCTCCGGGTTCATCTACGTCGACACCAACAAATGTATCGCAAAATGTCACATGGAGAGCCAACGTCACTGACTCATCAGGAGATAACTATTACCTGCTCATTTGTAAGGCATTGTCTGCGCCAACTCCCGTGAATGGCGGAGCTCCGGAATGCGGGGGAGGTGTCAGTAATCGCTGGATACGGTCTGCATCGACACTGTCGGGGGCAACGTCAACCGTTGCAACAACGACCACTGAAGGCACGGGCTCCCAATTTAGTGCAGAATTCAACGATTGGTATGCGTATATCTGCGACGGAAATGCCGTCAACGCTGCATGCAATCCAACGCCGAAATCAGGTAGTGGGACAACATCATCACCGTTTGTAGTGAATCATCGTCCGACCTTTACGCTCTTTGTGAATGACTCACCGACGAATCCCGGAGGCACGGTCAATTGGTACGCGACATCATCTGACCCCGATACGTATCAAGGTGCGGATACTGACACTGTTGAACTGTTCGTCTGCAAAGCAGCAGACTTTACGGGTACAGCATGCGGAGCGGGGGGCACATGGGGAGTTTCGCCGTTCGCTACTGCAACACCAACGACAACGGTTGTCCTCCCAAATCCTGACCCGGATGGTACCTTCGCCGCATATGGCTATGTGATCGATGCCCATGGTGGCCTCGCGGCCCTGGGTGGAATGCAGGGGACCAATCGTTCGCTCATTGTTAATAATATGACACCAACGATCGCGGCTGCCTCTATTAGTTTGCTTGATACAGATGGCTCGGGAAATTTAATACTTACTGGTATCGCAACGCAAACGCCGGGCTTTAGTGTCCAATATACGGTATCGGACCAGAACAGCTGTCAGACTGCATCCTCGACGAATGAGATCGTCTTCGGATTGACCGATGTCTATCGCTCCGGTATCACGAGCGCATTCTGTGATAAGTCTCAGTGGTATAATGCGAATAACTGCTACCCTGGTGCTGCGGCAACCACGAGTATCGCTTGGAACGTGACGTGCACGGCAAGTCCAGCTTCCTGCCTCGGAACAGGTGATTCTGACGTTATCTGGAACTGTACATTCCCGCTCTGGTATGTAGCTGACGCGACCGACGGAACCGGTGGTCCTGCTACCGACCCTACTTATTGGGCGCAAAACTGGCTCGCTTCGGCGCAAGCCGCCGATAATAATTTTGCCACCAGCTCCCTAGTGGATGCATCAAGTGGCAACGAGCTCACGAGTTTCCTTGCTTACAGTGTTTCAACGACGACGATCGCATACGGTGGATTGCAGCCGGGCAATGACTCAGGGACCGTAGGGAACTCATCGCTCAATCGTACTGACATGTACGCAGCAGGCAATCTTGGTCTTGATGAGACGCTCTATGGGGCAGACATGTGTATTGGATACCCCGCAGCTTGTTCCGGTCTACCAACAGATACTATCGTTGTTGCAAATCAGCGCTATGCCACCTCATCGATAGCGTATGCATCAGCAGTTTCACTCCTCGCTAACCCGGGAGCAACGTTTGCTGTTCATATCGAAAAATCAACAACGACCGCAACTCAGGCATACAAGACGACACATTGGGGAATTGCGGTACCGGGCACCATCACTGTTTCGGGTGACTACTTGGGACAAAATACTATCTTAGGTATTACCTCCGATCGCACCTACTGGTAAAAAATTCTCGTTAATTTTGCGCGCTACGTCGTTGCTGCACTGCGCAGACCGAGGAGAAGTACGATGAGTACGTCTCCTCGGTACTGCTTGTTTGCGCCTCGTATCGCATCAAAATTAACGAGAATTTTAAGTTTCCCAATTTGGCACACTTCGCGTTTTGCAACCCAAACGAGTCGGGGAGCAGTATAGCTCATACAGCTTCTCCGGCATCGCTCGGGCGCAAAACACGAAATTGCATCCCAATTAACGTGAACGCTTGATAGAACATGATTCGTGCTGTTTTTCGTTGACTGCATCTCATCCAAAATATATGCGTATTTGAGTTCAAATAGCATCTCACTTAATTCAACCGTCTCATGGAGCTCAAATCGTATCCTGAGTACGCCTCCTCGATACTGTTTGCTTGCGCCTCGTATCGCATCAAAATTTAAGAGAATTTTATAATTCCCTTACGTGCTACCCGGCTTTGTAATAGGAATCTTGGTGGTATAGTTATAAGAATATCCGTAACCTAAATACTTTTCTTGTATCACAGTTCCCCCCCCATCTCTCTCTAAAAGGGGTGTTTGCTTTGTGAAATCGCCTCGGATGCGGAAATATACGTCATTTTCCTCTTCAGCGAGGTGAGTAGATACTTTCGGTACCCCAGCAGCGTTGAAGCACATATTTTTTTAAGCGAGAGAGACTCGTTGCTTCGGAGCCCCTAGCGCAGAACTCGCCCTTTTCCAAGCGAGGTTTTTCTTCTTTTGAAAGGACTTGCGGAGGCTTCTGAGCCAGGGCTCGGTCTTTGCCCCTGGCTAAGCCTGGCTTGCCGAGCAGAATCACAATTTTTGCTGGAAAAATTGATGATGTTCCTTTCAAAAGAAGAAAACCCGAGCGCCATCTTATCCACCGCTAGTCCCCAGTCTACCTATCCCGCTAAAAACTCGCTTTTTGTATGTGTTACAATGCTTGAGCCCCAATTTTCCATGAAACGAGGGATACTTTTTGTAATGGGTTCGATGCTTCTTTACGGAGCTTTTGCGAATACGGCATTCGCGGGTTTTGGCATTACTCCTCCATACGTGCACAACGACACATTACGCCCCGGTTCAGAATATACGCAGGAGATCATCATTGTACGCAGTGATCCCGTTGAGGACTTGAACGCCGAACTTGCTTTGAATCTTCCCGCTATTGAATCCTGGTTCTCTTTTGATCGCGGAATTAAATTTGTATTACCAAAGGGCGAATCACAGGTGAAGCTCCATGTGACCGTTCGTGTTCCCGATGATGCAAAACTCGGCGGTTACAACGGGAACATTCGTATCCGTACATCTTCCTCCGCGGGTCAGTCCACCGGTGTTTCGCTTGCGCTCGGTGCGCAGATCGACGTCCAGCTGAAGGTAGTGGATCAGATATTTGATTTCTCAGTGCGCCGTGTTGAGTTGTTCGAGGCAGAGGAAGGTCATCAAAAATGGTGGCTCTCTTTTCCGGGTAAGGTGAAGTTTGCAATGTACATTGAAAATATCGGCAATGTTCCGGCGATACCGTACAAGGTCTCGTTGCAGATCTTTGACGTGTCCGGACAGCAATTGCTTGAAACCACCGAAAATTCAAATACCGTCGATTCCGTCCTCCCGTTTGACACAAAGAAAGTCGTCGCCTATTTCCCGACATGGCTTCCTCCCGGAGCGTATCGCGTCAAGTATTCGATTGAAAAAGATGAAACGCGTAATGCTCAAGCGGGAGAACTCGCGCTCTCCATTCTTCCGAGGGGGACCATTACCGGTTATGAAGAATATGGGTTTGAGGGGCTAAAACTTTCACAGCAACTTTCTGTCATTTTGCCGATAGGAACGCTTGCATTGCTGATCATGTTTGTGATGTTCTTTAGGATGAAAAAACCAAGACGGAGGAGAGAACGCGCGAGCAATGATGACGCTCGGCATCGTGACCCCCCAGAAAGTGAGTCGCCGAGACGACCTCGCAGCGCCGCTTCCTCGGGTGGAGTTGTCGACCTCTCTCGGAGAAGGTGATTCGGACCTATGTTTCATCTCAAACGACTCATTTCGCGGGCTTCTGCACACGGACATAGAGAGAAGTCTCTTCACCTCGTGCTCGTATCCACCCTATTTTTTTCCGCACTGTTCTCGATCATTGTTCCCGCTCGTCTCCTTGCGGCGGTAGCGACGACGACGATCATGATCTCTATCTGCAATGACGGGATACTCAACCCGGGTGAGGTATGTGACGATGGATTGTTCAACGACGGAGCCTATGGGCCGAGTTTTGCCGCGCGGCGCTGTAATTCGACGTGTTCAGGGTACGGCCCATACTGTGGAGATAACGCCCTGCAGGCACTGTATCTTGAGCAGTGTGATGATGGGAACAATACGAGTGGCGACCTATGCAGTGCGACTTGCGTACAAGAAGCCCCTCCGCTTTCGACGTCAACACCTCCAGCACCACCCCCCCCTCCGCCGGTCATATCGGGAGGTTCCGGCGGCGGCGGTGTCTTTAACGGAACTGTTCCCGTGCATGCGCAAACACGCGTTATTCTCGAGGGGAAAGCATATCCAAATACGTCGGTAAACATCCTCAAGGATGGCAGTATCGTCGGTGTCGTTCAGACTGATGCCGCCGCTGATTTTTCATACGAGACATCAAATGTCACGCCGGGTCCTATCACGTTCGGTTTTTGGTCTACCGACGGTAGGGGGGTGCGCTCGATCACTTTCACGACGACATTTCAGGTGACACAAAATGCGGTCACGTCAGTATCGAATGTTTTCTTACCTCCGACGATCGACTTGAAGTCCAAAAAGATCAGCATGGATGAATTGCTTGATGCGCTTGGTTCGACCGCCCCTAATGCAAAAGTTTCGTTGTTCATGGATAAAGAGACAAGTCCGCGTGCCACGGCAACGTCGTCCGCTTCCGGTCTTTGGAACGCGACGGTACCTACAACAGGAATTGAGAATGAGGCATTTCATGCGATCAAGGGTATGTTCGAACAATTCGGAGTCGGAGCTCAGGCGAAGAGCGGTTTTAGCCAGGCAGTGAACTTTTATGTCGGTACACGCGACGTGCAAACACCCGGGAATGCGGACTTAAATGGTGATGGCAAAGTGAACTTGGTCGACTTTTCTATCCTGCTCTTTCATTGGGGGACCGCTCATGCGATTGCAGATTTGAATGTCGACGGTGCCGTGAATCTCACTGATTTCTCGATCTTACTCTTTAATTGGACAGGCTAAAACATTTTTTGCGGAAAAAATGTTCGCCCGATCATTCTGTCGCAGAATGATTTAGGGATAGAAATTAGAATGGAAGGGGGGTACAATGGAGAAGTTCAATGAATTAAAACATGCAAAGTAAATCAGCACACATTCTCTTGTCAGTCATGAGCTATTTGGTCCTCGCTCTGCCCGTTGCGTACGCTGCCACACTTTCGATCGATCCACCGGATGGTAATTTCGGTCCCGGTGACACGTTTGTGCTGACGGTGCGGCTCGATACCGCCCACGATGAATGCGTGAACGCAGCATCGATTGTGGTCAATTATCCGACCGATTGGATGAAGGCATCCGCCATCTCAAAGGGGGAGTCATTGTTCACGCTTTGGCCCGAGGAGCCGATGATCGATCTTGATAATGGTGTCGTACGATTCGATGGAGGGATTCCCGCCGGATATTGTGGTCGCGTGCAGGGCGATCCGGGAAAGACAAATATTCTCGCCAAGATCATTTTTACCATTCCCGGAAACATGATCGGGGGAAAGACTGCGTCGGGTCCGGAAGCGCTTGCGGTCACCTTTGGCACGGAGACGAAAGTGCTTTTGAATGACGGATTCGGAACACAGGCGCCGCTCACGCTTGTTTCAGGTGCCTATGTCCGTGAACTCAATTCGCTTGGGATGAAAAATGAATGGATCGATCTTGTACTCGAAGATACGACACCCCCTGAACTTTTTCGCATAGAGCTGGCAAAAGAGGCGAACACTTTTCAGGGAAAATATTTCATTATCTTTTCAACGGTCGACAAACAAAGTGGAGTAGATCACTATGAAGTATCAGAGGACGATCCGGAGCAATTCGGTTTCGTGCGCGGAAAGAAATACGAGAAAGCCCTATTTGTCACGGCAAAAAGCCCGTATGTGCTCATCGATCAGGAGCTCAAGAGTAGGGTAACAGTGCGCGCATATGATCATGCGAGAAATATTTCTGAAGCGATTCTCCCTCCGCAAAATGGAGCAAAAGCTCCGCTGGCTTCTTCGCGCGATACAATGGTGATCGTTCGTTATTGGTTGTCTTTGATCGGAGGAACGGTTTTGGCGATTGCGTTCGTGTGGATATGGCTTCGTCGCCGCAAGATGAGGAGCGAGGGTCCTGTATCAGATTCAGTCGATGTATAAAATTTGCGTTTCTTTTCATGATGAACAGAGCTTTACCAAGAATACGTCTCTCGATAATTGTACTGTTTTTTCTTGTGCCGCTTGCTTCATTTGCAGCGACGTCGACGACCGATATCATGCCGGAGCCCGCAGCTCCACTTGTGACCGCCTGCCCGGTGATTACGGCCTCGACGATCGATATCACACCGAAAGTCGGTACGTATGTTGTTGGCGATGATATTGTTCTCCGCGTTGTTGTTACTTCTGCTGAATGTCCGTTGATAGGGGTGGAGGCGAGCATTGAATATGATCCGAAAGAAGTCACCGTAACGAGTGTGTCGCGCGAAGGATCGCTCTTGACATCGTGGACACAAGAGCCGTCCATCAATGAAGAGATCGGCGAAATATTGTTCGGCGGAACGCTTGCTACGTCAACCCCGCTTACTGATGGGTTGATGCTCACTATTCATGCGCGCCCCCTCCGAGTGGGGGAGATGCGTATGAGTTTTAAAAATGAATCTGCGATACATGAAGGCAGCGGGGGTAATATCCTCACCGGTTTCACAAGTGGAAAATACCGAATCAATCCCAAGGAGCTTGGTGATCTATCCGTTGTCTCTGTACCTGCGTCGGAAGAAGTCGTAGCCGGTGAGGTGCTTGGAGCGGCAACCTCTGCTCCCGCAGTGATCGTATCTTCGCCAACGCATCCCAACCAGTCAGCATGGTATAACGCATCATCGAGCTCATTCTTATTTCAGTTCGATGGTGAGATCACTTCATTGCGATTGGGTTTCGATCAGAAGTTGAACGGTCGTGCACGTATCGCCTACACGCCTATCGTCAACACGAAAGAGATCGTCGATCTCGAGAATGGGGTGTGGTTCTTGCACGTCTCGGCAGTGCTTGCTGAAGGCGAGACCTATGAGACCTCATATCAGATTCAGACCGATCGCACGCTACCGGAGAATTTTACTGCGAAAGAGGTCGTGCGGAGTGATAATTCCGACCCGAATATCACTATTATGGTGAATGCGACCGATACGATCTCCGGTATTGATCACTATGAATTTGCTTTGGACGGCGGTGTTTCAGAGCGTTGGGAAAGCCTTTCGGACGGTGAGTTCCATCATAATGTCGTGTCACCGGGAACGCATGAATTGACTGCGCTCGTGTACGACAAAGCGGGGAATATGCTTTCTCAGAAATTGTCTTTCGAGGTGATCTCTCTTTCTTCCCCACGTCTTTCTCTTAAAGATCCGAACGTGCAAGAGGGAGAAGTGCTCGCGCTCAGCATCGAGTCACTCCCGGGTGCTACGGTAGATATATCCATCTCGCGGAATGGTGACTCGCCAACGATCGAGCATACGGTGATGGACGCTACGGGAAAGGGTGAGTTTGAAAGCGCACTCACGCTTTCACCCGGCTCATATAGCGTCGTAGCAATCGCGACCGATGCGCGAGGTGCAACATCGAAAGAAAGTGAACGCATCGGGGTTACCGTGTCCTCCTCACTGTGGGGCCTCATGTCTCGTCATCCGCTTATCCCGATTGGCATCCTTGGACTTATTTTTATCGCCGCACTTGGTTTCTTTATGTTCAGAAAAATGCGTGCGGATGATGGGCGTGAATTTATTGATGACGAAGAGCCAGTCACTTCGTATGAGTCGACGCCAACTGCTCGTGAAATTTCGGAGCGTCAAGAGGTATCAAGTTCTCGCGGACAAGTAGTGTTGCAACCTCGGTCAAGGAATATCGAAGTCCATGCCCCCCCTACGCGATTGTAGCTATGAATGGGTCGAGTTATCGCGGATGTACTGCCTGAGTGGGCAGGGGGGTTACAGGGTTGCGATCAAATATCGCTTCGGGCGAAGTGCATTAAAGATCGGCAGAAGTCTTATTGCCGACGTAGTGTGAGTGAGATAAAAAAGTCTTCTTTTTCATCTCCGAGAGACCAATTTTTCTTAGCAGTATCCTGCTTTAGAAAAATGGAAGTACTCTCCGTGGTGCCGAGGAGAGCTAAAAAAGGTTCAATACCCCACGGCTCTGCCGCGGACTCGCGCGAGACTTCGCGAGCCCAGGGCTTGCCCTGTGGTTTAATACCTTTTATCGTAAAAAGACTGCTTGATGAGCTTTGCTAGAAGAGGGAAATGAGGAGTCGTACATCAGCCCAGCTCACCCTCCCATCCCCGTTCAGGTCATACTGCGGATCATAGGTAAAAAAAGTTTTTAGATACAGTGCGTTTGCGTCGCTCACTGAGAGTACGCCGTCCCCGTTGACATCAGGGGAAGCATTTTTCATTTCACGTGTATATAGGGAAAGTGTGTTTGATCCTAATGCGACGTTGGTTCCCTCGCCATCGTGTGCGAGCAGCTCTCCGTTTTTCATCGTGATGACGGTCTTTCCCGGCTTGAGCACGGTGAAGTTAATGGTGAGTATCGTCCCGTGTATTGGGAGTGACGCTTTTTCTCCGACAAGTCCGCCGGAGAAATGTAATGTGCCTTCCGTGTTCGAATATGAAGGCTCTTCACTCCAGAGGTCGATGGACGAGGTGACGCGTGACAACGATGTAACATTGAGCATGTCCGGATCAAATGTTACCGTCCCTCCGACCGCATTGATCGGGGTGTCGGCGTTCATTGCTAATGTGACCGGCAGCATGTCTCCGACGATAGGAAAATTTTTATTATTTGAAGCGAATGAAAAATAATTTCCGCTACCGAACATCCCTCCTCCGCTCACAATGACTAAAAAAACGATCGGTGCACCGACGATGATCTTCTTGTGATGAGTGGTAAAGATTTTTTTAATCATGAGTACATCATCTCATGCATCAGTGAAACGAAGCAACAGACTCTATGCAAACAGTAAAAATGTTTTGTGATTTTTAATAAAAAAAGCGTCCTGCCCATCTTTGGTTTTAGGAGGCTTTACGTAATTTTGTCGTGGGGGGGGTTGGGATTGAGAAAATACATTCGTTACGGTGGCATATACGATGAGATGGGGCATGTTTTGAGAGGTGGCATGCATTGATGTGTAAAATTGATTTTTTGTTACTTTTTTTATCCCCACCTTTGTTAATTTTCGCATAATATCGCTCAACCGTCTGATAGAATCAATAAATCTGACTGAGTGGAGACTCATGTTGGAGGAAAACAAATGTTTCTGTTGCACACCAACCGATTCGTCGTAAAATTGCGCGCCTCGATCGCGGTTTTTTTGCTGATCGGAATGCTCGTAACGGATGTAAAGACCGCCATCGCCGACTCCTCCCTCTTCCCCAAACAGATCAACTACCAAGCAAAGCTTTCTGATGCCGGAAACATCGCCATCCCCGACGGTGCA
>MHLM01000004.1:132255-134855 GCA_001821395.1 Candidatus Lloydbacteria bacterium RIFCSPHIGHO2_02_FULL_50_18 | reverse complement strand
CCGACGGGTATGTTGTTTTATTGACAGCGCGCCAATAATTCCTTGTTGCAATTCAGGTTAGAATTTAAGTATCCCTAATGCGTCTTTATCGCAAACAGAGAGAGGCTTTTTAGGACCATCGAGATGGGGCTTGTCACTCACATGAAATGGTATAGATTGAGTGGAGAAAAATATCGAGGTCTTTTCATGAAAAAAGAGGGGGTGCTCAAAATCGCTCGCTACGTCCTTGCGGTGACCTGTTTAGGCTTGGCACTTGCCAGCCACTTCATATTCGATAGCAGGGAATTATACAGCCTTGCCTATTTTGTCGCAGGTATCGCTATCTTTTGCCACGGTAGATGGAGGAATGTACACCGGATCTTCTGGCTGCTCTTGTGCAGGGCGGGGAAAATGGCATATCGTCGAGCGACCAATGTCCAACTCGAAACACGATGCCTTGTTGTCGTAAACGGCGCCCACTGCATGAACATGGCAGACTATATCATTTCTACGTCAGTCAATGATCCCGAGGGTCCGACGAACGGATCAAAGTATCGTGATATTAACTGCTGCCGAGAGCACCACCCGCATCCGGACAAAGAAAGCCGAGGGCAGCGTGTTGATGAACTCTTCGCGATGTGCAAAAAAGAAAATCTATCAATTCACTATATCAGTCCCATACTTCGCTATCGCATCAAATGATATCGATGAAACTCAACACAACCACCCCAAAGGGGTGGTTTTTTCAAAAGACAATACTATTTACATTGACCTGATGAAGGATAAGTTAAACAAAACGATCGCGACAAGCATCGCAACGACCCAAAATACCCCTACCCCATGCATCACCTTTGTACTGACGAGCTCGGTAGTCCAAATCGAAATCTCCTCGCTGCGATCCTTCCAGTCCGTCTCCTGCTCATAATCCTCGTCACTACTCTGTTCTGTCTTTCTGTTCAACGATGCCATGACAACAAACGAAAGTGAGATCAGCATCTCCTCGCTCACCAGCTGATAGAGATAATTACACACAAAAAAAGCGGGCAGTGCGACGATGAGCATAAGGTTTGTCCTTATGTCATCCTTGTTCCACATATATCCCGAAGCTAGTAAATGGAGTTGTTCATGTACATCATACATGCGTGATCTCATGGTCTGATGCTTATTAAGAGGTATTGGAACGAGATACAGAACATACCAGGCATTGATAACGAGAAAGAAGAATGCGGCACCGGAAAACAACAGCTCGAGCGCCGATACGGTCGATCCGATGCTCCCGTTGAAGACCCCCATTGATGCAAGGTTGAAGTGGGTAAACCCGATCGCGACGACCATCACAATGAACCAGACGTAAAAGAATACCTGCCACTTGAAATTCCTGTCGATATCCGAAAACCCGTTCACGAGCGTCGGGAGAGAAAAAATGGCGACCGCTCCGAGAATGGACCAATTGAGCCCATAATGATTCACAAGAATAGCAAAGAAAAGCAAATTCCAGACGATGAGCATCTGCCCGTCGATGCGCACAAGTAAACGTTTCCTAAAATTAAAGACGAAGAAGATCGATGCCGTAACACATGAAAGAAAGAGATGAAGCGGGAGATCATAATCAGTTTCGTGCTCCCCAGGCATCATCCCGAGCAGTCCGCCGGCAAATGAGTACAATATCATCCTGAGATCCCCCTTCTCCCACCGTCCAAAAAGGAGGTAGAACGCCTGAAGCATCATCCCAATGAGAAAGAGTGCAAACGGGGGCACGGGGCCTGTCTCAAATCCATTCATTGAGGAATTTTATCACGTTCATACGAAATTTTCTCACCGTAGTCCCAATTCTCCATATTAAAAAGAGCGTACCACACGAGGTACGCCCACTCTTTCTCATCAGTTCATTGACCCGGTCGATGAACTGGTCACCCGTTGTCCCTCGTCCGATCTCTTTCACTAGCCGAACGATCTGCGCCCCGATCGCGTACACATCCCATCCACAGTTGGTGGCAAGTTCAAAGAACGACTGGTAGTACGCTGCGTACGAATAGTTGAATCCGAGTTCCGCATTATTCGTCGAGTCGCGACATGATGCGATCGTCGCAAGCTGCATGTCCGCACAAGCTTCTTTAAGCCGCGCAAAGATACGCTGCTTCTCTCTTTGTCCATCATCCTCGGTCACCGACCCATCGCGGACCCTCATATAAAGCGCCCCGAGTTCCGCGTACGTGCCCCGAAGTAAGAGTGACCCATGCACATGAAGCTGCAAGTCATTTTCAAGAGCAATGTAAACAAACGAAAATACACCGAATTTTTCTTTCGTAAACTCTCGTGCCGCAAGCAAGCCCATCAATGTCGCCGCAGATTCATTGATCGCCAACGAGGGATATCCGTCGACCTGCTCATGAAAATCCTCATGGAAAATAACCATGATGAACCGGGCAAGAGAAGCTTGCACAAGCGACGGAGACAGCGGAGCTCCGACGCCGGCGACCGCGTCGGCCCGCATAAGAAATACGTCGTATCTCCTAGGATCAAGGTTGCACCCACCGTCCGCACCGACCGCCCACGAGGTGTTCTGCGCGAAAATATCGGTGTAATAGCAGAATAAATATCCTGCAGATCGTCCGTCATAC
>MHLM01000004.1:0-132245 GCA_001821395.1 Candidatus Lloydbacteria bacterium RIFCSPHIGHO2_02_FULL_50_18 | reverse complement strand
CGTTGTCCCCCTCGGGAAGAGCGCACAGGGCTTCCCCGCCGAACAAGCCGATCGCGAGCGCAAACAACCACCACAAATATGTTCTGTACATCGACAGCCTTTCTGTTTTAAAACGTACACTTCCTCTATCGAGAGTAGCGAGTTAGAAGAAAAAACACAAGATGACAATGCCCTGATGAAGGAGTGGGATATATTAGGTGCGAGTGTCGCGCATGACATCCACGGAAAGAGCTTCCTCAAAGAAAAAACACCCTCACGTCGGAGGGTGTGTCTTTTGACTCTATATAGCGAATGATGATGGTCCTTGGAAGACCGCACCGGCTTCTTCGGACACCTTCATGAGCACGGCATTTAGCCGAGTCTGCTTGTCGTACAGCTGACTATCCAGAAATGGAAATGTGACGGCAGAAACGAAGATCTTTTTCTCACTTCGCCGAATGCTCGCCACCAACAACTCACCCCAATATATTGAAATGGAGGGTGCTCCTTCATTGCGGTCATATCTTGCGGTGATCTCCGGACTCACTTCTAATCTCAATCGTGTCTCGACCTTGATCGCTCCCGCCTTCGACAGCATAGCTTGCGTCATCGTTTCATTCCTCCCTGTTGTCTATGCAACAGACTAGCACCCGTGTTATTGTCGGTCAACATGAGTCCCAAAGAGTGGGGCAAGACGCGAATGGGAATCACTCAAGCGAACTCAGATAGATACTACATTAAAACCTGTTTAGTTGGGACAGCAGGGTCCGAAATAGTCGAATAAAACAACACAGAATTTACTTGACAAATTCATTTTTTTATTTATACTTAGACGTGGACGTAGATTTAAATGAAATCTTTCTGCGAGTATTACTCGTAGGAACAACCTAGGTGCTAATTCGCACCGCAACCACAAGGAGCGCTTAAATGAACAAGACAAAAGTTGAGGCAGTTCTCTCGGGCATCTTGGACATGCTGAACACCGAGGGTGGGGCCAGCAAGGAAGTTCTTGCTGCTTTTGTGAACGAACTGTATGAAGGAGTGGTTGGCAAGTATCGACCGGTGATTCATGCGATTCCCCTGGTCGCCACCAAGGCCGCAGGAGACATCACCCCCATCGCCGTTGCCGTCCTAAAATTAGTTAACACCGTCTCAGCAGACCAGACACTCCAGGAGGAGATGGCGGTAGGCAACAAACTGAAAGCCGAGCGGCGTTTCAAGACCCTCAATGCCTCTCAATCGGCGGGCTTCACCCGTGCGGAAGCAATGTCGTTATTGCTGGCAGATATTGCCGGCTTCAAGGAAACACGTAAACAGTTCACCTCATCAACAAAAAAAACATGTTCTTAACCGACAACAAGAAAGGGTAACCGTTGTCTGGCACATAACAACAAAGACGCGCGAGATGAAATAGTCTCCGCGTCTTTTTTTCTCTACTTCGTAACTAACTACTGTTTTTATCAGCCGCAGGAGTTTCTTGTGTTTGGGCGTACCGTGCAAAAAACGACATGCGGGTATAAAAAAACGCGGAGTAGATCCGCGTTCTGTGCTCACTCAGGGAAAGAAACCCCTGGCCTTGTAGGCATCTTCGAGGCGGGACAGCGCTTCAATGTAGCTCGCTGTGCGCCAGTCGGTCTTGTGCTTGGCAGCAGTGTCCTTCACGCGTCCGTACGCCGCGAGCAGCTTCTTCTTCAGCTTCGCGTCGACATCTTCGAGGTCCCACGATTCGCTGTGCTTGTTCTGCAGCCATTCGAAGTAGCTCACCACGACACCGCCGGAATTGCAGAGAATGTCCGGCAACAGTGCTATGCCCCTTTCGGTAAGAATCGCGTCGCCATCGGTATCGGTTGGACCATTCGCGCCCTCCGCGACAAGCTTGACCGAAAGGAGCGGTGCGGTCTTGGCAGTAATCTGACTTTCCATTGCAGCGGGAATGAAGATGTCCGCCTTGGTGGCGAGGAATTCCTCATGCGTGATCACCTTCGTGCCGGGGAACCCCTTGATGAATCCCTTGTTCCCGTCGGCGTAGGTACGAAGCGCCTCTGCATCGATCCCCTTCTTGCAGGCGATTGCACCCGAGGCATCTTCGACCGCGAGAAGTTTCGCTCCGGATCGTTTCATGATCCGTGCAGCCCACGAACCGACATTGCCGAATCCCTGCAGAAAGTACGTCGACTTCGCAAGATCGAGCTTGTTGTCCTTGGCCCACTCTTCGATAAGAAAGACGATACCCTGACCGGTCGCCTTCTCGCGCCCGGCGCTACCGCCGACAACGAGCGGTTTGCCCGTCACGACACCGAGGCAATTCTCGTGCCCCATTTCCTTGTACGTGTCGTAGATCCAGGCCATCATCTGCGCGGTTGTGTTCACATCCGGTGCGGGAATATCTCGTTCAGGCCCGATAAATGGGGCGAGGTCATGGGCGAAGCGGCGCGTAATGCGCTGGATTTCGTCCTGAGAATATTGCGCGGGGTCAATCTGAATGCCGCCCTTTGCTCCGCCGTACGGAATGTCGACGAGCGCCGACTTCCACGTCATCCATGTTGCAAGTGCGCGCACTTCATCCAGCTCCACCTTGGGGTGGTAACGCAGCCCGCCCTTGTATGGGCCGAGCGTGTTGTTGTGCTGGACGCGATAGCCGGTGAACACCTCGATCCTTCCATCCGCGAACTTCACGTGAAAATGGATCACGATCTCATTCTCGGTCGTCGCAAGACACTTGCGCACGTTGGCATCGAGCCCCATCAAGTCGGACGCTTTATTGAACTGCCGAAGCACGTTCTCGTGTAGTGAGGACATCATCCCTCCTTTATTATGTTGATGTTCTTCCACCATAGTCATACGCCCGATTACAACACCGGTCAAGAGGAGTCCGATGTGCGCAACCGCATGGCAAAAAATGTTAAAAAAACACTCTCACGTGGAAGAGTGTGGTTTCGACACTACATAACGAATGACGATGGTCCCTGGAAAACCGCACCAACTTCTTCGGCCATCTTCGCAAGCGCCGCATTCAACCGAGTCTGAATGTCGTGCGTTTGATTGTCCAAAACAGGGAATGAGATTGCCAAAAATAAGATCTTTTTCTCGCGTCGTATAATTTGTGCCATCAGACACTTCCCCCAATATACCGAAATGGTGGGCACTTTTTCGACACAGTTGTATTGAGCGATGACATCAGAATTCACTTCTGATTTCAATCTCTTCTCAACCTTAACCACTCCAGCCGTCGAAAGGATAACTTTGGTCACCATGGCTTTTCTCCCGATTGTCTAGATAGCAGACCAAAGCTCCTGGTCTTGTATGTCAACATTGAGCGTCCAGTTGAAGTTAAACTATGTATTCCTGAAATCTTTTAACCGCATGCGAGTCACTCCCACATTCTGTCGCCTGCTCCAGCGGCGACCAATTTTTCTTAACGGTACTCCGTCTTAGAAAAATGAAGTGCTCTTGTGGTGCAGGAATTTCGACCCATACTGGATCAGTACCCCGATTGGATTTTCTGCTCATTCAAAATGGCAGAAAATGCTCAATCGGGCTTCGAATCCTGCCTGCGAGACATTCAGATGTCTCACTGCCGTCGCCATACAAAAAGCCCCGCAGGGGGACTTTTTGCATGACTCCGCGCCGTAGAACCTATTTTAAAAAGAATCAGTTATATTTAAGTAACACCCTACGAACATGTGGCGAACATATTTCATTGAGCTTCAGCATTTCTTCATTGCCAACCTGCGAGCAAGTTATTTTGGCGTGTTTTTGCTCTCGGTATTTTTACTGACCGAAATTATTACTGTTCCATTGATAAGCCGATACGATTTCATTTTTCTCGCGGCGGTCGGTTTTCAGATATGTGCGCTCGTATTTCGGTTTGAAAATCGGAGAGAGTTTTTTGTTATCATTCTTTTTCATATATTGGCAACCGGTATGGAGTTATTCAAAACTCATCCCGCTATTGGATCATGGATCTATCCGGGCGTTGGGAGCGCAATTTTCGTGCTGGGTTCGGTACCGTTGTTCTCAGGGTTTCTTTATTCGAGCATAGGGAGTTATATTTCGCGTGCTTTCGTCTTTCTCAAACTCGAATACGAACATTTTCCGGCTTATTACCACACGTGGATCCTTGCAACTCTCATATATCTTAATTTCTTCACTCATCACTTTTTTTACGACATCCGCTATCTCTTGTTCATATATATATTTATTATCTTTTTCAAAACCAAAGTGCATTTTGAGGTTTATCGCAAAAAGCGCACTATGCCGTTCCTATTAACAGTGTTTTTGACAGCGCTATTTGTTTGGATAGCGGAAAATATCGGTACTCTTACCCACATTTGGCTCTACCCAAATCAGTTGGAGTACTGGCACCTTGTCTCACTTCATAAGATCGGTTCGTGGTTCCTTCTGCTTATTTTGAGCTTTGCTCTCGTCTCCATTATCTACCGTGATAAGTTACGGTGCAGTCCGTAAGAAAGACTCCGGCGGCAGGAATTTCTCCTGCGACGCAAAATATTGCCGTCGCAACATTTTGGTCTGCGCACCGCCTCGTAATATTTTCTGCTGAAAATTTATACTCCGGTGTTCGGTTCCAGCCAGCGAGCTCCGCTCGCTGCACGAAGCATCAACAAAAGAAAAACATCCTCAACGCGGTGTTTTTCTTTTGCTTTTATTCAAATAGGTCCGGTTCTTCAAGGAATTCTATCCGCTATACATTACTTACACTCCAAAGATATTGTATCGTATATTTTTTGATCTGTTTCAGTTGAGGCACAAACATTTCCTCCATAAAGATCTTCGAGAGGCAGTTTTGGTGCCCCCAACATTATACTAAAATCTAAATCAGTTTTACCCCAATACGTAGAAGCCTCAAAAGTAACACTCCATGCTGTAGTATTATTTTGCTTAAGATGACGAACACAAAATCCACTCGTACCCCAATATGACCAATCTGGGCAACTTTCCGCCCCATTCATATCCATCGTAGACCCAGTGCCAGGTTTGCCACCCTGAAGCGTTACATAACTGCACTCCGGTCCGGTAGCTGTTCCTGACAATGTGACCAAACAAGTGCGCGTGGTTCCACCGGAAGGATGAGTTTCTTTTATTAATTTAATACTTGAATTATCTATGGTAACAGACGGCATAACCTCCTCTTCAGAAATGGGTGACTCAGCAAAAGCGGAAATGAGATATGTCTCATAATCACCCTGAAAAGCATAATCGAGAACCTGCACTCCACTGAGTTCATAAATATCTGTCGCATGACCCCCTTGAGACAGAGGATCATTTAACCCGATAAATTTTGTGCCTTGAGGACTTGTCCAAACACCAACCACCGTAACCACGTGAGCACCCTTACGCAGATAGGAATCATTTTTAAAATATCCTCGATATTCCAGCCAACCCTCAACATCCTGTCCCCTTTTAAGCTCCCCCGCTATTTTAGCCATGATTTCGTCGTCTCTAATTTCTCCTATTTGATGCGCTTCCAACAAGAGTTTATGTCTCTTAATAAAAGTTTTTATTCCGGGAACAATGTCTTTATGCAAAACACCATACTTTGTCCATTTTAAGTCACTCTTAAGCTCAGCGATTAAATCTTTATCACCCCCCTTTGGCAATTTATCGAGAAACTTATATTTATCAGCTAACCATAAAAGTGAATTGGCGATGGACGTGGGGACACACTCGTTGTACCCCTGATCAATGTCAGGAACATCTGTCCTGTATTCATTAACGGCATCATATGCAAAAACCTTATTGGACAGAACAGAACCCAATGGTGACCCACCGGCCCGCTCACCTTCCGGATCCGGAGCATACAGTGATCCATAATCCATTGTATCTATTTTGGATAATAAAATTTCTTTATATATACCTCCGGAAACTTTTTCACCAGACCAGTCTTTTATCTCATTTTCACTTAAGACTACATACACCGGCAGGTCAGTTTTACTATCAAGTTTTGTGTCTTTTATAGAAATAGAGTAATTATTTTTTGACCCACCAACCACTTGGGCATACATATTCGTGACAAGCCATTCTTCCTGAATACCCCCATCAACCTCGTAAGACTTGATAACACCGTCTTTGTTTAAGTCCACCGCAATATTTATCACAGGATATTTTTCCTCACTTTCCAAATAAGTCACATTCACAAAACCACCGCTCGAAGGTACCCCATTGACGAGTAAGCGGGTCATCCTAACGCTATCTCCAATGAGATTATTGTTGGTAGAACTACCAAGAAAAAATAAAAAAACACCAATAACCACAACAATAATGAAAGCTATGGATATGTATTTTTTCATGTCATTAAAAAATTGAGAATAGTAACTATCAAATTATATCAAATATTCTGAAAGTTTGAATCCTCCACACACAACAATGACCACTATTTATAGTGGTCATTCTCTGGCTCCGGCGGCGACCAATTTTTCTTAATGGTACTCCGTCTTAGAAAAATGAAGTACTCTTGTGGTGCAGGAGTTTCTTCCATTACATGGACGGTACACCTTGGTGGTTTTGAAGACAAAACAACACCAAGCTTTTCGAATCCTTTCGGAAGCCATGCAGATGGCTTCCTCCGCCCGGAGCCAACAAAAGAAAAAGACCCCATACGGGTCTTTTCCACGAAATTTGTTGGCTCCGGCGGCAGGATTCGAACCTGCGACCAATGCGTTAACAGCGCACTGCTCTACCACTGAGCTACACCGGAATAAAAATATTCTAACTAAGAATACCTTGTACGTTTCACCGAGAAGCGTACCTGAAGAATATAACAAAAACCCCACAAAAAGCAAAGGGGTTCCCTGATGCGTGCACTTTATGCGAACGGGCGGTCATGGCCTTGTCTATGTGCACGATTTCTTGTTGAATAGAGTACATGAGCAATCCTGAACAATACACCGAAGCACACATCGAAAAGACTCCGGGGGCGGAGGTGGGACCGCGACAGATGGAGGCCATACCAAGCGCGATCGCTCCGGCGAGAACCAAAGCAGAAATTCAGGTCTTCGAAGAAATATCGAGCGATATTCCCAAGGAGAGCGATAAGACGCTCATCATGGATCAGTCGAAGGATATCAAAGAGCACATAGAGGACGTGCGGGGGTCAGCGCTCGAAGCGCAGTTTGACGAGTCACATCAGCTGCAATTGGGGAAGAAGGTCTTGGAGTACGCGGTGGTGAACCCCAAGAACGAGTCGGGTGAGAACGCCAATGCAGAATGGGCGGTCTTCATTGGCGGACTGGGCGCAGGAAAAGAAACATATAAAACCGAGATGATCGACCTCGCTCTCTCCGGCAAGCGCACGGTCTTTGTTGCCCCCAGCAAGGGCGTTCTGCCGGAAAGCGAGGATACTGACTACTTCAACGCATGGGCGGGTGCACTTCCCGACCCGATACGCAACAAGGCCGGAGCGGTAGCGAAACTTCTGGAACATCTCGGGGTCACCGATGCAAACATCATCGGACACTCGGAGGGGGGTGCGGTGGCGGCGGCACTCTCGGGAATGCGCCCGCAACTTGCCAAGCGGCTCTTGCTGGATAATCCGGCCGGAATGATCGGTGAAGACACGACGCGCGAACTGCTTCATCGCGTCGCGGATGAACGAAAGATGGAAGCACCATCCCTAGAGACAATGTGGAAATATGCAAAGGGACTCATTCAATTCCCCTTCTGGAAAGATATTCCGGCGATCGCTGATACCGACATCCGACCGATCCTGGAACACATAAAAAAGTCGAAGCAAAAAGGAGGCAAAGGACCCGAGATCATTCTCATCAATTCGAACAACGATCACATTTTTACAAAAGAAGACGTTGAAGCGGCCCTCGGAGAAGACCCGTTAACGCAATACGTCGATCGCTATGTCGTGCGCATCGACAAAAATGCCGGACACCAGAAGACCGGCCCACGTGAAGGCGGAGAGCTATTCCTTCAGGTGATGGATGACCGTAGTCTTATTCACCAGATCCTGACGGAAAAAGAATCCCTGCAAAAGAATATGCAGGGGGCATCCGCGAAACAGAGCTGAATTCGCACTACTGACGTTTTTCTTTGGTGGACAAGGGTTTCAGCTTCTTTTCGGTGCACTTCTCACAACGGCAGCCCTTCGGCTTGATGTATTCATTCCAGTACTCCTTGCCGTAGTCATAGGTGATCTCTTCGCCGAGCATGATGTTCCGCTTCGACTTTATCCATACATGATCCTTGTAGGTGTCGCTTTCGGCATTTGGTCGGCATGAATGGTTGATATAACGTGCGATATTAAAGCGGGGCGCTCCGTCAATGTCGACTTTCTTATTGATATTGAAAATATATAAACTGTTCTTGTCGTCGTCGGATTCATCGGTCATGATCTTGCCGACATATTCGATGATCTTTTTCCCCTTTGGGATCGGCTCCAATGCATAGAGACCCAAGCCCGTCTTTGAGCGGCCGACTTTCAGCTTATACTGTGCATTCGTTTCTTTGCGTAGTTCGATCATATGAAATAATGAGGATCGCGCATGCGCGTGATCGGTCTGGCCATGATACGCAAGGTGAAGTGGGATTGCAAGAGCATCATGATGCGGCGACGGTGCAGAAGATGCTTAGTATACGAATACTTGACATGCTAAGTATCACTTGCTAGACTCTCAAGAGTTCGTCGTTCTTTTTCGCTCATCGCTATCGGAGTCATTCGTTTTGAATTATCATTTTCTCGTATTCGCATTCCTTATGCTCACAGGTATTTTTGGGTCTCTCTTCGGTGCCACACCGGAAGACGGGTCCAAGAATGTCTCCCCGACGCAATCGTCCGCGATCGTCACGCTGGTTACGCAATCGGAACCCTCCTGCGACCGTGGAGACCGCCCGTATGCGCGCGGTATCGCCTCGTGGTATGGACCGGGCTTTCACGGAAAGCTGATGGCAAACGGAAAGCGTTACGATATGGAGCGTTACACCGTAGCGCACAAAACGCTCCCACTCGGTACGCATGTCTGTATCACCAACCGCGCAAATGGCCAAAGCGTCGAGGCTACCGTGACCGATCGCGGACCCTATACAGGCAAGCGGATTATTGACCTCTCAAAACGCGTCGCGGACGACCTCGGTATCACGCGCGCGGGGCTTGGCTCCGTTGATATATTCCTTTCTCCGCAAACCACCACACACAGCATCTCACGATGCTGTTTTTTATTCTGCGGAATGAAAAACACACACTTTTCAGTGTGTGTTGGCGACCGCAGCATTGATAGCGAGCAATGCGGTGATACGCTTTTGCAGCGAGGGATGAGTCGAGAGATCACTCAATGACTCGGCTTCACCCTTGATGGCTATCCCGAGTCCAACGATAAGCGGGACTACGTCGCGAAGGAGAAGCGCCGAGATCGCATCACATGCATATTCACGGCGATGATGGCCCGGATATGACGAGAAGACCCAGCAGACCCGAAACACCAGCATCCACAAATGCGGAGGAAGGATCGTCTCGCTTTGCTCCTTGCTCCATCCGAATATTTGCTTGTAGTGTTCGACGAGCAGCTTCCTTTTCAACAGCTTCACTTGCACGTGATAGACCAATCTGTCGATGAATGCCTCCTGAAATATCGTCACGAACGAGAAGAAGTCGAAACCGAGCGGAAGCACGGCATGACCGACCTCATGGCAAACGATACCGCTCAGGCTTCGATGATCGCATCTGCGCGCGAGTACCTTGTCGACGAGAATGACTGGAGTCGGTGCGCAGGTAAAATAACATGCCTGCAGCTCTTTCAGGTCTGCAATAAAGACCGGGATCATCTTTTTGATGCCGTACTTTTTTGAAAGACGTCGGACGACCCCTGACTGAAAGGCATGGGGTACAAGCGTTTTCACGATCTTTCTCGGCATTCGCTGTCTCAATATCCCGAAAAGCGAAGCAAGTACCGCAGCACACACTATGCAAAGAGTAAGCGCAACGGCGAACCGGATATCCCTCGTGAGCGCATAGCCGACGCCCATGAACGCAAGTAGTGACATGGAAACAGGTACCAACAACCAGATGAGATACAAGCGGACTGCCCGAGCGGACTGCCGCTCATAAGGGTCATGAGTTCTCCACCCCAACGCGAGGAGAAACATGCGTGCATACATGAAGGCCTCCTTTCAAAGAATGAGACTCAGTTCAGACTGTCATATCTCTGTGATACGTCAAGCGACGCCCCGACGATACGGCACCCGACATTCTTGATACAATAAACAGATGAAAAGCATCGTACGTCCGTTCGCTTTTTTTATACTGATCATACTGCTCCTCTTGGGGGCTTACCTCATGGTCCCTGATAAAAAGTTTATCGCCCTGCGCGGCGAAAATGATGCCGGTGTAGCGATACCTCCCTCTGAAAAATTCATCGAGGTCCCGCTCGCGAGCGACACGGAACAAAAAGAGTCTAACTCCAAAGAGCGTTATGCATATAATGTGCATTTTCCGAAGATCGCGCTCATGGACCACCCCGAACTGGCAAATGAGGTGAATGCGGTACTGTTTACGTTCGCCGATCAAGTGATCCGCGATTTTCGAACACACATCGTCGAAATGTATTCACCGGAAGTCCCAAGCAGCTTCTCAAGCGACCTCACGATGCGCTGGAGTCCGCAACTGCTTTCTCCGACCATCATTTCGATACGCTTTGACCGCTCGGAATACATCGCAGGCTCCGCACACCCGAATAGCCAGAGTACGATCATAAATTATGATATCGAGGAGCGCACGAAGCTTGCGACAAGCGACCTCTTTGCGTCATCGACGGAGGCATTCCCTTTTCTCTCATCCTTTACGCGCGATGAACTTACGCGACGGTTCGTCGACGTCCCCACGAGTGAATATGCCGACATGCTGCTGCCTGGGACCGCACCCACGAATGAGAATTTTGCGAATGTTGCCATCGTTAGCGATGGGCTTATCGTCATCTTTAACCCCTATCAGGTGGCGCCATATGCACGCGGGAGCCAAGAGGTACACATTCCGCTATCATCACTGGGGGATCGACTGAAACCGCGCATGGAGGAAGCAATGCGGCTGGCAAATATGAACTTCATCGAGGCCACCCCCGAACCCGAAGAAGCGCAGTAAATAGACATACATTTGACATTCTGACAAGGATGGTTTAGTATGCCTTCCAGACATATGCAGTCACTCGCTTAAGACCCGAAAGGGCCTTATTTTTGTGACCGCAACGCTCATTGCCAATTTACTTCAAAGGAGCACAGACATGAACATGTTCACCAAAATGTGCATCGTGATGATGACCCTTGCCCTCTTTCTCGTCGGGGAGACCCATGCGGAAGAGGCTGCGAGCACCGAAGTCGCGTACACGGTAAAACGTGGCGACAGACTCGCAACGATTGCTCGCCAATTCGGAACGAACGACTACCTTGCTATTGCAGCAATAAATAAGATCAGTAACCCTGACCTTATCTATCCCGGACAGATACTTGCTCTCCCCTTCGTCATGACGACCAAGGTGAAAACGGTAGCACCGATGACAAACACCTGTGCAGCAAACGGCACGCATGCCGAGGACGGAATCGCGTCGTGGTACGGAGCTCATTTTCACGGCAAAACAACCGCGAACAATGAGACCTACGACATGTACGCACACACCGTGGCACACTCATCGCTCCCGTTCGGAACGACCGTATGTATACGGAACTCGCAAAACGGAAGATCCGTCACTGCACGTGTGAACGATCGCGGACCTGAACAGGAAGGCCGCCGTATCATCAATGTATCGCAAGAAATTGCACAGATGCTCGACTTCATTCATTCGGGGACCGCACACGTTGCGGTCTTTATTATTGAAGCACCGACAACGGAAGGGTATCACTACCGCACGCGGAAGACACCGCCGAGACGAAAGGCCACGAGCACCACAGAGACTGGTGCCGTTACGAACAACCGCATGACGACCCAAATGGTCATCACGCCACCGGGGACTACCCCGGGATACGTTGAACGTGACAAAGCAACAGACCTGCCGCTGTTTTTCATGAGTGAGGTCGTCGTCACCGAATTCGGTCCGGCGCACGTCATTGACGGACTCAACACGAACAAGATCACACCTCGCGATGCAATAGCACAACTGTTCAAAGAGGCGCCCGCACATGTGCGGGGTGCGCTTCTCGCAATGATAGAGGATGATCAGTATGTTGAAATGATACTTGAGGTGGGCGACCGCCTGCCGCTCATGCTCACTGCAGAAGGAGTCGTATTTCACGACGTACTAGAAGCACAGATGAGTGACACGGGTCTCGCCGCACGCTGTTACGTCCTTAAAGATGAAACGAGCGAGCGCGACTATCGGCTTATTCGCGAGCGTCGAGGAGGAAACTGGTATGCGGAGATATTTTCCCCGCGCGACCAAGAAAACACTTCCTGCAAACACAGAGAGAGATCCAAAACACGCTGAACATATATAACGAAGCATGGCGTACAAACGAGATGCTCAATTGTTCAACCCAAAAATGAAAGGATGTGACCTACCAGATCGCATAAACACACGCACCACTCAACCATCCCCATCATTCAATGAAAGAGCTACATGAACAAACTTAACAAACTCACGATCGCGATCCTTTGCACCGTTGCACTGTCCGCAATGGCCTCCGACCATTCTGTCGGAAATTCCCATCAAGGGAGTGCAACATCGACCGTCGACGTGAGCGGCGTAACGCACGCATCGGCCACCGGCAACACCGTCATGACCTATGGTCAGACGACCGTGCAGGGAACGCACGTTGCACCGAACGGTACGACGAATTTCTACGGGGATACCGGTGCGCAAGGAAACGGAAGCACTAATGCGCAGTCCGCCACAAAACTCATCTTTGGTGAGATGCGTGAAGGCAGCGCAAATGCTCCCTCCGTCCACAACTTCGGAAGCATGACGAGCCGTTCAGTCGCAGACACCGCAGAAAGAACAGAAGCTTGGGGCGACATGAGGACCAATGGTAATCTCGATGGTCCCCACGGAAGTTCAACGAACTTCACTCAGGCCCATGGTTATGACGCGATCGACGGCGGAAGTGCACTCGGCAATTCACATCACAACCTGAATGCGGAGTACAACGCTACCGTTGGAACTCGGCACCACCATACGCATGAAGATATTCTGAACTGATATCGTTGCCGCATAAAAAAGTAAACGCCTTCCACTAACAATGTCCATGCATGAGGAAACTCATGCATGGAACAAGGAGAATTCATGAAGAAACTCGTCACACTGCTCCTCTTACTTTCCGGGAGTGCGTTCGCCGGCGACAACACGACCACCACGGATATCGCAAACGAAGCAGGGGCGGTAAGCAACAGCTCAACCATCATCATGGGGACACAGCCGTCACCGACGATCGGATTTCCCGGACTACCCGGCTCGCTGCCTCCTCAACTCTTGAATCAGCAGCAACCACCACCGTACGTACTCTACAGCAGATTGCTTGAGCTCACTTCGCAGTTCGGTGACATTGTCATCACCGGCAAAGGTCAGCTGACCCAGCAAACGACAGAGGGAAACAACTTCACCGTCACATTCGCACCGAGTCCGCAGTTCATAAGGCACAAGAAAGAGTCTAGCGCATTCGGGGGACAAAAAGCCCTCTCCGCAACGTTCTCTTTCCGATTCAGTGATACGGTAAAGTGGCTCGGTACGGTTCTACTTTCAAGCAAGAACGGAATAGTGCTCATCCCGAGCGCAGGCATGCAGGTGGTACGAGATGCACTTGAGGCAGCGTCAGGTCCGACGCTCACGGAGGTCGTTATTGTGCCGGTGCCTCACGGCTATGGCGTCAATGTCGGCGTCACGAGCGAAGGCAGTGCTGGAGGGATATCTTCCAGCCTGGCCAAGATCACCTCGCTCTTTCTTGGAGTTGGCCCAAGTTGGTCGTCCCAAAACGGCACAACGATGCCGACGGGTACGTGGTCGCAGCAATATATCGTGCTCGAGCGGGATCCAAATGGGATACCCTTCTCGATCGATATGGTGATACCCCCTATTCAACCGAAGGTGGCAACACTGCCGGTGGAATCTCAGGTGAACCAAGTTGCCGCAGCCCGAGTTGTCGCAGTCGCACAGGCGCAATCTCTTGCTGATGCACTCATGAAAGCGCGCCTAGCACTCACCGTCACCATACCGACCGATCGGGTCATCACGGAACGTGTTCCATGCAAGACTGAAGAATTCGTAGATACGAAAGGAAACGTGGTGCACATGTGCCGCGGCCCGACGAACGGTTCTTACGGGGCGACGAAGGTCATCCGTGAAACCGCAACGGGACAAAGCACTATCGACTATGGCTCCTTGAAGAAGTAAACATTTGGAAATAACTGTTCTTTAATTCGGTACCCCCTCATCGGGGGTTTTTTATTACCCGGATGACTCTGCTTCACCCCCAGTTGTATTCGTCGTGTGTCTTTGTATGAGGAGCCGACGATGAGGTATAATGCCGATCATGGAAATCTTTAATGCACTGCTTATCATTGCCGGACTGGTTGTTTTCGAATCGATCAATTCCGTCGACAATGCGGTCATCAATGCGGAAGTGCTGGGCACCGTAGGACCAAAGGCAAAGAAGTGGTTTCTCACGTGGGGAATGTTCTATTCGGTCTTTCTCGTGCGCGGCCTTCTTCCTCTTTTTATCGTATGGGTCGCAATTCCGGGACTATCGCTCTGGGGTGCATTTACTGCGACATTCTCTTCCGACAACTCAGTCGCAGAGGCTGTTGAGCGTTCTTCACCCATCCTCCTTATGGGCGCCGGTGTTTTTTTACTCTTTCTATTTCTGCACTGGCTATTCCTTGAAACCAAGGAGTTCGGCCTTCACATCGAGCGATTCTTTCTCGAGAACGGACTATGGTTCTACGCGACCATTTCTATCATTCTTGCAACGATCGTGTGGTACTCCGTGAATGAAAACCCCTTTCTTGCCTTCGGTGCCGTTGTCGGCTCCTCGGCATTCTTTATCGTGAACGGCTTCAAGGAAAATGCGGAACGTGCAGAGCGGTCTCTCAAAAACGACAATCGCAGCGATATGTCAAAGATCGTCTATCTCCAACTCATCGATTCTGCGTTTTCCGTCGACGGCGTCCTCGGTGCGTTCGCGTTCACACTTTCAGTGCCGCTCATTTTGATCGGAAACGGCATCGGAGCACTTGTTGTCCGATGGATCACCATCGCGAATATCGAAAACATCAAAAAATATATCTTCCTCAAGCATGGCGCGATGTATTCCCTGTTATTCCTTGGACTCGTGATGATCGCCGACGGATTCCACATTGCTGTTCCTCAATATGTTTCTCCGATCATCACTTTCGTCGTCATCGGTTACTTTTTTGCAAAATCAAAACGCGCCATTCACATCACGATCACTTAGACCGGAGACATGGCGCTTGCCACAAAGCCGAAGAAGTGGCGATGCTGACACGCTTGCGCAGATTTAAAAGAAAGACTCAGTATCGAACTCACAGAGCACGGCAGGGACGCCGATCTTATTTTCAATGTATATTCTCGCTTCTTCGATGCCACCGATCGCATCGATCAGCCCCTCTTGTTTTGCGCGAATTCCCGTCATCGATGAACCGTCAGCGAGCGAGCGCACCCGCTCGATCGTCATCTGCCGCCCCAAAGAGACTGCCGTGATGAAATTCTCGAATACCTCGTTGATATCCCGCTCAAGTAAGGCCTTTTCGTCCTTTGTCACGGGTCGCGTCGGAGTACCGAGATTTTTGAATGTCCCAGTGGTGAACTCATTATATGCAACGCCTTCCATTTTGTTCTTTTCTGACTGTCACAATGACTCCGATACTGCCCACGTCGGAACTCTTTGATGCATATATCTGATCGGCTCCTGTTGCTGCCCAGTACGCAGCTGACGCCCCCATACTCCTGATAACGGCCACATTCGGTTTTACAAGACGCGAAAGGGTGCTTGCAACCTCTTCACCTGCGACCGGATATCCACCGGGAGAATCAATATCCAAAATGATGCCCTTGATACTGTCATCCGCGTCGTCACGAGCGAGTTCGCTTACGAGAGACTGTGAGTCAGTCTCATCGCCGCTGCCAAGCTGGTATGTAGTAAGCTCACCATGAAGCGCACGGACGGAAACGTTGCATGAACTCTTCTCCGACATGTCAGAGACCATCCCGACAATAAGGAGAAGTGCAGCTAGTCCGATCCCCACACCGAATGTTTTAACGAACGAGGCGCTGAACATACCCACATAAAGAGAACATTTTCTCTCCGGACATTTTTCTTGTATCGGTGTTTGGGTACTATCTAAATTGACAGGTGATGGTATTTCCATGTAACCATTATAGCTAACGTAATAAAAAAACACAGCGAGCGGTACTGAGCAGCGACGATATAAGGATATTATCCCCTCGTGAGCCACACCGTACCGTAGATAACAACCACACCTACGATTGTCATCGCCGTCGTGATGAACTTGGGGTGCGCATGATGACTCTCAGGAATGAGGTCTGTCGCACCGATATAAAGGAAGAATCCGGAAAAGCTTGCCAGCATGAGTGCGAGGACTTCACCTGGGAGCGTGAAGAAAAACGTGCAGAAAGCACCGAGGACCGGAGCAAGCGCGACCGCAAGGAGCCATTTGAACGCAAAACGCGCACCCCCCGCATTCTTCAACACCATATTGATGGTGTTGATGCCGTCAGAAAAACCGTGAACGAAGATCGCAATGGCAACAATAAATCCCACCGATGGCGACACCTGGAATGCGAGACCCATGATGATGCCGTCCAAAAAACTATGGAGCGTGAAGCTGCTGGCCCCCAATATTCCGCGGCTTGCATGGGCTTCGTGGACATTGTCTGATTCCTCATGCCCGCCCTGATGTGTACGATAAAAGACGAGACGATCGAGTATCAAATAGCACAAAAAACCAATCGCGGTAAATTGCAAGATCGTGGAAGGTTCGTAGAATGCCCCTCCAAGTTCTACTGCCTCGGGCATGAGGTCAAAGAACGCAACGCCGATGACCGCTCCGGCGCTGAATCCGAGCACGAGATGCAGCTTGTCCTTAAAATGGAGTGCGAACAATCCACCAAGAAACTTTGAAACAAATGTTGCCAATGCGATAAGTATGACCATGATCGTTGTATGATGTATCGGGTAAATAGTTTAATTTTCAGGAGCGATATGGTACTCCGTCGTTGTCGCAATGGTTTCCTGCACATTCTTGATTGTTGCCCGTTCGATCTTCAGCGACTGATACTGAATAAGGAGATAGACAAAAAGAATGAAGAGGCCGAGCGGAATGTAAACATACCCTGCAAGTCGTGCAACTTTTTGCCATTCCTCATTCTGCATATGCGCATTATAACACAACGGAAGGAAGCGGGGCGATCAGCGCCCTCCGTCTCGCCAGGCCTTTTTGACCGCATTTGCGACCGCAAGCACGACACGTTTATCAAACGGCTTTGGGATGATATATGTTGCAGAAAGCTCACTCTTGGTGACCAACTTGGCGATCGCAAGTGCCGCGGCAAGCTTCATATCTTCGGTGATCTCCCGAGCACCAACATCAAGCGCACCGCGAAAAATACCCGGAAAGATAAGGACATTATTGATCTGATTCGGATGGTCGGAACGTCCGGTGCCCAATACCGCGATCTTGGTCTTCTGTGCAACTTCAAAAGCAATCTCCGGATCAGGATTTGCCATGGCAAAAACGACGGGGACATCCGCCATGGTCTCAACCATTGCAGAAGTCAGTACATTGGGAGCGGATACGCCGATAAAAACATCGACCCCTTCGATCGCCACGTCCAGCCCTCCACGACGTCCCTCACGATTTGTCTCGTGTGCGATCGCTTGTTTGTAACCGCGAATACCGCCTCGATCGGCATGGAGTATCCCCTTGCTATCAAGCATGATGATGTTTCCGCGCATCACTCCCGCCCGTACGAGCATGCGATAGACGGCGACCGCGGCGGCACCGGCACCATTTATGACGATGCGGACACGACGAATGTCCTTCTTTACTACACGCAGCGCGTTCAGAAATGCGGCAGCAACCACGATAGCAGTACCATGCTGGTCATCATGGAAAACGGGAATATCGAGCGCTTGTTTCAAACGCTCTTCGATCTCAAAGCAGCGCGGCGCAGCAATATCCTCAAGATTGATACCCCCAAAAGTCGGGGCGATCGCCTTCACTGTCGCGATGATTTCCTCGGTGTCCTGCGTGTCGAGCACGATCGGGAATGCATCAACATCTGCAAAGGTCTTGAATAGCGCGGCCTTCCCTTCCATGACCGGCAGTGCGGCAAGGGCCCCCAAATTCCCGAGACCGAGTATCGCAGAGCCGTCGGAGACCACCGCTACGGTGCGGCCCTTCAGGGTGTGCGTACGCGCGATGCGTTTATCTTTCGCGATAGCAAGACAAACCGCCGCCACACCGGGAGTATACGCAAGAGAGAGGTCGTCTTTATTCTTGATCGAGACCAAAGAACGGACTTCGATCTTTCCCTGATATTTTTTATGCTGTGCGAGCGAACGTTTGTTGTAATCCATGTTTGTTGATAGGCGAAGCTATTGCGTCGACAGTATAACACGGACGGGAAATTGCCTCTTGTTGATAAATACTGCATGCACACGGTCTTCACAAAAGGAAACGCAGTACACTTTTGCGCGGCGGCAAACAAAAAGGCGCACCATTCATGATGCGCCATATTTGGATAGACATCTCTTTCTACTAGCCAAGCAATGGGTAGGCGGTCGAAACCACACTCCACATAAAGATGGTCGCTGAGGTTGAAACAACCATCGCGACTGCACCTAAGTCATTCGCAAGCGCTTTGTACATAATACTGATGCTAACCAATAATCGCACGTTCTTTCAAAGAGCTCTGTGAGTTTTTTGAAAAAACAAAAGGAGGGCGCTAGGCCCTCCAACTCACTAACTATACTCTTACCAAAAAGTGATGCAAGAAAGTTATCCCCATAATTCGATCGTCAGACTGCTTCTTGCGCTGAAATAAGCGATGCTCAGTCCGAGGATCAGATCTCTCTGAAAATGAACACAGGTTGACCACCTTGACCATTCACGAAAAATCGAGCGATCGGTACTCCCGAAAGGGATACGGCGCCACTCGCCGGACCGACCGTCATAGGGCTAAACCGAATGGTGATAGTCACCTCCGTGCCTCCATTTAGGGAATAGTGACAAAGACCATCGATTGGGTCGACGGGGTCGACGCAGGAAAAAGGACCCGTGACAGAGAATGTTCCACTTCCGAGATCTGAGGTTCCTGAATTTTTTACCGTGAAAACGCGATCTTTATACTTGGTGATCACGACCGTGCCAAAATTTGTGTCTGCTCCGCGAATGTCAATGATGGGCGCAAAGATAGCAGTGCCAAATACCGAGACCGACTGAACACCGTTTGATCCTCCGGAAAAATCTATCGTTGCATTCAACGGACCCGTTTGCATCGGACGAAACTGGATAACGGGATCGCTCACACTATCGGTGCTTTGACCCGCAGTGAGTGAATAGCCGCAATTCGTGATACAGAAAAAATCGAGACCTGATGGGGCAACGGGAGTAACAACGCCGGAGAGTGTTCCGAGTCCGGAGTTTGTGACTCTGACCGTGCGATTGGTGAACTGCCCCATGTTTGTATCAGGATAAAAAATTGAAGGTGGAACCAAGCCAGTAACCGGACTGACGCTTCCCGTTCCCTTGATGGTTCTTTGCAGATTTCCGCCGGTGGAGTTGAACCACGGTGAGATAATGGTCGTCAGGGCATCTGTCGGAGTGAACTCAAACTCAACAGTAACAGGGGTGTTCGGCATTAGACCGACCATACTACAATTCGTGATGCAGGAAAAAGGACTTCCAACGGGGATCCCCGTTACACTATAATCCATTGGACCGACTCCGAGATTTGTCACGGTGTAGACTGCCTTCGGTGAGGGGTTTGTTCCCACGGGCGTATTCGGAACGATCGTGCGTATCCCAGTCGGAGAAACATCAAGGAATGGGGCGCTGATGGAATGTCCGACGAGGTTCACGGTCTTTGTCTGCGGTCCAAATCCGTAATCATAGGTAATCGTAAGCGGTTCGCTGAAGTCCCCTGCCGCATCCGGTTGGAACTGATAGGTTGGGCGGAATAGGTACTGATAACTTGCTGACAAGAACGGTAACAGCGTACCACTGCAACCACCGGCACCAACCGTACCGGTGTAATATACGGCGATACATTTAAAATGCGCCGTATTCGGAAATGAATAGGTAATATTTGCCCCGGTACCCTTATTCATTGCATAAAGATAAAAGTTTTTATACTGAACAGCTAAATTCAGATTCCCGGTGAATGTAGTTGCCCCAATGTCATAATCCTTGATCTCCGGATCGAGACATGTTGCTCCGGGGCACTTATTTGAATGGTAATAAGGCCAATTATCCCAGCTCGCCTGAAAGATGGGTTGTACTCCGGACCCACTCACTGAAAAATCTCCAATCCCCGAAAAATTAACGGTCCCCCCATAGGATTGAACGAGGAGCGGATTAAATGAAAGCGTTACGGATGCGCTTCCCCCGGCGGGAATATTGTAGGTGCAACCCAAATCACAAGCAAATTGAACCGGCAAAGCACCAACGGACCCGCTCAACACACCAACGCCGGTATTCATGATAGTAAACGTGATTTGTTTAGTGGTATTGATGAGCACATTTCCAAAAATGAGCGACGAACTAAGTGTTCCTATTGGCTGTGTGTTCCCTCTGCCTGTGAGATTAATTGTTGCAGTATTTGGTGCGTTCAATGCATTTGTGAGTATCGCTGTCCCCGCTTCCGTTCCATTAATGGTAGGGCAATACTGGATCGTGAACCATTGCCATTGACCGTTCGTCAAATTATTATAGGTACACCCCGCCGTGCACGTAAAAAGAGGATTAACAGTTGGATCACTCATCGGTGGCGTCGCGAGCGGTACATTCGTGACGGACCCTGAGAGTGTACTCGCGCCAATATTTTTCACCCACGAGGAATATGACTTGCAAGAACCGACATTGACCGGTTTATTGCCGTTAATTGCATAAAAATCTATAAGAGTAGTTCCGACCAAAATAATCGGTTTATCATTGACCACCGAACTCAGTGCTACTACCTGCCCCAGACCACCGCCAAAAGTGGCAGTATCATTGAACGTACCGGCAACGGACGGAATATAATGAACCCAAATGGTCGTTTGCCCGCCAGCCGAAACGCTATAACTACATGGACCGGTGCAAGAATATTCAGGTGTGCTAAAGGACACCACACCATTGAGATATCCTCCGCCCGTATTCTTCACGACAAATGGCCGGTCAGCAACCGGGACGCCGAGGTTGAGGCTACCGTAATTCACCAAAGCAGGGGTCACAATAATGTTTGGCGAAACGCTATTCGTGACGGAATTTGCGATAACGTGTCTCGATTCAGATGGTTGAGCGACAATGACGACGGGCAGTGAGGCAGAAACCTTCGCGCACCCCAAGGATGCTCCGACACAACTAAAGACGAATGTTTGATCGGATGAATCCGGTGCCGGAGGTGGCACGTATTGAATAGTGATATTCTGCGACGTATTAGGGTTCACGGCATAATTACACGATGGAGAACAGGAAAAAGGACTTGTGATCCCTGAGATAGACCCAGAGAGCGTTTGTCCCCCCGTGTTTCCAATAGTAAAGGTGAGGGTCTGCGGTGAACCAAATTCGACATTAAGAAAATTGAGTGCGGGATCACTACTCGGAGTAACCGTCATACTTGGAAATAAGGGGTTACCAACCGTATATTTTCGAGCTGGCCAAACAATATTAAAAGCCGCATTGTCCGCAGTGATCGGACATGACGGAATGAAATTTGTACCGTTCAAATCGTTCAGCGCCTTATTGATAGCACAGACTTCACCCCCCCAAAATTCGAGATGGATGTTGTGCAGACCGGGCAGCTGTGCTCCGACATCAAAACTGAAAGTGCCGGTCTTCGTTGTGGCCCCTCCCGTATTATCTATTGTATAACCGTTATTTCCGCCCACGTCGGTCATTTGCGTCCCCTGCGTAAGCAGTGAATCATCCGGACCCAATAATGCATCCTGATACACATAAATTTTTCCGATCCAATCCGCCGGCAATTGCCAACTCCCCGTGACGATAACGCTAGTACTAAATGCGTACACTGCCGTTGGAAGCGGATTTGTCCAACTCGGGACAAGAAATGCTCCGTCGTACGCGGAGGAAACAAGGGGTGTGATGACGAATAGAACAGCAAAGATCAGGGAATAAAAATAATTCATTAAATATGAATGAGCGACTATTTTAAATATCCGACGAATCCACTTTCTGGGTGGAAGATGCCAATTCGGGGTGAAGGATCATCCCAACATCATTAAGGCGAGTATTCCATTCCTGTGGACTGATGGGGGGGGTCTTTTCTGTGGCGAGTGGCGGATTCATTAATCGCGCTTGCGTCATCTTGTGCGTTGAAAAGAACAGCCCAGCGGTCACGATGAGCAGTACTGCGCATGTCATAAGGATCATCGATCGCGAAACGAAGCGACCCTCTTCCCTATCGCCACACAGACGATCAAGCAACTTTTTGACCTCCTTCTGTTCGTGATCACCTGACTCTATCATCCTACTATTTTGCACCAACTATATAAAACTTGCAACTCGATAACGCATCATGTCGGCGGAAATAATGTTTATGCAATAAAAAAGGATTCACAAACATGCATCATGCACCGCATTAGCGTGCAGAAAACAAATGACCGAAGACTAGAAGTAGTGTTTTCCCTTGAGCTCTTCCGGCAAAAAACTGGCGTCTCCGTACATTTCATAACCCTTACCGTAGTTCAATTCCTTCATCAGTTTTGTGGGTGCATTGCGAATAACCAATGGGATCGCTAAATTGCCGTGCGTGCGCACGTCGGACTGTGCGGCCCGAAGTGCATCGTGCGCACTGCGGTCCTTCTTACTGTGCGCAAGGTATGCAACCCCCTGAGCGAGATTGATGGCGCACTCCGGATACCCGACCGTTTCGCATGCACGAAAGACGGCGTTCGCAACAACGAGCGCGGTAGGCTGTGCGAGTCCGATATCTTCGCTCGCGAATATCACCATGCGGCGCGCGATGAAGAGCGGGTCCTCACCCGCCTCGACCATACGCGCAAGATAATACATCGCCGCATCGGGCTGCGAAGCGCGCATCGACTTGATGAATGCGGAGACGGTATTGTAATGTTCTTCTCCCGCCTTATCATAACGGAGATGCTTTGACTGTATCGTCTGTGTTAGGTGCTCTACCGTTACACTCTTATAGAGTGCGAGTGTGGCATCAATAACGGTGAGCGCCTGCCTTGCATCTCCGCTCGCAAGCGCAATGAGCCAATCGCGGGCGGAATCATCGATCACGACAGGTGCGCGCGCGATGATACGTCTCATGTCTTCTTCGGAAAGCTCTTTGAGCACGAACACCCGGCAACGCGAGAGGAGCGCAGGGATGACCTCAAAGCTCGGGTTCTCCGTCGTAGCTCCGATCAGGGTGAGCTTGCCGCTTTCTACGAAGGGCAAGAGATAGTCCTGCTGCGCCTTATTGAAACGATGGATCTCATCGAGAAAAAGGATCTTATGCCCGTCATATGATTCGTCGAGGATCGCCTTCACGTCCGACTTTCCCGCGGAGACCGCAGAAAGTTCATAGAATTTCGCGTCGATCGCATCCGCATAGATACGTGCGAGCGTGGTCTTCCCGACTCCGGGCGGACCCCAAAGGATGAATGAGAAAAGGTGGAGTTCCTCCATCGCCGCACGGATCGGCTTCCCGGCGCCAACAAGATGCTCCTGCCCGACAAAACCATCAAGCGTATCGGGGCGCAATCGTGAGGCAAGCGGTTCCATGCATTAGTTATACCTCAAAATTCCCTTGCAGGCATTTTGTATATAGACATGCGTCTGTTGACGAAAAACGAAAGCATGTTACTGTGGTCAGCAGATGTTCTCAATATACTGAAAGGGAGGATCTCAATGTACTATTCCCTCGCGCTTTTCTTGATCTTGGTCACGGTGCTATTCCATGAACTGGGGCACCTAATCGCGATGCGCATGAGCGGCATTTGGGTAAGTGAGCTTGGCATCGGGCTCCCCTTCGGACCTAGCCTCGGCATGACATGGAAAAGCAAGGTCGATCAAAAAAAGACCTTTCGGATATCGATCTACCCTCTTTTGCTCGGCGCGTTCGTGCGCTCTGAAGAAAGCGAAATGAGAAAATCCTACAAGACGAATGCATTCGTCTGCGGTGCGGGGATCATCGGCAATCTCGTCTACATCGCACTCAGCATCGCGCTCATCGGCGCACTGCTACCCGACGATAAGGTCATAACAACAGCGTTCGGAACCATCACACCGCTCCGAATGATCGTGTGCGGACTCGCAGGAGCACTCGGTCTTGTTGTGCTCGCGAAGCCGATCACGCGATATCTCTTCCCACCCCTCTCGCTCGTCATCTTCGGACTCGTGATCATGGCATTTTACAAAATCACCGGGCAACAATTCGTGGAAAATTCCGGAGGAATGATTGTACTTGGTCAAATGGCGGGTCAATACACGAAAAATCTCATTGATGTGCTCTTTTTCGGAATGCTCGTTTCCTATCTCCTTGCGCTCACCAATCTGATCCCGCTTTACCCGCTCGACGGCGGTCAAACGATCAAGTATCTCGTGGATAAATATACTCCACGTGCGTCAAAGGTGTTTGATAAAACAGGACTGTATTGCGTGATCACCCTCACGGTGATCGCACTACTCGGAGACGTTCGAAGGTTGTATCTACTCTTCTAGATCAATCTCACACTACAGCCGCCCTGACACACGTCAGGCGGTTTTTTATTGGTCGACCTGCATCACGGAATATACCGCATGAGGAGCACGAAGGAGCGACGAGGAAAGCTGATCACCAAAACCGTAGTGCCACCATTCATTCGGATTTACCGTAAATCCCGCCCTGATCATGACCGCATAGAGCATACGACGATTCTTTCGTGCTTCATGTTCATGCTTGGTCAATGCACGCAGGTTTCCTTCTTTTTCAAAATGATCCACAAACGAGATCCGGGACACGTCATCGAATACACCACCCATAGGAAGTTCTTCCTTTGTTGTACGAGAGCGGAGCGTGAGGTCAACAACACCACCCGTCGCATGTGGCGGTGGGGATAACGGGTCGATCTTAGTATGATCGGCTGCTCCCCTTGCCCAATAGTTGCCGACCTCCTGCAGAATCTCTTCATCAGTCCAGTCAGGATTCTTTTTTCGTAAATAGCTCGGCACCCATTCGTCATGAAAATAGTTTTGCAACTGGACGGGACGATACGCATCAAAGAGATATACTTCGAGATCATCTAGTGCAAGAGCAGCATTCACCTCCTCTAAACGCGAGAGGACCCCCTCGCGTACGAACAGTTCGGGAATAGCTGCCGGCGCGCGATGGTTGTAAGGCGGATTATCTTTTCGATAGTAATAATTTGCGCCCGCGATACCATGTAAGCGAACATCTACGGCACGTTCTCTATTTTCCGGTGCCGCAAGATCGATCGGATATGAGCGCGCTCCGCTACGCCTCTTGCGCATCTCGGTCATATCGGGTATCGGTGTATCCATTTGGTTCATAACTGAATGATTACCGGCTGCGACGGAACAGGCGGAGTGAATTGATAAGCGGAAGGAAATCGGTTGCAAAGTTGTAGAATGCGGCAAGTGCGGGTCCCAAGATACCGGCAAAGACGAGCGTGATGCCGATCGCATTCGTGATGAACCAAATTCCCATATTGTAATTGACGACCGAGACGGTACGCCGCGCAAGCAAGATCATCTCGGGTATGCGATCCAACTCATCGGTCAGGATGACCACATTGGCAGCCTCAACGGCGACCGCAGTACCACCAGCCCCCATCGCGATCCCCACGTTCGCACGCGCAAGTGCCGGAGCATCATTGATCCCATCACCGACCATTGCGAGCACTCCTTCCTTAGAGAGGGTCTCTATCTCAAACAGTTTTCCTTCCGGACTTACCCCGGCTCGGAATTCAGTGATTCCAAGTTTGCTCGACACCTCCCTAGCAACCGTTTCATTGTCTCCCGTCAGCATGATCGTGCGGATACCCATTGCATTCAATTTGGCGATATTCCCCCGTGCGCCCTCACGTGGCGTATCAGTGATTGCCAGTATGCCCCAATAGACACGATCGACGAAGACGATCATTGCGGTATTCCCGGACGTGCGATATTCGGCGAAACGCTGCTCAACGGCCGAAGTGAGCGATAATCCCGCCTCACTGACCACTTTTTCGTTTCCAATGACGACATCATGCCCGTCTACCCTCGCGCGCACGCCGCTACCCTTATACACGATTACTTCATCCGGATCGGAAATGACTTCCGCATACTTTTTTGCTTCTTTGAAAATAGCTCGTCCAACGGGATGCTCAGAGAATTTTTCCGTTATCCCGACAAATCTCCAAAAATTGGGCGAAGCGACACCTTCCGCAATATGCGACTCCGCAAGACGAAAATCTCCGTACGTGAGTGTTCCGGTCTTGTCGAACACGATGATCTTTACTTTCGCAAGCGCGTCGAGCCATTCTCCCCCTTTCACAATCACCCCGTGCTTTGCCGCGCGCCCAAGACTTGCGGTGACGGCAAGCGGGATCGAAACAGCGATGTCGTCGGCGCAAACGACAAGGAAGAATGCGACTACCATAGAGATATTGTGTGTCAAAAAATAGGTGGCGATACCGGCCACGAGGACAACCGGAAGGAACATCCCTGCGAAGCGATCAGCTAACCGCTGCGCTTTTGATTTTTGTTTTGCGGCGCCTTCGATCAGCTTTACCATACGCTCGATCGTTGAATCACTCCCCACCTTCGTGGCACGCATCTTGATCACGCCCGTCTCTGAAAGCGTACCCGAGAAAACCTCGTCACCTATTGCTTTCTCGATTGGACGGGACTCTCCCGAGAGTGATGACTCATTCACGAGTGCCTCGCCGAAAATGATCACTCCGTCAACGGGAATACGTTCTCCGTTCTTGACGACAAGCACATCGCCGACAACGACACGCTCCGAGGGAACTTCTTCGATGAGGTCCCCGTTCACGCGAAATGCTTTGTTGGGTTTCAATTTGAGCAACTCCTCGACCGCATTCGTGGCGCGCGACTCCGTGTACCAATCAAGATATGCGGCGGAGGTGAGCATCAGTCCGATGAATGATGCGGAGGTGATCTCTCCGGTCACGAACGAAGCAATGACCGCAAGAAAATTGAATGCTTCGATCGTTATCGTCTTTCTCCGGACCCCCGCCCATGCTTTCTGAAACGGAATGATAGCCCCCAGGATCGCGGTAGGCAGGAGTAGATGCAGTGCACCCGATAATACGTATGCGTCAAAAAGCCCCGCAAGCAACAGGAGCGCGACAATGAATTCCCTCCGTGGAGAAACGGTAACTGCCCGCAGGATCATCTTATGGTTCACGTTGGGTCAATAATACCACGCGAATGAAGTAGTTATCTCCCCAAAAGGATCGCAGTGGGGGCAGTTCGCGGCGTTTCCGCCGTGCTCATATCCTGAAAAGTGACGTCATTAGGGGGCGTGAACAATGAGCTATTCTTCATCCATGGCTCACAATAAACATCAAGTTTTCGGTCGATATCAAAGAGCGCAGGGTCACGTTCTCCCTCACGTACTTCAAGAGCTCCCTTCTGTGCCGAACGTGCAAGCTTCATCCCTGCGCCGGACATCTCTTGGGACCAAATGTAGGAATATGCATGATCGACGATCATGTGACTCATCACGACCCTTCCGCCGGATGCAGACCTCCTCGTACTCTCAAAATCCCCCCGGAGTACCCCGCCGGAAACATAGACCATGCCTCTTGTGTCAACGTCGGGAGAAAATGAGGTGAAGATACACTTCTGTGTCGTGCGAGAATCGATCAGTTCTTTCATCGACAGCGACTCTCCAGAGCGTCCGAATTGCTCTTCCCGGGAACGGTACAATGCGCCGAAAATAACGATGCACGCGATGATCGCAATAACGATATGCCGATTGTCGACGAGTTTTTTCATAAAGATACCGTGAGCACATTGTAGCGCACCACTTTACCGCCGTGCAATCCGCCGGAGCAAGCGCCCCTTGTCGTCAGAATTGTGCGCTGTATAGTAAGAGCCTCACATGAAAAAGATCCACAACACAATCGAGTATGACGTCATTGTCATCGGCGGAGGTCCCGCGGGGATGATCGCTGCGGGTCGTGCAGGTACCCTTGGCGCCTCCGTACTTCTGCTTGAGAAAAATCCTGAACTTGGTAGAAAACTCCTTATCTCGGGTGGAGGGCGATCGAACTTCACGAATGCGGAATTCGATACGCGCACGCTGCTCCAAAAATACGGAACGCGCGCTAAATTTCTCCATTCGCCATTTTCCCAGTTCGGCGTGAAAGAGACATTTGAATTTTTTGAATCACATGGCATGGAAACAAAGATCGAGGCTGAAAAGCGCGCATTCCCAAAAAGCGACTCGTCACGCTCCGTACTTGCCGCACTTTTACGCTTCATGCAGGATGGGCATGTCGTCATCAAATCAGACTGTGAAGTACGAGAGATCATTCCTTGCGACGACGGATACACGATAACCCAGAAAGACGGCGCCACGTATCATTCGCGGAAGATCATCGTGAGCACAGGAGGAACGTCCCATCCCGAAACAGGGTCTACGGGAGACGGATTCTGCTGGTTAGAAAAACTTGGCGTTTCGATCAACAAAAGCAATGCCGCTCTTGTTCCCGTACGAACCCGTGAAACATGGGGTCACAAACTTTCGGGACTTGCGTTCACTGATGTAAAGGTATCGCTCGTAGTCGACGGAAAAATAGTTGAAAAAAAGATCGGGAAGATCCTTTTTACCCATACGGGACTCTCCGGACCCCTGATCCTCAACATGAGCAAGTCGGTCGGCGAAGCGATGGAAGAAGGGATCGTCACGCTTGCGATAGACCTGTTCCCAAAGGAAGACAGAGGGATGCTCGATGATAGGCTCCAAGTACTCTTGCGACAAAATCTCAATAAAAAGCTGAAGAATGTACTGAAGGAATTCCTGCCGGCATCGCTCGTCGAAGTAGCACTGGAACAAAACAAGATCATCGGCGACATTGAGGTGAATGCTCTTCGGCGCGACGATCGCACCCGTCTATGCGGATGGCTCAAAGCGATAACGCTCACACCGACGAAACTCATGGGGCGTGACAAGGCTATCGTAACTTCGGGCGGCATCGACCTCGCCGAGCTCGATATGCGTACGATGGAATCAAAGAAATGCAAAGGGGTCTACGTCGTCGGTGACGCCCTTGATATCGACCGCCCCTCCGGAGGCTACTCCCTCCAACTCTGCTGGACCTCGGGCTGGGTCGCGGGAACACACGCCGCAGACATAGGATAAGAGTGCCTTCTCTGGTCTGATCAATCGACCGTCGTCGGCTCGCCATTCTCGAGCAGAATGAAATTCGGCTTGGGCTCCGGGGCGACCGCCAGCAAATGGCGGATACGCAGAAGCGGTTCATCCTGATGATCATCCGCAAGATGAAACGTTCCGAAATGAATGGCGATTGACATCTGTGCCTTGAGGTCGTGGTGCATCTGGAGTGCCTTATCGGGAGATGCGTGCACCGGCCCCATGAACCACTCCGGACGAAATGCGCCGATAGGCAGAAATGCGAGACGAAACTTTTTGTACCGTTCATGCAACTTCTCTATGAATGGACCGTACCCGGTGTCCCCTGCGAAATAGATATCACCATGTGGCGTCTCAATGACATATCCGCACCACAGCGTTCTATTGCGGTCGGAAAACGCGCGCGATGAAAAGTGCTGGCTGGGTGCGCAGACAATCGAAACGTCCTTGCTCGCGACATCCTTATCCCACCAATCCATATCCAAGGCACCGCGCACACCATGCTGACGCAAGTATTTTGCGTTACCAAGTCCCGCATATATCTTTGGCTTCCATTGCTTGTTGATACGCTTCAACGTCGGAATATCCATATGGTCATAATGGTTGTGCGAAATGAGCACGATATCGATCGGAGGGAGATCATTGAAGTCGACGCCGGCGGAACGATAACGTTTTGGTCCGATGCCGATGAACGGACTCACGCGTTTCGACCACACCGGATCGGTGATGATATTCAATCCCTCAGTTTGGATGAGCACCGTCGAATGATTCACGAAGGTGACAACCATCTCGCCGCCCAGAACGCGTGCTCTAGGCTTTGCATGAAAGCGATTCTTTTCATAGTGCCACTTACTCGTCATACGATGCTTGACCCATCTGAAAAATAATTTCCAGTCATTGTGCTCCTCCAAACCATTCCCGGGACGCATTCCCCAGCTGTAGAATTTTTTTCCATTGAAGTGGTCAGAATGCGGACCCTTGTATGGACGTGCAGCAAGCCACTTGTCGGCAAAATAAAGAAATACCAAATAGAATAGGAAAGACGGGAATACAATATCCATAGGATGGCATTATACATGGATTTTTACCCGATGGAGAAGTGGAATACTAAAAAATACGCTATAATCTATCATAAATTCAGTTCAATGCCCCTATACGCGAGGCGCGGGGAAAGCGGCAAGGAAAACATATTCTTATATGGTGACCGCGTCGCAGGGGCCCCCGCAACAAAGCAGATAGGGGTAGTGAACTGAATTTAAATTATGCGCGGTAAATTCTACACCACATCAGAGCATGCCTGGGATGCAATGCTCCAAGCGATCATTGGCGCGAAGGAGAGTATTTATCTCGAAATGTATGTCTTTGACGGTGATACAACGGGGTATGATTTTCTTTCAGAACTTGAGGTCAAGGCGCGTGCCGGTATTCGTGTCGTGGTTATTCTCGACGCATTCGGGAGCTTTGGGCTGGCCAATGAAGCGATCGAGCGACTCAAGAGCGCAGGCGCAGAAGTGCGACTCTTCAGCTATTGGCTCCGTCGCACACATCGGAAAATGCTCATCATCGACGAGTGGTCCGTCTTCCTTGGCGGGGTGAACATCTCCGGACAATTCGCTCGCTGGAAGGACCTGCAAGTGCGTGTCTCCGGTCGTGTTGCAAAAATAGCCGTTCGCTCTTTTGCGCGTGTCTATCGTGAATGCGGTGGGAAGAACCCTGCGCTCATCTTTGCGAACGAACCCAAACTTTGGAGTCGTGCACGCACATGGTTCATTGAAAACGGAGTGCAGAAAAAATTTCGCGGATTACGCGCACACTATGAGGAACACATTGATGGCGCACAGCACAGCATCGTGCTCGTTACACCCTATCTCATACCCCATCCTTGGATGGTGGCGCACCTCCATCGCGTCGTCATGCGTGGGGTCGTGGTGACCATCATCATCCCGAAAACCACAGACCATGCATACCTTGATCGAATCAATTATTATTATGCAAGCCGCTTCGAAAAGATCGGCGTGCACTGCCTCTTGGGCGTCGGGATGAACCATGCAAAGGTCATGCTTGTTGATGACCGAATAGGAACAATGGGCTCTCAAAACCTCGACACGCTGTCATTTGACTGGAATGTCGAATCGGGCATCTTTTTTGACAACAAGCACATGGTGGCCGAACTCAGAAAGATCATAGCGCTCTGGATGAACGAGGCGCTACCATTTCCCGCTCAAACGTACATACCAAGGTGGTACGACATCCTTTTTGCTTTTCTACTGCGACTATTTCAGCGCACCCCATAGTGCTCACTACTTCCGCTCCAAACTCTTTTTTGTAACCAAGAAAAACAAGAGAACCGTCACAATAGAAAATGTCACGTACAGGAGAACGGATGCGATCGCTCCACTTGCAAAATAACCGCGAAATGCCAGGGCTCCTGCAATGCCGTAAAAGACCGACACGGCAATGAACATAAGTCCCGGCAGCGTCGTGGAAAGCACCTCAGGGTCGTCAGTTTCCGTATTTGGAAAGAGCGCACCAAGAGCGAGCGCATAGGTCGTGATCGTCACCACGGTGATGGTCACGAACAAGAGAAGGAACAGCAACATCGCTCCGGTTATGCCGACGATAGATGCATTCAGCAGTGTAAAAAGTATTGCGAGCGCAGAAAATAGCACGCTGAAAAAATACAATTTTGAACGAAAGACCGACGTTCGACGGAGCGGGGTGCTTGCTACTACCCAACCGGACTTTCTTTCTTCAGAGAACGACGGGAAGGCGAAGCGCAACGCAAACATTGAGACAAAGTAGGTGATGAGCGCGAACTGAAACGCCATCGCCATTCCCGGTAGCGCAACGCCGCTCACCCGCTCATCCCCCAGTCCATGCGTCAGCAAAAAGCTCGAAGCACTCTGGATCCCCCACACAACGAGGATGAAAGCGAGCCAAAGCATTCCTCGAACGTTACGAACGAAAAGAATGAATTCTTTAGCAAGCAATGCGCGTAGGGGACGATCAGCATTCATAAGCAGCGTTGCACCGCGGAATCCGCTTCGCGTATGCTTTCCCGCCCCCTCGTGCTCCTGAGCGATCTGCCAATACGGAAGATGACGCTTGATGGTGAACATGAACACGGTAAAAAGAAATGCCGAAAGCAATGCGAGCGCGCCAAGCGACAAGAGCACTGATGCGACCATTCCCTGTTCCGAATAATAGACGATCATCGTTACCGCATGTGAAGGAAAAAGATTGAACTGTTCCAGAATCGGAGCGAGATCGGGAACGTCTTTGGACAAGAGTCGAGCCTGAAAAAAATCGACAAGGTCGATAGAGCGGAATTGGTTGGCAATAAGTAGTGTTGAACAGAGAAAAAGCAGAGTGGTAGAAAGCATCACGCTCAAACGAGAAAAGATGGCAAGCGATGCAAGTATCGCTGCAATAAAATAAATGACCAGCAAGGCGGCCTGCACGGCAATGAAAACGAGAAATACCGCGGCAAAAAGTGCGGCAACGAATCCCATCACGCCAAGAGGAAATACCCTCATGATCGCAAGGAGTGCCGGGACGATAACCACCAGGAGCGGCCAAAGCGAGGAGAAGAACATCCGCACAAGCACGATCTTCGGCTTAAGCGTATATGAGGGCGAAGACAGCACCAGTCCGGCGTCGTCATCACGGTAGAGTGATACAACTCCCGAGACAAGTGCACTGGAAAATGTAAGGAAGGAAGAAATAAGCAAGAACAGTTCGATGATGTAGATGGAGACCGCCTCACCAAAGAACGCATCACGAGTGATATAGAGAAAACCGTAATAGAACCCTTCATGCACAAGAGCGGCAAACGCGCCAAGCACAACAAGGAATGCGGTGAGCGTCAGCGATTTAGCCAGCGTATTGCGCTCAAAATAACGAATGATGCCTTTGCGATAGTATGTAGCAAGAAAAGAAAACATAGATCAGCGGACTTTGGTAAGCGCAGTGTAGACTTGTTCAAGCGTCGCGCCGACCTCTCCCTGTGCGCGCTCACGTAGTTCGTCGAAGGTGCCCACCGAGAGAAGCGCCCCGTCTTTCAGAACTCCGATCCGTGTCGATATTTCCTCTGCCACCGGAAGGGTATGGGTCACCAAAAGGACCGCACCGCCTCGCTTCGCGAACTCACGGAACAATTTCTTTGCAATCGCAGCACTCTCGGGATCAAGACCGACGATGGGTTCATCAACCAAAAGAAGTTTCGGCTCATGGAGAAGTGCGGCGAGGATGCTGAATTTTTGTTTGTTACCGCGTGAATAATTTTGGAATTGATCCTTCTCGGTACCCGTAACGCTGAAGAGCGGGAGAAGCTCGTTAATCTTTGCCACGCGCTGCGACGGACTCATGCCGTAGAGCGCTCCGACAAAATGAAGAAATTCTTCTCCGGTCATACTCCCCCAGACCGACGGTTCATCGGGGATGTAACCGATCACTGCTTTTGCCTCTTTCGGACTTACTGCGACGTCATGTCCGTCAACCCAGATCGTTCCTCCATTCACCTGCAAAAGTCCTGCGATCGATTTCACGATCGTGGTCTTTCCGGAACTATTGGGACCGATCAACGAGAAGATCTCACCCGGCGCGATACTGAAACTCACATCATTGACGGCTGCAATGTCGTCAAACTTCTTTACTATATGTGTTACCGTAAGCATAACGTTATTTTATCATTTTTTGCCGCACAGCAAAGAACGTATTCTTTTGCTATATTTAGAGCCTTTTCCCTCTCTGTCGAGGATCTTCTTCTTTTGAAAAAACTCAGGAGACCCAAACGTGACCCCTCTGTAGCGAGGCATTGCTTTTTGAGGGGCTACGGAGCGCGACGGCGCGGAGTCTGAGCAAAAATTCAGCAGAATTTTATGCGTGCCCTCAAAAGGCAATGCCGAGCGGCCTATTTATCAAGCTCGAGCGTCTCATCGATGCGTATCTGTTTCACGAATTCAGGAACGTGCGAGACAAGGATCATTGCACCCTGATATTGGTCGAGTGCCTTTGCGATAACAGGAATATGACGAAAATTGATGTGATTGGTTGGCTCATCAAGAATGAGGAGTCCGGGGCGCTCAAGCACAAGTCGAGCGAATGCTACGAGTCCTTTTTGCCCCTCGGAAAGATTACCAATCTTCGTATACACCATCGCCCCAGTAATCATGAAGGAGGCTGCGGTCGAACGAATCTTCTCCTCATCCTCGCGCGGAAGCACCGCCTTCAATTCGTCGTAGACGGTGTGATCAAAATTGAGCGTCGAAAAATCCTGGCGATAGTACCCGATATGCACTCCTTTTTGCAGCGTCATCCCCTTCGCTGTCCCATGCGCGATCGACTCAAGGAGCGTCGACTTCCCGATGCCGTTCGGACCCGTAAGTAAGAGATGCTTACCTTTCCGCACGGCGATATGGACGCTTTTGTCTTTTGGCTTGTGATTCATAATCACCTTCACCGATGAGAGCGTGAGTATGTCACTGGAAATTTCTTCTTGGACCGGGATCACAAAAGGTCGAATTGCTTTATCCTCGCGGCGCACATCGACCTTTTCCTCCTCCATTTCTTCGATCTTATCGCGGAAACGCTTTGCTACGAGACGCATCTTCGAACCCTTCTGAGCAAAAAAGTTCACCTTGTCTTTATTCTCTTGGATCGACTTTGCGAGCTGCGCGTTCTTTCTGTTCTCTCGCTCAATGCGCGCGGTAATATCCTTCAACACGTCATTATAATTCCCCGCATACTGCTCGATCACGTGCGTATGCACATCCAAATAGAGGACGCCATCGGTAAACGCATTAAGGAACTCCGCATCGTGGGAGATAACGATGCATGTCTTATGCGATGCGACAAGAAATTCGGTAAGATGCGCGATACCCGCTTTGTCGAGATTATTCGTCGGTTCATCGAGGAGCAGGATGTCGGGATCCTGAATAAGCGCCGCAGCCAAAAGCAGTCTTGCCTGCTGACCGCCTGAAAATGACTTCACGATACGATCAAACGGAGCATTCAAGTGCACCACTTCAAGCACTTTCACGATCTTCGGATCAATATCATATACTTTCTGTTTGAAGCAGTGCTCAAAAAATGCCTTCACGGTGAGTTCAAGCTCATCGCGGGGTATCACCTGCTTTCCAATAGCGATAGAAGCGCCTCGCGTGACATGGATAGCACCATCATCGGGCTTCCGTTCTCCCGTTAAAAGGCTAAACAGCGTACTTTTCCCGGCTCCATTCTGACCCATGATCGCAACTTTCGCTCCGGTACGCACCGAAAAACTCACCTCTTTTAGAATGGGTTTATTGTGGCCGTATTCGAACGACACATCCTCAAAACGGATGATCACATCATTGGCTGCCATAGAATGGGAGCTTAGCAAAAATATGCAAAAAAAGATACCGCAAGCAAACTCACGACTGCTATGATTGCTCGCCTAGACCGGAAGTACATGATGCATCGTCACAAGACAAACAAAACACTTATGTTAATAAGTGTTTTGAAGAAACATCGACTGAGGCAGCGATCAAGAGAAGCTTTTCTCGTCTTGTCATCTTCTTGATGGCCGCCTCACGACGTAACGCGCTACCCCTTTTCCCCGCCATTTCATGATAGACCATGGCGAGACCGGGGTGCGCACGAGTGTATTTTCCGCCCTTTCCACTTTGATGGTCGAGCAGGCGCCGGGGAAGATCATTTGTTATCCCCGTATAGAGCGTATCGTCGACACAGCGAAGGATATAGACAGAATATTGCATTGCATTGTGCCGACAGAAGCGGCACGAGCTGTTTAGTACTGGACAAATAGAGAAACCTTCGCTTTTGTGCGCAATGAATCGACAAATGCCTGTCCTTCTTTGTTCATCTTGTCCCGCTTTAACTGGTCGGCAATGGATGTTCGTGCGAGCTCCATCTGCTCCTCGGGGATCTTCAGTTTACTTGTCTCAATATACGCATCAACTTCAGCCGGGGTGACGGCAACCTTCTCGCCGAGCATCTTTTCCACCTGGATCTGCATGACCACCTGCTTGGTAAAATCAGCAAGCGAGAGCCCTTGTGCGGCAAGCGCGTCTTCAAGTGTTCCACCTTGCGCGCCGACCTGTTTTTCGATCCGCGCAATTTCCGCCTGTATTTCATCACTCGTCACCGTGACGCCAAGCGACTTTGCCTCAGCAACAAGTACCCTCTGAACAATGAGCGATTCAAGCACCTGTTTTCCGGAAGCCTTTTCAAGCGCACGGATGACTTCGAGACGACTGATCGGACTACCATTCACCGTCGCCGCGACGAACACTCCGCGATAGTAATATGCAACCAACGCGATGAGGACGACGACCGCAACCATGAGAATCATCTTCTTGCTAATCATAAACTCTCCTTTTCCTTTCGATACAGCCTCCTTCGGCTCATTGTCCGAAACAGATGCGGGTACCTCTGCTTCTATTCTCTCCTCAACCTCGTGTTCGTGCTGCTGCTCCATATATGCAAATGAAATTATTAAATAGAGACAATCTCTTATCGTAGCTCTTTGATCAGGCTACGTCGTAGCCGAGCCATCACATAATAACGTAACCCACACCACAAAGGCAAACCCCAACGATAGCGACCACTTTCAAAGCTTTATGTTGCACGTAAAAATTTCTTACGCTCCGCTTCACCGAAATGCTCGATTGCGTAGCGCAAAGCGGTGCGAGGCATATGCGCCGCATTGATTTTCAAGAAACAGACCAACGCGGGACGAGCCTGCTTGCCCACCTCACGGAGCATCCAGCCGACCGCCTTGTGCATGAGGTCGTGCGTATCCGCGAGTAAGAGTTCAGCAAGCAGGAGTGTGTCATGAACGTCACCCGCTTTGATGAACGCGAGTGTTGCGATGATGGCGATCCGACGTTCCCAGATGTTCTTTGAACGCGCAAGACGATAAAGGATCCTGCGATCACGCGTGAGTAAGTGCGTACCAAGAATTGCACCCGCAGATACATCGACCAGATCCCAGCTGTTGACGTACTTCGTGCGGGCGAGATAAAACCTCGCGATCTTCGTGCGCGCAGCCTCATCCCCACTCTTGTACTGTCCGATCAATAAGATGAGTGCGGTCAATCGGCATTCATGGATGCGACGCTTCAGGAGTTTGGCGATCTCACCCTGCGGAAGCGTTGCGTACTCCTTCGCGAGCTTGCGCTGTTCGGGTACGGTGACCCCGACAAATATGTCACCCTGACCATACTCTCCTTTTCCTGTTTTAAAAAACCTCGCAGAAGAAGCGGCCCTCTTTGCGGTGCCCACCTTCTTCAATGCACGTTCAATATGTAACGCTGTTTGCATCTGCTTCTGTTATTTAAAATCAAAGACAATGTCGGCGAAATTTTTCACTCGGTCACCCTTGTCGAGCATGACCCCCTCCTCTTTATAAAGTTTCATGCGTTTTGCCCGATGCGCATCATCCACCCAGACCTTTCCGTCGGCGTAAATAATACGGTGGAAAGGTATTCGTGTCTCACCCGCATCATAGGCTTTTCCGAGTATCCCCGTCACACTACGCGCCGACATGCCGCCACCTCCCGCAGCACGGGCAATACGGCCATACGTGGTCACCCTCCCCCTCGGTATCGAAAGTGCCGCCCTTATCACGCGCTCAGTAAATATAGTCATAGAATGCGCAAATTATAACAGAACTGCGCACAAGAAACACAAAAGCCCGCCTGTCTGCAGAGGCAGACATTGCGGGCTTTTGCTCATACTTAAGTTTGTCTTATGAAAGATGTTTCGACACAAGCTTCGTCATTTCAAACATGTTGACGGTCTTCTTTCCGCCGAATACCGCAACCAATGCCGCATCGCCGTTGATATTGCGCTTATTTTTTGCATCCTGAAGATCATGCTTCTTGATATAAACCCAGAGCTTCTTCACGACCTCTGAACGAGGCATCGGACCTTTTCCGACGACAAGAGCAAGCTCGGCGCTGATCGTCATTGGTTTCATAAATGCGGAATTGACCTTTTTTGCTGCAGGTTTCTTTGCGACCGCCTTTTTTGCTACTGCTTTTTTAGCGACTGCCTTTTTTGCTGCTACTTTTTTTGCTGCCATATCTTTTTATTATGTAATTAACTACGGGTTAACTGTACCACCCCATTCGGCCAATTCCAAGCAAGAAGGCACTTGCGCGCACTCATTATGCAACTAAAATGACCGAGTACATACCGACCGAAACCGCTATGCAGATGCTTTTCCCGATGCGGGAGTGCTGATTTTTTGCAGAAAAGCAAAATTGAGATAATCCTCTTCCATGCGTGCGCCGGAAATGATAGGCATAAATCCTTCCACCTGTTTTTTCCACTGAGCGATCTTTGCGTCGCCATCGAGCCCCCCCCCACGACAAAAATGATGATAACATAGAGACAATGGTACGCGCCAATAATTTACTCGTAAAGCGTCATTCATTTATCCGGACATCGTACGGCTTATTTTGCCATAACGTTTGACACGGGAATAGAGAGGTGATAAACAATGGGGCAGAGTTCAACGTTGTTCACCATTAAGGAGATCTGTTATGTTCCAGCGTATGCTTGCCAGCGTATTCGTATCTTTGCTCTGCTTCTTGCCGATATCCCCGGCATTCGCAGAAAGATACACGGTCACTGTTGACTACAGCCAGTCACTTCGACAGATGATCACGAACGCAAGGTTTGATGATGTCGGACCGGCCGTCAAGGAAGAGAACTTCCCGAGGATGGAAAAAGGGAAGATCGTGGTTGCGGTCGAACTCATTTCGATTGACCAGTACGTGGTCGGTGACGAAGCGTTGAAGAAGATCGCACTAATGGGTTACCGTCCGGCAACACTCCATGAGACACTTGCAATGATCGCGGCAGATCCGACATTGCTTAATAAGAGTGGTCCTCCGATCATCGCACTCGGCTCTCCTTGGCTTAACAAGAACGGACACATTGCGGTCATCCTCATGCGCACGGCAACCAAAGCAGAGACCAGCATTCGGATGATCTACCCCATCGGAGCGGGAGTACTCGGATGGCATGAGCAGGTGCGTTTCGCCGTAGTTCCCAAGTGATCGTTCTCGTTCATTTCACCCCGCATTCTCTGCGGGGTTTTTAATTACCTTTTTTGAATTCACTGTACTCCAAAAACCTCTGTCGCGCAGGGAACCCCGAGGGTACTGGGGGACGTGAGATAACGCATGAGATCAATGATCGTGTTAACGGATCTGAAAAACGTGAGATGCGCTCGCCGGCGAATCTGCGGAGAGAAGGAGTAGATCGCAATTGCCGAAATGAAACTGCATGAGCACTTCTTCCCAATGCAAATGATAATATTCCGCGTAAAGCATCTTTCCAATATCACCATGAGCAACGAGGAGAATATTCCCGGACGGATGAAGCTTTTCGAGCTTGTCGAGCAGAAGCCGTGATCGCTTTAAGAGATCGGGAAATGTTTCCGCACCGAACGGCTCGAGAAAGTACGTGGCCATATCCGTGATGAGTATGTCCGATGCACAGAGCATGGAGATATCGGCGACCTTTTTCCCGGTCATAATGCCAAAGTCGCGCTCGATGAGCAGGTCTTCTTTTATGGGCATTGGGCCTCCCTGTACCGTTGTGATGATCGCTGCCGTTTCAGACGCACGCAAAAGCGGCGAGGTGTAGACTGCATCAAAATGCAACTTTGCCGCACTGATGAGATCAGCAACCTGGTGCGCTTCTGCGATTCCCTTTTCAGTGAGCGGCAGGTCGCGATGACCATTCAGGATACCATTACGATTGTCGACGTCTTGCCCGTGCCGCGCAATAAAAATATTCACCATGAATGCAGTATAGCGAGTTTCGAATTTTTTGTATGGGCGCGCGGGATCTATCCATCCTACAAAGCGTGCGCTTCTTTATATGCATTGATCAACGCAATATCCGTTTGGTCCTTTTCTCGCCCAAGGGCCTTTTTAAATTTGCACAACTCCGCTAAGTTCATGAACGGCACTCCCTCAATGATCATTGCTGAATCAATAGCTTCTTCAGTGGTTGTAGGATAATCTTCCCAAGAAAGCTGAGGAATGATCTCAATATCACCCTTTTTAAGAAATACTTTTCCATAGCGCTCCTCCTCTTCCCATCCTCCTTTAGCACGGAGTCGTGCCAGCAATGCCGGCACTACTGCAATATCAATATCTTGTGCCTCTCGTATGTGAAGGGCATCAAGAATACCACTCCCAACGACGACATATTCCCCCGCGGGAAGATCCAGTTTTTTTACTCGTTCAACGATATTCATGAGTTATTGTTCTGCATATCTTTAATATCTTGAAAAACTTCACTTGGCTTCATGTGTGCATCCGTGATCACTGAAATAAGAAATCCGTCCGGAGCATCAAAATTGTGCGTCGCGTCAGTCATCACATCGGGGAGCTCCGGTCCGCACGCTTCTCTCACTTCAACCGTGAGGGGCACCATCGCTACTCCGTGCTCATGAAAGACTTGGATGCGGTGATTACCGGACTCGAGACGAAACTTCTTATTCCCTAGCCCGATGCGCATGATGAGCGGATCATACAATCCCTCTTCGCAAATATTTTCCCATAGCGTATCCATGGAGACGAGCGTACCGTCCATCAGATCCGCCTCCGGTGAGACGTCGCGCCCGAAGTATTGCCAGACCCAATCGGTCGGCACTAATTCTATTTTCCCCTGCTTATACAAAGGATGCTCTCGCCATTTTTCTTTTATTATCATGGGTCGCAGGATCATTAACGCGGAATAAATATCATCTCGCATGGGTTCTCATGGAGCAAGCGGTGCACCTTCTCAAGATGCATTTTTCGCTTGTGAGGCATATACTATACTAATGAAGTTAGAGAAAAAGAAGGTCATCGTGCTCGGTAAGGTCGGTATCATTGTATCGCTCATCATCCTCATCTTCGCGTTCATACTACCATGGTATCCCAGCACTGGTGTAACTGCTGGTTCCTGCACTGCTGAAGCAAAGATATGCCCTGACGGATCCGCGGTGGGTCGCACCGGTCCCGATTGTACATTTGATCGATGCCCCAATGAGCAGATTACGTTTGCGATAACAAACGGAGTGTCCGACGTGCCCAAGGCATCGACGGCGGAAGGACTCGTCGTCACGTGTACCGCAGACGCGAGAAGTTGCCCGGATGGCTCATTCTCATTGCGCCTGCCTCCAGATTGCAATTTCGCTCCATGCGAATAAATGGCATACTACCCCAATGAGACAATCAACTAAAATACACCTTATCGCGTTACTGCTTGCTGCTTCAATGCTGGGAAGTAATGCAAGTGCGGAAAGTGCACCTTCTGCCTTCTCAGCTGCTGAACTTACCTTCACGCGCAACCTTACGGTGGGAGCTCGAGGGAGTGACGTGTCAGCACTGCAACAATTTTTGATTGCGGGTGGATTTCTCAACATTGCTACCCCAACTGGCTACTTTGGAGCACTCACAAGGACCGCGCTCGGGAAATGGCAGGCGTCAATGGACATTGCTCCTTCAGTCGGTTTTTTTGGCCCAATTTCGAGAGCAAAATTATATATCACTACCACTGCAGTTCCGATCAGTGTGATTCGTATACCGGACATCATCGTCGGGACGACAACAGCACCGACTGCAGGAACGACAACCATCCCGATGGTCGACACCAATAGCGGATTACCGATTCGTCTCAATATCCCCAAGCTCAATGTCGATGCAAATGTTCAACACAACGGTCTCACACAAGCCGGGGCAATGGAAATACCAAACAACATTGTCGACGTGGGATGGTTCACCGGAAGTGCGCAACCGGGAGAAATAGGTACCGCCGTCATGACCGGTCATGTTGCCCAGATACGCGGAGGAGTGCTGACGAAGCCGGGCGTCTTCATGAACCTAAGGGAGCTGCGTGCGGGAGACAGATTATCGGTGACTAACGACAGAGGAGAGTCGTTCACATACGCAGTTCGTGAGAGTCGTCTCTATGATCCAAATTCCGATGCTACTACTGTTTTTGTATCGGCAGATGGCGGTGCACATCTAAATATCATTACCTGTGAAGGCACCTGGAATCCGGGACAATTAAGCTATTCAGAGAGGTTGGTCGTATTCACTGATGCCGTGCGGTGATCGTTGATAGACACAAACCGTGTTTCTTATGCCGGCCGTATGGTAATAAATCTCTTTTTCCAACTCTTAAGAAAATCATCGGTAGCAACCGACTGACCGGGAGTGTGCCCGGCCGGATCATTGTAGTATACGCGGTCACGCTCAATTCCTGTGATGACAACGAGATGCGGGATCGTGCTTTTCGGATCGAACTTATAATGCACCGATGCAATGACCGGGCCTACGTCCAATGATTCCTGAAGATGAGCAAATGCATCAACTCTTGTCTCACGAGCAAAGTCGTAGCTCCTGCCTTCCAAACCGTACCGCTCGCTTAAGAGGGCAAGCTCGCGATGTTTCCATCCGGCATTCGAAAGATATGCACCTGATGCGATACCCTCTCGGAGCAATGTATCCACCGAGACCGTCCCGGGGCGATAATATTCAATAATCATCGCAAGACTAGTCACTCCGCAGCCAACCTTCTGCCATTTCGCCTCATGAATGTCCGCGAATTGGGAATAGAATGGAACGGTCGGCACCGTCGCCGAAATGCTCAAATTAAGCGGAGCAAGAGGAACAGCAGAGAAACTCATCGCGGTCGGAACGACGAAGGACGGGCCAGAAATATCGAAAAATGGCTCTGCTTCAACACCGGAAGCCAAAACGGAGGCGCCAATGAGAAAATTCAGGAAAAGGGTGGTACTGATTATCATGCGGAGAGTTCTACCACACAAACGCAATAATAGCGACCCTTTTCTGTGTCGACGTTATTTATCTCGGACAATCACCTGCATCCCCACATCAGCCCAAAGATAAAGTTTTTTTGCCAGATCGGGCGGCAGATTTACACAACCATGCGACGACCTGCGTCCAAAATTGTCATGCCAGTACGCCCCATGGATGACCGCGCCATCATGGGTGAAATAGAGATTCCATGGCACTCCGGGAAGATCGTAGTATTCTTCCGCAATACCGGGAATAGGACCCTGCATGTAGCGGCTCGGTGTTTTTTTGAAAACAGTGAATGTTCCCCGCGGTGTGGGCGTGAGCTCAACGCCAGTAGAGATCTTTGCTTCCATGAATAATTCCTCACCCTCGTATGCGTACAGTTTTTGCGTCCAACGCTCTACGATGATGCGCTTCGTACTTGTTCCATTTTGCCCGTCCGAATGGTCACGATCACCCTCATTCATGAGCGCGTTCACGTAATCAGCAGAGACATACCAATCCCCCACCACACGCAGAGGGTAGCGGATCCATTCATTGAACGCGATCTTATACCACACGCGTCCGTCACGCTCCACCTTCCCCCCAACTTTTAGCACGACGCCGGTCCGAAGCTGCGTCACCACAGGATAATCCTCTCCGGGTCCGGAGCGGACGTTCAAACACGTTCCTGCGAAATGCGGCCCGCATCCGTCGGTAACTTCGATGTATTCAAAAAGTACCTTTGATACGGGGAGGACGACCTCTTCTTTTTGACCGTCACTTGGCGAAATGACAACGATCTCTTCTTCGTTGATGTATTCCATGGCAGGAAACAACGGTTCTTTTTCTAGTAAGCCGAGCTGCTTGGTGAGTACGACAAGCACGCCCAAAAGTGCGATGACCACCGTCATCAAAATACCGACGACGATCAAATGATGCTTAACGGACACGGGCATGAAGTAAGTATAAACTACCTGAGCGGAAGACACGAGACACCTTCGCGATAGGTCGATCAAAACAAACTTTGATCATGGCGGACTTTATCTATTTTGCACTTTAGTAGGACGTCTTGTCTTCCTTCTTGGTCCACAACGCGAATGCCTCCAGTGCTTCATCGCGCAGCAACTGCTCGAATGCTATTGCTCGTTCGCCATGTTCGCGATTTATCTCCGTATAGATGAACGCATCGTCAAACCCGATCTGCTCTGCATCGGTCCTTCCGCATCCGAAGTAGACTTTTCCGAGACGAGCCCAGTAGATAGCTCCGAGACACATCGGGCAGGGCTCGCAGCTCGTGTAGAGCGTACAGTCCGTCAGCTGAAACGTATTGAGTTTCGCGCAGGCGTTCCTGATCGCCACAACCTCAGCGTGTGCGGTCGGGTCATTCATTATCGTAACCATGTTATTCCCCTCACCCACGATGACGCCGTTTTGCATGATGACGGCGCCGAATGGACCACCACCCGTTCTGACCGATGCTTTTGAATGCTCGACTGCGACGCGCATAAAATTCATGTGTTCTTCCGTGGTATTCATGTAGGTTATTTGAGGTCTATGGGTAAGATTAATAAAAATGACAGTGAAATGCCGCATGAAACTCGGGGCAGCGACGAAACACTCATGCACCCCGCTCCAACTCTCGCATGCTGACTTATAATGTCGCCGACGCTGAATTCAGAAGGCAGGCGGCAAGTTCCGGAGTCTCCGTCCAGCCACAGGTGCCGCTTGGCTGTCGCTCGCAGACCCCGGATTGATAACATGCATATGCGGCGTTGTATTCGCACGTTGAGATGGCATCGGGTCTCTCGGTACATAGTTGCCCCGAACAACCACCGATGAAGCATTTACCCAATACGGAGGGGGTAACTTTGGGTTCTTGCGGCAACACGGTGAACTGAAGCTGATAATCTGCATCGGTTTCCGTGATCTTGGAATTCTGCTCGGGCAGGACGTGGGCAAGCAATATTGTTTCGTTGTCTGCCGCAACGATCTCACCGAGCTTAAGAATACTCACTCGTGATCTTCCCCCTGTGGTGACGGATACCTTCACGCGCACCGTCCCCGCCTGGATACACTGCACATCATTGGGACAACGGCTATCTTCCTCGATAGCAATCGGGCGCATGGAGAGATCCTTAAATGTCGCGATCTGACCCAGACGAAGCGTTACATCGCCATAAGGCAAAACAGTATCTTGCGTTACTGGCGGAATCACGGGGGCTGTGATAGGTGCCGCCGGGGCTGTCTGCTCCGCGAACACCGGCTCGCACGTCGTGAGCTCGATACGCTCCGCAGTCTTATCGTTCAATTGTGCATATACACCGATCAAGACAACAGCTTTTGCGTCTGTAACATGATAACACGTTGCACTCAGTACCCCGGGGACTCCGCTTCCTAGTTCAATAAATCCCACATCCCATCCCGCATCTGCCCTTTTTGCTTCTATGAAACTTGGTGGAAGCGAAACTACTTTGTACGCGGCTAATTCAGGATACGCACCGATGATCGTATCTATCGCTTCCTCCCGAGCAAGGGTAATTGTTTCGGGTTGCGAAAAGAACGCGTATGAAAGCACGCTTATGAGAATGAGTAATAACGTTAACCCGCCGATCTTCAATGTGTTGTTCATAAATGTATAGTGATTATACCGTAAATCACGAATAGATCACCAGCGTCAACTCATTTTACTCCGCGTTCCGGAGAGGTTCGATCCCGAACTGCAGTAGCTCATGTTTCCCTCTCATGCCGCTTTACACTTGGCCCGTTTGACAAAGCAACGCGCGCCAGTATTCTAATGAAGGAAACAACAGCACATGGAGGCCACATGGCATTTGAACTGAAAAACTGGAAACAGCCTGGTTGCTCCGCGACGCTTAAGACCGGTAACTTCTCCCGACGCGAAGAATTCTCACGTGAGATCAACCAATCGTTCGGCGGGGGCGGCGGACTGAATGCGAACTATCGGACTGTTGAGGCAGTTGCGCGCGCCGCAAACGTCCTCGGAAAATTCGGCCTCGAGTACGGCACCGACTTCGTTTGGAAGACCGCGCAAAATGGCGAATTCTCTTTGGATTTTCTCGATCCGCAGACGAAACATATCGCCATGCAAATGCTCGCATCGGCTACCATCGTCACGTGAGTTTGTCCGAGACGCTCGGAAATATAATAAACCGCCTCAGGAAATGAGGCGGTTTTTTTGATGTCGACATGAAAAAGCGGACACCATTGTGTCCGCCGCCATCACTACCCTAGCTCGATGAATTGCATAGGATCGGGAAACAACCTCGCTAGCCGCGAAATGTCATCATGCCTTCCGTACCCGTCGAGCTCGAGCGACTTATCGAGGAAACATTCATACGCTTGCAAGGTCATTGCCTGCACGTGTGCGTGCGTGTACCAAGCACCATTCGAAGAAGAAGGACCGACCGCGGCAAAGATATCACCGCGCTTGAGTGTCGCACCCACCACATGCCTCACATGAGCCAAGTGACCGTAGATAAGCACGATCGGCGCATCATCGAGCTTGACCATGACCCGGGTCCCCCAGCCTCCGACAAGCGGATGGTCATTGTCGACGAGCACGATCTCGCCCGGCATATCGAGCGCGATCGGCGTGCCGGCTTTCGTATTGATGTCGAGTCCCAAGTGAATGTACTTGCTGCCCAGATCAAGATAACTGCCGCTCCACAGAACGGAACGATCTTCGAGCCATCCGCCGTAGGAAAAGTCGAGGCCGAGTTTCGCATGACACTCGAGGACCATGAATTGACAGATGGTGGGATCAAGCAGCGGGCTGATCTTCGGGTACCCGACCGCCCCTGAGCGGATGCGACAATAGCCATTCCGCAACAACCATCCGCGCGCGTACTCATCGAGATCGACGTAACCGGGCATTTGCCCCTTCAGTGTTGGAAAGATCATGAGTATCCCCCTTGAATGAATCCGTCGGTCATACTACATAATCGCGACATAGGTGTCGATACGTGGGAAAGAGTTTTGCGAGTGCCTTCGGCGACCCCGGAACTGCTTTTGCGCTTGAGTATTTCTCTTTTCTCTCGTACGCTGAAGCAATGAGAAATGAATCATTCAATGCACAAGACGACGAGGTGAAAACGGGGGTGAATGAAGCCACCAACGAGGCCGACCCAACGACATATTCCATGCTCCCCCCCGATGAGATGCGCGTCAAACTCATTCGTCCGCTCAATGAATACAGCCTTCCCGTCCGAACAGCCGATGGGGAAACATATTATGAACTTTCGAATAAAAATGACCCACGAGGGCAGCAGGTGGTCGCACGTATGCTGAAAGGCGTACTTAACGTAGCCGACGTCGTGACCGTTCCGGATGAAGAAGGAAAAGAACGATACTATTCACGAAAAATGCCGCTCCAAAAGATCGAGAACGACACTTCAAAAGAAGAGCTCGCGTCTGAGCAATTACTCCTCGAGTATCTCTTCAACAGCAAGGATCACCTTTTCAATCCGCAGAGTAATTGGGCGAACAATGCCACATATAAAGATGGAAAAATGGTCCACTTTGACTTTGGCGAGGATGCGGATAATTTTCTTCGAGCTCCCACGAATCGTGATTCGCTCATCGCACGATTGCAGTTCATGAGTCCTGAAACGATCGCGCATCTGAAAGAAAAATTATCCGAACTTCATGAGCGATTTGCAGGTGAGGAGGGGAAAGAATTTTTTCGCTCGATCATTGCCGCAAGCGCCGCTCCCGCGACGGAGGTTTTCACGTCACATGATGCTTTTGAAAAACATGCCGACCTTGACCCCGTAGAGCTACTCCACATGGTGCTGATGGGTCGCATTGAGGGTTTCAAAAAGACACTGGACAAAATGGGGCGGGCGGAACAGTGACCTGCGACGTCAGTAGTTCTCGGTGATATCTTGTTGTGATAAATTTTGATTCCAGGGACGCAACACGATAAAAACGCCCATGGCGATACTCGTGACGATAGCTGCAAAAATGAATGCATATGCGGGATTCATGACCCAAAGAACGCCTGCAATAACAGAAGCGGGAAGATAGATCAAGCCGGTGACGAAGTTATACACGCCGATGGCAGTGGCCCGTCTGTCTTTTTCTATATCCATAATAAATGCCTTGCTTTGGGCGTCATCAATACTGTAAAAAATACCAAACAACAGGAACAAGATGACCACCTCCCATTTTTCAGTGGCAAAGACAAAGCCTAAAGACATGATGATATATGTAACATATCCTAAAGCAACAATGTACTTTCGCCCGAATATGTCACCGAGTTTTCCTATCGGGATGGAAATTATGACGAACGAAACGTTGAAAAGTGCGTAAAGCAGTACCACGTCACCCATTGAAAAACCTATGGAATAAGCCCGCAACAGAAGAAACCCGAAACTGAAATATGCTAAAGAAAAAATTCCCGCAGGAATAAGATACGATCGAAATTGCGGACTTAATGTTCCCCACGCCTTAAACATATTTTCGCGTTCATGAGAAATACCCGGACGATCTTTTATGAACAAAAGCACAACGACCGATAGTGCAGCCGTTATCACGGCCAAAAAAAAGATCACATGGAACGTACCCGTGCTCTCTCCGAGCACGCGAAGTAAAAAATATGCGACAAGCGGACCGAGCACGGCGCCCGCTTTGTCCATCGCCTTGTGCAGACCAAAAACATACCCTTTCGTTGACTCATCCGTCATTTCTGCGAGCCATGCATCTTTGGGCGGACCTCGAAAGCTTTTTCCCAAACGTTCAATTACCCTGAAAGAACCGAGAGCGAGGACGGATGTGCCAAAAAGAAGTATCGTCTTTGCCACCGTTGAAAACCCATACCCCGCTACGGCAAGGGGCTTTCTCTTCCCGTAGCGATCTGACAACCAACCGGAAAAATAGTTGAGCGAAGATGCAGACAGGTCAGCAAGACCCTCGATCAAACCGAGGAGAGAGGTTGAAGCACCCGCCACGACGGTAAAAAATAGGGAGAAGACCGAAAAGATCGCCTCGGAACTGAGGTCGGTCAAAAAGCTGACGATACCCAATTTTATGACGTCAGGATGAACATTCAACGGTCCTTTTTTCATTACCTACCATTATACTACGAGCCACGGGTGGGGGCCCTTTTCCTTATTGCTAACATAAACCAACTTGCGACCTTACCGATCTCATCCTTGAGATATCTCACATTACTGTACTCTGATGGATAGCCGACCAATTCCATGAAGCCGACACCGATTACCCTCTTATCCCCGAATGAACCCTCCACCTTAAGCGGACCCTCCCAATAATTAATTGACCCAAAAAGCATTTCCTGACCTTCGATCACTGCAGTCAGATTCACCTCTATGTTTTTTTCCGGTATCGTAATGCTCCATGAGACTGGATAGACCGCCTTGCTTTTTGGACTTGTCCAATGCTTATCCAAAGGAATGATCTCGATCTCAGTGTAATGCCCCTCTGTACCATCCGGATACGAAATGTCGGCAAAAAAAGTCTTGACCTTGCCATCGTCATATACACAGCAGACCATTTCCGTATCATCATCGAATTGCACCGAGAACCAATCCCACCTATTCACGGAATAACTCGCATCCGCCCATTGGTGATCCATCCAGGACTTGCCGGTAACAGTTATCCATTTGTCATTGACCTTTATTTTTCCTACCGTTCTGAGATTCGTTAAGGAGTAATAATAGGTTGTCCGAGAATGGAAATCGAGAAATCCGTTTCCCCCTTCGAGCAGCGGCTCCTTCACTGACGTTAACTGGAGATCAATGTCCTCATTTTTTAGATGATAAACTGACTCACCTATTTTTTCAATGACACAGTTCGTGTAACTATTTTTGACGGTGGGATTGATATAACTAATGTAGAGGAGCGGTTTAGAAAAGCTATCGTCGGAAACAAGCGAAAGAGGAGCTATCCGCTGATTAAAACTTTTATTCGTTAGGTCCGAAAGAGAGAAATGAGAGAAGTAGGCTGTTTTGATCCGCAGCCGACTCAAAAAAGGTCTTTTCACCTTCTTCATATCCACCTTGAACAGACAGTCCATAAAAGGATATTCATTGCCATCTGCATCTTTCAGGTGGCCGTTAAAATACCACCACTCAACGATATAATCGTGGATTGATTCATCTTCCGGGAATTTTATCGGCTTGTACCCTTTATGCATGATTTCTTTACCTGCTTCTCACTCAGTAAGTGTGTCAAAAGAAGACAACGACTGTCAACAGGCGTCATTCGATCCGCTGATCGTAGCTCACACGGGTCATTCCTCCCTCGCAACGGAAAAGACCATCGTAAAGACCGAGAATAAACGTTGAAATTCGGGCAATTTTCACCGATGAAAGAAAATACTCCCTGAGCTTGTATTAATAGTGGAGGGGGTTGAAATTAATCATTGATCTAAAGAGAAACACATATGAACAAAAAACTATTCGGCTTAGGAGTTGCAGCACTTGTCCTTGGAGGACTCGGGGTATCCGCGAGCGCTGCGCTTGCATATAGAGGAGACCCTAGCGTTAAAGGTCCAAACTACAGCACAGAGCGCCATGAGGCAATGGAGAAGGTATTTGAGCAGAAGGATTACAATGCATGGAAAGAGCTGATGCAAGGACGAGGACGAGCAACGGAAGTCATCAATCAGGGGAACTTTGCAAAATTTGCTGAGGCTCATGAATTGGCAGAGCAAGGAAAGATCGCTGAAGCACAAAAGATCCGCCAAGAACTTGGCCTCGGTGTTGGAGGTGGAGAAGGACGAGGAAAAGGGATGGGCAGGCACATGAATCGTTAAGCAAAAGCACAACCCCCAAGCACACTACCCCGAGTCACGATCGGGGATTTAGTGTACATGATCAATAATACTGAGTAGAATTTTTATATGGACGAGAACGAAAAACTTTCAGATGAAGCAATAGTTGAAAAAGTTCGATCAACTGATCGGGATCTTTACGCTATACTCATTGAGCGATATCAACACAAACTACTCCGCTACGTCACTCACCTCATCAAGGATGAACACATGGCGACCGACGTCGTCCAGGAAGCCTTCATTAACGCGTACATCAATCTCAACGGTTTTGACGTAAAAAAGAAATTTTCGAGCTGGATATATCGTATTGCACATAATGTGGCACTCAACATCATCAAAAAATATCCGAGTGAAGTCCCTCTCTTGGATACTGCGGATTTTGTAAGTGATGAAGACATCGAAAAGGAATTCGAGCAAAAAGAAACAGTGGAGATGGTGACGAAGTGCCTCGAACAGATACCCCTCCTCTACGCTGAACCGCTCACGTTGTATTATATAGAAGAGAAGTCGTATGCAGAGATCAGCGACATCCTGCGCATACCAATGGGTACCGTTGCGACGCGCGTAAGTCGCGCAAAAGCCTTAATGAAACACTTATGTCAAAAGAATTAAACAACATCACCGACACCATCATGGGAAAGATCCATGGTGAGCAGATAAAACCCCGCCCAAAGATATACTTTATTCTCGGATCACTACTCACCTTCTTGGGGTTGGTCTCTTCAATAGTTGTCTCAGTTTTCCTTTTTGGATTACTGCGTTTTCTTTCTCGGTCGCACGGACCAATGGGAGAATATCGCCTTGAGCAATTTCTTTCGAGTTTCCCGTGGTGGGCGCCCGTATTTGCGATACTCGGACTCGTTCTCGGAATATGGTTGCTCCGACGCTATGATTTTTCCTACAAGATAGATTTCAAGATCATCATCGCGGGATTCATTGTTGCAATCATCACTGCAGGTATTCTTGTCGACATGACGGGAGTCAATGATGCATGGGTGCGCCGAGGGCCAGCAAAGGAAATGATGCAAAAATACCTCAACGGAGATGGCGCACGATTCGATGATGCGGGATGGAGACGATGAGGAAATTAACAAAAAGCTATAATCAAAGCAATGGTCAACCTCGAAATAAAGGGATCAAATATTGCGGGGCATGGAGTTTTCACTAGAGATAATATCGTCTGCGGTGAGAATATCGGGTTAGGATTCAAAAGAATTAGCACCACGGGAAATCCTGATGTGGATTATGCGAGAACGAGCCTCGGAGAGAAAATAAATCATTCACAAGATCCCAACATAGGGCTGTTACAAAATGGAGATAAATTTTATTTTATCTCCTCAAGAGATATTCGATCTGGTGAAGAACTATTATTGGACTACGGGGGTATCCCCTGGGAAGGGAAACGAGATTTTTCATAAAACAGACATTGGCTTTAAAAAATGCCAATCAGCAAGATTAGCGCATTTATCAAATTAGATGCAGGGGACGACGTTGGAACTATTCTTCTGGAGGGATCTCATTAAGAATGTCATAGTCAGAATAAGCGATCCTCAAAATGTTCTTCGCTTCCCGAAATGACGCGGCTCCATACATACTACTTTTACCCCAGACATAAATAGTTTTCGAATCAGTCACGAATTTCAATCTTCCTCCTCCCCTTACCCATTCAACAACGAGGCCTGCGTCACCCATTTCTTCTGCAATGTCCTTATGCCATTCGATTTCTGGATCGCCCCAAAGCAGAAGTTCATCGCTATTGAAAATCTTGGCGATGATATATTTTTGAGCTACATCAGGGACGACTCTTGGATTTACTATCTTCATAAAATGAGCATACCAAAAAAAATACTGCGCGTCAGGAACAAACTGGAACCTATTTAAGTTAGAAGAAGCATAAATATTAGAGGCGAAAAAGATGGAGTGAAGACGACGCATTGCCCTACAAACTACCTTTCAGGGTCTCACGAAGAGGCACCCCGGAAGACCGCCCAAAACGATCTCCTGACTTAGCATTCAATATCCGCAGTGAAACTTTTACCCGTAATGCAAGTTATCCGCAATAGCGCTTGTGTAATATATATTTTACGTATAGTATATATTACATTAGTAATAAACATAATTATATGATCGCAAAACCGGAGTGGTTCAAAAGAAGAAAGTATACGGGCTGGGGGCTGACACCTTCTACTTGGCAAGGCTGGGCATATATTGTCGTTATGATACTGCCGATAATTGTCATAACTGAAATGAATGTCATTGGGTCAACGCAAGTAGTATTGCTCTCATTGTGGGCGATCGTTTTTGGTATCGATTTCATAGCTATGATGGTTCATGTGCCGAAAGACGAGCGGGATATAATACACGAAGCGATCTCTGAGCGAAATGCCCTTTGGGCTATCTTAGTAGTGCTCACCGCAGGCATCGGTTATCAGATTGCCGCAGGCATTGTTGTAAACGAGATCACGAGAGTTGATCCGGTGATCTTATTAGCTCTCATCGTTGGTACTATCGTTAAAGCCGCTTCAAATTTCTATTTAGATAAGAAAAATTAAAAATGGAAACAAACATTGCTCTTTATCGAAATAAATTAAACCTTACGCAAGAAAAACTTGCTGAACTTGCAGGAGTAACCAGACAAACAATTATTTCGCTTGAACAAAACAGATATAACCCATCTCTCCTCCTTGCTCACAAAATTACCCAAGCACTCAAGCAGAAACACATAGAGGATGTCTTCTACTTATAATACCGATAAGATAGTAAATAAATAAGGCAAGGATCGACCAGTAGAGAGCAAATACAGCGGCAACAAATGGAGGTGGTGGATCATCTCGCAAAAAATCAGTAGAAAGCAGCATGGGTCCCATCAAAACAATTTTGATAGGCAATTGAATTTTGTATCCGGCACTCTTCCAGCCTATTTGTGGATCCGTCCCCAACAAAGACTCCCCTTTCTGAGGAAAGAGTCGAACGTCTGACCCAAAAAGTGAGTTGGAGATGAATTGAAAGGCAAACGCAGAAATGAGGAAGAGGGCAACAAATTTTTTCTTAGAAATATTCATATACTCTGAATTATACCGCTTTTCTGTTTTTAAAAGCTGGCCGACCCTAGATAAAACCGTGGTCAGTCAAGCCCACCTTGGTCGGATGACTTGGTGTCGATATATCTGATACGAAGAGCACTAGGTGCACTTGCTACATTTTCTGATCATTCTTGACTCTCAAAGCTACTGGTGTACTATTTATGGCGGTTTGTTCACGAGGAGGGTTTTGTCTATGTTACACAAAATCGGCGTAGCATTCACATTGTTGATGATACTTGCGCTTGGCACCCGGGGCTATTTTGTAAATGATGACATCGCCAACCAGACACTCGAGCCGTTCGGCTATACGAACATAAAAGTCATCGACAAATCAATACTTATCATGTCTGGTTGTGTACGAGGCGACTCGGCGCGCCTAACTGTCTCGGCAACTTCGCCGCAAGGAAAAAGTATAACCCTTTATGTCTGCACGTCGTGGCCATTCGGCCGCAATACCATTAGTGTTCCCTGAAATATCACCGCAAGTAAAGGCTTGCGGTTTTTTTAACCACAAAATAGGCTTCTTTTTGTTCTCAAAATATTTTTTAAAAAAGAACGCGCATCATAAGAGCACGACATGTCTACGGGTCAAACTTGATCACGAGTCACTAAATATTTTGGCGCAAGGCAGCCAAAAGCCTAAGTGCTCTCGACCCCGGCACCACAAGAGTACTTCTTGTTTTCTAACTCGCTTACTCATAAGAAAACAATGTCGCTCGGCGACACCGCACTTAGGAAAGTGGCGGCGTAGACCGCCTCCGTCTTTCGAGTCCCTGACCCGCGAGCAACCGCAAAACAAAACCACTCCATACAGAGTGGTTTTGTGCGGCTGCTGCGGGTCAGGGAATCTCGACGCCTACTGCGTCAGTACCCGTTTCCTATTTTCTCAACATAAGAATGTCTCGAAAATATGGGAGAACGGCTTCGAGTCCCTGCCGGAAGCCATGCAGATGGCTTCCTCTCCTCGCAAATGAAAACACCCCCATTAAAAGGGGTGTTTTCATTTGCTGCGGGTCAGGGACTCGAACCCCAATACTCGCCTCCAGAGGGCGATGTCCTACCATTAGACGAACCCGCAATGATATAAAGCCTAAAACAAAACCGTCTTAGAACAGTCGGCTCAGTATAGCCAATTCGCCCTATTTTTCAAGTCATCATGGGATTATAATGAGATCATCATGAAAACATACGAATCATATGCTGCCCTCGTGAAGCCCTTCTTTGCGCCCCCCGCCTGGATATTCGGACCCGTGTGGAGTGTGCTCTACCTCATCATCGCCGGCTCATTCGGATACGTCGGCTATCTTTTTTACTTAAAGCGCATCCCCTTTGCGGTGCTGCTTCCGTTTATTTTGAACATCATCTTCAATCTCGCCTTCACGCCGATCCAATTCGGGATCAAAAACCTTCCCCTAGCTTCGCTCGACATCATCCTCGTGCTCATCACCCTCGCATGGGCGATGTGGGCGATATTCCCGATCGCACGATGGGTCGCGTATGTGAATATACCCTATTTTCTCTGGGTCTCCTTCGCAACGATACTTCAACTCACCATCACGTGGATGAACCGGTGACATGAAGCGCAATAGTGAATTCCATGATTTTATCGTGCATGACCTGATGGGTCATATTCCCGGCATTACCTCGTGTGCCATGTTTGGCGGCTATGGTGTTTACTTAGACGGGGTCATCTTTGCGCTGGTTCTAAATGGCGTACTCTATTTCAAAGTTGATGGGGTTAATCAATCGCAATACGAAAAATATGGGAGCACGCCTTTTGTGTACAAAGCAAAAGGAAAAAAGGTAACGCTGAGCTATTTCACGCTTCCTGAAGAAATTATGGAAAACCCCGACCTCCTTTCGATCTGGATTGAAGACGCAGTCGACGCGAGTCTGCTGGCCAAAAAACCAAAGTGCAAATAAAAATCCCCGCCGTGAAGCGGGAATTGTGTCTTCGGTGTTTTTCTTATGTCATCTGATGCTTGTCGATGTTTCGCTCAAACTCATGCAGGCGCCTCCAGATACTCCTGAGTTCCGTCACCGTCGTCCAATTGTCGATGAAAAGCGAAAAGCTCGAATGCACCTTATCAAAGGCATTACTGACCTTCATCAGCACTCCAAGTGTGATCAATCCTGTGGTACCTGCGGGGAGAAAGAGGTTCGGCCCTGCGATCATGAACGGCACAAGTACCATAATCTGACCGTACAAATTAGACCAGAGATCAAAATACCCGTAATGCAGGAACAGTCGCCGATAGTTGAGTCGCACGCTGGTGAACATCTCGAGTAGTGTCGGAATCGACGCGTGATTTTGCTTATCATCTTCGCCATACACGAGCTCCTTGCGAAAGCGCGCCTCGACAACGTCATTGTTATACTGCAGCTTCGGAAGATAATATCCGACGAACCAAGAAATCGTCATGCCACCCAAGCTTGTGCACAGCGCCACCCACACCAGCGAACCAGCTACGGGCCCGAAATATGGAAGCGGAATATGTGAACTCAATGTCCAAAGCACAGGAAGGAATGCAATGAGTACCATGACGGCACGAGCAACCTGAAGTCCGAGTGACTCGACGATCTTTGCAAAACGCGATGCGTCCTCTTGGATACGCTGGCTTGCTCCCTCGATCTCAATTTTCACATTCCGCCATTTAGGAAGGTAGCTCATAGTGATTGCCTCCCTCCACGCAAACCCATAGTGCCTTGTAAAATACCCAGTAATACTGGCAAGGATTGAATATGGGATCGCAATGTAAAAGAAATTCATCAACTCTTTCCAGAATTGGTCGAGATTGTGCGCTGACACATCGCCCATCATGTCGTAGAAGCGTCCATACCAGTCATTCAAAAGCACCGTCATGTGCACCTGCGCATAGAGCGAACAGAGCAAGAACACAAGTCCGCCGTACGCCCACCAGAACCACTTCTTGTCTCCAAAAAATGCTTTGATCATCACAGACTCCTTAGAGTTTCGTCAAAGAAAACGATCTTGTTTCATCCTGCAGTAGTTTATCGCACTTGTCAAATACCTCCTTGCCTTCAAATGTATGTCTTTTTTTTATCAGCCCCAGCTTTTTCAAACGAGAGCGAATACCTCCCGACTGGCGTTCATTGCAATCCGAGGGTACCCATTGGAAGAGAAAAATAGCGCAAAAAAACCCGCGCGAACGCGGGTTTGTTACTTCTTAGTAACTGGTCTTTTTTCGCAAAAGCCAAACGGCAAGCATTGGCACAACGAATCCGAGTGCGGTTGCCACGATGAGCAAGGTTCCCAATTCAGCGTAGTTCGCCTGTGTAATGATGGCATTCGTCGCTTCGTCTCTCACTTCACGAGTCACCACGAAGACCTGATTCAAATACTTCGTTCCGAGGCTGGACGCGGAGAGTGCAAGGTTCGTAAACGATGCCATGACCGCAAAGAATGTCGCCTTGAGCTGCTCCGGTGCCGAGTTTGCGATCCACGCAAGCATGGGAATCATTGCGACCTGCCCTAGAGGAGATGAAATTGCCGTATCGACGATCGCAATAAAGCGTGCGTCGACGACTCCTCCGGTCATAGCGGCCGTCCACTCATGCAATCCGTAATACATGCCAATTGTCGGAAGCGACAGCAACGTTCCCGCAACCGTCAGGAATCCGAGCACATATGCCATAGACCGCTCAGCAATAAAACGACGAAAACCGAGCATCCCGAGGAGGACGAGCGTGCTGCCGATGAATGACAGCTTCGCAAAGAATTCCTGATCGAAGTGCAATTCATCAATCTGCCACCACTCTATCCCCGGTCCAACTCCCGGCATCGCGCGATAGACGAAAATGAGGAGCGCCGTGACAATGAGCGTCCTGCGACCCTCCTTGCTGATCTCCTTCATGAGTTGATTCATGAGGAAGAGAATGATAAGAAGTGAGATACCAAAAACAATCTCCTGGCCTCCATCGATCTTGCTCAATCCGATCGTAATGGCAGCAATTGCGAACGCAAGCCCGCCACCAAGTAACACCCAGTTTATCGCGGGAGCCTTACATGCTCGATCGAGAAATGCCCGGGCCTCAGCTTTCGTTTTTCCTTGCGCAACGAGCGTCCGTACGTCACTCCAACGAAACACCGATGCAAGCAAGACACCGAGCACTGAGATCATCGGGATGGCGAGGGCAAGCTGGTATACAAAAAGATACGTAGCCGCTTTTTCCGCCGGCGGAAGATCTCCAACACCAGTGAGCAGAAAGATATTTACGAGAGATACCAGGATACCACCGCCGATGATCGCAATGCGACCAAGTGTCTGCATGGTCGTGTGCATCAGCTTGAGATCGGCGTCGCTCACCGCGGTGCCGTCAAGATTCATGCGCGGAACTGCTTCGACCGTCATCGCATCCGCAACGATATCTTGGAGCACATACCCGATCGGCGCAAGCAGAACCGCGATGACATACCACGCTTCCACTCTGGCAACTTCGCGCATCGCATCGGTATAACCAAGAAGTCCGACCATAATGCCGAGGCTCGACGCAATCAATCCTGCTCCGAGAATTACGAATGCGCTTTTCCACCGCCACAGAAGATCGACAAGGTGACCAATAGGCATCTTGAGTACCCACGGCAAACCAATCCAAAAACCGAGCGCACTCAGAAATTCCGCAGAAAGCCCGAGTCGCTCCTTCACGTAGAACGTGCCAACGATGGCAGTAATCCCGGAAACACCCGCAGCCATGTATACCATGAGCGGAGGGAGATACGAGGTGCGCATCTCCTTGAAGATGGAGAAGAAAGCTCTGAGAAAACCGATTGTTCTCATGATATTTTCTTTCAATGAAATGTATGTCTACCGTCAATCCTGCAGTAGTTTATCGCACTTGTCAAATACCTCTCGCTTTCAAATTTTTGTCTATTTTTTTATCAGCCCCAGCTTCTTCAAACGAGCACGGATACCCCCCGACTGCCGTTCAAGTGTCTGTGCGATGTCCTTCGTCTTCTTTCCCTCTTTGAACATTTTTGTGAGTCGTTCTTCCTCTTCCTTTCCCCACTTCGCTCCGAGCTTTGCGGGTTTTTCATGTGACACCTTTTTTACCTTTTCTTTTTTCGCAACGACGGCGTCTTTTTGCTTCGGAGCAATGCCCGCTCCGAATCGAACAAGACGGATCGTTTCATAAGAATAACGTTCATCCAATTCAAGGTAGAGCGGCTTGAGAAATTCTCCTCCGATCGTCTCGATCGTTTGCGTTATCTCCTTCACCACCGACGCAGGAAGCTCGGCAAAGGCGGCGATGTCTATCGACGGGAGCTTTCCGAGTAGCGCGAGTTCTTCGATATGGCCCACGATCGTCCCCTCGGTCACGTCCCGACGCTTGGCAATCGCGGCGAGCGTCATCCCGGGGCTGAGGAGCGCGAGCGTTTCTTCATACGTACTCAGTTTTGGAACACCGAATGCCTTGGCAATGATTTCTTTTTTCGCCAGATTCCCTCCAATGGCGAGTAAAAAGTTCTCGTGTAACTTCCGGAGGTCGGCGTCCGACATGTCGAGAAACCCCGCCTCCGCTTCATCCGAACGCTCGTGAAACGCGAGGTCGCGCTCAAGCACAAGAGGGTGCACCTCGAATGCGCGCTGATTGATGCCGAGGATGTGCAATCCCGAGAATGCGCGTACACGAGAGAGTGCCACATACCCTTGCCCGTATTCAAATGCGCGCGAGAGATCCATCGTCGCGGCATCAAGGCTCATCCCCTGGCTCTTGTGCACGGTAATAGCCCACGCGAGTCGGAGCGGTACCTGAGTGATGGTGGCGAGCACTTTCCCAGAATCATCAACGGCCCATTCGGAAGGAAGCGCGGTAATATTTTCTCCGCCCGATGTTTCAACAATTGGAAAACCATTGTCCTCGTCGAATCCCACCACCGTCCCCAATGTGCCGTTCACATAGCCGTTTTCAAAATTATTTTTGGTGAACATCACCGATGCGCCTTCTTTCAACACCAGTTCCTCGGGTGAAAGACAGCCCTTGATCAGCTGCTCCACGCGATTGCTCGTCCCCTTCGTGCTCATGAGAAAGACCTTTTCTTCCGTTTCAAGTTTTGCGAGCTCTTCCGTATTCTTTTTGTCGACATCAATGTTGTGCGTATAGAGCTGCGGAATGTCGTGTGGATGCTCACCTGGGAGCACGTGCCTCTCGCCGATATATTCAAAGACGCTATCCTCGAGCTCTCCGCGGCGAATGGCGCCAAGCGTAGAGAGAAACGCGGTGTCTTCCTGACGGTGCTGCTCGGAGAGATAGCACACTATGGGATTCGCCACTCGCCATGCTGTTGATTCGAAACAAAACTGCGCACGAACACCGCTTGCCCGGTCCGCGATGGGAGGCAGCTGAAAGAAATCGCCGACGAAAATTATCTGCAGTCCGCCGAAAGGCTCGTGCTTGCGACGAAGCGTTCGCGTGACCGCCTCCACCATGACCAGCGTGTTGCCGTCGAGCATCGATATCTCATCGATGATAAGCACCTTTGCATTGGCGATACGCTTCACAAGTCCTTCGTTCGAGGACAGCGCATCGAGGTCATATTCGGTGAGCGCACGCTTGATGCCGATACCGCTCCATGAATGAATGGTCATCCCGCCGACGTGCGTCGCGGCGATACCCGTTGAAGCAGTGATCGAAGGATTGACGTTGTGCTCGCGGAGGTAGCGGATATATGCGTTTACGGTATGCGTTTTACCGCTCCCGGGCTCCCCCGTGAGGAATACATTCGCCCCCGTTTTCATAATAGTAAGAGCGGTCTCTTGAATCATTGCACAAGCGTACCTGCTTTCGCGGACTCAATCAAGCTGAAGGATCTGTATGCCGTATTGTTCGATCTCTTTTTTTGGCCAAAACTGATAGAGCTCCTCAAGTGAGAACTTGCGAACGAAATTTATTTTTTTCGTCACTGCGCGTCCCGTATATGACCCGCTCTTCGAATCCCATTCTTGCAGCACCAATTCATCTCCTTCATTTGCGATAAAATCACCCAAACGTAATTCGTATCTCTTCTTCCCATTTGCGACGAGATCAAAATGTTCAGTGAGAATTTTTTTTACTATTTGCGCCATATTATTTCTTCTTGCTTGTCGCCCGACTGCTTACGCAGGCCTTGATGAATGCATCAAAAAGCGGATGTGACGTGAGCGGTCGTGCGGTGAACTCGGGGTGGAATTGCGTACCAAGGAAGAACGGATGCTTCAACTTCGGAAGCTCGGCGATCTCCATCAACTTTTCATCAGGCGAAATACCCGAGAAAACAAGTCCTGCTTTTTCGATTGCAGCAACGTATTCCGGATTCACTTCATAGCGATGACGATGACGCTCGTGAACCATCTCCGCTTTGTATGCACCGCGTGCAACGGTTCCTTCCTTGAGATAAGCGGGGTACGAGCCGAGACGCATGGAGCCGCCATAGTCACCTGCATCGAGCTTCACCTGCTGATCCGGCATGACCGCGACCACGGGGTACTTCGTCTTCGGATCGATCTCGGTAGTGATGGCCCCCTTCAGTCCGAGGACATTCCTCGCATACTCTGCGACCATAAGCTGCATACCGTAGCAAAGCCCGAAATACGGGATCTTGTGCGTGCGCACGTATTTTATGACGTTCAATTTACCCTCAATACCGCGTGCGCCGAATCCTCCCGGTACAACGATGCCGTCATACTGCGCAAGCTTTGCACAATTCTTCGCCGCGTTTGTTCCCTCAAAATCCGTTGCAGCGATCCAGTCGATGACCGGCCTCTTTCCCGCATGAAATGCCGCATACTTGAGCGCTTCAATGACCGAGAGGTAAGAGTCGGCAAGAACGAAATCGCCTGTTGCAAAATATTTCCCCACCATCCCGATACGCACTTCGCCCTTCGTGTTCTTTGTCTTCCGCACAAAGCCTTTCCACGGAGCGAGATCGACGGGTTTCTTTGACTTCAGCTTGAGTAATTTCATGACGATCGTCGCGATATTATCCGCCTCAAAATTGAGCGGCACATCATACACACTATCGACATCCGGCGCGGAAATGACCTGCTCGACGCGCATCCCCGACGATGACGCGATCTTCTCTTTACGCTTCATATCAACGGGCACCTCACCGCGGGCAATGATGATATCCGGCTGCACCCCGTATGAATTCATTGTGCGTACCGCATACTGCGTCGGCTTCGTCTTCATTTCACCCAGCTTGCCGGGTACAGGAAGATAGGTTACAAGCACAAAGAGCACATCATCGGGATTCGCCATTTTCAAGGTGCGTGCCGCCTCGATGAACATGACGCTCTGATATTCTCCAAGCGTGCCGCCGATCTCAACGATCGTAATATCCGACTTATCCTTCTCCCCTGCGTCCTTAATACGACGGATCACCTCTTCGGGGATGTGCGGCACCGGCTCAACGCAGCGGCCTCCATAGCCGAGTGCACGCTCGCGGTCGATAACGGTTTTGTAAATGAGTCCTCCCGTCATATAGTTCTCGGTATTCAGGTCTCTGCCCAAGAAACGTTCGTAGGAACCCATGTCTTGATCGGTCTCGAGTCCGCTCTTGAGGACAAATACTTCGCCGTGTTCAGTGGGATTCATCGTGCCCGCGTCGACGTTCAGATACGGATCGATCTTTATGGGCGAGATCTTGAACCCGCGCGCCTGAAGCAAAAGTGCGATCGAAGACGTTGCGACACCCTTTCCCACCCCGCTCATGACCCCACCTGCAACGAAAATGTACTTGTGCGCTTTTGCCATATTAAAAAAGCGGGAGGTCCCGCTTTGATTAAACTTTTAAGTATCTCCGCACCGCAAGGAACGATGAAACTGCGCCTAGGAACACTCCGCCAACCAGCAAAATGGCGAAGATCTGATTGAGATGATTGATGTAATAGGAGAAGAAGAAGTCGACTCCGCCATAGAAATTCTGTGTCGCATCACGAAGCCAATGTGTCACCGGATAAAGCAGTGCGGTCGCAACGATCGCCGCAACCATGCCGTACATGATGCCCTCGACGATGAACGGTCCTCGCACGAACGAATTATTGGCCCCGACGAGACGCATGATAGCGATCTCTTCGCGGGAAACATAGATCGCCAAGCGGATTGTATTGAAGGTGATCACGATCGCGATTGCGATCAGTACGAGCAGTATGGCAAAAGATACTTTTTCAACCCCATTCGTGATATCGGTCAATTTGTCGATGACCACTTTGTTCTTGCTGAAATTAACACTATAGATCAGATTCCCTCCGGGACCGGCCGTCTCCTGATCGCTCTTGATGCGCTTGGCGATCGCTTCATATTGAGACGTGTCTTTCGCCTTGATGTTCAAAATTGCCCCGAGTGGATTATCGATCAGCTCATCGAGTGCCTGAGTCATAAGGTAGTCATTACTGTGACGTGCTTTGAAATTCGCGATTGCCTGATCGCGAGAAATATATTCTATCGACTTGACCTCCGGAAGCTCTTCGAGAGAGCGCTTCATCAAAAAGATATCGGATTCCTGCGCGTCAGGATTAAAATATACGTTCACATCAACCTTGTTCTTGATCTCCTCTAGGGTTGAATCAAGAAAGTTTGAAAAAAGGATCGTGGAACCAACCACAAAGAGCGCGATGCTCATGACAAAGATGGCCGATAAGGAGACAACAGCATTCCTCCAGAAATTAATGAATCCCGCTCTCACGATGCGGCGCGTACTAGTGAACATTCCCATGAGGGTATTTTCGCATGAATTGACCAGAAAAGCGAAGTGGACAGGTGAGGCCATTCACTCATGCATGGCGACCGAATCACGAGAATCCCGAAATAAAGAAATTCACCATGTTTGGGTGGTCCTCGGAAAAGAAAAAACGCCGCACGAGTATGCGACGTTTGAAATGGCAGAACTATTCTCCGGCGATTTGCCACGGATGATAAGGCACCCGTTTTATGGCTGATCTCTCAAACCCTCGTCCCCTACGGGATGTCAGGTGCTGGCGCGCCCCGTTACGGCTAAGCCCTTGGCATTACGCGTGCATCCACGCGAGCATGCCGCTTGAGATCTTTTCGTTTCCCTCTGTCGGTTTACCCTGTCGAGGATTATCCTCCCCTTCTGGTTCGGTCCGAGAACAGTTCCTTTAACGAGTCTAAGGGCATAGAGGAATGATGTCAACACAAGCATGATGCGGAGGATAGAGCTCGACCGGAATGAATGTCGGAGCGATCTCGACGGCCTTCACCACCAGCAAGTCTAAACCCCAAATGATAAGTCCGGTCATTGCCACTGCGGCACAAAAAGTCGCAAAAAGAGCGCATGCACGCCTTACCGAACCCTGCTTCAGTTTCATGGTCAATTCTCCTTTTCAAACTCTTCCAATACTCATCCTATGAAAATAACTGATTATGTCAATATGCCGGCCGAAATATTTTTGATGTACCACAGAGGGCATTTCATTTTTCTAAAGCGGAGTACCGCTGAGAAAAATTGGTCACATCACGAGGCGCAACGCGTCCTCTAGTGTCAGTGTTGGTTGAAGTTCTATGTATCATTCTTTAAGATTTTGGATAAAGAGCGAAGCCATGCAGGAAATATTCTCGAATATTTTCGATGCATCACGAGGCGCGGGGAAAGCGACAAGGAAGACATATTCATATATGTTGACCGAGTCGCTGGGGCATAAGTGCGCTGCCTTACAACAAAGTGAGGCGCGAAAATATTAGAGAATATATTTGCCGTGAGCATCGTCACGTATAACCTTCCCATTCTCCATCGTCACCACCCGCTTCTTCAGCGCGTCGATGATCCCCTTGTTGTGCGTCGTCAAAATGATCGTTGTTCCCATGTCATTGATCTTCTTCAATATCTGAATGATGTCGTAGGTATTCACCGGGTCGAGATTTCCCGTCGGCTCGTCGGCGATCAGTACATCGGGTTGCGAAATGATAGCACGCGCGATGGCGACACGTTGCTTCTCCCCTCCGGAGAGCTCGTGCGGAAAATGCAGCGCTTTTGACGCAAGATCGACAAGCTCGAGCACCTGCGGAACATCGGAGCGGATCTCCTCATCGGTACGTCCGGCAGCCTCAAGTGCGAACGCAATATTCTCATACGCAGTCTTATTGGGAAACAGCCGAAAATCCTGAAAAACAGTACCGATGCGTCTGCGATATTCCGGCACATGAGCGGCCTTGATACGATGGATATCGGTTTTTTCAAAAAAAACGGCACCTGACGTCGGCCTATCTTCTACCAAAAGAAGGCGCAACAGCGACGTTTTCCCGGCACCCGAATGCCCTACAATCGAGAGGAATTCCCCCGACTCAATGCCAAAGGTAACGTCCGACACCGCGGCGTGGTCAGAGTATAGTTTCGTCACATTATCGAAATAGATCATTAGCGACATTATACAGTAATGCCATTCGAGTTTCTAGGAGTCCCGGATCCTGCTTCACCGATAAATGAATTTGCCGAAGAAGAACACTCACGAAAAAGTTCCTAGGTAGACAAAATAACTCAAACAACGGAAGAGACGATAGCGCTTTTTTATTGCCGACGTAGAGCGAGCGAAATGAAAAAATCTTCTTTTTCATTTCCGAGCGACCAATTTTTCTTAGTGGTCATCCACTTAGAAAAATGGAAGTACTCTCCGTGGTGCCGAGGAGAGCTAAAAAGGTTTAATACCCCGCGGCTCTGCCGCGGACTCGCGCGAGGCTTTGCGAGCAGATTGCGAGTCCAGGGCTTGCCCCGGGGTTTAACACCTTTTACTTGAGATCCCTCTCTGCTTTGATGAACTCGTCGATCTCACCGTCTTCGAGGACGGCGTCGACCTTTGACGTCTCCACATCGGTACGATGATCCTTCACCATTTTGTACGGATGGAGGACGTACGAACGTATCTGATTTCCCCATTCGACTTTTGTCGTTTTCGAGACATACATCTTCTCCTTTTCCGCATTGGTGAGTGACTCACGTAAGTGAAATACTTTTGCCGTCAGCAATTCAAGAGCCATTTCACGATTATGTAACTGGGAACGCCCCGTCGAACAGTGCACAGCAAGCCCCGTCGGCTCATGTATCGCGCGCACCGCGGTCTCGCGCTTGTTCACATTCTGTCCACCCGCACCGCCCGAGCGCGAATATTCAAAACGCACTTCGCCCTCAGGAAGTGCCTCGATCTCCCCTTTCTTGAATTTCGGGATCACCTCAACCATCGAGAACGACGTGTGACGCTTCGCATTCGCGTTGAACGGTGAGATACGCACAAGACGATGCACGCCGGACTCGTTCTTCAGCTCTCCGTATGAGGCGCTCCCCCTCACCTCAAAGGTGATATTGCGATACCCGCCATGATCGTTCTCGTTCTCATGCAGGACCTCATAGCCCCACCCTCTCCGCTCACAATACTTGAAATACATCCGCACAAGCATAGCGGAGAAATCTTCAGAGTCATCTCCTCCGGCACCGGAGAAGATGGTGATGATTGCATTGGCCTTGTCATATCTTCCTCCTCCCTCGGCAACATTCTTCAATTCCTGCAACTCACGGATCTCCGCCTGCGCCTTCTCTTTATTCACCCAAAAATCAGCCGCTTGCATGGCGTCCTCCAATTCTTTAATGCGCTTGGCATTCGGTTCTTCTTGTTCGATCATAATAAACAGTATAGCAAAGCGGAGGAATTCCGCGCTCATTGACTCAATACGCAAACACGGGTTGAATAGGCACAGACAAGAAAAAGGAGCGACGCATGTTCCTGCACGACAACCTGATCTATCATCGTGGGCGTCATGGAAACGTCACACGGGATGACAATTCCGTCATTGTTTCTGAAAATTCGCTCCAAGCATTTCGCAGTGCGATCGACGAGAAGGCGACCATGGTCGAGTTCGATGCGCGACGGAACCCCCTCGGAAAAGCGCATTTCCCCATCATCGCTCATGATGCCGCCTCTTGCGGGGAGACTCCAACGATCGTTGACGTGCTCGATGCCGTGAACGCACGATGCGACGTGAATATCGAGATAAAGGATCCGATCATCTGGAAACAAGTGCTTGAGCTAGTACGCTGGTACATTGAATACGACGGATGGAGGCCGGAACAGTTCATGCTCTCGACATTTCACCATCCGACTGCAGTCCTTATCAAAAAACATTTTCCGGAGATATGCGTCGCGGCGATCATGGATGCTATCCCGCTTCCGCGATATATCACGATGCTCGCCCGGAATGGGATCGACAATCTCCACGTTGAATGGATGAATGCCGACATGGATATGCAGTACGGCTCCCTCTTCATGAAGCAAGCCCGGAAACTCGGTCTGCACGTCTTTGTCTTTACCGTGAATGACCTTTCCGTCGCGCGACGCGTTCACGATTGGGGAGCGGAACGCATCTTCACCGACAGACCCGAGCTGTTTCCTATATGAAAATAACCCGCAAGTTTCCTTGCGGGTTTTGTTATGCTCACTCCCTATCGGCGAGATAGTTCAATAGATAAAAATACTTCATCACGTACCCCGGTGTCTCCGAGTTTCGCACGTTGACCACGATATGCTCGACGGTGCGCTTCTTTTTTCCCTTTACGATTACTTTTTTGCACGGGCACTTTTGGGTACGCTTCATCGCAAGCGACGACGGAAGTGCTACCTCCTCATGAAGGACGCTGATACCGCGCCTCTTGAACCATGCATAAAGTGCCTTCGCTGAAGCGGGACCACCATTGTATGCAGCGACAGGAAACGCTCCCCCGAGCCTTGGGTTTTCCTGAAACAATCCCTGAATTTGAGGAAATTGCATGACCTCATGATCGATCAAGGCAATCGCTGCCTTCAGGACATTATGCAGGTCACGTGCACCCTCTTGAAATTGAGGGTGAATATTCGCACCGGGATACCCCCTTACCATCGCGCTATAAGTTCCGTTGCCGCCACCGTCCGTGAACTGCAGGGGTCCAATAGCATTCGCTCCCGACTGGCTGTAGCGAAAAGCTCTTTCGTGATTAAGTGCGTACTCAATGAGTACTGCTTCCGTCGCAAGCTTTTTGTCTTCGAGAAATGTTTTGTCGTCCATCTGCTCGATGACCGCAAGCGCCAAGGGTGTCTCCCAAGGAACGACGTCCGCAAGCGCACGATCGGGGAACGCCCGTGAGCGGACCGTTAGTGGGTCCGACACGTCACTACCCAGCTCTTGTCTCACCGCCGCTATCGTCTCATACAAGAATTGCGTACCAATGTCTACCAATTCGGGATCGCCGAGATCAGGATGATACGGCGTGTAATTTTTTGCACCAGCCGTGGCGATAATGCGCTCGACATCACCCGATGCAAGCGCAACATCATCGAGCCACAGGTGCCGCGTGCGATATACGGTGAGTTTCTCACTCGACGCATTGTCCGCATACACATCGAAAATCATCCGCGTGATTCCATACCCACGAAGGTGGAGGACGCGGTAGCCGGGAGTCACCACCCGGTAAGGCAAAACGCAATCCTTGCGGAGATCGATGGTCGGTGCGTTTTTCACACACGTAACGTAATCCTTCGGCACAGGATATTGCATGCGCAATTCTATGACCTGCCAAGTCTTCATTTGCTCACTATATGCACAAAGTACGACTGGGCGCTCAGTAATGCGGCTCGTAGGCGCACTATTTTTAACTCCCTTTTCGACATCAACTTCGACCGCTGGAGTAAGCGGGGCGTTCGCACAGACTGCATCACCTTCTTTGATCTTTGCGAGGATGTATTCGGCACGAGACAGTGGCTCCACAGCTTCATTCGCACAGAGTGCATGAAGCGGGGCACTGCACATCAGTACCGCAATGATCCGTAAAATGATCTTTTGCATGAATGCCTTTTCAAAAAACGATTCTCTCTCCACACTAACGTTCATACACAAAAAAGCAACCTGCCCCATACCCATGAAAACAATTATGTAATATATATCGACCGATATACTTTTCATAATGGTAAATACAAAAAAACTCCGAGTATATTCATACTCGGAGTGGGTCAAACAAAGATACGCTATTGCTCAATCCTTCAGCATAGCCGGTGGCTGCTCTCCATCTATCGGCGCAGAGGCCGTAGAGGAGGGAAGTTCCGATAGCTCTTCTTCCGGAAGTTCCTTAAGAAGCTCCGGGGGTGTTGCCGGATCCGATGGATCAATGACCACCGAACCATCAACGGGGGTCCCATCGGGCTCTGGATAGACCTCCTGCTGTGGCTCAGTGTATCTCTTGGCTTCAAAACCCAAGAGCACTTCATCCTTCATCATGGGCTGGAACTTGAATCCGGGCTGGAGGTATCCGCGCTCTTTTTGCAGGAATGCGAGCACTGTTGCTGCTGAATGGGTCCAATTGCGCCCACCTGTTTCGGCAAACCCTTTGCCTCCGGTAGACCCGCGCTCACCGAGCGGATGATCCTTCGAGTCCTTGCCCATCCAGAAGATGAGCATGATCCCTTTTTCCGGCTGTGCAGTCGGACCGGGAATGAACAAGAGGAGCCATACATCGGAGGTGCGTCCGTCTGCATTCGTCGCAGTACCAGTCTTCCCGGCGATCTCTCCCGCTTCTTCAATGGAAAATACGAGTTGCCGTTTCTTTTTGTCGGCGGGCTTTATCTTCCATGTCTCAGGACTGAGCGGATCAAGCCCCGGAATAATACCGGTACGCAAGCTGTGCACAGTGCCCGTTGGCTGGTCAAGAGGGCCTCTCAGCATCTCAATGGTCGTTGCTGCGACCGCAGGATGAATAACGCGCTCCAAGGGCTCACGATGATCACCTTTCGTATCACAATCCCGCTGTCCGCCATTGTCATCTTTATAGAGCAACGACTTTCCACCCTTGCAAACATCGTTCATGAATCGCGGCGTAACTTTAAATCCGCCATTTGCAAGCGCGGCAGCAACGGACATTCTGAGCGGATTCATGTCACAAGCACCGATTGCGGTCGTTGGGTATGGAAGACACACATGGTTCGGATCTCTCGGCATCCCCAAACGATCGTACAGGAGACTCAGTACATTCTTTATGCCCGCCTGCTGTCCGGCTCGCATTGCTGCGGCATTCCGCGATTCTGCAATCGCAAGGGAGCAAGAGATCTGTCCTCGATACAAAGGTTCACTGTTCGAGTGAAAATTTTGGATCCATTTTGGTGCACGACCACGCCCCATCCCTACAGCGATCGGGGCATCAAGCACAACACATTTTCTTGTCACCTCCGCGACGATGTCATCAAGTGTTTCAGGTGGATGATCTGCAGCAAGCGCTTCTTCCACCAATCGTTCGATCAGCCCAGCGTATACGAACGGCTTGAATGTCGAACCGGGCGAACGAAAACCTTGCGCCATCACGTCATACTTGAATTTTCTGAAGTCGATATTCCCAACCTCACCAAGCACGTCCCCGGTAAACTCGATCGCCACCGCACCGGCACGCAACTCTCCGTTATCCGGATCGCCAACATGTCGGGCAAGATACGTGTTCGTCGTCATGTTCACGGCTTTTTCAAGCGCATCCTGAATACCGTCATCACGAGTGATCGGCACGGTGAAGCCACCCTTATCGACGCGAAAACCACGCTTGATCAAGTCTTGACGCACGTATTCGGCAAAGTAGCCATTCGTACCACAGTTCGTTCCGCGCGGTAATACTTCCGCGCGTAAACTATTGTCGATAGCATCCGCCGCACGTGTATAGTCATCGGCAGTGATCTTTTCTTCATCGGACATAAGCTCAAGCACACGACGCGTTCCATGCTTCACCTCTTGCCAATTCGCGGCACGGACCTGCTCACGAGTCTTCGCCGAACGATCGTTCGCGAACGAACGGTCCGGAAGTCCCGGCTTGTTGATCAATGAGACAATGAACGCAACCTGGTGCAGCTTGAGGTCTTTCGCCGGTCTACCGAAATACACACGGCTTGCGGCCTCGATCCCGTACGCCCCGCGCCCCAAGTATGGGGTGTTCGTATATTTTTCGAGCAGCTGCCCTTTGGAAAACTCTTGCTCGATGCGCAACGCCATGATGATATCGCCCACCTTCTCTTTTGGAGTAGACGCGCGACCGGCACCGTGGCGAAGGTCTTTGGCCATCTGCATAGTCAGCGTCGACGCACCCGATGAACTCGTGTGCAAGAAATATCGCTTGATCGTTGCTCGTATCACGCCCTCCTTATCAACACCTTCGTGTTCATAAAAACGTTTGTCCTCGGATGCGATGATCGCATCTTTGAATAACGGCGGGATAGCAGCGGGATCAGTGATGAGCACGCGGCGCTCCGGCGATGAGATACACGCAACCGACCGTTGGTCCTCAGACACAAAGTCCGTTTGCTCGGCAAAGTATCCGGGGTCATGCAATCGCGAGACTGCTACCCGATCACTTCCGATGTGTGCATCGAAGAATTGCGGTTTCCAATTGTCTATTCCGCGAATGATGTCTTCGGCAAAGAAGTAGCACCCTCCGATGAGGAGCACCATAACACCAACAGTGACGAGAAATCGTCTCACCAATCGTCCGAAAAAACACACGATACCAACGATGAAGTTCCACGTCGCGAGAAAGAGCCGTTTGAACAAGTCCGATTCGCGCCGGTCTCCGCTCTCTTTTTTTTCCTCAGGCGTTTCCTTACGAGGTTTAAATGGCCACATGTCATACCTCCCATAATGAAGAATCTGTAAAACAACAATCTGACATCATCCTAACGAAGTGCCACCGTTTTGCAAGAGAATCTTTTTGGTGTCAAAAAAGACCCGCTTGGGGTCTTTTTTCTAAAATGGCTTTCGTAGATATACCGATACTGTACGTCTCTTCCATGGCTTCCCGTCACGAATATGCTTGAATGAACGTTCGATCTTCTCAATCATAAAATCAGCCGAAAAAAACTCATGGAGCGACTCTCCTGTCCACACGTGTTCATAAAGACCAAGTTCCGGGTGGATATAGGAGTCTTTTTCATCAGCGGGATTTTCCTTCAGCAGACGCTTCACATGCATGTCCTCTTCGGCAAGAAAAGATTTAAAAAAGAGCCATCCGCCGGGTTTCAACACCCGCAGTATCTCATTACGCAATGCTTCACGCTCCTTCTCCCGAAGGAAGTGCGAAGTCATCATATCGAGGACGATATCCACCGAATGATCGGGCATATCAATCGTTCCTTCGATCGTCCGCGCAGTATAAACGATCGGAAGCTCCGCTGACGCGCGTTTCGCTATTTTGATCCCCTCGCCGGAAATGTCGTACCCTACTCCTCGCATTCCGTAATTCTGCACAAGATAAATGAGGTTGCGGCCGTTACCGCACCCGAGATCGAGCACGCGTGTGGTGACGTTCAAATATTTCTTCCCGTGATTACGTTCAAGGAAACGGCAAAACTTCTCCAGATCTTCAGCCGGTTCATCGGAAAGCATTAAGTATTCAGATGTCTTATACTCTCTATCCCAGAATTGTTGGTGTTTCGACATAAACTATGAGTAACACGTGAGAAACAAAATGTAAAGAACAACAAGCCCATCATGACTCATCTCCAACGTTTTCCGACGTCCGAAAGACCATACGAGTCTTACGAAGTATTACGGTATTATTGACAAATTGAATAAATTGAGATATAATTACACTAGATAAATTACACAGGAGACTTCAGTGGGATTGAAAAACACACTCTCTTTGACGAGAGATCGTACGATGTGGGGTCTCGTTGATACCATGCTCGCCCTTCTTGTTGTGACCGGCCTGGCATTGAATGCATGGGGGATCGTCATGAACGGAGTTGTGGTCGAAGTGAACGACGGAGTTATGCCGGTCATTTCTGAAACACCCGGATTTATCATGACCAACTACGGGACTCCGCGCAAATTCGTTTCCGACGGAAAGCTGCTCTTTCTCGCAGATCATATTCGGGTCGATTTCCCCGATTGGGAGAAGTACATACCGGAAGGCGCGCCAGGTATCGCGATCAGGTGGTGGGGCAAATGGCTCGACTACCCTTTCGAGGGAGGAGTCAATCTCGTCAGCATCGGAGACATTTGCCGATGGATGGGGTCGCTACTCTTTCTGCTGGGGAATATACTCCTCATTCCCTGCATCCTTCGACGCTTATTCTTCTCCGGAAAACTTTCATGAGAAATGAGTGAGTACACAAAGCCGCGCATATGCGCGGCTTTTTAGCTTCGCTATTCGATCCTGCCAGAAAACAAGCAGTTATTTTCTTGAGGCGGACAAAAAAATACTACGTTCTTTTTCTAGAGCCGCCTCGCAGGATCGAACTGCGGACCTTCTCGTTACGAGTGAGATGCTCTATTCGAGATCGTTTTCGCAGCGTAGCGGAGAAGACGAGTTGTGTGGTGCGTCGCCGGTGGGCGACACTGCTACGAAAAAGCCAACCCAGTGTCTGGCTTTGCGGACTTGGCTTACCAACTGAGCGAAACTATTTACTTGGAGCCGCCTCGCAGGATCGAACTGCGGACCTTCTCGTTACGAGTGAGATGCTCTACCAACTGAGCTAAGGCGGCACACTATTCAATTGTTCACTATTTTACACCATCTTCCTCAACACTCGTAACGAGTGAGCTGTCTGACTTTCTTTTGCCAACTGAGCTAAGGCGGCACACTATCCCGATCATGGAGCCGTCGCCCGGGATCGAACCGGGGACCTTCTCCTTACCATGGAGATGCTCTACCAGCTGAGCTACGACGGCACTTCAAATGTTATCTACCAAAACAGCTACGACGGCACTTCAAATATTCTCTGCAACAAACAGCTGAACAGTAAATATCAAGCAGGCAAATGGAACAACAAGCAAAATCGTACACTATTTCTTCTAAATGTTCAATTTTTCAATAAACAAACGGAATCAGCCTCCATTTGACCTGTTTTTTGTATTCCTGGTATGCAACGTCTTCCGACAAGAGCTTCTCTTCCCTTATAAGTCGAAGGCCCATGAATACCCAAGCAAAGATGATCAGCCCCGCATTCATCATCGACGCATTGAGCAAAAAATATCCTGAAAAAAGAAAAATGTAGCTTGCGTACATTGGATGCCTCACAATACGATACGCGCCAAGCGTCTTGATCGATCTGTTTGCAGCGACGAGCGCAAAACTCCTATTGAGCGAAAGCAATGCAATGATCTGGATGATCACCGCGCCGACAACGATGATGTCCCCGTGCCCCCATAAAAGCACGTCCGTCGGACGCAACAAAAGCGGAGTGAGTGTCCCCCCTCCCGCAACGAGCCAATCGAAGGGGTCCATGGATACCACTTTTGGCATCGAGCGGAAAAGGAAAAGAATTGCCTGTAAAGACTCTGAAACACAAAAGACCAGATACGCGAACTTGTCCGTATCAATGAATGCACGAATATGCACCCACACGAAGAGCATCCAGAGAGTAAAAAGGAAGGTACCGAGTAAAATGTTTGCTAGGCGAGAATGCATCAATTTTTCGAGCGCGTTCATACTGCTATAGCATACCAAAGATTCGCGCTTGCGAAAAATCGATTTTTTGGCTACAATCCGCGTATCAAACAAAGTTGACCGTGGTGTGAATATAGCGGGATAGAGGAGCGGTACCTCGTCAGGCTCATAACCTGAAGGCCCTGGTTCGATTCCAGGTCCCGCAACAAGAACAAAAAGTACCTTTAGGTACTTTTTGTATTTACGGGACGGACGAGAAGCGAAGCTTATTCGAGATCGTCATCGCAGGCTTTATGGAGCGACCTAAATTTCAACGACTACAGAGAGTATGAAATTGGAAGTACTCATCATGGTGATGGCGAGTTCGAGTCTCGTCGGAAGCATGCAGATGCTTCCTCCACCGTGCAAACACAAAAAAACTGCAAAAGCAGTTTTTTTGTATTTGCGCGGCGGACGAGACTCGAACTCGCAACCTCCCACGTGACAGGCGGGTGCTCTAACCAATTGAGCTACCACCGCAAATAAGCGACAAAATGAGAATAGCATCTATTATCATTTTTTGCGAATGCCGCGGTGAAAAGAAGGATTTTCTTCTTACCACTGCAAATTATTCACCGATAGTCCACTACCAACGCGATAATGCCTATTGGATGGTGTCGACGGGAGGGAACGATCCTCCGACCTCGGGCTTATGAGTCCCGCGCTCTAACCAACTGAGCTACGTCGACAAACGATGATGAGTCGGCGCAATATGCAGATCTTTCGTGATGATGTTCATAAAAGAAAGCGTGCTTGCTTTTATGAACATCATCACGAAAATGAGCGAAGCGCCAATTCATCCGAGTACCGTCGAGGTATGCTGCATACATCGACGGTATGCAATTTATAGCATATTTCAGTTCAAAATCAAATCTCTCCTACAAATAACCCAATTCCGTAAATATGCGATGATACATGTTGATCACGCGCTCCGCCTCACTTCGACTAAGCTCATAATCCGTTCCTTTGTGCGCGATCGAATTACGCGTCTTATGTGCCGTCCATGCATCCTCCAGATACGGGAAATCACTCGCCTCGATCTTTTTCATGCGCTCACCCAGTGTTTCACCGATATAACCCATCCGCTCAACCACCTCGTCGAGAATATTATCCGCTTCGAGTATCGCGATCTTCCAATCGGAGGGATTCAGTGATGTCATATAAGTTTCTACGCGCGACCAGCGCGCATTTTTTTGCTTCCGTTCACTATTCCAATTGAGTGCGAGCCCGAGTTTTTTGGTCTCTTCCCCCGCGATCTCACTGATACGCATGAAGGAATAGATTGCAATGACGATAGCGACCATCGCAATGACTGTTGCTACCATATTCGCGACCGCATAAAGATGTGCGAACGTAGCCCTAAGACCGTAGATGTCGCCATCACCAAAAAAACCGAGCAGCAAACTTACCGCACCGGAAAGAATAGAAAGGAATAATACGATGAGGACGATCTCTCCGACCTGTTGCCCCAACCCGGTCGAGATAATGACGGGGGGCTTCGCTTTTGCTTTATCGTTTCCTTTTTCCTCGCTCATATACTTTGTTCAATGGCGGTTCCCATGCGGAACAAGGCATCCTCTTGGAACGCTGCGGCCATGAATTGGATACCAACAGGAAGTGAGACACCATCACGGATCACCGTACCGCCGGGGACGGAAATTCCCGGTACCCCCGCGATGTTTGCCGATACCGTAAAAATGTCTTCAATGTACATTTTGAGCGGATTAGCGATCTTTTCTCCTATCTTGAACGCGGGAGACGGTGAGGTGGGGGTTGCGATCACGTCGACACTCTCGAACGCTCGATCCAATTCGTCACGAATCATACGACGCACGGCGACCGCCTTATTGTAGTATGCATCATAGTATCCGGCCGAAAGCACATATGTCCCGAGCAGTATTCTCCTGCGCGTCTCTTTACCAAATCCCTCCCCTCGCGAATTCATGTACACCTCAATGAGCTTATCCGCCTCTTTAGAGAATCCGTAGCGAATACCGTCAAAACGTGCAAGGTTCGCGGATGCCTCGGCAGGCATAATAATATAGTAGACAGCGAGCGAGCGAGCGATCAGCGGAAGATCAATATTTTTTATTGTGTGCCCCTGTGAACGGAGTGCGGCGATCTGTGCACGGAAGTTCGCACGAACATCTTCATCGATTCCGTCCGTGGCGATCAGTGATTCTGGCACACCGATGGTTAATTTTTCACCAAGCGGCTTCGCCTTTCGCAGACTATGCCCTTCCGGGACCGTCGTACTATCCATCGGATCATGCCCGCGGACTGCATCAAAGAGCAGCTGTGCATCGGCCACGGTCTTTCCGAACGGTCCGATCTGGTCAAAGGATGACGCAAGCGACATAAGCCCTGAGCGCGATACTGCTCCGTAAGTGGGCTTCAGCCCCACCAGACCGCACAAAGAGGCTGGCTGACGAATAGAACCACCGGTATCAGAGCCGTAAGAACCAAGCGCCCCACCCATCACCACGGATGCCGCAGATCCGCCTGACGAGCCGCCGGGTACGCGCGTAGTATCAATCGGATTTTTTACCGGTCCATATGAGCATGTTTCTGTTGAACTCCCCATTGCAAACTCGTCCATGTTCGTACGCCCGATGATGACCGCTCTGCACGAGAGCAATCTCTCCACTGCCGTTCCGCTGTAGGCGGCGATATGTCCGCGCAATATCTTTGAGCCGGAGGTCGACTCATGCCCCTTGTAGAGCATATTATCTTTGATCGCGATCGGGATACCCGCCAATATTGGGGCATCCCCCTTCGCGAGCATATCATCCGCATGTGCCGCCAGCGCCATCGCATCATCAAAGATCTCCGCATACGCGTTGATAGCTTTGTTCTTTGCTTTTGCCTCCGTGAGCACCGCCTCCGTGAGCTCCTTTGACGAGAAGTCTTTTGCTCGAAGCGCTTTTGCAGCAAGCGTGATGGTCAGTTTTGAAATATCGATAGACATACGGTGCGCGAATTAAAATATCTGCTTTACCTTGAAATAACCGTCTTCAGTGTCGGGCGCGTTCTTGAGGATCATATCGGTAAACTCGCCGCCGGGATGGACATCGTCATCATCACGCATGATATTACGCAGATCGCCCGCCGGGGGGATAGCATCTTTTTGGGTCGCGACCGCGGCAACCTCAGAAACGTAGCCGAGGACAGCATCAAGGTCCTTTGCAAGACTTTCCTCCTCTGCTTCCGAAACCGCGATCCGCGCGAGTGTGGAGAGGTGTTTGATATCATCTTTCGTGAGCATGGTCTTCATATTACACTATTTCTCCCTCACTGCGTACGATTGACAGATTTGCATAATTGGGGTAAATAGATTCAGGAATCAACTGAACACAAGGGGGCACACAGTGAATACGATGCCAGCGGAACAATTTGTGGGGATCAAAGAGTGGCTTCAAGCCGAAGCGAAGCAACTGCAAAACTGCGGATCAAGTAAGTCCGACCAGGCCCAGGCAATTGAGCTGATCGCGGAATTAGTTTCTCCTCAAGAAGCAGGGTTTCCGCCATTGACTATCCCACGAAGTCAGGTCCCACACTTTCGTGAGATCATCATGAACGCAACTGACTTTAGATCAAACAAATGGATAGTCGTGCCACAATGCCAACAATACGCCATCATGGCGCAGATTGTGACCATGCTGAACTCATACCGCTGAGACAGAAAAACCCACGAGGAGCATTATGCTCCTTGTTTTTTATACGACCTTACTTAAACATTTGCTCAAATTCTTTTTCTGTAACGACGCGCACACCAAGCTCTTTTGCTTTTGCAAGCTTCGCACCTGCATCTTCCCCCGCAACAACATAATCCGTTTCTTTCGATACGGAGCTTGAGATATTTCCTCCCGCCTCGCGAATACGGAGTTTCGCTTCATCGCGCGTCATTGTGACAAGCCCTCCGGTAAGTACGATGGTCTTGCCGTAGAGGGGTGAATCCTTCTTCGTTGGCATATTCTGTTTTTCGATGGTCACCTCATTTCGGAGTTTATCGAGCATCGTCTGATGTTCTTTTTTGTGCAGCCATTCAAAGAGCGACGTCGCTATCACTCCGCCGACGCCGGGAACACGCTCAAGCTCATCAACGGAGGCGTTGAGCAGAGCATCAAACGTTCCAAACGCGCGCGCAAGGTCGTGCGCAGTCTCTTCGCCAACGTGCTCAATCGAAAGCGCAGTCAAAAAACGTGAGAATGAGATTCTCCGGCGTTCATCGATCGCCGTCACAAGATTCTGAGCGGACTTTTCTCCAAAACCCGGAAGTACGGATAGGTCTCCCTCGGTCAATGTAAAAAAATCGTCGGGTGATGCGACAAGCCCTTTCCTCATCAGGAGCTCGACGATCTTCGGGCCAAGACCTTCAATATCAAACGCGTGACGCGAGGTGAAATACTCAAGGCGACGCTTCAATTGTGTGAACGACCCTCGGTTGACGCAGCGATATGCCGACTCACCGGGAACGCGTTCGATCGGACCGTCACATGCCTCAACATACTCCGGAAAACAATACGGCTTCTCCTTCCCGATACGCAACTCGGGGAGCACCCGCACCACTTCAGGTATCACGTCGCCCGCCTTTCGAAGAATGATTGTATCACCGATCCGCACATCGAGTCGCTTGATCTGGTCTTCATTATGCAGCGTCGCACGAGAGATCACCGAGCCCGCGAGACGTACGGGGCGTAAATGCGCAACGGGCGTCACGACCCCGGTGCGCCCAACCTGAAGCTGAATATCCTCAACGAGGGTCGTAGCCTCCTCAGCGGGAAATTTGAACGCGATGCCAAACCTCGGTGCTTTTGCCGTGTAGCCCAACGATTCTTGAATGCGCCGCTCATCCACCTTCACGACGACGCCATCAACCAAATATTCCTGCTTATCTTTTTTTCGGGTCCACTCTTTCCAATAGGAAACGATATCCAGAGCCGTGTTACACAAACGCCGATGGGGATTGACCTGAAATCCCAATGACGCAAGCAGCTCAAGCTCCTCTTCTTGTGTTTCCGGCATGATCTCACTCGTGCGCGCCATATCGTATACAAAGCAGTCGAGACGGCGGCTCGCAACGACCCGAGGATCAAGCTGGCGAACCGTCCCCGCTGCGGCATTGCGCGGATTTGCGAATACCTGCTCGCCGTTTTTTGTGCGCTCCTCGTTGATCCGCTCAAACTCCAGTTTCGGAAGCCATATCTCCCCCTCAACGATGCAATTAAGCGGGCGCGCAAGCTGGAGCGGGATGGAGCGTATCGTGCGGATGTTCTCGGTCACGTTCTCACCGACCACACCGTCACCACGAGTTGCTCCAGTCATGAGCTTCCCCTTTTCATACGTGAGCACAATCTTGAATCCGTCGATCTTCAACTCGGCGATATACGACGTCGACTTTCCCGTGTGCTTTCTTACTCGCTCGTCAAAAAGCGCGAACTCCTCGGGCGAGAAGACGTTATCAAAAGACCACTGCGGAATTTCGTGTGTGATCTTCAAGAACTTTTCAAGCGGCGCTCCGCCCACGCGCTGCGTCGGCGAATCCGCCGTTACCAGTGCGGGATATTCCTTCTCGATGCCGATAAGTTCGTGAAGAAGCGCATCATACGCCTCGTCGGAGATCTCTGGCAGATCAAGCGCATGATAGCGATGACTATGGTACTCGATCAATGTACGCAATTTTTCTGCGCGTCGTGAGATATGGAGAGGGACCTGCATTTCCTTCTTTATTGCCATATGGAGAGTATAGCAAACTGCGCGAAAATTCTCGCTTCACCGCAATACTGCACAGAATGAAAAAATGCATCCTCAAAAAATAGTGAGGGGCAGAGCTCAAGGTGCACGCCGATCACAGATTCGTACGAACTTGAATAGTGCGCTGTGTTTTTCGCTCACTCGATGCGTTGCAAGTATTGAAACCGTTCGCAGTCACCGTTGTTTCACCGCTATCCTTAAGCACCGATACCTCTACGCAGGTCAAATCTGCGAACGAGATCTGAAATACGGTCTTCCCCTGTGTCGTAGTCAGCCCGCTTACCAACCAAGCAGAGGTATCGAGCTGAATCCCATCACAGGTCGCATTAGATAAATTTGTCGGCGCCTGATAAGCGCTCGACGTGGCAAATATCGTATAAGTAATTCCGCTTTGCGGATTTACCGGGGTCGGAGTTCTATCCCAAAAGAGCGCGCACTCGACCCCGCGATCGGCGGCAGCGAATGCCTGTGCGGAATTTTTTAGAAACGACGCCATGATCAACTCCTTCAAACTGATGCTAAAAATACTAAAACTGATGGCCAGGATCACACTCGTGACCAGTACAGTGAGCAGCAGGATGAATCCCTCTTTTTTTTCGCATGACGATTTTTGTCGGATTGTTTGCATACATTTAGTGGAGGTCTGGGAACCAATTATAGAGATCCCCGGTCACCGTGATCGTCCGTGTCTGACCGGAATAGCCTTTGTACGTCACCGTCGAGGTCACCTTCACTTCACGCCCCGCGACAACTTCCGTCAGCGTGATGAGCCGAGTGAAATCACTTTTTGTCCAACCTGCTCCAAAGCCACTCGTCTTTTGCCGATATATTCCGCTTACATTGTGTTTGTAGAGCGACGCCAAGGATGCACAAGCGGAAGCACAGCTCTTCAGTGCATTATGATGCCACGCCGTACTGCTCAGTCCGGAATGTTCAGTGATATCTGCAATGCAAGGCTGAGCAGGATTACTACACTCACTCAAAATGTCAGTCATCCAAGGTGTGCCATCGGCGGAATTGTCGTCGCGCAAAGAATGGACGATCTCGATACCTTCCTCCGCAAGCTGCGTCGCCTCAAGTTGAAGACGAGCTTCGCGCGAAACGCGAAGACTCTGTGCGGAAAGCACCATAGGCCCCGATATCGCCATCACCAAAAGCGTGATCGAGGCGAGTGCTTCGATCAAGGTGAATCCAGCGGTGCTTGGTCTGGTTGTTTTTATGCAAGTCATGGAATGAAGAGATTAAGGTTTGGGGTGCGCACGGCGACGGTGGTCTCGATATCGAATGTTGTATTAATCTTTACAATCGGAGAGGTCGCTGTTCCACGGACGAGCATGGTCACATACGGCTGGTTCTCGTTGAGTTCCGTCCCCCCAACGTAAAAGGCGAGAGCATCGATCCTGATCTCCGGCGCGGTCATATCGAGCCAGTCGTCACCACTATTAACTGAGCGCTGAATGCGGTTGTTCCACAACCGATAGACGTACTGATCACTGTCTATCAGCGGATTTCCGTTCTGAGCCTCGAATGCAAGACAGGTACCACCACTAGCCGGGAGCTCTCCCGTACCTGCACCGCTGATCTCACAGTCCTGCGGCGCAGCAAGCACTGCGTGCGTTCCTGTGCACCCGCAATGAATATAACTACCCATGCGAATTGCACGCGACATCGAACTGACAGCGGCGCTCACATTATCTGCGGCAATACGGATCGTTCGCGCTTTTCTACTTGCCGTCTCGAGCGAGATAAGCGCGCTCACGATAACGAGCATGGCGACGATGAAGAGTGAGGTCGAAACGAGCATTTCGAGCAGGGTGAACCCACCCGTGTCATTGATCTTTTTTTGATTATCGTTGCGAAGTGAAAATTTCATGTTGGAATTGATCATTGAATAGATATCTGCCCCGTGATCCATGCTTCGACGGTGCGACGATACCCCTGGAGCGAAACGATCGTGATGCGTGCGCTACTGTATCCGCTCGAAGCCCCACCGTTCAGGTCTCCACTGATAACAGCATCCGGATCAGGACGCGTAAAGACGATATCGAACACGCTCGATGCGCCATTCGGCGAAAGACATTTTGCAGTGAAAATACCACCCGTGGTCACCCCGCAAAGAGCATCGATCTTATTTCCTTGGGTTAACACTATTTCTCGTTCACACTCCGATCCTGCCGCACCACAAACACCGGGGTCGTATTGATCATCGCTGTCCAAGTCGGCAAAAAAAATGAATTTCCCTGGATCGCTGAGTGTGAAATGGACCCCATAGCCCGGATACATTCCCGCAACCGTCCTCGCACTCTTCACGCTCATCGCAGAAACCTGAGCATCACGGATCCATTGACCGATCTCGTGCGCAAGCGTATCAACACTGAGATGCTTATTGAAGCCACTATAACTGATCAACAGCGTTGAAGTGATTATCACAAAGATAGACAGTGTAACAAGCATCTCCAGAAGGGTGAATCCCGCGGTGACGGGGTAGGATCGTGTGCCCCTCCCACAAGGAGTATCGAGGTTAATCATCGTTCTTCTCTCGCACTTTTGTATCGGTAAAAATGTACGCATATTAAAATGTCCAATTCAAGATATTGATCTGAAATACATATGCGAGAAACGCTCCAGCCACAAGAAAGGGTGCAAAGGGTATCTCGCTTTTCATTGTAAAATGCTTTGATCGAAGTAACAACAGCATGAGGCTGGGGAAGAACGCGACCCAGAACGCAAGAATGACGGAAGAAATGCCCTCCGCAAAACCCAAGAACCAAGCAATCCCCCAGACGAGCTTCGCGTCACCTAACCCCATCGCGCGCCCACCCGAAAAGAACCAGAGCAGAGCGAACGGTGCCGCCACTAGTGGTCCCGCAAGAAGGTCTATCCATGAGGGCATCGTTTCCCAAAATGGCAAATAGGCAGTGGGGAGTATTCCTAACTTCCACTTCACGAGCAACAACATACCTGCCGTAGCGGCAAGGAAAAGGGAGAAGCTATCAGGTATGATCTTGTGTCGGAGGTCGTAGACGGTAACGGCGAGCAATGTCGTCCAAATGACCATGTCACCAAGCACAAAAAAAGTCTGGCTGACCGAGGTCTGAAGAGGGTCGTACCCGTGAACGAGCGCAATGACGACGTAGAGCATTCCGAGGATGATCTCTACGAGCGGATACTGAAGTGCGATACGCGCTCCGCAGTATGCACATTTCCCGCGCTGATAACAAAACGAGAAAAGCGGAATGAGCATCCACGGAGTGAGCGTCCTCCCGCAGGACATGCACTTAGAGCGTCCAGTGAGCCGAGAACCGCTGCGCAGGCGAAAAATAAGTACGTTCACGAAGCTCCCGATAGAGACACCAAGAACGAATGTCAATGCAAGAAGAACCAAATGATAACCATCCATATAGCAACAATTATACCATGAGTACCGCAGATCACTGCGACAGTTATGCAGGGCACGAACGGCGCAGTGCTAATGGATCTCTCACCCTTGTTCAAATTTCGTTCATCGGCGCTCAACAGTGATGTCCCCAAAAAACTTCATATTTGCAGGCTATCCTCAATACAATGGCAGTAAGATACTACGTCGGCCCAAAAGCTCTGAAGTCAAAGCAAGCACACGAAAGCAAAGTCTACTGACACGCTTTTATTTACCATTTATAGCCATATTTTCATCATTTTTTGTCAAGGTTAAACCTTGACATTGGAGGGGGGTTCAAGGAAACAAAAAACACCCCGAGCATGAGCTCGGGGTGTTTTTCGAATCGCGAATGAGATCCATGAAAACCGTATTACGGCCTAATATCGTAACAACGCTCAAGTCCCGCACCGGCTGCTGCAGCAGCCACCAAACAGGCGACTGAATCACCTCTGATAACAACGCCGGAAGTGATAGTGTCAGTGTCCGTCGTAACGATGGTATTATCGTTGCGCTCAAGCTCGGCAAAAAGTCCATACGAATTGCACGTAACAACGGTACAATTAGGATATATGTTCGCTGCGGGAGTCCCTAATCCGAGGTACTGGTATGCAGTCGCGCCTCCAGGAGTAACGGGAACTAGCGGAATATACGTTGGCGCAAGAGCTGCGGGAATCACGTACGGAGCAGCCGCCGCACTGATCGGATAACTTTGAGCTGAATCGAAGTAAAGCTCGAGTGCAAGCTGTACCTGACCAAGGTCCGAGATGCGCTTTGCGTCACGTGACTTTGCCCGCGCAGTCGAGAGCGATGCAAGCACGACGGACGACAGAATACCGATGATCGCGATCACAACGAGGAGCTCGATCAGGGTGAAACCCTTCGTACGATTTTTCAATGAAATAAACATCATAAAAAATTTAAATAATAATTAATAATTACCAAGATATATCTGCCTCATTAGCCGAAGCAGGCAATGTATTAATGGTACCACGCGGGACATTTCCCGCATGTAAGAGGTGTGGATAACCATGAGTATTTTATGTCGTACTTGCACACGAGGGAGGAGGGTGGGGACTCAGGCCGCAACGGCTGCTCCGTTCACAGAAATGGCTACAACAAAGAGGCTTTTCCAGTTTGAAGGTCTATCTCAATGGGAAATCGCTTGATGAGGTCAGGAGGGACTTGGATCAACCCATCGCTTGCCAGCACTTCAAGGGATTCGGGATATATCAAATGGCGATCTTTATATAGTTCCGATGCCCTATCAACAGCTTCGATAAAATCGAGCAATATGATACGTTCTTGCGCTATCTTTTTGGTCTCCTGACTATCGGTAGTTTCATAGATCGCAGTGAACAGTGCGCGTGACCGCTCGTAGTCAGTCGATGAATGAAGCAGAAAAAGTCCATATGCGGTACGTGCCGCTTCCGGACTTGATTCTATAGCAGAAGCGATACCAAGATAATACGCAGCTCGCTCGTATAATCTCCCGACGGTGTGAAACTCTAAGCCGGTGTAGAACGGTATCTGCCAACTTGACGGGAGTGCCACCATCCCCCGCTCACTAATATCAGCAAGCCAAGTAAGCGACTCGGGATTTTTTTTTGACGGAATGGTCAATGCGGCAAAAGTATACGGGTATTCAAATTTTGGGTCGAGCGTCGCAATGATACGAAAATATTCCGGATAATATGTATCACGTCTATCCCATTTGTTGAGATCCTGAATGGCGGAAACCCAATAATAATCGGCGAGGATATTCTCAAATCCAAAAGCAAAATAGCGAACGACCGGAGCGGGCATGATGAAACGATGCATCGGCTCCCGGAGGTTAAAATGCTCCATCAGCACCGCGTCATACCGAAGCTGCGCCCCGATGGACGCGCCTAGAAACAAGAGGGGGGCGAGTACCATGACGATGTTGAATGTGCGGGGATGTAAGATCATTAGAGTGGTGGTATTTCTGAGGTGACACCTTCCAAAGCTAAGGGATCACCTCTTTGTCGCAAGAAATTAAAACTCTTTTTTATTAAACATGGCACGCGCAAGAAGGAAAAGAAAGACGGAATAGCAAAACGCATAGAGAACCGAAACGGCAATACCGCGCGTATCGGGAAGCACGCCATACACCACCTCATTACGAATGTTGAATTTCTCGAGATTCGGCATGACGTAATACGCCGTACTCAAGAAAAAACCTGACACCGCCGACTCTTGCGCAGCGATCAGTGTCCGTAGGATGTCGCTTGAATGACCGATCAAAAAGAAGGCAATAGTATAGATGGCGGCAAGGATCGGGGAGGTTAGCCCCGACAGCAAGATCGAAAGAAGTATCAGAATGACCGATTCGAACACCGAGAGGAGGACCGAGAGGAGGATCGCAAGGTATGCGCCATGAATCCCCCTTATGAACAGGATACAAAAAAGTGCGAGGGTCGAAAGGGCCGTTACCGCGATAGTGGTAGCGGTGAGACCAAGGCATTTTCCCAGAATGATCTCTTCCCGATGGATCGGCTTCGGAATGATCAGAAAGAATGTCTTACGGTCAACCTCGCGGTACATGAGCATCGAGCCGATGAAGATAGCAACGAAGATCTGCAGCAGATAGATCGCGGTCAAGCCAAAATCAATGATCATGCGCTGGTCTTGTCCCAATGAAACCGAACCGACAAAAAGCGAAAATGCGATGAGCGCGAGCATGACGACGAGCGCCGACCACAAGATGCGGTCACGCAGCGTTTCGCGAAAGGTATTACGAGCAATGGCGAGGATCCTGTTCATCATAATAATTAGGACTTATGTAAATGGCGAACTTCTTCGTTGTGGGGCCCCCGAGACTCAGTCAACGTATCAGAATACGTCTTCCTCGTCTCATCCCCCACGTCTCGAATTTCATCCATTTGCATTTGCTTATGTCCGACACCTGAAATATCTCGTTTGTTCTTTATAATATGCACAAATGCATCCTCAAGATCACGATAGCCCTTTGACAGTATCTCAGGACTCTCACAAGCGATGAGACACCCCTTGTCGATGATCCCGACCTGATCACAGATCTCTGCGACATCGGCGAGGATGTGTGAATTGAGAAAAACGGTCTTCCCTCGCTCCTTGAGCGCAATGATGACCTGCTTGATCTCCGCGCGCCCCAGCGGATCAAGTCCGTCAAGCGGTTCATCAAGGAAGAGAATATCCGGATCATTAAGGATGGCCTGTGCAAGGCCCAGCCGCTGCAGCATCCCCTTTGAGTACGTGCGGATCTGTCGCCCTTCCCTCCCGACCAAGTCGACCTCTTTCAGCACTTCATTGATACGCGAGGTCGCATTTGCCGTTCCAAAGATCGCAGCGACCAGTTCGAGAAACTCTCTTCCCGAAAGATACGCGTAGAATGAGGGCGACTCCGGCATAAAACCGATGCGCTTCCTCGTAAGAATGTCTTTCGGGCTTCCCCCGGCGATAGTGATCTCTCCCGACGATGGCTCCGTGAGTCCGACGAACATTTTCATCGCCGTCGTCTTACCGGCCCCATTCGGACCGAGAAATCCGAAGACGCTTCCGCTCGGAACGGTAAGCGAAAGCTCATGCACCGCAGCCACGGTGCCAACCACCGTATAATACTCTTTTGATAATTTTTTAATTTCAATAGCATTCATACGCTTTATAGATGAAGGTATTATATGCGATATGAGTCTTTTTAACCAAACCTAAGAAAAAGAACAACGGAAGTCGTTCCAAAATGGAAAAAAGGAAGATGCTGACGCAAATATGTTGACCAAGTGACAGGGTCCGCGAGCAGGCCGCACCCAAAAGTCCGATAAGATCGTGGATACGAGGCATCAAGGAACGACACCTCCCGAGGCGTACTCGGAGTACGACGAGCGGGGTTCGTTCCGCAGATAACGACGTAGACGCGACCTTAGCGAACTCTTGACTAGAAGGAGCCGGCGATGTCGTAAATAGGCATCAGCACCGAAACCAGAAGCCCTCCCACACCAAGTCCAAGCATGATGATCATTGCAGGCTCGATGAGTGATATCAGTGTTTCAACCGCGTTATCAACCTCTCGTTTATAGAATTTTGAAAGTGTTTCAAGAATATTTCCCACCTCTCCCGTTTCCTCACCCACCTTGATCATCTGCACCATGATCCCCGGAATCTCCTTTGGGTGCTTACTCATCGCCTGTGACAGCGACACACCTGTTCGCACATCGGACGAGACCTCGAGCAGGATGGATTCATAGACCTTATTCCCCACGACAGAAGCCGCTATCTCGACCGCGCGCACCACGGCGATACCCGATGTAAGCATCGTGTTCAAGTTGTCGGCGATACGCGCGAGATAGAGCTTCTTGTATAAATCGCCAATATAGGGAAGAGTAAGGGAAAATTGAGAAAGTGCTTCCTTTCCCTTATCAGTGCTCATAAAACGAAGGAGCGCAAAGACTCCGATAACCACGATAACGAGCAGGAACAAGCCATAGTGGATAAGAAAGTTCGAGGCGCCGATCGTGACCTTTGTATAAAAAGGAAGCTCTTTACCGGTCTCCGTAATGATCGCTGACAGTTTTGGTATGACGATCACCAGCATCAAGATCATCACGATAATGAATACCACCACAACAAAAGCGGGGTAGATCAGGGCATTCTTTGTTTTTGACACAAGTTCAAACGAACGATCAAGATAATCGGCGAGGTAGTTGAATGTATTGGAAAGATTACCTGACTCCTCACCCGCACGCACCATGTTTACATAAAAATCAGAGAAAATATCGGAATGTCGATGGAGCGCATCGGAAAGAGACATTCCGCCCTGAATATCTTCGGTCACCTCATTCAGGCGTACTTTGAGAATATCATTTTCCGCCTCAAGGGAGAGTAGCTGAAAAACACGGAGCGCAGAGACCTGCGCATTGAAGAGTGTCGCTATCTGGCGCGACAAAATAACGACATCGCGATATGCGACCTTTTGCCCGATCGACATCATCTTTTCATAAAACGGAACGTTGTCTGCGGGGACGATAGAGACGATGATCAACTTTCGACGCTGAAGCGAGCCTATCGCGATATCCACTGAGGCCGCATCGATGGTGCCGGACTTCTCCTCTCCACTTAACTGATCAATGGATTTGTAACGATAAAGCATATGTGGTTGATGTCACTTAGCTGACCAGTATATTATACAGCATCTTTATAAAAACGAACCACCAAAGAAGGGTGGCTCCTTACGCGGCGATATCCGATAGACATATTCGGAGTACATTCGAGCAATCAACGATATGAAGTAATATTTTTTGATATACCATAAGCGTACTGCTAAAATTCAGTACTCAAGGCGCCACAAGAGCACTTCCATTTTTCGATACGTCACGAGGCGTTGAGCATTAGATGCAAATTCGACGTGGTTTCTGATGCAATACGAGGCGTCAAGGAAGTGGTGTCCGAGCAGACGTACTCAAAGTACGTTTGTCGGACCCACGACATAAGACCTGAGGCCTATTTTTTGATACAGGGCGAGGCGTCGAACAACGACACCCTTCATGACTTTCATTTTTCGATGCGTCACGAGGCGCGGGGAAAGCGACAAGGAAGACATATTCATATATGTTGACCGAGTCGCTGGGGCCCCGTAACAAAGTGAGGCGCGAAAAATGAAAGTCATGGTTAGATCATTCGCTCGAGTGACCGCGGATTGAAGGAGTGCAAATACGCATTCTCCGCCGTGATCTCCCCTGCGCGTACGAGCTCCGCGAGTGATCGGTTCATATCGATCATGCCGAGCTCCATTCCCGTCTCGATGACCATCGGTATCTCGTGCGTACGACGCTCACGGATCAAGTTGGCCACTGCATTGTTGTTGATCAAGAGTTCATATGCCGGAACGAGACCGCCGGAGATGCGTGGAACGAGACGTTGTGAGAATATTCCCGCGAGCGAACCAGCAAGCTGGACACGGATCTGGTCTTGCTGCTCAGGAGGAAATGAGTCGATAATGCGGTCGATCGTTTGTGACGCATTGTTGGTATGGAGCGTCGAAAATACCATATGCCCCGTCTCAGCAGCGGTCACTGCCGTCGAGATCGTTTCAAGTCCTCGCATTTCACCGATCAAGATGATGTCGATGTCCTCTCGAAAACATGCATGCAACGCGATCTGAAAATCCTTCGTGTCAAAATGCACTTCACGCTGACTGATGATCGAACGATCAGGTGTGAACACGTACTCGATCGGATCCTCGATGGTGATGATGTTCTCTGCACGCTCGCGATTGATCATTTCGATCATTGCGGCAAGTGTGGTCGATTTTCCCTGCCCAACCGGACCGACGACCAAAAAGAATCCTTGCTTTCGCTTGGTGAACATTTCCAAGACCGGAGGCAAAGCAAGCTCCTGAAGAGTTTTGATCTTCTTCGGAATGAGACGGAGTGCCACTGCGATCGTACCTTTTTGAAAAAAACCGTTTCCGCGGAAACGCGCCTCCTTACCGAAAGAGAATGAAAAGTCTACCTCCTTATCCTGCTTGAATTTGACGAAGATCTCTTCGGTAAGCAATTCCCTTATCAATCCCTCCGTCACTTCGGGTGTGAGTAGTGGTTTTTTGACCAGCGGGATCAATTCTCCGGAAACACGGATCGTCGGGTGGCGACCCACAACGAGATGCAGGTCGGAAGCGCCTTCATGGATAACCGTCAGCACGAGATCCTCTAGTTCTTTTTTATACTCAGCTTGGGTCATATGATAGGTTTGTCTTATTTTTTATCTCTCTTTCCGAGCACTTCCGATACTTTTTCCACCACCTCAGATGGCGTAGCGGATGCCTTTATGATGTACCCGGCCGCACCAAGTCCGAGTCCGCGGTCGATATCCTCCTGTTCGCCAAGATTGGAGAGGATGATCACCAATGAGTCCTTCACGAGCTTTTCTCCCCGCACGACTTCGAGGAATTCAAACCCGTCCATTGCCGGCATTACGAGATCGACAACCATGATCTCCGGAACAAATCCGCCGCGCAGTTTTTCAAGAGCTTCGAGCGTACCGGATGCCGTCGTCACATGAAAATTCTTCTGGGAAAACTTTAAGGCATACATATCGAGAAGAAATGAATCATCGTCGATAATAAGGATCGTGGGTTCTTTTTTTTCTTTTGGCATATGCGTTTATAATATCATGACTTCTCTCTTTTCATACAACTCATAACCATAGGGAATAATCAACCCGTCCTGAGACCGCGCGTAGCGCGATTTTCGACCCGTCTCTGCAAGTGGGTGCATCATAAGGTGCGGGAAAAGCTCATATCCGAGCAATATCTGAACTTTGTTTTTGGATGCAGTGCGAAGGTCTGGACTGCGGCAGTGATTGAGAAGCTGTATGGGTTATACTGCTTCCAATCCTGCCAAGGGAAGGCCGAGCAATGCGCCAAAAACAAAGTTCAGACGATGTTGTTGATCTCTTCGAACGGAATTATGCCCTCAAAAGCCTTCTTAATGGCATCATCCTTCATAGTAAGCATTCCCTTGGCCCGCGCCGCCTCATATACCGCCTGCTCAACAGGATTTGTGAGTACAATATGCTCAAGATCTCGATCCATTTTCAAAAATTCAAATACGGCCGTGCGCCCCTTTGTTCCTGACGGACACGAGGGAGACGGGACGGCTTCATATACATGATCCGGTATTGTAATGAGGTCGCGTGCTTCCTTCGGGAGATCGGAAAGCTGCTTCTCGATCATCAATCTCATGCTTTCGGTCAGCGGTACGGGGCTTTTCGACTCGGGACACATCGTACGCAACAGTCGCTGACCTAGCGCCATGATGAGGGTTGGTGCGATGAGGTATGGGTCGACTTCCATGTCGATAAGACGAGGAATGACGCCTGCCGCGTTGTTCGTATGTAGCGTCGAAAACACAAGATGCCCGGTGAGTGCCGCCTGTATCGCAAGCTGAGCAGTCTCTTTATCGCGGATCTCTCCCACCATGATGATATCGGGGTCCTGACGAAGGATCGAGCGAAGTCCGCTCGCAAAGGTATACCCTATCTCGGGACGTACTTGTGACTGGCTCACTCCGGGGATATTGTACTCGACCGGATCCTCAAGACTGATCACATTGCGTTTTTCGCGATCAAGCTCGTTCAGCATGGAATACAGCGTTGTTGATTTTCCCGATCCGGTCGGACCCGTCACCAAAATAAGACCGTACGGGGTACTGATCGCATCGCGCAAGAGCTTTAAATGCTCCGCGGAAAGACCCATCTGATCGAGCGATTTTACACCCTTTCCGGTATCCAGAATACGCATCACGACCTTTTCGCCATAATACGCTGGGAATGTAGAGACACGGAAATCAACTTTCTTGTCATCCATCCGCGCAGAGAAGCGCCCATCCTGAGGCTTTCGCTTTTCGTCCAATTTCAGCTGGGCCAATATTTTGATGCGCGCAACGACGGCACTATGGACATTCACGGGCAAAATAAGCGAGGTATACATGACGCCATCGACACGAAAACGCACACGGACCTTCTCCCCCGTATGTTCGATATGCACATCTGACGCATTACCCTCAACGGCGTGTTTCAATATCACGGCAACGATTTTGGTGACCGGTGCATCTTCAACGATCCTTGATTCCTCCCCTTTTACATCAACGCGTGCATGTTCGTCGATCGTTGAAACATCACCCTGTGCCGAGGCCTCGGTAAGCTCCTTATGTTCTCCGGTGCCCAGCTCGGAAAGCGCTTTTCCCACCTCACCCGAAAGATTTTGATACTGTACAAGGATCTGATTGAAGTCGGTCTGCGTAATGAGGAAGAATTTAAAAGGCATTCCGAGCTTCGCAGCGATGAATTGCACGGCATCACGCGCCTGCGTCATATCAGGGTCGACGATACCTATCTCGAGGATCTGATTTTCCACCGAAAGTGGGGCGACCTGATAATGTCGTGCGGAATCTTCAGGAATATACTTCAGCACATCAACGGGAATCTTGGTGCCATCAAGTGTTCGAGCGGGCATTCCATAATACTCACTTTTGAGCGTAAGAATATCATCTCCGCTCATACCACCGCGAGAAAGCACCTCGTCGATGCCTCCGAGCGCTTTTTCAGCCTCCTTCGTCAATTCAGGAATATCATCTTCGCGGAACAATCCTTTTTGTGCCAAAAATAGAGGAAAGCTCATCTTGTTGTTGGCAAAAAATGACTATCTCCCGGTAAGAGATCAAGGTCATTCTTATGATTATGTAAATATACTTTGACCGCCATGTACTTCATATGAGTGGGTGATAACGTGGAACGCTGATACGATTTCCGCCCAAGGACCTCGGATCTTCTATAGCTTTATGATAACAAAAAAACACCCCAAGTGAAACAAGGGTTATGCGGTGTCAGTTGTTCTGAATAAGTATGAGGCCGTACACTACATCCTTTTCGCACATCATCCTTAACGAACGCGATCTAATTTGCGATCTTTTTGACCGTATCGATCTTAACGGTAGAACTTACTACCGCACCACCATTCTTCTGCGATGAGGCAGGCTCCGATTGGACTGACCTTTTCAAGAGTATTTTTACTTCATCGGGTGTCGAGAATGGATAGCGACGTCCAGCAGTAGTCGTACTGATAGACCCGGTGAAATCGATAAGCGACTGGAAGGTAGGGTCAGAAAAAAGAGCTTCATCAAAATGAATTGACCTAAGTTCGTTCAATGCAGCCGTACTTTTCGCCCCCATCTCTTCACCGTTTCCGCCGGGGAGTGCAGCAACATCAAGTGGCGCCACAAGAAAGAGAGAAGACATTTTATCTGCTCCAACATACAAATAACCCACCACGAGGATGATCGGGGCTACGAGAACGATAAGGATATCGAGTAAAACTTGTTTGGTCATATGCATGTTAGTGAAGTCCGTAACTGACGATATGTATGCTGAAATTAAATATAGCGACATCAGGAGGCTGCGACCCGCTACTAGCCGCGATAGAAGCGACTGAAGAGAATTCCACCGTTACAATATCACGCAACGCGAGCGATCGTTCGAGGTCAGCAAGAAAATCGCGAAATACATCGTAGGTAGCGGTCGTTTTGAAACTCAATGAGTACGGAACGTATGCTTGCGGTCGCGACTCATCGGTCGCCGCTTTCCCGACCATCGGATCATTAACGCCCATGCCATGACGCGCGGCGATCTCATTCACATCGATGATGAGACGGACGGTATCGATCTCCTTGGGGAGTAATACCTGAAGACGACGATCACCATCTGGGGGGAATGCATCATACTGCGCCGCAATCTTTTGTAATTCTTCCTGTGCATTATCGGCATCAGCGATGTAGCCTCGCAACACCTCCGCCTTTGCTTGTTGTGCTGCAATATCTTTGTATGGTGCATCAACCCAGATGACATATACTGCCCCCGAAAGGATCATGAGAAACACGGGAGTGAGATATCTATTGATCATAGCGCGGCTGGACTAACTGGTATGGATGATGTCGTTCCGTCTAATTCGAATTGGTCATTCATTACCGGAATAATACCCGGCTCGGTAATTTCCTCATTTTTACTCATCTTTTCCGACTTCAAAAATTCAGCATAACGCGTCAAACCATGATTGATCGTGATCTTTGTAATAAAAGTAACAACACCGGTTGCTTCCGCAAGAACAACCGAGGAGATATCGACTTTCTCAACCAATGGTTTCATGCTCCTCCACGTTTCTCCCTGCGAATAAACCGCTTCGTAGGTTGGCGCCTCTGCGACGAGACTTACAATAGAACCGCCTGGACTATTTGCGTAGGAAAGTGATGTTATTCCTATGTTTTTCAGTGTTCCCGCCTCCAGAAAATTAAGAATGATCGTAAATACCGTATGATCTTGAAGTAGATTTTTTGCTGCCACGATACGAAGATCGACGCTCTTAAGACGATCGATCTCGTCGATGTCGATCAATTTTTCTTTATCCTCTAGTTCCACGGCAAGCGCAAGCACCTCTCCCACTACCTTCCGATGAAAGAAATAGACGCCCACCGCGACAAAAAGTACGATAAAAAACGCGCCAAGCGAAAGCACTATTGCGAGATTCAGCGACTCGCGACGGCGGTCAAACCCCGCCACCTTAAGCAGTGGCTGTTGCGGAATAAATGATGTATCGAATGAATTTTGCATTCCTAGACCCTTATTTTACAAGAAATAGAGAAACTTTGCGAGGAAGTTGTCTACAGTTGAGTAAAAAGAGATGCGGGTTTTTGATCTCGACTACAGATTTCGAAGCGCAAGTCCAATGGCGACCGCAAACTCAGGTCCGGACTCCTTGAGGAGCGGAGTGATGGCGGCAGGCGACTCAACCTTTGCAAACGGATCACCATTAACCACCGTCGTCTCAAAACTTTTTTGCGCAAGATCCATGACACCCTTCATGAGTACCCCTCCTCCGGAAAGCACGACACGATTGATACTGACGCGCTTTTCATGCTGGTAGTTCATCATAATTCGGCTTGCTTCGGAAAAGATGCGTTCCACAGCTAGTCGTGTGATCTCCGCGATCGATGCATCCGACGGATCACCCAAGAGTCCGAACTCGCGCTTTATCTCCTCCGCCCTGAGGAGGCTGATGCTTTTTGCACGTGAAAGTGCAAGCGTTGCGTCTTGGGACCCTACGTTAATAAGATGAGAACTCCGCAAAACGCCTTCTTCAACGATCGCGATCTTTGTATTTCCCGCCCCGATATCAACGACCATCGTCGCCGTAGTATCACGGCTCATCGTTGAACGGATAGTAGAAAATATCTCGATCTCAAATGCGGTTGCCGTTGCACCAAGTTTTTTGGCGATATCGGTGTATTTTGCCAACACATCATTGTGCACTGCGGCAAGGAGCACATCCACCTTCGCAGGTGCCCCTTTTTCCGCATCAGCCTTATCAGGATCGATATAGGTACGCGAGATCTTCGGTATAACCCAATGTGAAAGTGATACTTCAGATACAGACGTTGGGATATACTTTCGCGCCTCCATCGGGATCATGTCTTTCAATTTAGCCTCTCCGACATCGGGCATTTCAATGACCGTCACCAAGGTCGATGTAAGCGGAAGGGAAAAAACGAGATTTCGACTTTTGACGTTGGCTTCAAGAAAGAGATCATTCGTCGCTTCAACGAGCTTGTCCGTCGTGAGGTTTGTCGCCTGTCCAACCTCAAGGGATGCAAGCGGACCAAGAGCGATCTCGCCGTAGGTATCGAGCACCGCCTTACCATTCTTTTTGTGCAACTCTACGACCTTAATGAATGCGCTTCCAATGTCCACCCCCACGACGCCATTCCCCCCTTTTTTTGGTGCGAACGAGGCAAGTAATTTTTCAAACGGATTCGGCATGACACAATCATACCACGGCATAAAATCAATAGTGAAGTCGAGGTGGGGACTACAAGAGCGAGAACGCCAGCGTACCACCTTGCGGGGACGATAAAGGCATGTACACTGTGGTAAATATGATATGGGAAGACATTCTTTCGTTTATTTTCCCCGAACGGTGTATCGGCTGTGGTCGGGAAGGAAGCGCTCTCTGCGCCATCTGCGAACGCGCGATTACCACAAAAGCGAAGGCGCTTTCGGGGACGACGGCGATACTCTTTGACTATCAACAACCACTTGTCAAAAAAGCGATCTGGGCACTCAAATACCACCGGAGGCGTGCGCTTGGACGATATTTCGGAACGGCACTCTATCGTGAATTCTTCAAGCAGCTCATAAAAGGGGGGAAACATCTTGGTGAAGAGATCATACTGCTCCCTATTCCTGCGAATAAGAAAGCGCTTGCGTCGCGCGGGTACAACCATGCAGCGATCATCGCCGAAACTATCGTAAAATGCGGAAAGGCGGATGGGATGCGCATCTCCGCCCCAAGAAACGTGCTCTATAAGAAGAAAGAGGTCCTCCAGCAGGTAAAAGCGAGAGGAAGAGTAAAGCGCGCCCAAAATGTCGCCAATGCATTCGACATCCGCGACGGCGAAAAACTATTCGGAAAAACGGTCATCCTTATCGACGATGTCATCACCACCGGCGCCACGATGAGTGAGGCGCGGCGGGTCGTAAGGGTCTGGAAACCGAAGCGTATTCTTGCGCTTGCCGTCGCGCATTAAAAAACCGCGAATATATCGCGGCTATGCAAAGAGATGCTTCTTGAATGCCTCGAGGTATTCCCCAGGAAGCGTATCGTAATCGCCCGCCGGCAAAAGTATGGTGGGCATCAACGTCCACACTTCGGGAACCTCATACGGCGCACGGACGTACCATTGTTTCGTCTCAATCATGGCGGTATAAAAGAACAAATAGCTATTTGCCTTTTGTGTGTACTCGAGAGGATCGAGCGGAAGCTCAAACTGCGTGATCTTCCGGAGTGCGCGTTCTTCACAATCCCGCTCCAACTCGCGCGCAAGGCGAACAAGTCGGATTACCTCTTCTTTTGACAGGTCCTTACCCCCACACCATTCCATCACCAGATCAAAGGCACACATTGTCTTTGAAAACTCCTGATCGATCCAAACGGGAGCGCCCTCAGCCCATTGTTCCAAGTGACAGAATTCATGCAGCGCAACAGGAAGCCACAGAGACGTCGGCTTTCCAACGGCAACTGCGTAACGCACAGAGAGAGGGCTTATGTTGCCAAAATATCCATTGCTGTAAATACCGCCATATTCAACACGATCACCCTCGCAGAGGAGTACCTCGACGTCAAGCCTGCGGCAAGTCTCCACAATAATATTCATGAACGCCCGCACGTTTTTTTCTACCGCGAGATGACAAAGATCCACGTGAAACCCCCATAAATAGTTCTCGACACAAATTAGCATGTTCGCGGGAAATAGCCAGAACTTCCCAAATGCTGCTTTCTCTTGGGGTACTTTGATAAGTAGCGCTCAATATGCTAAGTTACATGAGCAATAATATTTTGGAGAGGTGGCCGAGCGGCTGAAGGCACCACACTGCTAACGTGGCAGGGGATAAAACCCCTCGCGGGTTCGAATCCCGCCCTCTCCGCCAATGGCTTAAAAATGACCGAAAGGTCTTTTTTAATATGCCATTGCGCGAGAGGGCGGGATTCGAAAGACGGAGGCGCGAAGCCGACCTGAGCTCGTCGAAGGTCGTAGCCGAGTCGGGGTCGAGAGTACTTAGATTTTTATGAGCGAAGCGAAATAAAAAGCTTAGTAACTCGTGACCGCATCCGCCCTCTCGCAAAGAGATTCGAAAAGCTTTGCGCGACCAATTTTTCTTAACGGTACTCCGTCTTAGAAAAATGAAGTACTCCTCGTGGTGATATTTGTGAAGCATTCTTATGCTGAATAAATCGCAAAGGTGTATTGCGGCTGTAAGCCGAGAAATTCCCGCCCTCTCCGTGGTGCACTTAACGGATAAGGAGCCTTGCTCCGCATACGCTTAGTGATACCATCTCTCGTTAAGGTCTTCCGAATCAGTTTCCAAGGAGAGACCTTTCAAACCTGCCTGCGCAGGCAGGGCCAAGGACTGACCTTTGAAACTTCTGTGAGCAGAAAGAGTTAACTGGAGATGGTATGACTTGTGACCAATTCCCGCCCTCTCTCTTTCATGGCTGCATTTTATGCTACAGTACAGGAATCAGGGAGGGGTGGATGAGTGGTTTAAATCAACAGTTTACTAAACTGTCGACCCGTTAAACGGTCCGCGAGTTCGAATCTCGCCCCCTCCGCATTTAAAAATCCGCTCGCATGAGCGTGATTTTTTTATGCGGAGGAGAGAAAGTCGACTGCTCGACTTTCGTGCGAGATTCGAAGCCGTTCTCCCCTATTTTCGAGACATTCTTATGTTGAGAAAATGGGAAACGGGTACTGACGCAGTAGGCGTCGAACATCTCGCCCCCTCCGCACATAAAAAACCAGCACTGTCATGCTGGTTTTTGTTGAACAAAGAAATAATTCTTACTTCATTTTACTCACCTCCGTACCGATATACTTTTTCAATTTTGCGACCCGATCTTTCATCGATGCAACGAGTGACGCTACCTTTGCTGACCGACCCGGCTCGGGAACTCTTTGTATGGCCCCAAGTTCTTTCAGAGAAGACGAGAGCATGGAGCCAAACTTTTCAACATCCTGGCTCACGACGATCTTGTACGCTTCTCGAACCCGCTTCTCCGAAACATAGCGCCATGCGGCAAGACCTCCTCCAACGATAATGAAGACTAATGTGATAAGAAATATCTCCAACCAACTAAGATCGATAAGCCCTCCGAACGACAGCACCACTTGCGGTCGCACCCTGAATGCTCCGTCTTTGGTGGGATAGCTTAATGCCCCACGCACGTCCCGAGCGGTTACCGCAAGCGTGTATTTCCCAGAATGGAGCGATTGCCCTAGGTTCACTCTCCAGACTCCTGAAGTGTCACTTTCAACGGTATCCTTCAATATCTCCTGTTGCAGAGCGTTCAATACGCTGACATCAATGAATGCATTTGGAATGGATTTTCCAAGTGCAATAACGGGTTCTTCGAGGGTAGCAGAAACGGAAAGAAATTCTATGATCGGCGTCGGAAGCGGTGTGATCTCAAATGAGGTGCTCTCCTCGGAGCTATTCCCCGCACGGTCAATGACTTTCACCCGCAATACGTGCGATCCTGGACCTACGGGGGGCAGTTTTGCTGACGTACTTGCAGTTTGAAGTACTTCCTTGTCATCAACAAGAAATACTACGCTAGAGATACCCGAAAGCGCATCCTCCACGTTTGTGACCACTGTTGGAGTAGGATTATCGCTCAGTGCGGCAATGTCGATCTTAAAAAGCGGTGGGGGCAGTGTGTCGACAGCGATACGATAATGGAGGGCCTTCCCCCATCCTTCGTCGTTCATAAAGCGCGCATGAAGATAATAGACCCCATCCTGAAGCGGAGCGAACTCTTTGAGTTCGAAAAGTCCTTCCGACACCGCTGGTGATGAAAGAGGGGTCTTATTGAGCGCCACTGCAACCGCGGTGACATCGGACGGCAATTTCCAACTTACAAAGAATCGTGCGGATACATTGCTCCATTTTTCCTGTTCCGGGTAGAGGGGGACGGTGATCACCGGCTTCACGGGTAGCACGACCGACGGCGTTGCCGGGCGTTCGATCTGGGGAGGTTTAATGAACGTTGCATCCTGCTTCGTGATGCTTGTTAGATGCAGGCCGTTCATCGCGGAAAGGACGTTCGTACCGCTTCCGTCGCTCGCGGTAACCGCACCGTCAGAAAAGATGATCGCGATCGGTCCAGCCCCTTTCACCTTGAAAGTGATCCGGAGCACGGGAAGAGCTTTCCCTGAGATACTGTTCTGGCTTCCTCCAATGAATGTCACTCGTCCGGTTTCGTTGGCGTATTCAGGACCCTGAAGCCAAAAATTGAATGCGGAATTCCCTTTGTCGAGATTGGTCACCAGGAGGATATCGTTGGGGTAGGTGATGGTCGCCTGAGCAGCATTGATACCCACATCAGCACTTGCTATTTTTACATCGACATTGAACGTGTCCCCGATGACGAAAGTGTCTTTATCGACAGTAAGATCGTATGATGCGGCAGACGCCATTACTGGGGCAGAAAAAGCGAAGATGGCGGCAATCACACCAAAAAGGAGATGTTGCCCGACAGACATACCGGTGTACTGATGCGACATGACAATGATTGCTATCTTTTAATTGTGCGAACGAAGATGCTGAGATCCGAGACATCCACTTTACCGTCATTATTCAGGTCATCAAGCAGACGCGTCGCCTCGATAGAAGACATCCATCGTGAGATGAAGATGCTCCAGTCTTGTACATTGATTATACCATCTTGATTAAAATCAGTCTGCGGAGTGAAAAGGCTTGTAACGGTGAATATCTTTTGAGGTGAATTTTCACTCTGTTTACCGCTTGGTGATGTCTGGCGCACTCGAACCGTATGACTACCCAGCGCGAGTTCGCCGGTCGGGAAGAGTACCTTGTAGGAGCCGTCAGCAGACGCTACGGTACGAGCAGTTGCGGACTCTCCGTCAATCTCTACGTCAACAGCGTACCTTGGTCCCGCCATCCCCACAAATCCCACTACATCGCTCTTTCGCACCGTCGGATGAACGAGATTGAGTGTTGGAGAAAGCAGTAGCGCACCGAGATCGAGCAATGTATCTTTATTCGCATAATTCGCGTTGAACACTCTCGTCTGAGTTGTGAATCCAAGCTTATCAATGCCGATGATACCGTAGGAGCCGGCACCTACTTTCACATTTTTCAACAACAATGAGAACGAGCCGTTCGCAGTAGCAGTCGTTTGACCTTGCATTGCCGATCCTTCTCCCGAGGTCGCAAGAACATGGATGAATGCTTGCGGAAATGCTACCCCCGAGATCTGCACTCCCGTAACGCGTGGAACGAAGGGGGCCGGTGCCGGGGTGGATGCAGTGCTCCCGATACCACCTGACGATGGAACAACAGGGGTCGCGGTAAAGGTAAGCAGCCGAGTCGAAGACACATCAAGAAGAGTGTCTTCCGTGTCAGAAAGCGACAATGTAACTGCTTCCGCAACTGCATCCCTGAGGGTCATTGTCCCCACGCCATTCACGATGTTCACCAGTCCGTCTCCGGTCGCCGATCCGCTTGCATGAAGCATCACATCAGACTGGTAGGTAGTATCAATATTCCCCGCATTATCCTGTGCCTCCACGGTAACCGTCGCAGGCGAGCCTACCTGCACCGATGATACGGGAAGGATCACGAAACGAGTTGCCGTGATTGGCGTTGCGCTCACTGATACCAGGTCAGACCCATCACGTACACCGACGGCACCATCAGGCGCGACGGCCGAATCAGAGACGGTCACAAGCCAAGTGCCGTCCGTCTCATCGTAGTACCAGAAATTACCGACCGCATTGCCGTCATTGATGGTGATAAAGGTCGTTGGTGACCCTCCGGTCGCTGCCGCATAGAACGCAGTTGTCGTCGCAGGTGAAGATGAGTAGAGATATGCAAGAGCCACACCACTCGTAACCTGGTTCTCGAATTGGTCCCGGCGCGTGACCGTGTAGCCCAGTCGCGTACCCGCGGTCATATTTCCCGGTTCATTAAGCACAAATGCCGCAAGGGCTGCCGGTTGCACGGTGATGGCGTCGCTCGCATCATCTATATTGTCCGCACCGTCGGGTACCGTAGCATTATCGGAAGCCGTAACGAACCAGTTGCCGCTCTTTTCATCGTACTGCCAGAATCCGACGGAAGAGAAACCGTTCGGAATGACGATCGACGTGATCGCGCTGCCTCCGATCGCCGCATCATAGAACTTTTTATTCACTCCGTCTGACGTGCTATAGAGATGAACCGTTGTTGCCCCGGATGACACCGAGTTACCATACTGATCTAGACGTGTGACATTGTATGCGATGCGCATACCGGCAGCAGCATCACCCGGATTATCAAGCAAGAATTGTGCGACGGCACCGGGAGCAAAGGTCACTACCCGCATTGACGAGAAATCGAGACCGGTTGCTTCGCTGTCAGTGAGCGAAAGATTCACATCTTCCGGAACAGTATCAGCGAGCGCGATAGTGCCAACGCCGTTGACGATATTCACTAGTCCGTCACCTGAGGCAGAACCATCTGCATTCAACGTCACATCTTCTTGATACGACGTATCAACATTTCCGTTTGCGTCTTCCGCACGCACAGTGACCGTAATCGGTGCATCTACTGTTCCATTCACCGATGGTCTGATCACGAATCGCGTTGCAACGATGGGGGCGGCACCAACGACCACCGCATCAGTAGCATCAATGATACCCGCCGCTCCGTCCGGAGCGGTCGCGTGATCGGACGCGGTAACCGTCCAAGTCCCGGGGTTCGGATCGGAATACCAAACGGATACAGTCGAAGAGCCGTTCGGAATTGAAAGAATGGAGATGACGCTTCCCCCGATCGCGGAATCGTAGAATTGAGGAGCGCTGGTGCCGGTAGAATCGCTGTAAAGATAGGCGGGGGTGATGCCGACTGAGGCAAGATTATCGAACTGATCTTTACGAGTAACGGTATATGCAAGTCGGGTGCCTGCCATCATATCACCAGGATCATTGAATAAGAATTTAGACACGAAACCCGCGTTTACCTGGAGTAAGTCGATGGCATCATTGACCCCAGCATTCCCATCGGGGCCTCCTGCATTATCGGATACGGTGATCGTCCATTCTCCTCCTAGTTCATCGTAGTACCACACATTCCCCGATGATTGCCCGCCGGAGATGACGATCGACGAAACAATGCTTCCTCCGGATGCGGCATCATAAAATTTCTTATTCACGCCGGATGATGAACTGAAGAAATACACGGTGCTTGTTGCGCTCGCAGTGTTGTTGCCATACTGGTCTTGACGAGTAACAACGTACGGTGCCCGCTCTCCTGCGGCCAACGTCGCAGGGTGACTGAGGGAAAACTGAGCGGTTGCGCCTGCGTGGAACACGAGCGGTTGCGTTGATGAGAAATCAAGCCCCGTAAGCTCCGAGTCATCAAGCGAAAGTGTGATCGATTCTGCCATGATGTCAGAAATATTCTTCGTGCCGATGCCATTTTCGATATCAACGAGTCCGCCACCCGATGCGGATCCGGTGGTACCGAGCGTCACATCGTCCTGATAACTGGTATCGATATTATTATCCGCTTTCTGTGCCTGAATAGTAACAGTGACTGGCGCATCCGTTGTACCATCCGTGGGTGGAAGAATGACGAATTTTGTCGCCGGATGATTGACTGAAAATGACTGATCTACGTTTGGAGCAGGATTGTAGTTACCGCTCCCACCTTGTGCGGCGCGGATCGTACACGTTCCCACAGAGACAAGGTGTACCGTTGGATCAGTCACTGTGCAAACACTCGTAGTAAGCGATGAGAATGAGACAGTCAGACCTGAAGAGGAAGTAGCTGAGACGACAAAATCGGGATCACCAAGCATTTTATCCGAGAGAGCATCAAGGGTTATCGTCTGATCCACTCCGGTGATCACGAAATCCCCTGCAGACGCATCAGTGAGAGAGAAATAGTTCGTGGTGTCGGCGGGCGTGAAGTTCGCGGTGACGGCATAGGTACCGGCGTTCGTTTGTGATGCGGCACCGCCCGTGAGGATAGCACTTGCGGAGCCCGCGACGGAACCCGAGACAGTTGCGGCATGAGGTGCGGCGTCATAGGCAACGGGCGAGTTCGTGACGGAGAGCGTCGGGGTCACCTTCGTGATCACGAAGCTCCCTGCCGACGCGTCGGTGAGGGAGAAGTAGTTGGTAGTATCAGCGGGAGTGAAGTTCGCGGTGACGGCGTATGTGCCGGCGTTCGTGGGAGCGGTTCCCGAACCGTCATACTTGATATTGCTTGGTGTACCGGACACTGAACCGGTCACGGTCGCCGACTGCGATGTACCGTTGTATGTGACGGGTGAGTTCGTGACGGAGAGGATTGGGGTGGCTTTCGTCAAGGTAACTGTTAATGGTGACGATGATGCCGGCTTATAGGTATCATCACCAGCCTTTGTTGCGGTGACCGCGCATGTGCCAGAGACATTCGTTACATTCAGAATTGCTCCCCCCGTGATCGAACACCCGGTCGAAGCACCAACTGAAAATGATACCGCCCCCGTTCCGGATCCTCCCGTTGAAGAGAGCGTTGACGTCGAGCCATATGAAACAGTCGACAGAGAGGCAGTAGCAGTCAGGGCTACCTGGGGCACTCGACTATCAGTCGTGACGGTCAGGATGCCGGTCGTCGGAGCGAAATAGGTATTGTTCTGATTGGTCGCAGTAGAGCTGGTTGAGCCCCAAGTGCCGTCACTTTTCCCTGCGCCGCCAAGTGTCAATGTGTCAACGCTGATATTTTGACCTGCCGCAATACTGGCCGAAGCTGAACCAGTAGGCGCAATGCTCAAATTACCGGCAACTGAAGTGCCTGGGGCCATGGATTTTGCAGCAGAACCGGAAAGGATCAGATTGTCATACGCTACCGCTCTTACCGTCTGCGCTGCATCAGTATAATTCACCGTATTCCCGACGGCACTAGCTTCAAATATGGTGATAGCGATCGTTGAACCACCGTGATTCAATGCGCCCATAGTTCCCTGAGTGAATCCGCCACTTCCTGACAAGGCAGTAGAAACAGTTATGGTACCGTTGTTGGTAAGAACCGCAGTTCCACCAATTGCGCTGAGCGTTGCGGCAGTAAGCGTTCCATTATTTGCATAAGGACCTGTGAAAGTTGCCGTTCCGGGAATCGCTATCGTAGTTGCACCGCTTAACGTATGAGTTATGCCACCAAAGGTATGCGTTCCGGTATTTGCCATAAAAGTAGTGGCGTTGTTTGTCAGATCATCATTAAAGGTCACCGCAGCAATTCCGGTCTCACTCCAAGTGCTACCGCTATTCAGCGTAACCGCACCGGTGAATGTTTTGGTACCGGTATTTGCAAGCGTCAGAGTTCCTGTGACGTTCGTGGTACCCGTCACACCAAGCGTCCAAGTGTTCGTTGTTCCCGTACGAAAAGTAGCCCCTGCACCCACGTCAAGATTTCCGCCAATGATCTCTGCCGCGGCTGTTGTCGACGTTACCGTTCCACTCAAAGTCAAATTACCATTTACCGTTGCAGCTGCAGGAAAATTTTTTGTGCCTGCACCTGAGAGTGTGAGATTGCTATAGATGATCGGTCGAATAGTTTGCGTGGCATTGCCATAGTAGTTCACCATAGAACCGGTAAATGTCGTGAGCGTCGGAGTACTGGTGAAGTTGCCACCGATATTCAGCGTCCCGGCATCGGTAAGAGTCAGTTGACAGCCAGTAGTTCCGGTAGTGATCGTTCCGGCTATCGTGGCCGTTCCGGTCGAAATACTCAAAATATCATTCCGCCCCAGGGTCGTCGCACTCATCGTGAGAGAGCCCGCATTGAATGTCCCCGCACCCACAGCAATTGTTGCTGTTCGACCAGTCGATGGTCTCGGCATGCTTACTAGGCCGGTTACCGCAAGCGAGTTTGTCCCGCTTATGTTTACCGCACTGTTTGTAGTGACTGCAGCAAAGGTAAGTGTACTGGCGGCTGCTGCAATATCTATCGTGACCGTGATACCACTATTGATCGTGACAGTATCCGCAGAAGTCGGCACCGACAATCCACCCCATGTCGCAGTGCTACTCCAATTACCAGAGACTGAAGCCACTCTTGCTGCGGCCATGGCGGTGTTCGCCCCACCAAAAAAAAGGATCACCGCACAAAGTATCGCAAAAGAAAATGCGCTGATCTTCTTTTTCATACCTTCAGGTTCGGGATAGCAGGGAATGGTGTTCATGAGTGTGAGCAGTAAGGATAAAAAGGTGACTTACTCGTATGCACAAAAAAAGAAAACAAAAAAAAGAGCACGATCGTCGAAAACGCCATCGGTAATGATGACGATCGCATCCGACAATGAAGATGACGAGAATTATTATTTCGACTTTTTAAGGATTGGTGTTGCATTTTTCTTTAACAAAAAACTTTTTACCATTTCTACAATTTCGGCCACCGCATGACTGGATTTAACGATGTAGTCATCGGCACCCAAACTGAGTCCTTTTTTTATGTCGTCGTCTTCACCGAGCAGTGTGAGTACGATAATAGCGATGTGATGGGTATCAGGAGAACCCTTAAGTTCCTCCAACACCTCAAAACCATGTTTCTTTGGGAGGATGAGATCAAGCAAGACAAGGTCCGGGTTCTTTGTTTTTGCCAACGCTAAACCGGCTTCTCCGTCAGATGCCCGAAAAACTTTAAAACCGGCATCACTGAGCTCGGTCGCAAGCACCTCAGCGAGTATCTCGTCGTCCTCCACCAGTACTATCGTTTGCATACTCATAAGGTTTTTATTCATTAGGCGATCGTTCCGTTAATACCGTCTTGCTCACACGGGTTCATTTTAACAACGATCATTTATTTACTCAAGCTAGTTATTAACTAACCTTATGACTTCCTCGTATCTATCTCTGTAGCACGCAGCGGGATTTTTGCGTAAAAAGTCGATCCCACGCCCTCCGTCGACTCGAACCAGACCCTTCCGCCCAAGAGTTTTATCGTCTCCGCGACGATGTAAAGCCCCATTCCGTTACCATCCGGTTTTGATCTGATCGCGTTGCTTGCTCTCTTAAACCGTTCGAAGATCAGTGCTTGTTCGATCGCAGGGATACCAATACCCGTGTCGCGAACCTCAAAGAGAAAGTCATCCTTTTCTTCTTTGATCGCAATGGTGACACTCCCACCCGCCGGGGTATAATCGATCGCATTCCCGATGAGATTCTGAACGACTTGCTCGAACATGTTGAGATCGGTAATGACGACCAACTTCTCCGGATGCTCCGTAAAAGCAACGTGAAGCTGCTTCTTCTCATGCACCACCGCATACCGTGAAAGAAAAGCGCTGACAAAGCCGACCACCTCAACCGGCCGCGGTTCGACGCGCAGCTTTCCTCCCTGCAAGCGAGAGGAATTCAAAAACAGTCTGACGAGCGTATTCAATCGTTGCACAGAAAATCGGATATCAGCAAGATATTTCATTCCGTTCTCGCTCAATTGCTCCTTGCGCATAAAGAGATCGGCCGTCCACTCGATACCGGTCAACGGAGTACGCAACTGGTGTGCCGCCAGTGACAGAAATTCGATCTGCGCCCGATCAAGCGCCTTCTCTCTCGTGATGTCCCGCTCTACGCCGACGAAAAAAAGTATCTCGCCTTTTTTATCGAGCACGGGAAAAATATTGATCATCGCGGTATAGAGCTTTCCCTCTTTGTTTTTATTTTGGATCTCTCCACTGAAGACTTTTTTTTCTTTCTTGATCGTGTCCCACATGTTTGCGTAGAAGGCGGTCGTCATGGGTGCCCCCCAGAGCACACCGGCCTTTTTTCCTATCACGTCTTCCAGCAATTTTCCGGTTATTATTTCTGTCGACTTATTAACATAGGACAGCATTCCTTCTGAATCGGTGATAATGATCTGATCAGAAACGTTGTCCATGGCTAATTTGAATTTCTCCAGATCTTTTGCCATCATTTCGTAGCGTAATTCCTCGCGAACGAGATTCTCGAACGCGCCCTCCGCGATACATTTTATTTTTTGCACATCCGTTCTTTCTCGAACCAACACCCTGAAGACAAATTTGATAAGCAGCGGATACACTACGACAACGAGGAGTAGCGCACTTATCACGCTAACCCAAAATTGTGACAGCGAGAAGAATAACGGCAGAAACATGACACCAAGTTCAACCGCAAAGGTGCTTACCAGCAGAATGAAGAGGATCAGCACCGGACGAAACAAACTCGGTTCGTCCCCGTCCAGTGTCAGATATTTTCTCAGCAGTCCTACTTTTGACAGACTGTGCCTGGCATGCGCACTACCCGCACCTGCGCCTGATGCGGATGCCTGCGCCATATCTCTCGATCTGGTGATGGGTTCTTTGTTATTCACTATACTTTATTTTATCACAGTCGATACTTTGGGGCGATGATCATGCTTTTTACGTTCAAAAACCGCTCGGATATTCATCCCCCATCTCTCTGTATATAGAGAGGGAGACAATATAAACACCGCACAGCAAAAGACAGATCGGAGCACAAATATGAACACCCCTCTAATAACCGACCGCTCACACAAGTGTTGCAATTGATTGTTGAACTCAGGCCTGCTCTTCTTTCGCTCATGCTCATTCCATGCTTAGCTTATGGGAATGAACGACGAGGACGGTATTTTGATAAAAAAATATCTGAAAGGTGACGAGGATGCATTCACGCAACTCGTCGAAAAGTACATTGACGCGGTGTATGCGTTTTCCCTGCGCCTCTCGGGAGACCCGCATACTGCAGAAGACGCGACACAGCAAGTATTCATCAATGCGTGGAAGCGCCTTGCCTCATATGATACGAATCGGCGTTTTCTTACGTGGCTCCTCGCCATCGCACATAATGCATCGGTCGACATCCTGCGCAAAAAGAAAGGCGTACCATTATCGTATTTTGATAGTGCCGAGGGAGGCAACGCGATCCTCGACACGACCAAAGACCCCGAGCCACTCCCCGACGAACTCTTTGCACGGAAAGAACTTGGGGAAGAACTCGGTCGCGCCCTCGCGATCCTCTCCTTTGCAGAACGCGAAGTACTCACACTCCATTATGAAGAAGGGCTTACCTTCGAAGAAATATCCGAGATGCTCGGAAAATCGAGGAACACCGTGAAGAGCCAACAACGACGCGCCGTGGAAAAACTCCGCGCACTCCTCCTTCCATCACAAACGTAGCTCCCTCCCCCTCTTGTGCACCCAAAATAACTGCTCGCACGTATACTTTTTATGAAACAAAATTATGAGGAGCTTTTTCGGCGGCTTTCAAAAGTGAGGGCACCCTTAGGATTGCATCAGTCGGTGATCGCACGGATAGACGAAGCACGTCTGCGCATCATGCGCATCAAATTTGCACTATTTTCCGCATTTGGTTTCGCATCGGGGGTAGCACTCTTCGCTCTTGTCTCATCTACTTCGGCAAAAATGCTTGAGTCGGGATTTATCGACTATGCTTCACTCCTCTTCTCCGACAGCGGCGCGGTGCTTTCATATTGGCGGGAATTCAGCGTCACACTCGTTGAATCGCTTCCATTGCTTGGACTCACGCTCATTCTGCTAGCGCTACTTACCATGCTGCAGACATTCCGGCTGGCAGCAAAGAATTCAGGTGCATTTTTTACTCATCAATTCATCTAACTATCCCACTATGAATATCAAACAATTCGCACGCTCCAAAAAATTCACGCTCGTCATGCTCGTCCTCGGAGCACTCGTCATCCTCCTTGCTGTGTTCCAAGCCGGTATCTCCGTCGGTTTTCACCGTGCGGGTTTTTCCTATCACATGGGTGAGGATTATTATCGCGCATTCGGAGACGCTCCGCGCGGACCGGGGATCGGGATGATGGGAGACCGTGGATTTCCTAATGCGCACGGTGCCATTGGGCGCATCATCAAACTCTCCCTCCCCACGATAACCGTGCTCGGAACGGACAATATCGAAAAGGTCATTACGACCGATCAAAGCACGGAAGTAAGGCGCCTTCGTGATGAGGCATCAGCCTCGGAGCTTGCGCTCGATGAATATATCGTTGTGATCGGAACCCCGAATGAGCATGGGGAGATCGTCGCTCGTCTCATTCGCATCCTCCCGCCACCACCGGAATTTACTCGTCCCAACCAATCAATAAGCGCGACCGAATCGACTTCGAGCGTAGCCCAATAATTTCTATGAACACCAAACTGATCGCGCTAAAGAATTTCATACTTGTTCACAAGCTTTTAAGCGGCGTCATTCTGCTCGTCGTTTGCTACGGAGGGTACAAGGAATATGTGTCACTCACCTCGACCGCCGCCGAGACACGCTACGTCATAGGCCAGGCAACAAAACAAACGATCATTTCGTCAGTGACCGGTTCAGGGCAAGTGGGGACGGTGAATCAGATCGACCTTAAACCAAAAGTTTCGGGAGATATTGTATATCTCGGGGTAACAACGAGCGGACAGGGGGTGAAGGCGGGTGCACTCATTGCACAGATCGATGCCACGGATGCAGAAAAAGCGGTCAGGGATGCCGCAATCAGTCTTGAAACGGCGCGACTGTCATTAGAAAAATTGCAGCAGCCTCCGGACCAACTGGAATTGACCCAGTCAGAGAATGCACTCGCCCGTGCGATAAACTCGAAACAAAATGCGGAAGATGACCTTACAAAAGCATATGATGACGGATTCAACAGTATTTCCAATGCTTTTCTTGACCTTCCAGTCATGATCACCGGTCTTCATGACCTCCTCTATCTGCCAAACTCACAGCTTGGCGGCTCCAACGTGAACAATGTCGACTATTATGCAGGCACTGCGTCGATCTTTGATGCACGTGGCGCAACCTATGGAACCGAAGCAACTACTAAGTATCAAATCGCCCTCGCGAAATACAACAAGAATTTTCAAGACTTCAAGGCACTGACCCGCACAAGTGATCCCGCAAACATAGAAGAACTCATCACTGAGACCTATGACACGGCGCTCGCAATATCCGATGCGGTAAAAAGCGCGAATAATCTCATTCAATTCTTTGAAGACCAGATGACGCAGAATAACAAAAAGATTCCCGCGCTTGCGGACACACAACTCGCGACCCTAAACAGCTACACGGGAAAGGCGAATACCCTACTCACAGATCTTCTTGGAATGGCGACAACGATAAAGAATGACAAAAATGCCATCATTGATGCGACCCGATCAATTGATGAAGGCACACAATCGCTCGCAAAACTGAAAGCGGGTACGGACACGCTCGACCTGCGCTCGTCGCAGCTCACGGTAGACCAGCGTAACGCAACTCTCCAGGATGCAAAGAACGCACTTGCTGATTATTACCTTCGTGCGCCATTCAATGGAACGATCGCAAAACTGAACAGCAAAAAGGGCGACAGCGTTTCTTCAGCAACAGTGATCGCCACACTCATCACCAAGCAAAAGATCGCAGAGATATCACTGAATGAGGTCGATGCCGCAAAAATAGCGGTCGGACAAAAGGCGACACTGACCTTTGATGCGATAGAGGGACTTTCGATCGCCGGAAATGTCGCGGAGATCGATACTATGGGAACCGTCTCACAGGGAGTGGTAACCTACAATGTGAAAATATCTTTTGACACGCAAGACGAACGCGTAAAGTCGGGAATGACGGTAAACGCAGCGGTCATCACCGATGTAAAGCAAGATGTTTTAAGCATTCCCGCGAGTGCAGTCAAGTCACGGGGAAACGCATCTTATGTCCTTATCATTGATTCGGAAACGAAAGTGTCTGATGCTCAAGGTGTCCCCAGTAAGACTAGTCCGCGAGAGCAGGTCGTTGAGATCGGAATGTCAAATGATACAACTACAGAGATCGTATCCGGGATCACCGAAGGGGCACTTGTCGTCACGAGGACGATCGCGCCGACAGCGGCGACCGCTGCTGCACCGAGTCTCTTTGGCGGCGGTGGCGGTGCGACACGGGCGCTTCGCAACTAACATGATCGACTTACAACATATCTCAAAAAGCTATGGTACCGGAGAGGGTGCGTACGAAGCGCTCCGTGACGTCAGTTTTCGTGTCGAAGACGGAGAATTCGTCGCGATCATGGGTCCGTCCGGATCTGGAAAATCAACACTCATGCACATTATCGGGGCACTCGATACGCCAACATCAGGAACATACACACTTGATGGCAAGGATGTTTCGACGCTTTCCGACGATGAACTTGCGGACATACGCCGTGAACATATCGGATTTGTCTTTCAGTCGTTCAACCTTCTCCCTCGTACTACTGTGCTGCGCAATGTCATGCTTCCGCTCGTTTATGAAGGAGTCGAAGGAAAAGAGCGTAATGCTCGCGCACGAAAAGCGCTCCTGTCGGTAGGACTTGATGAGACACATTTTACACATCTTTCAAATCAACTTTCCGGCGGACAGATCCAACGCGTGGCCATTGCTCGTGCACTCGTAAACGATCCGACGCTCATTTTGGCCGATGAACCAACGGGGAATCTCGATACCAAAACCGGTGAGATTGTACTTGAGACATTTCAAAGATTGAATCGTGATGAAGGACGGACGATCATCATTATTACCCACGAACAGGAGGTGGCAGAGCATGCGGACAGGATCGTCTATATTCGAGACGGGAAGATCGCTGAGGTTGAACGCACGCACAAGCAGTAAGCAATGCACATATGAAATACAAAGACATTTTTGAAGAAACCTACATCGCGCTCTCCTCGAACAAGATCCGTTCCGGGCTTACCGTACTTGGTATCGTCATCGGTATCAGTTCGGTTATTGCGATGATCTCGATCGGGCAAGGTGCACAGGGAACGATCCAAGCAAGCATTCAATCGATCGGTTCCAACTTGATCATCGTTTCGCCTGGACAGCAACGCAGTCCGGGATTTCAAGTAAGCGCGGGGCGCGGCACCGCACGCACACTCACCCAAGCGGATGCGGAGGCAATAACCGCCACGATCACCGCAGCACAAGCGGTTGCACCGGAAACCACGGGAAGATATCAAGTCACGACGAAAGGGAAAAACACGAACACCTCTATCGTTGGTACGGTCCCCGCATATCCTGATGTACGCAATATACAAATTGATGACGGCTCCTTTATCAGTACGGGGCAAGTTCAAAGCATGGCAAAAGTTGCCGTACTTGGTCCCACCACACGAGACGACCTTTTTGGCCTTGACGCAGGCAGTGTCGTCGGTCAGACCATTCGCATTAAAGGGATGGAATTTAAGATCATTGGAGTCACAAAATCAAAGGGTGGTTCGGGGTTCGGGAGTCAGGATGACATGATATTTATTCCCATTTCGAGTGCTCAGAAATTATTAGCCGGTGGTTCTTATGTGAGCACCATAAGTATCCAGGCACCGGACTCTGCCTCGATGACCGCTATACAGGAAAGCGTGACTGCGCTGCTTTCAGAGCGACACAAGATCACTGACCCCACGATGGCGGACTTTAGTGTATTAAATCAGGCGGACCTCGTCTCAAGTGCATCAAGCATTACGACCACACTTACGCTACTCCTCTCTGCAATCGCAGGCATATCACTCGTTGTGGGAGGGATAGGCATCATGAACATGATGTTGACCACGGTCACTGAGCGGACAAAAGAAATAGGACTCAGAAAAGCTATCGGAGCGAAGCGTGCCGATATCAGTCGACAATTTCTTGCCGAAGCGGTCGCACTCACGTTCATTGGCGGACTTCTCGGTGTCATCCTCGGCTGGCTCATCGCCTATGCGTTTAGTTCGCTTGGCCTTATCCAAACATCGATCTCCCTCACTTCGGTACTCTTGGCATTCGGAGTGTCGGCCGGTATTGGCATCGTCTTTGGATACTATCCTGCGCAGCGCGCGGCGAGACTGAATCCGATTGAAGCGCTACGTTATGAGTGATCGATCTTCGTGAAAAATATCATTACTGTTAAAAAATTTATGAACAATCAAAAATATATCGTATCAATGGTCTTGTGTGCGCTTGTTTTCGGCAGCGGAGGGTATTACATCGGCACAAAAAAGAGTACATCTCCCGAAAGCACTACGAACGCGAGAAGCGGGGGTATGTGGAACGGCAACCGAGAGGTCGGTCAGAGTATAACCGGCGGAATGCGCGGCGCGCGAACTGGTGGAGGATTTTCAGGTGGAGAGATCATCAATATCGACGCACAAAGTCTTACCGTGCGACCGCAAGGTGGCGGCTCAACAATCGTGTTCTACTCCTCGACAACACCGATCACCCTGATGGCCGCAGGGTCTGTGGCTGACCTTTCGGCAGGAAAGAGTATAATAGTAACCGGTAAGGCAAACCCCGACGGGAGCATTACCGCAGCGTCGTTACAGCTTCGCCCGGAGGAGCTAAGTCGACAAATTATCAATACACCGATAACTCGATAACACCTATGCATGATCCACAGAAAGGAATGTCAAAACTCGTACCCATCATTGTCATCGTCGCAGTCCTGATCGCGGGCGGCGCATATTACACGCTCGGCAAAAAAAGCAGCCAGATCGCGATAACCCCGGAAAACACAACTGTCGTTGCCACCGAACCGCAGAAGCCCGTAGCTCCCTCTGCCGGGATAACCGTGACCGCACCGACATACAACGACGGTGTCTACACTGCGGACGGTGCGTACCAGACACCCGAAAACACGGAAACCATCACCGTGACTCTTACGCTCAAGAACGGGATCGTTGTCGATAGCTCAATCCAACAAAATGCACGGGAGCAAAAATCCGTCCTTTATCAGCAGGTCTTTGCTGCAGGCTACAAAGAGTTCGTCACAGGAAAGAAGATCACCGACATCAATATCGGCGTCGTCTCCGGTTCCTCACTCACCGGAAAAGGATTCAACGCGGCAGTAGCAAGCATCGTAAAACAAGCAAAAGCATAATGGAATCCGAAATAGTCAGACGATCTTTTGAGGCGATAGGAACATCATGGGACATCGTAATCGACCAAGAAATGACCTCTGCGGCAGAGCAGGAGTTGTTTCTTGCACTGCGAAAACGGATCGAGCTTTTTGAAGCGACCTATTCACGATTTCGTGATGACTCACTGGTTGATAAAGTCGCACATCATGCGGGTGCATACACGCTTCCCGCCGATGCAAAACAGATGTTCGACCTTTATAAGGAATTGTACGACACAACATCAGGTGCAGTGACACCGCTCATCGGGAACACGCTCGTTGAAGCGGGATACGACAAACACTATTCCCTCAAAAAGGGAGTACTGCATGCACCGCCGGCATGGGATGACGTCCTCATCTATGACTTTCCGAAACTTACAGCGCTCTCTCCGACACAGCTTGATCTCGGTGCGATCGGAAAAGGATACATCATTGATATCGTCGGGCTCCTACTTGAAGAGCACGGTATCAACCAGTACCATATCAATGCTGGGGGGGATATTCGTCAGCGAGGTAGCTGCAGCAATCCTCTTTCCATTGGGCTTGAACATCCGATCGACAAGAACCTAGCGATCGGAAAGATCAATATCGTGAACAAAAGCATTTGCGGATCATCAGGGAGTCGCCGCGCGTGGGAAGATATGCATCACATCATCGATCCCCACACACAGCGATCGCCTAAAAATATCATCGCAGTGTGGGCAGTCGCAGATACGACGATACTTGCCGATGCAATGACGACTGCGCTCTTTTTCAAAGACCCCGCTCTTCTCATGAAAGAGTTTACCTTTGAGTACCTCATCATGAATGCGGACTCCTCCACGCTCCGTTCACCAAATTTTGACGCGACGCTGTTCACCTCCTAACTACATAAGGCAGCCTTATGTAGTTAGTACGGGGCGCAATTTGCGAAGATTTCATACAAAATATTCAATGTGACACCACCCGTCCTATTGCGTATGATGGATGGTATGGAAAAAGCTCCGATGCATCCCTCCGACCTCATCACAAAACATTTTCGTCTCGTCGACGCGCAAAAAAAGGCACTGATAAAATTGGGGCTTCTCACTCTCCGCGACCTTCTCTATCATCTCCCTACACGGCACATCGATGCGGGAAAGTCCTCCGCGATCGAACTTGCAGAGGATGGCGAACGCGTCACCCTCTACGGCCAGATCGAAAAGACCGGAACCAAAAAGTCTTTCCGCGGACACGTCCCGATGGGCGAAGCGGTGCTGCGCGACAAAACGGGAAAAATGAAATTGATATGGTTCAACCAAGCATACATGGCAAAGATGGTTCAGCCCGGAGATTTTGTGCGCGCATCCGGAACGGTAAAAAAACGCGGCGCGACCATATCACTCATCAATCCCGAAATAGAAAAGATCCCTGAACTACCGCGCGATACGGGGCCATCGCTCTTCAACGAAGGCGGGATCGACCCCGAAGACCGATTCTTGCCCGTGTATCCGGAGTCGAGAGGAATCACCTCGCGTTGGTTCTATCATTCCATTCGCCGCGTAACGGCAAGCGGCATCCTTACCTTGCTCGTCGACCCGATACCCTCCGATGTGCTCCTACGGTATAGCCTTCCCTCACTCGCGACGGCGCTCGTATGGCTCCATGCTCCACGCGAAGAACGGCATTCGCTCTCCGCACGAAAGCGTTTCGCATTTGAGGAGATCTTTTTCATTCAACTCGAACGCCAACAGGCGCGCATGCTGTATGAGCAAAATCCGACATTCCTTATTACTCCCGACAAAAAAAGGGTCGAGGAATTCGTTGCGCGTTTGGGATTTCCTCTTACCGACGCCCAAGAGCGCGCCGTCAACACGATCTTTGCCGACTTCGCCTCATCACGAGCAATGCTCCGTCTCCTCGAGGGCGACGTAGGCAGCGGAAAGACCGCTGTTGCCGCCGCGACGACGTTTGCCGCCGTCACCACACGGCCAAGCGGACAAACCTACGGGGCACTCCAGGTCGCATATATGTGCCCGACGGAAATTCTCGCGACCCAACACTTTGAATCATTCATTCAATACTTTGTCGGAACGGGAATGACCATCGGTCTTATCACAGGGTCCGGCTGCCGCAAGTTTCCCTCAAAGGTGAATTCGGGAGGGTGGACCGATGTTTCCCGGACGCAATTCTTGAAATGGGTCGCGAACGGAGAGATCCCCATCGTGATCGGTACACATGCACTCATCCAGAAAAGTGTAAAATGGAAACATTTGGCATATGTCATCATCGACGAACAACATCGTTTCGGAACAAAGCAACGCGCGAAACTTGTCCAAAAAGAAACAGGCGACGCCACGCGCGCGCCGCACTTCCTCTCAATGACCGCTACCCCTATCCCCCGCACCTTAGCGCTCACGCTTTATGGCGACCTTGATCTTTCGATCCTTGACCAAATGCCGTCAGGAAGAAAGCCCGTCATCACCGAGATCGTCCCACCCGGAAAACGCGAAACGGTCTACGAAATGATCCGCGCGGAGATCCGGTCGGGACGGCAAGCGTACATCATTTGCCCGCGCATTGATGAACCCGATCCGGACAAAGAACAGGCGCTCATCGCTAAATCGGTCAAGGAAGAAGCGAAGCGCTTGCAGGAAAAGGTCTTTCCCGAATTCCAGATCGATATACTTCACAGCAAAATGAAGCCGTCTGAGAAAGACGATGTGATGGAGCTCTTTGCTGCGGGTGATACAGACATTCTCGTCGCAACGTCGGTCGTTGAAGTCGGAGTGAACGTCCCGAACGCCACACTCATTATCATAGAGGGCGCGGAACGCTTTGGTCTTGCACAGCTCCACCAATTACGCGGGCGTGTGATCCGTAGTAACCATCAAGCATATTGCTTTCTCTTTTCTGAGACGAAGACCGACAAAACTTTTGAACGACTCAAGGCGCTTACGACCGCAAAGAATGGTTTTGAACTTTCGGAAATGGACCTTGCGCTCCGCGGCTCGGGTGAACTTGGTGGCGGACGTCAGTGGGGAATTTCCGACATCGGCATGGAAGCAATCAAGAACCTCAAGATGGTCGAAGCAGCACGCGAGGAAGCAAAACGCATTCTTGGCGAAGATATTTCACTCACGAAATATCCGACACTCATGGCGCAGCTGGAAGAGCGTACGCGTTCGCATTTTGAATAAAAGGTTTATTACTACCTCTCTCCCGTCGTACCAAAACCACCGCGATCATCATTGCCCATATCGTCCACTTCTTTAAAGTTGACGCGGGCAACCGGGCTGATCACTACCTGCATAATGCGGTCTCCGCGCTCTATGGTGATGTCATGATCAGTAAAATTCAACAATGCGGCAGTGTACTCGTCACCATTGCCACAAAAATCACGATCACCAACCCCGAATCCATTGGCTGGCATGAGGCCGCGCTTATGTAACGAAGAACGCGCAACAAGAGCCACATAGTAACCCTCTGGCGGCTCGATCACGACATTAAGCGGCACGTAGCCAATGACATGCGCCGGTATCATCGTCGTCACACGCACAGAGAGATCAAAACCCGCCGCACCGGGTGTTTTATATTCAGGGAGCGGTAGTGTCTTGTCGATCCGCTTGATGCGAATATGCATATTCATGCACTCATGCTACGTCATACGAAAAGTTACGCAATAGGAATGAAAACACCCCCACGAGAGTGGGGGTGAAAAAACTATTTACGACCTGGAGCACCATCTATATGCGATGCGGGGTTCCAGATGATGCGCTTCGACGTGCGATTGATCGCGAGTACCCCGATCTGGTCCGCATTCCGGATGAAGCCATCTTTGAAAATGAGGACAATGGCAAAATCATATCCGGATTCATTGGTACTAACGTACACCCCAGAAGAGAGGGTGATATGCTCCTTACGTTCGATGAATGGAATACGCACGCCGGTCATGTGATCAAGCAGTTGAATGACATTCGTGTCACCCGCAAAGATCGATGCGCCACCGAAAAGATATGCCTGGATATCGGTGCGACGCAGACTCTCGACGGTCACTTTTTTCTCATCGAGTATCCCGAGTGCGAGCAATGCCGACTTTCGATCGACCTTCTCCCCCGCCTTGACTCGCTCTGCAAGCGCCTCATAACGCACGATGACCGTATCCATGCTTCCAACGGACAGATTTACTTTGTTATCGACAGTCAGCAATCCGACGCTTCCGCACCCAAAGAGACTCAGTGCACACGCGAGAGATAAAAACATTCGAAGGAAAAACATAACACCCCCTCTTTTTGTTGATGTACGCTGCTACTCTTCATGCTAATCAAAAACTCTGAACATGCAAGCATTAAGCGGCGTTGCCTCTCAAAAAAAGCACTTCCGGCTTTCAAAAAATAATCTACTGACTCTTAGTCGAACCGGGGACCAATCGTACGGCCTTTCAAATCTTTGTGCACGCACTAGGACTCGAACCTAGGACCAGTCGTAAATTCTTTCAAAACTGAGTCCACCCGCCTGGACTCGAACCAGGGACCAATCGTGTATAAGACGACCGCTCTACCAACTGAGCTACGGGTGGACTAAGTTTTCAAAGAATGCGAAGAGTTCACTCGATTCAAAAGAAAGTAGAACTTTCATTTATCTCTCGTTGCTCTTCTAAAGACGACCGCTCTACCAACTGAGCTATGCGTGCACAAAATTCTCAAAGAACGGAAAGGTTCACTCGATTCAAATGAAAGTAGAACTTTCATTTATCTCTCGCTGCCTTTCCAAAGACGACCGCTCTATTCGAGATCGCCTTCGTAGTGTAACGGAGAAGACGAGTTGTGTGAATGCGCTGGCGGTGGCCGGCTCATTTTCGAAAAAGCCAGCCAGGCCTCACGTAGTGAGCTGGCTTACCAACTCTGCTACGGGTGGGTACAACTCCTATAGAGTAATCTATTATTGCATTTCATTCAATCAAAGAAAAAACCAGGGGGAGCGCCCCTGATTCAGACACCGCACGATGCTACAGACCGAGCGCCATGAATGCCATATTTGTTGCCTCTTCAATTGCCCGGAGAGCATAGATATGCAGATCGCGCGCGTCAACTTCGGGTGTGTTTACCGGAATAAGATTTCCCTGTTTCCGCGCGGACTGACCAACTTGAATGATGTCCGTTCCATGAACATACGACCGAACGAATGCACCGGTCGGAAGCCCCGTCGCGTCGAAGACTTCGCCACTCTTGGATACCTCCTCGGTCTCGATTCCCCGATGAAGACGTTCTACCTCTCCGGTCCACTCTTCCGCCTTTTCAAGCGAGTTGAACGGACCAAAACATAGCACGACCTGCATCGTAATGAGCGGTAGCTCAAGTGAGACTTCCATCGTCGCAGCATAAGGCTTCAAAGATAGCAGTTCCGCCATTTCATACTCCCGTCTGTCTCTTCCCTCGGTCTACCAGAGATCATCGTGCAACACAAATAGCAAAGACTGCTTTCATGCTACCGAAACAAAAAACCGGCTTATGCCGGTCTTTTGTTTCTATGTTCCGTCGTGTCGCTTCTGACGACGAACGGGTTTTATCTCGTCATTCTCTTCGCCCTCGCTTTTCTCTTTTAGGAGCCCGACATGACTTTCAACGTGTCCGTGCGTCACCGTAGGCACTGCGTTCGGATTAGCCTGTGGGGCAACATAGACTTCATCGCCTATTTTCACCTTTGGTTTTATCCCGTGAAGGGTGAGCAACTTCTCGTATTCTTCCCGTTCGATCGATTCCACGCGAATCAATTCCATCGCGATCGCATCGAGCACAGGTTTATATTTGATGAGGAGGTCTTTTGCGCGGACCAAACAGTCATTCATGATCTTCTCCACCTCAATATCAATGCGTCTCGCAACATCTTGTGAATACTCACGTTCGACGAATCCGCCACGCCCGAGCAAGATGCTGCCCGAAGCCTCAAAGGCGATCGGCCCCATCGTTGAGGACATTCCATATTTCGAGACCATATCGCGTGCGAGCCCTGTCGCCACCTGAAGGTCATTCGACGGACCCGTCGTAAGGTCATCAAACATCATCAGCTCGGCGACATAGCCGCCCAAGGACACCGTAATGTCATCAAGAAATTCTTTTCGTGAATGGAAAACGCGTTCCTCGAGAGGAAGCTTGAGCGTATACCCGGCGGCGTGTCCGCGTGAAATGATCGAGATCTTATGCACAGGATCTGCGTACGCGAGGAGTGACGCAAGCAGCGCATGACCACCTTCATGATATGCGGTGATCTTCTTCTCATCCGTGTTCAAGATATGACTCTTCCGCTCAGGCCCGATCATCACCTTCTCGATCGAGCGAATGAGGTCATACTGCGAAACCTTTTTTCTGCTTTCGCGCGCCGCGAGGATCGCTCCCTCGTTCATGAGCGAATACAGATCTGCACCGGAAAATCCGGGGGTGCGTTCAGCGATCACATGCAAATTGACGTCTTCGCCAAGCGGTTTTTTGCGTGCGTGAATGGTCAATATCTGCTCACGGTCTGCAAGGTCGGGGAGATCGAGGATAACACGGCGATCGAAACGTCCGGGGCGAAGCAAGGCAGGATCAAGCACGTCTGGTCTATTGGTCGCGGCCATGACGATCACTTTCTCGTTTGGCTCAAATCCGTCCATTTCGACGAGAATTTGATTCAATGTCTGTTCACGCTCGTCATTTCCTCCTCCGACTCCGCCACCGCGTACTCGTCCAACAGCATCGATCTCATCAATGAAAATGATTGCAGGAGCCTCCTTCTTCACCATACGGAAAAGATCACGTACACGGGATGCACCGACACCAACGAACATTTCAACAAATTCAGAACCGGAAAGATGGAAGAACGGCACACCCGCCTCGCCCGCGACCGCGCGCGCGAGCAAGGTCTTTCCGGTACCTGGCCCCCCCATCAGCATCACCCCCTTCGGGATCTGTGCGCCAATCTCCAAAAATTTCTTCGGCTCCCTCAAGAATTCAACAATCTCCTGGAGTTCTTCTTTTGCTTCTTTGACGCCGGCAACATCCTTGAAGGTGACCTTCTGCGCCGTATCATCAGGATAGATGACGCGCGCTTTTGATTGTCCAAACGAAAACGCCTGCATGCCACCGGACTGCTTTACCTGGCGCGTGAGGAACCAAATGATGATTCCAAGGAACAGAAGCGGGAAGAAAAACGGTGCAAGTGCATACAGCCAGTAGGCGAGACCACTTGGTTCTTTGATCGCAACCTTTACCGCGGAGAGTTCTTCGGGCAGGACCCCGTAATTCTTCATTGTATCCGAGAATGAAGCTTCAAGTTCTTTTTTTGACTCCTTTTTCATACCGTCAACATACGTGAGATGCAAGTCTGTCCCCTCGATATCTATCGTAGAGATACGCACTTGGCGCACATCAGTCGCCAGCTGCGACAGTGAGACCACTTCGATCTTCGCTTTTTTATCCGCAAAGAACGAATAAGCGGAAACAATGAGCAGAAAAACCAATAACACCGTGAGCATATTCGAAAAGAATGATGGTGCCACAGGTCCATTGTCTTTTCCCTTCTTATCTTTTTTTTCCGCCCCATCTCCCCTGTTGAATTGATTAAAGTCCATATTGGAGACAGTATAGCAGAGAGCCCGCCGGAGCGGAAAACCCGATATCGTGAATAACTGGGAAAATCTGCAAAAAAATGGAGGCTTGCCTGTTTTCCTTCCTCGCCAGACGTAGTAGTATGACGATACCGTACCATATGAGTAATTTGATCGAACACAAACGGGCGCATTTTGACTATGAACTCCTCGAGCATTTCGAGGCGGGCATTCAGCTTTTTGGTACCGAAGTGAAATCACTGCGAGAACACCGAGGCAAGCTGGAAGGTGCGCACATTACCGTACGCGGTGGGGAGGCGTTTCTGATCAACGCTGAAATTCAGCCCTACCAGCCCCAAAACACCAGCGGAGACTATAATCCGGTCCGAAATCGACGGCTTTTGCTCACAAAAAAAGAACTCGCTGAGCTCGCAAGTGCAGAGGAAAAGGCTGGATTGACATTAGTCCCACTTTCGATGTATAATAAAGGAAGGGTCATTAAACTCCGATTTGCGATTGCCCGTGGAAAGAAAAAAGGCGACAAGCGTGAGTCGATAAAAAAACGTGAGGCCCTTCGCGATATTGCCAGAGAAGTGAAGCGCGGGGTTGAGAAGATCAGCAGACATTTGAGATAAGCTCTTTGAAAATTTAGTTTGTTATGCCTTATGTCGTTTACATTCTCTATAGCGAAAAAGACTTGAAGCTATATGTGGGATGTACTTCAGATATAGAAAAAAGACTCGGAAGACACCAGCGCGGTGAAATACCAGCGACTAAACACAGACTTTCCTTGGTGTGTATACATCAGGAAGTATTTGAAAACAAAGCTGACGCCTTCAATCGAGAACGATTTCTAAAAAGTCTGTGGGGCTCAAGATTCAAGCGAAAAATCAAGGATGATTTCTTGAAACAACATAAGGCATAGTAAAATATGCAGACATATTTAATGGGTTTGTTTACGGCTAAAACATTTTTGTCCAACAAAAATGTTCGCCCGAACAAATTTTGCTGTTGGATGATGTTGGCTAAAACAATTTGTCAGACAAATTGTTCGCCCGATCATCCCGCAGCGGGATGATTTAGGGGGATGAAATGTTTCGACAGTGGAAGAAGTAGTATATCGTGCGTGCCGAGCATGTTCGTAGTCTCGTAAATCACGCGAACAACTTGAAAGTGCCAAGAAAAGCACCGGTGGAATTGCGACGCCTTACTTTAAGGCCAACAATTTCGCTTTCGCCTACGCTTAAGTAGACGGCGCGAAGCGGGAGTACGCCTGATAGGCCCATCCTTCGTGTCATATTTTCAGGATAAGAATCGTAGTACCCGAATACGATAACGAAAACTAAGGGAGTAGTGCTCGTAAGGTTTTGTTTGCCTAGCCCTTACGACATGAAATCAATGAGACAACCTACGCACGTAGATCTTTGTACTCTTCTCTGCTGGACGCGGGTTCGCCCCCGCCATCTCCACATCTTGGGAATCCTTGGTGTGAATCTGTTCAAATAGCCCGATTAACATTGGCTTTTGAGCGGTTTCAAAGCCATCCTTGTGATGGAACGCCAATTTCTCCGCGAAGACTAGTCCTAGGACTAGTCTTTTTGCGTTCATGTCTCCATTTTCGTATATGAACACTGGGTCTTTTAGGAATCCCATCACCACTTCAAGTGCGGTTTCAAAGCTCGAGGCTGATACTCCGAGTTTCTGCAGTTGTTCTTGGATGAGAAGTCCCTCTTCCCTTATTCGGACAATTTGCTCCTCGTACACTCGAACCATCGATTCGTCTATTGCTCTGACGATCCGGTCTGAGAATACCTCTACCTGCCGTCGTGTTTCAGTGAGCTTCCTCTCGAGCTCTGTCCGACGCTCATCTATGGTCTTAATTCTCTTTGACCATACGTCTAGAGCAATCGCCCGTGTGAGTTCAAGAAGTTCTGCTCGCGGTACAGCAGACTCAAGTAACACTTTGAATCTCTCATCCACGAAATCACCATTGAGGCTCTTGTTATAGCGCGCGCATGACGGCGTGTTACATCGGTAGAATCGGTACATCTTGCTCCTCCCTCTGCTCCAGCTTCCCGTTAGTGGACGCCTACACTCGTGACACAGGATTGAGCCTCTCAGTGCGAAGTCGAGTTTGTCACTTATCCGCGTGCGCACCCTACACTTGCCATCGAGCTTTGCTTGGACTTTTTCGAACACTTCCAAACTAATCAGTGCTTCATGCTGTCCCTTACGTCTCGACACATCCCATTCCTCACGCTCGACATAACCGGCATATACCACCCGGCGGAGCAGACGCCTGACTCCTTCCACGTAAACAGGTCTGCCATTGTTATATTCAGTCCCTCGTAGGAAGTACATGACGTCGGTCTGAGTCATGAAGCGATCAGAAGCAAACCCTTCAAAGGCTTCTCTGATTATGCTTGCCCGAGGCTCTATTGGTTTTAGGAGCTTACCGTGTACTGGATCGTTCGCTTGCTTGTAGCCCGGTGGCGGATAGTGAGGCCAATACCCCTTCTCAAGTCGAGCTTTCATCTTCTGAATTACCTGTCTCCTGTTGCTTTTCCTGTGGTACTGATTCTGTGCCGCCATAATGTTCTCCACCAATTCACCCTCTGGCGTATCTTCAAACGTGAAGTTTGGGCACTCAATCTTTGTGTCTCTTTTATCAAACTCTTGTCGAAGCCTTATATGAGCCGCGACATCTCGAGCAAATCGGCTTAAGTCGTCGAAGACCACAACATAGTTTCTATGCGGGTGCTTATCTATGTAATGTAGTAACGCGACCATGCCTTGCCGTTTCAAGAAATCACCGCCGCCACTGAAGGTATCGGTAAATACGTCTTCCACTTCATAACTCTTCGACTTCGCGTACTCGCGACATCGATGCTCCTGACTATCGAGTCCATGACCCTCTTTCGCCTGGCGATCCGAGGAGACTCGGCAATAGATTAGTGCTGAGCTTGAATCTAGTTTTCTTGATCGGTTGGATGACATGGCTTATGTGCAACAACAAACATGCCTTTTTCAAGGCCATAGTCCAGCGTTCTTTCCACAAAGGCATACAAAAGGTCCCTGATTTTTTCGACCTCATCATCAGGTAAGTCCAGACTTCGTATGTGTTTCTTACATTCTTCGAGAGATAGCATGCCGTGTGTGCACGGCGTGTGATGCTTAACAGCAAAGAGACTGCCATCGCACCCCACGTTCGTGAGATGAAATGGCAGCCTCTCGATGATCCCTGCCTAGCGAGGTTCCCAGCCTCAGTGTTTAGCCCGGGTCTTACTCCGAGACTAATCTGGTTTAACCAGATAGGTACCTCTTTAGTTTATGCTTCTGCACAAATCGCACAAGGTTGCACACCTGTGCCACCCTTGTGGATAACGATCTCTCGTATTTTTTCAGTTTCCGGCGCATTCCATACCCCTCGATTTAATTCGCTTTGATCCGCTCCAGACCCCCGTATTTAATTCGGTTTAATTCGGTCCAAGACCCCTATTTTAATTCGCTGTAATTCGATGTGTGAGGCTATCTGGTACCGTTTTCTATGTCCTGGGCCCTGCTTTCTGCTGATTCTTGGGCCGTTTGGACCTTGAGCCACAACTCCCACTTCTCATGTAGTCGTGTGGTTGCCGTATCAAGCTCCTCTCCCTCCTGATAGCGCCCTTTATCGATCAGCTCACAGAGCACTCTCATGTCCTCAACAAGGGACTGCTTGGAGGTATCGATTTGAACCGAGGCGATTTGGTCGCAGATCTCCTTGGATTTTGTATCTAAAACGACCTGCTTTTCGGTCACTACCTCAATCTGTTCAACGGGTGGCTTAGTGCCCGCCGGGCTCGTACTTGTCGTAGTGGTGGCAGAACTCTCGACACGTGCCGCAACAGGGGCCAAAGAATCGATTTGCTCGGGTGAAGCAGGAGCCCTTTCGTGCCCCTTAAGTGATATGGTCGCAACCACCCCTCCACCCACAGCCACTAGGCCGAGTAGGATGATTGCCACCAGAGGGATGAATCCCCGGTGAGAATTTCTCATATTGTTCGCGTAGGTTTTCTGATAATCCCGAAGCTGTAGGTACAGAAGTGGCCCCACAGAATCGGCGATAACACCCTTTCGGGCATTACCCAGGGCCCTTTCGGGACACCTGACCTACGCGAGTAGAGCCGACCTATGAGGCCGCTTCTGTCGCGTAGGATTTATGTGGCCATGCCAGGATTGCTCCTGGTTTAGGCTATGTGGTCACAGGATGTGACACCTTCATTCTACCTTTTTAGGCGAGCTGAATCTACTTCCTCCGGGCTGTAGCCCTATGAGTTTCGATATGCCTTTTAATACTTTCACCGATTACTCGGCCCAATTGAACTGGGACAGCATTTCCGATATGTCTCGCTGTCTTAACCATCGAAATTTTTTCAGGCGGATCAAATTGATAATACTCAGGAAAGCTTTGAAGCAAGGCGGCTTCACGAAGAGAGATTGCTCGGTTTTGTTTTGGGTGACCATACCGACCAGCACCTAACGTAGTGCAGTGTGTTGTTATCGTAGGAGAAGCATCGTCCCACCTCATTCTTCCATAGACAGTCGTCATGTATGACTTACCACTATCCCGCTTGAAACAATCAGGCATCAGGTCATCGCTCCAACTCTTTGCGCTACCGCCATTCTTTGGTGTGGCAATAATTCGCCTCTTATTCATCTCACTCAACCTGCTTGAACGGTGTAGGACATCGAGCTTATGAACCTCACCATCCTTTAAATTTTCCAAGTGTCCAATTGTTTCTCGTACGGTAACGACGTTAGTTTTATCGTGCGTCTCTGGAATGAGACTAATTTCTCCCAGACGAGATGCGAGCAAAACCATCCTTCTCCTCTTCTGCGGCACGCCATACCTTGAAACGTCCACAACCTTATATGAGACGTTATATCCCGCCACCGATAAAGACTTCAGGAAGTCAGCGAAGACCGGATACTTTTTGGTATTACAAAGATCGGGAACGTTCTCCATTGAGACCACATCCGGTTTTGTGTCCTGTATAAGTTTTATGAACCGGTACAACGGTGCCCATCGATTACGGTCATCATCCTTTCCGATGGCCTTTGATTTACTTATTGCCGAAAATGGTTGGCACGGAGCGCAACCAACTAATACTTTCACAGGTGCATCCCCGTATAGTTCCTCCAGCTCCTTCGACGAGAACTTTGAAACGTCTTTGTATATAAACTTTGATGAGTTATTTTGTTCGAATGCGAACTGGCAGGAGACGTCATTGTCTACACCCGCAACCACATCCAATCCTTCAAGAATGAGACCGTGTGTCAGCCCTCCAACACCGCAGAACAGGTCAACAACTTTTATATCTTTTGATTTATTAGCACGTCTTGATGACATGTATGAATTATAGAACTAATCGGGGAAAAACTCGAGGGGCAATGACGCAACTTATCCACGATTGAACATGAACAGTCGAGGGAAGTTCTCGGGGATGATGAATGTTGGGTACATAAAACGTTCTCCTGCGGGAACCCCGTCTCCACCTCTTGTCGTTACCGACATGATCCATAGGGTTGGGATTGCTCCATCGCGTGCTGTGCGGAGTTCATCACCGGAGACTGCTCCCGTCGAGATAAATCCATCGACACCCACCGTTCTGTTCGCTGTTCGAAAACGAAGGAGTACTCGATCATTGTAATGTGCCGCGACTTTTCCAATAACGACAGCGATGGTCTTATCCCTCCATGTATTCTTTGAATGAGTCTTGATGCCTGTTGCTAATTCAATCGCTTCATCCTTACTTATTTCCAGTCCATCAGGATACGCGGCGGCAAGCTCATGCTCTGTTGCAGTAGGAAGCACAAACCGCGCTCGCATTCTTTCGATAGTTTGTTCATAGCCCCTCACAGCTTGAGGGACTATTACGTAATTTGGGAACACATGCATCCTTGGACGCAAGGCATCCATGTTGTTCACATCAAGAACGTTCCCCCGAGTCGTGCGAAGCTCCTCAGTATATTCAACTGGAAACGAGCCTGGTAGCTGATCCTTGTGAGCCTCGATGAATGCCCGTAGATCCGTATCACTTTCGTGTATATCCCTGAAGCGGTAGTAAAGATGTCTAGGGATAAAGAGCCTAGTGTGCTTTAACGTCGCCAACCGATACCCATACATTCGGGCATGCTGGTGCATTGTATCTATTTGTGACACTCGGGCATCCCGAACGTAGTAGGTTACGAGCAAGTTCTTTACCGCAATACCTCGCCCTAAAGTGTTACCGCCGATTAAGAAGTTTAGGCCGGGACCGTATGCAATACCTTGTCTCTTTACCTTTGCGTTTATCACAAGAATCTTTCTCGTTGCGAGTTGCTTCTTGATGGTCTCTACCACATCGGCGAAGTCAGGAGTCTCATCTCCTAGTGTCGTACGGAGATTCTCATAGGCCGCTCGTAGCTCTCTCTCAATCTCAGTTTCTCCTTCCTCAAATAATGCTGAAGCGACTTCAGCCAGGAACACGTTTATACGCGTTTCAGCACACTCCTGTTCATTGTTCCGAAGACTCGGGTGAGATAGATGCGCATATCCTTTCGATTTGGGGCCTATTGTTAGAATCGCGGCAGAGGCTGAAACAAGGAAAAAGAGTATCGAGTGCCTTAATCCATCAGGCACGATAGCGTCCATATTTAGGAGCTGATCCTTCTCATCGTGCTCAACAATTTCGATTAGACGATCAGGATTGTCCTCCGGTTCACCTGTGCTGAAAAAGTGATCGCCTCCAATGTATGACCTGCCGGGAGGTAGCATTGTGATAAACGAAGCGCGGTGTGTTGACCCAACACTCTGGAGAAGTACAGCTTGAGGCGTCCCCGTAACACTAACGTAGACGTGACGAATCAAAGCACCCTTGAGATTATTCTGAATGATGCGATTTATCGTACTGGGGTCTATGGCGACTTCGCCTCGAGCGCGCCTTGCTGTGTTCGTGTCGAGAGACGCCTGGTCTCCTTCATCGTCGAAGATGATTGCGGGGTACTCACCGGCTCCAATGTTGGTTAGAAAAGTAGAGACGTTCTGAAGGCTTCCCGCCCCTTTAGAACAGACAATGAGTAGGCGTCCATTGCCTCTTTCCATCTGCATCTTCACATTCTCAACCTCACGCCCAAGATCATCATCTTTTGTGAAGGTCATCACACCATGAAGGCCGCTCGTAAAGTCTCCATGCGTCTGTGTCACCAGATCATTTATATTGCTGGTCATAACGACCGAAATGCGGAAACCGTTATCGAATGCAAGAGCAGTACTGGCGATCATCGCTCGAGTCTTACCGCTTTGAATACGTCCGTAGACTAGTCCGACAGGAGGAGGTGTGGGTGTTGAGGTGGGGTCAATAACCCCTCCCGCCGGCGCACCGTAAGCGGTCATGACCGCTTGGACTATGTTGCCGGCATTGGCTTCGGTGTCACGCCTTTGCTGGTCGTCACCCTCAAAATCAAGGGCTTCAAGGGTAGCGTTAAAAAATTCACCATTGGTTATCATGCCCCAATTATAGACCTTTTGACACTCAAGGAACAGCGAGGCCTACTACGCGCCACCCCTTCATTTCTGTAGTGGTTGTATTACCGGTATGTGAGACTATGCGGCCATTTCTCTGGGCGCCATCGTGATACCAGAGCCTTTTATGAGCTCGTATGAGCGCAGGACGTAGCTTTCGAGCTGGTTCCAAATTGCCGACAGGGTGTCCACAATAATAAAAAGACGCCCGTAAGGGTGTTTTTTATTATTGTGGAGATGGAGCAACTGCAAGTTGCGAAGGGGGCGAAAGACGGAGCCATGTTTTTTCAGCAGAAAAAACGGCGAGTCGGGGTCGCGGAAATTTCCGAGCGACGGCGAGGAAATTATCTGTGACCTCCCCCGCCATCTCTCGTATGCGTAGCTATTGACTTTAAGTCAAAAGCATGCTATATTCATTACGGACAATCACCCAATCATCGCACTTCGAAAGGATCCATCATGAAAACCGATCGTGCAAAAATCGCAGAAGCCATTGCTTCCGCTGCTCTCTGTGGCGTCACTGTTGAGATGACTTCAGCCATCGATGAAAACGGGCTCTGTTGTGCAACGGCAAGCGCGTCTCACATGACAGGAACAAAGAGTACTTGCCTTAATGCAAGCGAACTCACGGCTGTGACCGGGGCCATCGACAATTGTTACAAAAAGGCATTCGGCGGGGCAGTTAATTGATCAACCCCCGCAACGAACAGTGCGCAGCAAGTATGCTGCGCACTTTTACCTATCACTGAATACACGATATACGTATCGGCCACAAACAAAAAACCGCACACGATCGTGTACGGATCTCTATCATGGTTCATGGGCTTTCCTTGCGATCTTTCGCTTCAATACCTCGATCTGTCGCTGATGGACACTCCGTACGCGCCGGTGCACGGGGGTTTCGGTAGGAGGTGATGCTTCTCTGTTTTGCTCTGGGGTGGGAGGTCGACCGGCTAACGGTGGGGGCGGAAAGAGTGGATCATTCTCACATTGCCTCTTCGCCACTTCAAGCAATTTTTTGCTATGCGCATTACAGAACTGGCGCTTCGGGTGCCCTGCGATCCACTTGCCGCATCCGGGATACATACATTTAACAATCGCGATGGGCGATATCATCTCAAAACCTCCATTCACTTAGGACTCACGGGACAACTGCGTACAGTATAAAGAAAGTAAGTACAAAAACAACCGCGATTACTGAAATTCGTTTACCAAAAAAACTCATTCCATCCCTCAATATGCTCCTGGTATAATTACACGTTTAACCTTACAAATAGGGCGTTTTTTCTTACTCACAAGAACAAAACGGCGCTGGAGTACCCCTTGACTTCTTCTCGTTTTTAGTGCAGAACTGTGTCTAGACAAACGCTCATTGATACACAGGAGAAACCTTATGGCATCACGTTCGAAATCGAGCACAAAACCCCCTGAACATTTTTGTGCACCATTCTCGACGCGGGAGTTGCTCACAAAAGCAGGTGCGACCATCATTGAATCAGAGATCATGGGCGAGGTCATTCTCGGCGGTGAAAAATTCGCCCTCCCCGTCTGCATCTTTACTCATGACCGCCTCTTGGCATTCATCGATAAACATTCTATTCCAAGGGACACGGAGTGCCGCATTGGTGATCGCATTTATCCGTTTTTCTCACCGAAGAACGGAAGTGCACAGATAGCTGAACCACCCCCTGATGTGCAGATCAAAAAGGCGAAGCCGGGAGATGGGCAAGAAATACTTAGCGCGCTTTTTTTAGACAATCTCAAAGCAGTTGCGACAAATGTCCTCGGTGGGATGAGCATCATCCTTCACCAACGGCTCCCGTCGGCATTCCATTCACCGATCAAAGTCAGAGAGGATGTCCTCCATATTTTTGCCGAGTGCTTGCCCGTACCAAGGTTTGAGTCCATCAATCCCGAAACCATATTCGATGTTCCCGTTGAAATAGATGGACGCCTTTATGGCTGCCTCATCCCTGGAGTAAAGCGAGGTATCATTCTTTCCGATGGAGACCATGACGTCGTGCAGATCATTGGAAACAATATCTACATACTTTTTGACCCCTTCAGTCTCTATGGGCTTGGTGAGACAGCGGCACTCTTGATCTTTCGAAAGACCATCGCGCTTGCCATCAATGGCTGGATAAAAGGAGGCGAACCGGACGTTGGAGATAGAGATCAATCATTGGACCTTAACCCGGAGAGTCTCGACGAGCTTGCGCATACATTTGTTGCAGAGCGCAAAAAACATTCGCTTCTGCACCTGCAAAGTCAGGAACAAGAAGTACGTGCGCTTGAAGACGCATTGCGTGA
>MHLM01000003.1:35705-110150 GCA_001821395.1 Candidatus Lloydbacteria bacterium RIFCSPHIGHO2_02_FULL_50_18 | reverse complement strand
CGCGCAATTTTCATCGCGCGATCGATTTCACTGTCGGCGACACGTTGTGTCATGACAATTCCTTTCAAATTTGCCCGAGCCTTACCGAAATTGGTTGCGCCAGAGCAGAAAAAGTCTCGTTGATAAAAGACGGACGAACTTCTTCAAGGTCTCACCTTTCAAAGCCAAGGAGAGACCTTAGTCCGTCTTCAATTGGGGCACTTTCTGCTCTGGCCAACACCAAATATTCAATGAACTTATATAATCGCATTATATCACAATTTTATGTGATACGCAAGAGCTTGAAGGGTTCTCAAGTACTACACCTTCGCGATGGTGAGTTCCATGCCAGCGCTAAAATTATCGGCACCTATGATCGGAGAGGCTTCGGTGCGGTATTTTTCGAGGAGAACGATTTGGTCCTTTGGTGCAGTCACGGTGATGCGATCACTTGGATTGAGACCTGCTTTCTTGCGCATGTCCTGAATGGTGCGGATGAGGTCGCGGAGTTGTCCTTCTTCTTTCAGTTCTGGAGTAAGCGCAATGTCGAGGGAAACGAGCATCCCCGCATGATCGCTCAACTTGTGATCGCTATTGTTCTCGGCCGTGATACGTATCTCTTCGTCAAAGACGACATGTTTGACATTCACCTCATCTGCTATGATGCCGAGCATTTCATCGCTGAGTACTTTTTTGTCTTCGAGGTTGTATGAGAGTTCCGAGAGTGGCTGACGCACTTTCATCCCCGATTCAGCGCGAAGCGCGAGGGCGACCTCTACCATTTTGCGTACGACTTCCATTTCGCTCAGGATGCCGCTTGCTGCGACACCGACATCCGGCCAATGCTCAAGGTGCACACTCTCCTTCTTGTCTTCAATGGCGAGACGCTGATAAAGATCCTCGGCGATGAACGGCATGAAGGGTGCAATGAGGCGGGCGAACTGAAGCAGTATCCAGCCGGTCGTTTCCGTTGCGGCAATGCGATCATCCATGTCGTCAGACTTGAATCTGTCCCTCGAACGCCGCAGGTACCACGTTGAAAGGTCATCAAGGAACGGCATAATCGGACGCGTTGCTCTATCAAGCTCATGCGTATCAAGATGATGCGTCACTTCAGCGTGCATCTCAAACCAGCGTGCGACGATCCAGCGGTCGAGCACATTCTTCGATCGCGGCTGAGCACGAGCGATCACCGCATCTTTTGCATACATTTCAAGGAATGAACGGACATTATCGAGACGAATAGTGATCTTCTTGAATACTTCATCAACACCAAGCGCTGAAAAACGAAGCTCTTCCCCGCGCACAATAGGAGAATTGAGCATATAAAAACGTACCGCGTCGGCACCGTATTTCTCAGCCATCTCGACCGGATCGGGATAGTTCTTGAGCTTTTTTGACATCTTCATCCCGTCCTCCGCAAGAACAAGTCCGGTCGTGATGACACTCTTGAACGCGGCACGATCAAAAAGTCCGACCGATAGGATCAGCATTGTGTAAAACCATCCGCGTGTTTGATCGGCACCTTCGGAAATAAAATCCGCGGGAAAATTTTTCACGAATAACTTCCCTTCCGGCGTTGTTTCATCTCCCAGGTAATGAAACTGGGCATAGGGCATCGAGCCTGATTCGAACCAGCAGTCGAAGACTTCGGGGATACGCGTCATTGTACCCAGACCGCAGGAGCAGTGATAATTCACGCGGTCGATATACGGACGATGATAATCAAGCTCGTAGTGTTGATTATGTGGGATGTTCACGAACGGGAGCACGTGCACTTCGGCATAATCGATATAATCTTCTCCCTGCTCTTCACGCATCAAAGCAGACTCCTCATTCGTTGCCCCTTTTGCCGCAGCCTCCATCATCCACGTACCGTATTCGTGCGTGACAATGAGTATCTTTCTGCCGTGGTACTTCTCCTCGATATCGTAAAGAAATGCCGCGATGCGCATACGCATTTGTTCAAGCGTCTCTCCGCCCGGACATGGTTTGGTGAATTTCTCAAGCGTTGAAGTAAAATAGGCGCGATAATTCTCTATCGGACAACCGCTGAAATCACCCGTATTCACTTCGGTGATACGCGAATCAACAACGATCTCACTCTTCGCGATTCCAAGTACATCCGCGACGATATCCGCCGTCTCTTTCGTGCGGAGTACCGGCGACACAATGATGAGGTCGATTCCTTTCTCCTTTAGCTTCACGGCAGACGCCTTCACCTGAGCTCGGCCCTTCTCGGTCAGATGGATCTCATCCTCCGGTTTGTAGCTCACGATATTATTCAGATTCGATTCCGCCTCACCGTGGCGCATCACCATGTAGGTATTGGAACTTCCGATCTTCTCTCGTAATTCATTGAGGGACCCGAGCGCGTCAACCTTTCCGCACTTATTGCATCTCCATACAGGAAGCGGTGCACCCCAAAACCGCGAGCGTGATATCGCCCAATCGCGTGCACCCTCGAGCCATTTTCCGAAACGTCCATCACGAAAATTTTCCGGTATCCAATTGATCTCTTTGTTCTCCTCAATCAAGCGCGGTTTGAGTGCGGTCACATTCACGAACCATGAGGATGCCGCGTAATTCAAGAGCGGCGTGTCACAGCGCCAGCAATGCGGATATGAGTGGGTGAGGTTCTCCTTCGCAAAAAAGGTTCCATGCTCCTGTAAATACTTCAGCACAGCGATGTCGGTACTCAATCGGACCTTATCGTCGTCACTTTTGGGTTTGACATGCATGCCGGCAAAATCCCTTACCTCCGGCTTCATCGTGCCGTCCATACTGACATGCTGGATCATCGGGAGTTTCAATTTCTTTGCGAGCTCCATGTCCTCCTCGCCAAATGCCGGAGCCTCATGCACGATACCCGTCCCACTCTCTACTGTTACAAAGTCGGCACCGACGACCTTCCATGCATTTTCGCGATGCTCAAGTTTCTCGTCATTCACATAATAATCAAACAACGGCTTGTAGGATCTTCCGATGAGCTCTTTGCCTTCGATGGTGTTAAACTCGTCTCCGTTAAAACTAAATTGCTCTCCGAAACCTCGTTTCATTACCTCTATCGATCGTTCTTTTGCAACGATATAAGTTGATCCCTCATGAGTGATCTTGCTATAGGTGATATCCGGATTGACCGCAACCGCGACGTTGCCCGGCAGAGTCCATGGGGTTGTCGTCCACGCGACGAGAAATGTGCCCGGTTCGTCAACGAGTTCAAATTTTATATAGACCGAAATGTCCTTGATATCTTTGTACCCCTGTGAAACCTCCGAAACAGCAAGTGTCGTTTCACAACGCGGACAGATATGCATCGACTTGAACCCCTCGTAGATCAACTTTTTGTCGTACAGCGCCTTGAACCCCCACCAGACACTCTCTGTGTAGGATGCATCCATTGTCCGGTAGGCATGCTCCATGTCCACCCAACGCCCCATGCGCGGAACGACACTTTTCCACTCTTTGTCATAGGTGAGCACACTATCGCGCGCCATCTGATTGAACTGTTCGATGCCATATTCTTCGATATCTTTTTTACTCTTGAAGCCGAGCTCTTTTTCTACGATATTCTCGATTGGTAATCCATGGCAGTCCCAGCCCCATTTTCGGCGTACGTAGCGGCCACGCATCGTCTGATAACGCGGAATGAGATCTTTGATCGTACTCTGGAGCAAATGCCCGTAATGCGGAAGTCCGGTCGCGAACGGGGGCCCGTCATAAAAAACGTAAGGGTCTTTGCCCACATTTTGCTGCAGCGACTTTTCAAAAATATCTCGCTCTTTCCAAAATGCGAGCACTGCCTCTTCCCGCTCATTGATCGATCGTTTTTTGTCTTCTTCATCCATGTGGAGATTATACTATACGTTTTGGGGGCTCATTGCAAAAAAGATGCTATTTAAGAAAAAACGCACAACAGATCGTTGCGCGTTCCCGACGAACATTTTTACTTCACGATACTTGCCCCGCAACCGCACAGCTGTGCACCATCCGGAATGACCACCACTTTCTCAGAGAGAAATAAACCTTCTTTCCCGAGATACAGATCGACCGAGACGTCTGCGAATTCAGGGTAGAGAGTGAGGTCGCACACGAGGGCCAATCCGTATGCCTCTACAAGAGTATCACCGGGGAGTTGCCGTGCGGACCGTTCAAAGCGAGGAGAGATGTTGCCGCAGCAGTTCATTATTTTCCTGCTCAGACGAAGCGGCAATTGATCTTTCCGGACCCGCGCCAGAATATAGTGCGCGGCGACAGCAGTGATCTTCAGACTCATGGGATTCCCTTTCCAAATACACAACATCATTCTGGCGTTATTGTACGCACTTGATCTCAAAAGAAAAGCCCCGCGATCATGCGGGGTCTTCGGTCATTGGAGTATTTCTGCCACCATCTTCATGACGACCTTCTTGAGTCTGCGTTCAAAGTTTTTTGGAGTTCCATCGTTCGGGATGATCGCATGTGCGTGCGGACGCAACGAGCGAATCTCTCCCTCCGCTTCGGCCTGTCCCAGTTCGAGGAACTGCGCGAACGAGAGTTTGTCATCACCCGGCTTTTCATTCCGTAACTGGTGCCGTTCAAAGCGGATGGAAGGCTCGGCCTCGACATACGTAAGGCGGAACGGTACATTCGGATCATTCATGAGCGTGCTGATGTCGACCATTCGACGGATCCCTTCGATGATGACACACGGCTGTTCAATACCGCTTTGTGCGACACGAAACATGATCGCGCGCTCAAGGGTGTCCTCTCCAAAAAATTTCCGGACCGCTGTTGAGATACCCTGCAGGTCGGCAGTACTCGCCGTCTCCGGCCAAGAACCGGAGTGGAGCGGCATGAACCGTCCGACGAGCCAGTAGGCAAATTCATGAAACGCAACGTAGCGAGTCCCCGTAGCACCGAGATCGGAACCAAAAGACTGCTTCAGTATTTCAACCAAACGGACAGCCACATGATCTTCAAAAAGTCTCGGCACCTTATGCTCGCGCAACTGCGGAAAGTTCTGCAGAAGCAGTCTATAGAAATCACGCAAGGAGTCCGAGAAACGGAATGACGGCGTGCCCGGATACCATGCCTTCACGAGATCAGTGGCGGTCCCCTTCCCGCTCGACGTTTCGCCGGCGAATCCCAACATCAGTTTTTTCATCGCAACCTCCTCTGTACTTCTTGCTCCATCGTATGCAAATCACGATGAAACGCAAGTTGACCGCAATCATCACATTCGCTCTGGTGCAGTGATACCCAAAAGATCAAGTCCGCGCCGAAGGATGCGGGAGGTCATTTGTACGAGTGCGAGTTTGTAACCCTCATCGCTGCTGCCGATGACCGGATTATTCGCATAGAAAGCATTGAATTCACGCGCGAGCTCTATCAAATAGGTCGCTATGTGGTGCGGTTCGCGACTCGCCTCCGCACGAAGCACCGCTTCAGGGAAACGCAACATATGCTTATGGAGCGAAGGAATATCCTCCCCTGCCATGCTGCCGACATCCAACTTTTTGTCTCCCGCTTTCGCGAGCAGAGACCTTGTACGAGCATAGGTATATTGCAAGTAAGGTCCGGAATCTCCTTCGAATGACAGGGATTGTTCAAAATCAAATATAATGTCTTTTCCCGCAGCCTGACGGAGGATAGAATACTTGATCGCACCGATCGCGACACGCTCCGCCACCTCATCCCGCTCTGCATCAGAAAAAGTACTCTCAGCGACCTTTGCACGCGCTTTTTCCTTCGTCTCCTCAATGAGCGACTCGGCGGTGATGACATCGCCCGTACGCGAGGACATCTTCCCCGTCGGAAGTCGAAGCATGCCATGGGAATAATGCTCTGTTTTTGCAGCAAGCTCGGGAAACACCTTGCTCATTGCATCAAGCAGAACCCTGAAATAATCATTAACCTCATTACCGGTAACAACGATAGAAACATCGTAGGGAAACGCATCGTACTTTATCTTTGCCAAGCCCAGCTCTTTTGCTTCATACGTAGGCAGCCCCTCTTTGTTGATGAAGACGCGTGTGTGCAGACCCTTTGCCTCATCCCCCCTATAGACGATCGCTCCATCGCTTTTTTCAAAAATATCCGGATATTTTTCAACAACTTCTTTACCGAATACTCCAGTCTCAGATTCGAAGAAATAAAAATTGAATGCTTTTCCATCGCCATGATTAGTACCGAGACGTTTGTAGATTGTTTCAAAATATTCGAGACTTAATTTTCTCCCCTCATCATAAATTTTATTTACTTTAGGGTCTGACCTCGTATATAGCTTTTTGTTTATTTCAACAATCTGGGCTTTCACAACATCACTTTTTTCGTATGCCGAACTCCCCCTTGCGTACGCCTTTCCTGTTTGAAGTAAGTACTCCCAATCATGAAGTGTTTCGGCGGGCTCTCCACCGACAGCATCTCTGATTTTTTCTGCCATATTCTCTTCCTCTAACACCCATCGAATAGCCTTCGCAACATGCAAGCCTACGTCGCCCTGATAGCAGGCGCGTTTTGTGTCTGCGCCACTAGCCTCGATGATGCGGGAAATAGATTCACCGATGGTATTGCTCATCAAGTGACCGATATGAAATTCCTTGAAGGGGTTAGGGTCGGTGTATTCGACGATCACTTTTTTGCCTTTTAGGGTTTCGTTGTTGCCGTACTTCTCCGTCGCGAGTGTCGTCTCCAATTCACGGACAAAATATGTTTTTGAAAGCCTAACGTTGATGAATCCGGGGCCGGCTATTTCGATCGCGACAATGTCTTCATCATTTATTGCTTCAAGTTTTACTTTTATTTCCTCAGCAAGCGAACGCGGGCTCTTACCCGCCTTCTTTGCCCCTGCCATGGCGGCGTTCGTCGCCCAATCGCCATGCAAAAGATCCGCCGGACGCTCTAATGCAAAAGCGACGTCGGTCATGCCAAGCTCAGTGAGCACACTGTTAATATGATCTCGCAGCCTTGATTCCATAATATAGAGATAGTATCAGAGCGAGGGAGAAACAAAAAGCCTGACCAAATTGATCAGGCGGGTGAGGGTTATTTTGTTTCTGCACGAATAATGCGTTCCATTTCTTTACAGAGTACTTCCACTCCCATTGCGGCATCGACCACAACATGGCGCTGCTTGCGAAAATACTGATGATACGCTTTTCGTACGCGCTGATGAAAGGCGAGACCCGCAAGCTCGAATCGGTCGAGTGCGAAGCCCTTGGCTTTTAGGCGGCGCTCCCCTTCCCTTGGATCGAGATCGAGGTAAACATAGAGATCAGGAGTTGCATACTTTGCACAAGCACGCTCATTCGAACGAAAAAGTGGCAAGAGGTCACGCCGTTCACGTCCGCCGATCTGGTATGCGTACGTGGACGCAACATGTCGCTCGTCGATCACGTGTACACCGCTATTTATGGCAGGGAGTATCACCTTTTCAAAAAGTTCAAATCGATACGCAAAATGCAGGCCAAGCTCCGTCGCAGGAGTCATCTCTTCGCTAAGTAACAAGTCCCGAATTTTTTCTCCGACGGGCGTACCTCCGGGTTCCCGCGTATAAATGAATTTACCCGGAGGTAATACCTTCTTGAGATAATTTACGAGCGTACCCTTTCCGGCACCGTCACCGCCCTCTAATACGATAAATTTCCCGCGTTTCATGTTGTTTCCTTGTACATTAGACATATCTTTGTGCATCATACCGCAAAGCAATATCGGTGCACAGTGCCTATTCGCCGTATTTTTTGACGATCTGGTCAAGCTGACGATAAAGATCTGGGAGCGTCCCCGTATTGTCGATCACCTCAGCCGCGAATGCCTCAAGCTTCGTGATCTCGCGCTCCGGCTCCCCCTGGTGATCCTCCTCGAACTGCGCAAATGTCTTTGTATTATCGTCGGCATTTTCCCCGCGTACGATAAGCCGTTCGTAACGCGTCTTCATCGGGGCGGTGATGTAGCAGAGCTTGAACTCGGGGATCTCGCGCAGATACTTCACATCCTCAAGGCGGCGTACACCGTCGATCACGATCAACTGATGCTCATCTTTCTTCGCATCTTCGAACATGACCTTGGCCATGAGATCCTCACCGAATTCCCTCCGGAGTGCCGTCGACGTCCGCTGCATCGTAAGACGATCCTCGGGAAGATGGAGCCGGCGCACAACGTCGCGCAGCATGCTCGAGAAACGATACGTGACCGCACCGCTATTTTCCAGCAGATATTTTGCCGCAGTCCCCTTGCCAGCAGCCATTTCTCCCGCAAAACCGAGAATAAGTTTTTTTGCCATATAAAATAAAAAATAATAATACGCCCTACATGTTCTCGTATACTTCCATGTCTTTGGACAGCAACTCCAGAAGTACGCCGGCATCCTTGAACACCTTCTTCGATTGCGTTGCGCCGTGATAATCCTTGGCGCAAACCACTCTCACAATGCCGACATTGATGATCATCTTCGCGCAGACGTAACACGGCGCCATGTGCGTATAGAGCGTTGCACCTTCAAGCGAAACTCCGACGCGCGCCGCCTGCACGATCGCATTCTGCTCGGAATGTGTGGTGCGGATACAGTGCTGTGACTCTGTGCCATCCACCTGGATGACCGTGTGGAGCTCGTGGTCGAGCTCATCGCACGATGGAAGCCCCACGGGAGAGCCGACATAACCCGTGGTGAGGATGCGTTTATTCTTTACGGTGACCGTTCCCGCTCGCCCGCGGTCGCAGGTTGCGCGCGTGCCGACAATCTCCGCGATCTTCATAAAATACTCATCCCACGACGGACGCTGATGTGTCTTTTTTTCCTCGCTGTTCATGCGTAGAGTATAGCAAATGGGCGTTCTCCTCATCTGTGAACAAGGTGGGGAGAGGTCTTTATATGAGTCCCGCATGCACATATTGAGCATGCAGACAGGCGCCAGCACGATATTGTTGACCGATCTCAGGATGAACGCTAAAATTTCATGGGGTAATTTCTGGTAGATCTTTATGAATTTTGATGTCGTCGCGATCACCGCAGAGGTCACCGCAGTACTTGCTGAATTGAACAAAAACCCTTCCGGCGGTGGAGAGGGGCTCGCTTTTTTCAATATCAAAAACACGACGTTCCATGCTGAACTTCACACGAGAAATGGACAGCTGGTTTATCTGGGATTATATTCGACAGCCGAGCTAGAACTCCGCAAGCGCACACAGGAAGTACTAAATGGTGAACCGTGGCTTTAACACAAACAGGCAATGCCTGTTTTTTGTTGACAAAAAATCCACCAATTGTATTCTGAAAACAGATGTTCATGCCTCATCCATGGAGGATATATGAGATCACTTTTGGTTTTTGTGCTTAGCGCGATCGCCGCAACTGCCCTTCTTTCACAGAAGCGGACGCTCTCAACGACCGCGTATCTCGATACGCCGGAAATGGCGCAGCTTCGCTCAACGCTTGATGGCCTCTACTCCGATCTTCAGGAACTCGAAGCACTTCACAAAAAGATGGCCGCTGATGATGTCGATCCGCGTTATTTCCAACCGCGTATCCCAACGCCGATCAAATATCTGCACTAAGGACCGTCACCACCAATAACTAGAAGTTATTGGTGGACGAGTCCTAATCAAAACTGCCCAATTAAGGGCAGTTTTTTCTGTGCGTACTTGATAAAATATTCATCCACGGTACTATTGCGACGGATACCTTCGACACAGAGAGAATGATATGAGCGACAAAACAAAGACTGACGCAGACTTTGCATGTCCATTAAATCTGGATGCTGTTTATCGGGTACTCACCGAGAATCGGGTCAAGGAGATTCTCACTGCACACGGACTCGCGGGCAACGCCGCACTCACCAAAAACTTGGTTGAGCAATTCGAGCGGGAACACAGGGGACACATGGATACATACGAGCGGGAGAGGAAAAGACTTACCGACTCGCTCGCAGTAATTCAGTCGGAACTAAATTACCTCACAACTGGACAACGTACTACTTCCTGAATCAAAAAAACGCCTCGCGGCGTTTTTCTTTTTTTATTGACCAGTTCATTAATCACTGACCGTCACTCCCATTGAACGTGCCGTGCCTGCAACGGTCTTCATTGCGGCTTCAATCGAAGCAGCATTCAAGTCCGGCATCTTCTTCTCTGCGATCTCGCGCACTTGCGCCTTGGTGATCGAACCCGCCTTCTGTGTTCCCGGTTTGTTCGATGCTTTGTCCTTGCCCATTGCTTTCAAGATAAGACGTGACACGGGAGAGACCTTCAAAATGAAGGTGAACGATCGGTCGTCATAGACGGTGATCTCAACGGGAATGATGTCGCCCATCATCTTTGCGCTTGCCGCATTGAATTTCGTGACGAAATCACCGATGTTGATACCTGCCTGACCAAGTGCGGGACCGACCGGGGGTGCGGGGGTTGCCCGTCCTCCCGAAATCTGCAATTTAAGTTTTTTGGTGATCTTTTTTGCCATATGAATTTATGCTATTTTTGCGCTGAGAAGTGAGAAGCCCCACCAACGTAGGCACCTTCAGATACGGAGATACTACTGAATTTCCGACTTTTGCGCAAGTAGCGAGCGAGATCACTGAAGGAAATGATATTTGAAAAAAGAAAAACCGCCCATTGGGCGGTCGGCTTAACGATGGGCAACAAAAAATATTCCTTCCGTAACGTGCGGAAACGTTAGCAGCCATTTTTCCGAAGTCCACGCATCATAGTTCCAGGATTCCTTTATCGTAATTCCCTCATTGGAACAAAATTTGAAAGAACTGCGATGCACGGAAACAATGAATATCACGCTCTTCACTGTGACGGCGAAATAATTACGACTTCCGTCTACGTTCAACCCACCTACTTTTTTTTGACCAGTCCACTGGTCATTAACAAGCTGTGCAATTTCGTCGAGAAAAAATACTTTTCCTTCCAAGTAACCAGAAATTTCACTCATTGCAGAACGCACTTTGTGGGGCTGAAGACATCTAATTATTCCTGAATCCTGAGGGTTTGCATGGATCTCAACAGGCTCCTGAAACTGCGTCACAACTTCCCAGTGAAAATTACTCGCGGTATACAACCCGGGCCGATTACGAAAGAATGAGGGTATATGACACAAGCGTTCTTTAGGGAAATTCCGAACTTCCTCAAGACCAACGAGTGTTTTTATGTCGCTACTTGGACAGAGTACGCTTCGGAGGACCTTTTTTAACTCGTCACCATTCGTAGCCCACTGCAAAGCAATACCCGGATCGATATCGCGCGGAAGGGCCTTCAATACGGCAGCTGCAAACTCGGTGAACTGACCGAGTGATAAGGGTGTTCCACATTTTGTCATGGCTGTTCCTTTCAATACGCTAGCGGACTCTTACTTATGTAAGTTTGTCATAGCGGAGTACTCACGATGGTGCCCACTCCGCCATGACAAACGATCCCAAAGAACTATTCCTTTCATATTCTTTTTTTTCTTTATCTTGTCAACCTCACCGCAAAGAGTGCTTTCGTACTGATGCAATGAAAAAAAGAACACCCACGAAAGTGAGGGTGTTTTTTGAAAAAATTTCAGATGGTCAACTTCATCAAGGTCACACCTTTCAAAGCCAAGGAGTGACCTTAGACCATCTAGATCTTCCTGATCTGAAGGAAATCCAATTCAACGGGGGTCTCGCGTCCGAACATGGGGACCATGACCTTCACACGACCACGCTCAGTATCCACTTCGCCCACACGTCCCTCAAGCTCCTTGAATGGGCCGTCGGTGATGATCACTGACTCCCCAACCGTAAGGTCGATTGCGTGCTTCACCATCTTTGAGCCCATGCGGCCGAAGAGCGCATCGATCTCCTTCTGATTGAGCGGCACGGGAACAACGCCGGCGCCGACAAAGCCCGTGACGCGAGGGGTATTGCGTACCACATACCATGAGTCGGGATCATAGATCATATTGACGAGCACATAGCCGGGATAGATCTCCTCCTCCACTTCGGCGCGCTTACCTGCTTTCATCTTGATCTTTTTTTCCTTTGGCACAACAACATCAAAGATCTTATCTTCCATGCCGAGTGATTCGATACGTTGTCGCAAATTGCGCACCACCGCATTCTCATATCCCGAGTAGGTATGGATCGCATACCATTGACGCGTTGCGGGCACAGGGGTGGCAGAAATGTTGTTCTCTTCTTCCATAATAAGTATTTGGTGAATGATGAATTAAATGAATTTCTCAAGACCCTTCGCAAACAAGAAGTCGAGCATGCCAAGGAGAAGACCCGTGCCGATGGAGATCAAAAGGACGATGACGGTGTAATTGATCGCCTCCCCGCGCGTTGGCCATGTCACGTGCCGCAGCTCTGCTTTTGTTTCTCGTAAATAATTGATGAATCCAAACATACAGATAAAATTAACTCATAACTGCTCTTAAGAAAAAACCCCCGCGGGGTGTTATTGATATTCGCAGTATAGGCGTTTGCCACCGAAAGTCAAGGACTCGGCGAACAAAGAAAAAGCCCCCTGAACGGGGGCTAAAAATACATTCTTACATTCACGGGCGAGTCTTCCTCATGTGCCTTGGGTGAGTATCGTCGTACTCATCGATACCATCAAGGATGGTGTCTGCCCATCTTGAGAGCATCTCGTGATGCTCATTCGGCAGACGGTCATAATCGCACTTGCCCCAGAGGACGCACGAGGGCAAAAACGGGAGGTGCTCCCCCGATTGCGGGACGGCGACCCTGTCCACACAGGTGCCATCTTCCCAAAGGGAGATGGGAAACACCCGTATTGCCATACGGCCGCGACGGCAATCAAAGAACGATGTCACGAGAAAATACGCAGTTTCATTTTTATTCGAATGGATCGCATAGATCCCGGGCACGCCGATCCGGGCGCGCCAGATACGGTCATCGGCGATGTTTTCAAGAACGACAGGATTTGCTTCCTGCGGAGATTGGCGCTCCATGCTGACCTCATCAGCTAGCATGATGCTGGAGACGCTCCGTTGATTCAGATCGGACATGTGCTGTCCTCCTTCACTAATTTTTTTAATTAAGGAACGCCCACGACTCACCGCTTGTGACGGCGGGTCGTGAGCACTGGTCGATCACTCGTGTGCTTTTTGAGACTGACTGCGGCGTTGGAACACCGTGAGTTTCTCTGAAAGCGAGCGGAGCTGCTCCACAAGGAGCGCACTCATCACACCGCGGAAATTCGCGACGAGATTCAAGCGACGCACATCGACGCTATTGAATGGTGCACGAACTTCTTCGAGGGTGATCGCGGTTCCCACCGGGAAATCCTCGATAAGCCAACCCTCCCCGTCAACGACCGTGAGCAGTATCGACTGCCCGCGGACCGGCACCACACTCATGACGAGTGTTGTGCGTGTTGCCTTGAAGAAAAAACGGAAAATGGCATTCCCGCCATTTGCGTAGACCTCCTTGGTCAGACGAGCAAGCTCTTCGCCGGGAAGCCGGAAAAGCTCAACGACGGGAAGATTCGCTTCACCGTCGGCCGCCTTTTGCGTTTGTGCAACAGGACCCTTCTTTTGCGTCTTCGCCTTCGACTCGCGGACGGGGGCCTTGCCTGCATGCACTTTTGATGCGGAGACAGGGGGGACTTTCAATGCGACACCCGCATCAATAACGGCTACCGTGTCTGCCTTGAGAGAGGCGAGTGCCTCCGCAAAAGGATAATTTTCAAGCGGTGCGAACACCGTACGTGTCTTGCCCATGATGAGCTCCTTTAAGGTTATGAATTGACAAAAAACGGATAGACGAAACATGAACGTGAGCGCAAACTCAAGAAAACGCTTCAAAGATCCTTTTACATTATAGCAGAAATAGAATAAATGTCAATCAATTTTTAATCGATAGAAAAACGCCACTTCTTGGCGTTTTTTTGGTCTAATGAATGAGCGGGCTTCATTCATCATAGACTATATGCACAAGGGGAATTACTTCCCGCCCCCTCTTTGGTTGGTGCTCCTCAATGTTTTTCCGAAGTGTCTTTAGGAAAGTATTTGAAGTCAAGTTTCACCGGTTCCTTGGTGGAACATGGTGCGTCAACATGCGGGGCCGGTGCGACGTCCTTCGTCTCTACACGCGCACACGCATGCACTGAAGGATCGCACTGGCATTCGCTTCCCCCACTGCAATCACACCCTGATGATGCACAATGAAGCGGCGGGAGAGTAAACATCTCAATCGGCCCTCGAGAGTCTGGAGAAGCGCCGGAAATGGTGTGCGGTCGTTCTGCACGCAAGGCTTTCAGTTCTTCGATCTCAAGCGCACGAGCACTTTTCACAAGCATGCGCTCGCGGCGCAAAACTACAAAAGCAGTAATGGACACGAGCGTTAATGCAAACAATGCGAGACTCGACATCATGAGACGGAACTGCGCGCGGAGCGCTGCTTCCTTCACGATCATCAGGTCTTGTTGTAATGCCGCAACCTGCGCGCGGAAAGCTGCTACTTTCGCCGTGCGCGCTTTTTCTTCTGCGAGAATGGCGTTCGCCGTGCGCGGAGCAGTGATCACTTTCCCAACGGGAAGTTTTCTCCAAGCCTCATCGGTGCAGGCGATACCCGAAAGGACACATGCGTCCTTCCAATATCTCGGCCACTCATGGCGCGGGAGCTTCTGCGCCGTGGCGTATGCCCAGAGTGACGTGAATTCGCCGAGTGCAAATTGCTCTGTCGTTGCCACCGGAGGAAATGCTCCTTCATCGGGAGTAACGAGTTGGGGTGCACCGCTCGTGGTCGCCACCACGGGCGCCGCTTGTGTAACACTAGGTGCAGCCCATGCGACAGAGAGCATGAATACCGCAACGATCAAAGCGATGAGACGGGAAAGATACTTCATGAGAAACTCCTTCACAAAGAATGATACTTCTGCAGGAACTCTACTCGGTATCATTCATGCTGTCAAAACAAAAACAACCCCAATTTGGGGGTTGTTTTCATTCGTCTTTTCTATGATGACACTTACCGCACCTCGTACGTAATCGTCACATTGGACGTGTACTTGTTCTCCCCTGCGGGGATCGTTGCCGGTGTGGGGGCCATGTCCACAGACATTGCCTTTGACTCCATGCCAACGCGTGCGTAATTATACATAGGGTAATTCGTTCCCTCATTGAAGGAAGTGATACGCACGATGCTCACACCGAGCTGCGTGGCAAGATCCTTCGCCTTTGCCTTTGCCTTTGCTATTGCTTCGTTGCGTGCAGCTTCTTTTACCTTGTCTTCATTGTCGACCGTAAAGGTGAGGCCACTGACATAGGATGCGCCTTTGTCGGAAATTCCACCGAGGACAAGCCCTGCGTCATTGATCTTTCTCACGCGCACATCAACCGATTGTGTCACCTCATATCCGACAAGCACCTGCTTGCCTTCCGGAGGCGGACAATTGTATCCAAGTACACATGGCACATATGCACCGGTCTTCTGCCATTCGTACTTTGGGTTCAAATTATATGCGGTCGTCTTCATATCCTTATCATCGACTCCCGATTCCTTTAAAAATGCTTTGATGATGACCATCTTGTCATCAACCAGCTTGCGGGCTTCTGGTGCAGTTTTCGCCTCGTTCGTTACTGAGAACGAAATTTCAGCAATATCGGGGAAGGCATACGCTTCGCCATCACCCGTGACGCTGATGGAAGTCTGCTCACCGGGAACATCCCGTCCGATGAACTGATATGACTTCAACTCTCCCGCAAAGAGTGCAAGCAAGAACAGCGATCCCGATACGGCGAGCAGGAGCATCCCACAGCCGAGTTTTTTCTTCCAGCACTTCCCCGCACAATGACCGCCTGCTGCATTACATGAGTGAATATTCTCTTCTGTTGTTTCCATAAATGAAATGATTATTAATAAACTATTTACACCAATTATAACACGTGCAGCGGCAGACTGTGCAAAAGAGCCGCAAGGCGTCATTTGAAGCATCATGCTTGTGCAAATTACTTTTTTTGATAGGGTTGGAAAAGATATTTTTGAAAGTGACAAATGTCTAAATTGTTTTGGGCTAATTTCTTCCAGATGGTGTTCAAGTTGTTCCAGTGGATAATCTTTCTTGGTCCGCTTATTCTTGGAATCATCGCTGGACCGATCTGCGCCAACCTCATGGCGCCGGAAGACCTTATGAGTGTTTCTCTCTATGTCTTTTTTGGATCAACTATCGGAGTCTGGTTCATCATATTCCTCGTGGACAAATATTATTTAAAAGACGAAGATGGTGGACTCGTAATAATCTGGCTTTGGTTCATTGTCGGGGGTGTGCTGTTTGAGATCACACTTTGGGGTACGCATTTTTTGTTTCAGTGAACAAGCGTATCGCGCTACTCGCCACATATGTGGCGAGTTTTTATTTTACCGTCACAGACTTGGCGAGATTCCTTGGTTTGTCGGGATCATTTCCGCGCAGGACCGCGAGATGGTACGCAAGAAGCTGAATGGGGATGATGCTTGCGATCGGAGAGGCGAGTCCGAGGTTGGGTACTTGGATCCACTCATCAAACAGCTTGCTGTTGTCGGGTGCGATACCGATGACGTACGCGCCGCGCGAACGCAGCTCCATGGTATTCGATTCCATATCCCGCTTCGTTTCATCATTCGGAATAAGCGCGATGACCGGCGTCCCCTTCTCGATCAACGCAATCGGGCCGTGCTTCAATTCTCCGCCGGGAAAACCTTCCGCGTGAATATACGATACTTCCTGGATCTTGATCGCCGCCTCCTGTGCGACAGGTGCATTCAATCCTCGGCCGATAATATAAATATCTCTCAATGGGTACTGCTGTAGAGAAATTGCTGAAGAAGTCTCAGGTGCGCGGCGCGGGAAGACCAACGATGGAGGCGTATTCTGATACGGTGACGAGTTAGTGGGGCCCCGCAACAAAGCAGATGAGGGATTATTCAGCAATTTCTCCGCGATCTTTTTGATATCGCGCGACAGATCGGGTATGAGCCATGCCTTGATGTCTTTTACCGCACTGCGCATGAGGTGTTTACCCTCGGGGAGTTTTTTTGCGAGCGCGTGCGCGATAAGGATAAGGACGGCGATCTGTGCGGTTGCCGCCTTTGTTGAGGCCACGGCAATCTCCGGTCCTGCGTTCAAGAACAGCGACTTCTTCGACATGCGGTCGATAGATGAGCCGACCACATTCAAGAGTGCGAGAATGCGCGCACCTTCCTTCTCCGCGACGCGGAGCCCTTCGAGCACATCGGCGGTCTCCCCGCTTTGGGACACGGCGACGATAGTGCTTCTTTTGTTCAGGAACTGACCGTAAGCGGCGAACTCCGAGCCGACATATGCATTCGTGAGTTTCCCGGCAACGCGCGCGGCATAGAGCTCGCCGAGTTTTGCCATCTTGGCGGCAGTGCCACAGCCGATGAAAAAGAGATGCTCGGACTCTTTCATGAGCCGTGCAAATTCTTCCAGCTTCGCATCCTCCTGATGGATCGCCTTATCAAGAGAGAGCGGTTGCTCCATGATCTCTTTCAACATGAAATGCGGGTAACCCTCTTTCGTCGCACTCCCCTTATCCCAGGTCACCGTGATCCATTCACGGTCTACTTTTTTACCGGTATCAAGATTACGCAACATGATCGCGTCGGCACTCACTTTCATGTATTCGCGATCGCCAGGATAAAGCACCTGACGTGTGTGGTCAATGAATGCCGGCACGTCAGACGCGAGAAAATATTCGTGTTCCCCCTTCCCGACGACGAGCGGTGATCCGTCGCGCATAGCGAGGAGGTAAGGTTCACCCAGCTTCATCACAACGACCGCGTAGCGTCCTTCGAGCATTCTCCCCGCTTCAACGAAAGCCGCTTCGAATGTTTTCCCTTCATGGGTAATGTAGTAATCAATGAGATGCGGAATGACCTCGGTATCGGTCTCGGAGAGAAAAAGCTTATCAACGGAATTCCCGAGCTTCCCGCGCAAAAAACTCCTGATCTCTTCATGATTCTCCACGATGCCGTTATGGATAACCGCGATGGTGCGCGAGGTATTGAAATGCGGGTGCGCATTCGCCTCGGTGACACCGCCATGTGTCGCCCAGCGCGAATGGCCGATGGACATCTTTCCCATGACCCCCTTGAGTTCTTTATCGGACGCGAGAGAGATCTTCCCAATCGCCTTTATTGCGAACATCTTACCCGAGACCTCGGCGGCGATTCCCCATGAGTCGTATCCGCGGTACTCAAGTTCACAAAGCGCCCTGTTCGCCATAAGTGCCACCTCTTTTTCTTTATCGCCGATATATCCAAATATTCCACACATATTTGTTTATTATAACGGTCTTTATGGGAAAACGTTTCTTTGTTCCGCGTTGACAAAACAGTGCTTCATGCTCATTATGCAAAGAGAAATATTTTCGCCACAGAGGAATCCCATGCATGGTCTTCATCTCCCCACCTTCGGAGCCTTTGGCCACAAGATACCGCCACAAAAAGTGCTTTGCTTCCCACCGCGAGATAGATGGGGGGAGGCTGACCTGATCAAGATCCCGCTCGCTCCGTATATCGAGCGTTTCATCGGTGAGCCGCACCGGCATCGTGTGAATGAACTACAAGATGCCTATGTGCTCTTTGTTTCGTCGGGGAACGGATATGTCCACGGGCATCGCATTTTTAGGGATTGCTCATTTACCATCGTTCTTGCGCGGAAGGAAGGACAATATCCCCTTGCGTGTATCGGCTTCAATGTCTCTCGCCTACGGAACATGCTCACTGTCGGGCAAATTCAGGGAGTATCAATGGAGCATTGGGGCGAAAAGCGCAACAAGCACATTACGCGCTACCTCCTACCACTACAGTGGGAACAGATGCTCCTCACACTCGTTCGTGATTACGCTCATGAAGAAGGATTCCGCCTCATTCGAGTCATTCCCGCGCGAAAACAAGCGTATTACGGTCGTGAACGGGCTCCAAAAAAAGAGACGTTCATACGACGCTATGAGGCAACCCCTCGTGCGCTCGGATTCACAAAGTCTCTGTTCGGCTATCATGTCTACCCTCTCCATCCGTGAGAGGTTTTTTATGCAGAATTTGATATACCACAAAGATTATATTATGATTTCATCGGCTTAACACAAGTAGGGAGGTTTACTGTGACAGATTCGTTCTATGAACCAAGCAAGTGCTGTGGAGCGGAGGTCGTTGGCTCCATGGACCCTCCCCACGGAGCAGTCCGATCGCCCATTCAGATATGTTCGTCCTGTAGGAGGAGGTGTCGCCACCCAGCACTGTCTGCGGAGGGAAAGAGGCAAGTAAATGAACTTGCCAACAAGATGCGGCAACGCCTCGATAAGGTAGTGGCGGGCGGCGACGGTACCGCGATACGATAGAGGGAATGATCTCGGCGCAAGTCGAGGTCTTTTTATTTCTTATATTTTTTCACTAATATATTGAATTGCTCCCCCCGATCAAATTCATGAAGAAACTTCTCAAAACTTGCGGCACCCGGAGAGAAGAGGATGGTCGTCTTTCCTGTTAATTTTTTCGCCGCACGAAATGCCTCTGCGACGCAGGAATCAAGGTTTTTTAGCACTTTTTTGTCAAGGTTTAACCTTGACAATTCTGAACCGGGGAATGCGGCGATGAGTTTTTTAGTGGCAGAACCTTCAAGAAGAATAAGGTTCTGCGCGAGTATAAACTTTTTGATCATCATCGCCAATGCTCCGAACTCGAGGTTCTTGTCGGTTCCACCAGTGACGAGCACGATGTTGCCCATTTTCCTAAAACGCTCAATTGCCGCGATCGTACCGTCAGGCGATGTCGCACAACTGTCGTTCACAATCGTGAGTCTCCCCTTCTTGGCTACAATCTCTTGCCGCATTTTCGGCGTAGGAAGATGGAGCACGTCACGCAGGCTGACGGCTATCGTCGGATCAAAAAGTTTCACCGCAAGCACTGCGTTCATCAGATTCTCGAGGTTGTGTACTCCATACAGCTCGGTGAATCTTTTGATCGAAAATAGTTTCTGCTCCATCCCGTCGAAACGAAAGATCAGCATCCCGCTCCGCACGAACAGGCCATGCGCGTTTTTGGGAAGCGCCTTTTTACTAATGAAAAAAAGAAGCGCTTTGGGTTTCTTTTTCAAAAAATAGGGCGTCCACGCGTTCTCGTGGTTCAAGATCAGAAAATCATCGGACTGTTGAAATAAAAAAATGTTTACTTTCGCGTTCGCGTAATCACGTATGCCGTTATAGCGATTAAGATGATCGGGATACAGATTGGTAACGACTGCCACATGAGGTGCGCGCCCCCCCGACGAGAGACGTTCAAGTTGCCAGGAGGACATCTCCGCGACAACGGGGATGTCTCCGTGCACCTCCGCCCGTGCGTCGCACGCAGACAGGCGCTCAAACTCCTTCAGAAAGGCATTGTCGGGAGTATTACCCGACGGGAGGACGTCGTGATACTTTTTTTGGAGCAATGTTGCGACCCAAAGCGTAACGGTTGTCTTTCCCCTCGTCCCCGTTATCGCGATCACCGGATTCGTGGAGTAACGAAAGAACAAACTTGCGTCATTTTCGATACGCTTTCCCGCTCGTATCGCGGTCTCCAAATACTCACTTTCACGCGGCACTCCGGGATTGACCACAATGAGATCGTTCGTGCGAAAGTCCTGATGACGATGCCCCCCTAGTACGTACTTCACGGGGACACCCTGGAGCGCCCTTATGGAGTCAACCAAGATCTCTTTTGTGCGCTTATCGGTTGCGGTGACCTTTGCACCATGGCGCGCAAGCCACTTTGCAGTAGCTACTCCTCCACCATGAAGACCAAGCCCCATGACAAGCGCACGGATCCCCGTAAATATGTGTTCCTTGCCAATTTTCCGTCTTACTGTTTTCGACATTTTTGTATTCTAACACGACCAATGTCGCCTACCGATTGACACTATCCGCTAATGTGATTGAGTGAGCGGTAGCGATACAAGTGTTCCTTGTTATTATTCGTTCCGAGGAGGAACAACATGAACAATAAAGGGTTTATGAGGCTCGCAATATGGACGCTCATCGTATTCATGATATTTTCCCTGCTCAAGCAGATCAACCAGAGCGTGACACCAAGCAATGAGATCGCCTATTCCGACTTCCTCAATGAGGTGCAGAGCAAGAACATCAAGAGTGTGGAGATGAGAGAAGTCCAAGGCGGGACCGAGATCAAAGCATTGACCATCGATGACAAAAGCATTGTTACGATGGCCACCCACCTCGATCGCGGTCTGATCGGTGACCTGAGGAACAATGACGTCAAGTTTGACGTCAAAGTGCCGGAGGAGCCGTCAATGCTCATGACTATTTTTGTCACCTTTGGACCGATACTGCTCTTGGTTGGTGTCTGGATATTCTTCATGCGCAAACAGATGGGTGCGGGAGGCGGAGCAGGAGGTCTCGGCGGCTTTGGCAAATCAAAAGCGCGAATGCTCGACAAATCAATGAATGCCATCACCTTTGCCGATGTCGCAGGGTGCGATGAGGCTAAAGAAGAAGTGGCGGAACTTGTGGAATTCCTGCGCAACCCAGCTCAATTCCAAAAATTGGGCGGGCGCATCCCCCGTGGCTGCTTGCTCGTTGGTCCACCGGGAACTGGTAAGACCTTGATCGCAAAAGCGATCGCGGGTGAAGCAAAGGTTCCTTTCTTTACGATCTCGGGTTCCGACTTCGTCGAGATGTACGTCGGTGTCGGCGCCGCCCGCGTGCGCGACATGTTTAGTGAGGCAAAGAAACGTGCGCCCTGTATCCTCTTCATCGACGAGATCGATGCAGTTGGTCGCCAACGCGGCGCAGGTCTTGGTGGAGGCAACGATGAGCGCGAGCAAACACTGAATCAAATGCTCGTGGAGATGGATGGCTTTGATACGAACATCGGTGTCATCGTTGTCGCCGCCACAAACCGACCCGATATTCTTGATCCGGCACTTTTGCGCCCCGGACGCTTCGATCGGCAAGTCTTTGTGACGTTGCCCGACGTACGAGGACGCGAACAGATCCTCCATGTGCACATGCGCAAGGTACCGATCGGTAAGGATATTCGTGCCGATATTTTAGCGCGTGGCACCCCCGGATTCTCCGGTGCGGACCTCGCCAACCTCGTGAATGAAGCGGCACTCTTCGCCGCCAGACGTAAAGCGAACCATGTCGGAATGATCGACTTCGAAAAAGCCAAAGAGAAGATCATGATGGGTCCGGAGCGGAAATCAATGATCATGCCCGAAAGTGAGCGCAGGAACACTGCATACCACGAATCAGGACATGTCCTCGTTGCACGACTCATGCCAAAGACCGACCCGGTACACAAAGTCACGATCATTCCTCGCGGACGCGCACTTGGCGTCACCATGCAACTTCCTGAAGCCGACCGTTATAGTTCGGACAAGGTGCGCATGCTTTCGATGCTCGCAATGCTCTTTGGTGGCCGCATCGCCGAAGAAGTCTTCATGGACGAAATGACCACCGGTGCCTCGAACGATTTCGAGCGCGCAACACAGATTGCCCGTGAAATGGTGACGCGATACGGCATGAGTGAAAAGATCGGTGTCATGGTCTACGCGGAAAACGAGGGGGAAGTATTCCTCGGTCGTTCGGTGACCCAAACCAAGAACGTGAGCGAAGAGACGCTACGGATAATCGAAGCTGAGGTCAAAAGAATCATTGACGAGCAGTATGCAGTGGCCCGTGCGCTCATTGTGTCCAATCAGGACAAGATGCACGTCATGGCAAAGGCGCTCCTCGAATGGGAAACACTTGATGCTGACCAGATCGATGACATTATGAATGATCGCCCGCCACGGAAACCGGCTCCAGCAATTCCAGTTGATGATCCGGTGACAACGTGGGTTCCTCCACTCGAGCATGTCGCGGGAATCGATCCCGATGCGGCAAAACTTGCCGCACAACTGGGAATGACGCCACTCTCGCAAGAAGAAATAGACAAAGAAAAAAAAGACTAAACAGCAACGCCGATCAATAATCGGCGTTTTTTATTTTTCTCGACAAACACTAACGCCTCTCCTTTAAAGCGAATGTTTTCCCTCAATGAAAGAATGTGGAAATAATTCAAGTTTGAGATATAGTGCGAGGCGGCAAACAAAAAACTTTCAAGCTGTACATGTGAGTACTGCTTGAAGGTTTTTCGTGCAGTCAACGACGCAATATGCTCAAACTGGAATTATTTCACGCCGTGGGGTCCGGACTCGGTGAGGCCAGCATTACTCATCTTGATGAACTCCGCATTCTTTTCAAATTGTGCAAGCGTTTTCGCCCCCAGGTAGCTCATCGAAGAACGCAATCCTCCGATCAGGTCCATCACGACCATGCTTGCCTCTCCGCGATAGGCAACGCGACCCGATGCGCCTTCAGGCGAACGAAAAACACCATCAGTACCGCCATCAACATCGATCTTTTCACGTGTCGCATCATAAGATGCCATTCCGCGATAATATTTATACGCAACGCCGCGATCGAGGATGTATTCTCCGGGCGATTCCTTGCAACCCGCAAGCAGATTACCAATCATGACCGTGTCTGCACCCGCAGCCATTGCTTTTGAAAAATCTCCGGAGTTCTTTATACCTCCATCTGCAATGAACGGGATACCAATCTTTGCCGCCTCTTTCGCAACATCCATGATCGCGGTCAACTGCGGTACCCCGACACCTGTTACGATACGCGTCGTGCATGCTGCACCCGGACCGATACCTACCTTTAATCCGTCCGCACCGGCTTTTGCAAGATCACGGGCAGCCTCCGGGGTCGCGATATTCCCCGCGATGATCTCGATATTTTTCCCAAATGTTTTTCGCAAGAGTTTCGTTGTCTCTATCGCGCGTTCATTGTGCCCATGCGCAATATCGATAACAATAACATCCGCTCCGGCAGAGAGGAGTGCGTCCGTGCGGGCGATAGTATCTTCTTTCACTCCGACCGCGGCTCCCACCATGAGCCTCCCCTTCTTGTCCTTAGAAGACAGCGGGTTCTGCATGCGCTCGATGATGTCACACAGCGTGATGAGCCCGACAAGATATCCTTCTTTTGTCGTCAGCGGGAGTTTTTCAATGCGGTAGTCATGCAAAATATCCCTCGCCCGCTCAAGCGACACATTGGGGCGAGCGGTGATCAGGTCCGTACTCATGAGAGATGACACCTTCTTGCGGTCATCCGTCTCAAAGAGCAGATCCCGACGCGTGAGAATACCGACAAGCAGTCTCTTGCCCGCTTTTTCTTTCACTACCAACACGCCCGATACGCCTTCCCGACGCATGTAACTTTTTGCCTCGCCGAGGGTGATGTCGGGATGCACGGTAAACGGATCTTCGATGATGACATTTTCCGCACGTTTCACTTTTTTCACTTCCTCAACCTGACGCTCGATAGAAAGGAAGCGGTGGATGATACCGATGCCACCCATGCGCGCCATCGCGCGCGCCATTCCCGACTCGGTGACTGTATCCATATTCGCAGAAACGAGCGGGATGTTGAGTGAGATGTTCCTTGAAAGCGGTGCTTTGGTCGACGTATCCTTACGTGAAAAAACCGCGGAGCGTCGCGGCATAAGAAGCACGTCGTCAAAGGTCAGTCCCTCACGGATGGTCATATTTGAGTAGTATACTCCACCAACACAAAACGGCCAAAAACATCGTTGAGCCATTGACCATGAGAACGACGGAAACTATTGCGCAACAGCAGCATCGAGTGTCGTCAGATAATTCCGGTCGGCCTTCTTTACTTTCGTATCTGCGTTGAGTGCGGCGATCGCAACTGCCGACCCCCTACCGTCACCGGTATCCTTGACCCGAATGAGAAAAAGCGGTGCGATCGTGAAGCGTTGGAGCATTTTTCCCCCAACAGCGCTAATGCTATCCAACGATTCTTGCTCCGAGACACCGGGCAAAAATTCGACGATGATCTGATTCGACAAATATTCACGACCCGTTGTTCCGTCCGTGATCATCTTTTCTACCGACTCCGGATCTATGGCCGCGACACCTGATGACAGCCCGTCATTTGAAATGATCGCACTTTCCCGGACATCATTATTCGACTTCATTCGTCCGCTCACAAAAAATATACCAATAATGAAGACAGGGAGGAGGAGTTTGAGTACAAGAACTTTTTTTTTCTTTGGGTCCATCCACCTATCATAACGTTCGATATAGAGGGACGCAACACTCACCGATGGCTACTTGCACTATCATCATAATGTGTTTACATTGGCACAGACGTACCAACAAAAAGGAGATCTTCATGGAGAAGTCACCCGCTCTCAATAGAAAACGGATCAATGCATTTGCCGCGCTTGCAAAAACTGCGACCATTGCGCCTCCGATAAATTTCTACAGCAGCACTATCCGAGCAGGAGCGGAATACATTTTTGAGGATATGTACCCTCCGCTTAAAGCACCTGGAACGATTGATTTCTTTTTCTTTGCCATGGTTCACAATTACGGCTTTTGGCTCGATGATAGAACGAGGTATACTTCCCCGCTGTATGGAAAATGGAACGGGAACAGTGGAGTGAAGGGTTCTGACCTTCTGTGGAAGATGCTCCATGCCGCATGGCGGAAGGACTCGGAATGCTTTTCCCCACCAAGACTTGCTCGGATCTCCGATGCGGAATTCGCAACGATATTTTCCGATGACGACGGGCCGGTCTCTCTTTTCAACACGGAGCATCGTATCGCGCAGACGCGCGACTACGGGAAATGGTTTCGTACGCGTCGCATGGCGGGACAATCCCCCGATGAGCTTGTCCAATATGCGAGTGAATATTCGGACCCCGTCGGTGCGCTTCAGGAGGTCCTGACACATCCGGAGAATGGTATCCCGGGATATCACGAAGATCCGCTAGGAAAAAAAGCCGAGCTCTTGCTCATGGCGCTTGTGAATCGCCCTGATAAGCTTCTCCGCAAAAATGCGGAGACGGTATCCCGCCCGATCGTGGATTACCACGATATGAGGCTCACGCTTCGCATGGGGCACGTAACACTGCCAAAGGCATGGCGTGAGGAAAATAGGGAACGCCGCTTTACCTCACGGGAAAGGGAGGATTCCATCCGTAAAGCCACGTACCGTGCAGATACACTCCTCGTTAAGCAGTCCGGTCGGACAAGAGATGAGATAGATACGCTCAAGTGGTCTGCGCGGATCTTCTGCCCTGAAATGATGGTACCAAATTGCAACGCATGCCCTATGAAAAAAGTCTGCGCACAAAACACGCAGCTGTTTCAACCGATAGTGCGTACGACGTTCTACTGAATGAAATCGGCAAACAAAAAACCGCGAGCAATGCTCGCGGTTATTTTTATTACGTTCTCTTCAGACCCTGTGCCGGAAACAGTTCATCCACCTCGGCATTATTTGAAATGTCCGCGTCTTTGCTTCTCTGATACGGACTTAATATGCACGAAAGTAACGTGTCTGCAGAATCTTCATTTCGACAGCTGAACAATGAGAGAAATTCCTCCGAAGTGAGTTCGTATTCTTTCATGATTCCTGAGAGTATCGAAGAAATGAAATACTGTGCGGACAATCGATGAACGCCCGCTTCGAATACATCGTTGCGCACTTCCGAAGAAAGAAGGTAGTCCCCTTTCTTCCGACGCTTCAACTCGCGAAATACTTCAAGATATGAATACCCATTCGGCGGGCGACGTTTTTGCCACGGTGCAGACCTTGGTGTGCCACACGACTTTTTTTCCGTTGCTGCCATTTTCGCTCCTTATAAATTACCTCTTCGACCACACTACCCTCTCACGCAAGTGCGTGTCAAACATGCTACGATGAAATAATGAAACAAGTGCGCCCATTCATTTTTATTTTTGCGGCTATTATTTTTTTGGGCATGTGGCAAATTGCTTCTCTCGTTCTAGAGCATCACCCGATCAAGAATTACCCGCCGAAAGGTGAGCACATTGTTGCCTTCGGAGACAGTCTCATCGTCGGTATCGGGGCAGGAAGCAGAGAGAAAGGATTCATTCCAATGCTGGCGAAACGCCTCAATATCACGATCATCAATAAAGGTGTAAGCGGCGATACGACGTATGATGCGCTGTTCCGACTTTCGAAGGATGTGCTTGATGAAAAACCTGATATTGTCATACTGCTGCTCGGTGGGAATGATATTCTCAAACAAGTCCCCAAAGAAGAAACATTCGTGAACCTCCACTCGATCATAACCCGGATACAATCACGCGGGGCAATCGTCCTCTTACTCGGCATACGCGGCGGACTGCTCACTGACCAATACGACGATGATTTCGCGACACTCGCAAAAGCAACGGGGTCCCTCTATGTCCCCAATGTACTCCTGGGACTCATCGGCAACAGTGCGCTCATGTCCGACGAGGTACATCCGAATGACAAGGGTTACGAGAGGATCGTGGATCGTGTTGCCCCGGTTTTGGAAGGACTTATCGTCGCTGTCCCAAAGACATCGGCTACAGAGTAGCGGTACGGATCTCCCCGACGCGAGAAAAATATAATACCGTCTTCTTTCCCTCGGTGTGCAGTGTCAAAAAAAGAAGACCTGATGGGAGCGCAAACGACATGCGCACCACGTCATGATCATCCTCAAGAAAGGTCATGTGCTGTGCCCGCGCATACTCCCGATAAAAAGAGCGGATCTCGTCCTCGCGCTCTCCGCTCTCGTAGACCCATGTCGCATCATGAATGACCGCATTACGCTCGATCGCATAGCGCGACGATGGAGGTATCGCGATCAGCGCCTCGATCGTTCGTCTCCCTATATCTATGTAATGACCGCCGTAGAGCAATCCCCCGGAGGCAAGGATGAGCAAGCATACATTGAACCAATACGATCCGCGGTCAGGATGCGCAGGGGGAAGCTGGGCGAGAAGATGGTATTCACGCATCGAAAGCAGCGCCAGTAAGACGGACACCGAGACAACGATCATCCAATATGCATCAATAGTATTCATACTTCACGTTCGTACTCGACCTCGTCTTCTAGTAACGATCCAAGATTGATCAGCGCTTTCGCTCGCTCCAAAAGACCCGGGGTTGGCTCTTCCTTTTCTCGGATAAAAGAACCGACTTCTCGTTCGACACCGAACACGAAGTGATCTGCAACGAATCGGCGGATCGCGCGAATGTCACCATTGATATCCTCAGAATCCATAACCACAATTGCGATCGTGCGCGGAGTGAATTCAGCGAGTGGGAGGTCAAAAAGCAGCATCGCGCCATCACGCCCCGATGCGTCACCGGATACGATACCCCCTCGGAATGCCCCGTCACCCGATATGACCCAAGGGTTTTTATTTGTCCAATCATATCGCTCGTTTCCCGCATCATCAAAGAGCGTCTGCCCCGGTAGAAGGGTCACATCGATCAAAAAATGCTTATGATCATTCACATATCGAAGCAGCATCATCAGATCGCGAGCCGTCGTCGTTGATCCGTCTCCTGATAACGCACCGCTGAACGCGGTATCCCCCATGTCGATCGCAGTACTTTTTTCATTCATATATTCCACGAATTGTTTGGTCCCATGCTCCTTCGCGAATACTTTTGCCGCCGTATCGCTCCCCTCAAAAAGGAGCGGATACAATAATGTGCCCGCGGGGATCTCATCAAGTGCGCCGATGGAGTGCTTACGGAGGACAGCCCTCCCCATCAATAACTCACTCATGCGCACCAGTTTGTACTGATTCACCGTTTCAACGGCGGCAAGACTCGTCATGAGCGCGGTGAGCCCTTTGGGGTCCTTGAGATCATGGCTCCGTCGCTCCCATAACACCACCCCCGAATCCACATCCGCAATCATGAATGATGGTGCGGTGACATGCGGCAAATGACCCTCTCCATGTAAATAATACCGTGATGATGTTGCGAATTCATCACCTCTTCCGGGAGAGAGCACGACTAAGCGTGCGCCCTCTGGAGCGAACTCGTACATGAGACGGGCGTCCTCTGTCGAAAGTCGGATGCAACCACCCGAATATCCGAGCGGTACATCCTTTCCATTCATGTAGGTCGGCCATCCGTGAATGAAGAAATTTCCGTAGAATTGCATACTATAGGGCATCCAGGTTCCGCCAATCGATGAAAGATGTTTTATTTCTTTTGTCTGGATAGCGTAAACGCCGGATGGGGTTTCCCACGGGGTACCCGGGCGTCCTTTTGAGAGGATTGGAAATGTGCGAACAAGCGTGCCGTTATCATAGAGCAACACCTCCATCGTCTCTAGGTTGGCGACGATCGTCCGTCCCGACTCCGTTACTTGCGACGTGTTCGATGTCAATTCATTTGCTGCAAATTTATACAATAGCGCGGTCGAACGTTCTCCCGCTTCCTTTTGTACGGGAAGCATGACGCTTCCGCCGATCACGAACGCGACGAGAGAAAGCCATGCACCGGCGAGCAATAAAAGATGGGCGTTCGTCCTGTTCATTGCTTGTGAGAAAGGAGCGTCCGTATTCGATGAAAACCATTCATCCAAAAAAAGAATGTCATTACACTGAGCGCACCGAGCGTATCCGCAAGCATGTCCTTCTGCGCATCCCAGATATCGCCCTGGCTCCCAAGATACGCTGCACCTGCGAGCGGATCCGCATTGGCGGCGTAGATCCACTCAATGAGTTCATAACTCATGGCGAGAGTGGCAATGACGAATATCGGATACGTAAAAAGGAGGAAGCGATTCGCGACAAGGCGTTTCGCAAGAAGCCACTCACCGATCGCATACGCGTAGAATCCGACCGAAAAATGCGCGACACGGTCATAATGGTTACGCTCGAAACCAAAAAAATTTGTGACCCAATCAAACGGCACCCTTTCGAATGTATAATGACCGCCGATCGTATGTAGAAAAATAAGTACAGCCATAAATGCGTACGCGGTATGAGAAAAACGAATACGGAAAAAATATAGGGATGCAAGAATGCTCACGATAATAATCACCGTAAGATTCTCCGCAAACCACGCTTGCCGATCAATGGGGTTGATCGCAAGAACGGCAAAAAGACAAAGATAAAGTGCTAACAATGTGAGCAGAAATCGAGAGATGGGGGTGCTTGAGCCTGATAGTCGCATATAGGAGAGTATAGCAAATGCTCCTAGTCGTGCGAGCGCTTGTGCTTCATCTCTCGGATACGTTCCCGCCTCCTGCGGAGCCAGGCAATGAACTGGATGCCTATCGTCAACAAAATGAGCACACCCACGACCGTGCCCTCAAACCTCTTCATGTTCCCCAAAAATCGCTCAATGGCACTGCCGAAGATATACCCGCCAAAAGCAAACAAGTGTGCCCACACGATGGCACCGAGCACATTCAACACCAGATAGCGCAGCCCTGAGACCTTGCTTGTGCCGATCACCATAGGGGTGATCGCACGAAAACCATAAAGAAAACGCGAACCGAAAATCAGCAGGTCCTGATACCGCGACATCCATACGTGAATCTTTTCAACACGGTCGTACCACTCGGGATGGCGATGAAGCACCTTGCGACCTTTGAATCGACCGAAATAGAAAAAAGACTGATCACCGATCACCGCCCCGACGATAGCTATCGGGATCACGATACTCAAATGGAGGTCATCCTGAAATGCGGCGAATCCGGCAAGCGCCACGACCACTTCACCCTCAAGCAGCGTGCCGAAGAACACGATGTAATAACCATAGTTATGAATCAGGTCGACAATAAAATCCATGGGAAGATTATAGCATGAAAGAAGTACACATTCTGGACAGCATTTTTCTTCCTTATTGCTTGAGCAAGTCCCGGATCTCAGTCAGCAAAAGTACGTCCGGTGCAGGATCCGCCGAAGCAACTGTTTTTTCTATTTCCGCTTTTTTACGCAATGAATTCAATACCTTCACCACGACGAACAGGGTGAATGCTACCACCAAAAATATGAACAACGCTTGAATGAATTTTCCGTAATTGATCGTCGCCCCACCCACCGTGTAATGAAGTCCTGAAAAATCGATACCGCCGGTAATCACTCCGACAATCGGCATGATTACGTCACCGACAAGCGAAGCAACGATGGCGCTGAATGCGGTACCGATGACCACACCAACGGCGAGATCGAGTACGTTTCCTTTAAGGGCAAATGTTTTGAATTCGTGAAGCATATGAAAGTATTATTTCACTAATGGTGAACATATGTTAACACAGCAAAAAACAAAAACCCCACCGAGGTGGGGCTAATTCTTCTTCCGTCGCAAGAGCGAGTGAAGCAGGTCTCCGCGAACATTCCATAACAAAACGACGATGCGACGGCCAAGATCGAGAAAAATATGAACCAATTCTTCAAGTCGTTCCTCGAACTTACCCTGCTCAGTATGGATACGCACGACTGAATCTTTGGCCAGCTTGACGCGGATCTTCGCCCACTTCACGATATCAAGTATGGCATGACGATGCTTCTGCAACACGAGGTGGTCAACGTGCGGATATACGATCTTGTCCTTATCGTCTCGTGATGTCGCAACCTCACCGAATGCGCACTCCATGTCTTCTAGTGGAGCGGTGCTATCGTCATTGCCATGGATAAAGAGTACTGGTACCGCGATACGCCCCATGGCAGCTCGTGCCTTTTCGGAAGCAACCAATATCTGATTGGCCGTCCATGCACTCATTGCCCCCTTAAAGTGATGGGGATCATTAGTGGAAAATTCATCTTCCTCATACGCCGCAACCGACATGCTCGGATACACACGCACCAACAACTTGAAGAACGGCTTCACCACTTTTTTCCAGCGAAGGAGCTCCTTGCGGGCATTGTGATCCACGCGTAATGGCACCGCGATGAGCACGATACCCGCAACATACTTCTGCAAATATGGATAGATCTGTAACAAGCGCAGTATCACGAGCGCGCCGATACTGTAGCCGACGAGTATCGTCGGAACCTTGCTCTTCGAACGTGATTCGAGCATGGCAAACAACATCGATTTGAGCGTACGGATGAGCTCGGCAAATGAGACGACCTGTCCTTCAAGTTCGGGACGCAGGTTGCGGCTCTTTCCGAAATTCGGAAGATCAAATGATGCGACATTGAACTGTGCATCATCAAACGCATTTGCGAGGTCTTTAAAGTGCTGAGCGCGCACGTTGCCGCGGTAACCATGCACAATGATGGCATTGCCTTCCATTAAAGACTCTTTCTGATCATGCCAGGTGCGATACACGCCTGCCCGAACCCGCTTCTGCTCTTGCTTGCGGTAGTCTTCCATGAACTCGGGGGTAAGTCCGTCCATGACACACTCCTGTCAAAAATCTTCTCTGTATTTAGACTATTCTTCTCAGCCTCTTCGGTCAATCATTTTATGGTCTTGCAATTACATCCCCGAGTGCTAGGGTTTAGGGAGAATTTCTTTTCATCTGCGGAGGAAACATGGAACGGCAGAACTTCATAGTCATGCTCTTCGCCGTCGTCGCACTGGCGCTCATTCTTGCTATTGTTCGATGGCGTATCTATCGACAGGAACTGGCTCAAAAAGCCGCGATCATCGAGTCGGTTCTCTCATATATTTATAAGCAAGTGAGCGCGACCAGCGCCGAGAAGATACTCAGGCAACAAAACGAAACGCTCACTCATACGACACTTATCGGGCGCAAATTCTTTTGCGACTGTATGTGGCCGCACCCGCCCACTACCGAGCGTGATAACGATGACGGCGCACGCATATTGCGCACCCTCGATGGATATCTCGATATCACGGAGCATGCTGAACTTGAAGGGCGGCTTGCTCTCTTCGGTGTTCGCAAGGAACGAGGATCGGCACTTCTCTTTCTCATCGAGGCGGACGGATGCAAAGATGCGTCGGTACGTATGCGACACGGCATTTTTTACAAACTCGAAATTAAAAATGCATCGGGCACAACCACACTCGTCGCGTCCGGTATTCTCCCCCTCCCGGCACCCCCTAAAAGCAGCAACGACAAACTCTTAGAAGAGATATTTGCCGTACTGGAGTCTTCGAGCAATGGCCGTATATAAGACAAACCCCGCTAACGCGGGGTTTTTGCTTGCACAAATATAGTATCATGGTGGCTTGAGCAGGGATTATTTTAAGGAAACTTCATGGATTCGATCTGGGGTACGCTGTTCATTCTGTCCTTCATGTTCAGTATTTCCTACTGGTGGCCGCGCTACCGTCGTAAGGAAGACCTTGCGCAACACCTGGTCTCCGTACTGAGAGAGCTCACGTCGGATGAATATGAGGTAACTACAGAAGAACATGACGGGATGCAGCTGTTGCAACTCAAAAATCCAACAACGCGCATTCAATACAAATGCTACGCTTCGCATGAAGAACTTTTTTGTAGTTGTTTTTTTGAGAACAAAGAAATATCCGGCGCAAACGCTACTACCGTTTCGCGCCCACTAGGGGTTGGGAAGGGACTTGCCGAGATCTCATTCTTGCGCACCAATGCACTGATGGGAAGAGTACTCTACCATCAGAGCGGAAAGACGCGGGAAAAGAAAGTTCATCTATTGTTTGACACCCTTAAAACCAACGTGACCGCGCATTGGACGAGTTCAATGTTTGGCGAGGACAAGAAGGAGGGTGCACTCTCACCCCACTAGTAAGACACCACCACAAGTGGTGTTTTTTGTTCACCGCGTCATGAGCATGCAGGGCTTCATAAAAACATCCGCCGTTCGGCGGATGTTTTTGCGAGCACTAAACTCATTGTTTAACGATATTCAAACAGGTCCTTCTCGGCAAAACGGAATTTAGGAAACTCCGGCTCCGCAGCACGCGACCCCACCGCCATATAGGCGACGGAGCGGATATGTGCGGGAAGTCCCAAGATCTTATCGACCTGCACCGGATCAAATCCTTCCATCGGGCACGAATCGATCCCGAGTTCCGCAGCCGCAGCGAGTCCGAACCCAAGCGCAATATATGCCTGCTTCGATGCCCATGCAACTTCACCCGTTCGGGCATCAAGCGCTCCATGCATCATGTCCGCATAACCCTTTGTCATGATCAATGCGTCGACATCGCCTCCCGTCATCGATGCAAAGTACTGATCAACGCGCGCAGTGAGATCGGTGCGGGCGCAAAAAACGAGTAACTGCGACGCATCAGACACTTGCGGCTGATCATACGATGCTATACGAAGCTCCTTGCGGAGTTCGGGGTCTGTCACGATCACAACGTGAAACGGCTGAACGCCGTACGAGGAGGGAGCAAGGCGAATCGCCCTCAAGAGCTCGCCCAATTGTTCACTGGTAAGTTTTTTGGCCGCATCAAATTGCTTTGTTGCGAAACGCCACTCGAGGCGTGATAAAAATGTATTGTTCATGCCTGAATCTTAGCATGCAAAGTAATATTGTGTGAAGCATGATACGGTTGCGCACTATTCGTCAATTGCAACGAAAATATGCTGCAATAGAGCCATTATTTTACACGGTGCTGTCGATCTTCTGTTCTTCGTAACCTTTTCGCGCTAGCATCACATTACAATGGTGCAGCAAACGATGGATCAAGAAGCAATACTACGAGAATGCATAAAGAAAGCGAGCAAGGGGGATCGCGATGCGTTCCACAGCGTTTTCAATGCGGCAAATGATAAGGTCTTTCGCTTTCTTCTGGGTCAACTCGGCGACCGCAATCAAGCACTCGACACGCTTCAAGACGTTTTTGTTGACCTCTGGAAGGGGCTCCCGCGGTTCAACTGGAAGAGTGAGGAAGAGTTCTGGGGGTTTGTTTTCCTCATCGCACGAAGAAAGGTCTATGCCTATCGCAAAAATGAACAGCATCGACCGGTTGATCTCGACAATGAAACGCTTGAATTCCTCCATGAAGCGACCAGCCCCGAGGTTCCTGAGCACGAAGACTACCGCACCCTCGAAAACGCACTAAAAAAAATGAGCAGGCTGTCGAGCGAAGTAATCAGTCTGCGCTACTGGTCGGAACTTTCCTTCAGGGAGATCGCGCTCGCAACCGACACGACGGAGAATAACGCCAAGGTCCGCCATCACCGTGCGATCAAAGAATTACAAGCCTATCTTCCTCATGCATATGTCGAACAACGATATCTCTAATATGGAAAAACGCATCACCCGGAATAAGCCGATCGGCATAACCGAAGAAGAGAAGATCCGCTCATGGAACATAATCGAACAGCACCTCGTGGCTGCTCCGTCGCCGTTTTCATACACCGCACTCCGGAAGCGCACACAGAGCAAGATCGTGGCAGGAATCCTCACGGCGCTTGTGTTGTCGGGAGGCGTGGCGACCGCATATGCGAGCAACGCCAAGCCGGGTGACCTACTGTTTCCCATCGCTATCGCCAAAGAGAAGGCACAGATCATCATGACCAAAGACGGACAGAAAAAGGAAGCACTGCGAGTTGAGTTCGCACAAAAGCGTTTGAAGGAAGTGCGCGAACTTGCGGCACTCATCGATACCGATCCCGCGTATGCGACGAGCTCGGAGACCGTATTCGACACTACTCCTGCTCTTTCAAAAGAAGAGACAAAACGCGCCGAGCGGGCAAAGCACGGAACAGCGGTCGCACTTCGTGAACTTGAGGCCACACGTGATACGCTTCGCCGTGACGGAAGGGGCAACGCAACAACTGTGATCGATGACATCATTTCGGAGATGCAAGCAGTCTCTCTCGAAACACGCGAAGAAAGAAAACAGCGGGAAAGGAAGGAGGGGCAGGACGCTCGAGAGGCAGATCCGTCACGCAGAACACCCCGAGATCAATTTCAAGAGACAAAAAAGTCCGAACGTGACAATGCTCAAACAGAAAAAAGCGACGGGAGGACAGTGAGCACGACCGACATCAAAAGCAACAATGAGACCGAGGTAACTGAAATTCCTTTGATCATCGAACCCAATAGCAACAATAGAAGCAGGTCCGAGACAGTATCCCCTGACAAGTCGGACGACGAAGCGCCGGGGCAGGATCCGCGTGTTCCAAGCATAAAGGGAGAGACGCGTGACGACCGCTAAGAGCCTATCCCAGTAGGGCCTCCGTCGCGAGTCGTAAGAGCTTCTTCGCGGAAACATCGAAAACTCGCGAAGCCTTGTCGGGACAAAGCGACAAGAGTTTTCGATGTTTCCGCAGAAGATCATGCGACGGAGCAGGAAAGTTCCTACTGAGATAGGCGCTAAACACACATGACCCCGAAGGGGGTCATGACGAGGCGTACAACATACTCGTGTGCATCGCTAACGCGCATGCGTGACAACATTTTTCGGCGTACCCCCAACAAAGTCCTTGATGTTCTCGACGGTCGTAGAAAGGATACGTTCGATTGCCTCTTCCGTATTGAACGCGATATGAGCGGTCAAGATGACACGCGGATGACGGATAAAATAGTGGTTCGCCAATAGTGCACGAAGTCTTGCCTCATTGGGATGCTCCATCACAATAAGTCCAACCTCATCCTCCATGTGCCCCTCTTCCTCGATCACATCGAGCCCTGCCCCTGCGATGATGCCCGCCTCAAGCGCCTTTGCGAGCGCCATAGAATCGACCAGTCCGCCTCGTGCAGTGTTGATAAGATACGCTCCGCGCTTGATACGTGAAATGTTTTCGGCGTTGATCAAATGGTGTGTTTGCTCATTATAGGGAGCGTGCAGAGAGATGATATCGGCACATGCGAGCAGTTCATCAAGCGAGACGTAACGAAAACCAAACTCGGCCGCAAGGTCAGCTTTTTGATACGCATCATATGCAACGACATTCATATCGAACCCACGTGCGAGACGGATCATGTGGGCCCCGATATGGCCCGTACCGACAATACCAATCGTTTTCCCCTTCAGGTCAAAACCACGCAATCCTTCCTGGGAAAAAGAACCAGTCGTTTCGACGCGGCGATGCGCATCGCAGATCCGTCGTGAGAGCGCAAGAAGGAGCGCCATAGCAAATTCCGCCACCGTATGCTCACCATAAGTGGGCACATTGACGACAACAATGCCACGCTTATTCGTCTCCTCAAGATCGATATGATCGAAACCGGTCGACCGTGTCGCCACGATGCGAACGGAGGGAAACCGATCGAGCACCGCACTATCCACCCTTGAATTCGCAAAGATGCAAAGCACCTCGACACTCGGATCGGGAATGCCCTCTCCACGCACCGCTCCCTGAAAAAAATCAAACGTGTGATCGGGAAGTCGGGAACCGACAAATTCCCTTTCCCACTCTTCGTTGAAAAAATAAGCAATGCGCATAGTGAACATTCAGTACTATTGAGTAAATTCTTTTTCTATTTCAATCAAACGCTCGTATTTTACACGGCGTTCTTTTTGGGTCGGTGCACCCGCCTTTAAACCATAGGCACCGATACCCACGGCGAGATCCGCAATGAACGTGTCTTCAGTCTCACCGGAGCGATGGCTCGCTATAAGCTTCCATCCCGCTTCCTTTGCTAGACGCACTGTTTCAAACACCTCCGTGAGCGTTCCCACCTGATTAGGTTTGATGATCATTCCGTTCGCACGATGCTCCGCGATCATCTCTTTGGTAATCTCGGGATTTGTAACGGTCAGATCATCCCCCACGATAAGCGCTCGTGTGCCGAGTTCCGTGGTAATGCGATGAAAAGTGGAAAAATCTACTTCATCGAACGGATCTTCAATGCTCTTCAGGTGAAATTTCTTCACCAGGTCCTCATATATTTTGAACAGCTCGTCGCTACTATGCGGTGCGCCCTCGATCACGTATTTTCCATCGTGGAAAAATTCCGACGCGGCGGCATCAATGGCTAAAAATGCCATCGCTTCAGCCCCCATCGCCTCATTCAAGAGTGCAAAAGGTGTTTCTATACCGTTCATTTCCGGTGAATACCCACCCTCGTCCCCCATTGGGACAACACCATAGCGTTCACTGATCAATGTGCCAAGGGTCTCGAATATCGCATTCGCCTTCGCGTACGATTCCCGGGGACCAGCCGCGCCAACCGCAACAATATACTCCTGAAACGGGAGCCGAAATGAGGAGTGCGCACCGCCATTCAGCATATTCATATAGAGACGCGGAAAACCCGGGGTATACCCCCCGAGTTCCGCAATATACTTCCAGAGCGGCATCGCCTTCTCTTTCGCAGCAAGACGCATGACCGCAATGGAAACTCCGAGCATCGCATTGGCGCCAAGATGATGCTTATCCTTGGTCCCGTCAAGAGCGATCAATTGCCGATCGATCTGTGCCGAGTCAATCGTGACGTGCAATAACGCATCGCGGATCACCGTGTTCACGTTTGCTATTGCCCGGGTCACGCCGACGCCGTCTGCGTCACGCAACTCACAGGCCTCTCGTGTCCCGGAACTTTTCCCCGAAGGAACGGACGCATGAGCAGAGTACTCCTCGGTCGTGATTGTGACTTCAAGTGTCGGATTTCCACGCGAGTCTCGGATCTCATCCGCATGTACTCCGGTGATTGTGGCCATGATGAATTATCGACCAAGTAGCTTCTCTTCTTCCGCGACCTCAAAGAGCATCGGGATGATCGAATCGGGATTAAGCGAAACAGTTTCAATCCCCTCCTGAATAAGGAATCGCAGGAAGTCCGGGAAGTCGGATGGTGCCTGTCCGCAGATACCGATGTATTTTCCACGCGCCTTACATGACTTGATCGCCATTGAGATCAATTGCTTTACTGCCGGGTCTTTCTCATTCGTTATCCCTGCGACGATACCCGAATCGCGGTCGGATCCGACGGTACACTGAGTGAGGTCATTCGATCCGATCGAGAAACCGTCGAAAATATCAAGGAATTCATCGGCACGAAGCACATTTGACGGGATCTCACACATCACATAGACATGCAATCCGTCCTCATCCTTACGCAAACCAAACTCCGCCATCGTCGCGAGTACCTTCTTTCCTTCCTCCGGAGTGCGGCAGAACGGTACCATGACGTGGAGGTTCTTGAGTCCGTAGGTATTGCGCACACGCAAGATCGCATCACACTCGAGTTTGAACGCATCCTTGAATTTCGGATCATAGTATCGGGACGCACCACGCCATCCGAGCATCGGGTTCTCCTCGCTCGGCTCGTATGCCTCGCCACCGAGGAGTGTACAGTATTCGTTGGTCTTGAAGTCTGAGAAGCGCACAATGACCTGATGCGGGTAGGACGCTGCGGCAATTTGCGCAATTCCTTCTGCGAGTTTTTGTACGTAGAACTCTACCTTATCGGGGAATCCTATCGTGCGCGCGTCGATCTTCTTCTTGAGATCCTTGTCCAACTTGTCGTAATCAAGGAGTGCCTTTGGGTGAATACCGATCTGCGACATGATGATGAATTCCTCACGTGCCAATCCGACGCCCTTGTGGGGAAGATGTGCATACATGAATGCAGCCTCAGGACTTCCGACGTTCATGGCGATCTTTGTCTTTGTCTCCGGCACCTGCGAGAGATCCTCAACGCGCTCTTCCCAATTCAATTTGCCTGGGTAGATATAGCCGACTGAGCCTGATGACGCATCCACCGTGAGCTCCATTCCGGTCTTCAATTTTGCCATCTCCTCCATGCCGATACCGATAACGGCCGGGATTCCAAGCTCACGGGAGACAATCGCGGCATGTGACGTACGCCCACCCTTTGCGGTGATGATCGCGGATGCCATTTTCATGATCGGCTCCCAATCCGGGTCGGTCATTTCAGTGATCAAGATCTCCCCCTTCTTGAATTCTTCAAGCTTCGAAGCTGAGAGAATGACGCGCGCTACCCCCGTCGCGATCTTCCCTCCAACACAGATACCGTGCGTCAATGCTTCCGGTGCACCCTTCTGCAAGAGATATTCGGTGATCGAGAAACCCTTCTTCTCGGACTGCACCGTCTCAGGACGTGCCTGCACAATATAGAGCTTTCCGTCCACACCATCCTTTGCCCATTCAATGTCCATCGGGGTCGGTTTGCCGAATCGTGCGGTGTAATGCTCCTCAATGATCATTCCCCACTGTGCGAGCTCAATGACCTCGTCATCTGAGAGCGAAAATCTTGTCTGGTCGGCAACGGGGACACTGATCTCTTTGACCGGTGAATCCTGCTTCTCAGTGTAGACCATCATCATCTTCTTCTCACCAAGTGATTTTTTGACGATGGACCTGAAGCCGTCACGTAATGTCGGCTTAAAGAGCATGAATTCGTCCGGGGTCACCTTGCCCTGCACGACCATCTCGCCTAATCCGTACGATGCATTGATCTCAATGACGTCACGGAAACCAGTCTCCGTATCAATGGTGAACATAACGCCGGAAGTACCCTTGTCTGAACGAGCCATTTTTTGCACACCAACAGAAAGCGCTACGTCAAAATGACTGAAGCCTTTGTCGACTCGGTACGATATCGCGCGGTCATTAAACAGTGATGCCATCGCCTCACGGGTCTTCTTGATGACCTGCTCGGCACCGTACACATTGAGATAGGTCTCATGCTCACCCGCGAATGATGCGCCGGGGAGGTCCTCGGCGGTCGCCGATGAGCGGACTGCGACATCCGCCTCTTCCACTCCATAGGACTTCGAGATCTCTGCGTAGGCCTTCGTAATGTCATCACGCAAGGTCTGTGGAAATTCTACCTTTAAAAATGCGGCGCGAACCGTCTTGCCGGCGTTCTGCAGCGCCTTGATGTTGGTCGTATCGAGACCCGTCAGCTCTTTTTTGATGATATCGACAAGTCCGGACGTATTAATGAAATCCCGATATGCCTTCGCGGTCACAACGAACCCATTCGGGACGCGAATACCCTTACTCGCAAGAGCGGTATACATCTCTCCAAGTGACGCGTTCTTCCCGCCGACGATCTGCACATCGTCATTCCCTACCTGATCGAACCATAAGATTGTCTGCTCTGTTTTATTCACATCATTAAAATTAATCACTTAATAATTCAACACGCCCATACTTCACCCGCGTCATTTTTTCTCGCTTAATAGTAAATAAAAGTCCGCTACATTGATACCGGTTCGCCCAGTGATGATCGCTCCGCCATTCGTCTTCCAAAAATGGTACGAATCATTTGCGCGAAGATAAGTATTCGGGTCGATCGCGGCATTCATTGCACGCTTACAATCTCCCGCGTCCACGATCGCCCCTGCGACGCTAGTATTATCCCATCCATCTGACGCTGCCGCAACAATAACCCGGTGGTCAGGAATAACGGAGACTGCACCTAATGCGAATTCCTGATTGCGTCCACCCTCTCCCGCGTTGTGTGCAATATGAACGGTCGTCTCTCCTCCATAGAGATAGCAAGACGCGGGTGGCATGGGCATGATGGCAAACGCCGCACCGAGATCGGCGGCGATACCCTCGAGCGCCGCATCGCGGATCTCGGCTTGATAGCCCAATGCTCTTGCGCGTGCCTCCATCGCTAGAAGTGCGGTCTTGTTGGTCACCAGAGTGACATTGGTCACCTTTTGAAAATATTTCTCATCTTTTGGCGTCTCGACAAGCTGGCAATTGGGAAATTGACAGTGAGTGAGCACGTCATATTTTGCGAGGATATGCTCGGCGTCCATGATGGTGGTGACATCACGCACGGTAGGACCAGACGCGACTACGCTCATGTCGTCGCCGGGGACGTCAGAAAAAATAAAAGAGGCAACGGTCGCCGGATAGAGTATCTTTGCGAGCTGCCCGCCGGCAATATCAGAAATATGCTTGCGCACCGTATTGACCTCGCTGATCGTCGCACCGCCTTTCCAGAGCGCCTTGGTGATCTCTTCGATCTTGCTGATCGGCATTTCATGAGGCAAGCAAAGCAGCGAGGAGCCTCCGCCGGAAACCACCACGAGAACGAGATCGCGGGCCGTTGCTTTTTCAAGCATGTGCACGATCTTCTTCGTCACCGAAACATTGTATTCGGAAGGAAATGGGTGCGTTCCGATGAAGGAACGGATCTTTTTAAAATTCCCCGCTTTCACGTCAAGCACAATGCCGTCGGTGATGTGATCACCAAGAATATCCTCAAACACAAGCGCGGCGTCAACCGCGCACTTTCCGATACCGACAAAAAAAATGCGGTCGAAATCCGATAAGCAGATGGCATTCTCTTTGATACAAATATCATTCCCCTTCATTTCCACCTGCTCGCGCACCACGCGCTCGGTCAGAACAGCCTGATAACCGGCCTCAAGAATAGACAACGCGTCACGGCGCAGCGGTGTCGTAGCCAGCACATCGATATTTTTTATTATTGCACCGCTCATACGCTATCCGTCCAGTATACCACCATTTTATGAGCCGAATATGTAAGAAATTCTTTTCTGCCACCCGCGTGAAGAAAGCACACACTCCTGCTATAATCCTTCCATGATACTTGCCACGCATGCAGTCGCCGGAGCCGCGGTCGCGAATCTTCTTCCCGGACACCCTGTGCTGGGTTTTGTCGCCGGTTTTGTCAGTCATTTTTTTCTTGACGCGATACCCCACTGGCATTACGCACTTCTCTCAAGCAGACACGATCACAATGACCCGATGAATTCGGATATCATTCTCAATAAAGATTTTCCGCTCGATCTCTTCAAGATGGGCTGTGACGCCATACTCGGCATCGGCCTTGCGGTACTTTTTTTCCATGTATCCACCCCCTACTTTCTTTCGGCGACACTGCTCGGCGCAGTCGGCGGAATTTTCCCGGATGCACTGCAATTTGTCTATTTCAAATGGCGACATGAACCACTTGTCAGTCTTCAGCGTTTTCATCATTGGATCCACGCGAAAGAGAGCCTTGATCAGTATCCCGTCTTTGGACCATTCGCTCAGGTGGTCTTCGGACTGCTCTGCGTGCTCATTGTCCGATAATACTTTCGTCCGAACGCCTCCCGGTGACAATTGAAGGAGATTAAAATGCGGGGGCGCGTTGTTTTAATTCACCCGAAAGGTGATTGTCGAGAACGCGGCACTCACGCCGCGACGTCCCGCTCCTTGTTCACCATAAAGGATGACCGCCACGTGCGAGAACAAAGATCAGCAACAGCAGATCGTTGAGATCGACCTTTCCGTTTCCGTTCAGGTCATAAAAAGCGTCGTAGGGAGTGCCCCAATGCTCAGCAAACTTAGCCACATCGCTCATGGCAACCTTCCCGTCTTCATTAAGGTCAGATGGTATTCGCCCCATAGTGCCGATCGTGTATCGGCCTTTACCTAATTCCGTAGTAAGCGCGGTACCCTTCCCATCATGCGCAAGTACCTGTGCCCCTATCACCGCAACATGGGCGACTCCGGGCTGATTAGCGCGAAAAATGACGGAGACAAGAGCACCTTCACCATGAAAACCACCTTTTTCAGAGACGCCACCCGAAAAGGAAAGACGCCCGGGTTGGTTGGTATATTCGGGTTCCTCGATCCATAAATTAAGCAATGACTCGCTCTTCTCCACCTTAAGCACCTCGAGTATCTCCGGTGGATAGTCAATCGAGACGCCTACGGCATTGATCGAACGCTCCGATGAAAGCCGCATCTCAACCGCAAATATCGTTCCGGAAGCGATCGTTTCTTGCGACGGAGAAAAATAGACCGTCACCGGAGCAGCGTCACCGGACATCCCGGCTACCGCAAGAAATCCGGAGACAAGCCCGACAGGAAAAATCACTAATACGCCGTACCATCGAAAATGCCTGATGAAATGATGTTTGATGATTTCCATAGTAACTCAGCGAACAGCCACCGATCAAGAACCGCGATATATGTATTTATTACTATAGCACATAACCTTATTAAAGAAGAGCTCGTCAAAGATTTTACAGTCTTTTCACCGCACCCTTCATTGATGAGATCGGAAAAACAAAAAACACCTTTCGGTGTTTTTTGTTCCGTTGTGAACAGAAAAGATGTTACTGGACAGGAGCAGGAATGATGACCGGTACAACAGGTGGAGTCGAAACCGTAACGCTCGGAGTACCCGAGACACGATACATCATATTCCTTCCGGAATTCTGATACCCTTCAACACCCATCATCCCCCGAAATTGACCGCCATACTGGTCGAACTGACCGTATCGCTGCTCATAATTCTGATACCCACCGCGCAGATGATGGCGGTATAATCCGTGGGAGCCGGCACAGAATCCCGCACCAAATACCACCGCGAGCACGATAATGATCGCGAAGCATTTCACCATGCAGCAGTGCCTGAAACAAAGCTTATGCATGTGCTCGCACGTACTGGCGCATGAACCTACAGCGTGACATGTTCCGCTTCCTGAATTTTCCGATCCTACTTGTTTTTCTTCCATAGCGATACAAATTAAAGCGGTTAATGAAACTACAGCATGTATACGCCTTCTTCACTCATTTGGGTGCAAACCATCTTTATCTTCGCTTTGGGGTTTTTTTACGAAAAAAAGCCGCAAGGAAACGCTGCACGCCGATCGTATCCGACACTCTCCATGCAAGAAGAAGCGGGATACCGAGTAATATCATAATAGGATTCACACTTACAGCACCGGAGAAGAGAAAATTAAAATTCATGAGCAGTCCGGCGCCCGATGCGAACGCGGTCAGTACACCAAAAAGAAGTCCGAGTCCGACCGCGACCTCTCCGAAGGTGATCGCATACGACCAGAAGAGCGGGTATGGGGCGACGCAATGTGTAAGAAACCAGGCATACCAAAGCATGACATCCGGATGTGCACCCCCCGTTTTCTGTAGTGCACCGGAGACAAAGCCCATGATGCCCTTTCCCGCATCCGCGCCGACCCAGGCGGGATTGATGAATTTTGCATACCCCGCGGAAAGCCAAATATTCGCGAGATAGAGGCGAATAACAAACCATATCACTGCGCTCTTTTTATTGGTAAACAGAAACTGCTCCAAGCCCGCGACGTGTCGCGATAGGTTATTCATCATATGCACAAGTATAGCGTCTTAATTTTTCTCTGAATAGACGGAGGTAATGCGCACGCGGGGGTCAAGCTCAACAATGAGCGCATCAGACGACAAGCAACTGGTCGTGAATATGTTTCAAGTCTTTCGCGAGCGGGCTCTCCGGCCAACGCAACAGTAAGCGTTTCGTCACCTCAAGATAATTCGCAACGGTGCGCTCCTTTGAGGAATGAAAACGTGCGAACATATCATCGCCATCCTTGCGGTGATCATCCATGATCTCCGAGACATTCGAAATGGTATCTGCAGACTTCACGAGTAATGAGCCGTGCGAGAAATGGGCGATATGTTCCAGCGCGTCATTTTTTCTTACCTCCCAGGGGCGTGACTGGTCTTCTTCCGTCACACTCATGACAAGTGCGGCAACACTCTCCCCAAATCGCTCAGCGATCATTTCTTTTGACACACTCTTCTCCGGAGAACTATCTTCGACCGTGTCGTGGAGTATCCCCGCAATGATGACGTCCTCGCTCGCACCCGCATGCGCCAAGATGAGCCCCACAGTGAGCGGATGGGTAATATAGGGAATGTCCTTTCCTTTGCGCTTCTGCTTCTGATAGACCTCATGGGTCTTGATCGAGAACGTAATCGCTTCTTTCAGTTTTTTTGTGTAGATCATAGGGGTGCTGTTCATGGGTAATCAATAAATCACTCGGTCTTGGGGCATTCATTCCGTATAAAAGAAAAAGGCTGGAAGCTTTTCCATACCATGATATCTTGTTGCCCACTGCTACCGATTCTTGCTTCGTTACCACACAGTAACACATATTCCTTACTTCCACGACGTGCCCGCTTAAGGCACGCGTCAAATATGAGGAAAATCGAACTCGCGAACGTTGGAGAGTCACCTAAAATAGTGTAAAATTCACGCATGGAACAGGGATCGATCACACAGGAAAAGGAGCTTGCCGCCCCATCACTGCTTTCTCTGGAGGAACGCGTCCATGCGGTCATCGCTCGCGTACGACCGTATATCCAATCGCACGGCGGCGATGTGTGGGTATCCGGAATTGTGGGTGAAATACTCACGCTTCGGATCGAAGGAAGTTGTGCACAATGCCCGCTTGCGTCTCTCACGTATAATAAAGTGGTCAAAACGCTCCTCAATGAAGAGGTGCCGGAGATCAGGGAGATCGTACTCACGTAAGAGGACGATAATATTAATCCAATAATTTACAGCACTATGTCTGAAAAACGAGAATATCCGCGCACAAAGGAGGGATCGGCGATCAGTAAGATCGTCATCGACCGTGACCTCTGCATTTCGGCAATATCATGTATCGCCGTTTCTGATGCGACGTTCCAGCTCGATGAGGAGAGCAAGGTCGTTGCGATCGACCCGAATGCCGCAGACGATGCAACCCTAATGGCTGCAGCTGAATCCTGCCCCACCAAAGCGATCCTTCTTTTTGATACAACAGGAAAGCAGGTCTTCCCTGTCTAATCGAAACATATGCAAAGCGTCACTTATCTCATCGTTGGGGGCGGCATCGCAGGAACTACGGCGGCGGAAGAGCTTCGTAAGCGCGATAAAGAGGGATCGATCACCATCCTCACGGATGAGGCGCATCGTCTCTACTCACGCGTATTGCTTTCAAAACCCTCGATCCTGACTGGTGAGAAGAGTGTCGATACGATATGGATGAAGTCTCCGGAATGGTACAAGACGAACAACATCACACTGCTTACAAGCCAACGTGCGGTTGCGCTTGATGCCGGAACAAAAATGCTGACCGTGAGCAACGGTGAGATATTTCACTATGATAAACTCCTGCTTGCGACAGGAACACACAATCGCGCCTGGGGAATCCCCGGAGCGGACCTTGATGGAGTATTCTACCTACGGACACTCGATCACGCGATGAAGATCATCGCGGACCTCAACCAGCAAAACAAGCACGCCGTAATCGTTGGGAGCTCCTGTGTGACATATGAAGTCGCCGACGTCCTCTACTCAAAGGGGATCAAGATCACCGAAGTGATGCGCGAAGCGTATTTTTGGGAGCCCTCAATATCACGAGAGGAGTCAGGCATCGTTGAAGACAGGCTTCTTGAACGGGGTGTGACGATCATGCGGAACATGGAGATCGTGAAAGTCTTGGGAGACAAGAAGGTTGAGGGAGTGATATTAAAAGACGGCACACACCTCGAGTGCGACATGGTCTTTGCGTTCATCGGCACTGAGATACCGACGGAGTGGCTCATTTCATCGGGGATAGCGCTCGATCGGGGCATCCTAGCGAACGAATATCTGGAAACTTCTCTGCCGGATGTCTGGGTGGCGGGAGATACTGCGCGATACAAAGATATGACCCTCGACGATTCTGTCGTCATGGGTAATTGGATGAATGCGCAAAAGCAGGGAAAGACGGCTGCCGCAAATATGCTCGGAGATAGATCATGCTACGACCTCGTCTCCTTCCACTTAAGCCACGGCTTCGAGGACACCATTGCATTCGCGGGAGACGGACGCATGAAAGAGAACAGAGAATATATCATGCGCGGCAATGCGAAGGAGCGGAAACTTGGCCGCATCATCTTGCGCGGTGGACGTGTGATCGGCGCGTCGATGATCAATCGCACGCTTGAGCTTGCTCCCATCGTGAGCCTCATTGCCGCACGCGCTGACGTCTCAACAAAAAAGGCCGAGCTCGCTGATCCGAATTTCGACCTTAAATCACTGCTGCCCGCAGAATAGCAAGGGGTCACTGTGCCGACATCAGCCGAGCATCAACAAAAAAGTAATGCTTGCTCATTCTCGTAATTTTCCATATTTACATGCTCAAGGTCATATTTAAAAGAGCACAACTAAAGCAGGAGGTTGATTTACTACTATATTTTTGCACACCAGACAAATCAGGTTTCGACTGGAGTAAGAATATCTACAAAGCATTTCCTTCACTCGAGGAAATATTGAAGACGAGTAATCGTCGCCTGTACCGCAAACGTATATCTGAGTACGCAAAACATTTCATTGCGACACACAAAGACAAAATCGATCAGACTATTTCCCTCTATCAAAAAGACTGGAGTAAAATAAATGATGACTATCTGTATACTCTTTCGAAGCTTTGCGAAACCACGTACCCAAAGAATAAAAAAGTGATCACTGCTTATGTCTCCATTATTCCTATCTATCCCCGTTTTTTGGATACCTGGGAATTCAACGTTGATTACACAAAGACCTCATCCATGCGTCCAATTGCAATGCATGAGATTCTCCATTTCTTCTATTTCAAAAAATTGATGGAGGTTTTCCCTAAAACAAAGAAACGTGAACGTGATACTCCCCATCTTGTCTGGAAACTCAGTGAAATACTTGCACCAATCATCATCAATAACAGTAAGGAAATACAGCACCTCCATAAACATAAACAGTACCAATACACTGAATTTGCAGACCTAAAAGTCGGTACGAAAAAACTCGTAACGTATTTTGAAGACTGTTATCGAACACACATTAAAACGGGAAGCTCCTTTGAAGAGTTTTTAAAAAGCAGCCTTGATTTAGCACTCAAATACGAAAACGTACTCGGGAAAAAATAATTTTAAAACTAAAAAATCGCAACTTGCTGATCCGAATTTCGACCTTAAATCACTGCTACCCGCAGAATAGCAAGGGGTCACTGTGCCGACATCAGCCGAGCATCAACAATGTATGCCCGGTTTTTTGTTGCGATGACGGGATTGAGATCGATCTCGGTGATCATGGGATTTTCAGCGGAGAGACGACCGATGGCAACAAGCAACTGCGCGAGCGCCTCCTTGTCGACGGGCTCGGATCCACGGAAGCCTTCGAGATATCGTACACCTGCAATCTCGTCGATCATTCCTCTCGCCTCTTCGATGGCGAACGGGGCGATGCGCATGGACACATCGCTTAGGAGTTCAACGAATATCCCACCAAGACCGAAAACGATCACGGGGCCGAACGTTGCATCGCGCTTCATGCCAATGATCACTTCTTTTCCCTTGATCATCGGCTGCAGCAGCATCCCCTCGATCGTCGCATCCGGCGCAATAGCCTTCACTCCGAGCGCTATCTCGTCCCAGGTGCGGAGAACGTCAGCACTTCCCACGTTGAGTCGCACTGCAGAGGCTTCGGTCTTGTGTATGACATTTTGTGAAACAACCTTCATCGCAACATGCTCTACACCAAGCTCGGCGAAGATACGTACCGCTTCTTCTTTTTTGTGCGCAAGAGCACCGAATATTTCACAGTCATATTTCTTGAGTAACTCCGATGCCGCTTCGTGAGAAAGCATCTTTGCGGTCGAGGCCGCATGGATCTTTGCGGGAAGCGGGATCTTCTTCTTCGGAGTAAGCGCATCCAGTACAAAAATAGCATCGGACGGGAGGTCAAAGTTCACCATCCCGTTCGCAAGAAGCACATCAATGCCGCCGCGCATCACCTCTCCTCCCATGAAGACTGGCATGATCAGTTTCATATCTTTGAAGGATACGATCGTTTCTGCGATAGCTCGAGCGTCCGTCATCATCTGCGGCGTGACGATCACGATGATCGCATCTACATCATGTTGTTGAACGACGATATCCAGTGCGGATCGATAGCGATCAGCTCCGGCGTCCCCGATCACATCGATCGGATTTCCCACGGCCGCCATGAATGGGAGCACGCCGCGCAGCGCATCTTTCGTCGCATCAGGGAATCGCACGAGCTCCATCGATTCGGAAAGTTCCACGAGATCTGCGGCGTTCACCGACGGACCGCCGCCGTTCGTCACGATAGCAATATGCGTCTTATCTCCCCAATTCGTCCCGAGCGAGAGCAATTTCGACGCGTTAAAAAGATCACGCAGGTTCGTCACCGTCGCGATACCCGCCTGATTGCAGGCCGCGGTGAAGATGGCGTCTTCGGGAGCAAGCGAGCCGGTGTGGCTCATGACGGCGGCGCCTCCGCGCGCGGACCGGCCGGACCGCAAGAGTACGATGGGCTTTTTCTTTTCTTTGATAATCTCTTTCGCGACAGAAAGAAAGCGGGCACCGTCGGAGACGTGCTCGAGATAGACGAGAATAGCTTTCGTTTCCGGATCATTCCCTAGGTACTCAAGCATCGCGAGTTCTGATACTCCCGCCTCATTCCCGAGACTTATGAATTTTGAGATACCAACACCCTCCGAGCGGGACCACTCGATGAATGCTGTGCCGATAGCTCCGGACTGTGAGACAAAACCGATGGCTCCCGGCATTGGCTTATGCAATGCGAACGATGCATTGAGGTCCGTGTTGCCGTCGATCACTCCGAGACAATTGGGACCGAGGAATGGAATGCCCGACTCACGACCGATCTCTACCAATTCTTCTTCAAGCAGCTTCCCCTTCTCGCCGGCCTCCTTGAAGCCCGCAGAGATGACGACCGCCGCCTTCACCCCCCTTGCGACACATGCGCGCAGTGCGGTCGGGACTAGGTCAGAGCGTATCGCGATGACGGCAAGGTCGGGACTTCCGGGTACTTCATCAATGGAGGCATATGCGGGAATACCCAGCACCTCCTTGTAGTCGGGAGTGACGGGGTAGAGCGTACGCTTCGCTCCGGCGAGAAGATTCTTCATGATCGCGGAGCCCACGTGTCCTTCCTCGGGACGCGCCCCGATCACCATGACCGACTCGGGATGAAAGAATTTTTCAAGATTCATAATATTTTTGGGACTTAGGTAAATGAATGCAGCATGCGCATACTTCTATTTCTCTTTGGTATCGTCGCCTAAAACAATTGACCACACGCTCGATACGAGGTGGCTTATATAGGCCCTTAAAGTTGTTGCTCGAATGTAGGGGTCTCGACCTGATAAAAGATACCCATGGGAATTTTCCCGTCAGATTGTTTCGTCGCGTGATAGGCCGCATCGAGGTCTGTCACATTGTGACCCTCCGGAAGCCAGGTGATGTTGTCCTTATAGAAATCGCGTGTATCAAAGAACGTGATACATGGCTGAGCGATGTCGATGAATGACATACCCTTGTGTGCGATCGCCGCCTTCATAATCTCTTTCGTCTTTTCAAATTCACCCGCATACGTACGCGCAACAAATGTCGCGCCGGCATTCATCATCATACGCAATGGATCGATCGGCTCTTCGATCGAACCGGACGGACGCGTGAGTCCCTTAAAACCTTTTGGAGAAGTAGCGGTAGCTTGACCGGTCGTGAGGGCGAAGATCTGATTGTCATGAATGAACACGTTGATGTCGCTATTGCGCTGTGCGGCATGAATGAGGTGCGTCAGCCCCTCCGAGTATGAGTCTCCGTCACCGGAAAATGCGACCACCGTGAGCGCGGGGTTCGCCGCCTTGACCCCCTCAATGGCGGGGATCGCGCGACCATGCAGCGCATTGAACGTATTCATATTGAGATAATCGAGGATCTTCGCATGGCAACCGATACCTGCCGCTGCGACGATGTTTTCCTCTTTGAGTGCACCCGATTCGCAGAGTTCGGTCACTGCTTTACGAAATGCGACGAGGATCTGGTTGTTCGGACAACCGGGGCACCAAGAGATCTTTGCGTATGTTCCAAGTTGTAGGCTCATGATAATGAAAGTTTACTGCGTAATTCTGCTGCGAGTACTGCCGGGTCAAATGGCCGTGCGTCAAATTTGAGGATCTTCTCGTGGCAGACAATGCCGGTCTTTTCACGCAGGAGTCCCGCGAACTGTGCATTGTGATTTGCCTCAACATCGATGATGCGTATGGCTCCCTCGAGTGCTTTGGCAACTTCCTCCTCGGGGAATGGCTCCATCCAGAGGACCTGTACGAGCCGAAGCGGGGTATCGATCATTTTTGCCGCCTCAAGAACGGAGCCCTTGGTCGAACCAAAGAATATGACGGCGTTCTTTGCAGCAGGGTCACCATACACTTTTACCGTCTCAAAATTATGTGCATCAGCACGGATGCCTTCCATTTTTTTCCAGCGTTTCTCCTGCATCGCCTGCACCATTTCGGGCTTATCGGACGCGATACCGAATTCATCGTGCTCATAGCTCGTTGCCTTCACTTTTGTATTCGGAGTGCCGGGAAAGGCGAGTGGTGATACGCCGTCGGGAGAAAAACGGAATCGCTGGTAGTCACCTTCTTCTTGTGCTTTGTGCGGGGTGATCTGTTTCGCCGCCCCATCGACAACTGTCGTCTGATAGCTTTCGGAAAGTTGTTTATCAAGCAGCACGATCGCGGGAGTTTGGAACTTCCACGCCAGGTTGAGTGCGATGCGTCCGGCCGTGTATGCCTCCTCGGCATCGCCCGGAGCGATCACCATGCGGGGAAATTCTCCATGACCGGATGAGATGACGAAACGTAGATCACCCTGCGATGTCCGCGTAGCTGCCCCTGTTGCAGGACCTTGTCGCTGCGATACCGCAACCGCGAGCGGAAGCTCGCTCACGCCGGCGAATGAAAATGCCTCCTGCATGAGCGCGAACCCTCCGGTTGCCGTACCGGTCGCAACGCGCTTTCCCGCATACGCAACGCCGAGCGCCATGTTGATCGATGCGATCTCATCCTCAGGGTGGATCACCGTAAGCGCACCGCCCACCGCTTCCTTAGCAAGAAAATGCAGAATGCCCGATGCGGGCGTCATCGGATATCCGATATAAAATTCGAGTCCGGCGGAAAGAAATCCCAAAGCGACCGCTTTGTTCCCCTCAAGCAGTACTCCCGTGTGCGCACACGCGCCATCGACGTAGAGTTCGGTGCGCGGAGTGAGTCCCGACTCTTTTGCGGCATCATACCCTCGAAGTGCAAGTGCGACGTTCATCGCAACACCGCCCAGGATATCGCCAAAGATCTTTCCAAGTAGTGCCTCGGCATTCTCGCGCGAAAGTCCGGCAAGATAGCAATATGCGCCGACTCCGACCGACGGGCCTGCAGCATGCGGTGCACCCACCTCTTTCACGGCCTGCGACATGGGTATTGCGACCACCTTCCGTCCGATATCCTTCAACGCCTCGGCATGAGGAGTATCAACAAAGACAATGGCATCATCCTTCAGTTCGTCCTGATGCAGAAGTGCGGACTCTGCATTCATCGCAATGACCGCATCAAGCGCGGAATGGTCGGCATGCACCTCGCTCGCCCCGTACGTCATCCGCCCAAAATTGTGCCCGCCGCGGATAAGCGACGGATACTCCATAGTAAGATATGCAAAACAGCCGAGACGCTGTGCGAGTTCGGCGAGATGCAGCCCCCCTTCTTTGATCCCGTCCCCTGCGGCACCTCCGACGGCGACCGTAAAGACCGGAATGTTCTGTTTTACTGTTTCCATCGGATTATTATACCAGAAGTTTCTCGACAGCAGCGGTGCATAACGCCCGCGCATGCGGTGAGCTGTTTTTCACGACAAACGATGTTATACTGCTCTCATTAATTCCCATTTTCCTATGGAAACAAACAAAAAAATAGCTATCGGTTGGTTCTCTTTTTCTTGCTGTGAAGACAGCACCATCGTCTTTACCGAGCTCATGAATGACCATTGGCAGGAATGGAAACGCATTTTTGATTTCCGCCACGTCAAGGTCCTGAAAACGAACAACATCATGGACGCCTTCGACATCGCCTTCATCGAGGGCGCAATGGCCTCGCCCGCTCACGTCGAGAAATTGAAACATATTCGCAGTATTTCGACGAAGTTGGTGGCGATCGGCGCATGTGCAGTCACCGGAGGACCATCCGCGCAGCGCAATAATTTCACCCCCGAGCAGACCGCGAACATCCAATTCCTCGTCGACCGTTTTGGTGCATTGCCCCAGGTACTCAAAGTGTCAGACGTTGTCACGGTTGATGCGTCCGTTCCCGGGTGTCCCATGAATACCGATATATTTTTGAAAGCCGTCACCGCACTTGTCACCGAACTGCGCCCCGACCTAGCCCTACCCGCCGCAGCGATCTCTCCTGCAAATTAATAGTATGAAAACAACGAACAATTATTAAAAACTTTCGGATTCGGATGACCTGCGAGGCGTGACCGAGAATCGAACCGAGGCGTACTCGGAGTACGACGAGGGAGACTCGAGGAAAACAACGAAGCAGGTCGCCGAATGTGAAAGTTCTAACCAATATCACACCAAACACGTATGCATACATTTGATCTCAGCATGGAACACATTACGAAGATCGAAGGCGACGCCTCGATCTCGGTCAAAGTCGAAGACGGCAAAGTGACCGATGTGAAATTCCAGACCATTGAATACAAGCGCTTCTTCACGGAAGCGATGAAGGGCAAAGCCATTCTTGCAATACCGCAACATTTGGCACGCATCTGCGGTACCTGCTCAAATGCACACGTCATGGCTGCCATCCTCGCATGTGAAGACGCGCTCGACATCGAACCCTCGGAGCAGACCGATGTCCTTCGCGCACTCACGATGCACGGACTCACCATTCGCGACCACGCACTTCACCTCTATCTCTTCTCGCTCCCCGATGTCTACGGCAAGGATGCCTTCCTCGACCTCGATGAGAATATTCCCGAGGAACACCAGATCCTCCATGACGGCTTTGGGATCAAGGCCGCGGGAAATTTCCTCGCAACACTTATTGCGGGACGCTCCGTCCATGCGCACTATCCGACGATCGGCGGGTTCCTTCACTTCCCCGACCAGGCGGGCATCGACGAAGCAATTGAAAAAATGGAAGCGATGCGCCCTGCAGCGTTACGCTTGATCAAGATATTCCAGGACCAGCCGTTCCATTTCGATCGCAAGACCAATTATCAGGCGCTCATTCCCGAAGGCAACTTTGGCTACATCACGGGCACCATCCGCACGAGCCGAGGCGAAATATTCCCCAAGAGTGAGTACCGCAATCTTTTGGAACATGTCGTTCTCCCCTACTCACAGGCATCTGCATACCAGTATAAAGGCGACGGCTACATGGTGGGCTCACTCGCCCGCATCAATATTGCAAAAGACAAACTCCACCCAAACACCAAAGCATCAATACCTGAGGCGCTCGCACTCTTCCCGTCGACCGACATCTTCCACAACAACCTCGCGCAAGCGATCGAAATATTGCACTCCCTCGATGAGGCGGTCGAGATACTCCGCACGCGCAAATTCACTCCGGAGCCTTTGATCAAAAAACCCGCACGCGATGCCGTCGGTGTCGGCATTGTTGAGGCTCCCCGCGGAACGCTTTATCATAAACTCGTCTTGGGTGCCGATGGACTCATCAAAGACGGTGAAGTTATCGTTCCCACCGGGCAGAACCAGATCAACATCGAGCAAGACATGGGGCGTTACGTCGAAGGACTGATCGCGCGAGGAATGGAAAAAGAAAAGATGCCACTCGAAATGGAGAAACTGGTAAGGGCGTATGACCCTTGTATGAGTTGCGCGTCTCACTTCCTCAAAGTGAAGTGGTCCTAGCGAGAGTTCCATTTTCGGCGCACTGCTCGTCCTTCCTTCGGCGGGTTTGGAAGTAGTACAGCTCGTACAACTTCTCAAACACCGCCTCTGTCCAGGACTTCACATCGCATCCGAAACTGAAACTCTCTTAGCACAAAATCAACATCAGATCTCATCAAAAATCTGAACGTTCTTCTGGTGTTGGACCGTTGTCAAGGCGCCTCGCATCTGGGGCTATTTGAATAGACTCTTTAGCGTGTTCAATTTTGCGGACTACTAGTTCTTCCTTTGGCGGGTTTGGAGGCAGTACAACTCGTACAGCATCTCAAGCACCGTTTCAGTCCAGAACTTCGTATCGCGACAAATTTTTCTTAATAGAGTATACCCAACCCCATTCCACCCCCTCTCTCTCCCTTTCTCCTCTCCCACATAAAGTACTATTTACCCGCGATAGCGGGTAAATAGTACTTTATGTTATTATGAAAAGATTGAATGGTGTGACAAAAATATCCAAACAAATCACCATGCGAAAGACAGAGATAAAGAAGGGGGTGGGTACAGCGAGCGACGTTTCAAAGAGACGAGTGGGACATGTGCAACAAAAGGTGCTGCTCCTCTTACTCGGCGGATTGGCACTCGGGCTCTCACGATCACCGAAACAGTACTTTCGTGTCGCGAGGGCAATGAAGGCAGAGTGGAACGCCATCAACCGTAGGGCGCTCAATCAGGCGATCCAAAATCTCTATAAGTCCAAGCTCGTAAGCACAAAAAGCAATAAGGACGGCACATTCACTCTTGTCCTGTCAAAGGAGGGTAAGGAAGTGGCACTCCGTTATGATCTTGATAACTTGGTCATCAAAATGCCTCCTTATTGGGACAAAAAATGGCGAGTGGTGATGTTTGATGTTCCGGAAAATCTGAAAGGCGTTCGCGATGCGCTCCGCATGCATTTCAAGAACATGGGATTCTCTGAGTTTCAAAAATCAGTCTTCGTGCACCCCTACCCTTGCGCAAGCGAGATCGAATACATAATGGAATTCTACAATGCCCGGCGACACATCCGCTTTATGACGGCAACCGATATCGATAATGCACCGGAACTCATCCGCCACTTTCATTTACAATAACTCTACCCACGACAGCAGATGCAGTCCTCCGACAACCACAAACCAAGAGCATTACGTCCTCCCCCTTCCCGTGCTCATCTCCAAAAGTGAAAGTACTATTTATTTGCTATAGCAAATAAATAGTACTTTTAAAATTTTGTGCTACGTCTCAAGTCCTCAAGTAGGGTATCCGGTTCATTGCAACCTAAATGCCGAGCGCTTGGCTACATGAACATCTTCCAGAGACTGACGGCGGCGATGATGACCCACACCGAGTTGACCCCGAGGGACGCCCACGCCTTTTTCGTGAGCGTGTAGTACACAAAAGCCATACCACCCGTAAGATTCATCAATTGATACCAGAGATTATCGGCAAGAACATAATTAAAAGACGTCAAAAAATACGCTCCGAGTATCATCACCATTCCATACGCCCCGATCAACTCAAGTCCCCATCCTTTTGATTTCATCACTTCATGTTAACACACCGAAGGATTCTTTGATGCTTACATGGGCAATTTCATGACAAGGACTACCGGTATAGGTGATGCCGTCCAGTGGTCTTGCGCTTGGACAAAACATCGGTAATCGACCCTTCTTAGATCATCGGCGGAGCGACGAGGAAACCTTCGGTCAAAACATTTTCCGAGATGCTGTCACCATCAGCTGCTTCACCCGAAAGCGTCGGCCCGTCAGCGTCTCCCCAATAATTCCTTGTGGCGTCAACCACCATATCAATATCTGTATTCATTATGCCCGTTTCGTTACCCGCGATCGTCGAATCGTGAATTTCTACCGCGCCATCAAAAACACGTAGGCCGAACCCATTGTCTGAAAGCGTGCTCGCATTGCCGTTCTTGAGCGTGGATTGTAGTTATTTCCACAAAAACCGGAGCAGAGCAGACCGCCCATTAATGGGTGGTCTGTTTTTTAATCTACGCCGCCACGACCTTTCCTCTCACAGCATCGACTGCTCCATGTTCTTGTAACCATTCATCAAAAGTCTGCTCAATATGCTTCTTCCACTCAAGACCATTTGAGGATTCACTACTATTGACCCTCAAGATTAGATCCTTAACGTCGTCGGGCGTAATGGATGTGGACTTGTGTACCTCAAGCAAGCGAACAAAATGTGAAATCGTGAGCGGTAAAATCTTTAGCATTATTAGCTCGTCACCACGGAAGTGCTCTCGCACTTTATGGAGAAAGTTATTGTCGAGGGTGGGAGCAATAAAAATTCCGAGTGTCTCCTTTCCACCTTTTCCGTTGGCAACATGTCTTCTTACTGGCTCACACTCGGCAATATATTGTCGAGTGGAGGTGGTTAATGTCACTTCGACAACAAGACTGTAGTCCAAAAACTCAAAGGACATATCCGGTCTACCCCCTGGGGCAGGATATCTTGGCTGCAAATCGGAATCAACAGGAAAGCCACGTGTTTCTTTTGTTGGGACCGTAATATGATCAACAGACAAAAATCCTCTCCAAACAATCCACTCTAGATAAGCGGGGAGATCCACGAGGCTGCGCAAAAAGTCGCGATCACTTGTAGCTATCTTAGACAGGGACGAGATTATGTCTTCAACCTGATCAGGATTCTGTTGCAAAAGTGCAAATTGCTCCTCTTTGGCAAACAAAATATCTTCTTCAAGTTTATATTTTTCCGCCTTTAACCTGTTGGGATCTTTTTCTCCCGTAGCCTTGGTTTTGATTTTTAATTCATGTGCTATTTCTTTGAGCGCAGCAAGCTCCTCGTTTAACACCCTCGTGTTATCGGTTGGCAACCCAGTTCCAACATAAAACTCCTTGAGATACTGAACGGGGTCAGTAATTACAAAAAGATCTTGTGAGCTCTTTACTAATTCCTCTGCAACGTTTCTTTTTTCAGCTTTGATACACATCCGGGATCCATGAACTTCAAAAAGCCCTGTCATGGAAAAATATCTAATTGTGGTATCGGCATAGTCACGAGGAGTCAGTAGTTTGACCTTCGCCCTTGTTGAAACTTCGCTCAAAAGTTCCTTGTCAAAGATTAGTTTTTCCCTCCTTGAAGACAACATTCCTCTCTTTTTTCTGTAAGCAATAATCTTCATGGCTATCTTTACTCCCGTGTCCTGAGTGTGGCTTTGTATTTCTTGTATAAATATTGCTGTTTCCGTCTGGGAAATCCCAGCATCGTCGTTCTGCAAGCTAAGCAGGACATCAAGCAGGAGCACAAAGGGTCGCATGGGTGGTGCGTCTTTGGGAACTTTCTTTTCAAGAGGATTTGGCAATTGGTGTCGATACAGTTGTTGCAAGAAAACATCTTGCACTTCTCCAAGCGTCTTTGCCATTACCAACCTCTCCCCTGCGGGAGTAAGAGAGTAAGCATTCATATCCGCACCTATTTCTGTGAATATTTTACTGTGAGATACAGCTTTTCCTTCTATTCGATATGCCTTGTCGGTAATAAAGCCCAGCTTCACCATCACATTTCTCCACTTGCGACCCAGCCAAGCAGAACTCTTTTCTTTAGAGGCGGAATCAACAACCCCAGACTGCACCAGTGCGTCGGTAAGTTTAATTTCATTTTCCTCTCCCTCAAGGTTGCCCAAGAATCCACCTTCGTGGAGTAGGCGTAGTCCCATTTCAATTCTTTTGGGGTTGCGAACTGTGGTATTTCCTATATTCCATACTCCTGACATGATTTCACAATCCTATATCTTTAGTATCCAACAAACAAGTATTCTTTAACGTTATTCCGGTTATCGTTAACTTTATGCCCTTGGTTGCCGATCGAATATTTATAATCAACGGGTATGACTTCGACATGTCGCTTATGTTTTGCCATAAGTGCAACCATCTCATCAAGCGTGGGGAGGCTGTTTGAAGAATACGAAACGATTAAAATACTATTGCGAAAACGCTTGAATAGAAGATCAAAAGCATCATATGCACCATTTCTTGATGAAAAGGGAGTGGGGTAGTTTTTAAACTTCTTTGTTAGTGTGTGCTCTTGAATTTCAACACCCTTCCAATCGCGGGCCAACCCCTCAACAAAATGATACCGGCGCACATATTCATTGTCAGAAAATGGACTAAAGTATGGAGGATCAATGTAAACCAAGCCAGGATGTCCGGTATTAATGCTCATGGCATCACCCTGTCGTGCCTTGTTCTTCTTTCCGTTGTCGAAGATTGAAGCATTGATGGCCTGTATTGCCTCAACGAACTGTTGCTCAAAAGAGATGGAGAGATCACGGCGTCCGTCATCATACCTGTGTCCAACATAAGTAAAAATACCTCGTGGCCTTTTTTTGACACACGCTCGTATCAACGCAGACATTGCTATTGCTCTCTTGTGCGGGTTTTTCAGTTTTTTTACATTAGACCTGACGATATCAATGAGCTTGTTTTCTTCGTCGGTAAAATACAATCCTCCGAAAGTTTCTTGGACAAAACGATCGACCGCACGATGTGACTTGAGTAGTGCATTTATATCTTTCTCCGTGAGACGAACATTATTATTCTCCACCATGGCCTTTGCAAAAACGGCAGACATCGTCATATAGTCATTTGATAGCACTTCTTTGCCATGCGCCTTAAACATATAGCCAACTATGCCGGATCCCGAAAATAGGTCCACAGCAGTATCAAAATTAAACTGTGAAGCAACTGCCCAGATTTGATCTAGCAATTTATTCTTCGATCCCATGTATCTTGTTGATGGGTACTTCAGTAATTGTTCAGGTTGTGGAGTAATTATGAGTCTCTTATTGAAGCGGTGCCTAGGTATTGCTGTGACAATTACGTCCTCCCCTGTTCTACTCTTTGCATTTGAACTGATGTTGCGCCTTGATTGAATTACCTCTATCTCAAATCCTTGATACAGCTCATGCACCAACGGATGATTCGAGTTTGTTAAAACAACGTGACATCCCAAGTCATGAAGGCGTCGTACTTCTTCTGCTAGTTCCACGTGGTCCTCTTCATAAAATTGCTCCTTGGTGTATCTCTTGAAGTCTGCATATTCTGATATGGGCAAATAGGGAGGATCAAGAAAGATAAAATCACCAGCACGTGCTTCTTCGCGCAACACGCTCTTGTAGTCACCACAGATTATTTTGGTATTCTGCAAAAGCTGAGATGCAGATATTAATCCTTCTACGTCGACTATTCGCGGATTCGTATATCTACCATACGGTACGTTGAATTGTCCTTTTTTATTGACTCGATACAGCCCATTAAAGCAGGTGCGATTCAGATAGATGGTACGTGCGGCTGCTTCCTCTGGAGAAAGATTACCCCAGTCTTGCGCCCGCACTTTATAAAACATCTCTTCCGTATTCTTATAGCGCGTGAGGTGCTCAATGACAGCAGTAACATTCTCCGCAACTGAGCGATACATGTTTACTAGTTCCGGGTTACTGTCTGCGATTATTCCGTTTCTGGGCTTAACTTTGAAAAATAAAGCTCCACCACCAATGAACGGTTCTATAAACCGACCATACTCATCTGGAAGTTTAGGAAGAAGCTCATCAAGCAGTTGTGTTTTCCCTCCCGCCCACTTAAGAAGTGGTCGAGTGACAAAAACACTCTCCTGAGAAGCAGAAATGCGGGGAGCAATTTTGTGTTGTTCAAGAAGCCTCATGCAAAAATCGTATCCTAATTATAGCAACATCGGATCAAATTAAGTAGGAAAAAATTAAGAAAAATGGGGACAATTATGGGCTTTTTGCCCTTTATTCTTGGCTCTCTAGAGGATGTTTGGTTATTCATTGACGTCAGCCCAGCTACGGGTGTAGGCTAATGAAATCAGTGATGTACGCACACTGACTCCAGTAGTGAAAGCTGTGGAGGGCCGTAGAGAGATCTCGACCAACATTTAGCTCAGCCTAATGAATATTTTTCATAGACGACTGCTAAGCATGCGCACCGGGCATGTTTTTATTTTGCCCATTTATTCGCTTAGCCATACACAGTATGAAAAGCACAATTATTAAATTTCCAGTTGCATCTTTCAGAAGAATCGAGAGTCCACATGACGAAACAGTGGCCCGATCATATATCGCAGTAGCAAACATCGTTAACTTACCCGCTGAAGTAGAGGAGTGGCGAAAAATTAATCCGCGTGACCCCAAGATCACTTCTGGGGTCAGCAAGAAGATTCAGAAATCACTCGAAAACAATCCTGACCAATTTCTTTTCCGCAATCGCGGTATTACCTTGCTTGTTGACAAGGCCGAATACGACAACAAGACAGGCGAGGTGAGTCTTGAATTAGTTGATTCAACTCGTCACGGCCTACTGGATGGCGGGCATACATACCGTGTTCTGCAAAACTTCGTCCATAGTGCAAATCCAGATGAGTTAAAGGATATCAATGCCTGTGTTCGCATCGAAATTATTGAAGGGATTGAAAATCTAGATGACGCAGTTGAGATCGTGCTCGCGCGTAATACCTCCGCTCAAGTAAAGTCCGAAAGCCTTGAGGAGCTGAATCAGCATTTTGAAGAGATCAAGCAGGTAGTCAAAGACAAGCCATATGCAAATCGAATTGCCTACAAAGAATATGAGATTGACGAAAAAACGGGTGAAGCAAAGGATGTGGACATCAAGGAGATTCTTTCCTATCTCGTATGTTTCGATGTCGATCATTTTGACCAAGAACATCATCCAATAATGGCATATTCGCAGAAATCAAACGTGATCGAACACTTCAAAAATTATCGAGCCACCCTGATGAAGTATGTCCCGCTCATTCCAAGAATTCTCGAATTACGTGACACGATCTACAGAGAACTTCCTGAGGCTTACAATAAAGCTGCCGGTGGGAAATTTGGCGCCTTAACTGGAGTGATACAGATCAATAACCGCCCCAAAATGGCTAATGAAGAACTTATCTTCAACTCAAGTGAGGCGAACTATAGAATACCAAGTGCTTTCATCTATCCCGTACTAGCGGCATTCCGCAATCTCGTGAAAGTTGAGGGAGATAAGGCGATCTGGAAGGACGACCCAATAAAGGTTTTTCGCTCGCTTGCCGATGAGCTGGCAAAAACTGTCGGTGAGCAAGCGAAAGAGATGCGAAATCCAACCAAGCTTGGTAAAGACCAGGCAACATGGAAACTCTGCAACAACATTGCGCGTATTGCAGTACTTGAACGAGGACTGTAATTTCTCACAAAAAACAAGGCCACCCTCATCGGGTGGCTTTTGTTTTTACCTATTCTACCCTTCCTGGACTCTCTGGGAGGGTTCTGTCATTCATTGTGGTGTATGAAAAATACAAACCCGCTAGAGGGCTCTGACGAGCCAAAAATTAAATACTGTTTATACGCTAGAAGGTCGACGGAATCGGACGAACAACAAGCCCTTTCCATCGATTCCCAAGCCAAAGAGATGCTCCAGTTGGCACAACTGGAGGGGCTTGATGTGGTCGACATCAAGCGTGAATCACACTCGGCAAAAAGCACCGGGCAACGCCCTGTCTTCAATGAGCTGATTAATGACCTCAAGGCGGGCAAGTTTAACGCCATCCTTGCGTGGCACCCGGATCGCTTAAGCAGAAATGCTGGCGACCTTGGGGCGATCGTCGACTTGATGGACGAGCACAGGCTGATCGAGATGAGAACCTTCGGACAAAAATTCACCAACATTATCCAAACCCTATAAAAAATGCAAGTGGCACGAGGGTCACAAAAAAGCCCTCCGAAGAGGGCTTTCAATATATCGATCAGCGCGTACCGCCGTCGATCTTGTAATTTTCATTATTGATGAACGTTCCACCGGAACTTGAGATGAACGCGACGAATGAGGCGACCTCGGCGGGATCGGCATAACGATTGAGGAATATCTTTGCCGTTTCCTTTTCGCGCTCTCCAGGTGGAAGTGTGTCATTCATTGCAGTCTCTACCCAACCAGGAGCAACTCCGTTCACGCGGATCGGCGCATAAAACTCCGCAAGGTTCTTGATCATCGGAATGAGTGCCGCCTTCGACTCATCGTAGTGCGATGAATACGATGCCTGCGAATTGATACCGTTCGACGACGTAATGAGGACAAGCGAGCCTTTTGCTCCGATACCCTTTTCCTTCATTCGCGCCAAGATCAAGCGCGATGTAAGTGCGGTGCCATGGACATTCACGTCGAACACTTTCCGCCGTTCTTCAAGTGTCTGTTCTTCAAGCGGAGTATTCGGCGAAAAGCCGATGGAATTGACTGCAACACTGATCTCCTCACCGACTGCGCGGACGGCATCGTCAAGAAATGCGCTGAAGCTCTTCTCATCAAGCGGATCGACTGCGCCGATGTAACATGTGACCCTTGCCGCGCGCAATTCTTTCTGCAATGCTTCTGCAGCCGCTTTATTCCGACCATACGCGACAGAGACCGCACTTGCACCGTATGCGACAAGAGCGGGCACGATCTCACTGCCGATCCCACCACTACCCCCAAGGACAAGTGCGTGACCGGTGATGCGCGGAAGGTATTTCAGGTATGCCAATGGAAGTTTTTTGATATAGTCGAGATCGTTCATAATTTTCTCCAGTTAATGTGCTTATTGCTCGAAAAACAGTACCACACATAAAATATTAAGTAAATGCTGGCTAAATTCTGTCATCCGCCGTACATGCTAGCTCACAAACACTACAGAGATACGTTTCCCGACTGCTCTTCCATTCAAAAAATGAAGCATCAAAGGATGGGGTCAGCATACACCCAGGCGCCTTTCATAGCCTTGGATGATACAATATTTCCCACATGAGCTCAACAGACAAAATAGAGAAAATAGCTCTTTTTTCAAAATTCCGCACGATACTCTGCACCAACATCTTCGGAGCGACTGCGCAACCGTCCGTCCGACGCGGGGCGCTCCTTCTCGCTTCGCTCATTATGCTCAACATCGCGATCGGGATCGCAACGATCATGCTGGGTGCCCACTATCCCATCCTCTCCGGGCTTGCACTGCTTTCGTGGGGATTCGGACTGCGGCATGCAATGGATGCGGACCATATCGCGGCGATCGACAACGTCACCCGCCGACTCCTGTACCGCGGAAAACCGTCGGTCGGTGTCGGACCGTTCTTCTCGCTTGGCCATTCCACCATCGTATTCCTGCTCACCATTGCCATTGTCTTCTTTTCTTCATTCACCAACGGCAAATTTGAATCGCTGAAAGCGGTGGGCGGCATCATTGGCGCCTCGGTGTCATCGCTCTTCCTCATCCTCATCGGCACGATCAATCTGTTCGTACTTTTCAAGCTGATACGCGCGCTAAGTAGCGTTAATGCGGGAAAAGAAAATTCCTATCATGGACACATGCACTTAGGTGGCCCGATCGAAAAAATATTTCGCCCACTTATCAAGATGGTCGATACCAGTTATAAAATGTATTTCATCGGATTTCTCTTCGGACTTGGATTTGACACCGCAACGGAGATCGGACTGCTTGCGATATCCGCCGTCGCAGTACAAAGCATCCCCCCCGTGGCCGTGCTTATTCTCCCGCTCGCTTTTATGGCCGGCATGACGCTCCTCGATACCGTGAACGGACTCTTCATGCTGGGTATCTACGCATGGGGGGTCTTCGACGAAAAAAAGAGGCTGCTCTACGGCATCAATGTCACCCTGCTTTCTGCCCTATCGGCACTCTCGATCGGAGTGGTCGTCGGGTCGCGGCTACTCGCAGAGCGATTTCATTTCACTGGCGAATTTTTTTCACTCGTGCAGCGTCTGAATATCGATGACCTCGGTTACTGGCTTGCCGCACTCTTCGTTGTGAGCTGGCTCATTGCGCTCTTTGGCCTTCGTCCAAAGCCGTTGGCGTACGAAGCAGCTCAATAAGCGCTGACACTACTTTCGCGAAGGCGTCGTCATCCGACATTTCGGGAGGAATACCGATCACCAGCACGCTCTTGAGCTTTCCCAATTTTGCGAGATAGCGCAGATTAAACAGCGCATCAAAGTCGTGCATAGAGACTGTGGGCGACGCGCCGAATTCATCAAGTGAGCGAAAGATATGAATATCAGAAAGTCCGACGACGGTATCGATGAGCACGAAGGGATCGGGAATATCCCACTCCTCATTCGGATCAAGTGCAATAAAGCATGTGTCAGAAAATCGCAGGGCAAGCCGCGGCATGATGCGAAGCGGTGTCGCGTCCATCGCGATATCAGGATTTCCAAATATGTGGATAGATAATGGTGTCACGATATCAAATAGTAAGATTGGCGAGCGCGATATGATGCTGCGTATATTTCCGAAGCATCGCGGCCTGCCGCGTACTAATGCGCTCGCAGATGACCCCCCAATGAATCGTCACGATGTCGCCCTGCTTTAACTGCTCGATCTCATAATCCGACTCAAGCTTCCGCGCATAGCGGCGCGTCACGGGAGCACCGAGCAGTAATTTTCTGTTCTCGTACAAGAGCGGCACGCGTGCGACGCTGATAAACGGACCGGCAACGCTTTCTACTACCCCCGTCGAGACGAGGCAATCATCCATGCTCTCGAGTGTGTGCTCGCGTTCAACACGTCCGGTCCTCTGCCAGATATCGAGCACATGAAATGAATGATGCGGCACCGCGCCCAGACCGACCTTGTCTTCAACGATCGCAAATGACTTTCCAAGTTTTTTCTTGAGTCCGAGTCCGTCGACGAGATGTTCGTAAAAAAGCTGCTTGTCCACGTGGTCAAGGAGCTCATTCCCTATCCAGTATGCTTCGACGCAGCGTGCATCAAGCGGATCCTTCACGTGATTTGCGGCGGCGATATGCCTGAGATATGGATACATCGTCTCAAATTGCGAAAGAATGCGCGTCAGATCGGGATCGACGGCGCTCTCTTTGATGTTTGCGTAGAGCTGACTATTACTGTCGGGCCCGCAGTAATGCAGCCGATTCGGCCCGAACGCATAACGTGAACATTGCAATATGCCGTCCATATATTATGGTCGCACAGCGCAACGGTGCGAAATAGCAACAAAAAGTGTAGGTGCGATCTTCATCGTACTCGGATTATAGGTAAGGTAAGACGGGTTGTAAACCGCAAAGCTCACTTTCTTTATAAAGAAAAAAGCTCCGCAATAGCGGAGCTTAGAACACAAGCGTTAAAAAAGCTTTTCCAACTTTTCGAGTTTTTCCCAATAGAGGCGAACATGCTGCTTGGCCTCCGCGATCTCTTCCGGAGTCAGCTTCGCAAATCTTCCCTGCGGAGCAAGATACTCCGTAAGGTCGACCACTTTCTCCGGACGATACGTAATACGCCACTTCCCGCATTCCACTTCAACCAGCGGAAAGATGTTCGTCTCGACGGCCAATTGCGCCATACGGAGCGACTGTGAGGGGTCGATGCCCCAACCCGGATTGCACGGAGCGATCACATGAATGAAACAAAACCCCTCTTTTGCGTACCGTTTCGCTTTCGCAAGCTTCATCTTGAAGTCGGCGAGGTTGTAGATCGATGCGGTCGCCGCGTAGCGCACATTGTGTGCAGCCACGATCTCAAGAATATTCTTCTTGGTCTCGGGTTTTCCACCGGGGGTGGTCTTTGTCGCGGAATGAAGCGGTGATGAGCTGGAGCGTTGTCCGCCCGTGTTCATGTATGCCTCATTGTCGTAGCAGATATACACGATCTTTTCGCCACGTTCCGCCGCACCCGAGAGTGCCTGAAGTCCGATATCGAATGTTCCACCGTCACCGGCAAATGCAACTGCGGTGATATCTTTCCCGAGCGCAGTCGCCGCACGCTTCAATCCTGATGCAGTTGCCGCCGCTGTTTCGAACGGGCAATGCACCAGAGGAACGCGGACCGGTGTGTACGGATTGGGACCCGCAATGATCGACCAGCAGCATGCCGGTAACGCGACCTGTGTCGTTTTTCCGAGCACATCAAGCGTATGCCGCATCACGAGTGACGCGGTACAGCCCGCGCATGCACGGTGCCCTGGACTCAGGAATTGAGAGGAACTTTTCACCGGCATCGGAAGTGTCTCTACCTTCGGTTCGATCACGACCGTGACCGGCGCTACTCCGCGCCAGAGTGAATACGACTCCTTGGGAGCATCCAACATCGCTACCTCATCGACGATACCGGAGAATACACTGACCGGTATGGGGGCACCGCCAACTCCGACCGTAAAGCCGAAGACCGGGGTTGTCCGCCCGTAGAGCGCATTGCGGACTTCCGAAAGAACGATATCGTATTGGTTCACGTCAAAGGTGACGACCTTCTTCACGTGATCAAGCGCAAGTCGCAATTCGAGAGCGGGAAATGGCCGAAATGACCAGAACTTCACGATCCCGACCTTGACGCCTCGTAGACGCAACTGATCCACTGCATCACGAGCAATACGGGTCGTACTTCCCGTTATCACGAGCGCGATGTCCGCATCCTCCATGCGATATGTTTCAACCGCACGATGTCTTCGTCCGAAGTGTTTCGCGAAACGATCGCCAACCTCGGCGATCACGCGTCCCGCATCACGCTGCGCATTTGCCATCTCCTCTTTTATTCGGAAATAGTAATCACTTGTACCGGAGGCACTAATCGAACATGGCTTCTTGGGGTCGATCGCATGAGGCATGCGCGTATGACCGAGAAAGGCATCCGCCTCTTCCTTCGAGCACAGCGCGACCGGCTCACTGGTATGGGTCAGATAGAACCCATCCAAGTTGACCATGACCGGAAGCAACGTTTGACTCGCGATGCGAAATGCCATCAAGGTCGAATCGAATACCTCTTGGTGGTCCTCACAATAAAGCTGGAGCCACCCCGTATCCCTTGTCGCGTGTCCGTCGGTTCGGTCGCTCTGAATGTTCCATGGCGCACCGACCGCACGATTCGCGTTCACCATCACGATGGGAAGACGCGCTCCGGCAACCCAGTGCAGCACTTCATACATATAGAATAACCCGTGGGACGACGTTGCCGTAAAGCAACGCGCACCCGTCTGCGCCGCACCGACAAGCACCGCAATTGCGGAATGCTCCGATTCAACGGTGATGAACTCACATCCAGGTAATCTTCCCGACTCCTTCAGTACCGACAATGATTCAATGATGCCGGTTTGCGGGGTGATCGGATATGCGGTGATCACTTTCGGGCTAGCCAGCGCCACAGCTTCCGCCACAGCCCTGCTCCCCATGAGAACGTTATGTTTACTCATCTGACCCATCCTTTCCATAGCGAATTGCGCTCCGCTCGCAAACATCTGCGCACAGACCGCAGCCCTTGCAATGATCGAGATCGATAGAGTATTTTCCGTCGACTCGTTTGGTGATCGCGTAATCCGGACAAAAGTTGAGACATCGGTCACAGGCGATACACGTTCCGCAATTGATGCAGCGGGATGCTTCAGTCACCGCCATTTTCTGAGAAATGGTCTTGGTGGTTTCCGCAAAATCCGCAAACTCCCGGCGAGAAAGTTTCTTCTCGTTCCGGATGCTCGGATCCTTCCGCCGCGCATTGAGATAGTGGAACTTGATCTCACTCTCTCGAACGACTTCCTTAGACGGAACCTTGCACGAGAGTCCGGTCACCTTATCGATGATGCCTTGTGCGGCAGATTTCCCCGAGGCGATCGCTTCGCTGACGGAGCGGGGCCCATACAACACATCGCCGACATATACGACTTTCCCGTCGTAATCATCCCGACATATTTGTGCATGATAGACATCCGGAACAACCTCAGAAATATCTGCCTCTTCACCCACGGCAGAAACAACAAGGTCGCACTCCATCGTGAACGATGATCCGACAACCTCTTGCGCGGCGCGCCGTCCGCTTTCGTCCGCTTCACCAAGCGTCGTATTAACGCATTCAATGACCCACTGTCCGTTATTGTTTATGACAACAGATCTCGGGGACGTCAGAAAGACAAACTCAACACCTTCGCGTCTTGCAGCCTCGATCTCATCCTTATGTGCGGGCATTTCTGTCTCAGTGCGCCGATACACGATCGTCACCTTTGATGCGCCTAGTCGAAGTGCGCTGCGCGAAGCATCGATCGCAGTATTGCCGCCGCCGATGACACAAACGTGCTTCACATACTCCGAAAGGCGGACCAATGTACCTGACGAAATGCTCGACAAAAAATGAAGGCCGTCCCTTGTGGCGAACGCGCCCTTTCGCGCACTGCCGCCGAAAAGCGTTTTCTCCTTGTGTGCACCGAGTGCAACAACGACGTAGTCATACTCCATGTGCATACGTTCGAATAAGTGTTTGTCTATACGCACGCTGAAGGACGTTTCAACTCCGAGTCCGGTCACCATGTTCGCGATCTCACGACGAAGCAACTCTTTTGGCATGCGATATTCAGGGATTCCATAACGCAACACACCGCCGAGTTCCTTATTCTCGTCGAACACCCGTACCGAGCACCCCGCACGCGCAAGAAAATGCGCCGCCGAAAGACCTGCGGGGCCGCCGCCGATGACGGCAATGCGCACCGCGCGAAGCCTGCCGTCGGGCGAAACCGTCGGAGACAATTCATGCGTCACCGCATATTCACCAAGGAAGCGTTCAACGGCGTTAACCGACACGCGGTCATCGATACCGACACGATTACATTCCTTTTCGCAGAAGCGATAACACACCCTTCCGCAAATGAGCGGAAACGGATTTTCCTTTGTGAGTTCGCGCCATGCGGCTTCAAATGCTCGCTTTGCTACCAGGTCCATCCACGCGGGAATACTCTCCGCACAAGGACACAAGTCCGTGCAGGGAGAAGTACGCTCGTGAAACGAAGGGGTAACGACACGCCAAGATCCGGTCTTCACCGGTGGGATGTTGGTCGACGAGCAAGATACAAAATCAAGCCCTGTTTTCTTTTTCATGACTTACTCCTTTTCAATTCCGGAAACCGCCACATGAGCAGCGATCGCAACCTGTTTGTTCGCGTCGATCTTTTTTTTCATTTCTGATCCGATGAACGCGACAAGAATGTCGATAGAACCGAGCCCGCTCACGCGCGCGAAAGCGCCCAAGAGTGCGGTGTTCACGATCGGCGTCGCGCGGGTTCCGAGGCCATGGGCCACGGCGATACCGCTCGCATCGACGGTAAACACACGAAAACGCCGACAAAAGTCAACATATTCGGAAGGGGAACGTTTCGCGTTGATGAGGAGAATGCCTCCGTCGTGGAGACCTTTTGCCACATTCAACTTCGGATCATCCGCAAGCGTTCCGTCGAGCACGATGACCATGTCGGGATTCCCGAACGGACCGAGTTCTCGGATCTCGCTTGTGCCGAGACGAACGAACGAATCGACGGGGGCACCCCTGCGCTCCGGTCCATACGTCGTCGTCGCACTCACGTAAGGGAATTTTCCTTCCTCTCCTTCCGTACCGTAGTACATCATCGCCATCAGATCGGCTGCGGTTTTTCCACCTTGCCCGCCTCTACCTGCAAATCGAATACGTATCATTGTTTCCTCCTATTGAGAATTCTCAAAGTGCACGACTCCACGTCTCACACTCTTCTTCTCTCACCCGATTGTCAATATGCCAACAGGCCAATGAATACAACGTTTTATACGTAACTTGAACGAAAAAACACTCCGTCTGTTAAATGACGCAAAAGGACACAACACCACGCAAAACCGCAATAGCATTCGTTTCTATCTGCGCTATACTTTACGTATTATTCAAGGCCCCGTGGTCACGAACTCCACTTTTATGGACATCATGCACTCACTGTATCGCGCAGCAAAGCCGCTCATCTTCAAATTATCACCTGATAATGCGCATGCGGTATTCTTATTCATGGGAGAAATTATGGGCTCCAACCCGCTGACCCGCGCGCTCATTGCATCACTCTATGAATACCACGGCGCGGATATCTCAAAAACAGTGAACGGTGTCACCTACCAAACCCCGGTCTTACTCTCCGCGGGTTTTGATTCAGATGGACGACTCACGCGCATCCTCCGGCATCTCTCGTTCGGGGGAGAAGAGATCGGCTCGATCACCGCTTACCCCTGCGAAGGAAATCCGCTTCCACGCATGACGAGACTCATTCGCAACAAGAGCATGATCGTTTACAAAGGGCTGCGCAATAACGGCGTCGATGCCCTCATCACAAGACTCAAAAAAACACCGCACACTCCGGGCTTCGTCATCGGGATCTCGATAGCTCGCACAAATCGAAAAGAGAGCTGCACCAATACCGAAGAAGGGATCAATGATTTCGCCTTATCTTTTCAAAAACTGAATGACGCAAACATTGGCGACTATTATACGATCAACATCTCCTGTCCGAACGCATTTGCTGGGGAGGCGTTCACAAGCCCTGAGCCACTCACGAAGCTCCTGACACGACTCGAGACGATCCCCTGTACAAAGCCAATCTATCTCAAAATGCCAATCCATCTCCCCACTCCCGAATTTGATGCGCTGCTTCGCATCGCAGACAAATTCCGTATCCATGGCGTGATCTGCGGTAATCTGAACAAAAATTACAATGAACTCGATTTCCCCGAAGATGCGCCGAAGGAATTCCGTGGTGGCCTTTCGGGAAAACCGTGCTTCCTGCGCAGCAACGCGCTCATTCGCTACACGCGCGAACATTTCGGCGACCGGTTCACCATCATCGGTACGGGCGGGATCCTTTCACCCGAGGACGCGATGGAAAAATTCCGTTCCGGTGCGGATATCGTACAGATGATCTCCGGCATGATCTTCACATCGCCGTCACTGATGAAACAGATCTGCAAAAAATATGCGGAGGAACGCCCCATGTTCTTACCTAAAAAATAGGGACTAGAAAGCTTCCAGACGATATCTTTCTTTCAGCGCCCGGATCAGCTCTCTGGCACGAGGGTCATTATCGATCGCAACCGCCGTATCCAATTCCTCGAGCAGCGCAGTAAGCCGGTCGCCCGATTCAACATCGTGGAGCGCCAGGAAATGATCAGCCTCCTCGACCAATTCTTGAGATATCGATACGGGAATCTCTGCTCCTACGAGACGCGGGGTCAGCCGTGAATCGGCGATATCCTTGTCGTGCGCGATGATTCGACCATATTCCTCCGGAATCTCATGATTATTCATCTCTAAAGTGTAGCATCATAAACAAAAAAGAAAAGCCGCATAGACGGAGATGAACGAAGCGACTATAATGCAAATGAACATGACAAAAAAAGCGCAGCAACCTAAAATAGCTGATGTCGAGGAGCGCACTTCCATGCTCGAGCGTATCGCGATCGGGGCAACGAACTCCATCGGCTCACTCCCCTCACTCGTCTTTCATTCGATATTTTTTGTCGGCATATTCAGTCTGCAGTTATTTGGATTTTCATTTGAGGAAATAATGCTTATCCTGACGACCGTCGTGTCGCTTGAGGCTATTTACCTTTCCATTTTCATCCAAATGTCCGTGAATCGTCAGGCACTCCAGATCGCTGAAGTGAGCGAGGATATCGAAGAGATCCAAGAGGACACAAAGGAGATCAGTGAAGACGTTGAAGGCATCCAAGAGGATATTGAAGAGATCCAAGAGGATACAAAAGAGATCAGTGAAGATATCGAGGAGATCCAAGAGGACACAAAGGAGATCAGTGAAGACGTTGAGAACATCAAAGAAAACGTTGAAGACCTTGGTGAAGACTTCGAGAAAAGCGAGGAGGGTGATGGGATCGAAATGGCGAAGATCCACCAGATTGAACGTTCCCTTGAAGAACTATTGCGCGAGATCAAGACGATCAAAATGCGCTAACGAATTCCTGCTTGCGCGACTACGGTGCGAGAGGGAAGGTACGATAGAAGAAATACTTTGCCGTTTCCGCGATCACAAGATACGCGACAACAATTCCAGCAATAAAGAGTAGCGTCATCGGGGCAAGTGGCGCAAACGAGAGAATAGCACCAAGCGGAGTATAGGGGATCACCCATGCAAAGGTGAGCACTGCGAATACGCTCCCAACAACATAACGACTCTGAGCGCTCTTAAAGAATGGTACGCGTCTTGTTCGTATCACGAAAATAACAAGTATCTGTGTTGCGATCGATTCAATGAACCACCCTGTTTGAAATTGTGATTCATTAAGATGGAGAACAACATAGAGAAGATAAAATGTGAAGAAATCAAACAATGAGCTTACGATCCCAAACACAATAATATATTTGGAAAATTCACGCATATTCCATTGCAACGGCTTCTTGATCGACTCCAAATCTGTCTTGTCTCCTGGGAGTGTTGTTTGAGAGAGGTCGTAAAGAAAATTATTCAAAAGAATCTGCGAAGACAACATTGGAAAGAACGGCAATACGACAGAGGCACCTACCATTGAGAACATATTGCCGAAATTCGAACTAAAGCCCATCTTTATGTATTTCAATGTATTTTGAAATGTCTTTCTGCCCTCAACGACACCGTCCTTGAGCACGTGCAGGTCTTTAGTGAGCAGAATGATATCCGCGGTCTCCTTGGCCACATCGACCGCATTATTGACGGAGATCCCGACATCCGCAGCCTTGAGTACCGGTGCATCATTGATGCCGTCACCCATATACCCGACGGTATGCCCGGCTTTACGCAAGATATTCACGATACGTTCCTTCTGTTTCGGCGAGACACGCGCAAATATGGTCAAAGAATCAATCTGTGCGGCAAGCTCTTCATCAGAAAGCAGATCAAGCGCTGCTCCCGTGATCATTCCTTTGACTACTATATCCAAATCTCGACAAATGCGGCCGGTGAGTATCTCACTATCGCCCGTGATGATCTTGACCTCAATGGCAAGTGCGCGGAGCTCTTCAAGTGCGGCGCGCGCGCTCTGCTTTGGGGGGTCAAGAAAAGCGGCAAAACCGAGAAAGGTCATCCCTTCTTCCTCGTTGCGCGCATATGTCGCTCGATCCTCTTTGGGGAGTGTCTTCACCGCGATTGCCAACACGCGAAAACCATCAGCGGAGAGGCGATCATATTCGGCATGCGCTGCGATTGCCATCTCCGGAGTAAAGGCAATTCGCTCCATACCTTTCAACACCCAAGAAGCGATCGAAAGAAGTCCCTCGGGTGCGCCCTTTGTCACCATGAGGCGTTCCTCCTTACGGTCGATAACGACAGAATCACGTTTGCGCTCAAAGTCGAACGGGATCTCGTCAACCTTCAAATATCCGTCAGTAAGCATTTTCCCATGCCCCTGAATGGCGACATCAAGCGGGCTTTTTCGAGCGGTATGAAAGACGCTGCTCAGATATGCGTGCAAC
>MHLM01000003.1:0-35695 GCA_001821395.1 Candidatus Lloydbacteria bacterium RIFCSPHIGHO2_02_FULL_50_18 | reverse complement strand
CGGAATCAACCCCCGCCATATCGACGCATTTGACCAGCTCGATCCGGTCTTTCGTCAATGTTCCCGTTTTATCGGTACACAAGATATCCATACTCCCGAAATTTTGTACCGCGGCGAGATTCTTCACGATGACCTTCTTCTTCGCCATCACCATCGAACCGTGAGAAAGTGCGACCGACATGATGACGGGGAGCAGTTCGGGGGTGAGCCCCACTGCGATCGCAACAGCAAAAAGAAATGAATCAAATATTTCTTGTCCAAAATACCAATTGAGCGCAAAGACAATGACCACCATAACGATAGTCAAACGCATGATGAATACACTGAACTGTCTCAAGCTTCGATCAAAATTAGTTTCTTCCTCATTTGCAGAAAGTCGTTCCGCGATCTTTCCGAATTCAGCATTCACACCAGTATGCATGATCATCGCAACGGCATACCCCGTCACAACCGATGTCCCCATGAAGACTGCAGTCTCATCACCCAACGTGATCGCCATGTCCAATTGCGGCGGCACCGTAGACACGTGCTTCTCGACGGGAAACGACTCTCCAGTGAGCGCAGACTGATTTACAAAAAAATCATCGGCAGACAAGATCACGCAGTCCGCAGGAATAACATCCCCTGCTGAAAACTCAACGATATCCCCGGGCACCAGTGCATGAAAAGAAACTTCCTTCTTTTGTCCATCACGAAATGTAGTCGCAGTCGTCGCTACTTGAGTGAGCAATTTTTCAGCAACTTTCTCCGATTTATAACTGTTCAAAAAATCGAGTGTCGCAGAAAGAACGACCATAAAAATGATGATCGCTGCGTTGACTTGCTGATCGAGAAAAAAAGAAATAACAGAAGCTCCGATCAAAAGCAGGAGGAGCGGGCTATTGAACTTCTTGATGAACGCGATGATCGGACGCAAACGCTTGCGGTGATAGATGACATTCTCCCCGTATTTTGCGAGACGCTCTTCGGCCTCCTGGGAGGTAAGACCGGTAATGGCTATGGGTGGTGTTTGATCGGTCATAGCATCCAGTATAGCATCCGCGTACTATTTTTCACCAAGCAGCACCTCGACTAAAGCGTTAGTATCGTTGACTATTTCAGCAAAAGCAGCGTCAGCGAGCCCCTCTATGGTGTTCACATCAAATTCCTCCGGCGTGACGTCTTCCACGCTCCAAACATAAAACCTTTGCATCACGGGACCGATGATTGCGCAACAGTCCCGATACACGTCCGCATTCATGAATACCACAATATCCGCAGCCTCAAGGTCTTCTTTTGTAGATTGCGTCCAGCCGATCTTTCCGTATTGGGTGAACCCATGCGCGGCAATGATCCTCGCCGCATAAGTGGTTATCGGACCGTTAAGGTTACGCAGGGCCGCAATACCACTCGAAACAGCGAAGCAGTCCGGGATAACGAGTGAGTTAAAATATGCCTCAGCCAATCGACTGCGATACGTGTTTCCGCGACAGACGAAGTGAATTTTCATAAGGCAGACATAAGTCGGAAAACAAGGCTGTCTATTTCATCATCAGCGAGTACCGATCGTTCCTTACCGTTTCGCTCAGTATCCCCCAAGAGAATATCGGGGATGAGATGATAATGCAGATGGGGAATGCTCTTCCCCGACCCCATTCCCTCACGAACCAATAATGTGACATTCTCGTGCCCCAATTTATTCAACATGCGTAAGCCTGCTCGTTGCAGTGAATCGAGGTCATCCGTGATTGCTTTAGAAAGTTCGAGCACATGCTCGATGTGTTGTTTGGGAATGACCAAAAGATGATCCGGGCGATAAGGTGCAATGGCATAAGTAAGAAATGCATATTCATTCTCTGCAACAACGCGGTGCGAAGTGGCGCAAAAAGGGCAATCCGTTAGCGCCGCCAAAAATTCACTGTATATCATGCGCACAGTATACCAATCCTACATAAGAAAATCTCCCCGCTGAACAATAAGTGATCATCGTCGACTGGGTCCAACCTAGTCGTTCAAAATGTCTTGCTGTACCCGAAACACCAGATAACCAAGTAGTCCGAGCTGTAGGGTAGGTGTGAGTCCTGTGTGCAAGAATGGCAAAATAGGCATGAGGGAATTGTAGGACCAGCGATCAGTGCTGAGCCCATACCACTCGTTCGTGATCGCGATCAGGGCACCCATGACAATGATGAGCCATGTTCGTTTCTTCAAATAGGCTACGTACAAAAATGGTGTCACAAAAAGCATTACCACTATCGCATCAAAAAGTGATGCGCGCAGTAATATAAACTCGGTAATCGTTCCACCCTGATAACTTTCATACAGAAATGAATGGAGGTTCTCCCAAACAACATTAAGTAGGAACGCGCTTAAAAAAAGTACCGCTATTTTCTTCATGCAAAAATGCTATCAAACAACAGCACAAAAGTCATGGCGACAACATGAACATGCGAGGAGTGCTATTGGGACTATTTTGTGACACGAGTTAGACTGAGAGCATCATGGAAATTCAGGCAACCCCGGGTTTTTTCCAACGCGTAAAAAAAAGAAGGAACGGTCTATTCGTTGCGCTTTTGGCGATACTCCTTATTGTCTTGGTCTCTGCCGGAGAAATGAATACTACACTTCATGCCGCGTACGAAGGAGAGATCTCAAAACAAGTACTCGATCAAAATGGTGACCTCCTTCAGCGTTTACCGAACCAAAAGGGCCACTTCATGACCATTGGATCGAGTACAGAGCGTGTGCGTGAGCTCATCATACGGAAAGAGGACAGATTTTTCTATAAGCATCCGGGAATAAATCCCGGCAGCATCATACGCAGTCTTTTTCATACACTCATGTACGGGGATCATACCGGCGGGAGTACGATCACACAGCAATTGGTAAAAAATCTCCTGGGTCATGAGAATGAACGCTCTGTCGCGAACAAGTTCGCGGAGGTCTTCTATGCCCTCGCGATTGAACTCTACACTCCAAAGGAAGAGATACTCACAATGTATTTGAGCAGTGCATATTTCGGAAATCAGATCGAAGGGATCGAGGGAGGGGCACAATATTATTTTGGAAAAAGCACCGCCCTGCTTACCGATGGAGAGATCGTTCGACTGATCGCACTCCTTAGTGCCCCATCCTTTCAACCGGGAAGTGCGGGAAACACCGTGCGTGCAACCAATCTCGGCAGGCGTCTCAACGTGACCGACATTGCAGCATACACAAGCATTCCGCGCTCACTCCGAGAGCAAAGAAAAGACCCTGCCCTGTTTGAGATCGCCTCGCTTTCTGCTTTTACGGAGTGTGGCAACACCTGCACGCTCTCCATCGACCGGGAACTCACGGCAACGATACGAGCGATCGTGAGTAATCGACTGGGAACGAAGCAATTCGCAAGTGTCGGCAATGCCGCCGTCGTGGTCATTAAACTCGGAAGTGAGGAAGAGTCAAACAAGCTACTCGCACTTGTCGGAACACCGGATCCGTATAGTGCGATCGACGGGAACCAGATTAATATGGCACTTGCGCCTCGTCCGATCGGTTCCACTTGGAAGCCGTTTATCTATGGAGAAGCAATCGAGGCGGGAGCACGTCCGTATTCCATTATCGATGACACTGAATATCGCTACGAAATTGGTACTGGCTATGCGTTCTATCCAAAAAATTACGATGGGATCTACCGCGGGGATGTCACACTCCATTACGCACTTTCGAATAGCCTGAATGTCCCCGCCGTACGAGCACTGCAATTCGACGGCATCGACCGATTCGGCTCCTTCATGAAAAACACACTTGGGTTCATCCCGCGCCAATCATTCGATACCTACCAACTCTCCGTCGCGCTCGGCGGGCTTGAAATGAATCCGCTCTTACTCGCACATTATTTCACCGTCTTTCCGCGAAACGGCGTCTTGGCGCCACTTGAACTCATAAAAGGAATTCCGGTAGAGATCCCCATGTCGACATCGGTTGGCAGCGTAAAACAGATACTCCGCGCGACGACAACAGCACTCATTAATAAAATGCTCTCGGACCGACTGATGGGGGTCGAACAATTTGGTCTTGAAAGCAATCTCGATCTTCCTTTCACAAACTATGCGGTCAAAACAGGAACATCATATGACTATCACGACAGTTGGACCGTCGGATATACGCCGGACACTGTTGTCGTCGTATGGATCGGCAATAGCGACAATAAACCGATGGACCTTCTCACAGGATCACGAGGCGCAGGAAGGATCTGGAGCGATGTCATGACACTGCTCAAAGCGCGCGGAGACATCACGCAGCAGCCATTTGATGCGAATGCGATTGTTGATGCTGAGACACAGGAGGGTCGCTCATTTGGACTGCCTGGTGATGATGTGGAATATTCCCGCCTCATCATGAGGGGTAACGAGGTCATACTCGAACCGCATGATAGGGATGTACTTTTGTACCAGCCGGGAATGAGCATACCACTTCGCGCAAAGCGCGCTCTTTCGTGGAGCATAGACGGGAAAGTGCTCGGGGAAGGAGAAAAAGTATTCTGGTCACCGGATGGACCGGGAGAATATGTTGTAAGTGCGCGTGAGTCGGAAGGCAGCCTCGTCGACACGCTCCGCATCCGCGTGACGAATTGATCATGAGGTACATCAACAAAACAAAAAAGAGCACAGGTGTTCATGTGCTCTTTTCTCGACCTGGGGCGACTACTCCGACTTCTTAACGACCGTGAAAATGCCACCCGCGGTGCGGCCGAAATTTTCCGGCGTATACATCTCACTCACCACAAGCGGAAGGTGTTGATATGTTCCGGGAATGAGCACGCGCAGATAATAGTCATAGACATATTCACCGGCTGGAAGCTCGTCCACATACACAAAGAGACGATCATCATGGGCCTCGACGGCCGAGGGATATATCGGACGGAGTACCATGTTCCTGTTGCCATACATATCATCACTCAAGATCCCGTCTGTTTCCCTGTTCGGTCCGATCGACCTTCCGCCGAAGGAAAAGATCGCGGCAAGACGCTGCTCAAGCTTTGATCCGGCACCGAGCATTCTCCCGTCCATGCCGAATCGAGAAGACGGAGCGGTATCATTTTCCAAACTCTGATCTTCGGTGGCAAGACGCTGGTTCACGATCTCGGTTCCCGCGGGAATGCGGTCCTCGATCGCAACGTGAAAACGGGACACGGGAACGCTCACTGTGATCCGCCCGTGCAGAACATCCCCTTGCATCGCCTCACTCACCGGGTGTGCGAACTCGACATCATCCGCTCGATAGAGTGCGCGCACCACACTGAAACCCTCATCGCGAGGAGCGATCGACGCGGCGGGAAGGTAGTACCGCAGCAGCATGTCGTAGTAATACGCATCGTTAGTGAGTCCGAGGTCTTTTTTCAGAAATTGCACTATCTGACTCTCCCCTTTTTTGAGTGCGCTCATCGGCACGGTCGTCGCATAAGTTGTAAGTATGTTCGCCTTATTGAATGTCGGAGAGAGCAGCGGGGTTCCATCAAGCGTGAGAGCGACACTCATGTGTGCATTCGCTTCATTCGTCAGCTTCAGATATTCCGTCACTGCGTCGATCGCGATGATTGAGTTATACGTCGAAGCCCATCCGCCATCGTACGACCTTCCGGTCTTCAATGCGCGAACAAACCCCTCCAAAAGCGGTGAATCCCGCTTTGCCTCAGAGAAAGCCTTGAGCGCAAGCGCGGTGTCGACGATCGCACTTTCGGCAAATCGTGACGGCATTGCCGTATTCGCCTTTATCGTGGTCCCGCGCGCATCGATATTGCTTCTGTTCTCGAATTCCGCGAACAAACGTGACGAGGCAAACATGCCAAAATTTTCTTTTGCCGCGAGTATCGCAAGATACGCGAGCGCGGGCGTACTTAAACCATTTTGGATGAACGCTTTATCGCCAGCGTACGCGAGCAGTTTTTCGCGCATTGCGGGACTCGAGAAACGAGCGGCTTCGACCTTCGACAACACATAGGAACTCACGATGATATCTTCACTCGAAAGCTGATGATCCGCGCGCGGATAATTAATGTAATTGAATACATATTGCGCCGATTGCGTGAGCTTGTCTGCATCGATCTTATAGCCTGCTTTTTTCAGATCAATATACGTTTCAAGCGTTTCAAGCGTCACACCAAAGTCGGGTGCGAGGTTGGCATAATACGGCATTCCGCCATCCGGTGTTTGAGCTTGATAGAGTTTCGCCAATCCATTCTCCACGATCTGGTCAATGGTAAACGTCTCCGTACCAACCGTCACTCTTTCCGGCAGCATCGGTGTCCCGGTACCGAACAACTGCGCATTTTGCTTCACGATAGCGATCGTACGTAATTTACTTGCGACCTGCTCACTGCATTCATACGGATAGATGATCATTCCCATTACCGCACTATCGAGTAGTGATGCCATCGTTGCACTGAGAGAGAGCGTAAGCATACCCCGGTCGGCGATCACATTCTTTGGCAGATAGAGCTGCTCTTTCCAATTCGCATCAGTAACACGTCCGGCAGTTGCAGTGAATTCATACGTATCATTGCGCTCTATCGGAAAGGTGTTCACAACAACATCTTCATATTCATTATTTTTTACAAGTAGCGTGAACTCATGACTCCCCTCTATGACCGCTTCCGGGGCAACGGCCGGAAATGAAATGCTTATCGACGCATGCGGCTCGATGACGACCGTCGTCTCGTGACTGCCGGGGAGCGTGAGCGTGGGTGCAACGATGGAGACGTTCAATTTTTGCGTCTTATCAGACTCATTAAATATCGTTCCACCGACCGCAAAACTATCTCCGGGTAGAATGAATCGCGGCTTGAGCGGTACCGCCATGATCGATTTGCGTGCGGTAAAATCACTGTATCCGACGCCGATCTTGGTTTCCTTAGTAACACCGACACTTTCAACTTGCCACTGCGTGAGATTGTCGGGGAGCATAAAGGTGGCGGTTGCTTTTCCATTCGCGTCCGTTTCTACCACCCCCTCCCAGAAAGCGGTGTCACGAAACTCGCCGCGCTTTTTCTTCTCAAGGTCCTCGCCTCCGCCTCCACCCTTCGTTCCTATGGGAATCTCCGCAATATTGAGCACGTTCTTCACATTCATGGCAGTACGAATGGTCAGCGGTTCGCCATTATAGAAGAATGTGACCGGATGTTTCTTGGGATTCCCAACAAGGGCGAGTACGCTCATATCGACAACGGCAAGCGAAAGCTCCGCCTGCACCGGCCTTCCGTTCGCATCTTTCACTGTTACCGCAAGGCTGACCTCTTCACCGGGTAAATATGTTTTCTTGCCTGGAACGACCTCGATCGTTAATTCTTTTTCTTTTGCACCGACCGTGTAACGTACTTCACCATATTTCATTTCCGGTAACGGCGCGAGCAACAGCACGCTTGCGATGACATTAGGGATATATTCCTCGGTCGCGGTGAACCGATACTCGGTGAGCTGTGAATCAAGATCGATCACCTTGTGGAGATAGGTGCTGCCGCGTGCGAGCGTCACAAGTGCCTTTGCGTGCGGATACGGAGACTTGATGACGAAGGACCCGGTCGCACCGACGGCAAGATCCGTCTTCGGCGCAACCAACTCGAGCGTCGCGTTATTGGTCGGACGAATACTGATCGCTCCGGACCCTGAAACATAGAACGGGTATTGTGCGGTGACAGCGTTCCCTCGCTCGTCAGTCCCGATGATTGAAAGCTCATATTCCCCCGCCTCGCCTGCGGTGAATTGGTAACTCCCGTTGCCGCTCTCATCAGTGTTTAATTTTGTACTGCTCACCGCGGCCTTCACCCGTTCAGTGCGATAGTAGAAATTCCCGTCCACTTCCTGACGTTTGTACGACTTCCACTCAACCTTATCAAGGCTGAGTGTAAGCGCATCCCTTGAGACAGGCTTCCCTTTGACATCAACGGTCTTTATGTGTGCCACCCCCTGCTTTCCCGACTCGACAAAATATTCATCCATGGAGATTCCCGCATAAAATGTTCCACGATGCACAATAAATGACTGTTGCTTTGTCACTGATTGTCCGTTCTCGTTCTTTACGGTGACATAGATGCTCACCACCTTGCTTCCCTCTTTATAATTTCCGGTAAAGAGTTTATCAATATTCAACTCCTTACTGATCGCTCCTTTTCCGTCTTTCGCAAGCTTCAGTTTTCCGGACGCAATAAAATGATCGCCATACCAACCATTTTCGTTATCATACCAACCTCTTCCGAAACTGAAGTAGCCGTCTGAATAACGGTCAAAATAATAATCCTGTGCGACGATCCGATACTCCGCATCACCATTTTGCACCGGGACACCGAAATAGTAGTCCGCGGCGATAGTGATAGCCGCAGTGTCTCCGGAAATGTATTCTTCTTTATCCGGAGCAACATCAACCTTGAACTGTGGTGCGACGTACTCCTCGACCTGAAATGACCAATAGCCTCCGGTATCCGAGCTAATCGAATAATAGCCGAGCGGCGCCTTTGTATCGATGACGAACGATGATTCATATGTGCCGTTCTTGCTGAATGAAAGATCGAGCGTTCGTGCGACCCCATATTTCGCATCACGAATTTCGAGCTTTGTCTTTCCTTGTGCGAGCTCAAATTTCGCATCGTAGCCGATACGTGAGATACCCTTCACGTGTACCGTATCTCCGGGACGATAGATCGGACGGTCGGTATAAACATATTCACGCCGCGCCGGTCCCGCATTCTGTGCCCATGACAATGCATCGCTTTTATTGCTCACGACAGCGCTATCTCCATCCGCAGTGACAACCGCACCAATAACGTCATCCGCGGAAGGGGTTGTTGCGATACCCTCGTTATCCGTGCGATATGCGGTCAGTTTTGTCATGGTTGTGCGGTCCGCAATATACGGAGTGACCACGGCGCCAATGCTCGGCGTAAGACTCTTAAAATCATTCACCCAATACAGATTCGTCGGCCACTTCCCCTTCATGAATGCATCACGTTCGCCGTTCGTCTGGTCGTAGTATGCATCGCTGCGTTCTACTTGTTTTGAACCGACCGCAAGCCGCGTGACGGTAACATACGTTTTTTCAAATAACTGCCCGCCGAGAATAAGCTTATCGGTCTTCCAGTCACGCGATACCTTGCGATAGCCCGGATTAGAAAAAATAACAACATAATTTCCTATCGCATCCGGATAGAAGTCGCGAAGATCAACCCGTAGGTATTTTCTTGTTGCATATGATTCGGGGAGCACGAGATGCTTTGTCTTTTTATCAATACAGTGAAACGCGGATGGTCCATCCTCGATCTCTTTGGGAAATGCGCGATAGGAGAGCATCATCTCCGCAGAGACCCTGCAGATCGTCATATCCATTGCATTCATGAAATCAAGGCCATACGTGAGCGTCGTACGGTCCGGCGGAGTCATCACCACCGTTGGCTGCAAATGAGCGAACCCTTTCGCCAGTGGATCAGCGTCGGCGGTGGTAAAGCGCAGATCAAGCGAGAGGTGCTGCCCAAAATGATCGTCAAGATCAAGCGTGAGCTCGTACCCAAATTTTGGTACGAGTCCATATCGGATCGTCGTCTGAAACGTACCCGAGGGGCATGATGCGTCTGATCGATAGAAATCTTTTGTGACCAAGAACGAACCGTCCCAATTCCAAAGACCGATCATCATGTTCGAGCGGATCTTCTTATAGAATTCAGCTTCGATCGGTGCGACGAGTGGATTAGTACTACAGATCTGCACGGCGGTGAGACTCGCATTAACCGCGTTAGTTTTCGGTGTCGTGCGCACCACGGTAAATTTAGGGAAGGTGGTAAATGTTTTCACGATCGATTCGGTATTGAGCACAATACCGTCCATATTCACGAGTTTTGTCATCGTGATCACCGCCGTTTCCCCGAGGACAAATTCGTCGGCGTTGAAACTGATGCGAATACTTTTTTGATCATCGACCTTTGCGCAATCCCTCAAGTCTAAAGAAACCTCTTCTCCGGCTGCCGGCTCCGGACACTTTTGACCGTACTCCAGCTTTTGTATTCCCTTCCCTGCAATATTCGAAGCATGCAGGTCAATCGGCTCACTCGCGCGTATCACGAGCGTACCAGTGGGGTCGAATAACTCCGGCGTCACGAGGTTGCTCCGTGGTGACTCCGCAGATACATTTTCGATAATGGGGGCGATCCGGACAGATCGGTTAAATGCCACAGAGAGTTTTATATCTCCCTCAAGCGGCACTGCACCCGATAGTGCAACTCCGTATGTTTCATCAAAGTCCCAGAGATATGCTCTTCCGTACCTATCCTTTTCAGGGAATAACTCAAGCACCGATTGATCGGTAAGATCCCGAGTTTTTCCTGTTTTTTCATCAGTAACACTGCGCGTTCCATAAGCGACGACAAACGACACGGGGAGAAGCGATGCCGTTCGTGAAACACTGATAAGTGACCGTGTCTTTTCAAGATCAATCGGCTGATTGAAGTAGATACGGACGGGCTGGTCGTGAGTGAGTGAGAGCAAGGAAGCGTCGTTCACTCCGGAATACTGATAGCTGAGCGTGCGCGTCGTAAAAGCATGCGCAAATGCCGGAACACTAACTCCATCGAGCGAGCGAAACCCGTCTTTCACGGACACGGTGTACGAAGAAGAGCGCAGGAGGCGTTTCGTCGGAATGAACTGCAGCGTGCGCGTCGTGATCCACTTCCATCTCCCCTCTGTATAAGGAGTGATAAGAACGGGGGGCACGATATCAGCATTTTCTCCGAGCGCACTGAGGGCAACCATCGGACGACTGAACATGATGGTAATATTTGAGTATTCATTAACCTCAGCCTCTTGCTTCGGGAATATCGCGAGTACTGAAGGGTCCTTATCCACTGAGAACATTTTTTCCATCTTGAGCTCGGGGGCATCAAGCGTCACAAGATAGTATGCACCGACGGTGAGTTTTTCGGAGGGAAGAAAGCGATACCTGTTCTCTGAAGAGGTCGCGTGGGATTCCCACTCGCCCTTGATCACGGGCGAGAAGGCGAGCTCCTGTTTTGGATCAAAATTTGAAAAATTTGTATCAGGAGGGAGCAAGACGGTGATCGGAGCGCTTTGCGAGATCTTATCGGCAACGAGCGTATATTGCTCACCGGGGAGCTCGGATGGCATCCTCTGTAGCACCACAAAAAATACTGTGACACACATGACCGCGAGCACTACGATGATGAGTCCCAGCTTATAATATTTTTTTACACTGTCCGATAAAAGCGCTTTGACGCGCGAAATAAATGAGCTGCCACGAGGGCCTCCACCCTCTTGTTGAGTATTTTCCATACCAAAAGTATAGCAATTTCACATACAAAAATCTCCGCAAGCACGAGGCCGACCGAAGCAAGATCCGGTGCGGTGCCCCTCTCCATTTTCTACGACCGGACCTCAAATGAGTGGCCGACAGACAACAAGATAATATGGCTCTATTCATGCACAGAACAAGCAATGCAACACCCGCACTTGGACACTCGAGGATGACTATGATAGTCCTAAGAGAGAATTCTTTTACTTCATGGAGGGTCTATGCTCACCTTAACCGAGCGAATAATGAAACTCGTCGATCGGCTACTCTATTTTGTTTTCTATCCGATCATGCGTCACATCGTCGTCCTTTCCGCAAAAGATGCGGCCGATGTGCTGAGCAAAACGCGACACCTTCGCAGGGAGGGATTTCTGACGTCTTTTGATGTCATGGTCGAAGATGTCGGTGACAGCAAGCTCATCGGACTGTTGCAAAAATTCCACAGCGAACTGATCTCACTCATGGAAAAGGGTGACTACGGAAATATCGTCATCAAACCCACATCTCTTGGGCTTGATGCATCCGATCCCCCACTGCGAACGTCTGATGAACGTTTCGTTCGCGAGCTATGGGCACTCTTGCTCTCCATCTCCTTGCGCAACCAAGGAGATCAAGGCGAAACCGTCGAGCTTGAGATCGATGCAGAATCAACGCAGACCATTGAACGTGCATTTCGTGTCATCGCGGGCATTACGAGTGAATCACCAGAGCTGCGATACCTGCTTCGTATTGCCGTTCCTATGCACCTCAAGGAATTGCCGAATCTGTGCCGAACATACGGTCTCCTCGAGCACCCCATACGGATAGTAAAAGGTGCGGGCGTTTATCGCGAAGATCCGAACGTGCTCGTTGACGTAAAAACAGTCGAGCGTCGATACAAAAAATACTTCATCGATTGCCTAGAGCGAAAAAAACGTCCCTATATCGCGACGATGCATGACGAGAAACTATTGCGCCGCGTTCTCCAAAGCGCACATGATCACGGGATAGAAAAAAATGAATTCGTGATCCAGATGCTCTATGGACTCTGGACTGGGCTCGGTCGTCGTCTCCTCGATGAGGGGTACACCGTATGTGTCTATGTTCCAGTCGTCTTACCATGGTGTAAGGGCGCATCGGGCGGGTACATACAGAGGCGCATCAGTATCTTTCGCACACTTTTCTGGAAATGGCTCACAACGCGTACGCGTAACCATTACTAACAAACCGCAGCTTGGCTGCGGTTTTTTTCTACACGATAGACAGCCAAGACGAGGGTTGCTATCCGTATATCTTTTTCATGATGAACATGAGCACATAATCGACAACAAACACACAAAGAAGTGCAATGAGCATGCTTGCGATCACATCAGTGGCGTGATGCACCCCAACGGTCACCCTTCCAATGGCGACAAGCAGTGTGACACCCCACAAGAGAGCCGCGGCCCTGCGGTCGAAATACATGAATATTGCCGCTATCGCCGAAACGAGCAGGACGTGATCGGAGGGGAATCCGTTATCGGGGGCATGCGGAATAAGCGGAACGAACTGCAGGACGACGAATGGTCTGGGGTTGTCGTAGAAATGACTCGCGACGACCGCAGTACAAAAGATCATCGGCAGTGCGACCAGCCCAAAAAAGAAAAGTCGGCGGCGCTCCGTCGCGCTCAATTTAAAAAAAGAAAAAAAGGCGATTACGAATGAGAGCAAAAATAGATATTTTGCCGCAATGATGGCAAGCAAGGGAAGCATACGTACATATTACCATGCCATTCACACAAAAAAGTGATATGTCGTCCTACTTAAAGAAATCGATATACCCGTAAAGTCCAATGATCGCGACGGAAGCGAACACACTCGCCCAAAGCATAAACAAAAGAGCAGGCGCAACATTCGTATGTTGAGATCGTCGTGCGACGAGTGTCATCACGAAAGTGACAACAAAAAAAAGTATGATCGCGATGCCCCCCTTCCCTATCCAGTGGTGCGTGAATGCACCCTTCAAAAATGCTTTAAATGGTGCGCTTACCTCAGTGCCGATCGTGCTCGCCGCGATCCATACGATACTTAATGCGGCAGCAGTAGTTATGCCAATGACCCGAGCCGCATCAATGCGTGTATTGTTATTTTCCATGGTATCCATAAGTTATTTTACCGCCCCGGAGGTGACGACCCCCGCAAGCGCGATACATATACCAATAATCGTTGTCATCGCAACGAGTGTAATGAGTGAGCCCCGAAGGCGTTCATCAATCTTCCCTTCTTCGTTCGTGTACCAGAAAAAGGTTGCTGACGTGATAGCCATAAATGGCAGCAACAGAAAGAGGTGCTCCTTCACTTCAAGAAAGAACGAATGTGCGAATGGGTGTGCTCCCGCCAAAATAACGGGTTTCACAGTTGTGCCGTAATAGGTGACGTAATAATATCCGCCGGAGAGCCACGCAAGCAGGTAAAGTATCACTGCGCCGACACTTGTGCGGCGAAGATATGGAAGTGAGTAATTATGTCTCACTAACTCCATCAGCGTTGCGTAGGAAAATATGACGCCGATAAGACCAGAGAACACATGGAGAATGAGCATGAAAAGAAGTTGTGTTGTCATACGCGAATAGCCATTTTTCTGCGGATAATTTCAAGCACCCAAGCGGTCACTGGGACAAGAACAAGATACACAAGCATGATCTCCACATATGTTCCCGGAATACTTCGCCATGCACCGACCACGAGCGCTGCGGTCCATGACGCGAGCGATATCGCGCTCCCGAGCCAAACGGGCATGCGTCGCGCCTGAAGGAGTAATGCATTGCACAAAATAATGATGAGCAGTGTCTCCTTTATCCAATATCGGGAATTGTAGAGAAATTCGGACCTGCCGTTGAGACGAAAATAGAGAAACAAACCAAAGCCGGTGATAATAAGGAGTATGGTTCCGATCCGAAGCATCCGATATGTCGTCTTCAGAAAATCACTTTCCGTCGGATCGATGATGCCGTCTCTGATCGCTCGTAAATAAAATACCTCGGCAAAGAACGCACCGCCCGCACCGAGGGCAACACCCACCACATGAATGACCGTAAGAAATCCTACTAACAGCATGATAAATTCTTAATGAGTAATGAGTCCCGACCAGACGATCCTTCCTGACAGGCTACACGAGCTTTTTTATCAACACCAGTATTTCCGAGTAATGTCTGCTGACGATCTCTTCCACCCGGAACTCCTCCGCAAACTTCTTCAATTCACCCATCACCAAGAGCAGAGTCTCCTTCGTGGGATGATCATAGTCCCCTTCGACCTTTCTAAAAAATTCTTGGATAAGGAGTTCCACGTCCATTTTTTTCAGACTCTCTGTGTCTTCCGGTCTTAACGTGCTCGAACCGAATGTCTCATCCAAAATATCACAATGAGCCTCCCTGAAGCAGGTCACGAGCGCATCCCTTACTTGAACGGGGCTGAGTTCCGCATCCGCATCCACCCCATAGATCATTTTCGTCATGTATGTAAAATTTCTTATCGATCGCGGCTAATAATACTTATTCATCTTATACTAATTCAAAAACAGCATCAACGAAGAGCGAGCAGGGAAATGAGCAAAGAATATGGGCGATGCTACTTCTGCTCATTTAGAAGTGCGATGACTTCTTCATCGGATACTTGCGGGAAATGCTCATAGTATGAGCCGACTGCTCCAAGATATTCTTCCCCATCAGTGAGCGTGATGACCTCATCCGTCTCTTTTTGCAATACGGCAACGACATCAGATGGTGCAACGGGAACGGCAATGACGATCTTCTTCGGGTGTTCTTTTTGAAGCGCCATCACCGCGACGCGGAGCGTGAGCCCCGTCGCTGCCCCGTCATCGACAATGATGGCCGTCACCCCGCGCGCGGAGATATGCGGTCGGTCGCTCAAATACACTTTCCTCCTGCGTGCAGCCTCATTGCGTTCACGCTCCACCGCCTGCTTCAGCCACTCGGGATCGATCGTCTCCACCTCGGCTTCGTTGCAGAGAAGATCGCCCGCTTCCGTAACCGCACCGATCGCGTACTCAGGCTCGCTAGGGTGCCCGATCTTCCGCGTGATAACCAGGTCGAGTGGTGCGTGAAGTGCCCGTGCGACCTCGCCCCCCAGCACAACACCTCCACGCGGCAATGCATAAACGATGGGTTGCACATCGCGATATTGCTCCAGTGCTTTGGCGAGTTTTTTTCCGGCATCCCGTCTATCTTTGAAATACATAGGTAATTATTTTTTTGAACGAGTGGGAATATTCCCGAAATACCGATCCCCAAAATCTCCGAGCCCCGGCACGATCATGGCATCGTGGTCGAGACCCTCGTCAATGATGGAAAGAATGATGTGCGACTCCGGGATCTTCTGCGCCAGCCGTACAACACCTGAGGGGGCCGCGATTACACCGACAAAATAGATGTTCCGCGGATCTGCCCCGCGCAAGATGAGTCTCGACACAGCGGCAGAAGCGCTGCCGCCAGTTGCGAGCATGGGGTCCAAGATCACAATGATACTTTTTTTTGAGATCGGGGGGAGTTTCTCGTAATACCAATGTGCACGTTTTGTATGCTCGTCACGCCTCAAACCGAGCACTCCGACAGACGTTCCCGGGAACATGTGCAGCATGGGCGGTAGCATGGCGACCGCAGCACGCAGGATGATGACGGTCGACACCTCCCCCGATCGTACCCCGTCCTTATTAAGTACTGCTTTCAATTTTCGCAGCAGTAGTACCGACATCTTCTCAGCTGCCTTACGAAACTCCGGCGTCGACAAATTCCTGTTGCGAAGGGTCAGAAGAAGCCCGTTCATGGAGTCCTTTTTCATATAAATATTTTAACATACTTGGGGCCGGGTCCTATGTATGGCGTGCACTCGCATCCTCCTTTGACTCACCCCCCCCTACTTATTTGTGAAATTTACGGGAATTGTTACACTCGATACATATGATGACCACACCGCTCGGCAAGTTCATACGGCATCTCCCAAAGGCGGAATTGCATTTACATATCGAAGGGACACTCGAACCCGAACTGCTTTTTGCTATCGCGGCACGCAACAAGATACCGCTTACCTATCCCTCGATCACTGCATTACGAGACGCATACCAATTCAATGATCTGCAGGATTTTCTTGATATCTACTACAGAGGGGCGAGCGTACTGCTCACGGAGGAAGATTTTTATGATCTTGCACTGGCATACTTCACAAAAGCGCACGAAGAGAACATTCGACATGCAGAAATATTTTTTGATCCGCAGACGCATACCGTACGCGGAGTTCCGTTTGAGACCGTGATTGCCGGTCTTCATCGTGCTCAAGTTGCCGCAGAAAAAGAGTGGGGCATCACCTCCAAGCTCATCATGTGTTTCCTTCGACACCTCGACGAGGCTGACGCACTACGCACGCTTGATATGGCACTCCCGTACAAAAAATGGATAGCGGGTATCGGCCTTGATTCGGGTGAGCAAGGTAATCCGCCGAGCAAATTTCAAGCGGTCTACAAGCGTGCGGCAAAAGAAGGTTTTTTCTTGGTCGCTCATGCGGGCGAGGAGGGCCCCGCGGAGTATGTCACAGAGGCACTCGACCTGCTCAACGTCAAACGCATCGATCACGGCAATCACGCGCTCGATGATGCGGCACTTGTAATGCGACTTCGAACGCAACAAATTCCGCTCACGGTGTGCCCGCTTTCCAATTTAAAGTTGCGCGTCATAGCAGATCTCAGGGAACATCCGCTTCGAAAAATGATAGACGCCGGACTCTTGATAACCGTCAATTCCGATGACCCGGCCTACTTCGGCGGATATTTGAGCGAGAATTACTGCGCCATTGCCGAGGGGCTCGATCTTTCGCATGAGGAATTACGTCAACTCGCGATAAATTCATTCACCGCCTCATTTCTGGAAGAAGATACAAAAAAGAAACATATTACAGAGATCAACGGACTCTCCATGGCAAACTAGTCCTCATTGGCGCGCCTACGATTTTCCTTAAATGCGTCAGCGTCTCCATAATCAACAAACTCAGTATATTGTTCATGGGCTCCAATCACGCGCCGCGCATGTTTAATGGGGCACCAATATGCTTCTGATCGTCCGCCGATCTCGCGAATATATCCAAGCAAACCGTTCGCATATGAACAATACGCGCAATTGAATTTTTGAAGGCTGTTGAGATACGCGAGATGCGCATGGTCAAAATGAAAATAATCGCTCCGTTTCACCTTAGGAATACGATAGACAGGAAAACAGACTGCCTGATAAACACTGACGCACACATCCAGAAGGACGAGCGGAACCGCAAGCCCATAAATAATCGGCGCAGTGAGGAGAATAAGCGGTCGTGCCCCTGCGACATAGGCGAGGATGCTGATCTTCAATTCTCGGTGACGCCGCAATATCTCTTTTTCAAAAACCACTCTTCCTCGTTCAATGCCGAAGCTGAGTCCCGCGCGGCGTTTCACAAATTCCACCTCAAGTTCATGCTCGAGTACTTTGATCTTCTCGGTTATCGATTCGATACGAGAACGCTCTTTTATCGGCTCTTCCATCCCTCCATGGTACAGGGTTTATAAGAAAAAATCATCGCACTCACTAGAGTACGTTAAAGACCTTTTCCGCGCTTGATGATCCGTGCGGTTTGAGAGAACAGTGAATCATCATTGTTCATCTGCGATTCGGCGGCAATCCAATCAAATGGGCCGCGCACAAATATCCGTGTATCGATCACTCCGGGGCGGAAAGGTAAATTTTGCATCCCTATCTCATCTCCGTAATAGCATACTGGAGCGCCGGGAAGGCCGTAGAGCAACTCTTGTGCCTTCAAGATCTTCGATCGGTCCCCTCCAAGTGCAGTTGCGATGCGAACCGCGGTCGTCGTTCCGTTATTGAAGAGATATTCATGCTTCTTATCAAGCAGGTTGACCATCTCCCTGCGAATATCAGACGGGAGGAGGGTCAATGCAATCTCGTCATGATTACGAAGGAAAGTCGCCCACTGGCAGCCGGGGGGTATATCCGCAAACGACGAAACGAACTTATCAACATACGTTCGGTCATTAAAAAGCAGGGTCTCCCACATCGCACACATAAGAGGAAAATGGTACGCCATATGACACTCATCGCCGTTGCCAAAATACTTCTTGAGTTCATCCATCGATGCTCCCGCCTCTGCCAGGAGAATGACCCCGGGATGCTTCTTTTCAAGATACGCCCGGATCCGTTTCAGTAGATGATGTGTTTCGGGCAATCCTTTCGAGTTCGTTCCCTCTCGCTTTATGAGATGCGGAGCGGCATCAATGCGAAATCCGTCTGCGCCAAGGTCGGCGAGAAAATCCATATTGGCGAGCATTCCGGAGACCACTGCTTCATTATCCCAATTGAGGTCGGGCTGTTCTGGATAGAACGTCGCGTAATAAAATTCATCGGTTGCCGGATCCTTAATCCAATTGCTTTTCTTGATCCCGGGAAATGCGTTGATACCATCCCGAAGCTCCTCCCCCGTCTTACTCCATAAAAAATAATTACGTTTCGGGTTATCTTTTGAAGTGCGCGCCTCCAAAAACCATGGATGAAGAGACGAGACATGATTTATGACAAGATCCAGAATGATGCGAAGTCCTTTTTCATGAGCAGCATCAATCAAGTGCCGCAGATCCTCAAGAGACCCGAGCTCGGGACGGACCCCGCGATAGTCGGTGACATCATATCCGTCATCGATCATCGGTGACGGATAATGCGGGAGAAGGTGCAGCGTGTTGATACCCAATCGGGAAAAATAATCGAGGTGCGCGGTTAGCCCGCGGATATCTTTTGCAAACTTATCAATATAGAGTTCATAGATCTTTGCACTCATCCACCACTCTTGCTCGTTGTCCATGAACAAATCATTTCACAATAGTGTCTTTTGTACAATGAAAAATGGTGATGTGGTCGGCGTGCATATTCGGCATCTTCAATAGTCTGCCACGCGAGAACAATACGTCCTCTGTCGAACCGAAACGCCTGGCGCATACCAAAAAGTCCCTCGTGGGGTGACCACTTGAACTTCCTTGAGAAACACAATGATCAAAAGTGAATCTCGTGCAATCGTGAATCCAAGGCAGGAAGACCAAGCTATGCATGGGATTGGATACAGTACAAAAACAGAAAGATTGCTAAAAATTCCTAGGGTACCCCTAGGAAAATGATGTCAAAGTTAAACCTTGACAAAAAAGGGCTAAAAAACGTTGATAAATAGTGATGGCAAAAGCGATTGCCTCAGTCAACAACTAAAAATTCAATCGCAACGGGCGGGAGACCGTGGTTTGTGTGCCGAGACTTAAAGCTGAATCTAGTATAGATACATAGGGTGGTCCTATGTACATAGGACCACCCTATGTAGTATTTGTCGTAGTGCAAAATACCAACAGCTGATTGAGCGAAACAAAATGAATCAGGGGGAGGATAAAGCCGTTATGCCAAGGGTGGTACCACGCCTTCTCCTGGTAGCGCCTCCGCTGTCGTGACCGCTTCTTCAGTTAATACTTTTTCAAGGGGAGAAATCGGCGCAAGCGGCGTCGCGAGCGGGGCTTTTTTTTCAAGAACAGCGAGCTGGTCGAGCAGTGCCTTCTCTTTTTGCTTCAGTTCATCAAGTATCTTCTCGGATTCAACATATGAACCGCCGATCGTCGCAATCTCGTCCTCAATGTTCCATCGGGAGGCCTCAGCTTCATGTCGCTCTTTTTCGAGCGCGTAGCGTTCTTCGACCAACGTGCGTTCTTCTTTGAGTGAATGGGCGCTCGTAAGCAGATCTTCCACCTCTAATTCCTTCTTTTCAATCCCCTCCTCCATTTGTGTGATCGTCTGAAACTGCGCGATCGCCTTCTCGCGTTTTTCTTCCAGGTCATCAAGTTGTCCTTCAGTCGAAACGCGAGACTCCACGATGACCTCGATCTGCGCATGGAGTTCGGCTTTTTCTTTTGCGAGTTCCACCTGCTCGATCTCGGTGCGCAGCGCATATTCCTTCTCCGTTAATTTTACGTGCTCCGCACGATGCGCCTCGGTCCGCTGCTTTTGCGCTTCAAGTGTTTCTTGTTTTTCCCATTTTTCCTGCTCAACTGCATACCACCCTTCAACTTGTTTCCATCGTGATTGTTCGTGAGTGCGACGTTCCGCGATATCCGTAACTGAGCGCTCTTTTATGCTGATGTCTTTCAATGCCTCAATAACCGAACGTTCACGGACGAGAATGGGCAGTAGGTCTTGTCCAAGCTTGAATATCATCTGGTGTTCTTCATCAACGGCTGCGGCAAGCGCGATACGGTCACGCGTCAGTACGGAAACCTCCTCACGAAGCGCGGCGAGTTTTTTTTCATATTGCGCGAGCGTGTCGGTAATATCGGAAGAAACAGTGATATCCTGAGCTGGAGTTTGATCGAGTGCGGGGTCGAGAGCAAATGGTCCCCCATTTCCATCAGTAGTGTTTTTATCGTTCATAATTTGTTCTTAGAATACCATTATGCGCGGAATTTTACCATGAAAATACTCGCTAAACAAAAAGATACTAATTAAGCTTTTTCCAATGAAAATTTTGCTATAATACCACCAGCATGAAAAACATAAATTTAACCGCATTGTTTTACAAAATTAACAAGATCCGCCGCAGCAAAGAGGTCGAGCTCCGCGACACATTGAAGCACGAAAAAGAGACACTCCTCCCTTTCCGCGCGCTCAGTATCTCTCTCTTTTTTATCAGTCTCATCGAGGGCATCCTGCGCTTCGCGATCATTCTCACTAAAGATTCGGAAACAACATATGAAGTCTTGTACAAAGAGCGGGGCGTGCACCCTTCTATCGAGCGGCATTCCCATGATGGATTCAAAAAATACCATGCACGAGTGCGGCTCTTCACCGCGACGACGGGACTCGTAATCGTCATGACCTCGTCGCTCGCAGGTCTCGCGATCAACTTTGCGACAGGAGTGTATCAGACAGCGCTCGCCGCAACATTCTCCTGGACCCAGAGCGACTGGACGACACTGACGTCGAATACGACGGGGTATCCGGCGCCTGCGAACTGGACCGAGTACGCTGCGACCTCGACAAATATCGTCGGCGGCACAACGCTTTCACTCTCGACGATAAGCACCTCGGTGACACAAACGAGCGATGCGGATTTTAATGCGGGAACGCAATCAACAACAGTGGTGAGCGGGGGAGGTGCAGGCGCTTCGGTCGTGCTGGCGGGCACTTCTATTCCTGTGAATGCGTGGGATACGGCGCTCAAGGCAGCGCCAGGAGCGATTGCCATAGGCAGCAATATAATCCGCAATGGTGCGGATGATACGATCTATGTGACCCAAGGTGGTGGCACTACCGGCTTCTATAAATACACCATCTCCACCAATATGTGGACGACGCTTGCGGTAGTACCAGGAGCACTCGCAAACGGTAGTAATATGATCCGCAATGGAGCCGATGATACGATCTATGTGACTCAAGGGAATAGCACTACTGGCTTCTATAAATACACCATCTCCACTAACACCTGGACTTCTTTGACTGCAATTCCGGGGAGTGTGTACACTAACTCTAGCATGATCAGTAATGGTGCGGATGATACGATCTATGTGACCCAAGGGGGTGGCAATACCGGCTTCTATAAATACACCATCTCCACTAACACCTGGACTTCTTTGGCTGTAAATCCAGGGGTGGGTGCTGGCTCCAGAATGATCCGTAATGGTGCCGATGATACGATCTATGTCACTCAAGGAAATTCCACTACCGGCTTCTATCGATACACCATCTCCACCAATACGTGGACGACGCTTGCGGTAGCACCGGGAGCACTCAGCGATGGTAGTAGTATGATCCGTAATGGTGCTGATGATACGATCTATGTCACTCGAGGTAACATGACCGCCAACTTCTACAAATACACCATTTCGACCAATGCTTGGACTTCTTTGGCCATAACTCCAGGACCACTTTCCTATGGCTCCAGCATGATCCGTAATGGTGCGAATGATACGATCTATGTCACTCAAGCGACTAGCTATACCAGCTTCTACAAATACACCATCTCCACCAACACTTGGACTTCTCTGGCTGCAATTCCCGGGGGGCCCTACACTGGCTCCAGCATGATCAGCAATGGTGCGGATGATACGATCTATGTGACTCAAGGGAATAGCACTACTGGCTTCTATAAATACACCATCTCCACCAATACGTGGGCAGGATCGAATGTTTCGAGTTTGGCAGCGACACCAGGAACACTCGCGCAGGGTAGTAATATGATCCGTAATGGTGCGGATGATACGATCTATGTCACTCAAGGAAATTCCGCTACCGGCTTCTATCGATACACCATCTCCACCAATACGTGGACGACGCTTGCGGTAGTACCAGGAGCACTCGCAAACGGTAGTAATATGATCCGCAATGGAGCCGATGATACGATCTATGTCACTCGAGGTAATGGCACCACAGGCTTCTATAAATACACCATCTCCACTAACACTTGGACGACGCTTGCGGTAGTACCAGGAATACTCTTCGGTGGTAGTAATATGATCCGCAATGGAGCCGATGATACGATCTATGTCACTCAAGGAAATTCCGCTACCGGCTTCTATCGATACACCATCTCCACCAATACGTGGACGACGCTTGCGGTAGTACCAGGAATACTTGACTCTGGTAGTAGTATGATCCGTAATGGTGCCGATGATACGATCTATGTCACTCAAGGCGGCACCGTCGGTCTCGCCGGCTTCTACAAATACACCATCTCCACCAATACGTGGACGACGCTTACGGTAGTACCAGGAGCACTCAACAATGGTAGTGATATGATCCGTAATGGTGCTGATGATACGATCTATGTCACACAATGTGGCAATCTCACCGGCTTCTACAAATACACCATCTCCACTAATACGTGGATGACGCTTGCAGTAGCGCCAGGAACACTCGCCGATGGCAGTAGTATGATCCGTAATGGTGCTGATGATACGATCTATGTCACTCGAGGTGGCAGTAACACCGGCTTCTACAAATACACCATCTCCACCAATACGTGGACGACGCTTGCAGTAGCGCCAGGAGCACTCAGCAATGGTAGTAGTATGATCCGTAATGGTGCGGATGATACGATCTATGTCACTCAAAGTACCGGTAATACCGGCTTCTACAAATTCATCATTCAAACCGCTGTCTACTCCACTCTCGGCACTTTCACCTCTTCCGTCTTGGATTCCCTCGCGGGTCAGGGAAGTATCTCGTACTCTCTTTCAACCCCAGCGAATACAACAGCTAGCATCGACGTGCGCGCAGGAGATACGCTTGTCCCCGATGGCTCATGGACAGCGTGGCAGACGGGCGTTTTGAGTGGCGGAAGTATTTCCGGATTGGGAGTGCATCGCTATGTGCAATATCGAGCGAACTTCGGAACAACAAATACCGCGACTTCTCCCACATTGAGTGACGTCACGATTGTCTCTAACCGTTATCCATCAGGACAAACTCTCACCTCGTCAAAATTCGATACGGGGAATACGGCAAATTTAATGGGAGGAACTACGTGGAATGAAGATGCTACGCTTCCTGCCGGAACATACGTTGCGATCTCACTTCGTGCATCCTCAACAGCAGCCACCGTCGCTTCGACCGACTGGGCGACGCTCAGCTCAACTTCAACCGGATGTTCAAAGTCAGGAACTACGGTCACCTGTCTTTCTTCCGCACTCCCCTCCTCGGTGCGTGATGGCATGGATGACCAGTGGTTTCAGTACATGATAACACTTTCTTCATCAGGCGCATCGACCCCATCGATGGCTGATCTCACGATAAGCTATGTGATGAACCTCCAACCGGAGCTTCAGAACGTGACGGCAGCGGAACAAACTGACGGCACCGTCCTGATCAGCTACGATACGCGCGATCCCGATGCCACCTTCGGAACATTCACTCCGGGAACTGTCCTCCCGTCATTTGAATATTCAACCAACAGTGGCGGAACGTGGACACCTATCGTTACGGGTCTATCCGCTGATGCGACGACAAGCAAGGCTGTCTCAGAGCTCACGTGGAACACATACACTACTGTCTGGGACGCAAAGAGTACCCTCAACGGCGTATTCTCCTCAACAACGCAAGTACGCGTAACGGTGAACGATGGAGAGCTTGCAAAAAATACCGCGGCACTTGCATCACTCGCCTTTCCACTCGATGAGAAAAACCCGGCGTTCGGAGCTATCCCGCTCATTATCCAAGCCACATACTCCCCAGCGCTCGCGACGATCAATGCATCAGACGATTCGGCGATGGAAATGAAACTCGGGCGCATGCCTGACCTCTCGGATGCTATCTGGGTCCCCTTCGCTTCATCCTCAACCATTACACTGGTGGCGGAACCCGATACGGTATATTTGCAGCTCCGCGATGCGCATGCGAACGAAACGGCGATCACCGCGGTCACGACACCGAACACACCGGTGGGGGTCGGTATCCTTGACCTCTCGAATGACCTCACCTTCCGACTTTTCATCTCCTGGGGAGTCACTCCCGTACCGGGGCCCGGCTTTGGCGCATACCGCATCTATCGCTCGGTTGCCGGCGGCCCATACGAGCTCTATCGCACGATCACCAACCGTATGGATAACTACATTCTTGATGACAATGGCGGCGCGATGCTTGACACCAACCTCACCTATTACTACAAACTCTACGTCGACGACGCGAACGGCAATACCTCATATTACTCCCCCGTCGTGAGCGATGCTCCCAATGGACAAAGCGTCGACAGCACTCCGCCCACGATCACCGGCGAGAGCGCGACGACAACGACGCAAGGGGCAACCATCTCCTGGACGACAAGCGAGCTCGCTGATTCGAGCGTAGGATTCTGTGTCTCCCCCTGCAGCGACTACAGTTTGACCCAAGGTGTCACCTCATACGTCACCAATCATGAAGTGTCGATCACGGGACTCACTCCCGGGCAAACATATGACTACGTGGTGACTTCGCGTGACCCGTCGGGAAATCTGGCGTCATCCACTCCGCTCTCCTTCACGACAAGATCGGGTGCGCTCATTGCAAATGTTGCGGTCATCCGCGCATCGAATACCAACGCGGACATCAGCTGGGATACGAACATCGCTGCCAATGCTAATGTCGTGTATGCGATGAATACCCCCCCCACAGGAGGGATCGAGTTCTTTACCGGCATGGCCGCATACCTCACCACCCACAAGGTCACCCTCGAGGGACTCATCCCGGGGCAGACCTATTACTTCTATGTCCAATCGACGGATGAGGCGGGTAATCTCGCGGAAGACAAGAATGTGGTGAATGGGGTCAAGGAATACTATAAATTTAACACCTCAGACGATCTCTCCGCCCCCATCATCACGAACGTCGCCACAGGAACCGTCATCGATATCGCCGCGGTCATCTCCTGGGACACTGATGAGGCGGCAAATGGAACGGTGGAATGGGGTACGACGACGGGAATATACGCAAGTTCGACCGTGCACACGACCTACGACATGTCCCACTTCATCCAGATCGACGGGCTCACTCCGCTCACCCCTTACTACTACCGCGTCAGCTCCGCCGACCAGAACGGCAACATCGCCACTTCAACTGAATACTCTTTCACCACAAAAGAACAGTCCTTCGGTGAAGCCGATCGAGTGGTCCAACTTGTCGTTTACGCAAGCGCACGACAGCCCGACGGTGTTGCACAAGTCCTCTACGATGAAGCCAAGAAAGCGTTGCAAGACGCACAGGATGCACTCGCATTACGAACAGATGAGCTTGCACAAAAGACGACCGAGCTTGCGACCGCAGTGAAAGAATTAACCGATATCAAAACAGAGATCTTCGGACTTCGTGCCGATGAAACGACCGATCCGAAAGCGATCCTCAGGATCGTGAGCGAAAAGTTCAGTGCACTCACCAAATCCTTCGAGGGCAGTACCTCACTCAACCTCACGGAAGGCGAGCTCACCCCCGCAATGAAAACACTCCGCGAACTCGCACAGGCTGTTCCCCCGCCCATCATAAGGGGTGCTCCGGAGGTCGTGATCGGAGCAAACATGGTGTCGATCGCGTGGACGAGCGACAAAGAGACGAACTCCATGATCGCCCTTGCAAAGAAGGATGAATTCGATTCCGCGCGCGAAGATCCGTACAAACAGGAATTCGGCAAGGCGGAGATATATGAGATGGACCACAAGGTCACGCTCGAGAACTTGCTTCCCTCAACGGAGTATCACTTCCAGATCCGCTCCACCTCGCAGTTGGGGACGAAAGTGCGCACCCGTGACTACACCTTCGTGACCCCCGTCGAACTCCCCGAGATCACTAATGCGAGCGTTGCACAACTGGAAGGTGGAAAGGTCCGCTTCGCGTGGCACACGAATGTGCTCACCAATTCCGCCGTCCGCTACACTCCGTATGTGAACGGAAAGCCAATGGAAAGTAGGGGGGACACGTTTGGAAAGTCTGACTATGTGAACGACCATGCCGTTATTCTTGAGCAGCTAAAATCAGGTACCACCTACGGTATCGAACTGCTCTCAACGGACCCGCACGGAAATACTGCAAGACGTGATATGGCGAACTACACGACGGGCAAGGATATCGCCCCCCCGGAGATCACTCAGGTACGAACAGATATCACCGTATTCCCGGGTGCCGGAAACAAGATCCAAGTCATCGTCTTCTGGGGCACAGATGAACTCTCGACATCACAAGTACTCTACGATGAAGGCGTCGCGGGAGTTGAGGGAACGGAGCCCGCTCTGTCTACAAGCGAGACGATCGACATGGGGACGAAGCACACCATCGTTATTGCCAACTGGAAACCAAATACCGTGTACCGCTTCCGCGTTGCCTCGACCGATGCGTCAGGAAACCGTGCGGAATCAAAGGATTTTACCGTCAAAACACCCCAGCAAAAAGCATCGATCATCGACATCATTATTGCCAACTTCTCATCGACATTCGGTTGGACAAAAAATATCGGGTTATAGGGTTCGGGAAATATTAGGTTATAATGACGGGATAGGTATTATCATCTCAATGCCCGAAAAAGCATCCACATTACGTATATTTCTCCGCTCACTTTGGCCGTTTCATCGCGCAAGGGTTGTTGACCCTGAAATATTACTGCAAAATATCTCGAACCAGAAGGCGGACAAGCAGACGCGAATTCTCAAACAACAAAACGCCATCGCAGAAATATCGGTGCATTTTGGAAGCATCAGGGAAAAGGAAGAAGCAACGGAAGCGGCGATACAAAAATTTACTCTCCAGGAAAAAGGGGCGGTAGACAATGAGGCACAGCGGACGTTCGAACGCGGACGATGGAAACTCCAGCAGGAGCGCCAAGACCTGCAACGAGAGCGATGGGCGATCATGGACTTGCTTCGCAAGAGCGAGATCGAACTCCGAGGTTTGCGGATCGATATTCTTAGACTTGAACTGAAAGAAGCGGAAATCGAAAAAGATATTGAAAAAGGAAAAGGAGCAAGCAGTGCTGCTCGCGTAGCATCGGAGGTCACCGAGACGAGGCTCGCGACGCCGGTAGAGGAAGAAAAGATCATCATACCGCAGAACGGAAAAACGCATATCCTCTACCGAGATTTGATCACGCTCGCACTGCGCACATTTCGCGTGAAGCCGGGAATGACAATGCTCACCACCCTTGGGATAGGAGTCAGCTTCGCAACGATCTTCTTTTTGGTCTCGTTCGGATATGGACTGGAAAAAGTGCTCTTGGACCAATTCGCCTCAGAAAGACTGATGCGCTCGCTCACCGTGCAGTCACCAAGCCCCGATGTTATTCCACTTGATCGTGAAAGTGCCAACCGGATCGCCGCTCTGCCGGGCGTCGTACACGTCGAACCGATATTCGGACTCGCCGGACAGCTAGAATCGGAGGCATTAGCCGTCGAGGCACAATTCCGCGGAACCCAGCCGGAATATTTTTCCGTTTCGGGCGGTCAGCTAAAAGAAGGGCGTATCTACACGCTCGATGAACATGCCATTGTTCTCAGTTCAAGCTTTTTGCAAATAATGAATAAGACAGGTCTCAATGACTTCACAAAGCCATTCACTGTGACGGTATATCGCCCGATCACAAAAGAGGGCGGGACCGGGGTTGAGAGCATCAAGCTCGGTGATGATTTTCAGGTCGTCGGAATAAGCAATGATGATGAAAATCCGAATATTTATCTTTCAGCGGGATTTCTCGCAGACCTCGTACCGCAGTATAGTGCTGTGGATGTCTTAGCAATAGACAAGACCCATATCAGTGCGCTGCGTGTAAGTATTGCGGACTTTGGCTTCATGTCGAGTTCAATCATCGATACGGTTGACCAAGCGACAAAAGTCTTCAATATCGCCGAGATTGTCCTCGCACTCTTCGGAGCCGCATCACTCATCGTTGCGACCATTGGAATGTTCAACACCATGACCATATCACTCCTTGAGCGGACGCAGGAGATCGGCATCATGAAGGTGCTCGGGATCTCAGATGGTGACGTCCGCAAACTCTTCCTCTTGGAAGCGACGATCATCGGAGGACTCGGCGGAGTAAGCGGGTTGCTCTTTGGACTAGCAATATCGCAAGGAGCGAATTTCGTCATCAATTTTCTTGCGCAGAGTTTCGGAGGGCATACGATCGCGCTCTTCTACTACCCCACATGGTTCATGGTCTCCATTGTCGGCTCTGCGCTCGTCATCGGGTTTCTTACCGGGATCATTCCAAGCCAGAGGGCAGCAATGATGGATCCGCTCAATGCGGTCAAGTACAAATAATCATCATCACGTATGCAGGAAATTTTTGGAACAACAGATCTCTCGATCATCTACAAGAAAGGCACATCCGCGGAAAGTGTCGCCTTGCATGATGTGAATTTTAAGGCATACCCGGAAGAGTTCGTAGTGGTCTACGGCCCGTCAGGCTGCGGCAAGTCAACGCTCATTTATGCGCTCACGGGAATCGAACGGAATATCGACACGGGAGAAGTGTGGGTGAACGGAAAGAATGTCGCCTCGATGAAACCGCAGGACCTGCTTGTGCTGCACCGTTTCGATGTCGGCATGATCTTTCAATCATACAACCTCATCTCAACACTTGACGTACTCCAGAATGTGACGTTACCGCTCCTCGCCGCAGGAGTGCCGCCGAGAGAGCGTAAAAAGAAAGCGCAGGTCCTTTTGGAGCGTTTTCGCATCAGTCACTTGGTCAAGCGCTACCCAAGCCAGCTTTCAGGAGGACAGCAGCAACGCGTTGCAATCGCACGAGCGCTCATCACCGATCCCGACATCATCGTCGCCGATGAACCCACGGGAAACCTTGACTCAGAATCGACCGAGATCGTGCTCAATCAATTGCTCGAATTGAACGTCCGCGATAAAAAGACGATTCTCCTTGTCACCCACGATCCTTCATTCATCACGTATGCCGATCGCGTGCTCTATATGAAGGACGGACAGATCGTTAAAATAGAAGAAAAAAAAGGATCACGCATATTGACGAGCGCAACCGACGTAACCACAGCGGTCAAACCGGCGACAAGCCTGGAGTTCGGCTCTTCACCCTTCGACAATGAACCAAGCGACGAGCTCACGTTTGAACAGCTATCAAAGGTCTCCTGTATCAATGATTTCGCGAAGGCAGTAGCAAGAGAACCTGAACCGATTCTTGAGCGGAGGCTGAATCATATCCTCATCGAGGTCGCCGTACTGAAGCTCGCAAAAAGAGATGCGCTGTTTGTTCTGCAAAAACCGAGACCGCAGGGAGGGATGGGGTACGCATCCGAGTATGCGATGGATATTTTGACTAAGATGGACGGGCTCTTCGAATTGCGAGACTGGCTCACGAGACAGCCGGCAAGCAAACGCCTCTCCCCTCTCTCACGATTGTATATTGAACGCTGGCTGTTTGGAATTCGTTATGGAACACTCTCGACGAAACAGGAAGAAGTATTTGAAGGCTGCCTGACGCGCTATTTGTCTCAACAAATCGACGGTGCGGAATTTTCCCGACTACTCAGTGAATCAATCGAACATGGCGGAGTTGGACTGGTTGGAGTAAATACAAATAAATTTGTTGAACGGCTCATCCCAGTCATGCAATTGATCCCCAAGCAGCGCACCCATGGATGAAAAAGCGCCTTCACGGTAAAAAGCCGTAGGGGAATATGGGCAATCGCTTCGAAAAATGAACGCACAACCCAACCTCAGGTCACCCGCCCCCCCCATTCCCCCAGACCGTGGTCCGGAGTATCAAATGAGCAGGAATAAGCAGGAAGGCCCCTCATCTGAGGGGCCTTCTGAATACGCGATCGTTGAGAATGATGCCGAAGAAAATTCATTGTTGTGTTGTATTATGACATCTCCCCATCCCTGCTCTTTGTGTCAACACAAAGTGTATGGTATGACAACCCGTCTTTCTGTTATTACTGGAAGAGTCGAACAAGCCAACCAAATAAACTGAACTTACTTTCGTTAGCTTTCACAAATTCCTCGATCCGAGTCTGCTCAGCCTTCATTGACGCAAGCTCCGCTTGAACACTCATCACATCCGTCGAGGATGCCGCTCGGACGATCTCGCGATCGAGCTTTGCGATACGATTCTCCGTTTGAGCGATCTCACTGCGAATGGCTCCGATGTTCTTGTAGTCTGATCCTATGAGAAATGTTTTTACACCGCTTCGTTGTTCGATCTGATTAACCGCATCGGCGATCTTTTCTGATGAGCTCGCCTGCTCGCGGGCGATGGTTCTTACCTCTTCACCGATACCATCATCTCGATCTGCAACATCGAGCAGCGTCTCGACAAATCGAGCCACCTCGCTGCGATGCAGGTCACCCCCCTTCTCGCTCGACTCCTTCTTCTCACTTGCCTCACTCGAAGTACTATTCCCTTTTTCTTCCGCTCTGTCCGCTGATGTGGCATTGCCATTTTCTTCGGACTCGCCCAATAATTTGTACTCCGCTTTATCGTCGCCATTGTCCTCCTTTGAGGTGGCATTGAGCGATGCTTCGTTAGCTCGATATGCGGTTGGCGCAGGTGCATCCTCGCGAGCAAACACCACTAGAGCAGGTACTGCGCTAAGAAGGATAACTAATGAGAGAACTCCGACAGATGTTTTTTTCATATAACGATGATTTACAAAACAATAGCTTATAAGTACTAATAAAAAACCTGCTATCAGTATGACACTAAACAAAATTATAGTAAACGACGATTTTTTGCGAAAAACACTAAGCATGAGGCCGCAAAATACTCGGCGAACGAAATGGGCGGCTCGTAAAACAAAACTTTCTAACAAAAGCCGGAGGGAAATGAAGGGAGTCGCCTGCCTGCCATGTCTGCGCATGCAGAGCAAGCAGGCGACACGACGAACGCGAACCTGGCTGTAAACGGAAAAACACCGTGCTCTGCCTTGTGTTCTCCCTTCAATGCTATTCTCGAACAGACAAATCAATTACCCCGTGGCCTGCCGATGGGGTAATTGATTATTGGCAGATTGGGCCGTGGCAACAGTTAGGGCGCAGAAACGGTAAACATTGCCACTTCTGAAGCAAATGTCATGCGATCTTCGCTCTGTTCAGAATCATGAGAACGGTCATATGCCCAAACGGTCAAGGATAACACCAATGATTGCGCGCACAAGCATCAACATCCTAGTGTGTTCATGCGCTCCCGTCAAACGGCGACGAAGTTCTAAGTTGTTGGTGTCGTAATTGCGGGAGCACTAATATCAACGGATTGGTAATTTTCTACACTCACAGATTTGACCCAATAAATATAGGTTACGCCCGGTCCTACTGTGGCATCAACGTATGATGTCGCCGGAGCAAGAACCTCCATGATGCTTTGAGGGCTGTTCATGCTCACACTGCCGGTCCATCTGGTGATCTTATACTTATAGACGATTCCTTCTGATGCAGTCCATGCCAACGAAACAGCCGTGGGACTCGTAGCGGAAACAGTAAGGTTTGTTGGCCTCGTTAACTTCGTGGTTATTGCAGTTAACGTATTTGACGGAATCGAAATATTTCCGGCCGCATCGACCGAAACGATAAATGCTGAATATTGGACACCCTGTTCGTACCCGAAGTTACCCACACCGCTCTGGTTGGCAGGGGAAAAATCTCGGGTAGTTGTGATGTTGGTAGCGGTGTTCGTCAAATATATCCTATACCCCGCAACATCATTTCGCGGCGTCCAAGAAAAAGATAAAAATCCCGGGGCTCCTGCACTCATGGTAAAGCCGGAGACCGGTTGGGGTACTGAGAGTGGTGTGGTTGTCAGCGTTATGGTGTGAGCACTGGTCACATTCGTAAATGTGTAAGTCGAGATCGCACCCTGATTTACGCCATCAACCGTAACGGTTGATATCTGGTAGCCGCTTCCCGGTGTGATGGTGAATGTCTTACCGCCCCCGCTTGCGATCGATATGGTCCCCGGAGAAATGGTACCGCCCACGCCCTGTGTAACAGTGATCGCATATTGAGCAGTTGACGCCGTCTGGATCGGCGAGAATGAAACGGCAATCGAATGATTCGTCTGAACATTCGTGAATGTATATGACATCATCGAGCCCTGATTTACTCCGTCAACAATGACGCTTGCTACTTGATACCCCGGCATCGGCGTGATCGTGAATGTCTGATCGCTTCCAACGGCTACCACCGATGTCCCCCCAAGTACGCCGTGCCCTCCATCTACGCTCGGGGTAATTATTTTTGTTTCAGTAACAGGAGTCAGTCCAGGATTATTTAGATTAACGATGGTAATTATTCCTTCGATTTCGCTAAAAACAGTCTGATTTCCAAATACTGTTTTCATTTCAAAATGATACATTCCCGAAGCCAACGTAGATGGAATGGTCAGTAATTCAATGCCGTCATTTTGTGTGTCTCTCAGAAGATTGAATTCACTGCCTGCAGAATCCCTCACTCTCACTATCATGATATTGTGCGTCGCGGGAATATTACTTGTCCATTTGATATACACCGAAGATCCGGTCGTCCATGTTTCCCATCGGCTTGGAGCGGTAATTTTAATATAATACTGAGACACGGGAATAACGGAACATGGTGCAAATTCGCATTTCGGCGAAATGCGCGCTACAGAAGAACCGTCGGAACACATTTTTGCGTCTGTTGTACAAGCCGTCGATGTCGGAGACGGATTCTGTATTGGTGACACCTGTTCATTATTGCAGGCACCAACTGTATCACCGTGCGTCTTGTGAGCTGGAAGTGCCGAAACGCCAATAGCAATTGTTTGTTTGTTTATCGGATTTTCAGGAGGAAAGTGGCAGATTGTCACCTTCTCTTCGTTTGTTGACGCGGCGTTGCTCAATACCCCACTCTCATCAAGCACATCATTCATCTTCTCCATGGTTTTCATCCCGACGAATCCTGTGCCCTTGGAAAGTCCGAGTGGTTTCAGCACGTCGCTCGCGTTCTTTTCTTGGAATTTTTTGACTGCTTTTTCCGTTAAGAAGCCGAAATATCCGGTGATCAATCCTTCGGGATAAACATCCGGCATTGTGCTCAAAAATTCTTGAAGTTTTTTCACTTCTTCGTCTTCCATCCCGCGTCGCAGCGTTTTGGTGATCCGTATTTCTTCCTTCACCACAGCAAGTTCTTGTTTTGTATTTGCCAGATCTGCTTTCAGCTCCTCTATTTGCACCTGAAGAACCGCGATCTGCTGCATGAGTTCAGCGATCGTCGTCGTATTGCTTGTAACCTGAGGAGAAACAGCGAATGTAGTGAAAGGAATAAAAAGCACAAAAAGTAACACCGAAACAACACCACAGAGTTTTGTGTTCATATATCTCAATAATACACCCGCTCCCAAACAAAGTAAGGTGCCGTGCGTCACCCAGATCGAAATAACCCCTTTATCAAGGATCGATCTGACATTTTTTAGCTCAACTCCGGTTAGAATACCGTGATAGACAGATTTCGAACCTGTTTGATCAATAAATAAATATCCCGTAAAATATCGACAAAATGGTGGCAACACTTCCATATATAACGAAGTACTTTGCGACGACCCGCGGAGATATTGAGGACACAAAAAGTGCAACAATCACGATATTGAGGAGCGATGAAGCGGAGAGAAAAGTCATCAGTCCGGCACCATGCATGCCCAGCTCTGAGAATGCGCCCGCCAACGGATAATTCCCCACAATGGTCCCCAGATAAAGAAAAAAACCAAGAAGTAGCGCGGTAATGACACTTCCCAAAAAATCCCCGGCATATTGGGTAAATACCGCCTCAGGAACCGTTACGCGAAAGAGTGCGGCAATTGCGATTCCCACCATAACAACAAAAAGCATTTTTGCATGCTTCTTCCATCCATCATGCTCGAGTGCGGTTTCCGGGCGGGACTGATACGCAATGATGCTATCTTTCACCAGCCACGATGCGACAAAAAGGGCAACAAATACAATAAGCACGTTAATGATAGCGAATTTCCACCCAAAGATCCCTTCGATAATTGGAAAAGATTGCAGGTCATAGACACGCTCCGCCGCAAAGAACGAAAGGAGGAGTGCCGGATGTGCGCCCCGCTTCAAAAGTTGCATTGCGAGCGGTAAACCGGACAGGATACTGAAGGGCGAAATCATACCAACCAACAGGAGCGCCGAGACGGAGAGCGGGTGGTATTCACAGAAATATTTTGGCAATACTTTCTTTCCGAAATGTTTTTCAAAAACAATTGCGAGTACAAGTCCGGCAATGAACCACGGCATTACTTGCCATGCATACTCAGCAAACACAGGAATAAATTCTATGATCATTCTTTTATTTTATCACGTGTTTTCAAGAACTGACCTATAATTTTTTTGATTGATCATTCCACTTCAATATCAAAAACCTCTCTATTGAGGCATAAGATTGAAATTATTAAGAAAATCCGATGGGAGTGTCGTGATAGACACACATTGAACCTGCCTTCCATGTCTGCGCATGCAGGGCAGGCAGGCCTGTTTGGTGGGGTGAAAAATGCTTGTTAACATGAACACATGTTTCAAATCACCCACAAAGAAAATGGACAAGAGTTTCTACTACTCACGAGGACAGAAAATTTTCTTATGACAGCAGCATTTGTTGTTTCAGGTGCACTTTCGCTGCTCGTTGGAAACTCTGCAATGCTACTGGTCTTTGTCGTATTTGGATTTTATCTTTTCCCAAAAATTCAACCACGCATCAAGCAAGTAGTAGCAAGTGGGATCAAAACAGATGTTGGTACACTTTGGGCTGGGGCATTACTTACTCCCGGAATCGTAGGTGCTTAAATTCTAACCTGAATTGCAACAAGGAATTATTGGCGCGCTGTCAATAAAACAACATACCCGTCGGGATAT
>MHLM01000002.1 GCA_001821395.1 Candidatus Lloydbacteria bacterium RIFCSPHIGHO2_02_FULL_50_18 | reverse complement strand
ATCTCCGCCGGCTGCTTCGCAGTGAACGGCACGTGTGTCGGAGGGGGAGCAGCATCTCCCGATGGTGACGGTGCAACCTATACCGTCGCAGCACAAAACTCCACGAACAAAGCGTACGCAGATTATGTCGCAGACGGCGCAGGCGCAGAAACCGCAATCAACACCGCCCTCCAAGCTGCATACGCAGGAGGCCGTGGCGGCAAGGTCTACCTCATGGAAGGAGACTACTATCTCTCCACCGGAGCAGGGGACAAGATCCAGATGGCAACCTCAACATCACTCATTGGAGCAGGACAATCTACGGTCATTCATATTGCGTCATCCACCAACGCAACCGCCAACGCTATCGTGGCAAACACACTCTCATACATCACAATTGCCGATCTCTTCATTGATGGAAATAGAGGGCGGAACACCAGTTCACAAACTGGTATCCAATTTACTTCCGTTTCCTCCTCTACTATCAGGAACGTTACGGTTGCCACCACGACCGACACTGGCATCTACCTCGTCTCTTCCTTGAATAATACCGTCATTGGGAATACGTTCAGTGGTAACGGTAACAACGGCTTCCTCCTCTCTGCCACCTCTTTGAACAACATCGTCACTGGGAATACAGTAAATAGCAACACCAACTACGGCATCTACCTCATGTCCTCCTCAAACAACATCGTCACTGGGAACACTGCGAATAGTAACAGCTACACCGGCATCTACCTCGCTGGCTCCTCCAATAACAACATCGTCACTGGGAACACCGTGAATAACAATAGTTTTTACGGTATTTTCCTTTCCTCTTCCTCAAACAACACCGTCACTGGCAACTCGCTTGCTGATAACACAGCCGCGTCAGCGAACAGCAGTATTCGTATCGAAACTTCTGATTGGAACGTCATTTCTTCCAACATCATCCAAGATACCGCTGGTACGGGTTATGCGATCCATCTCACCTCCTCCGCCTCCGACAACAACGTCCTCATCGGCAACTCATACTCCGGTATCGGTGCCTCCTCTATTCAGGACCTCGGCACTAACACCAAATACACACAGTGGGACCGCCTCACCCTCGATACCAAGCAACTCGGCCAAGTTGCATACTCACCGCTTGCTATCTTCGCCTCCTCTTCCGTCGCGCTTGCGTCCACTACTCAGATGGGAAGTGGCAAGATCATGTCGCTCAACAATAGTTCGAGCGAAGTCTTCACCGTTGCAAATAATGGATACGTCGGTATTGGCACCACCTCTCCCTGGGCAAAACTCAGCGTTGCGGGAAACATCGCTATTGATACTGGGGTAACTGATGGCTATGTCTATTGGAATGGACAAAAATTTATCACTGCATCGTCGACGACATACAATACTTTCATGGGTCTTGGGGCGGGAACAAGTAGTACCCCGGGAATTAATAATACCGCATTCGGTTATTGGGCATTACAGGCGAATACCGGAAATTTCAACACTGCATTTGGAAAATCAACCTTAATGCAAAATACAACTGGTAATATAAACACTGCGATCGGTGAGGCAGTGCTACAGTCAAATTTAACCGGAGGATACAACACCGGTGTTGGTGCAGGGGCGTTAAGCAATAATATTTCCGGTAGTGACAACACTGCTGTTGGTTCAAACTCGTTAGGAAAAAATACAACGGGAGGAGGAAATTCAGCTTTTGGTGAAACATCTATGTTAGAAAACACTACGGGATCATTTAACAGTGTATTTGGTGGCAGTGCACTTTCCAATAACACCATCGGTTCATACAACAACGCATTCGGGCATTATTCCCTCATTTTTAACACCACCGGCTCATACAACACTGCCCTCGGTAATCAGGCAGGATACAACGTCACCACCGGCTACGACAACATCTTCCTCGGGCACGACGAAAACGTTGGAGGCACCGCCATCACCACGGGATACAACAACATCGGTATGGGCTACAACATCAAATTCCCCGCAGTATCCTCAAGCAACATGATGAATATCGGCAACTTCCTCTTTGCCAACCTTCCTGCGACCACCACCGGAACAACCCTCACCACTCAACCCTTGACCGGCAAGCTCGGTGTCGGTACCTCTTCTCCCTATGCCAAGCTCACCGTCTGGGGAGGGGATACTCTCGACACCTCCCGCGCATTTGAAGCAGTGAACTCCGCCTCAACTTCACTCTTCTCCATTTTCAACAACGGACTCGCCTCCACCTCAAACTTCATCGTCTCCAATACGGCAACCACCTCAAACCTTGCAGTTACCGGAGGCGCAACGAGTACATTCGCCGGAGGTATCGCACTCTCCTCAGGCTGCTTTGCAGTGAATGGCGTCTGTGTCGGAGGAGGAGCAGCATCTCCCGATGGTGACGGCGCAACCTATACCGTCGCAGCACAAAACTCCACGAACAAAGCGTACGCAGATTATGTCGCAGACGGCGCAGGTGCAGAAACCGCCATCAACACCGCACTCCAAGCTGCATACGCAGGTGGTCGCGGCGGCAAGGTCTACCTCATGGAAGGAGATTACTACCTCTCCACCGGAGCAGGGGACAAGATCCAGATGGCAACCTCCACTTCCCTCATCGGTTTCGGGAACTCCACCGTCATCCATATTGCATCCTCAACAAACGCGACGGCAAATGCTATTGCCGCCAACACCCTCTCATACGTCACCATTGCCGACCTCTTCGTTGATGGAAATCAAGGGCGTAACACTGGCTTCCAAAACGGTATCAGATTCACCTCCGTAGCTTCTTCTACTATCAGAAATATTACTGTTGCCACCACTACCAACCATGGTATCTTCCTCTCCTCCTCCAACGATAACACCCTCACCGGCAATACTACGAATAGCAACAACGGCAATGGCATCTACCTCTCTTCCTCCTCAAACAATACCCTCACCGGAAACACCGCGAACATCAACGCCATCGGCATCTCCCTCCTCTCCTCCCTAAATAACACCCTCACCGGCAATATCGCGAATAGCAACAGTAGCATCGGCATCTCCCTCTCCTCCTCCAACGACAACATCCTCACAGGCAATACCGCCAACAGCAGCGGAAACTTCGGCATCTACCTCCTCTCCTCCTTAAATAATACTGTCACTGGGAATACCGTGAGAAATAACTATGACGGTATGAAAATCTACCTCTCCTCAAACAACACCCTTACCGGCAATACTGCGGATAGTAACAGTCACTATGGCTTCTACCTCGACAGCGCCTCAAACAATACCGTCACCGCCAACTCGCTCTACAATAACGGTGCCGCGGGAGCGAACAGCAGTATCTACATCATCACCTCTGACGGGAACGTTGTTTCTTCCAATAGCATTGTCGATACCGCCGGCACCGGCTATGCGATCGATATCGTCAACTCCACCTCCGACAACAACGTCCTCGTCGGCAACTCATACTCCGGCACGGGTGCATCGTCAATCAATGACCTCGGAACCGGCACGAAATACACAGAGTGGGATCGGCTCACGCTCGATACTAAACAACTCGGACAAGTCGCATACTCACCACTTTCCATCTTCGCCTCCTCCTCCGTTGCTCTCGCATCAACCACCCAGATGGGAACAGGCAAGATCATGAGCTTAAACAACTCGTCTGATGAAGTATTTACCGTCGCAAATAGTGGCAACATGGGAATTGGCTCGACCACTCCTGGCTCTCTCCTCTCCCTCGGCACAACAAACGGTATCAACTTTACCGCAGCAACTTCAACATTCAATAGTACCGGTGGCATCAATCTTGCTGCAGGCTGCTTCGCCGTGAACGGCACCTGCCTCACTTCAGGTGCATCACTCTCCGGTGGTGTTGCAGGAATGCTCTCCGCTTGGACGAGTGCCACGACTATCGCTCCAACCTCCACCCCAAACGCAACCGCATTCAACGCCACGAGCTCCCTCGGTGGATACTACTTGAATGGCGTTCTCGGTATGGCCGCCTCTTCAACCCGCATGAACTTCTACTATGCGGGAGCAACCACCACCGGATCCTTCACAGGAGGATCACCGGCTACTGGTGGTAACAACATTGCGATGGGTCAATACGCAATGCAATATGCAACGTCAGGAACAGATAATTTTGCTGTAGGATTTCAAGCACTCAGAGGACTTTCTGGGACGAATGGCTCGACCGGCGCAGCGAACAATGCATTGGGGTACCAATCCCTCTACTCCAACACCACTGGCTCCAGCAACAACGCATTGGGATATTCCGCCCTCTACTCCAACACTAACGGAAGCGTCAACGCTGCATTAGGACAATACGCCCTCTACTCCAACACCACCGGCTCATACAACAACGTATTGGGAGCAAGCGCCCTCTACTCCAACACCACCGGCTCATACAACACCGCTTTGGGAGTAAGCGCCCTCAACGCCAATACCACCGGCTTATACAATAACGCATTGGGGTATCAAGCCCTCTTCCTCAACAATACTGGCTCATACAACACCGCCCTCGGCTATCAAGCCGGCCTCAACGTCACTACCGGCTATGACAATATCTTCCTCGGACATGACCAAAACTCCGGAGGCACCGCCATCACCACGGGCTACAACAACATTGGCATGGGCTACAACATCAAATTCCCCGCAGTATCCTCGAGCAACATGATGAACATCGGCAACTTCCTCTTTGCCAACCTTCCTGCCACCACAACAAACACTTCCCTCACCACCCAGCCACTCACTGGCAAGCTCGGTGTCGGCACCTCTTCTCCCTATGCCAAGCTCACGGTCTGGGGAGGGGATACCCTCGCAACTTCAATGGCATTTGAAGTAGCCAACAGCGCCTCGACCACGCTCTTCACGGTGTTGAACAATGGTAATGTGGGGATCGGCACGAGTTCTCCATGGGCGAAACTCTCTGTGGTCGGCGAGGTACTTGCGAACTTCTTTACCGCCACTTCTTCCTCGGCCACCTCATCGTTCGTCAACATGTCGGTGGACCACCTTGAGGCGGGTCCTGCGGAATTTGAGAACGATGCGGGTATTTTGAGCTGGATCGATATGAACATTACTTCATTATCCGCAGTGGGAACGAAAGAACGCTACTCCGCACAGCTCGATGGCATCCCTATGCTCACGATCTCGGGTGAAGCATTATCAGGTGGCACAGTGGGTTCAACAACCGTGAATATCGGTTCCACGACGCCGTATTATTCATCCAACATTCCCGATGCGTCGCTCATTGTTGAGAATGGTATCATCTGTGTGAACGATGATGGTGGTGAGTGTTCTGCTGCAGCACGCACGCGAGGGTTCATCTACGGAGAAGGTTCATCGCTTGCCGGTATCGACGTTGCCGAGCAGTATCCGACACTCGACAGCGCCGCTATGCCGGGCGATATCGTCATGCTCGATCCCGCACATCCCGTGTTCGTGAAGCGTTTTGACAAAACTGTTCCCGGTCCAATTCTCTTCGGTGTTGTCTCGACTGATCCGGGTGTCATTCTCGGTGGATTTAAAGTCGCGGGCGATATCAAGGATGATGTTGCCGAGAATAACGCACGGCAGATCCCGATCGCGCTTGTCGGACGTGTCCCGGTGACGGTCTCGCTTGAGGGCGGTGCGATCCATGTGGGAGACATGATCGCTCCTTCATCCGTCATTGGAGTAGGAAAGAAGGCCGCACCGGGAGAGCCAACAGTCGGTATCGCACTTGAGCCATATATCGCTACGGTGAACAATGAGACAACAATGAAGCTGTTCGTATTCGTGCAGACCAAGCTGAGCTCGCTCGGAAGTGCGGTGTCGGGCGAATCGGTCGACCTGGGGAATATCTGGTCTGTCGATACTGAGAACAATACAATGCTCGCCAATGCATCGATCAACATGCAGTCATTCTCGATCGCTGAGATCGGCTCGTTACGCGGCGTTGCAAACAACTGGTCGCTCGATGAGAACGGTGTGCTCAAGATCCCTGAAGTGCAGACAAAGAAATTATGTGTCGGGCGTGTCTGCATCGACGAGGCGGGACTGCGTGCACTCCTAATCCAGTCGGGAACTCCGTTTGATGAATTGCCTCCTGAAGAGGGGGCTACCGGAGGCAGTACGAGCGCAAACTCAACACCACCTACAATAGAACAGCCGACTGTTGAGGTGGGTACCGGTGACACCACAAACACTGAGTCGGGCGTACCCGTTGTTACTGAATCAACGGTTTCTACCGTAACTGAACCCGTTACACCACTCGTTTCAGAACCCATCACGCCTCCTACTTCCGAATCCACGCCTCCTGTTCTCGATACTCCTGTCCCAGAACCAACGCCCCCAGTTCCCGATGCTCCTGTCTCCGAGCCTACGGCACCTGTTCCTGACGTTCCTGCCCCCGTCATTTCATCCGGGGGAGGCGCGTGAGCTTCGAGGCCGGGCCTCAGTGCATCATCTTGTCGAGGTCCGACCTCGACCTCCAGCACGCCAGCAGTGTATGCATAAAAAAATCTCCCCAAAGATCATCCCTCTTTTTCTCGCGGTATTCATCGTCGTATTTGCAATGACGTTTGCGCTATTTCAACGCACGGCACTTGCAAATTTCGTGGTGAATGCATGGCAGGGGTATCGACTTAATTCCGGACTCGTCGGATATTGGAGTTTTGATGGCAAAGATATCTCCGGCACAACAGCCTATGATCGGAGTGGCCAGGGCAATAATGGAACGCTCACCAATGGTCCGGCAGCCACCATCGGCAAGATTGGGCAAGCATTTAATTTTTTCCCTAATGGTTCCGATACGAATGCATATGCGAACATGGGGGATCCCGTTTCAGGGATGCTCGATTTTGGAACAGGGGATTTCTCGGTAGGATTTTGGATGAAAGGAACTGGATATTCCTCTCAAGGTAGTTCGGTGAATGTAGCACTCGCGAAAAAGTCATACAATAGTGTCGGAACCGGTTATGGATTTTCTTATGGCAGTGGGAATATACTGGCTTTTACTATCGCGAACGGCACTACAGCATATTCTGCTAATGATGTTTCAGCCACCATGAATGATAATACATGGCATCACTATGTCGGAATGCGTTCGGGGGGTATGATGTCATTGTATCGAGACGGAATGGTGAGGGGTACGAACGCAACAGTAAGTGGCTCATGTTCTACTGCCTCCGGTCTTATCATTGGTGCCGATAGTGCTCTCGATGGAGGTAGAAACGCCAACGTTATTGTTGATGACGTTCGTATCTACAGTCGCGCACTCTCTCCTGAGGAAGTGCAGCGTCTCTATCTCATGGGCGCATCGCTCAAAACAAACGTCACCCACCGCGATGAACTCACCGGGGGTCTCGTTGGTGAGTGGACCTTCGACGGCAAGGACATGATACCGAACGTGCGCGATGTTTCGGGGCAGGGAAATCATGGCGGTTTGCAGAATCAGAATCCAACGACCACGACCGTCGGCAAGATCGGGCAGGGGCTCAGTTTTGATGGGGTGGATGATTATGTCAGTGCGGGAGATATTAATAGTTTAGATACAGCGACAGAACTTACAGTTTGTGTCTGGGCCTATCATGGGTCAATTACATCCGATGACGCCATCATTGCAAAGGAAGACGTTGTTGCTAGTAACGGTTTTCTTCTTTTTCGTGATGATGTTGGTTTTTCTTCGGGACGAACAGACGTGTACACTTTTGCTATTTGGGATAGTGCCGATACTGGTACTGCGAGAATCGAAACTCCGTCAAATACGACTCAACTGAGCGTGTGGACACATGTGTGCGGCACTTTTTTGGCGAATAATGCGAGTGGGCTGAAGCTGTATGTTAATGGTGTTGGGGTGGGCGACAATGGAGTGAGCACTGTTGGTATCAGTGCAATTAGCGCAGGGTCAAACGCCTTAGTCGTCGGCGCTCGTTCTGATTGGAGTATGCCCTTTGACGGCAATCTTGACGAGGTCCGTGCCTACAACCGCGCCCTCTCTGCCGATGAAGTTAAGCGCCTCTATCTCATGGGTGCATCACTCAAAACAAACGTCACTCATCGCGATGAACTCACGAGTGGCCTCGTGGGCGAATGGACCTTTGACGGCAAGGACATGACACCGAACGTGCGTGATGTCTCGGGGCAGGGGAACAACGGCGGCCTTCAGAATCAGAATCCGACGACCACCACGATCGGCAAGATAGGACAGGGGTTGAATTTTGATGGGGTAGATGACAAAATAAATGTTGGGACTGGCTCATCGCTCAATATCACAACTGCCATAACGGTAAATGCTTGGATATATCCAACCTCATTCGGAGACCGAGCAAGAATTGTAGACAGACTAGGCAGTAATGTAGGTTATATTTTTCTTTTGGATAATACAAATACAACAGCCGGTCTTGGTTTCGGCGTAAATGCTGCGGGTAGTATTAGTGTAGACTATGGATATGCAACTAATGTCATTACGTTAAATCGTTGGCAGCATATTGCCGTAACCTACAGTGGAAGTGGAACTTTAAGTTTCTATGTTAATGGAGTAAAAGTAACCACTGCTGCAAACATGACGCAGAGTATAGGTTCAAGTGCTTCAACTCCACTTTATATTGCTGGACGTTTCGCTGATAGCCTTAGACTATTTTCTGGGAGAATGGATGAAGTCCGCATTTACAACCGCGTACTTTCTCCCGACGAGATCCAGCGTCTCTACCTTATGGGCAAATAAAAGCCCTCCATGTTCTTAGCCGTATTTTAGGCCTTTTTTGTCAAGGTTTAACCTTGACATCGGTAGCTCCCTAAGAATGGATGAAAATGTTATGTGTTATGATATATGCAAATGAATAATATAAAGAAACATTTTAAACGATCCACTACGCTTCCTGTTTCCGATCCTACGGCACCTGTTCCTGACGTTCCTGCCCCCGTCATTTCAGCAGAAAGTGGCGCTTGAGCATCGAGCAGCCCTGAAATGATATCTTGCCATGTATGCATAAAAAAATTTCCCCAAAGATCATTCCTCTTTTCCTCGCGGTATTCATCGTCGTATTTGCAATGACGTTTGCGCTTTTTCAGCGCACGGCCCTCGCAAATTTCGTGGTGAATGCATGGCAGGGATACAGGCTTAATTCCGGACTCGTCGGTTATTGGAGTTTTGATGGGAAAGATATTTCCGGCACGACGGTCTACGACAGGAGCGGTCAGGGGAATAATGGAACACTCACCAATGGTCCGGCAGCCACCATCGGAAAGATCGGACAAGCATTCAATTTTTTCCCCGGTGGTGCTGATACTGACGCTTACGTCAATATCGGTGACCCTGTTTCTGGTGCACTAGATTTTGGTTCTGGTGATTTCTCGGTAGGACTCTGGATGAAGGGAGCAGGATATTCCTCCCAAGGCAGTTCGGTGAATGTAATACTTGCCAAACGGTCATACAATGGCGCTGGAGCCGGTTACGGCTTTAGTTATGCGAGCACTAATAAGTTAGATTTTGTTATTTCTAATGGCACTACCTTGTACTATGCTTCGTCTGTTTTAGCAACCGTCAATGACAATACGTGGCATTATTATCTAGGTCTACGTTCTGGAAACGTGTCTTATTTGTATATTGATGGCGTGCTCAGTGGAACCACAACAGTATCTGGATCCGCCTCAACAAACATAGGTCTTGTTGTGGGCAGTGATGGTGTTACCTCTCGGAACACGAATGGTGTTGTTGACGACGTCCGCATCTACAGTCGCGCACTCTCTCCTGAGGAAGTGCAGCGCCTTTATCTCATGGGCGCATCGCTCAAAATGAATGTCACGCACCGCGATGAACTCACCAGCGGTCTTATGGGCGAGTGGACCTTCGACGGCAAGGACATGATACCGAACGTGCGCGATGTTTCGGGGCAGGGAAATCATGGCGGTTTGCAGAATCAGAATCCAACGACCACGACCGTCGGCAAGATCGGGCAGGGGCTCAGTTTTGATGGGGTGGATGATTATGTGACCATACCTGATTCTGCTTCAGTTAACCCCTCAGCAAGTATCTCTCTTTCGGCTTGGGTTAAGACAAGTTCTACTACTCTTGCACAAACGGTCATCGGAAAATACAAGAGTCAAGGAAATGACAGAGAATACTGGTTGAGTATCGGAAATGGCACAAACGCAGGAGTTCTCTGGGCGTTAGTCTCAGCAGATGGAGTAGGTGCTAATACGAGAATATCCAGCGCAACGGTGAACGATGGGAATTGGCACTTTATTACTATGACATTCTCTGCTACCGGAATAGTCTATCCGAATGTTTATGTTGATGGAGTACTGAGTAACGGGGCGACAAGTGGTGCAAACAACATAGGGAGTCTTTTTAATGGAGCAGTACCACTAACGATTTCCTCTGTAGTGAATACTTCGGGTGTCCGTGTGCAGTATTTCGATGGTTTCATTGATGAGGTCCGTGTCTATGATCGTGTCCTCTCTCCTGAGGAAGTGCAGCGCCTTTATCTCATGGGCGCATCGCTCAAAATGAATGTCACGCACCGCGATGAACTCACCAGCGGTCTTATGGGCGAGTGGACCTTCGACGGCAAGGATATGATGCCGAATGTGCGTGACGTCTCGGGGCAGGGGAATCATGGCGGCCTTCAGAATCAGAATCCAACGACCACCACCATCGGCAAGATAGGACAAGCCCTCCGTTTCGATGGAGTGAATGATTCGGTGAATGCTGGTACGGGGGCATCACTCAATATCACTGGACAGATGACTATTGCAGCTTGGATCTACCCGACAAACTTCAGTAGTGGGGGTGCGAGAGGTCGTATTGTGGATAAAGGGAGTACCCTCTTTATTTGTGATAATTCGAACGTAGCTAATGGTCTCAGTTTTTCCACTGATGGTGCGAACGTGGCTGTATCAGCAGCGAACATCGTTGTCCAAAATAAATGGCAACACGTTCTCGTGACCTATGGTGGTGCCGGTACCGCTCCTGCTTTTTACGTTGATGGAGTATTCAAAGGAATATCAGTTACTACACCTTCAGCACCAGTCGGTAACTCGAACCCATACTATATAGGAAATAGTGCTGCAAACACCAGACAATTTACTGGTTCCATCGATGATCTCCGTGTCTACAATCGCATACTTTCTATTGACGAGATTCGGCGTCTCTACCTCATGGGCGAATAGCGTTTCGAGATTTTTCGTACTCTAATCTGTCGAGGTCGGACCTCGACAGATTAGAGTGAAGCGTCATCCTCGAGCAGCTCCTTGAGTATTTTTTTGTTGAAAAGTTTTTCTTCAAAAAGCGAATCGATGACCGTATGTGCAAGTATGCTCTCGTGATTATCATTTCCGATATATTCTTTTGCGCTTGACCATCGATATGCGCTTAATTCGTTGTACGCCTGATCCACCGATATCCCGTCATTCTTCCATCCGGCATGTGTTGCGTCGAGTACGTTGAGATGTATGTAGTGGGGGATGTATTGATAATATTCATCTCGTGACACAAGTACACTCTTAAATTTTCCTTGAAAAAGCGGACCAATTCGAACATATTTTTTATTGAAGTACATCGTGTATCCAGTTCCAATTTTTCGCATAAATTCAGTGATGCCGCCCGGACTCTCTTGTCGCAACAGTAAGTGAAAATGATTTGGCAAAAGTGTATACGCCAAGATACTCACGAGCTTTTGTTCCTTATTATGTCGAGGTCCGACCTCGACATCAACAGATTTTTTGTTCTCTGTAGTGAATTTTGTGCGTGAGTGGAGCGCTGCATTTGTAGTGTTAAATTGTGCGAGTGATTCATAGAACCTCCTGAAATCTGATTGGCTTTTAAACACAATTCTTTTTTCAACCCCTCGGTTAAATATATGATAGAGCTCGCCTTCAATGAGTGGATCTTTTCTTTCCATCTCCCCAGTCTACTATTGAGGTCCGACCTCGACAAGTCGCTCTGTGAATGGGAGTAGATTCATT
>MHLM01000001.1 GCA_001821395.1 Candidatus Lloydbacteria bacterium RIFCSPHIGHO2_02_FULL_50_18 | reverse complement strand
TAAAGCACTCCCAGTATATCCCGACGGGTATGTTGTTTTATTGACAGCGCGCCAATAATTCCTTGTTGCAATTCAGGTTAGAATTTAAGTTAGTACGTTATTTAGCAAATTTTGTGGTGCAGAGAATTTCAAAAACTTTTCACTAGAATCAACAGAGAATCTCTCCCTATAGGAGCAGTACCCGTTTTCCAATTTATTCAGGATAGGAATCCTTCACAAATAATGGAAAAGGCTTCGATTATCTGACGTGAGCAAAGTAGCTTACTCACTTGGGGTCACAGACAAAAAGGCACTCTCGACGAGTGCTCATATTTGTACTAGTGACCTCACCGGGAATCGAACCCGGATCTACACCGTGAAAGGGTGCTGTCCTAACCGTTAGACGATGAGGCCGATGCGTCACATACTAGCACAATGTCTGGAAAAATCTAGATAGATATGGTAGATTTTGCCAATCGCTCGAATCTAGGACACATTGGAGATGTGGCTGAGCGGTTGAAGGCAGCAGTTTCGAAAACTGCCGTGGGGGTAACCCCACCAGAGGTTCGAATCCTCTCATCTCCGCAGGTGGTTTAAAAAAGACCGTAAGGTCTTTTTTAATTTATCACTGCGAGAGATGAGAGGATTCGAAAGACGGAGGCGGTTTACGATACTTTAGTTTTGAAAAGTATTGTCGCCGAGTCGGGGTCGAAGATACTTAGACTTTTAGTAGGCTTTGCGCTAAAAGGCTTAGTAACCTGTGACCGAATATCCTCTCATCTCCGCTCGTACAAAATACCGCTTTAGGCGGTTATTTTGTTGAGCGGAATGATGTCGGACCATGCACCCATCGTCATCACCAATCGCGACGACCCTGTCAATATATTTGTCACATATGAATGATATTGCGCAAGGTGCGCGAGGCTCCATTGTTTATACGGATGCCTGCAACGCGAATGTTGGGGAGATCGCCGGACAGCATAAACATTTATTTGTAATAATCAATGACCTGATCATCGTGGAGGCCTTAAAATCTGTTCGTTTGATAGGCTGGGGAATGATATAAATAAAGTATAGTAGCTTTAAAGCATAGCATTAACTTATTGGAGAATAAGTATGTTACTATTATCGAAGTGCAAGGATGGCTGTCGACCATGCTTGTTATCATCGTTGAATTTGATCCGTGGATCATTACACGCATCGCGTATATATCACGTGACCCGCACCCTAAGGGGTCAGTAAGTTAAATTAACAAGTTATCAATAAATAAATAATAGCTATGAAGAAATTCAATAAGTATTCAATGTTTGCGACGCTGCTTGTCTCTGCAGCGCTCGGTCTTACCGGGCAGATCGCATTAGCGGTCGAGGGTGGAACGGTAAATCTCGGATCAGCAGGCAATTTCGTGATCCTTGCAAAAACAGGGATCTCAACAACGGGGACTACCGCCGTTGTCGGTGACATTGGTGTTAGTCCGGCGGCTGCGACGTATATTACCGGATTCGATTTAACGCTTCCTGCAGCGAGTGCGTTTTCTACATCAGCATTAGTGACCGGAAAAGTATATGCACCGAGCTATGCGGACCCAACTCCTGCAAATCTCACCACCGCGATACTCGACATGCAAAACGCATATACTGACGCCGCGGGGCGTGCGCCTACGGTTACTGAACTTGGCGCGGGAAACATTGGCGGACTTACCCTTCCTGCCGGCGTCTATAAATGGGGTACTGGGCTGACGATTCCCACCGATGTGACGCTTTCGGGTTCGGCAAACGGTATCTGGATCTTTCAGGTCGCACAGAACCTCGACATCAGCTCCGGTGCGAAGATCATCCTCGCCGGAGGTGCGCAGGCAAATAATATTTTCTGGGTTGTTGCCGGACAGACGACCATCAATACAACCGCGGTCATGAACGGTAATATCTTGGATCAGACGGCAATCGTACTCAATACCGGCGCCCAATTGAACGGCCGCGCATTGGCACAGTCGGCAGTCACGCTTGATGCAAACACCGTTGTCATGCCAACTTCCGCAGCGATTGTCGCTCCGGTCGTGACGCCGACACCCGTAGTGACGCCTGTATCGACACCGACCGTCACTTCTTCGAGTGCCGGACAAACAGTATCGACACAAGCACAGACGTCGACTACGTCGGTCGCACCGAGTGCAAATCTGATTGCCTTACAGGCTCGACTTGTCGAACTGCAGGCAACCTTGCGAACACTCAAGGCGGCGCAGGCTGCACAGCAGGGGGCCTCAGCTTCGGCTTTTGGACAGCAAGTGCGCGCGATTGCGATAAGTCTCAATGAAGGGAGTAGGGGGACCAGTGTCACCGCACTTCAGCAATTCCTGATCTCAGAAGGAAAGGGTCCGGCGGCACAAGCACTTGGAAAAAATGGTGCAACGACGTATTTTGGCTCCCTTACCCGCGCAGCACTTGCAGAATTCCAAGCTCAGGCAGGAATCACTCCGCCTTTGGGGAATTTTGGACCGATAACTCGTGCCTATATTAGTGCACATTATCAATAGCTCACATTAAAAACGGGAACTATAAAAGGTTTCCGTTTTTTATAGCAGCTATCACTGCTGTGCACATCAGCCTTGTGCCTCTTTGTAGATGCTTGTAAAATATAGTAATTAATGGTCTTAAAAGATTAGCAATAAATAAGATGAAAATTTTTAATAAAGTTTCGATAACAACAGCCTTCGTTGCCTCCTTGGCTCTCGGTTTTACCGGTCCCAGTGTTGCGTTCGCGACGGTTGCGGTCGCACCGAACCTCGGTACGGCGGCAAGTTTCTCTGTCTTCGGTGGTTCGGCAATGACTGCCGACGGTTCCGGAGCCACGGTCTCCGGTGACCTCGGTGTCAACCCGGGTCTTTCAGCCAGCGGTCCTTGGACAGTTGGGGGTTCAAGCTATTTTGGGACAGGCGGACTGTCGGGAACTGCAAAGACCGATGCGACGGCTGCATGGACAAGTATGAATCCTACGAATCAACCTCTTGGAACGACGTGGGACCCTGCTTCTCCTCCGGACATGACTCCGGCCCCGGGCCTATATATTCGCTCCGGCGACGCAACGATCAATACGACGCTTACCTTGAACGGAAGCCCTACGGATGTTTGGATCTTCCAGATCAATAACGACCTTACATTCACTAACGCCGCTACGGTTGTTTTGGGTGCCGGCGTCAATGCCTGCAACGTCTATTGGCAGATCGATCGAGACGCTACGATACAAGGATCTCCAGGCACACAGTTTGTGGGGACGCTTATTGCAAATAGCAATGTGTCTCTCTTGACCGGTGCAACGGTTGTCGGTCGCATGATGGCGCTCACTGGAACCTTGTCGACGGGCGGTGTGACCAATATTTCCGGATGTGCTACCGGTGCTGTAGTGCCGGTGTCCTCCAAGCAGCCTGCAACGATCACGGTCGTGAAGCATGTCGTGAATGACGGCGGAGGAACCAAGAAGATCTCCGATTTCCCGTTGTTCGTTAACGGTGCGTCGGTCCTCTCCGGGGTGACCAACACATTCCCTGCGCCTGCGCTTGCGTACAAGGTCACTGAAACAGTCGACCTTACCAAATACACGCGTACGTTCTCAGGCGATTGTGACCTTCAAGGAGGCGTAAGTCTTAATCCTGGTGATAATAAGTTCTGTATCATCACGAATAACGACATCGCCGCACCTATCGTCCCGCTCGTTCCGCCGCTTATGGACGTTATCAAGGTCGCGAGCCCCTTGTCGTTACCCGGTGGCCCAGGCTTGGTCACGTACACCTACACACTTCGTAATATCGGAATTGTGCCCGTCGAGAATATCACGATGGTCGGCGATACCTGTAGTCCTATCGTGCTAGTTTCAGGTGACACCAACAACGATAGTAAGCTTGACCTGAATGAAACGTGGGTCCATACGTGTTCCAGTGTGATCTCGGAAACTCACACGAACATTGTTACCGCGACCGGATGGGCTAACGGTATCTCCGCGGTCGACATCGCACGTGCGACAGTCGTCGTCGGTTTGCCCGTCGTGCCCCCATTGATCCATGTGACAAAGGTTCCGAGTCCGCTCGCACTTCGCGCGGGAGGAGGGATCGTTGCGTATACCAAAACAGTGACGAATCCGGGAACAGTTGCACTCAGCAATGTTCGCCTTACTGATGACAAGTGCAACGCGGTGAGATTTGTCTACGGTGATACGAATGGCGATTCAAAGCTTGATCCCACCGAGACCTGGGTCTACACGTGCAGTATGATGATGACAGAGACCACGACCAATACGGTCATTGCCGAGGGTGATGCCAATGGCTTGACGGCAAGAGACATTGCGCTCGCGACGGTCGTTGTCGCTGCTACTCCGATGTTACCAAACACGGGTTATGCCGGAACAGATAACGGACTTGCATTGCCGCTCTTTGCAGTCGGTATGTTCATGTTCGTTTCGGTTATGGTGCTCCGAAAACGCATTGCGTAACCCCCACACTGTTTCAAAGAAGTAGTTTGTAACTAGTGGCAGGAAAGGCCCTGCGTTGGCAGGGCCTTTGTGCTACGAATCCTTTGAAAAAACATATGCAACTGAAAACAATGAAAATCATTATTAGTATCGTGGTATCGTGGGAATTGTATTTTCTTTATTGATCATTATTTTTCTGACCTCAGATATGCTTGGTTTCAATTTCTCCAAGAAGCCGATCTCGTCTATAAGCGGTCAGCCTACGCAATATATGAGCTACCATACAAACATCGTAAAAAAGACGGAAGAAAACGAAGACTTTAGGCGCGTTTTATTCACCGGCACAAATAGCCAACTCGTCGTCATGAGCATCCCGCCCGATGGTGAGGTCGGAGAGGAAACGCATAAATATACCGAGCAGACGCTGTTCTTCTTGAGCGGTACGGGTGAAGGAATACTTGACGACGAAAAGTTTCCGGTCAGTTCGGGTGACGTCGTGGTCGTTGTTCCCGGTACGAAGCATAATTTCCGAAATATCGGTGCAGTAGCCCTAAAGATCTATACGGTCTATGCACCACCGAATCATATTGATGGACGCGTGCATCATACCAAGGCCGATGCGGATGCCGACATCGCAGATGAGGCTGTTGGCGAATCGGCACCGGCGCAGTAGTATCAAGGAGTGAACATATCCATGCAATCAAAAAAATCGTTCAAAAGATCGTTTGTTGCCCTCAGTATTGTGGGGGTCGGATTTGTTGTGGTAGCCGGGATCGGTTTTTTCGGACGGGCTTTTTTTGCTCGACAACTATTGCAGAATGAGACTCGCGTATCGCAGCATCCGATCGCCGTTGCGTCAATTGCAGACCTTGCTTATCTTGGTGAGCAGTCGAGTGTAGGATTTCCGATCCGACTCAAGATACCAAAGATCAACGTTGATGCAGCATTTGAATTTGTGGGAGTTACTCCTGACGGGGCAATGGCGGTACCAAAAGGTCCAAATGATGTCGCATGGTTCGAGTTTGGCCCAAGACCCGGAGAGGTTGGGAGCTCCGTCGTTGCCGGACATTATGGATGGAAAAATGGCATACCCGCAGTATTCGATGACCTCAACAAACTGCAAAGCGGAGACAAACTCTCCGTTGTTGACGATAAAAATACGATGACGACATTCGTCGTGCGCGAGGTTCGTACGTACAAAGAAAATTCGGATGCCGGAGAGGTGTTTGGTTCAAGCGACGGAAGAATACATCTTAACCTCATTACTTGTGGCGGGGTGTGGAACAAGGCAAAAAAAAGTTACGCAGATCGGCTCATCGTGTTCACGGACAAGGAAGCGGAGTAGTGCGATCAGCGGCAAACCGCATTCAGTTTAATTTCAGCGATAGTTTTCAGGTATAATCTTTGTATGCCTGAAAGTCCATTTTTTGACCAAGACAAGTGGAAGAATGCAGCCGTAAAACGGCATGATTGGTATCGTGTCATATACCCCGAATTTGAAGCAATTTTGACCAAATACGAGGGTTCCGACCGGAGCACCCGTAAGGCGGCGCGAGACGCGGTATACGGCTTTTTTGAGGCTCTTTTGAGTGATGGAATGGTTATTCTGGGGGGAGAAGGAAAGGATTGGGATGCCGAGCGGAAGCCCCTCGATACGATTGTCATCCACCACACGAAAGGTGAAAGCGGGATCACCTGGCAGCGACTTGATGCCATGCATCTTCTCAGGCTTTACGCGAAGTCCTATCTGTCCCCGTCAACGGAAAAAAAGATAGAAGGAACTCCGGTCTGGTCAAATCATTTTCGAGTAGAAGAAGGAAAGAGGCGGATGGTATTCTATGCATATCATTGGCTCGTGCGCACGGACGGCACAGCGGAGCGGTTGCTGAATGATGATGAGATAGGCTGGCAGGCGGGGAATTGGGGTATCAATTGCCGTAGTATCGGTATTTGTCTTGATGGGGATTTTGAACATACTCCACCACCCGACACTATGATAGAGGGTGCAAAAAGGATCATTCAAGAACACTACCCGAATGTTGCAATCGATCGGATCATTCCTCATCGCATGGCGAATCCAAAGACCACCTGCCCGGGAGATTGGTTTGAGGGGGTGAAGTGGAGGTAGGAAGGAGGAATTTCTTGCTGATGGTGTACCCCTGGAGGAATTTCTCTCCCTACGGGAGTGGTACGGGTTTCGTATTTCGATGACGAAAAGCCATCCTTGGTCACAGATAATTTCTCGTCGCCACTCGAAAATTTCCGCGACCCCGACTCGTCTGTTTTTTCTGCTGAAAAAACATGACTCTGTCTCACAAATCAGACACAAAACCTTCCGCAGGGAAGGTTTTGTGTCTGATTTGTGCACCCTGGAGGATTCTCGGCTACCGCCGCAGGTGATTTTCAACCTCGCGGACTCGATAATGAAAATCCTTTCAAATCCTCCACGGACGCAAGCAGTTGCGTCCTAGGTTGGTGCACCCTGGAGGATTCGAACCTCCGACCCCTGCAATGTGAATGCAATGCTCTAACCAACTGAGCTAAGGATGCGATGATGAAATACTAGCATAGGAAGAGTGGAGGTTCAATGAGCGTCTGCCCCAATAAAAAACCGGAGTTAATCCGGTTTTGCATCATTTTTGCACTGACATGACTGATATTTCGAGCATTGCTTTTCGATAAGACTCCTGATCTTTGAGAGCGAAGCGGCCATTGAGGTGATTCCTACGCAAATGAAATACGCGACGCCCCAGATGCCAACCCCGAGAAATAATGTTGCCTGCATGTTGCCCGTGAGCATGTATATTCCGATCCCAATGAGAATCCCCAAAAAAATGCTCGCTAAAAAAGCTTTCCATGTGCGATTCATATTTGTCCACCCATTGTTGCAATCCTGTGAAAGCATAGCATTCAGGATTAGTATGTAAAGAGGTCTTGGTACAGATAATTTCTTTGTCGCTGCGTGGGTGATAGAGGAGATTCAACGCCTACTGCGTCAGTACCCCTTTCACATTTTTTAGATTAGGAAATCCTCAAAAATATGGGAGAAGGTCTTCGACTCCTCTAACGAAAGTCATGCAGACAACAGAATAGTCGGTCACGAATCGAGGAGTCTTCCCCTACGGGGACAGTATACTTTGGTGGTTTTTTCAAAATATGAATTTCTCAAAAACATCACCAAGCTTTTCGACTCCTCCAGCGAAAGCCAAGCAGTTGGCTTTCTTCGCCCACAAATCAAAAGCCCCCAATGGGGCTTTTTCTTGTGGGCGATAGAGGAGTCGAACCTCTGACATCCACTACGTCAAAGTGGCGCTCTACCAACTGAGCTAACCGCCCAATATCGTTTATCTGAATAAGGAGATACTAACATATCGTGCGTTGTAGGACAATCTCTATTTTCATAGTCTCCGCAAGACTCCGTTTGCGCGGTTGTATTTGAGGTAATGTTTCGGAAACTTAGCAGAAAAAATCAATGACCGACAGACACCAAAAGCGATAATTTTGCGTCTATTTTTTGATTATTGACAATTCTCTTGCAATATTTTGAAACTGGTATAGGGTAAATAAGGAACAAGTGAAGTTTTTTGAAAGGAGATTACCATGAAAACAACTCTCCGGAGTATCGTGGCATTGGTCGTGATGTCATACGTGTTCATGGCCACTACCGCATGGGCTAGAACGCCCGAAGATTCGCCCGATGCGGTATTGTCCCAAAAGGCTGTCTCACTGACGGTCATGGCTTGCAATATTTACCCCGCTATCACCGATGATGATGTGTGCGTGGACAAGGTCGTTCGTAAGATCCTATCGGATCGGAATATGTCTTCTGATCGCCAGGAAGAGGTCCTTCGGGAGCTTGAGCAAACGTTTGCAGCACGGCATCCCCAACAATTCGGTGAAAACATGACCGCGCAACAGATCCACCTTTCGGCTCTGGTGTTTAAATTGTTTGATGTCATTCAGCTCTCGTGCGTGATCGAGCCGCAGATAGTGGACTTCAAGACCTGCATGAACGGCGTGTATCACAGTATTCTTTCGTCACGCGACCCGCATTCAGGTTACATGAACGAAGAAGAATCTGCTGCATTCATGAAAAGCATGTCAGGGGATATGCAGGGGATCGGTGTACATTTTGGATTTACCGATGAGCGGGCAATTGGTGTCGTTCATGTCATGGAAGGATCACCCGCAGAAAAGGCTGGGGTAAAAGATGGTGATCGAATCGTCGCCATTGTGAACGGTAATAAACGTGTGTTAACCACTTCTCTTCCTGATATGGAAGCAGCGATCGGACAGATCGCCGGTAAGCCGAACACACCCGTCATCCTTGAGATTTTGAGAGGAGACAAAGATCAACTCCTCACTATCACTGTCGTGCGTGCCTCAATCAAGGTCCCGATGGTGAAGACACGGATCCTCAGGATGCCGAACGATCCAAATGCCAAGTACGCCTATGTGGAACTCGTCCAATTCGGGACTGCGCTACGTTCAAAAATGGTCGAGTCAGTGAAGCAAATGCTCGCTCGACATTCGGGTGTGAAGGGGATCATTTTTGATGTCCGAAACAATCCCGGGGGGTTGCTGACCGAGGCCTACGAAGCAGTTGACGCGATAGCAGACAGCACTGATCCATTGGTATCGATCCGCGATAACAATGGTGTTCATGCATACGGTACGGTAGCCGGTGAGAGAATTCCGGAACCTCAACGTGGCGATATCACGAATGGTCTCGCATGCGCAGTGCTCATTAACGGTAGTTCAGCATCAGCCGCGGAGATCTTTGCTGGGGACCTGAAGAAGCTTGGCAGGTGCGTGATCATCGGCAAGGGGACATGGCGAAAAGGCTCGATGCAGAACATCGGACCATTTGGCGATGGCAGCTATGTTCGTTTGAATGAGGCTGAATATCTCCTCGGTTCTCCGACAAGTTACGTCGCTGTTCAATGCAAGGGCATCGATCCTGATATTGATTACGACATAGAAGGCGTTATCGATCAGAAAAAGGATATCCATGAGTGTGACCTCGATGGGGCTATTGTCTCAGGGGGAGCATCAAGCGACCCGAGCGCGACACGGGCACCGTTAATTGAACGCGACCCAGCCTTGTATCTCTTTGGCGAAAAGGCACGGGACGCAGTCAAAGCGATGGACCACGTGGAATACCTTCGACTCGAACGTGTCAAAAAGGTATTGAAGATGTCGGACAAGGAGCCGAAAGCATCTCAAAAAGCCGGAAAATAATTTCGAAGACAGTAAAACCCCGCCGATCAGCGGGGTTTTTTTATGCAAGAAAATCATTTTGCGTGGATGTGCATGTAGATATCCTCAAGAGCGCGCACACCGTCACCTGTGGCAATATTGTTTTGATGATAGAGACCATCAGTGCAGTCGCCCGCTGCCCAAATACCGGGGGTTTGCGTTTGTTGCGTGCGGGGATCGGTGATGACCTGTCCGTATTTGTTGAGAGGGACAAGTTCTTTGATATAGTCTGTTGCCGGAACGAGACCGACTTCAACAAATATCCCGCTGCAGGGAATCTCCTTCGTCTGCCCATCTGTCAGATCTTTGTAAGTAAGGCCTGTGACGAAATTACCGCCTTTCACTTCGAGCAGTTCCGTATTGGTGATACCTTTCATTTTTGGGTTCGAAAGTACTTTCTGAACCGTCACTGGGTCTGCGCGATATTCTACGCCGCGCTGAAGAAGTGTGACGCTCTTTGCGTATGCAAGGAGTTGCGCTGCTGTTTCAAAACCCGCATTCCCTCCGCCGATAACAACAACATCCTGGTCGGCAAACATGGGACCATCGCATGATGCGCAATACGTGATTCCCTTATGTTCAAATTTATCAGCACCAGGAATTTCAAGCTTTCGGCGCTTACTTCCTGACGTCACGAGTACGGTCTTTGTTTCGTATGATCCTCCCGCATCGGTGGTTGCAGTGAAACCATGCTCAGTTTTCTCAATTTTTGTAACGAGTTCATGTTCTCTGATCTCTACGATGTCAGACCTATATGCATCTAAGTGGGCTTTCAGTTTCTCTGCGAGTTCGGCTCCGGGAATATTTATCGTACCGATCCAGTTCTGTATACCGGGGGATACCGTCGATTGCCCGCCCCAGTCAAAGGTGATGAATAGTGTTTTTAAACGCTTGCGTGCCGCGTATACTCCCGCAGCCACACCGCCCGGTCCTCCTCCAATAATCACTAAGTCGTACATAAAAAATAATTAAAAATAAAAGTTATATTGAAAAACCAGCACGCGTTCGCTTAATAAAATTTGATGAGATACAAGGCGTCAAGACGAGCGTATCCGAGAGGACTTACTCCTATAAGTTCTCCGGATCGATCGTCGCAGACAACGAAGCAGCTCGCAAAATTTATTAGCGAAGCTTGGAGCGGCGAAGGAATGAGGGTATCACTCCCAAGTCGTCATCCTCTTCGTCTTCCGCTTCGAATTTTGGCTGTGCTTCTTCACGCTTTACCGAGACGACACGCTGCTTCTCTTCGGGAATAGTATTGAAGATCGCGCGTTCGGCACCACTCTTATCTTTGCGCACCATGTCTGCAAATTTTTCTTCTTTTGGCGCGAAAAGCGTATCTTCATTAGCCTCGTCATCCTCGGATTCCTCAGTTTTGTTTTCGATCGTTTTCTGCTGATTTTTTGAAGCTCGTCCTGTTTCAGGGAAGCCGGAAGCAATGACGGTAATCTTGAGTTCACCTTTGCGCAATTTACTATCGATGATCGCTCCGAATATGACGCGAGCGTTCGCGTCAACGGATTCTGTAATCACTTTTGCCGCTTCCTGAATCTCACTCATGGTCATATCCTCGCCGCCCGCGATCGCAAATAGTACTCCGCGTGCTCCGTTGATCGAAACGTCGAGGAGCGGAGAGTTGATCGCGATCCGCGCCGCTTCAACCGCGCGATTTTCACCGGACGCAAGACCGATACCCATGAGTGCGGTTCCCGCATCGGCCATGACAGCTTTGATGTCTGCAAAGTCGACGTTGATGAGGCCCGGCGTGGTGATCAGGTCGGAGATACCTTCGACCGCCTGACGAAGCACTTCATCGCATTGAGCGAATGCATTGAGGACGGTCGTGTCTTTGGAGTTATTGAGCAGTTTATCATTCGGAATGACGATAAGCGCATCTACTTCAGCCTCAAGTGCCTCAAGACCTTTGTCTGCGAGGAACATACGCTGCGTACCTTCAAAGAAGAAAGGTTTCGTGACGACGCCGATAGTGAGTGCGTTCAGCTCGCGTGCAGTACGTGCAAAGACGGGGGATGCACCGGTGCCCGTACCACCACCCATTCCGCTCGCGATGAAGACCATGTCTGCCCCCTTGAGCGCTTCCTGGATCTCCTCCTTTGTCTCTTCTGCGGCGCGCTTACCGAGCTCGGGATTCATTCCCGTACCGAGTCCGCGTGTAAGATTTTTTCCGATATGGATCTTTTTCGACGCGAGCGAATTGTGCAGGTCTTGCGCATCAGTGTTCGCAACGATAAATTCGACACCGTTCACCTTTGAACGCACCATGTGATTGACTGCATTCCTTCCTGAACCTCCAATACCAACAACCTTGATGCGGGCAAAAGCTTCGATCTCCGGATTAACTTTGGGCATGATAATACGTATTAATGACACGGCTCCACCCGTGCTGAATTAGTCGATAATACCCTAGAGTATAACAAAAAAGAGAAGGAAAGCGAACGCTCGGGGAGCAGGCTGTTATACAGATCATAAATGATCGGTTGCCAAGGCGCTCTGCTGTTACGGCATCAGTTGCTTCAAGAGATTGGACGCCATCGCTTTTATGTTGTTCAAGAAATTTCCTGCAGCGGCCATGGACGGGCGATCATTGGTCGCACCCCAAATGGCAAGTCCATACGCGACGAACCAAGACGTATCTTTTATCTGTTTTTTTGATTTGGGGTTATTGGTGAAATCGATCGTATTGGTGGGGATCGTGGATGGGAGTCGCATTGCTGCACGAGCAAAGTCCTCGATCGTTTCGATGCCCGACCCGCCACCCGTGAGCACGATGCCGGCAGGCAAGAGTTCATGCTTCCCGATCTTTTTTAAATGTGCGATAACGAGACTGAACATATCTTCAAGACGAGAAAGAATGATGTCGTTCAATTTCTTTTTGGGGAACTCGTGCGCTTTCTTTCCGAGCTTGATTAGCTCCGCTTCTTCGAGTGGTATTTTTAGTCCGAGCGCGATGTCGTTCGTAATGTCGGTCGAGCCGATGGGGAATACTTCCAGGGAAATAGGTATTCCTTCTTCATATACAACAATAGAGATCGTTTCTGCTCCGATATTTGCCAGAATGACGCCTGCCATGCGTTGTGCTTTTGTGAGCGCAACAAATGACGCAGCAATAGGAGAGGCACAAGCGTCAACCGGCTCAATTCCCGCTTCTTCTACGGCGCGAATGAGGTCGCTTAAGTGCTGTTCGAGGCATGTGACGATGAGACACTTTGCCTCAAGCTTGAGCCCCTTCATTCCCGCCGGTCTCCCATATATCTTCTTGCCGTCGATCAGGTATTCGATCGGTATGATGTGGAGGATTTTTTTGTTGGCGGCATTTACCAGATTTTGTTCACATGCGCGATGTGCACGTTCGACGTCAGCCTCGGTGATCTCAGAATCTGCTCGCGAGATGATCGCCGCTCCGGTTGTTTGTGTTCCTTCAAGTCCGACTCCGCCGATAGAAATATACGCCTCCCGAATACGCACACCCGCTGATTGTTCCGCTTGCTCGACTGCCGTTCTCACTCCTTTTATTGCATCGGAAATATTGATGATGTAGCCATGTCGAAGGCCTCGTGATTCTGCCTTTCCCACACCAAGAATGTGCGGCAGTCCGCCACCATCGGTATGCTCAGCAATGACCACACGAACGGTGTGTGTGCCGATGTCTATTCCGGAAATAATACGCTTGGCCATGTTTAAAATTAGGAGTGATACGAGTCAGCGCCGGATAAGTTCAAAGAATGTTTTTGATCTTGAAGGCGTTGAGAAGTTTTTGCTCTTCACCTTCCATTGTACTGCCATGACGCTTCCCAATCAAATGGAGCATGGAGTGGATAAACAGGAGTGCCACAAAGTACTCGAACGATTCACCTCGCGCGCGATGTTCACGCTTTGCTTGTTTGAGGTTCATAAAGATCTCCCCGTTCATTTTGTCGATGGGAAACGAGAGCACGTTTGGCGTGTACTCTTTATTTCTATATTTCATATTGAGCGCCCTTGCGCGCGCATCACCGACAATGGCGAGAGAAAGGTTATATTTTTTTCCAAGCACTTTTTCTTTTAATGCCAAAAAAGGCAGGGGAGGAACCCTGTCTTTTGAGAGTTGTGTGATCGCAAATGATGCCGGGCTCTTACTTGTGGGCATGGCGACCTTCCACTTTGTCGGGGATCTTGCCAAGTTTTTTCAGTTTATCGTAATTCGCGCGCATACCCATAGAGACAAGCGCACGGCGCTTCGTCTTTAATTTGGACAATTTGCGAGTAAAGTAACGATCTGCGCGCACTTTGATGAGCGCCTTTGTTCCCTGAACGCGTTTAGTAAAACGACGGATAATTGCCGCCCCTGATTCGCTCCCTTGTTTTTTGACTTCTGCGATGATTTTCATACGTGGGGAAATCCTAACATAGACCCAGTTCGGTTGCAATGTTTTCAAAACACTCTAAGGGTCTGCTGTTTTTTGTCGTGCTCGCTTCGCCGCAGCGAGCAATGTATTGAAAATATTGCGATCCATTCTGGGAAACGGCGTTCGAGTTCCTTATTGTCCCAAAAAACAATGTCTCGGTCTCAGTACATTTAGCGTTTCGATCGGGGGATGTAAGAAAAAATCACCGTCCAGATGGACGGTGATAATTGTTAGGCTGCAGGCAACTGCGTGTCGATCCGTTTCTGCAGGATCAGTCGCACAAGATAGGTGCCATTGAGGAGGAGCGGTAGTACGCACAGAACCGTGGCGGTAAAGAGATAAAATAATGGACCGCCTATTTCTTGAGGAATATCAAGCGAAAATCTTGTAATACTCCTGAGGGTAGCAAGCAAGAAAAGAAGGGTCCACGCAATGGAACAAGTCATATCGCTTCGTGAATCTCGCCTGCGAAAAAAAAGATCAAACACATAAAGGAGTGGCACAAGCGCGAGTTGTGCACCAGACCACCACATGACGGTACCGATGGCGGTTCCCAGAATAAGGAAGCTGCTTACTGGTAGTAGTAACGCCGCCACGATCCCATTCAAGATGCGTGTTGCACTGAACATTTTGATTCTCCAGCTTTGGTTGAAAAATCTGATATTACCATAGCACACTTCGTCTAGATTGCAAGTCGCTAGAAATTTGAAGAGTTTCCGGCTTCGTTCATTTCTTATGGAGCAATTGGCAAAGAGTGATGGCGGGCTCCGCAGGAGAGCCCGACCATGTGCCTTTCAAAAGTACGTAACCCCGAGCATCCTTCTATTTGTTTGCCTTGATATAAACCGCTATCTTGGCGGGGTATTTTTATCTGTACACGCCATGATCACCGATCGCGAGAAGAACGATTTCACTTTTTGAGAGATATTGAAAGACAATTCTGTATTTAAAGTTCACTGAAAAGCTGTGGCAATCAGACAGTCGCCCGTGTAATTTGTGGACTGCAATAAGTTTATGGTTATTAACATCCTTGAGCAAGGATATTTTTTCAAATACCTCATTTTGTAAGCCGGACTCAAGCTTGTTGAGTTGCCGTACAAAAGTCGGCTTGAATGAGATAAAAAGGATAGCCATAGTGCTCATTTAGCGAATTTTTTTCATGAGCTTGCGCAGGTCACCCTTCAGCGTTGGCTCATTTTGCGCAAGAAGCACCGCGTTCACCGCCTCATCCTCGACAAGTTTCTCGATTGCACGGCGCACGACTGCGGCCTTGTTCGAAGCAACGCCATTTTTGACCATCCGATCAATTTCAATCTCAAGTTGAGGGGTGAGGGGCACGGAAAGGGTAGACATAAATATATGATAATTAAATATGATAATATCATATCACGTAAGGATGTAGAGTCAAGAAAAAGGTGTCAGGTACCTTTTGATTCCCTTTTGTTGCGTTTTAAAAAGTCTACCAATGAAGGGAAAATCGCATAATAGATCACGAGACAAATTGCAGTTGCAACTGGCACATAGACGAGTATGTGAACTACTGGATATGCATAATGAATAAATTTTTCTATACACTTTTCTATGAGCCAAACACACAGTGCCAAGGTTGGCAGCACGAATAAGAAAAGACCAAGAAATTCAATTAAAAAGAGTAAATTATCTTTTGGTGTTTTGTATTTTAATCTTGGCAGTGCAGACCCTGGCACAGCCTCATACTCGGATGTCTGCCCGTACTTTTTAAGATGCTCCCACCTCGAGGCAAAAAGATAATTTATTTTAGCAAGCATATTTTTTTGGTGTCTTCAAACTATTCATATTATACACATGCCAACTCGAAATACGCACCTGGGAGCGAGGTGTTACTTTTTGAGGGGCTACGGAGCTCGACGGAGCGGAGTCTGAGCAAAAAGTCAGCAGACTTTTATGCGTGCCCTCAAAAAGCAATGCCGAGCGGTTTCTATTTGATGGCTTTTATATAATCCGCCAGCTTTGCGATCTTTATTGTCTCCTGTGAGCGGGTGAGCATGTTGCGCACAATCACCGTGCCTTCAAGCGCTTCCTTCTGTCCAAAGATGAGCGCATAGGGAACCTGCATTCTCTCGGCGATACCAAGCTGTGCTCCGAGCGAATCTTTGTTGAGTGCATGAACAACGGGAATACGTGCGTTACGCAGTACTTCAATGATCTCGAGTGACTTTAGTTTTGCCTCGAAACCAAGCTGGATGAAATAGATCTTCGGCTTCTTTACGATGCGTGGTGCCGAGCCTTTGTAGTTGGGGGACAATAGCACACGATCGACACCGATGGAGCTTCCGACTGCGGGAATGTCTTTTTTGCTTCCGAGGCGTTTCGCAAGGTAATCATAACGACCTCCTCCGGCGATGGACATCGGCGCATTTTCCGCGTCTTCACGCTCATGCTTCTTTTTCTTGTCGTCCTTCTCCTTATCTGTGGCTTCGAGCTGTGTTGCGTTCTCGGCAAAGATCTCAGCCGGTCGGTCGTCGGGGATCTCGGTGATCTCAAAGACCGTATGTGTGTAATAGTCGAGACCGCGAACGAGATTAGTATTGATGCGATAGGTGAGCTTGAGCGCATCAAGGAACTCGAGGACCTCCTTGAAGTGCTGTTTTGCTGCAGGTGAAAGATGGGCGATCGATTGCGGAGCTTTCTCTTTGAATGGTTGGCACTCGGGACTTTTACAATCGAGCAGGCGCAGGGGGTTCGTCTTGATGCGCTGCTTACAGTTCGCACACAGGTGATTGATATGTTTTCGGTAGTATGCGGTGAGTTCACGAAGATATGGCGCGCGTGATTCCTTGTCTCCGATCGAGTTCACATCAATCATGATGTTTGTGAGACCGACCTCTTTTAGGATGGTAGCGTTCAAATAGATCACCATTGCGTCACTGATCGATTTCGATGAGCCGATCATCTCAATGCCAAACTGCTTGAATTCACGATAGCGACCGCGTTGAGGATTGTCGTGACGAAAAAATGAGCCGTAGTAGTAGAATTTTACGGGCTGCGGATGTGACTGCATGCCATGCTCAAGATACGCGCGCATCACGGGAGCGGTACCCTCGGGACGCAACGCGAGTTTTTCCCCGCTCTTTGTCTTGAGTGAGTACATTTCTTTCCCCACGAGATCGGTGTCTTCGCTTTGCGTAGAGAGGAACACCTCCTCGCGCTCCATGATCGGCACATCGATCGGCTGAAATCCGTAATAGATAGCAACCTCCGCTGCCTTTTCAAAAAAGCCCTGGTACTTGTGTGATTCATCACCGATCAGGTCTCTCATTCCCTTGAGGGCTGTCGGTATCTCTTTCTTTTCGGACTCTTTCTTTGTCATAGCGTGAAGACTAAATGAATAAATAATAAAAATAATCAATAGGTGACCCCAAAGCTTTGAATTCCTCCCGGATGGAGAGCGACGAGCGTGAGGGGATACAGTCGGAGTAACGCATTGCCGTCCATGAGCCGTCTTGGTACCGGGCCCCATACACGCGAGTCGGAGCTTTGTGCGCGATTGTCGCCCATCACGAAGAATTCTTCGTTATCGAGCGTGCGTGAAGAGCTGTCGAACTTTGGATTTTTCACATAGGGCTCATCCAACAGCAACGGTTCTTTCTGTGTTGCGCTGGTGATTGAAACCTTGCCATTTTGAATGGTCACCGTTTCTCCGGGGAGTCCGATTACGCGCTTGATGAAGAATTTTGACGGATCATTGGGGTAGCGAAGAATGACCACATCACCACGATGATATTCACCGATGTATTTTGCTGTTTCATCGACGATAAGATATTGCCCATTCTCAAAGGTGGGATACATAGAGTTACCGGATACGACAAACGGCTGTGCGACGAAGGTGCGAATGGGGATGATGATGAGTGCGGCGATGATCGCGTAGCGCACGGTTTCCCAAATGACCCTGAGTGTAGAAATTTTCCCCTCATTCCTGTTCGTCCCCTCTGTGCTCTCTGTGTTGATGTTGTGCGTGTCTTGCTGATCTGAAACGGGGTTATTTTGGGTGCTCATTTCCGCTTATCATACGGGAAAAAACCCCTTGACACAATAGCAATAAGTGTGACACGCCGCGAAGCGCTCGTCATTTACGTCGCGGAAAATACAATGCTATGAAAAAAAGGAATTTACGTTACAATGCAGGAATGAAATGGATTATCGTAGGGTTGGGAAATCCCGGAGGAGAATATGCAAAGACGCGTCATAATGCCGGACGCATCGTAATCGAGCAATTTCGAAAAAAATATAACTTTTCTTCTTGGGAATATAAAAAAACATATGATGCATTAGCGTCATACGGTGAGATCGCGGGGAACGAGGTTGTCCTTCTCGAGCCGGAGACTTATATGAATCAGTCCGGCAAAAGTCTTCTTACGCTCGTGAAAAGTCCCGATCAGGCCGCACAGCTTATCGTTATTCATGACGACGCCGATCTTCCAACCGGAGACTGGCGTTCGGCACGCGACCGTGGGGCAGGAGGACAGAATGGGGTGGTGTCTATTATTGCCGCTATTAAGACACGCGATTTCTACCGCTTCCGCGTCGGAGTCGCGCCAGCAATCACCTTGGACGCACCACGGAGAAAAGCAGGGGATTTTGTATTGGAAAAATTTACTGTTGAAGAATTGTCCACGATAAAAAGTCGGAGTATCGGTATTGCGGAACGTATTGTCTTTTTGATCACTAATGGTCATGAAAAATTTAAAGATACGATCAAAAAAGTAAGATCGCAGGACCTGAAGAGCTGAGAACGCTCGGAAAATTCGCTCTTCGGTCGAGATACCTGAATTGCAGTTGTTACATCGGCTCATTGCTCGGCACTTGCAGACATGCTTATGAATAAGTAGTCTGGATGCAGCATCGTGATACACGGAGGTGTTCCTTGAAGGCTATTGTTGCATTTTCTTTCGGCAGAATCGGAAAGACCCAGCCCTCGCTCAGTTCTCGGGAGATCGCGAGGATGGTCGCGTCATACGTACGCGGTGACCAAGAAGGTTGCTATGTGATCGCGCAGTGGGAAGTCGCTATAGAGCTCCGGTCGCTCGGTGCGCAGGTCCATTACACCGTTCCGCTGAAAGAAAGAGGCTATCTCTCTTCGCGCGATGTCGCCGACGCAGCAGCAGGTTTTCTGTCAGCACGACGCCACTTGGTTTCTCAGGTTTATGCCGCGGCTCATCCGGATCATGTGGAACGCTGCATACGGTGTCTCCGTAATGCCAGATTCCCCGGCGCAAAGGGAATGACCGACCCATCGATCGGTTATCATTTCGATGCTGACGAATGGTGGGTTCGCTCCCGCTCATCGTTCACGTTCCGCGAACGACTCGCGATACCGGCCTATCTTTGGCGCAGAGAACTCTTTTGAAATAGCAAAACCGTACCAATTGGTACGGTTTTTTTGCAAAAAATTTTGCCAGTTCATGGGTGAGACATGGAACCCATCTTCTTGAGAATGACTTCGGGCTCGTAGACGGTCCCGCATGAATTGCAGTAGCAGGTCACAACATGCTGCATCGGTAAGGGTCCTCCTCCCATGCGAATCTCACTTTTTGGGATAGCGAGTTCGATGACCGTTTTCTTGATGATGATCCCGTCCTCACAGTTTTCAAGTTTGCAGCGAATTCCCGTGGGTTCACGTTTGATCTCAGCCATTTTTCCCTCCAAACAACATTGCTGATACTCATGCTATCAACTGCGATAGTGTTGTCAATTCCCGAACGAAAACACCACCCTGCCTGCGCAGGCAGGCCAAGTGGGTGGTGTTTTCTTTCGACAAGCAATACCGAGAGCGAGCTTATGCCTTCTTCTCTGTCGTAAACGAGAGCGTCATGCGCTGGTCCTTTGGCTCAAAGAGGGTAATGGTGAACGGATAGACCTTGCCAAGTTCGATCGCGGCGCGAAGCTTCTCTTCTGTGCCGAATTCCGAAACATGGACGAGTCCCGCAACACCTTCCTCAATGGAGGCAAGTGCGCCGTACTTGTTGAATTTGATAACAACACCTTTCACGACATCACCTTTCTTATATTTCTTCTCAGCACTTTTCCATGGGTTTTCTTTTAGAACCTTTACGGAAAGCGAAACCTTATTATCCTTGATCTCGATGATCTGCGCTTTCACATGCTCACCAACCTTGAAGAGCTTGCGTGGATCGTCCACAAGACCCCAATCCATCTCTGAGATATGGATGAGCCCCTCGAGACCCTCCTCAATCTTCATGAATGCACCGAAGTCGACGATGCCGGTGATCTCTCCTTCGACAATCGAGCCGAGTCGATACTTCGCGACGATCTCTTCCTTCTCTTTCTGATTCTGCTCCTTCTCCGAGAAGATGAGTTTGCCTTCCTTTGGAACCGCGGTGATCATCACGACCGAAAGCTTCTCTCCAACGAGTCGCTTCAATTCCTCGAGGATCTTATCCTTGTCACCATCCGTGACGCGAGGGTAATGATCTCCCGAGAGTTGTGATGCGGGAAGGAATCCTGAGATACCCTGCCAGTCGAGCATGAGTCCGCCCTTGTTCGCATCCTTTACCATAAGGTCCAGTACGGTTTTCTTGCGTACGTAATCTTCCGCCTCGGCCCAGATAAGCGACTGACGTGCTTCCTTGAGTGAAAGCTCGACGTAACCATTCTCATTCTCGCTCTCAACGACCTTTGCGGTGATGACGTCACCGATGTTCATGTGCTTCACGAGGTCGCGCGCGTTCATGTACTCACGGCCATAGATGATACCGATGCCGTAAGGAGGCATGTTGATATACACAGCCTTCTTGTCTACTTTGATGACGGGACCTTCAACAATCTCACCCGGCTCCGGGCGCTTCACGATCTCCGCCATATACTTCGTCATCACGTGGCCAGGGTCGAGCACTTGCTCGCCGCCAATGATGATCACTTCATCTTCTTCTATTGTAGTCATAAAAATAAAAATCTGCGTGAGGGCAGATAACTGTTCCTCTTGGGGGTCGTCTCAGTGAGTGTTTCTAAAAATGGCGAATTTCTTCGTTGTGGAGCCTCTGTGACTCGGTCAACATATATGAATATGTCTTCCTCGTCCCTTTCTCCACGTCTCGAACTTCATCCATTTTGAGGAACCCCCTTACTTGATGACGGGTTAATCCCAATAGTGTTGTTAATATTCAGTTGTGCCAAAAGACTATCAAATGAGTCCCAATTATGCAAGTCACTGCTACATAGGAGTACCCTATGTACAGAGGGGTACCCTATGTAAAAAATTGGCCCCCACTTTTAGGGTGGGGGCTTTGGGCTTTCGCGCTCAATACGGGAGTCCTTTTGGGGACAAACCTATTTCGAGCACCGGCCGGCTGGCGTTTAAATAAAACTCTGTTGACTGCGTTTCATCGATACTCTCTCCTTAGCAAAGGGAATGAACAAGGTTTGTGTCTGATTGCTCAGTGCTTACCACGAGGCCTTAATCTATCCATCTCCTCAAATACTGTCAAGTTTTGGTAAATAAAAGAAGACCACGCGTTTTTATGGCGTGGCCTGTCTGCTGTGAATCTTTGCACTTGGTGTGGAGCTCGGCCAGGAGATCTGCTTTTTACGAAGCGTTTCTCTTTACTATCCTTTCGGGGCTCATCTCTTTCCATGCAGTCGACTCGGCGCAGTGCTGATTGATGATCAGCTTTTTTTGAAGCTCATATGCGTTACCAATTGAATGGGGTTCGCGAGCGGTTTGGGGGAGGTGGGAAAGATCAGGTGGGATCGCGAATGTGGTGCATCCTGCCCCTTTCATTGTTGTGGACCAGGGGAAGGCAACTCCCTTGGTCCGTGCTGTCGCCCGACGGCGACGAAATGGTGACGGATATGAACCCGCGCGCCGCAGTCTTTGGCCGCATCCCTACATGTTGTCGGGGACGGGGCGCGTCATACGCGGCAGTCGATGGTTTGCACGGCACAGATGAGCATCATGCTCGTCCTTCTTTTGCCAGCAACCCTTGTGGGAATTCCAATCACCTCTTCTAGAGTAATAGCATTATATGTGTATAATGTCAATACCCATTAGACTAGTGCATTACACACAATATGTCGCTATTTTTCAACTGTTTTTGTCTTTCCCTTTTTGAATGAAATTGTTATACTCAACCGCATGATAATCACGTACCATGGAGGCCAGTTCATAAAGATCGCTCAAGGAGATACTGTTATTGCTGCGAATCCTTTTGGAAAACAGTCGCGCATGAAGCCGATCCGTTTTGCTGCACGCATCGGTTTGGTATCGATGAATCACCCGGAATTGAACGGAGTAGAAAACCTTTCGCATGGCGACAAGGTGCCGTTCGTTGTGTCCGGTCCGGGGGAGTATGAGATAGGCGGAGTCGCCGTCTCCGGTTTTTTATCACCGAAATCCGTCGGAGAGGCCGGTCTGTTGAATACTATATATACAGTAGAGCTCGAAGGCATCCGGATCTGCATCCTTGGAGCGCTTGCGGGGACAGAGCTATCGCCTGAGACCATCGAGGGTATCGGGGAAGTTGATATTCTCGTTGTTCCGATATCGGGAGGTGATGTGTTGACCCCTTCTGATGCCGGCAAGATCGCGGTCATGCTCGACGCCAAGCTTATCATTCCCGTTGATTTTGAAGATAAGAACGACAAGCAACTGAAAGCATTTTTGAAAGAAGCAGGAGCGGAAGATGTCGTACAAATAGAAAAATTGATATTGAAAAAGAAAGACCTTGAAGGAAAGGAAGGGGACGTTATCGTCCTTGAACCGCTTCTCCATGCGTAACTATATTTATGCTTGATTATTTAGATACATTAAAAGCAAAACCCCGTCATGTTCGCCAGCAGATTGCTGTGGTAACGACGGTGCTTCTGTCGGTGCTGATCGTTTCAGTCTGGTGGGAGGGGCGGAACTCTGAGGTAAGAGCATCCGACAAGAGCGTGCAGGAAGTATCGCCGACGGAAGTAGTTGGCAACATATTTGCTGACATGAAAAACAGCGCACTTTCGCAATGGAGCGAAACTACCGGGCAGTTGCAATATGCCGCTGAACAAAACCAGCTTGTGGCGAGCGTTGGAGCAAGTGACGTAGCAACAACGAGCGCCATTGATATAGGATCATTGAATACCAACCCATAAAATTATTTCATCATTATGAGCAAAGCAGTAGAAAAAAAAGAAGAAAGCCCAACTCCGGAGATCGGTACGGTTGGAGTATTGCCGGTCAACATCGTCACAGAGATGCGAGAGTCATTCATTGATTACGCGATGTCTGTTATTGTGGACCGCGCACTTCCCGATGTGCGTGATGGACTGAAGCCCGTCCATCGTCGCATCCTCTATGCGATGCATGAAATGGGGCTTTCCTCCTCTGCGCGATTCAAAAAATCAGCGACGGTGGTTGGTGCGGTGCTCGGATCGTACCATCCCCACGGAGACTCATCTGTCTATGATGCGATGGTCAAGATGGCCCAGCTTTTCTCGATGCGCTACCCTCTGGTCTTGGGTCAAGGGAACTTTGGCTCGATCGATGGAGACTCCGCTGCTGCATATCGTTATACGGAAGCAAAGATGTCGCGTATTGCGGGGGAGGTACTTCGTGACCTCGATAAGGATACCGTTGACTTCCGTCCGAACTATGACGGTTCAAAAAAAGAACCTTCGGTATTGCCGTCGGTTGTCCCGAATCTTCTTTTGAACGGTACGCTGGGTATTGCGGTTGGTATGGCGACCTCTATCCCTCCGCACAATCTCGGTGAAGTCGTTGATGCATTGACTCATCTCATCGATAACCCAGAGGCAACGGGAGAGGATCTGCTCGAATTCATCAAAGGTCCGGATTTTCCGACCGGTGGAGTTGCCTACAATAAGTTAGATATCCGTCATGCATATGCAACAGGGCGCGGGGGAGTCGTTTGCCGCGGTGAGGCGGAGATCGTGGAGCAGAAGGCAGGGCAAACAGAAATCATTATCACGAGCTTACCGTACCGCGTGAACAAGGCGATGCTTCTCGAGAAGATCGCCGACCTTGTGCGTGAGAAAAAACTTGAAGGCATCAAAGATCTTCGTGATGAGTCCGCAAAGGGCGATATTCGTATTGCCGTATATTTGAAGCAGGGCGTACCTCCGCAGAAAGTCTTGAACTATCTCTACAAACATACCGAGATCGAAACAACGTTCCACTACAATATGGTCGGGCTTGTTGACGGAGTCCCCCAGACACTTTCGATCAAGAGTATTCTCGAGGTCTTCATCAAACATCGCAAAGCGGTAGTGAAGCGACGCACAGAGTTTGATCTTGCAAAAGCAAAAGACCGCGAGCACATTTTACTTGGGCTTAAAAAGGCACTCGACCATATTGATGCGATTATCAAACTCATCAAGGCCTCAAAAGATACTCCGACCGCTCATGCAAATCTGATGAAGGAATTCAAGTTCTCTGATAAGCAAGCTGCCGCAATTCTTGAAATGAAACTTGCAAAACTTGCAGGCCTTGAGCGCAAGAAGATCGATGATGAACTGAAGGCACTTAGTGAGATCATCAAAGAGCTTGAGTCGATCCTCGCAAGTATGAAGAAGATGATGGGCGTCATCAAGGCGGAGATGATAGAAATGAAAGAGAAGTATGGAGATGAGCGTCGTACAAAGATCATGAAAGGCGGAGTGCAGACGATCTCCATCGAGGACACCATTCCGGAGAAGGAAACCGTACTTGTTTTTTCTGATGGCGGATACATTAAGCGTACCGATCCCGTGGAATATCATACGCAGAAACGCGGCGGAGTGGGCGTGATGGATCTCGATACGAAAGAAGAAGATTTCGTGAAGATGTTCTTGACGACATCAACGCACGCCGACATCCTGTTTTTTACGGACAAGGGTAAAGCGTACCAGATAAAAGCCTATGAGCTTCCGGAGGGGCGGCGGGCAACAAAGGGGAAATCCATCATGAATTATCTGTCGCTCGGAGGAGACGAGTCGGTGACCTCGATGCTCGCGATGCCGAAGGAGATGAAGACAGCAGAAAAACTCTCCTTAGTTATGGTGACCGAGTGCGGAGTGGTCAAAAAGGTCGCCGCAGACGGTTTCCGCGATGTGCGCCGCAGCGGACTCATTGCGATCAAGCTTCAGCCGAACGACCAGCTCCTCACCGCACGTTTTGTTGAAACGGGCGATGATATCTCCCTTGTTTCGCAAGAGGGTCAGTCTATCCGTTTTAAGCACTCTGACGTGCGCGAAATGGGAAGGAGCGCCGGAGGGGTGCGCGGTATGAACCTGAAGGGCAAAGATAAGATCGTGACCGCCGATGTCATCAAGAAAACCGATGCCGATCCGCTTCTTGTCGTGCTCTCAGAAAAGGGTTACGGTAAAATGAGTAAACTCTCAGAGTATAAAGTGCAGAAACGCGGCGGGTCAGGGATCAAAACTGCAAAAGTGACACCAAAGACGGGAAAAATTATGACGGGACTTGTGGTCGCCGATCGCGATGGGGAGATTGTTGCGATCTCAAAGAATAGCCAGGTCATTCGTGTGACACTGAAAGAAGTGCCGATCCTTGGTCGTCAGACACAGGGGGTACGGATCATGAAGCTGCGGGAAGGCGATTCCATCGCTTCCCTAATAACCCTGTAAGCAGGAGAGAAAAGCTTGCACATAGAGCGCATTGCTTTGTTAAAACAAAAATATGCGCTGCACCTTACTCTGAGTAAGGCTTGCTTGCGTATTTCTGTTTTGCCTCGCACTGCATCTCTATCTGCAAGCTTGAGATAATTTGGCCGATATAAAGATTCTCCAATTCCTCGCACAGATCGCTTCATTCATGTTTGGTGAAGAATGAAAGTAAAGTTAAGGTGATATTGACAGTACTATCAGATAGTACTAGGATATAGTACATGTCAACAATTACCGTACCGATCACCAAAGAGCTGGAGTCGTTCATTGAAGAAGAGTTACGAGCGGGGACGAGTGAGTCGAAAGCACATCTCGTGCGTTTTGCGCTTGGGCGATTGCAGGAGGAGCGCGCACTGAGCCGTCTCAACGAAGCAGAGGCGGACATTAAGGCCGGACGCGTGTATAGAGGAGACCTGAAGAAATTATTTAAGAAATTCTAATATGCTGTATCTCTATACGGCACGCTTCCTTCGCTCACTCAAAAAATGCGACGAGGAAGTGCAAAATGACGTCTTTCGCGCGGTATCTTTATTTGAGAAAGAAAAAGACGCTGAATCTTTGAAGTTTCACAAACTTCATGGAAAATTCAGATCTTGGTATGCCTTTTCCGCAAACTTTACCTATCGGGTGATCATTAAAAAAGAAAAGGATGCCATCTATTATCTTGATGTGGGTACTCATGATATCTATCGATAGGGTAAGTTCTACGCCCCCAAAGAGCAGGAGCAATGTAGGTGGGGATTGTGCGCTTCCCGTATATCTTCAGAAAATGCTATAATTGACGAATGTTTTCAGCACCGGAGAAGAATATCGAACAATTAGGGTTAGCCGATAATTTGGTGGTTGCAGATTTTGGCGCGGGGTCGGGTGCATATACAATCGCTGCGGCAGAAGCCATGCACGGAACAGGGAAGGTGTACGCGATCGAGGTGCAAAAGGACTTGCTTACGCGCCTCGAAAATACCTGTAAAGAAAAGCACATCGGCAATGTTTCATTTCTCTGGGGAGATGTCGAACTTTTGGGCGGGACGAAATTGAGCGATGGGGTATGCGATGTCGTCGTTGTTTCGAACGTGCTCTTTCAGGCATCCGATAAAAAAAACGTTCTGGATGAGGCACGCCGAGTACTCAAGCAGGGTGGAAGACTCATGCTGATCGACTGGACGGCGTCTTTCAATAATATGGGACCGACGACCGAACAAGTGTTTCCTGAAACAGAAGCGCGAAAGCTCGTTGAATCGCTGAATTTCACCTTTGAAAAAACAGTCAATGCGGGAAATTTTCATTATGGTCTTATATTTCGGAAAGGTCTTTATCAGGTGAATAGTACGGAGATGCGGGCATAGCGCTACGTTGTACCTATGAAATTTCAGACGATTCTTCTTACTTTTTTTGGAATAATGGCCGTTGTCGGTCTTCTTGTGTTTGCAACGTCGGATCCTAAAAAGGGTGACACGACCGTTCCTGGGGCTCAGGGGAACGTCGTCATATGGGGTACTTTTCAGGACACCGCGGGTCTTTCGGAGACGATCAAGAAATTTAACGATATATATAAAAAGAATTTTAGTATTTCGTATCAATTTCATGATCCGAAAAATTTCGATAGTGATATCGTTGAGGCGCTCGCAAGCGGAACGGGCCCCGATGTTCTGCTTTTGCCCGATGATCTCATTCTGCGCCATTTCGATAAGATCGAGCTGGTACCGTACACTGCTGTTTCACCGGGTCTTTTTTCATCGAGCTTCATTCAGGCATCGGAGATATATATGCGCGATGAGGGGCTGGTCGCGCTCCCGTTTGCGATCGACCCGATGGTCATGTATTGGAACAGAGATATTTTTACCAATGCATCGGTTACCGAAGTGCCCAAGTTCTGGGATGAGTTCTTGACGCTTACCCCCAAATTCACAAAACGCGACGTACGTACCTCCGAACTTGTTCAGAGCGCAATTTCATTTGGGGAGTATGTCAATGTGACCCATGCGAAAGACATTCTTGCGATGCTCTTTCTTCAGGTGGGTAACCCTATCGTCAAGATGAATGGGAAAACACCCAAGAGCATGGTTGCAAAATCCGATGCCGGTCAATTTGTTGCCGATCAGGATGTTGTTTCTGCCCTCCGTTTCTTTATGGATTTTTCGAATCCGCTCAAAAATATTTTTACATGGAGTCGTGCGCGCAGTGATTCGCGCAATGAATTCATCAACGGAAATCTCGCGGTATATTTCGATTACGCGAGTGCATATAGCGAGATCAAGGCAAAAAATCCACACCTGAATTTTGCGGTCGCACAGGTTCCGGAACCGCGAGGAACGACGGCTGAGGTAACATTTGCAAAGGTGCATGGTCTCGCTGTGCTGAAGACCTCCAAAAATAAAAGCACCGCCTTTGTTGCTATGCAGAAACTGCTCTTTGATGCGAATCCCGCAAAAGACTTTGCTGCGGCGTACAATCTGCCCCCCGTTCGAAGAGACCTGCTCGCGGTTCCTCCGACCGATGCGGCGATGGCGGTATTTTTCGAAGCGGCCATTCGTGCACGTACCTGGCTTGATCCAAAGCCGGAAATTTCCGACAAAGCATTCCAAGCGATGGTCGAATCAGTCTCGTCAGGGAGGAATGACACCGCTACGGCTGTTGCAAAATTGAACACGGAACTTGACGTTGCTTTGTCTCGCTACTAAACTTCACTTATTGCTATGCACAACAGTGTCACTCATCGATTTGTTTCTGCGATATTCCTCGGTGTTTTGATACTCGTGACCCCATTCTCTGTATTCGCAGCTTCACCGTCAACGATCATTCCTTGCGGATTTGACATTAATGGAGACGGTGCGGTCAAAGATCCGAGCCCCTTGGTCTGGGCATCAAATGCTACCACCCCGGGTAATCATGAGGAATGTTATTTTAACGACGTGATCGAGACTGCGCAGAATGTGATCAATTTCCTCATTTTCAAGATCGCAGCACCATTGGGTGCGGTCATGTTCGCCTATGCCGGTTTTCTCTACGTGACCAATCGTGGCAATGAAGGCCAAGTCAAACAGGCGCACGACGTTTTCTTGAATGTGTTCTGGGGACTCATTATCGCACTTGCGGCGTGGGTGACTGTTAATTTCATCCTCGAATTCTTCCTTGGTACCGGATCGTCATTTAATTTCTTGGGGCCATAAATTCATGATACTTATGCAACACTACATAACAAAACCATTAAACCTGACAACGCTCGGACTTTTAATGGGTACGCATACGGCGTCTGCTGCTTCGTCAAGCTATGTAAACCCGATCACTTACGGTGGGATTACCTCTATTCCCGATCTCCTGCTCGCTATCGTCGACCTCGTTTTTCTTATCGGAGTGCCCATTATTGTGATGTTCATCATTTATGGCGGATTTCTCTTTGTGACCGCGGGGGACAATGAGGCGCAGATTGCGAAGGCTCGTACCACCTTCAAGTGGACACTGTTGGGGGCACTCGTGCTGCTCGGTGCGAAAGTGATCGCCGCAGCGATACAGGCGACTATTAGCTCATTGTGATCTGAATCCCAATACCTTTATGAAAAAAACAGCCTTAGTATCTTTCGCCACACTCACCCTCTCGCAACCAAGAATTTCACTTGCTGCATCATGGACACTGCTATCAAATCCGGCTCCCTCAATTCTTACGCTTCAGGATTTTATCTATTGGCTGATCGAGATCATGCAGCTGGTCGGCATACCCGCGCTCGCGTGCTGTATTATTTATGCTGGTTTTCAGTTCGTCACCGCGGGGGGGGATGAAGCGCAGGTGACGAAGGCGAAGATCTGGCTCACGTGGACACTCGTTGGCGGGCTCATTATCCTTGGTGCAAAAGTCATCGCAGACATGGTATATGGTACGGCGATATTATTTTAATATGTATATGAAAAAATTCATCTTTGCGACGCTAGTCTTCTGTTCCCCCCTTATTACTTTTGCCGCTACTACGCCGACGGACTTCAAGAGTTTCGTCGAGTTGCTCTTGGGAGTCTTAAAGAACATTATCTCCATTTTCTTTGCCGCGCTTATCGCCGGACTCGTATATGGTATCGCGCTCTATATGATGAATTCAGATAATGAGAAAAGGCGCGAAGAGATCAAGCCCTATCTGCTGTGGGCCATCATCGGTATCGCGGTTGTGCTTGGGATGTGGGGACTCATCGGTATCTTGAATTCAACACTCTTTGGAGGTTCGTTCGGTATTCCTTTTTTGAGTACGCCCTCATAATTATTTTTTATTTTCATGAGAACAATAAACAAACAGTTCGGTATTGCGACGCTTCTTGGCACTCCATCCCTTGTTTTCGCGCAAGTCACGGACGTCTTTGACCTCGAGGTGCTTGTCTACAATATTTTGGTGAAGGCCGGACAATTTTTCTGGATCGCTGCCATCATGTTCTTTTTCTGGGGCGTCGTAAAATTTATCGGTAATGCGAACGATCCCGTTGAACGTGAAAAAGGAAAGCAATTCATCATTTGGGGGATTATCGCGTTCGTCGTGCTCTTCTCCGTATGGGGAATAGTGCGAATTCTTCTTGTTGATACATTTGGGATTATGCCGGGAGGCGCACCGGATTATGTGGATTCGACTGGCGGCATCCATTAGCTCTTATCGTACAAAAATATGATCATCAGGCATGTGAAGAGGTCGATTTTTGTGATTCCGGGTAACGGAAACAGTAATCCACAGGTATCTTTTTTTTCTATTGCTTGACATCGGTTTGTGCGATAGCATTAAGTTATAGTTTTGGCGGTGTATTTATTAATTATTATCAAATCTATGAAGAAATTTATCATCGGAATGATGCTTGTGGGTCCCGCAGTTGCTTCTGCAGCAACCGTGCTCACCGGTATCGCCGATCTCGTAAACAGCGTTCAGGGTATTATCTCGCTTTTGATCCCATTACTCATGGGTCTTGCGGTCGTTGCGTTCTTTTGGGGCTTGGTCAAATATATCGCTAATGCAAGCGATGAAGCCGCAAAGGAGCAGGGTAAGACGCTTATGATCTGGGGTATGGTTGCGATCTTTGTCATGGTCGCTCTCTGGGGTATTCTTGGTTGGGCTCAGACTCAGCTTGGATTGACTGGGACAATAACCACGTCAACACCACCAGCATTTGCTGTTCCTGGAGTCTAGTCCTGATAAAAATAGGATTACAAAAACCCCCCGAGAATGTTCTCGGGGGTTTTTGTTTGCTCATTCGGATAGTCAATTTTTATTGAGATGCTATAATTTATTCATGTTAAACATTTTTTTTCCAAGCGTAGCAGAAGCAGCTGCGCCCCCGATTCCCGCATCGGTGCTCACTTTCGTCGGCAACATCTCGACGTATATTTTGAATCCTATCATCGCTTTGCTCTTTGCACTCGCGACCGTCTATTTTATCTACGGAGTGGTCGCGTATATCTGGAATCCGGATAATGCGGAGATGCGCGATAAGGGGCGTCTCGGTATGATATGGGGTATCATTGGCATGTTCATCATGGTTGCCGTGTTTGGTATCATGCGATTCCTTATTAGCTCAATAGGCGGCGATATGACGCTGATGAATTATGTCTAAACGATCTTTTATTCTCGGTACGTTTTTTTTCTTACCAACATTTGCACTTGCTCAGACGTCGGTGATCACCATCATGGATGATCTCATTAATCTCATGCAGACCATCATGCCCGTACTGTTGGGTTGTGCGGTTGCGGTATTTTTTTGGGGTGTCGTAAAATTCATTTGGCATGCCGATGATGAGAAGGCGGTGCAGGAGGGGAGGATGTTTCTCGTATGGGGCATGGTGGGTATTTTTGTGATTGTAGCGCTCTGGTCGATCATCGGATTCATCCAAACAGAATTGGGACTTGCACCGCTCGGCGGACTGGGTACCGCGCCTACTATTCAAACAACTGTTCCTATTTAGGGCGTAGGTCTGAATACTTTGTTTTTTAAAAAAAAGACCAAGGCAATCATGCCTTGGTCTTTGCTCTTGTGAGCAAAAGAACGTTCATTGTTTTTTTACGAAGCGTATCTCCTTGATGGCTTGTGCCTGTCCTTTTGCCGGCAGTTGTCCCGGAAACAGTGCAATGTGGAATGTTTCCTGGCTTCCCCACCATTCAAGCCTGAAAGTACCGGACCCCACTTCTGTTCTCCAGTATCCGACGCACTCTTTTTGAATATCGTAGCTACCGGCAACGCAATCTCCGTTAAATGAGATATTGGTACTTGGATCATTAGGATCAAAAACAAGCGTGATGTCGGACACATTCGAAACAGAGCTGCCTGGCAAAAGCGAAACAGTTCGCCCATGCCATCTATCTTGAGGAAGTCTGTAAATGGAGTGCCCGTTCATGTCACTCCAGTAGGCCATCCACAGACCGGCATCTCCTTTCTTTAGTGTGGCATATGTCGCAACGCTTGTTTGCGGTGCCATATTGGCTTTTGCTCCTCGTTCACCTTGCGTATACTGAAAGCCAATATACACGAGAGCACCCGCAACGAGTAATGTGGCAACAAGTCCGTTTCCGGACTCCTTCGGCGTACTAACAACCTTTGCCGTTTCAGTACCTGACTTTCCAAAGAGTTTCTTTCCTCCCCAGATGACGGGAATGAAGTGTGCCACGACCATTGCCAATACTGCAATGATGCCGACGAAGAGTGGTACCCCCCAGGATTCCGACCATTCATGCGCTTTTGCGTTCCAGTATTCATAAGAGAAGTAACCTCCCTTATTATCCTGTCTCGTGTTTGTCGCATTGGTCTTTCCGCCTTTTTCCGTGACCGAGCGGATGGTTTCGTTCCTGCGTTGCTTCTCCCTCTCAATGTAGGGCTGTGCGGCGACCGGTTTTTGTTTGCCGGTGACCTTGTCGGTAACGATGACGAATTGCTCACCGGTCCGCTTATCGATGTGAACATTCTTCTCAATCCACTCGGCTGACGCTTCGTCTGCGGTCTTAATCGAACTTGCGTTCAACTTGGCCTCGATACGAGAAGTTTTGCTTGCGGAGAATTGCGCCCATAATGGTCCTACGTGCTCACGTCCGATTGCGATCGTGAGTACGCTGACAACGATCACAGCAATGGTGAACTTGAAGCAATTATCGTACACTTTCGTGCTGACCGATGCCTTGCCGCTCACAAAGAGCAGTAGTGCCATGATGATGAACATGTGAAGGAAAAGAAAGAATTCCCAACTCAAGTCCCATGGGGCAATGATCGTTCCGACGATGTACACACCGATCCAAAAGAGTGCCAGACTTGCCAGATTGACAATGTCTTTCACTCCGTCGCCGAGCAGTTTGAGCTTCGCTTGATCTTTCGCCTCTCCGGCATGAACCGCTGCGGCCGCGATGATGAGCGGAATGCTCATTTTTGGCGCGATCATGTAATACAGTGACGCAAGACAGATAACTCCGAAGAGCGCTGTTTGCATGCCGTGCATCCCATTCATCAAAAAGATGAAGTTAAGCACGAGACCGCAAACTCCGAAGAGCATTGCGCCGCCGACATATTTGATATGCGCGTCGGTAATGCCCTCGATCTGGCGGTCGTATGCGGACGAGAGGGTCCTTCGACCGAGAATGGCCGAAATTCCCAAAAGGCCGTAGCCTGCTTTTTTCCATAAACTCATGAGATTTCTCCTTGAGACCTATTTCATCGGCTGCTCAGCCGACGTTTTGGTCGGTTGATACGCGTTGATGATGTTGTCAATCTCAGTATCTCTTTGGTACGCTCGGTACTTTGAAGCTCCGAAGTACAAGCCGTAAGCGAGGATGCCGGTGATACATGCTACCACTGCAAACATCTTCAGCAGGCTCGTCGACCTTACCTCTTTCTTGGACTTCACGCTTTTCGATGCAGGAGCATTGCGATAACTCCCCGGCGTGATGAGGCGACCCACTCGCATGAGCGGACCGACCGGAGGTCCCGGCAAATTGGCATTCGGCACACCGATATTTCCGATGAGCACGGTTGCCTTTTCTTTGACCATGTCGAAGGTGATAAGATCGACGGATTCGACCCCGAAGAACGTGCAAAGAAGCTTTTTGAGCTCTACTTGTACCTTGACGAGAAACTTAAGTGCCTCGTTGTTTCCACCCAGCGCCCCCGTACCGCGAAGTAATTCGGCCACTTCGGTGACGTTATCGAGGTTGTCATGGACGTGCTCGGCGATACCGTGCAGGACATTGACCCGAGGATCAATTCCCGTTTTTTCGGTTCGTTTTCCGGCTACAGCGATGACTTTGCCGTCCTTGTCTTTTTTCTCCGGTACTTCGATCGTCGTCACATCGGGGTCCATCACAAAAATTGCGATGCGGAACACTTTCTGCTCTGCCGGAGTCATCGCCTTGATGACGGCCGCGATCTTGGTACGTTCCTGCGGTGTGAGTTTTTCATTCTTTGCTTGCGGGTTTGCAAACATTGACTCGAGCATTTCGCTTTCGTCTTTCATGCTCCCGCCTTTTTCTTCCCATACTCTGACGAGCACAGTGAGAAGAGAAGTAAGAAAACCTACTCCGCCCGTGCCTCCGCCGACGTGAACGCCTCCATGGCTGAACCCGCGAATGAGGTCAATGAGAGAGAATGCAGCGCCCATTGCGCCGACCTTGTCTAAGGTGCTTTCAGAAATAGTCATGGTAGCTCCTAAAAAAACTATGAAAGTGTCAATCTACCCTTACGGATAGTACGAAAATATCTGTCAGCATTATAGCAAAAATAGGGGAAAAGTCAAGGGTTTTGAGAGGAGGTAAGCGGCTAATTCAATATTGGCGATTTTGTCTTTGACTTGGAAAAATATGGTACAATACGAACAAGAGATACAAGATTAGAAACAAAATACGAAATATTTTGGGCTAAAATGAGCAAGGGGTTAATTTTTTTCGGGCTTGGTGAATTCACCACGGCCTTAGCTTTTATTCGCCCTACAATACTTTGCGGCGTAAGCCGGGTGGTGGTGGTTCATCGTTGGTTGTGTTGGTGGTGATTTTTTGGAAAGTGTTTACAAAATATTTTTTTAAAAACCATCATTTTATGATATATCTTCAATGGCGAAAGAGTAACGAATTATGAAAACCTTTCGAAAAAATTTTAAAATATTTGCCCTGCTTTTAATTTCGGTGTCGTTGTACACACAATTTTTCTCTCATGTTTTTGCAACGGATTTATCCACATCACTTATTTCTTATTGGAAATTAGATGAGGTAAGTGGTACGCGAGCAGATAGTGTTAGTTCAAATAATCTGACCGACAACAATACGGTGACTCAAGGAGTTGGCAAACTTGGAAATTCTGCGCAGTTAACTATGGCTAACTCAGAATATTTAAGCATCGTTGATAATCCCAGTTTGAGTATAGGCGGTATAGATTTTACTATTTCTGCATGGGTCTATCTTGATACCAAATCAACAAATATGACGTTTGTTGGAAAATATGGCAGCACCGGAGAATATGCTTTGTATTACGGTGTTAGTTCCGACACGTTTCGCTGTTCTACTTTTCCATCGGTAGATGCATATGTGACTCCAACGGGGGGAGTCCAGATTGGCCAATGGTATTTTCTCACATGTAGCCACAATGCTACCACTCATACTAATACCATAACTGTTAATAATACGTATACCAATACAAGCGTCGCCGGTTCCGAGCCGGCAAATACTAGCGCAGCATTTACAATCGGGAGATTTCAGGCTTCTGGTGCTACAATGTATTTGGACGGGCGCATTGATTCTGTTGGTTTTTGGAAAAAAATACTAACTCCAGATGAGATCACGAGTTTATACAATTCGGGCACAGGGCTTGAATATCCGTTTTCTACTTTTAGCGCCGGCTCAATTAGTTTAATGGAGAAAACAGATTCAAGTATCGATCTTTCATCTTCGGAAGCAACAGGAGGAATAGCACCCTATATTTATCAGTGGTACCGTAGCATAAGCAGCGGTTTTACGCCGGGTGTTGGGAATATTTTAAGCGGACAAACATCGCTCACATTATCAGATACCGGACTATCTCCCGCTACGATTTATTATTACAAGCTCAGGGTTACCGATGGCGTCCCTGCAACCGCAGACAGTTCTGAATTTTCAGTCGTCACCCTTGCGCCACCCGCTACATCATTTACTTTTGCCGGCCCGTCGTCTGGCACGATGGCTACAGCATCCGGTAATTTTATTGTGACGCCTGATGGCGAATATACCGGCACGATTACATCGTCATCAACTGGTGCCGGAACGTTTGCGCCAACTTCGTTGTCGTGGTCCGGTTCGTCAGATGCAAAAACATTCACCTATACACCTACAAGTACGAGTGGGTCTCCTCATATAATAAGCGTGTCAGCAACTCCTGCTCTTACAAATAATTCCGGGACTGTTTCCTTCGCGGTAAATGAGCAAACAACCTACTATCAGATATTGTCAACGGGGCAAAGTCTGGCCGTAGTTTATTATGCTTCACCGCCTATAAGCGTTACGCAGCCTTATAATAATCTTATGCTTACCCCCGGAGTTGAAGGAACAGCTGCTCCGCTCATACCATTAATTGAGTCTGGGCAAGGAGAGGGCGGTAATGTGGAAACAATCTCATCAGGAATGGCCAATAGCCTTCATGCGTATGAAGATCTTCTCAGTCCAATTGTCGTTGGCCTCCATGCACATGGTGGAACTAACTACAGTGGTTTAAAAAAGGGGACATCTTGGTATAACAAGGGTATGACACAGGCAAGTGTAACTAAAACTTACGTTGAGAGTACGCTAGGCGAGCTGTATCGACCCATCGCAGTTACTTCAATTCACGGAGAAAGTGATTATGTGGGTGGTGCCGGAGCAAATTATAAAAGTTATCTTGAAGAATGGCAGTTGGATTATGAAACCGATCTTAATACTCTGACTAGCCGTAACGACACTATCCCATTATTTATAAATCAAATGAATTCCGCGCCAACGGGGGAAATAGCTGAAGCACAATTAAACGCGCATATAGATAATCCCGGAAAAATTATTTTGGTCCAGCCAAAGTATCAATATCATTATCGGTCGGACAAGCTCCATATGGACGTGAATACCCAAGAAAAAAAATGGGAGAGATGTTTGCAAAAGTTATGGATAAAGTATTGTTTGAGGGACAGACTTGGAATCCCCTCATGCCATCATCGATTTTGAGATCGAGTAACGTAATAATCGCCAATTATAATATCCCTTATGGAACATTAGCTATTGATACTGCCAACGTTGCGGAGCGTCCTGATTATGGGTTTGAATTTACACAGGCTGGTGGCAATAGTGTTTCAATAGATTCAGTAGAACTTATAAATAATAACAGTCAAGTAAAAATTACTCTAAGTGATACGCCGACTGGCACAGATCAACATTTGAGATACGCCTGGAGTTGCTATGTTGTTGCATCTTGGTGCGCACAAGCCGGCGATGCTACTGCCGTAGGTGGTAATATTCGAGATACAGATACGAGCGTATCGCCATCTTCAGGCAGTACCGGACTGCCCCTTTACGATTGGAGCGTTTCATTTAATGAATCGATTGTAGTGGGAAATACGTCTCCAACTACAACCGATAATGCTGATGATAATTGGCATAGTTCAGATCTTACTATTAATTTGAACCCGTCTGATAATAGCGGAAGCGGAATAGCGCATACATATTATTGCGTTGACACTAATAATAGCTGCGTGCCAACCACTGAAGGAACAAGTGTTAGTTTGTCGTGTGACTCAGGTTCTAGTTGTCAGCAATATATAAGGTACTACTCAGTAGATAATTTAGGGAATATTGAGAACACAGAATCGTCAAATATCATAAAAATTGATAAACAAAATCCCACCATTAGTGCTGGAGATGATCAAAATAAAGGAGCTACATTTACTCAAGTCGCTGCAGCTTCAGATTCCGGGAGCGATATGAACGCTTCAACTTATCAGTGGGCAAAAGTTTCAGGACCTGGTGCGGTAACGTTTGGAGACGGTACCGCGTCGAGCACAACTATCTCAGTCGATACTAACGGAACTTATGTAATCAGTTTTACTGCCTCAGATAACGTCGGAAATTCCAACTCTCATAATTTTACTTTGATTTGGGACGCCGTCTTAGTAACTCCTGCTGTAACTTCAAGTGGGGGAGGTGGTATGCCAGCAGGTTGGAGTAATTTGCCGATAACGCCGACAGGTGGATTTAAGGTTTTTGTAAATTCCGGATCAAGCACAACGTCAAATAGAAATGTCATACTTGGTTTTAATGCGGGAATGGACATCAAGCAATTGGCGATTTCAATGACTGGAGATTTCACTGATGCCAGCCGAGAAGATTATGTCGCCTTCAAGCTATGGGACTTATGCTCAAAATTTGGCGGTACACTTAAAAATCTAATCTGTCCGGATGGACAATATACCGTTTATGTTAAATTTTACACTGCCTACGGCAGATCATCAGATACTGCTTCAAGCATAATCGTTCTAAGATCGGGTACTACTGTAACGGAAAATTTGCGAATAAATATTTTGCCATTTACTAACCCATTTACTCAATACCGACAATACCGACAAACAAATGCAGACATAAAACGCTTGCAAATTTTCCTCAATTCCGACCCCGATACTCGATTGGCTGATTCGGGTGTTGGCTCTCCGGGTAAGGAAACTGATTATTTCGGCCTCTTGACTTATAAAGCAGTTATAAAATTCCAAGAAAAATATACCGAAGATGTTTTAGCGCCCTGGGGTCTTGTTAGGGGGACCGGATATGTTGGTAAAACCACTTCGGCTAAAATAAACGAATTGATGGGAAATGAATGATCATCATGAATCTATCCATGATGATTACGTAGAGACTGGCGTGCAAGATTTGGGCTACCTGTCAGATTAAGAAATCTTCAAAAATACAGGAGAACGGCTTCAAGTCCTCTCGCGCGACTGAAGCAGCGACCAATTTTTCTTAGCAGTATTCTGCTCTAGAAAAATGAAGTACTCTCTGTGGTGCGACCAATTTTTCTTAGCAGTATTCTGCTTTAGAAAAATGAAGTACTCTTTGTAGTATTCAGTCGCTCTGGGCACACAAAAACCGCTTACGCGGTTTTCTTTGTGCCCAGGAGAGGACTTGAACCTCCACCTCTTGCGAGACCAGTTCCTAAGACTGGCGCGGCTACCAATTACGCCACCTGGGCAGGGTGTAGGGCTATAGTACTGGAATTTGGATAAAAGGGAAGTGGAAGAATAAACCGACATCAGTTGGGTTCTCATAGACTTGTTCGCAAGTGCGAAATCACACCGATGCCATTGGGGACACGAAGACAAGCTCTGCATGTTGGGTTTCGTATTTTGAAGACCTGCATGCGCAGGCATGCGAAATATACTCAGTCTTTTGAAATCTCACGGCAGGAGTTTCGACGCCTACTGCGTCAGTACCCGTTTCCCATTTCCTCATGATATGAATCATTCAGAAATATGGGAGAACGGCTTCGAATCCTGCCAGAAGTGCCGCAGGGCACTTCTTCGGGGGCACCATAAAAAAATCCGCTTGTCGCGGATTTTTTTATGGTGCCCCCGGCAGGATTCGAACCTGCGACCGTCTCGTTAAGAGCGAGCTGCTCTACCAACTGAGCTACGAAGGCAATTTTCCCTAACTTCGCTATCATAGCAAATCAAGGAAGATTCGCAATAGATTCGAACACTGGGGCTAATTTACGTTTGATGAAACGTCACCTATTCGAGATCTTCTTTTGGCTATCAAAACAAGTAAAGCATAGACAAGAATGTATGTGGGAATGCAAAAGATCACCACATCTACAAGCAAATTTTTTATATTGGTTTCACGAACACAAAGCCCCATGCATGCATATGGAAAAGGTATGCCTACGGGGCAAGAGTTTCGCCAAAGGCTATTCCTCGAGTTGTGTATTCAGAGCGCTGGTTCGCTATTTCTTTCTCAGCAAAATAATTCGAAACAGTAACTATTATCAGAAATGAAACAACGATTGAGAGAGTCAGTGATGCGACGATCTTTTTATTCATTGACTCATTTTACACTATTAACGTGGGAGGTTCGATCTTTGCTGGGTCAGCACCCCATTTCGATTTTCTCAGAATAGGAATTCTTCGCAAATAACGAAACGGGCTTCGACTCCCACGCGAAAGCAAGGCAGCTTGCTTTCTCCCGGGCACAAAGTAAATAAATCCCATCAGGGATTTATTTACTTTGTGCCCGGGGTGGGAGTCGAACCCACATGCCTTGCGACGGGAGATTTTAAGTCTCCTGTGTATACCATTTCACCACCCGGGCAGCATTTGTTCATGGCTAAATCATTTTGTTGCAAAATGATCGCCCGAACATTTTGCAACAAAATGTTTTAGGGAGGCGTAGACCGGAATCGGACCGGTGCATGTAGATTTTGCAGATCTATGCGTTACCACTTCGCCACTACGCCATAGCGCAAACTATACCAATTATTTTTGCGAAGTTCCAGTTTCTTGCTCACCGTCAACAAGTTCGAGGAGCTCTTGGATGCGCTGTCGATTTTGCTCGCCGAAATCAGGTGAAAAATGTATCTTCGGAAGAATGCGGATTCTGCTGTGTGCTTTGATGTATTCTTTGAATTCTGTCGTCATGCGATTAGCAAAAATGAGTGCCGCCTTTTCTGCTTCTTTGGGAAGAACAGATAACAGTATGTCGACGCGTTTCTGGTCGTCAGAAAGAATCACGCGCGTGACGGTGATAAGTGAAGTTCTGTTCGATTGACGCGAAAGGAAATCCGCGGCGAGATCCTTGAGCATGAATTCCTCACGCTGATGTTTGAGCTTACTCATATTTTGCAGTGGAACTTACTCAAATGGATGAAATTCGCGACGCGGGGAAGGGGACGAGGAAGACATATTCCGATATGTTGACCGAGTCGCTGGGGACCCGCAACAAAGAAGTTCGCCATTTGGGAAAGTTCCATCATGTTATTGTTTTTTGACAATAATATAGGGGATAAGCACATCGCGTTCAGCAAGGGTGAATTTGGATTCTACCTGAAGCCCGCATTCATGGCCCTCAAGAACTTCGGCCGCCTTCACTTTTTGTGACTGCAGTTCAACGACCTTTCCTTCCCCAATCTCAACCTCGCGGCGCATGATCTTCACCCTCGCACCGTTGACCATTTTTCCCGATAGAACGGCGCCACCGACAACCTGAAGATTTTTTTGTTGGCTGAAACAGCGAATGATGCGGAATTCTCCGAGTCTTTCTTCCATTTCGATATGCGGCGCGCGACGCTTGATCTCTTCCTCAAGCCATTCGGTTAGCTTATAGATGACGTCAAATTGATGGATGGTGACATCGGTGCGTGCAGCGAGATCGATCGCAGGCGTGTCAGCCTTTGTGTGAAAAGCGATCACGACGGGATTGTTCGTTCCAAAGGCAAGTTTGATGTCGCTTTCATTGACGGCCCCGACGCCCTTTTGGATGACCTTTAATATGACCCGCTCATGTTTCAGTTTTCCTATCTCGGAAACAATAGCTTCAAGCGACCCAGCAACATCGGCACGGATGATGATGGGAAAGAGCACTCCATCAGCCGGTAACGAGTCTTTGACAACGATCTTTTTAACGAGATTTGCTTGTCCCACCAAGGCCTCCGCCCCTTTTTTGTTTTCCAGTGCAGTGAATTCTGCCCCGACGTTCGGTACGGCAGTCCATCCTGAAAGGAGAATTGGGGACGAGAATGTTGCCGATTCCAGAGGTTTTCCCAAGAAGTTCTCGATCGCGCGTACGGGCGTCATTGCCCCTTCGGCAACGACGAACATCCCTTTGTTTAATGTGCCGTCAGTGATCACGACGGTCGCAATAATACCCTTTTTAGGATCCATCTTAGATTCAATGATCACACCTTTTGCGGGGATGCTTGTATCACCGGTGAGTTCGTTCATTTCTGCGATGAGCAGCATCATGTCGAGCAGCTCCGGAACTCCTTGCCCTGTTTTTGCGGAGATCAGGACAAAGGGAATGTCGCCGCCGTATCCCTCGATATATATCTCAGCTTCTGCGAGTGTCTGTTTCGTTTTCTCAATATTCGCATTTGGCTTGTCAATCTTGTTGATTGCTACGATGTAGGGGATCTTCGCCTCTACGATCGCCTTGTGCGCCTCTATCGTTTGAGTCTTTACTCCATCTTCCGCAGATACGACGAGTACGGCAATGTCGGCAACGCGTGCCCCGCGTGAGCGCATACTTTGGAATGCTGCGTGCCCCGGCGTGTCCAAGAAGGTGATCCTCTTTTCCGTTTCTTTTGCGTCCTTGTGGGTTACCTCATATGCGGAAATATGCTGGGTAATACCACCCGCTTCAGTAGCTACGATATTCGTTTTCCTGATGTAGTCCAAAAGCGTCGATTTTCCGTGGTCAACGTGACCCATAATGACGACGATTGGCGAGCGTTCTACGGATGATGTTGTGTTTTTTTCAGCCATAATTGCAATATGGCGATACTACCACACAATATTAATAGTGTCGAGAAACCACGGCTCAACAACAAACTTATTCAGCTATTTGAGTACTTCTTTCTCTTCCTCGCTCAATTCGAACTCAGATGTTCGGTTGACAACCGGTTTTGCAAAAATGCTGACCTTTTCACGTGAGTAGAGAGAAGAAAGTACTGCTCCGTTGCCTTCTTCATCAAGAAACGCAGTGGCAAAGCTCTGGTTTCCTCCGGAGCCGGTGCCATGAAATGGGTTGAAGCGGAGCATGCGCACGCCGTGAAGCTTTTTCTTCATTCGCTTGTCGATCTCATTGATCTCGGTTTCCACCGCTTGTTTGAATGCGAACAGTTCGCCGAGATCTTTCTGATTCTTGGTGATAGTGTCTTCGAGTGAAGATGCGTCACTCCCTCCGACGAGTTTGGCAATGCGTCGCTCGAGCAAGATAAGCCATACAACGAGGACGATAATTGCTATTCCCAGAATTACAATGGTGATGAGTGATGGTGTCATGCAGTACATAATAGCCCAGCTTCCCAAATTTGCAAAAAACACCCTTTCGGGTGCTACTTGGCTTTGGGTACCTTCACCCACCTGAAGGTTTGACGACATACCGGACAATCAAACTCACCTTTTGCGCTCCCGCCGCGTGTGGGCGTCCGCATCATCCCCTGGTGTGCACCATTGCAGCCGCTCAATATCCTTTTTGCTCGCTCACTTTTGAGTGCTTTCACTGAAACTCCTCGTACTATTTTGTCCTACCCCAATGCTATCAACTGCGGACTATTATGCAAAAAAATAAAAAGGACGGCATGCCGTCCTCGTGTCTCATCGAAGTACGAACTCTTTCATAAAATATCCAAAGAGATCGCCGACCCAGTGCTGGTATGTCGAAAAATAGAACGTAGTCCACGCGATGATGATTGCGATAATTGCGTAGACAAATGCTAACGCGTCACCGTTTTTGTTGGTGCGGATCAACGTGATGATGACAGCGCATACCGAAAGCCATGCAAGTGCCGAGGACTTGAGCCAGAACCCTGCGCAAAGTGCAACCACGAGCGTAATCACGATTGACCAAATCATAAATTTCCTTGAAATGAAAGAAGTATCCTTGCCTCAGGTTACGTATTCAAAATATATTGTCAAACAAGGCGTTGCATCATAGACTGAAAAATACATGAAACGCATTTATCTTGATCATGCCGCCGCGACACCTGTCTCAACCGAGGTGCAGAAAGCAATGGCCCTATACTGGGGAGAAACGTTCGGTAACCCATCATCGATCCACGAGGAGGGTGTTCTTGCTAAGAGTGCCATGGCGAATGCCCGAAGGTCTATTGCAGAAGAACTTGGGGTGCATGCCGATGAAATAATTTTCACGGGAAGTGCAACAGAATCCTGTAATTTGGCGCTCAGGGGAACGGTGATGTCGTGGAGGCAGAATCATCCCGAGCAAACCCCTCATATTGTCGTCTGCGCGATCGAGCATGATGCCGTGCTCGCTGCGGCACGCGCATTGGAGAGGGAAGGTGCAACGCTTTCCATTATTTCCGTTGATAAAGAGGGTATTATCGACATTGATGAATTGCTTCGTGCGATAACCAAGGATACGGTGATCATTTCAATCGGGTACGCGAACAATGAGATCGGCGTTGTGCAGCCGATCCGAGCAATTGCACGTGCGATACGCAATTGGAAAAAAGAAGTACGAGGGACGTCTCGCGACGTGCGTGCGGAGGGCGATGATTGCTACCCCCTGTTTCATACCGATGCGTGCCAGGCGACAAATTATCTTGAGCTTCGAGTTCCGCAGCTTGGCGTCGATCTTATGACATTGAATGCGGCAAAAATTTACGGACCGAAGGGGATTGGGCTCCTTTTTGTCGGACGAACGATCCCCGTTTATCCGTTGATCACGGGTGGAGGTCAGGAGAGGGGATTACGTGCAGGGACTGAGAACATTCCGCTCATCGTCGGATTCGCGGAGGCGCTACGGATCGCTGCGTCCGAAAGAAGGAATGAATGCGACCGCCTCATGCAACTTCAAGATTATTTGATCGCGGAACTTCAAACGCAGGAAGATGTGACCATTAACGGCAGTCTTACGTCACGACTTCCCAATAATATAAATATTGCTCTCCGTGGTGCCGATCATGAATTTGTTACGATCGCACTCGATGCGAAGGGTATAGCCGTTTCAACCAAGAGTGCATGCAATGAAGCAGATGCGGAACATTCTCACGTACTGATGGCGCTTCAGGCCGCAGGGCATGACGGAGAGCCAAGCGGTCTGCGCATCAGTCTTGGGCGGAGCACAACAAAAAAAGATATCGACCTCTTTCTTTTCGCGCTTCTGGAGATCCGTAAAACACTCGTTGTTGCATTGGTATAGGAATCGTATAATGGTTGCATATGCTGATTCCTCTTTTTGCGTATTGGGTCATAGGAGTAACGAGCTTTACGTTGCTCGGAAGCTTGTATGCACGCAGGCTGGGAAGTTCGGACCTCTTGGTCGGACTGTACGTTGCGTTCGTACTGATGTCACAAATACTCGCGACCAAAGTTGCTTCGTTCGATCTCGGCAGCATGGGTTTGTTCACCACCTCAGCGGGAGTATTGGTATTTTCTGTGACATTTCTGCTTACCGATATCGTCAATGAACGATTCGGACGCAAGGCAACGCAGCGCATGATCTTCATTGCGCTCATTGCTCAGATGGCGATGGTCTTCTTTCTCTGGCTTGGTGCACAGTTCGAACCTCATCCGTTTTGGAGTGAACAAGGAAAATATTGGGATAGCCTCTTTGTCGTTGTTCCCCAGATGACCATCGCATCATGGGTCGCCTTTTTCATCTCGGAAAATATCGATGCGTATATCTATGCGTGGTTCAAAGAACGTACCCATGGAAAACATTTATGGTTACGCAACGTTATCTCGACGATTCCCGCACTAACGATTGATAGTGTGCTTTTTGTTTTTATTGCATATGTTGGTGTGAGTATGGAACTTATGTTGGCGCTGATCTGGGGGCAGCTCGTACTCAAGTGGGTCGTGGGATTGCTCAACATCCCGTTCATGTACCTTAATTATTTTATTTTGACACACGGGAAAGAAAGTCTTGATCGCGAATTGTGGGGAAAAGTCATGACCGAATAGTATGTTAGAATCGGTATGATCATTAAAATATTTTTATAATTAACAGAGCAATTATGTACACAGCAAAAAAGTTCGAGTATCTTTTGGGGACAAAGGGTTTTAGCGACGCATTACTGAAAAATCATTTTGGTCTCTATGAGGGTTATGTCAAGAATACGAATGCGCTTGTTGAGAAATTAAATTCATTATCTGCAGATGGAGCATTCACAACTCCCGAATATGCTGAACTCAAGCGGAGATTCGGGTGGGAGTATGATGGCATGCGTTTGCACGAACTTTATTTCGGAAATATGGCTTCCATGGGAAAGATGATAGCCGAAGGGCATCCTCTCATGCAAAAGATTATCTCAACCTGGGGAAGTGTGGGTGCATGGGAAAAAGATTTCAAGGCTACGGGTGCAATGCGAGGTATTGGTTGGGCAATGCTCGTTCACGATAAGGAGTCCGATGCGCTCTTCAACGTATGGATCAATGAACACGATACGGGGCATTTGGCCGGCGCGACACCGCTTTTGGTGATGGATGTTTTTGAACATGCGTTCGTGCTTGATTACGGGGTAAAGCGTGCTGATTATATTGAGGCATTCTGGGCTTCGATCGACTGGGAAGTCGTTTCTCGTCGTCTCTAGGCTGTCTTTTTAGCATAAGCCGTCCCACCATGGGGGCGGATTTTTGTACTCGATACTTTATTTATAATACGATATACTGTTCTCATGGATGAGCTCAATAACAAACAGATGATCCTTCTCACGATGCTTACCTCATTCGTGGTTTCTGTTGGCACGGGAGTGATCACCGTTGCTATGCTCGAAGAGGCACCGCCGACGCTGACGCAAACAGTCAATCGCGTAGTAGAGCGCACGATCGAACGTGTCGTAACAGGATCGAGTACCCCGGAAAGTTCGACGGTAAGGCCGGTCACAACTATCACGAAGGAGGTAACCATCTATGCCAAGGAAGACGATTTTATTGTTGCTGCTGTGGAAAAAAATCAGCCTCGTATCGCGCTCATCTTTGCTGCGGCAGAGGCGACAGGCACTCCTCCGCTCGCAACGGGATTTGTGGTATCTCGTGATGGTGTGATTGTTGCAGACCAAAAGAGCATCTCCGTTGAGTCTGTTGTACTCGCCAGCTATCGCATTACCATCGGAGAGAGATCCTATCTGGCGGTACCGATCAAGCACGATGCGATCGGGAAGACTCCGCTCGCGTTGCTCAAGATCAGTGACACGATACCTTCCGATATATTCGATTCCGTGACCTTTGGGCGGCAGACTGATGCGAAAATAGCGCAAACGATCATTGCGTTGGGTGGAGCGGACGGAGCGGGGGTTTTTAAGGGGACACTTTCGAAATTCCATTATACGAAAAGCGAAAGCACGACGACCCCCGACCACGTCACCGCGATAGACACGAATCCAAAGATTCCGGAGGATTATGCCGGCGCTCTCGTGGTCAATCTCGATGCACAGGCGGTTGGTATTGTGGTGAATCCTCTGGTGGGGACAGGTCTGGCAATCTATCCGGCATCGCGCATCCTTGAGCTTGTTACCGCAGTTTCATCAGGTGTTGCACAGTCCACACCCACTTCGGGGGAACCCAAGGATATCGTGAGCGCATCGTAGTGTTGACAATAGAAAGATATATTGTATTGTAGCGGTTATCAGACAAAAAGTATTATATTCAACCGTAAACTCATATGCCACCATTCAATAATTTCACCACAAAAGCGAGAGATGCGATTAGGCGTGCCCACGAGCTCGCCATTGAGCGTGGGCAGACTCATGTCACACCAGTCCATCTTTTGGCGGGTCTTGTGCTCCAGGATGAGAGTATGGTTCTGTCTATTCTCGAGAAGCTCGATATCGATCCCGTCATCATGACGGAGACGATCATCGAGACTCTTGAGGAGGGAAATCAGCCGAGCAGTCAGACCGCCTCGTCCTATCAGCTGTATCTTACTCCCGAGCTCGCACAAGCACTTGAAGCGTCGCAAGCGGTTGCAAAGGAGTTGAGCGATCAATTCATTTCAACCGAGCATCTTTTTCTTTCGCTCATGAACGTCCCGTCAGGTGCGCAGGAGATCATAGCGAAATTTCGCATCGATAAAGAAAGTGTTTTGCGCGTACTCTATGAGCTGCGTGATAGCGGAAATGGCGAAGGCGAAGGGCAAAAGAAAATGCGCGCTATCGGAAAGTACACGCGCTCGCTCACGAAGCTTGCCAAGGAAGACAAGCTCGATCCCGTCGTTGGCCGAGACGAAGAGATCAGCCGTATCATTCAGATTCTTTCTCGTCGTACAAAAAATAATCCCATACTCATCGGTGAGGCAGGAACGGGAAAGACCGCAGCCGTTGAGGGTCTTGCACAACGTATCGCAAAAGGAGATATTCCCGAATTTTTGCGGGATAAGGAGCTTGTTTCACTTGATCTTGGTCTCCTGATCGCGGGTACGAAATACCGCGGAGAATTCGAGGAGCGCCTGAAGGCCATCATGAAGGAGATCGAGAGGTCTGAAGGAAAGATCATTCTTTTCATCGATGAGATCCATACTATCGTCGGAGCCGGTGCGGCAGAAGGGGCAATGGATGCCTCAAATATGCTGAAACCTGCACTTGCGCGAGGGGAACTTCGCGCGATCGGTGCGACCACACTTAAGGAGTATCAAAAATATATCGAAAAGGACCCGGCGCTTACGCGACGTTTTCAGCCGGTCTATATCAACGAACCCTCGATCGAGGATGCGGTGGCTATTTTGCGCGGACTCAAGGAGAAATACGAGATATTTCACGGCGTGAAGATCACCGATGACTCTATCTTGGCGGCAGTGAATCTGTCGAGCCGTTATATCTCCGATCGTTTTCTTCCCGACAAGGCGGTCGATCTTATCGACGAAGCCGCATCGTCACTGCGCATCGAATTGGAAAACAAGCCAACGATCCTTGAGCAGACACATCGCAAGATCATGCGCCTGGAAATTGAAAATGAAGCCTTGAAACAGGAGTCCGAAGGCGCTGCGGGGAAAAAGGCAAAGGACCGCATGAAGATCATCAGCAAGGAGATTGCTGATCTCAAAGAAGAAACGCGTGAATTTGAATTAAAATGGAAGAATGAAAAAGAGCTTGTGTTAGCACTCCGCAATATCAAAAAAGAGCTTGAAACATTTCGACTCGAGGCTGAAAATGCTGAATTGCGTAGTGATCTTGCGAAGGCGGCAGAGATCCGTTATGGGAAAATTCCCGCACTGGAAAAATCGCTGATCGAGAAAACCGCCAAGTTAAAAAAATTGCAAAGCTCACGGCGGATATTGCACGAGGAGGTGACCGAGCCGGACATCGCCAAAGTTGTTTCGAAATGGACCGGAGTTCCTTTGTCGCGCATGCTTGAGGAAGAGGCATCCAAGCTGAACCGCATCGAGGACGAGCTGCGCAAGCGCGTGGTCGGGCAGGATGCGGCCATCCAAAAGATCGCCGATGCTATCAAGCGTTCGCGTGTCGGCATCGCCGACCCGGGTCGACCGATTGGATCGTTCCTCTTTTTGGGTCCAACAGGAGTCGGTAAGACCGAACTTACCAAGGCGCTTACGGGATTTCTCTTCGACGATGAGAAGTCGATGATCCGTGTTGATATGTCCGAATACATGGAGAAATTTGCCGTTTCCAAGCTGATCGGAGCTCCTCCCGGCTATGTGGGCTATGAAGAGTCAGGCAATTTGACTGAAATGGTGCGCCATCGCCCGTACTCCGTCATTCTTTTCGACGAAATAGAAAAAGCCCATCCTGAGGTATTCAACATCCTGCTTCAAGTCTTAGACGATGGACGACTCACTGATTCCAAGGGTCGCGTTGTCAACTTTAAGAATACCGTCATTGTGATGACTTCCAATATCGGAAGCGAATTCATCGACAAGATGCAGACGATCGGCTTTGGTAATGCGAACGATGCGGAGGAATATACCCAGACCAAGGACAAGGTGATGCTTCGGTTGAAAGATTACTTCAGACCCGAGTTTCTGAATCGTCTCGATGACATCATCATGTTTGATATTCTTTCTCCTGAAGCGCTGAAGAATATTGTCACGCTACAGGTTGAAAAACTTCGTGAACGATTGCTCACGAAAGAAATCAAGCTGGTCATCTCGAATGATGCGCTCGGCTATCTTGCAAAGGCCGGATACAATCCGCAGTATGGTGCGCGGCCGCTTCGCAGACTGATCCAAGACAAGATCCTCACTCCGGTCGCTTCAGCGATCATCAGAGAACGTATGATGTCCGGGGGGTTAGTCACTGTCGGAATGAAAGGCGAAGAGATCGACATCAAGGTGGACAAAAAGAGAGAACCCATTCGCTCAAAAGTGAGAGTGAAGTCCAATGTGAAGGTGTAATAAAGAAAAACCGGCGAACGCCGGTTTTTCTTTGAGCAGAGTCGCTGGGTCATTATGGTCACAGCTCATCGTTTTGAATTGATGATCGAGATCCTGGTAAAGATGTGTCTCTGTAACGATATGTTGTCGATCAGGTACGACATAGTGGAGTCCGGCTGTTCGCACTATACTTTTTGATATGATAAAATTTGATCATGAAAAAAAATGTACTACTTGCGCTTGCCGCGCTCGTGTTCGCCGTCATTTTAGGGTTTATGTTTTGGTTTTATTTCGGTACTTCTCAAAAGGGGACCGACAACACATTATCAGGAAGTGATACAAATGCCACACCGGCAGAGGCGGTACCCGCCGAATCTTTTGGTGGAGATATTTATCAAAAAACTGGTGCATCCAATCCAGTCGAAAAGATGCCTGATACGAATCCGTTCGAAAAAACGGTCAATCCGTATACCGACACTTATCAGAATCCTTTCTAGCGATATGAAAAATTTTCACATGAAGAATGTGCTCGCAGGACACATTGCAGTGCTGATCGTTTGTGCGGGAATATTCATGAGCTCGGTGATCGTTGCGTTTGCGGCACCCGAACTCGGGCCATGGCAGTCGTACATCAAGTCGGGAAAAACATTTTACGTGAATTTTGATACAGCCAATTTTGATGATTCCGGCTGGAAGGGTTCGAGCGACCCCATGGGAACGCTCATGGCAGGAAAAATATATACGATTCGATACACTGCCGCCGACATGAACTGGAGCGTCAGTGGTTTCAACGAGGGTACAAAAGGGATATATTCCACTTCGTATCAGACGCAGCGTCCCGATGATATGAGGTTGAATTTGTGGGGGCGCGTGTATACGTTCACCAATGACGGTGTCGTGACCGATAGTGTGTTTGGTGCGGTCGGGCATCTGCAGCGATCGGAAACTGAGAAGAATAAATTTCCCATCACTAAGCTCGGAAATTGTAAGGACCAGTCGTCCTGCAAGACGTACTGTGATGACAAGGCGCACATCGTAGCGTGTACGGATTATGCGGAAGAAAATGGCATGATCTCAAAGGAAGAGGCTGCTCGCGCGAGGGAGTTTGCCGATGTTCTCCGAGGAGACGGTCCCGGTGCATGTAAGGACCAAAAAACATGCGAGGCGTACTGCAATGGAGTCGCGCATTTGGATGAATGCCTCTTATTTGCAGAACGACACAACCTGATACCGAAAGATGTATTGCAGGACGCGAAACGGATATCCAGAGTACTTGCAGAAGGCGCGACGCTTCCGGGTGGCTGCACAGACAAAAAATCATGTGAATCATATTGCGCTGATACGACCCATGCTGATGAATGTCTCACGTTTGCCGAGAAAGCAGGGTTCATTGATCCAAAAGATGTCGCAGAGTCGCGCAGAGTACTCCCATTTATGAAGTCGGGTGAAACTCCCGGAAAGTGCACAACAAAAGCGCTTTGTGAAGCATATTGTTCCGAAAGTGATCATGCCGATGAATGTGTGAACTTCGCCGAGAAAGCAGGGCTCATTTCAAAGGAAGATGCCGAGATGGCGAGGAAGACCGGCGGAGAGGGTCCCGGTGGGTGCCGTTCTCGTGAAACTTGTGAGGCGTATTGTAATGATACGTCGCACCAGGAAGAATGTTTTAAGTTTGCCGAAAAGTATGGCCTCATTCCAGCCGAGCAATTGAAAGAGATCAAAGATGGAATGGGTCAATTGCGTGCCGGTTTGCCGCAGCTTCCTGAAGAAGCGCGTGTATGCCTAAAGGAAAAATTAGGAGAAGAAGCGCTGGCAAAGATATCAGAAGGTACGTTCATGCCCACACAAAATATGGGTCAGTTGATCAAGGGTTGCATGGCAGATATGATGCCTAAGATAAAAGAAAAGATAAGTGCAGCGATGGATATCGCAACACCCGAGGCAAAAGCCTGTATCGAAAAAGGGCTTGGGTCGAGCGGGCTCGATAAGATGCTTTCGGGTGGGGAAATGGATGCGCAAAGCGGAGATATCGTGAGAAAGTGTTTTGAGTCCATGCGTGAGAGCGGAATGCAACAGGCGCGCGAAGGTCTTGAGAAGATGCCGCCGGAAATGCGCGCATGTATCGAAGAGAAACTTGGAAAAGATGTCGTAGAAAAGATCATGAATGGAGACGGCATCGAGCTTTCTCCCGACATGGGGAATGCATTTCAATCATGTGCGGCTAATGCGACTGCAATAATGGATAAGATGCTCGAGCAGGCGCCAGCGGAAATGCGTGACTGTATCAAGTCGAAGATCGGTGATGTTTCTACAATACGAGGACCGGAAGACGTACAGCCGTTTATCGCTGAGTGCATGCAGAGTTTTAGACCTGCCGGAATGCCAGCGGGTATTCCTAAGGAGGGCATCCCCGAAGCAGGTTATCGTCCCGAGGGAGTTCCAAAGAGCGGAGAGCTTCCCGCAGGAATTCCGACCGGTATGATGCCTCCTGCTGGCGCGTCGGGTGGCGGAATGCCCGCAAATGTCTGCGAGAATTTCAAACTCGCACCGTCGTGTGATTATGTTCCCGAGAATGTACGTGACTTATGTAAGCAATGTAAGAGTGGTGCTATTTAGAGGGCATATATCTGGACACCATACGTAAAACCGACCATAGGGTCGGTTTGTTCGCAAGTAAACAATGTCGCCCATTTTTTCACGATGCAAAGCCATCGCTCAAAAACATGGGAGAACGGCTTCGAATCCTGCCGGAAGCCATATTGAAAGGGCAGGAGTTTCTTCCATTACATGGACAGTACACCCTTCGAATCTCGCATCGCTTGAGGACAAGCTCGCTACGATAAACTCAGGGTCTTCGAATCCTGCCCGCAAGCTTCGCTTGCTCTACGCATAATAAAATGAGCATCCCTCGGAAGGGATGCTCATTTTATTTGGTGCGTAGGGCAGGATTCGAACCTGCGTAGCCCATAGGACGATAGATTTACAGTCTATTGCGATTGACCGCTCCGCCACCTACGCATTTGTGAATGCAATATAACAGCTTCGTCTTTATTTGTAAAACACCGTTTCGTCGTATTGCTGTCATAGAATGATTCGCCATCGCCGTGCTTTCGGTTGCGACATCCCTCTGTATTGCAATCGGTGCATAGCTATTCAATCGCATTGAGGCCTAAAGTCTGCTCCATATCGTTTGTTCAGTGTTATGATGTTGTTATGAAATATGCAGAGAATTTACGTACATGGATCGAGGTCGACAAACGCGCGATAGCGAAAAATTATCGTACGTTTCGGAAGTTGATCGGGAAGAAGACGATGATGATGGCGGTGGTGAAGTCGAATGCGTATGGGCACAATCTGCATGAATTTGCGCCGGAAATGGTGCGCCTCGGCGCTGACTGGCTTGGTGTTGATTCGATCACCGAAGCGATGGCGTTACGAAAAAATGGAATCAATGTACCCATCCTCGTTCTCGGTTTCACGTTGCCTTCACTTTACCGTGACGCGAGAAAACACAACATCAGTATTACGATATCTTCTTTTGCTCAGTTCAAAGAGGTGTGCAAATTACCACCGTCAAAAAAACCACTCCTCGTACACATCAAGGTCGATACCGGAATGCATCGTCAAGGATTCCAGATGGAAGAAGCACTAAAGCTACTTCGTGAAATTGCTCAAACTCCACTCCGTATTTTTCGTGTCGAAGGTCTGTACACCCATTTCGCTGAAGCAAAAAACCCGAGGAATAGCGATGCTACGAAACGGCAAGCGGCTGAATTTGAAAAGTGGAAAGTATTATTCTATGAAGCGGGGCACGACCCGATCTGTCATGCTGCGGCAACGGGCGGCGCGATGCTTTATCCGAATACGCATTACGATATGGTACGCATCGGTATTGGCTGCTATGGGCTCTGGCCGTCTGATGAGGCGAAGTACCATCTGTCGCGGTCGATCGCCCTGTATCCCGTACTTGCCTGGAAGGCCGTTGTCGGCGAGGTTAAGGAGGTAAAGAAAGGTGAGCGCGTGGGGTATGACTCTACGGAGATGCTCCGGCGCGATTCGCGGCTTGCGGTGATCCCTGTTGGGTATTGGCACGGAATACCAAGGATGTTGTCGAGCAAGGGAAGGGTACTCATCGGGGGGAAAAGCGCCGGCATTGTCGGGCGTGTCGCTATGGACATGATCGTGGTCGACGTGACCGACATTCCGAACGTGCGCATGGGGGATGAAGTGGTGCTCATCGGCAAACAAGGCAAAGAGCTTATCGAGTCCTCTGAAATGGCTCAATTTGCCGCTACGACGCATTATGAGGTGGTGACGAGGCTGAATCCACTCATCAAGCGATTTTACGTTATTTAGGGTCTGTTATTTGGTGGCCCTACTTGCCATTTTGAGGGGTATTTGGTAACCTGCTAACACCTAACAAGACCCATATGTCACAAGATAATCTCATACAGCTTAAACACAAGGAAACAGGCGAGGTCTACTGGACCAGCAAGAATAAGAAGCTCGTCACGCGCAAGATCGAACTCAAGAAATACAGCGCAAAACTCCGCAAGCGCGTCACGTTCAAAGAAGCAAAGAAGTAATCAAAAAACCACCCCTCGGTGGTTTTTTGTTGAAGCAATACCCGTTGCGTGTTATATTCTCCCATACAGGGCCTATAGTTTAGCGGTAAAATTCTTCTCTCCAAAAGAAGAGTCCGAGGTTCGACTCCTCGTGGGCCCGCAAAGACGAAATAACTGCGAATGCAGTTTTTCGCTTTGCGGGAGACGGAGCTGATACCGAGCTAGCAAGCGAGGTTGCGAGTCGGGGTCGCGGAAATTTCCGTGCGACGGCGAGGAAATTATCTGTGACCGCAACGAACGGTACTGCGATCGATTCCTCGTGGGCCCGCTGATTTCTCTCCTTGCGCAAACCCTAAGGCATGTTAGCGTGAACGTAGAGGTTTCTTTGAAGGGGGAACGCAATGAAGCATATTGCACGAGCGATAGCCGCTTTGTTCATGGTGCTCCTTTTTGGAAGCACATTTGCCGCACCGGCTACGGAGTACACGTCCGTTCGCGCGGAGTGCCGGAAGAATCATAAACAAAAGCTGTGCAAGAAGGTAAAGAAGCCCCAACGGTCCGGAAAGCACAAAGTGAGACAGAATAAGCTGCCACCGGTTGCCGATCCATCTCGAGTGCCGCTTGGTGCGAAGCTATTGCTTTCCTCGAAGCAAGAGGCGATACGTGATGCATTTTCGGAATGCATCCGCCATGTGACTGAGACGAATCGCACTGGAGCTGTAGTGGATTTCGTGTTTCGAGAGCAGACCGCACGCGAGGAAAACGGACTCAGGGCCTTTTGGTCCGCACTGCGCGGATCCACGGCGCATCATGGGCATGAAGTTTGTCTCGCGCGCACATTTCGGCTTCGAGGATATCGCGATCTCGCGGATATCCGACGTGAAGCGGGAGGTCAGCTTGTGGAGATATCGTCTCCTTACGTTGAAGTGGTGTCAAAAGAGATCCCTCCCGACAGGAGGTTCACTCGTCCATGGGTGCGCGATTATATCGCGGGACTTGCTCATGATATGCATCAGCATTTTGCGCTGGAAGAGCAGGCCGGTGAGCATTTCGTTCCGCTTCGCGTTACTTCGATGATTCGCTCCTTTGAGGATCAGGCAAAAGAGGTGAGGCGAGGGCTATCGCCCGCAGACTGTCGCTATGCATTTCTGTGCTCCACCCATACAAGTGGGTCCTCGCTTGATCTCGGTCTGAAGGATATTGGTCAACAGAAACGCGCATGGCTTGAGGCCCGGCTTATCGCCGATCAACAAAAGCATAAAATTCTGTTCATCATTGAGCGTTCGCATTATCACGTCTTTGTTCTCCCGCCCGAATATATGGGCGAGGAATAGTCGTAAAAAACCCCACCATGAGTGGGGTTTTTGATGTTAATATATTATGTAATTTGTATCGACCGATATGAATTACATAATTTATATTTTAAGGATCATTCTCGAAGGAGATGTTTCCCTACCTCCTTTTCGACAGCGACGAGATCATCTTTTTCAAACCAATGAATACGGTTATCGCGTTTGAACCAGGTCATTTGTCTTTTGGCATAATGGAAGATCTCATTTTCTAACTCTTTCGTCATCTCGTCGAACGAAAGCTTCCCCGTGAGGTGGCGCGCAAGATAGCGATATTCCAGTCCGAGCGCCTCCATTCGCTCCCACAACAGTCCCTCCGCGTGAAGTCTTTTTATTTCATCAAGCATTCCGGCATTGAGGCGTGCGAGGAGTCTTTTGTGAATGCGCTCACGGAGTGTATAGAGATCTGTTGAGATGCCGATAAAGCACGGATCATACAGCGGATGTTTTTCGAGAGAGGGAACGTGCCCGAGCGCTGACGCGATCTCGATGGCGCGAATGAGTCGGTGCGGATTGTGCTTGTCGACGATGTCGGCGAAATCCGGATCAAGGGCTGTGAGTTTTTCAAAAAGCGCTGTTGTCGTGAACGCAGACAGTGTTTCGCGCAGCCTTGGGTTCGGTGGTGCATCGGGCAACTGTATCCCGTCAACGAGAGCTTGAATATAAAATCCTGTACCACCGCAGATGATGGGCAGTTTTCCCCGCGCAAGTATCTCGTCGATCGCATGTTGTGCCATGGTGCGATACTCACTTACCGTAAAGATGACCTCCGGAGATACGACAGAAAGCAGGTGATGAGTGACTCCGCCCATCTCTTCTTCGGTCACTTTTCCTGTTCCGATATCGAGCCCTGTATATACTTGACGTGAATCCGCGGAAATTACTTCGCCGTTAAATTTTTGCGCGATAATTACCGCGAGATCGCTCTTTCCCGATGCCGTCGGACCGACAACGACGACTATTTTTGGCTTCTCATTATTCATGTTTGAGAGTATAGAACTTTTCACGAAAAATGCTATAATTTGGGCCTTACATATAAAATTATACACTTATGAATGAAGAGACCTGTGCATGCGGTGGAGATCTGGTTGACGTATCACTGTCGATCGGAGATAAGCTCCCAGAGATGGAGCTTGCCGTCTACGATACTAAAAATGATGCATTGACGAAAATTAAGACAAAAGACCTCCTTGGAAAGTGGGTTATCTATTTCTTTTACCCTGCAGACTTTACGTTCGTCTGCCCGACTGAGCTTGAAGAAATGGCGGACATGTATGAAGAATTTAAAAAGGAAGGTGCAGAGGTGCTTTCGGTTTCTACTGACACGGTGTACGCACACAAAGCATGGCACGATTCTTCGGTTGCAATCAAGAAGATCCAATATCCGATGGTCGCCGACCCCGACGGAAGTCTTTCGATGCTCTTCGGAACGTATATTGCCGATGGCGGGGACTCGGGGCTTTCTCTGCGCGGAAGCTTCATTGTTGATCCTGAGGGGGTGCTGAAGACGATGGAGATCAACGACAATGCGATCGGACGAAGCGGAAAGGAGTTGCTCCGCAAATTACGTGCGGCAAAGTTTGTCGCTGAGCATGGTGGCAATGTGTGTCCCGCAAGCTGGGAACCGGGAGAGGTCACACTCAAGCCGGGGATTGAGCTGGTTGGGAAGATATAGTTACAAGTAAAAAGCGCTCGATCAGAGCGCTTTTTTATTGCCGACATATTATTTTTGATACTTGGTGATGTCGATGCCGAGATCAACTGGGCCAAAGGCGAGCGGGAGAAGTTCCTTGATTGTTGTTACGATGATCTTATCCTTCTTTGACGTCGAAAGAACGATCTCTAGGTCGCAGTTCGAAATTTGCGAAAGTTCATAAAGCATTTGCCGACAGCTTCCGCACGGACCAGTGACTTCCGTTGTGTCGAAATTTTCTCCGCGCGCGATGATCGCAATGCCAATGAATCGTCTGATTCCGAGTGCATTTGCACTCAAAATGGCGGAACGTTCGGCGCAAATGGTTGAACCATACGCAGCGTTTTCGACATTTGTTCCGGATACCAGTTTTCCGTCTTGTGTATAGAGGCATGCCCCGACACAAAAGTGAGAATAGGGATTGTAGGAGTTTTCTAGCACTAGAAGTGCTTCATCGAGTGCGGTACTTTGTATCGCCGAAAGCTCACCGAGGGACGATATTTGTTGCATTTTTCCTCCGTAAATTGACTATGAGATTCTGAGTCAACTCTACTTGAGAATATGTATGAGTGCAATGCGCAGGTACAATCATGCGCGTCTCTAGTGGGTCACCTCACGGAAGCCGAGCAGTACTCTCGGACTTGGTCACGAATCACTAGGTCTTATTGATGCAATTAACGAGGGACTTGGCGATTACTTCGCCAGGTGGATTTCGATTTTCTCGGAGCATGGCTCCTTGAAAATATCGAAATCCCTTTCAAGTCCCTCACGAAAGCACGCAAGGGTATCAGACTTGGTCACGAGTTACTACGTTTTTTGTCAAAGAAAGAGGGGACTTGACCGCTACTCGGTCAGTACACCCTTGCGGTTTATTCAGAATAAGAATTCTTTATAAACATCGCAAAGCTTTTCAAGTCCCTCACGAAAGTGCCGCAGAGCACTTTCTCTCCGGCACATAAGAAAAATCGCCCACATGGGCTGATTTTTCAAAATGTGCCGGAGGAGGGACTTGAACCCTCACTTCTTTCGAAACACGATTTTGAGTCGTGCGCGTCTACCATTCCGCCACTCCGGCAATACGAACTATTTATTTTTTTGAACAATTCTCACGACATCCACACTGCGCACGACTACGTCGGTCTCAAGTAACTAATTCGCTTCGCTCATAAGTTCTTGCGACCCCGTCTCGCCTGTCTCACAAAGCCTCGACATGGCTCCGACCTTGCGGTGCTTGCGAAGCGCTGCTTCGCTAATCCAGCACCTCACGCGTCTACCATTCCGCCACTCCAGCTTGTGGGGATAGTGTAACGAACTCGCATCCAAAAATCAAACTCATCAACACTTTGTACACATCATTGCGGCGGGTGGTTCTATGCTAGAATGTGCGCATGTCTGAATTTATAAACAACGCCATTTTTTGGATCGAAGTCGAGAAGATCAAACCGAATCCCTATCAGCCGAGAAAAGAGTTTGACGAAGCTCATTTGCGTGACCTTGCAGACTCTATCCGCCAGTATGGGGTGCTTCAGCCGCTCGTCGTCACGCGAAGCGAAGTTGAGCTACCTGATGGGGGAATGGTCGTGGAATACGAACTCATCGCAGGAGAGCGTCGTTTGCGCGCCTCCAGGCTTGCGGGACTCTTGCGTGTGCCGGCTATCATTCAGGCGGTGACCGATCCGCGTCTCAAGCTCGAGCTCGCCATCATCGAGAACTTGCAGCGCGAAGACCTCAATCCCGTTGATCGCGCTATTTCATTTGCGCGGCTTGCACAAGAATTTAGCTTGAAGCACACTGAGATCGCAAAGAAAGTGGGGAAGAGTCGTGAGTATGTTTCGAATACATTGCGATTGCTCGTACTTCCGAAAGAGATCCTCGATGCGCTTGCGCAGGGGCGCATCACTGAGGGGCATGCACGCCCTTTGATGATGCTTACCGATCGAAAAGAAGAACAGAATACGCTCTATAAAGAAATTCTTTTCAAAAAGCTCACCGTGAGGGAGGCAGAACAGATCGCGCGGCACATCGCAAAAGAGCGGGTACGCAGCAAGATCCCTCGCGATCCCGAGATGGAGCTCATTGAAAAGGAGCTTGCGGAAACCCTAGGAACGCGCGTTTCCATCGAACGTCGACAGGTAGGGGGCGGAAAGTTGGTCATTGATTTCTTCTCCAGTGATGACCTGCGTGCATTGCTCGATAAGGTGCATTTTTCCGAACAGCTTTCACTGCTGCGTAAAGCCTCGACCGCCGCATCGGACACAAGCAAGGCAATGAAAACACTCGAGGAGAGTACTCCGATTCGCATATCGCACGACGAGGTCATTCCCCGTGATGGACATTCTTTTGCGCCGTTTGAGGCTCCGCAAGCCCCGCTCATACCTCTTGATGACGCCCCCGACCACCTCGACTCGTTCCAACGATTCAGTACCGATATTTCCGACGATGAGCATCATGAGCCTCCAGGTGACCGAGAAGCGATACCGGAAGCAGAAGGTGAGATAAAAAAGACCGATGAGTCCGAAGACGACGCTCTCTACTCGGTCAGCAATTTTTCGATCTAGGGCTTAGGACTCGTCCACCAATAACCTCATCGTTATTGGTGTTGACGGTCCTCTGTGCATCAGCCATTTTTTATAGCAACTTATTAATGGATGAGGCCTTAACGCTTTCGTTTCTCCTCTTCTTTTTGCAGATATGAACGAATACTGCGCTTTGCAAAAGTTGTTTTCGCATAATCAACCCATTTGATCGACGGCTTCGCATTTTTTTTGGTGATGACTTCGACGATATCCCCGTTGTGCAATTTTGTATCAAGTGCGAGAAATTTTCCGTTGATCTTTGCGCCGGAAATATGTTCTCCGATATCCGAGTGGATGGCATAGGCAAAATCGATCGGACTGGAGTCCTGAGGAAGATCGACAACGTCACCCTTGGGAGTGAAAAGAAATATGCGATCACCGAAAAAATCAACCTTAAGATTTTCAAGGTATTCTCCAGACGCGGAAATATTTTTCTGTAATAGCGAAACTTGCTTCACCCAATCGAGCTTATTGGGAAGTTTGCCACTCACGTCGCCCGGAATTCCTTCTTTGTATGCAAAGTGCGCTGCAATTCCGAGCGCCGCATCGCGGTCCATCTCCTCGGTGCGAAATTGTACCTCAACGATGCCGCCGTCGCCGGTGAATATCGTTGTGTGCAGTGATTGGTAGCCGTTTGGTTTTGGAAAGGCAATATAGTCTTTGATGCGGCCGGGAAGCGGTCTCCAGACGCTGTGTACGATACCAAGCGCACGATAACAGTCCGCAAGGGTCGGGACAACGATCCGCAGTGCAGACAGGTCATAGATCTTGCTGATGTCCATGTCATGTTCCGCGAGTTTCTTATAAAGACTGTACATGCGCTTGATGCGGTACTCACCATGCACATTTACGATTCCGCTCTTTACAAGCTCTATCTGGATTCCGCGATATATTTTTTCCAAACGCTTTTCATTGTCCTTATTTCGCTCCTTGAGCAGTGCTTGAAGTTCTTCGTATTTTTCGGGATAAGCAAAAGGGAAGGAGTAATCCTCGAGCTGGCCCTTGATCTTACCGATGGAGAGACGATTTGCGATCGGTGCATAGATCTCGAGTGTCTCCATGGCGATACGATGCTGCTTGGCCTTCGGTATATATTTAAGTGTGCTCACATTATGCAATCGATCGGCAAGCTTGATGATGATGACTCGCAGGTCCTTTGCGGTGGAAACGAAAAGTTTGCGCAAGCTTTCGACATGTCTTTCGACCCCATGATATTTGAGCTTACCGAGCTTTGTGACACCGTCGACAAGAAAACGGATCTCTTTTCCGAATTCTCGCTCGATATCATCTTCAGATACCATTGCGTCCTCGACGACGTCATGCAGGAGCCCTGCTGAGATGGTGGTCGTATCCATGCCCATCTCCGCAAGGGTATATCCTACCGCTGCAACGTGGATAAAGTACGGATCCCCGGAGTAGCGTTTCTGTCCGTGGTGCGCTTGTTCAGCAAAGTTATAGGCCTTTGTCACGAGATCGATGTGCTCTTTTTCCTTACTGCGCATGACTTCAGTAATTTCGGTGAGTGTCTTGACATGTTCCATATTTTTTATCATAACGAAAAATCAGATTTGTGCAACTGTGTACAGATGAAAAAGTAGGTAGTTGAGCAAGAATCAATCACCCGCTCTCTGGAGCGGGTGGTATTTGTGTTATGTGAGCTTGTTCAGTTTGTGGGGGTTATGATTCGGGCACTCCTTCTTGCTGCATCGTTCGGGAATAGTTTTTGGTCACAAGTCGTTTTCGTTCCGTCGAACGAAAACGCTCGCGACCCCGACTCGCGTTTCGCCTGCTGGCGAAACAATGCTCCGTCTCACAAAAACAATTTTCCGCTTGCAATGCAGATTGCAAGCTACCTATTTGGGTTTATTGAGCTTGTGCGGGTTATGGTTGGGGCACTCCTTTTTTGAACATCTCTCGGGAATTGTTTTCGTACCTTCCATCATGAGTGCTTGGCACATTGGGCATAATTTCCCCGTCGGTTTCGCCTTGATCGCATGTTTGCATTTCGGATAGTTCGAACATGACCAAAATATCCCGAATCTGCCACGTCGCTCGATCATGTCGCCCTCGTTGCAGATATTACATTTGACTCCGCTTGAGGTGACCGGGTTAAGATTGGCATCTTTTTTGATGTATTTGCATTTCGGATAGTTTGCACAAGCAATGAATCGTCCGAACTTACCCTCGCGCTCGATGAGGTCACCCTTCTCGCAGTCGGGGCATTTTTCTCCGGTGAGACGGGGGCCCTCGATCTCTTGTCCGTCGATACCGCGCAATCCGTCACAATCCGGAAATTTTGCGCATGATAAGAACTTGCCGTTCTTGCCGAGCTTGATGATCATATTGCCGCCGCACTTTGGACAAAGCAGTCCCATCGGTGCCTCACCAAGGTTGGTAATCTTCTCAATTTTATCTTTCGATTTCACATCTTTTTTGAATGGATCATAAAATTCTTTCAGCGTCTTTGCATATTTTCGTTTCCCGAGGGCGATATCATCGAGTTTTTGCTCTATCTCTGCAGTGAATGTGTCACTGATGTATTTGGCAAAGTGTTGTTCGAGGAATGAACTGACGACATCCCCGGTATCAGTCGGTATGAGCGTCTTGCCTTCTTTATTCACGTAACCTCTCGTGGTGATGGTCCGGAGGATGGAAGCATAGGTCGACGGTCGACCGATGTCGCGTTTGTCGAGCTCCTTAATGAGACCCGCCTCGGTGTAACGGGGAAGCGGTTCGGTTTGCTTCTCGAGGGCGTCGAGCTGTTTTAGTATGAGCTTATCTCCGGATGAAACTTTTGGAAGAGTGACTTCTTCGCCAGCGGCATCGGGATCCGCTTCGAGCCATCCTTTTGCGATGATACGCGATCCGTTCGCATGAAAATCGGGAATTGGCTGCTTTGCTCCCTCTATATTCGCCACTATTTTTGTACGCAATGTGGTGGCATCGATCATCTGCGATGCGATCGTGCGCTCCCATATCAGGGCATAGAGACTTTGCTGCTCTGGAGTTAGTCCCGCCTTTTTCTTTGATGCGCTCGTGGGACGAATTGCTTCATGTGCTTCTTGTGCATTCTTGCTCTTCGTTTTGTAGGTACGTGCCATCGCCTTTTCCTTGCCATAGGTCTTTTCGATCATAGCGAGAATTTCTTTCTGCGCCTCTTGCGCGAGATTGGTGCTATCGGTACGCATATAACTGATGAGTCCGGCCTCATAAAGTTTCTGTGCGATCTGCATCGTGCGCGAGGGGGACAGTCCGAGTCGAGTTGATGCGGACTGCTGGAGTGTTGAGGTAGTAAAAGGAGTCTTCGGCGTGCGCGCAACCTGGGTTTCTTTCACTTCGAGGACATACCAGTCATTCATCTTTCCTTCTTTGAGGATCCTGTCTACAAGTTCTTTGTCTCTCGGCTCCTCGCTACAGGTGAGCGTGAATGGTTCTTTTTTTGCGGTCGCAACGTCCGCGGTCAGTCTCCAGAATGTTTCCGGAATGAACGCACGGATCTCTCGTTCCCGCTCCATGATGATACGGAGCGCCGGGGATTGCACGCGTCCCGCAGAGAGGCCATAGCGAACTTTTTTCCAGATAAGTCCCGAAAGGTCATATCCTACGAGACGATCAAGGATGCGTCGTGCTTCCTGTGCCTGGCGGAGGTTTTCATCGATTGGACGGGGGTGTTTCACCGCTTCTTGTATTGCAGATTCAGTGATTTCATGAAATACGATACGTTTTGCATTTTTTAGGCCGAGGACTTCGACGATGTGCCAGGCGATAGCCTCGCCTTCGCGGTCGGGGTCGGTTGCGAGGAGGACTTCTTTGACGACCTTCGCCGCCTCCTTGAGTTCGCGAACCACCTTGTCCTTCCCCGGAACAATTTCATAATGCGGTACAAAACCGCCATCGATATCGATAGCGACCTTATTGGATTTTGGGAGGTCGCGAATATGTCCAACGGAAGCGAGGACGATGTAGTCATCGCCAAGGTAGGCTTCAAGCTTCTTGATCTTTGTCGGTGACTCGACAATGACCAGCGTTTTGTTTTTCATTGCTACTGACATGCTTTCAATAAGTATCATGCCAAAAAATAATTTGCAAATCGTGGATAAAAAATAAATTTCAAAAAGAGCACCGCTATCATCATGTTTCTTCGCGTTGTGAATAGTGAAAATGCAACGTTGGCACACGTTGCGCAGACTTCCTTACGCAGTAATTACCATTGCTATTATATATAGTTCCTGCGAATGCCCTCCGGTGTATCCGATATGTATCCATTGATCTCGAGTCTCATCAAAAGCACATTCGCATCGCTCGCGCTTACCCCCATTTGCGTAATGAGCCGCTCACGCTCCAGTGGCTCGGTGAGGAGCTCAAGCACTGCTCGCTCATCGGAAGGGAATTGTGAAAGATCGATCTCTACTTTTTCCGCCATATCCTCAGTGTTAAATCCAAGCGCTCGGAGCACGTCGGCGGCGGAGGTCACCGGCGTTGCCCCGAGTGCGATGAATTGATTCGTTCCTTTTGAAAGCGGAGAAAAGATGCTTCCAGGCACAACGAGAAGCTCTCGGTTATAGTCCGTGGCAAGTCGCGCGGTGATGAGCGTACCGGATCTTTCTTGTGCTTCGATAAGGAGTGTCGCGCGGGCAAGACCCGCCATGATGCGATTCCTCTTTGGGAACGTCCACGGAGCAGGAGGGGTATCGGGTGCAAACTCAGAAAGCAGCGCACCGCCTGCTTCAAGAATCCGCTCGGCAAGTTGGTAATTGGTGCGCGGATAAAGCACACGAGGGTCAAGTCCCGATCCCGGAACAGCGATGGTCATAAGTCCTGCGCGTATCGCCGACTCGTGCGCGATCGCATCAATGCCAATGGCGAGTCCGGAGACAATGGTGATGTCGTATCCCGCAAGCCCCGCAATGATTTCCTCGCATGCTTCTCTTCCGTACGAGGTGTGCTTGCGTGCACCGACGACGGTAAGGAGCACTGTATCGGGTGATGGGAGTTCACCGGCGAGCCATAATTCTTTCGGGGGCTCGGGTATTTCGAGAAGCTGGGGAGGGAACTCCTGGTCGGAAAGTTGTCTGATTGTATATCCCATGATGCATTCTATTATAGATCAAGTAACGCAATCGCAGGAAAGTTGACAGATGATAATCCAGTGATATTCTTTTGCAAGAAATGCGACACCGTATAAGGGGTATAGAAATTGAGCAACATTAGATTCAGATTATATGTAGTTGTCGTTGTTTCTGTCGTGACTGCACTGCTCGGTATTGTCTGTGTATATCATTTCGGTACAAATGCCATTCAGTCATTGTGGGTCACATTGAGCGCTCATTTTTTTCACCCGCAGCTGATTGCCTATACTTGCGCAACGATTGGCGCATTCACAGTTGTGAAATTTGCATGGAAGAAATTTCTTTACGCGCTTGATGTTCTTGATGTTTGCAATTTGTTCGGTGAAAAGGATGCGGAACGTTATATGAAGCCAAATCGTTACGACAAGAAAGCAGGATGAACATCCGGCTTTTTTTGTACTTTTTTCTTTTTCCCGCAGTTTTGCTATGATGTTTCCATGCTTGATATAAAATTCATAAGAGAAAACCCCGACCTCATCAAGGCGGCGGCCAAAAAGAAGCGTATTGATTTTAATGTAGATGAACTGTTGCGTTTGGAAGGCCGGCGCTCCGCATTGCTCACTGAGGTTGAGACAATGCGCGCTGAGCAGAATTCATATACCGACAAGATCGCGCGTGCGAGCGATCAGACCGAACGACAGTCAATGATCGATCAGATGAAGCTCTTGAAGGATACGCTCATGGCAAAAGAAGAAGAATTAAAGGGAGTGATGGAGGGCTGGCGGTTTGAGATGCTGCAGGTACCGAACGTGCCCGACATCTCTGTTCCGGACGGCGAGAGCGATGCAGAGAATCAGGAGGTGAAACGCTGGGGTGAACCGACCGCATTTCCTTTCCCTGCGCAAAGCCACATCGACCTCATGGAAAAGCACGACATGGTCGATTTCGAGCGAGGGACAAAAGTGTCCGGTTTTCGCGGCTATTTTCTCAAGGGTGACGGCTTCATGCTCGCGAATGCGGTTTGGCAACTCGCGATCAAGCACTGGGGCGCAAAAGGCTTCATGCCGATGCTCGTCCCATCACTCGTACGGCGTGAAACATTTCTCGGCACCGGATATCTTCCTCAGGGCGAAGATGACCTGTATAAGACCCAAGACGGCGATTTTCTCGCCGGAACAGGTGAGGTTGCCACGATGGGTTACTATATGGACGAGACGATCGATATTTCGGGCGGTCCGATCAAGTTCCTCGCTTTCTCTCCATGTTTCCGACGCGAAGCGGGGGCGCACGGGAAAGACACGCGCGGACTTATCCGTGTCCATGAATTCTTTAAATGGGAGCAGGTCGTACTGTGCGAGGGGAGCCATGAAGAATCGGTGCGTCTTCACGAGGAGATCAACCGCAATACCGAAGAATTCATTGAGCTCTTGGGTATCCCGTATCACACGGTCGTTAATTGCGGAGGAGATCTCGGTCTCGGTCAGGTAAAGAAGTATGATATCGAATTGTGGGTACCCGGTGAAGGGAAGTATCGCGAGATCAGTTCCGCGTCGTATTTTCATGATTTCCAGACGAGACGACTCAATATGCGTTATCGCGATAAGGAGGGGAAATTACGATTTGTGCACTCGCTTAATTGCACCGCCATTCCGACACCGCGCATCCTTGTTTCTATTGTTGAGAACTATCAGCAGTCCGACGGTACGATCCGTGTTCCGGAAGCGCTGCAGCAATTCATGGGCAAAAGTGTCATCGGGGGTTAAACTCTGCGTATGGCCTTTCTCTCGCGTAAAACACTTAAATCAGGACGAGCCCGGATGCGTCGCATTGATCTCGCGTTCGAACGGCTCTGTCAGTTTTTATTGATTGGGTATTTTCTTTTTTTCGCGGTGAGTTGGGGGGCGGAGCGGGAGGCTATTCGCATCAGTACGATCGAGGTCTCCGGAGCGGTAGCAAGTAGTGCAGATGAGATCAGGAATATCGCACAAAAACTACTTTCCGAAAAGATCCTTTGGAGGATAGACCGCAACAATGCACTCTTTTACCCAAGCTCGGAACTTTCACTTGCGTTACTCGCTTTTGATGCGCACATCAAAGCGGTCGACATGAACGTTGAGGCAAAAAAGATACTGAAGATCAATATAATAGAGTATCTGCCAAAGCATCTCTGGTGCATGAGTGGCGCTGAGGCCTCGACGACTGACCGCGGTATTTGTTATCTCGCCGACAGTGAGGGTTATGTATTTGCGCTTGCTCCGGAGTACTCCGGTTACCCGTTCGATATTTATCGCACCAATATTGCGGGTGAAAGCGAACAGGATACTCCGATCGGATTATTTATGCTTCCGAAAGAAGAACTCGAAAGAGTGTATGCCGTTATTGCTGAGCTGGAAAAGGAGGGAATTTTCGTGCATGAGATCGACCAGCTTGATGAGCATGATTACTCCTTCACGAGTGACAAGCCATGGATTTTTTCATGGACCTCATCGAAGGATCCGAGCGCAAGTGTTGCAAACTTGAAGCTTGCTGAAGAGGAGATCGCGCGTACAAAGAAGGGGACAACAACGGTGAAGTCGATCGACTTGCGTTTTGGCAATAAAATATTCTATAAGTAGCCGCCATCTATTGGTAGCATTATGTTGACTTCTATCGTTTTTATGGTACCATGTTTTAGGACCACGCAGAAAAGGATAATCATGAATTTTGTCAAAATATTTTTTGCTGTGCTTGCTATCGCGTTACCCGAAATTTCCTTTGCCGCGCCACTCACAGAGCGCTGCGATTCGATGAGTGCGCCGCAAATGCAAAAAATGAAACGGCAGATCGCTGTGTTCGAGAAGTACGCGGCGCTTGCCATCAAGTCAGGGGATGTTAGCGAGGCAGTGGGCGCCCTCGTCTATGCCGATACTTTCGCATATCGTTCTTGCCAGGGGAACTCTAAACGATATGAGCAATTGGATCATGCACTGGCGTTGCTCCGCAATGAAACGGATATGCTTGCGGCGGCAAAACTTATTGCGAAACATGAATATAGAGGAGCACGCGAACTATTGCTGACAATCAAGTATCGCGCACGTGATCGTGGAAGGGTGGAACCTGAGGGACACAGTGTTCTGTTAAAGACTGCAAATGATGGATTTGTCTCTGGTTATTTTTTTAGACTCGATACCGACAGTGCTGACGGTGCGATCACTAGAGATGGATTTGAATTTTATGAGAGTGGCATGTGCCTGGCTATAAAAGACCAAAACGACTTTACTCAGCTCATTCGGTGTAATAAGTACAGGTAGATCCGTTGAACAACAACCGCACGCCATTAATGGTTTGCGGTTTTTTATACATATTTGCTACTCGCTATTCGTTGTTGCCCGCTCCATGATATACTTTTACTATATGCCCCTATTGGCGCTCATGCGAGATTACTTTGTTTGGCACTATTCACTGGCCTATGTGGATATTGTCCACATTTGGTGGAACTATCTTTGGTATGTGAATCATCTTTTTTCTTTTCCTGACGTCGTGCGAAGCTGGGTCGCTCCGTTCAAGAGGCTTCAGGAGAAAAAAGTAAGTCTGATCATTGATCCAGGAGAGTTTTTTGGCAACATGGTCGTCAATTTTATCATGCGGATGGTCGGCTTTGTGCTCCGTAGTGCGCTCATCGGTATTGCCATTATTTGCTTTTTTATCGTACTGCTTCTTGGTATGGCGATCATCTTGCTGTGGACGATCCTCCCTATTCTTGTCGGACATTTTTTCATTACCGGAATTCATTCACTGACCTTCTGATCATGCTTGGATTCAATAACAGTTTTTTTAAAGAACCGGCAGAGCGTTATCACAAAACGATCGTTCTTGACGCAGTATTATCAAGAAAAATCCGCGGATGGGTTTCTGTTTTGAGCGGAACGATCGTTATCATCTATCTCGGAATACTCTGTGCCCCCCTTATCAGGGCGAAGCTTTTGAGTGGTGTCGCTATCCCCACGCAATATCAGCAGTTTTTCGGTGATACGGTGACCGTCCCAAGTGCCGATCAGGTCGCGATACCTACGAGTGCCCCGATTCCGAACCTCATTCCTTTTGTCGGCGGAACTCGTATTCCGCTTGATACAAAAAATCCTATCGGAAATGGCATTTTTCTCATGGCTTTTGCGGTCTGGCTTACAATGAAGATGCTTCGCTTCTACGGCAATTCTTACTATTATTATGTCGAGGCACTCCTCGAGCGTGGCGCTGTGGGGGCGCAGACCCCATATACGATCCCAAATTACGAGGTAGCGGAAATATATTATGTCGTTGCACACGGAGACCTCCTCTTTGCATTTGCCACCTCACGATATGGACGGCATATTCTCACTCGTTGCGGCATCGGCGAGGAATCGGTCAGAGAGTATTTGAAGAACAGAACAACCATCGTGAATTTTGCAGAAAAGGAATCTGAGCTTCGTGAAGTTTTCACGCTGTTTGATCTTTCAAACAAAATAACCGAATTGGATCCGGATTTCTACCAGTTTCTCTTTGGACTCGGAGTGAGAAAGCGCGAACTTGTCGGAGCGACCGAGTGGGTGGAGCGACAGATCAAAAAAAGAAAACAGAAAAAACGTTATTGGGGTAAGGTGTCGCTCGGACAGTCGCCGTCGTTCGGTGCAGACTTTGCGTACGGTTCCGCATATGCGCTCAGTCGGTTCAGTCATGACCTCACTAAAGAAGCGATCGGAGGAGGTTCGAGTTTTAACTTCATTTACGGAAGCGAGCAGATCAAGCAGCTCGAGGTCGTTTTGTCCCGCTCGAAGGAAGCGAATGCTATTCTTGTTGGTGAAGAAGGCACAGGTAAAATGGACGTGATCTTGGATTTTGCACGGGATATCATGAACGGATACATCAATCCGACGTTAATGCACAAGCGGGTCATGGCTTTTGATGCGAATGCGTTCATCGCGACGATGAAAACAAAGCAGGAACTTGAAACGTCTTTTATCCGTATCATGAATGACGCCGTAAAGGCGGGGAATATTATTCTCGTCATTGATGACCTGCCGGGATTTATTCAGGGTGCGCTCGCAATTGATGCGGACGTGGTCGGCATTCTCGATCCGTATCTCTCCGGGGATTTCATTCAAGTCATCGCGACTGCGGATAATTCCCGATTTCATCAATTCATTGAGCCGAACAATGCGATCATGAAACGTTTTGAGAAGGTGATGCTTACGGAGCCGGCTGAAGCGTCACTCGTTCGCATCATCGAGGAGGTCGCTGAGGAGACCGAACGGAGAAATCCCATCTTTTTCACCTATCCCGCGATCACTGAGATCATCAGCGGGGCGCAGCACTATTTCAGCGAAGGGGTCATGCCGGACAAGGCGATCGATATCTTGGTTGAACTGACGCCAAGCATGCTTGCGCACGGAGGGCACATCGTCAAGAAAGTGGATGTGCTGCGATTCATCCACGAAAAGACCAGTATTCCCGTTGGTGATATTAGCGAGGAAGAGCGGGATAGATTGCTCAATCTTGAGACGATTATGCAAAAACTCGTTGTTGGTCAGGAGGAGGCGCTTCAAGTTATTGCGAATGCCATGCGTCGCTCCCGAGCGGGTGTGCGTAACATGAACAGACCGATCGGTGCATTCCTTTTCTTGGGACCGACCGGAGTGGGAAAGACGGAAACGGCAAAAGCCCTAGCGACGGTGTTCTTTGGGAACGAGAATGCGATGGCGCGTCTCGATATGAGTGAATATCAGGGTGATGATGGGCTCGATCGCATGATCGGCGGAATGGATGGAACACCCGGAGCACTTACAATATTGCTCAAGGAACAGCCCTACGGAGTCCTTCTGCTCGACGAGTTTGAAAAGACGAATACCAAGGTGCTCGATCTCTTTCTTCAGGTCTTGGACGAAGGAGTCTTTCATGATGCACAGGGGAAGAAGGTGAATGCGCGCAATACGATCTTTATCGCGACATCGAATGCAGGTGCGCCGCAGATACGCGAGGCAATGCACGAGGGAAAAGAACTCGAAAGCGTTAAAAAAGAGATCATTGATACTATCATCGGTCAGGGAAAGCTGAAGCCCGAACTCTTCAATCGTTTCGACGGCATTATTTTGTTCCATCCGTTGACCGTTCCCGATTATCGTCGCATAGCAGAACTCATGCTGAAAAAGCTGCAAAAGCGTCTTCGTGAAAAAAGTATCAATTTGGTCATCAATGATACGGTCATCGATGCGGTCATGCTTGATGGTGTCGATCCCGACATGGGTGCGCGCCCGATGACACGCGCTGTCCAAGAGGTGATAGAGCAAAAGGTCGCCGAGAAGATCATCGGCGGTAAGCTCGAGCAGGGTTCGACACTCGTTTTCACGCGTGCAGATTTTCCGCGCTTGATGACAGAGGAAAAGAAAGATGAACCGCTCTCCGCATTCGATCAGGCGCTTCTCCGTTTGCCTGATCAGCCTCCGGTTCAGTAAATGCGATCGTCTTGTGACGTCTGTTTATTAAGGAGTAATGTGGTTGACGCCACCCTGCGAACTACCTTATAGTTCCATAATGTCAAACTTCTGGGCACAACTCCCGAAACCTTTTTTTGCTCTTGCGCCGATGGCCGATGTCACCGATGCCGCCCTTCGACGTATTGTTGCAAAGTACGGAAAGCCCGATGTGCTCTGGACTGAGTTCGTCGCCGTGGACGGTCTTTTGTCGCCGGGAAGCGCAGTGCTCTTGAAGGACCTCTTGTATACGGAGGAAGAGCGCCCTATCGTTGCACAGGTCTTTGGGTCAAAGCCCGATCATTTTTTTAAGGTTGCAGCATTGATCGCACAACTCGGGTTCGATGGTATCGATATCAATATGGGTTGTCCCGATAAGAACGTCGAGAAGCAAGGCGGTGGGGCAAGTCTGATGAAGCATCCAAAACTTGCGCAAGAGATCATTGCCGCAACAAAAGAGGGTGCACCCCAGCTCCCCGTGTCAGTGAAGACGCGTGTGGGGTATAACGCTGTTGAACTTGATACGTGGCTTTCTGCACTCCTTGATGCGAAGCCTGCGGCAATCACCGTACACGCACGAACGAGAAAAGAAATGTCCGATGTTCCGGCCAGGTGGGAGCACATAGCGGAAGCGGTCCGAATGGCGAAAGGAACGGGTACGCTCATCATCGGCAACGGTGACGTGAAAGATCTCGATGATGCACAAAAGAAAGCAGAAGAAACAGGCGCGGACGGCATCATGCTCGGCCGTGCGATCTTTGGTAATCCATTTTTGTTTGCCGGCAGATCGTTGGATGAAATGAAATTAGCAGAGCGCTTTGCCATCATGCTCGAACACACTAGGCTCTTCGTGGAACTATTGGGCGATGTGAAGAATTTTGCCGTGATGAAGAAGCATTACAAAGCGTATGTGAATGGCTTCGACGGCGCAAAGGAATTACGCGTCAGACTTATGGAGGCCGGTGGGGCGGCGGAGATAGAATCCATCGTGACTGATTTTTTGTCTGATACGGATCGTTGAATTGACATTAGTACCACTCGTACTATGCTATGAACAGATATCCGTATTCGTAGAAGGAGTTCATTCAATGAAGCTCGTTGTTGACCTCGCAGAGTCCTTCGTGCGTGCGTTCCGCCTTGAAAAGTCTCGGCGTAAGGCGGGATTTTGTCTCATGATCTGGGGCATGCTGCACTTGCTTGCCGGGTGTGCCTACTTCTCTATCGTAGTGATCTACGACATCAAATTCTCGTTTATGCTCATCATTCCGCTCCTCTCATGTATCATGGGGCTGGTCATGATCAAAGCCGCCCTGCGCCTCATCATTCATCGCTGACCCCTCATTGTTGAGGGGTTTTTGTTTGCACTGAAAGCGGGGTGGTATATAATAGTTGCATCATATGGATGATTTTTTCAAGATGGATGTGTTCTTCGTTGCAACTACGGGAGTGGTCATCGCTCTCGGAGTATTGCTCATCGTTGCATTATTCTATGTGATCCGAATTCTCAAAAGCTTTGACGAGGTGATGAAAAATGTCACTTTGGAGAGCAACGATATTCGTGATGATATCCGGATATTGCGAGCAAGGGTTCGCGAAGAGGGAATGAAGGTGAAGCACGTGAGTGATTTTTTCGCTTCTGTTGTATCACGTAATAAAAAAGCCCGCGGCAAGCATAAGCATGACGCTGGTGTGTAGCATGAGTGTTATTCATTTAATTTTAAATATATGGCAAAGGTCAATAAGCAGAAAGTAGCAGTCGGAGTCGGTCTGGGGCTCGCAGCAGCGGCCGCGGCCGGAGCGGGGTATTATTTTTATGGCAGTAAGGATGCAGGAGCTCATCGCAAAAAGGCGGCAAAGTGGGTTGGAGACCTGGAGGCTGATGTCATGAAGGCGGCAAAGAAAATGAAGAAGCTTGATCAGAAGGCATACGCAGCCATCATTGATAACGCGACAGAGGTTTACGGGAATATGACCTCGATCAAGGCGAGTGACCTCGATCGTGCTGCAGTGGAACTCAAAAAGAACTGGAAGAACGTCGAGCGCGAGCTTACACGCACCGCAAAGAAGGGCGGATCAGTCGCCAAGAAGGCGGTTCAAAAAACTGTAAAGAAAGCAGTGAAGACGGTAAGAAAGGTCGTCGCAAAGAAAGGTGTTGCCAAGAAAGTCTCTGTTAAAAAGGCGTCGGTCAAGAAGGCTCCAGCTAAGAAGAAAAAATCATAATGGGAGGCTGCGGAGGAGATTGCGCATGTGCAGGGTCTGATAAAAAGGGCGTTGCCGCATGTTCCGCTGACGAAAAAAAAGTGGTGCTTGATGAGCATGGAAAATGCCCGTGCGGCAAAACTGCAGAATCATGCTGTCACAAAGACGCTATTCAGGCGTCAACGAATGAGGCGCTCGGTGAGCTTTGTTGCGGAAGCCACGGCCCTGACGTTTGTTAGTATTTCATCAACATAGCCCCGCCAGTACGGTCGGGGCTATTTTGTTGCACCCCCGCGACCGAGCATATCCCTTTGCAGAAGGTGTATCAGACAGGCTATACTCTTCACATGAGCGAGCTCGCTTTATATCGGAAATATAGACCCAGTAAGTTTGAAGACGTGCAGGGACAGCACGAGGTTGTTTCTATACTCTTGCGTGAGATTGAGGATAAATCTATTTCTCATGCCTATCTTTTTTCGGGAGGCCGAGGAACGGGCAAGACAAGCGTTGCGCGTATCTTTGCCGCCGAAATTGGGTGTAAACCGTCGGATCTCTATGAGATGGACGGTGCCTCAAATCGTTCTATTGACGACATTCGCGAGCTTCGTGAGTCGGTACGCTCGATGCCATTCGAATCCCCGTACAAGGTCTACATTATCGATGAGGTACACATGCTCACCAAGGAAGCATTCAATGCACTCCTCAAGACTCTGGAGGAACCTCCCGCGCATGCGGTATTTATTCTTGCGACCACCGATAGAGATAAGCTCCCCGATACCATAATCTCACGATGCCAGTCGTTTGTGTTTCGTGATCCGACTCTCGATGAATTAAAAAAATATGTGCTCGATACGGCGAAAAAGGAGCAGGTAACAATCGACAGTCCTTCAGCAGACATCATTGCGATGTTTGGCGACGGCTCGTTTCGCGATACGCTTTCGGTACTTGAAAAAGTGCTGGTAGCCGCGAAGGACCGACGGCTTGATGTCGACACCGTTTCTCGCATCGTCGGAGCACCGACGCATGATCTTGTGAACCGCGTTCTGGGATCCATCGAGTCAGGAAATATTTCCGACGGTTTGTCGGCGATACAAAGTGCCAAAGATGAACACGTTGATATGAAGGTCTACTTGAGACTCATTCTTGAAAAGATGCGTGCGACGCTCATGCTGCGTTATGACAAAAACGCCGAAGGTCATTACAAAGATGAGTTCACTCCTGATGATCTCGTTTTTCTGTTGCGATTGGCAAATTCTCCCGAAAAGAAGATCAACTCTCATGTACTCTATGCATTTCTCGATGCGACCCGTGAGATCGGATTTAGTACGGTACCGACGCTCCCGATAGAATTAGCGCTTATTAAAGTTGCCGGAGAAGGGAAGTAGTTGACGTTCTTGCCAACACCCTCTATAACGGTATTTAGGTGTTGTTTGTTCCACCTCAAGAAGAGGCAAAGATGGAATCATTTCGCGGTGTATTTGCGCTCGATACTATTTGTAAAATCGGTACTCGAGAAGAACTTGCGGTCCTGGCGTTCATCGACGAGCAGCGGCTGTATGTACAGCGCACTATTGTTATCCGCCACTTTAACGGTTGGCTGAAGCAAGAAAATGCTTGTCTCGTGAATGCAGATCCTCGTGCTTTGAAACAAGGGGATATGCTCAAGATGGATGTGCGGGAAAATTATGGTGCTTTTTATGTTGAAGTAATCGTCCGTGATCGAGAAGGAAATCCGGAAGCGGTGATCGTCACTCAGAAGTTCATGGTGAACGATCCCCGCGATTGGTTTAAGAGTTGAGCACTCTTAATTTTTTACTTTTCACCCTCCATTCACCTCCGAATTTCGGCGGTGAATTTTTTATATATAGTTGCCAAAATACATATTTGGTATTATGGTTTCTGGAGATGCAAACACCATCCTAGGGGAGTACCCCGTGATCAATAGAGACATCTTCCTGAATCTGCCGCCCTATGCTTCCCTGATCGAAGACGGGACGGGCCACCGCTATAATTTCATTTGCAATGCAGGTCCCGAATTCATCTTTGTACAGAGAACAATTGTGACAGGGGACCTCCGCGGCTGGCGAAGGGAATTCTTTGCGAGTATTCATCCGGAGAGGGACCCGAGCACTATCACCAATGATGATGTTTTTAGGTCAGACATGAGTCAGAAAATGGGTGAATACACACTGCAGACGATTACCCCCGTTCACAATCATGGTGATCCACAATGGGCGGTAATTACGCAATCAAAGCATACGAATAATCCTGCAAAATGGACATTGTGCGATTCGTGATATCGGTTGAAGCAGTCACCGCCGTAGTAACGGCGGTTTTTTTGTCTTTCGTATATAAAATGCTATTATCCTGTTATTGCGGGATCGTCTAATGGTAGGACAGCGGACTTTGAATCCGTCAATTTTGGTTCGACTCCAAGTCCCGCAGCTATCAAGAATCGGTTCGGATGACCGAGAGGCATAAGATATTTTGTATAACAAAAAGGGGCGCTAATGGCCCCGAAATAAACATTACCGATCAATATTTAAATCTAGTGCCTTCTTTGCGCGCGAGAGTCGGCGCTCCATGAGTTGTTTGGTAGTCATGTCCATCCAATGGTCAGGCTTTTCGTGATACGTCCGGTACTCGCGTAGCTGGGCAAGATCGTCACGACCCGCACTGAGTGCATTCTTTAGCCACCAGCTCACTCGACTGACCGCTTCCTCCTCCTCTTTTGTCGGTGGGATGTACAGCCAGCGCTTCCAAAATTTCTTTGACTCGCGATCTTTGTGCGCCTTTCTTGCAAGGGGAACGTGAGTGTTCCAATAATAATCTTGGCATGCTTGCGGATTACCCGCGAGACCACGCTCTCGAAAGAGTTCTCGGTGACTAGTAGTCCGGCCAGGCGAACAGACCATGCAGGGTCTATCGAGGAAATCGTAATCACTAAAACCGAATTCTTCCGTTTCTGCCCTTGATTGTGCAAGTACTTCATGGGTGACCGCAATCATGCGCCCCGTCATTTCTTCTCGGTGCTTTGACACCCGTGCTTCGTGCTCCGCATTGCACGCTTTGCAGGAGTCATATTTGTCCCAGTCAGTCCTCTTTTTGCACTCGAGGCAATGATTTCGAAAATAACGGCACGCCAAGAAGATGAGCAGTGCGACCACAAGCGTACCAATTACGGCATATATCAACATGACTACCCCTTACCTCAACAATGTTCTGCGTCAAAGACTACTCGAACTCACTGTGTTTAGCAAGCAAGAATCTCTGGGATATTTACTGACCGACTCCCATCAGCACAAGAGGTGAAGGGGGTGTGAGAATATCCTTACAACGTCTCACAAGGAATTATCCGCGACCGAGTCATCCAGCACTTCGAAAGGCAGAGTGCGAGAATAGGTTCGTATGACCGAGAGGCCGTTCATGAAATCGTAAGTGACCGATTAGCACGACACGATGTTTATTTTTTGAATTAAGCAAATAAATAAAAAGCCACACTCTTGTGCGGCGGCTTTCGTTTACGGATTTATATACGAATTGCAAAATCGTTCCACTGTAGAGCACTTTTCCTCTTGAGAAAATGTCGGCCACTGGCAATCAAGCGTGCATGACGGCGACTTATCGTTCCACCGTGACTCCCATGCCGTAAATGCTTGAAGCACTAGTTGCTTTTCGACGTCCGTAAGCACATTCCCATGCTTCTGTTCCAGCATTGATTTTGCATGATTGAGGAACTCCGATTTCATTGATGACATGATGACCCCAGTCAGCAGGCTCTGTTCGAAGGCTATCGTTTTTTTGCCAAGATAGCAATTTGTCGCACCGAGCACACGTGGTTTTCAGCATTTGTGCAGAAGCCCATTTCGTCCAAGAGGGCCTCAACCGAGACACCTTAGCACAAAAGACGGGAAACCGATGCGAGAATACGCTTCCGAGGTCTCACGAGGCATTACCCGATCAATGGGCTCAGTTGCCTATAAATTCAAGAGATACGTCGCATGTCGTTTTTGTTGTGAAGCGCTGCATGGCGGAGACGTATATAATAAAGATATAAGCGATGTTAGTCTTTTGCTTTGAGTTTACTTATTTTTTCGTGAAATACGGCGGCCATTTTTATGTTCCAGTTCGCAATCAATAGTAATTCCGCCGTATTGTACTCAGCGAGAATGTCGGGTATTTGCTTTGAGAACATTTCCCGTACCAATTTGAGCTTTTTCGGAATTCCCAGGAGTCTGATGATGATCTTTCTTCGGTCTTTTTTATCCGCTTCGCGCTTTACAAAGCCCCCATTTTCAAGCCTGTCGATCATCGCAGTGACTGCCCCTGTCGTAAGCCCCGTAGCCCTCCCAAGTTCTCCGGCAGTCGCGGAGTGTGCCTCACTTAAAAATTCTAAACAGCGTATGTCGGTAGAATGTATCCCAGTGATCTCGGATATAGTGTGCACAAAAAGCCCCGCAGCCCGAGTCTCCTTGTGTATTGAGGCGATGAGTTTTTCTATCGTTTCCTTACGTTCCATTTTGGTTTACTTTATCATAAAGTAACTTGCTTGTAAAGATATTTTATATTATGATGAATTGCAGTGGAATGAAATGACTGCGTCTTTTTTACTCTTTATTATTTGTGTATTTTATGAACAAGAAAATCTTATTTACCGCATTGGGAACCCTGATTGCCCTGGCTATTAGCGGCATTTTTTTGATGCAGCGTTTGAATGCTCCTTCCTACACTCTTGCGGTTGCAAAAAGAGGGGATATTGTTCAGGAGGTTTCTGCAAGTGGAAAAGTCGAATCTCCAACACAGATTGACTTGCGCTTCAAGGGAAGCGGCAAGCTTGTTTTTTTGAATGCGCGTGTTGGTGACAAGATTTCAGCAGGCAAACTTCTCGCCAAACAAGATACCACTCAGCTCGATGCACAGGTAAAAGAAATGCAAGCGGGAATAGACCTTCAGAAGGCAAAATTAAGTCAGCTATTAAGTGGAGCGTCACCCGAAGACGTGAGTATCTCTGAGACTGCAGTGTATAATGCCGAGCAGTCACTTCTTGATGCAAAGAAGAATATGATTGATAGATTACAAGGTGCCTATACTCGGTCCGATGACGCAGTGCGAGCAAGGTCTGACCAATTGTTCGATAATCCTAAAACATCTAATCCACAATTACTCTTTAGTTTTCCGTTCGATATGCAACTTGAGCGCGCGGTACTAGAGGCGAGGGTTGGGATCGAGGTGACACTCAATGAGTGGGCTGGAAGTCTCGCGGAGGTTTCAGCGGAGAGCGATCTTGTTCTGGCAACAACTCTTGCTAAAAAAAATACCTCACAGGTAAAGGCATTTCTTGTGAATGAGGCCTTGATGGTAAACGCGCTTACTCCAAGTTCCAAGATTACTCAAGCGACAATCGATAAGTGGAAGACTGATATTTCCACAGCGCGAACGAATGTTGACATTGCGCTGTCAAACCTTCTTCTTGCGGAAGAAAATCTCCAAATGAAAGAATCAGCCCTCCACATCGCAGAGAATCAGCTCACCCTAAAGACTGCCCCGGCAAGGTCGTCGGATATTGCCGTGTATCAGGCGCAAATCATACAAGCAGAAGCTTCCCTTACGAGGACAGAAGCACAGAGGAGGGATTTGACGATCTCTGCACCGGTATCCTCCATGGTAACGAACGTCCGGGGTGAGGTTGGTGAGGTTGTTGGTGCAGACATAATTGTAGTGTCACTTGCCGCAGGTGGTGCATTGCAAATACAATTAAATGTCGTCGAAGACAAGATTGTGAATGTACGTATTGGACAGAAGGCGAGGATCACGTTTGATGCCATTGAAGATGAGGAATTTAGCGGAAAGGTCGTTACTATTGATCCCGTTGAGACAATTATTGGCGGTGCCGTGTATTATCAGACAACGATATTGTTCGACAAGGTGGACGAACGCATTCGATCGGGGATGACGGCTAATGTGTGGATCAACACTGCAATTTCAGAAGATGCACTTTTTGTCCCCGCGAGTGCCGTACAAAGCAAGGATGGAAAAAAGATAGTGCAGACGCTTACGGATGGTCAGGTGACAGAGACAGAGGTACATACGGGCATCGAGAACGATGTCGGTATGATCGAGATCATTTCGGGTCTTTTCGATGGAGATCAGGTTATTCTTGGTGCTGAGAAAAAGCAAAAATAGATCATGAATGGAACTGACTTGAAAACAGCATTTTTTGTTGCTTATAAAACTATCACGAGGGGCAATAAGTCTACGGCAGTCTTCACTGTATTTATTTTATCTCTCTCATTCTTCAATTTGATGTTTGTCTCCGGATTTCTGAACGGTTTTTCTGACGGGATCATGCGGTCAATGATAGACAATTCGACTGCGCATATTATTGTCATGCCGCAAGAGGAACCGACGGTCAAGGAATTTATCTTGAACCAAGAGAAGGTGCGTGCGCAGATCGGAACAATTCCTGGAGTTATTGGAACGGCTCGACACTATCAGTTGGGTGGTTCGTTCGCGTATGACAAGGAAAAGATGGGTGAATTCAAGCGAGTCTCTGCACCAGTAGTTGGCGTGACTCAATCGGAGGAAAAAAAGATCCTCACGGTCTATAAAAATATCGTTTCTGGTGAATTCCCAGATGATCTGAAAAATGACGAGATCGTACTCGGAGCAAATCTCTCCGGCGGATTTGGGACAAAGCAAACATCAGACCTTGGTGGCGCCATTGTCGGAGATGAAGTCCAGGTGACCTATTCCAATGGCATCACCCGAACGTATACGATAAGGGGAATATTTAAGATCAGCATGGGTGGGTCGGTTGGAGGCACTGCATTCATTTCAGCAGAGGAGGCGGAGTCCATATTGTCGGTTTATGACAATGCTTCAGAGATCATGGTACGAATGGATCTTGGCCGAGGAACACTCGATGAGTACGCCGAGCAGATTGGAGCGATAGCGCCAAACTTAAAGATCGAAAAATACACGAATCGCCTTAGTACCGTCGGTATTCTTGTTGATGCATTCGATATTATCGCGGTTATTGTCACAGTCATTAGTATTATTGTTGCCGCAATCACAATCTTTGTGATGATTTATGTGAACGCAGTGAACAAGCGCAGACAAATTGGCATATTAAAAGCAATCGGCATCAAGGAAAGTATCATCGAGGTATCGTATGTTCTCCAGTCCCTTTTCTATGTCACTCTTGGAACCATGCTGGGGCTTTTGATTGTTTTTTCCCTTGTGGTCCCACTGTTGCAAATGCGGCCAATTCCGATGCCGTTTGGGAGCGCAAGTTTGGTGTACACTCCCATTGAGATTTTTATCAACATTATCAGTCTTACTATTTCGGGAATCTTTGCGGGATTTATTCCTGCAAAAATGGTAGCGAGGCAGAATATCTTAAGATCAATCTGGGGTTAAACACATTCATTATGATCAAGGTAAACAATCTTACAAAGACATATCCCGGAGAAGTTCCAACTCGAGCGTTGAGGGGGGTTTCGTTTGAAATAAAGAAGGGCGAGTTTGTCGCGCTCATGGGGAGAAGTGGATCCGGTAAATCAACACTCTTGCATCAATTGGGACTTCTTGATATTCCGACATCCGGCACAGTGCTCATCGATAATGTTGATATTCTTGCCCTTTCTGATGCTGAGCGCACCTCATTTCGTCTTAATCATTTGGGGTATGTATTTCAGGAGTATGCGCTTATTGCTGAATTTACTGCACTTGAGAATGTTTATTTTCCCGGAATGGCCCTTGGTGGTACGCATAACGAGGAACGAGCTTCAGAACTCTTGAAGCTTGTGGGATTAGAAGAGAGACTGCATCATTACCCTGGAGAGATGTCAGGCGGTGAACAACAGCGCGTTGCGATTGCGCGGGCCCTCATTAATAGCCCCAAAATACTCTTTGCAGATGAAGCAACTGCAAATCTCGACACGGTTTCATCGGAGGTGGTGTATCGGCTTTTTCAGAAGCTGAACAAGGAGCTCAATCAGACCATCATTATGATCACCCACGAGCCGGAGGATAGAAAGTATATGGACCGAGTGATTTGGTTGAAAGACGGTCTCATAGAAAAAGAGGATTAGCCAGCGGGTATTGATTTTATTTCTGTGCATACTCCCAAGTTGGCAGGGGGATACCTATATTCTGTACTTTTCTGGTGAGTAGACAAACCCCTTGTTGGTCGTGCGAGCATTTTGTCCAGAAAATTTGAGAGAGACAGTGGCGCCGCCGGCGTTATGAATGAAATAGTGACCGAGACGCCTAGTTACGAGAGTAGAAGGGGTGGTATATCCCCACTGTGGTTGGTATGATTTTTCCGAGACCGATTCATTCAGCAAAAAGATTGTAGTGAATATCTTTTTGTCAGGACATGTGGGTGACTCCAAGCCCCGCAGCACTTTGAACAGTCTCAGCGCTAATATTTAAGAGGTGTGCTGCATGGGGGAGACGTATATAATAAAGATATAATTGAATCCAAGGGCTCACGTATTGTATAATTACAGAGACTATGAATAATTTTGAACAGATCAACCAGAATGAACACTATGAAGGCGGTCCGTCCGCTTATCGCGCAGTTTGGCTGCAAAAAAAAATAAAAGGAACCCATCTGGAATTTCGCGATCTGCCGATCTTGGCTGAAAGTGCAGTGGCGAGAAACATCGCTCACAATTTCCCCGAGGCAATGGTGATTGATTCCGGAACTGACGCATTTCGTGGATTCATGTATGGCGAAGTAGCAGAGCAACATCCGGAACTAAGCTGGGTCATCATCGCGCGCAATGGCGGAGCAACTCCGCTTGTACATATCCAAAATATGCAAACGGGAAAACTCCTCCCCGACAGTCCTGCGGTCTATCTCGAATCAAGTTGGGCGAATGGCAGCAATCCCTACGGTGCGTAGCGCCCTGATCATATACGGGGAACTTCGTGCCCCAGTTATTTTTGTTCAATGGCCATTGGTGCTATCATTATAGCAACGACACGTGTGACGTTTTTTCATAAGAAAGACCTCTATGTTACCCAAGATCCGAATTTCTTCAGTACGAGCAAAGATCACGATCCTATTTGTTTTATTGTCTATTTTTTTATGCGCGCTTACGACGCTCGTCACCTATTTCTACGTCAATATCGCGCTCATTGAAGGGAACATCAGCAACATCAACAAGATAGCGATCGAACAGGTCCACTATACCGCTCAGATCATTAAGACCGATCAGCTTTTTTCAAAAATGCTTGGGACGAATTCCCTGGTGAGAGAGTATTTCCTCAATCCGAACGAGACGAAAGGGAAAGAACTTTTAGATGTTTTTTCAGGTTACACAAAGGAAAACAGCAAGTATCTTGCCATTTACCTCTTGGATACTCACGGCTCAGGTGTTGTTTCAACAGATGTGCGTTTCGTCGGTCAGAATTATAGTTTTCGCGATTATTATAAATTTGCAATGCGCGGCGAAGCGTATATTGATAACGCGATCGGCAGCGTAAGTAATCAATTTGGTTATTATTTTTCTTATCCAGTAAAAGATGACGGTGGTACTGTGATCGGAATTGTGGTGGTCAAGGCTAGTAATACTGAGATCGACAATTCGATCTTGCGCAGTGAGCTGTCAAACACAAGTTCCGTAATGCTTACTGATGGTTTTGGCATCATTTTGGTCTCAAACCGCCCGGATCGTTTTTTAAAAAGCATCGGCGCTCTTTCTCCTGAGAATTCCGCATTAATCGCAGAGACGAATAAGTTGCTTGGCAAAGAGGTGGTACCGCTTCAATATAACGAGGTGCAAAAGATCATAGATACCTACACCGGGAGTGTCACAATAAACTATTTTGATCCGAAAGATAACGAAAACGAGAATATTTCAGTGATCAAATTTGACGACCTCCCATTCTACCTGGTCTCAGAGATCGGGATGCAAGGTGTTGAAGACACCGTACTGTCGATTGTCATGAAGATCATCGCGATTTTTTTGTTAGGTATCTTGCTCGTCTCCTTTTTGACGTATCGTGCAATAATCATTTTTATTAGCCCGCTTTCAAAATTACGGTCACTGTCGGAGGCGATCAAGAGGGGAGATTTTTCCCAGCGGGTAGAGGTCAAGACGGACGATGAATTCGGCGAACTCGCTGAAACGATGAATGCTATGACTACTAGCTTGGGGGATACCTTTACGGCCCTTGAGAACAAGGTGCGTGAACGCACGAAAGAATTGGAAAAAGTGATGGAAGAAAAAAGTAAATATCTTGAAAAAGAAGTCTTAGACAGGACGGAAGAATTCAAGCGATCACTCGAGGAAAAAGACAAGAGTCTTGAAGTGAAAGTGGCCGTGCGAACGGACGATCTGAAAAAAATGATGAAAGAAACCGAGCAGATGAATAAATTCATGATCGGACGGGAGTTGAAGATGACCGAATTAAAAAAAGAGATAGCCGATCTTAAGGAGAAGCTCGAGGAGGCATCGCATAAAGGATCATAAACCATCGGTCATGCGCGGTTGACTGAGCGCTAAGCCCCATTGCCATGGTTGCGATGTCTACCAGATGAGAATTTGGTAAATCGTTCGTACGGAAACTATCGCTTGTTGGCATATTCACGTATGCAATAAATTAAAGCTTCTATAAAAATTGTGTTACACTTTATTGATGCCGCCAAGTGAGAAAAGTAAGAAGAGGATTCTTATTGCTGAGGATGAAAGGGCGTATTCACGTGCGCTTGTTTTAAAACTCCAAAATTCGGGTTTTTATGCGGAGAGTGTGCCGAACGGAGAAGAGGCGCTCTCCTTGATTGAACGCTCTCATTTTGATCTTCTCGTGTGCGACCTCATCATGCCTATCGTGAACGGCTTTGAGGTCCTTGAACGATTACAGAAAAAAAACAACAAGATACCCATTCTCGTTTTGTCGAATCTTAGTCAGGAAGAAGACGAGAAGAAGGCGCGCTCACTGGGGGCTACAGACTTTATTTCCAAATCCGATACGCCGATCGCCGAGGTTATTAGAAGGGTCGAACAATTATTTCAAAAAAAATAACGAGTAATTTTTATGAATTTTAATGACGAAGCGATCAAAAAAGTTCTTCTTGCCGGGAATTATATCGAAGAAAAAGATATTGCAATCGCGGAAGAATACGCGAAAGAACATCGCGGTTCATTCGTTGATTATTTGCTCGGTCAGGGCTTGCTTTCGAGGGCAATCATCGGTCAGGCATTCGCAGAGTCTTTCGGGGTTTCTTATTCCGATCTCGAAGCGCACAGCCCCAGAAAAGAACAGGTTTTTCTTATTCCCGAGGAGCTTGCCAAAAAATATCGTACGGTAGTTTATTCACAAAAAGGTTCAGACGTAGTCATCGCAACTGATGACCCCACACAGGAAGAACTCTTGGCGAATCTGCAGCCGCTATTTCCCGATAAAAAACTGACGATCACTCTCGCAATCCCTGATGAAATTGATGCTATCTTTGCGAACTACCATCTGGGATTAGGGGCGATCTTCGCGAAGATCATCGATAGCAAGGGGCGTGCAGCTCCGGAGATCATCAATCAGATATTTGAGGAGGCGTTACTGCTCAAGGTGTCCGATATTCATTGTGAACCCGAAGAGCATCGCGTTGTCATCCGCTTCAGGATAGACGGCGTACTTCATGATGTCGGCGAAATGCCGAAAGAATACTATGAGAATATCGTCAATCGTTTGAAGGTCCAGTCCAAGTTACGTATCGATGAGCATTTCAGTGCACAGGACGGGGTCATTCGCTACGCATCTCCGAGTCACACAGAGATGGTCGACCTCCGGGTGTCGATAGTTCCTACGCTCGACGGGGAAAAGGTCGCTATCCGCATTCTTTCTTCATCCGTCCGTGATCTCGGTCTGAGTGACATTGGATTATCTCTCGCATTACAGGAACAGATCATTAAAAGCGCAAAGAAGCCGTTCGGCATGATCCTAGTAACTGGTCCTACGGGGAGCGGTAAGACAACAACGCTCTACTCGATCATCAAGATCATCAATACGAGGGGCACGAACATCACGACGATCGAAGATCCGGTCGAATATAAGATCCACGGAATAAATCAGATCCAGGTCAATACTCAGACGAATCTGACGTTCGGAAACGGACTTCGCGCGATCATGCGTCAAGACCCGAACACCATCTTTGTCGGAGAAATCCGCGATCTTGAAACGGCTGATATCGCGGTCAACGCAGCGTTGACGGGGCATCTAATGCTTTCGACCTTTCACGCCAATAATGCGGCAACAGCAATCCCACGTTTCATCGATATGGGCGTTGAGCCATTTTTGGTCGGCTCGACGCTCGAGTTGATCGTTGGTCAAAGGCTCGTACGCAAAATTTGTGATTCGTGTAAGGTAAGTTTTCGCATAAACAAGGTCGCTGAGCTCGAGTCGTTTGGCTCGGAGGTTGCCCGACATTTTAAGGATGGGGCGACCCTTTATAAGGGAAACGGCTGTGAGGTTTGTTCGCATACTGGGTATAAGGGGCGTATCGGAGTATTTGAGTTTTTAAGCACCTCTCCTGAGCTACAAAATCTTATTGCAAAGAGCCCGTCGACCAAAGACGTGATGGCGCTCATCAAGAGCCAGGGATTCGTCTCCATGTTTGAGGATGGCATCGAAAAAGTAAAAGCTGGTATGACAACCATCGAAGAAGTGCTTCGTGTTGTCGGTTCTTAATAAACGACCATGCAACAAATAAAATTTCGAAAATCGCGTGAACATGAGGGTTTTAAAGAAGTCCCATTCGAATATCGCCCCGACTGGCCGTACCTCAGTGTTGGTTTCGGTGATGAGCGTGACTATTTCATCGAAAACTTGAGCCTGCTCATTTCTTCCGGTATGGGGATATCCGCAGCCCTTGCAGCACTCAGTCTTTCGGTCAAGACACGCAAGATGAAGAAGATTACCGCTGCGATCGAGTCGATGGTGAATTCGGGAATGCCGCTTTGGAGGTCGTTTTCGGAGACAAAACTTTTTTCAGAACGCATCATCTCGCTCATTCGTTCGGGTGAGGAGGCGGGAAGGCTGTCAGATCATTTGAATCTTGTCACCGTTCAGCAGCACAAAGAGAAGATGTTCCACTCACGACTCCGGTCCGCATTGTTGTATCCGGGCATCGTCTTTTTTCTCGCTCTTATCATCGCACTGGGAAGTGCGTGGCTCGTGCTACCGAAGATTGTCGCTATTTTTTCAGAAACAAAGGGAGAGCTTCCTCTTGCGACGAGAATATTGGTCTCTATGGGCTCTTTCTTTGAGCAGTATGGTGCTTTTGCGGTGCCTATATCCGTCATCGCTATCGGTCTTCTGGTATATACATGTTTTTTTTATAAAAGAACCAAATTCATCGGCGATGTAATTCTTTTTCACATACCAGGGATAAAAGATCTCGTGCAGGGGGTCGAGGTTGCGCGTTTCGGGTATATCTTCGGCGTGCTTTTGCAAGCCGGATTCCCGGTTGCTGACGCGCTTGATTCGGTCAAAAGAGGGACATCATATGACTCATACGCAAGGTTTTATGAGCACCTGCAATCAAGCGTGCTCCGCGGGGAATCGTTCAGAGAAGCATTTGGCAGTCTACTGAACATAGATCGATTCATTCCCATTCCGATACAGCAGCTTATTATCTCCGCCGAAAAGTCCGGGAAGTTGTCGGAAACATTCATCCGCATCGGTATTATTTTTGAAGAAAAAACAGACGCAATGTCGCGTGATCTTGCCACCATATTAGAACCGATCGTTTTGATCGTGGTGGGTCTGATCGTCGGCTTTATTGTGCTCGCTATCATGGGACCACTATATGGACTATCAAGTCAGATCAATTAAAGGATCATCACACCGTGGGATCACACTCGTCGAGTTGATCGTGGTCGTTGGCATTATAATGTTGCTTACTGCGGTCTCCATAACAGTCTACGGCAGTTTCAAGGCTCATGAAAATCTCGAGATCGCGACGATGGGAGTCGTCGGGGCGCTCCGTCACGCACAGGCGAATGCGGAGTCGGGGAAAGCCGACTCACCATGGGGGGTAGCATTACTTACGAGTTCCGTGGTCGTCTTTAAGGGTGGGGTCTATGCCCTAAGAGATATCTCAGCAGACCAGAAGCTCGACCTGCCGAGTGGCGTATTCGCAGGAGGGCTTTCCGAGATCGTCTTCGAGAAAGTTACGGGAAACACGGGTGGGGCAGGTTCGGTAACGCTCACGAATAGTTTTGGTGTAAGGAATATTATCATCAATGCAAAAGGTACCATCACATATTAATAGTCGCGGATCTTCTTTGATCGAGATACTGATCGCATTATCAGTGTTTATGGTTTTTGTTGTTGCTACAATAGGTGCCACAACAACCGTTGCACGTAATGCGCGACATGTCGCGAACAGTGAGAGAGCCGCTTTTCTTGCCGAAGCATCTTTTGAGATAATAAGAAATCTGCGCGATGCGCAGTATGATTTCGTAAATTTGCCCGACGGCACTTATGGTCTCGCCAATCTCGCTAATGTTTGGGCCCTATCCGGTTCATTCGATGTGCAGGGTATTTTCTCGCGAACGGTCACGCTCTCGACCGTCAATAGCGATCAAAAGAGGATACATACGGTCGTTTCGTGGGAAGACCAGGTTCTAGGAATTCACACGGTTGCCATGGATACGTATCTTACGAATTGGCGTGCACCGCTCAATATTGGGCTCACGGTGAACAAGACGGTAGTGAATCATGGTGGTACAAAAGTCCTCGGCGACTTCCTTCCCAATAGTCTTCAGACGTTGGCGTGGGATAATTCCGTAGAACCACCCGTGCAGAATACCGTGAATATTCCGATCGTTTATTCACCGTTCACGATGACGCTCGGTCCCGGTGTGTACACTTTTTTGACAACGATCGACCCCAATTACGCTCTGACACTTTCTGCTGATTGCCTTGGAAATAGCATTATGCTTGCCAATGGCGACACAAAATTATGCACTATTACGTATGAAGAATATGTGATCCCCACGGTTACTACTCCAACCGCAGCCCTTATTACCGAGACGACCGCGACACTTGGAGCAAACGTCACGTCACTCGGTATTCCGGCCTCGATCGGAGAGCGCGGAATATGTTGGGGAACAACACCCGCACCTACGACAAATTGTGTCGCGGAAGGAGGAACGACGCTTGGCATATTTACCCAGGCACGTACGGGATTCACTGCAGCAACGACGTACTACTATCGTGGCTATGCGATAAACACCACGGGAACGGGCTATTCAGCTGATGGAACATTTACGACGGGTGCAGCTACTTGCGTTGTTGCCTCAGCACCGGTCGGTATTCCAACCGTGTACGATTCTGCGTCATCTGCTTCAGCGGTTGTAACGAAGCCAACCGGAGTCGCCGCGGGGGATATTCTTTTTGCTCACATCCTTCATAATCCTGCCGCAAATATCGATAGATTGTCGGTGATACCCGCTGGATGGAATCTTGTCGGCCGTCACAGGAATGGTAACTACAATCAGGCACTCTATTACAAGATCGCAGGAGCGGCTGAGGGGGCAAATTATACATTTGGATTTAGCGCCGCCTCAAAGATCGCAGTAACGCTATCCGCATATCGTGGTTGCTTTGATGTCTTAAATCCCATTTCTGTATTTTCAAATACGAAATACGTGGTCAGTAATACGACCTATCGTGCCGCATCAATGACGATTCCAACCGCCAACACAACAGTGCTCGTCTTTGCAAGCATGTACACTACCACCGTGCGCACGTTTGCCAATCCGCTCACGCAGGGGGGCGGGTGGACCGAAGATTACGATCGCGGTGCAAACACATCAGATTTCTCGAGGGCCAGTTATCGCAGGTTCATTGTTGCACCGGGAGTAACGGGGGTTATCGATAGCATTGGGACGTCTGGCTCCACGGTGAAACATGTCTTTAGTGTCGGTCTGACGCCCTTATGATATGAAAATATATGATATGCAAAAAGGCTTCTCACTTATAGAAATGATCGTCTACGTGGCGATATTCGGCGTGTTCGTGATCGGGCTGATGAGTTTTTCCGCTGGCCTCATCTCCGCGCGTTTGCACAGTCAAAGCGTGTTTGAGGTGAACGCTCAGGGCTCGCGTGCAATAAAAACAATAACGCAAACGCTCCGTAATGCCAGTCAGGTCAATAGTCCCGCCGTCGGTGCGCTCGGTGGACTTCTGAGTGTGATCACTGAAACGCCCGCTACGAGTCCTACGACGTTCTCTGCAAGCGGCGGGGTGCTCTATGTCACTGAAGGTGTCGGTGCTCCGATTGAGCTCACTAATAACAAAGTTATCATAAGCGATCTTATCTTCTCGAACTTTTCTCAACCGGGTACGCCTAACATCGTCCAAGTCAGCTTTGTACTGACGAGTGCAACGACAAATGCCGGTGCCGGCATTCCGTACGTGGTGCGTTTTGACGGTAGCGGAGCATTACGTAAATGATATGAAATATCTTTTCCACAAAAAAGTTCAAAAAGGATTCTCGACGCTTTTCATCGTCATCGTTCTCGGCGGTACTGCGCTTTCCCTCACTCTTGCACTCGCAACAAGCAGTATGTGGTCGATCAGGGGGAGTATTAACACAAGAAATGGAGTTCACGCCAAGGCTCTTGTGAATGCTTGTGCGGAGGTTGCGCTAGAAACACTACGTGAAAATAATTCATACACCGGCACGGGGAACGTAATGCTTAACGAGAGCACTTGTACATATACGGTGAGCAATACCGGTGGAACATCACGTGCGATCGCCGTTGTTGGTTCCGTGAGTGATATCGTCCGTAATGTTCACATTACTACCGGCTCCCTTAACCCGCTTGTCGTTTCTTTATGGCAAGAACGGTAGAGGGAATTATCGGTACAAACTTTTTCCACCGAGTTTTTTTGCGCGAACGCCGATCTAAGGACTTTGTCTCATGTATAAACGCGTCCATATGGTTCAAACATTTTATTTGCTATACTTTATGGAGTCATAGAAAAATATTCTGGGTAATGATGAATTTTCTGTATAAATACCGGAGCATCATATATGGATAAGATAAAACATACGATCACAGCCTTTATTCAATATGTGCGCAGGAACATATTTTCTTTTGCAGTCTTGCTATTTGTCCCGTTATGGTATTTTCTTGTCGCCCCGTATCTATTGATGATACCGAGCGATTTTACGTACAAGGCGGACATGGTGTCTGTTGATAATTTTTATGATGCATCCATTGGTGAATTTGGTGCTGAACAATACTCCAAAACGGATTTTTCTTATGAGGTCGTTTCGTATGCGGGATTCATCTTCACGATAAAAAATATATTTCACGTCGCATCACTGGACGGAAAGACCATCTTTCGCGCAGAGCCACTCTATGGGATAAATGCGCTGAACGGGCAACACGTAAGGGGTGCCGGAGATAGAGATAGGGACGGGTATCTTTTTGCGCCCAGATGGCTCAAGGGGGGTAGTTCTTTCACGTACTGGCATGCAAGCAACAACACTCCTTCACAGATGAAGTACGTAGGTGAGGAGACCTTGTACGGGTTAAAAGTATTCAAGTACCAAAAAAGCAATATTGAGCCGACCGACCAAACGGAGCTCATGGGATTCCTTCCCGGGGTACCGGAGACCCGCGGGGTAAAGCTCTCAAGCGATCTTTTTATGTGGATCGAACCGATCTCTGGTCACGTCGTGAAAATGGAAGATTTTTCAATAGATTATTTTTATTTTGACATAAAGACCGGTGAAAGATCGCTGCCATATAACCAATTTTTAAATACATATACAGATGAAAGTGTCCGGGCGCACGTACAAATGGCGGAACAAGAGCGAAATAAGATCATTTTCTTTCAGTTCGGAGTCCCATTCTTGCTCCTTCTTCTCGTTTTGTTCATGTTAATGTACATTCGACAAGTAACAATGGTCAAAAATTTCTGGAGGGAAAATTGGATCGCTCTGATCATATTTATTGTGAGCATCGCGATCACGTTTGTCGTGTATTATTTATTTGAAGCAAATGCTGAGAAGGAAAAGCAGTCTCATTTCGCTACTGAGGTCGCTGAGATCAGCGCTAACATTCAAAAGCAGATGGAGATCTACGTCAATACGCTCCGAGGAACCGGAGGCCTCTTTGCTGCGAGTCAAACCGTAAGCAGAGATGAATGGCGTGCATATCTTACGGCGATCAAAGTGTTCAAGAATTATCCCGGCATACAGGGTTTGGGATTTGCACAGATCGTTTCATCCGATGAAAAAGATGCATTCATTGCTTCTATGCGCAAAGAGGGGCTTCCTGATTTTGTTATCACACCCGAAGGCGAGAGAAGTGCATATACACCCATTCTTTATGTGGAGCCCCCTACGGAAATGGATCGTCGGTCCATAGGTTTTGATATGTCTACGGAGAAGACGAGGCGCAGTGCGATGGCGTCGGCAAGCGCCTCTGGTGAGGCCTCTATCTCCGGCCGAGTGATGTTGATGCAACAGGAGGGGGCAGGCATGAAGGCGGGTTTCGTCGCGTACGCCCCCGTACATTGGGGCGATGTTGCGTCTGGCAGTGTTTCCCGGCAGCCAGAAAGCGTCTTCGGTTATGTGTTCAGCGTGATCGATGCCGCCGAACTTGTACGCGGAAGTCAGGCTTTCAAAAGCGCGGACATCACATTCCGCATCTATGACGGACTGCGAATGCTTCCCGAACGATTAATGTTCGATGCGAGCGAGGGCGTAGAGGGGTGGGCGTCGGATCTTACGTTCAGAACTACGGTAACGATGTATGTGGCTGATCACCCATGGACGATCGAATTTACTAATGCGCCATTACTTCCGAATGGCCGTACCTATGCCGTGTTGCGCTACCTCATTGTCGTGGTCGGCCTGTTAATGAGCTTTGCGCTTTTTGGTGTGATATATGTGACTGCACGGTCAAAAAAACAGGCGATCGCGTATGCGGAAAATGCGAACAGTGACCTCGTGACAAATATTGCCGAACTGGAAAATACCAAAAAAGCAGTGCTTAATATTTTAGATGACGTTGAAAGCGAAAAAGAGAATCTTGCAAAAGTATCGCGGAGACTGGCTCTTGCAACCGAGTCGGCACAGATCGGTGTGTGGGAATGGGATATCACAAAAGACAAGATCTCATGGAATGATCAAATGTACGCGCTGTACGCAATGTCGAAAGAAGAGTCCGAGAGAACGTTCGAGGCGTGGCAAAAAAGACTGCACCCTGATGACAAAAAATTGAGAGACGATGCTATCCAGGCGGCACTAAGAGGTGAAAAGGAGTTCAATATGCAATTTCGTATCATATGGCCAAGTGGGGAAACGCATTATATTCAAGACCATGCGCTCGTCGAGCGTGACGGTGACGGAAAGGCAATCAAGATGGTTGGTGTGAATTGGGACATCACGAAAGAATCGATCGTCGATAGGGAAAAAACCGAATTTGTCTCACTCGCTTCGCACCAATTAAAGACTCCAGTCGGCGCGATACAGTGGAATCTTGAGATGCTCTTGGATGGTGATTACGGTGAAATGCCCGATAATCAGAAGGAGATATTGCGTGAGACTTACTCTCTGAATACGCGTATCAACGAATTGATCCACGCACTCCTCAATGTTTCTCGTATTGAGATGGGCGTCTTCATCGTTGAGCCGACGCCGACTGATTTCGTCGCAGTGTGCAATGAGGTACTCAAGGAAATGGAGGGACGTATCGCACAAAAAGGTCATCAGATGATCACGCACTTCGACGCGCAATTACCGATCATCCCTGCCGATGCGAAGCTGCTGCGTGTGGTGTTTCAGAATTTTATTTCGAATGCGGTTAAGTACACCCAGGATAATGGGAGAATCACGGTAGTGCTTCATGCTGACGGCGGCAACGTCATCTTTAGTGTGTCAAACAACGGAGAGCCGATCCCCGAAGGTGAACAGTCACAGATATTTCAGAAGATGTTTCGGGCAAGTAATGCCCAAAAACAGGACGTGGATGGTACAGGGCTCGGGCTGTATGTTGTGAAGCAGATCGTCGAAAATGCGGGCGGGAAGATCTGGTTCACATCAAAGGTCGGTGAGGACACGGTATTTGCTTGTTTGTTCCCGCTTTCCGGAATGATCGCAAAACGAGGGACTAAAAAGCTGGATTAGGGGCGATTGCAAATGAGATATGGAAGTGCAGGTTCTAAAAAATACGGAAGGACGTACTCAGAACGTGTTACTATTGAGTAACTTCATGGTCCCTTACTATAATTTGTAGTATACTGACGTGGTCTTACGTTCGAATTTTTTACGAACAACAAAAAAATTTTGCTAAATATGGTCAAAGAGGTTCTGAAACGAGTGTCCAATAGTGTTTCCTTTGTAGAACCAACCTCCTGGAGAAGTAGGCTGTTGATCATTCTCGCAGTAATGGTTCCATATATTTTGGCAACCGGATATGATTTTGTCACCTATCGGAATGTATTGAGAACTGACGTGTATGAGCGCAGTGCTGCACTTGTTGAACATACGAAGAGCATTGTAACCCCAAGGTTGGATCTTCTTGAGGATCTTGTCATTACGCATGCGTCGAAGGCAAATATCGTAAACTACACAAAGGAGGCAAAATGGGATAAAAACAGTCTTTTGTTAGGGAATATCGCCATGGGTAATTCTGATGTTGTTGGCGTTGCACTGCTCGATCCAGCCGGCATACTTATTGATGTGTATCCTGCCGATCCGTCGATCATCGGACAAAGTCGTGCTGATCGTGAATGGTACAAAAATATTACGGTTACGGGAAAGCTAGAAATTAGCGGGGTGTTCAAAAGGGGAATCCACCCAGAAGTGTATGTTACTGTCGTCGCCGCGCCGGTGCGTGACGAAAAGAACGTTGTTGTCGGATATCTTCTTGTTCAAACTTCACTGGATAAAATTGCCGCGTGGATCCGTAATGTTGATGTTGGACCCGGCGGTTTTACCTATCTTATAGATAAGAATGGCAACCTGCTCGTGCATCCGTATTTTGATCTCAATAATGGGTTTGTTAATTATTCGCAGGTCAGTGCGGTAAAAGAAGTATTGAGTGGCAAAAGCTTCGTAGAGATTACCTATGATGAAATGGGGGGCGAGGAGGCGCTTTCTGCGTACGGGCAAATTCCCGAGTACAAATGGGGCGTTGTCGTTCAACGTCCGACACAGTTTGCTTTTGCGGACTATTATTCCAGTTTGACGCACGTGGCTTTTGTGGACATTATAGTCGGATTATTTCTATTGTTGCTTACGCTGCTAGTCTTGAAAATATTTTCCGTCTCGAGCGAATTGCGCCGTAGGGAGAAGGTCTATCTTAATAGTATCAGTGACGGCATGTTGGTAATAGATAGAAATTGGAAGATAGCGCTTTGGAATAATGTAATGGAAGATTTTACCGATATCACGGACGAGGAGGCGATGGGTCAGAATTTTAAGGATATTGTGAAACTGGTGAGAGTGGGTGATAAAAAAGCGAACATATTGTTCATTGAAGAGGCGATGCTTGGTGGAGAAAAAAGATCTTCGGAAGATCATACTGTGATCGTCGACAAAGGAGGAAATGAAGTATCGGTCGTGAGCAGCGCCGCGCCGATAAAGAATGACAATAATGTCGTGACCGGATGCATCGTAACTTTAAGAAACACAACAGAAGAATTATTGTTAGAAAAGAGAAAAACAGACTTGATTGCAAGTGTCATTCAGGAATTGAAGCCCCCTCTTATCATCATCAATTCCGTAGCTAAGCAATTCAATGATGCGCGACAGAAGATCACGGCGCTCATTCCGGACATGTCGATGGGGATCAGCCTTATTGTTGATGCTTCGCAAGAAATAACGCAAATGGTAGACGGCCTCCTTGATGAGATCGAGGGTGCGAACATTAGACATAAAATGATATTTGACCTCGTAACGATGCTCAAGAGTCTGCAGGCCCGTCTGGTCCCCTCTGCTTCTCTGTCGGAGGTGGCTATCCACTATGAACCGCCCGAAACCTTCGTTCACGTTCTGGTCGATGATCCGGAATTGATCGAACGATCATTTGCAGGTCTGCTGGATAACGCAATCAAATTCAGTAAGCGCGGCGGAGATATATTTATTGAACATGATGCTGCGGGAAAATATTTCAAAACGATCATTAGAGATAACGGGCTCGGAATTTCTAAGGAGGATATGTTAAAAATATATGCTCCTACCCCGAAATCAATAAGTGTCGAATACGCAAAAGTGCCCCAATTAGGTCTGCTGACCATCAAGAATAACATAGAAGAAAACAGTGGAATCATCACTATTGAATCCGAATTGGGAGCAGGGACGACCGTGTCGGTGTACTTACCATTCGTTTGAGTTTGAGGCATGATCAGTCATTTTAAATGCATTATTCATCAATTAATAAACCCACATGAACACTAATAAAAAAAATGTCGATGCAATCTATCGTGAGACGCTAGAAGAGGTCTTAAAAGGTGATGAATTGCGCTACCGCGCGCTTTTTGAAAGTTCTGCGGACGCACTTATGACGCTTGAACCTCCTGCATGGAGTTTCACCGATGGAAATGCCGCCGCATTAAAAATGTTTGGAGCAAAAGATAAGACAGAATTTACTGCGAATGGACCTTGGAATCTCTCTCCGGAAAAACAACCCGACGGCCGTCTTTCGCACGAAAAGGCCAAGGAGATGATCAACGCGGCGATGCATGACGGCTCACATTTTTTCGAATGGACACACCGCAGGCTGAATGGCGAAGAGTTCCCTGCAACAGTACTGCTTGCACGTATTGATCTTTGCGATCAGTCGATCATTGAGGCCACCGTAAGAGATGTTACAAAAGAGAAGATCGCAGACCACTTGCTCATAAAAGAGAAAAGTGAGGAAGTTGAAAAGATGAATCGGTTGATGAAAAAGCATGAAATAGAAAAGAACGAACTACGGAGCGAAATAGAAGAGATCCGGAGAAAATTGCAGAAATAGCACAAGCCCCCATCCTTGCCGCCCTAGTCGTCGTGGAATATTTTTCGTTTTTTCTGCTTTTCGCAAGGTTCACAAAGGCACTTCACTAATCTTTCGTCATGTGTACCGTTGTCGAAGAGCGTCATCTTGGGACGCAAGAATGATCTCAATGATAACGCCGAAGCAATACGGGTAAGATATGTTCCAGTGAGAAATTATATGGTTTCCTATTGTAATACATAGTATACTGATGGAGTTAAGTGTTTGCCCCGCGACGATGAAAAATGCATTCTCTTGTTAATAAAAATGGACAAAGAACGCTTGCTGCGAGTATCAAACAATGTTCTTGCAATGGACCCGTCTTTTTAGGAATAAATTATTGACCGAGAGTGCACCGTGTCATGGTGATGGCAAATGATCGAGTTACCGGTTAAGAAAAATCTCTATGCTATCTCATATCCGAAATTTTTCAGTCCGAACGAAAATAACGATTCTTTTTGTTTTATCATCTGTTGTTTTATGTATTTTAACGGCGTTCGTCATATCGTTTTATGTAAATTTTGCGCTTGTCGAGGGGAATATCAACAACATCAATGTTATAGCGACCGAGCAGGTCCATCATACTGCTCAGGTGATAAAGACTAATCAGCTATTTGCAAAAATGCTCGGGACTAACTCCTTAGTGCGAGATTTTTCCATTCACCCAGACGAAGCGAAGAAAAAAGTACTTTTGGATATTTTTTCAGAATATACAAAGGAAAACGTCAAATATTTGGCCATCTACCTTTTGGATACTCATGGTATTGGCCTTGTTTCAACAGATGCGCGTTTTATCGGAGAGGACTATAGTTTTCGGGATTATTTTAAACAAGCATTGAGTGGTAATGCATATATTGATGTTGCAATTGGTAGCACGAGCCATCAATTTGGCTACTATTATTCTTACCCAGTAAAGAGCGCTGACGGCAGTGTCGTTGGTGTTTTGGTGGTCAAGACAAACAGTACCGAGATCGATGATTCGATCCTCCGCAGTCACCTGTTAAACACAAGTACGGTTATGCTTACCGATAGTTTCGGTATCATTTTAGTTTCCAATCGATCCGAACGTTTTCTGAAAAGTGTTGGCACACTTTCGTCTAAAAATATCGCACTTATCACACAGACGAGTAAATTGCTTGGTAAGGAGGTTGTACCGTTACAATACAATGAGGTGCAAACAATCATCGATACCTATACGAAGATGGTAACGATAAAAATTTATGATGCGGAAGATAAAGAAAACGAAAATATTTCGGTGATTAAATTTGAAGACCTCCCATTTTTCTTGGTAACAGAGACAGGAATGCAGAGCGTTGAGGATACGGTCCTCTCGATCGTGGTAAGGAGTATTATTATTTTCCTGATAGGTATTTTATTGGTTTCTGTTTTTGCTTATCGCACAATCATCATTTTTATTAGTCCAATGTCGAAATTTCAATCGCTCTCAGAAGCGATCAAAACAGGCGATTTCTCTCAACGTATTGAGGTAGAGACGGGAGACGAATTTAGCGAGCTTGCTGAAAGCATGAATTCTATGACAGTCAGTTTGGGTGATATGTTCATCGTGTTGCAGCATAAAGTTCAGGAACTGAAGGTGCCAATGGCTCTCATTAATTCCGTAGCTAAGCAGTTCAACGATGCTCGTGAGAGCATAACAAAACTTATCCCAGACATGTCGATAGGAATCAGTCTTTTGGCAAATGAGTCGCAGAAAATAACTCAAATTATAGATAATTTGCTCGAGGAGGTTGAGCGTATGAATATTCGATCAAAAATCGGGCTTGATATGATATCCACGATACACCGGTTACACATAGCTCTTATGCCACTGCTTTTTCGAAAAGAGGTCAGCTTGCATTACGACTCGTCCGATGAATCTCTGAACGTCCTTGTTGATAATCCGACAGTCATTGAAAATGCAATATTCGGCATACTGGATCATGTGATCAAGCATGGTAAAAAGGGTGGGGCAATACATATTTCGCACGAAACTACTGAAAAATATCTTAAAACAATCATTGTCAGTACCGAATTCGATAGTTCGAAGGATGACCTATTAAAAATCTCCATACCCACGTCAGGCCGTATGAGTGATAAGGAGAAGGGCGCGGCAACGGCAAATCAAGTATTCATAAAGGATGCCATAGAAAAAAATGGAGGAATTGTTTCTGTTGAGTCCAGGCCCATTGAGGGTACGACCATCACTGTTTGTTTGCCTGTCGTTTAGTGGTGCGGATAATTGACCTTGTGTCACATCATCCATCAAATCAATAGGCCTACATAAAAATGAATAAAAAAGATGTCGATGCGATCTATGCGAAAATTGGATCTGTTTCCGGAAAAACAACCCGACGGTCGTCTTTCTGCCGAAAAGGCAATTGCTGAAATAGTTCACCGGCTCATGCTGTTGCTTATGACGCGATGGCGGTCCGTTTCATTTCATGTAAATTATCGGGAACAGGTCAAACGTGCCGAGGTAGAGGTATCATGCGATAATACTGCCTATATATGCCACGCATCATCCTCAAAAGGCTCTTCGGTCTATTCCCGGTCCGCTACCGTATTTATACCAAACGACGTCGGATAGGCGGTCTCACGGGCTCAAAACGGGCGTATACGGCACAGAAAGAAGAAGCGCGTATATTGGTGCATCGCAAACTCTCAGAGTGGAATCGGCATTACAATTTGGCGTACAACAGGGTCGCGATCAGGGATCAGCGCTCACGTTGGGGGAGCTGTTCAAAGAAGGGGAATCTTAATTTTAACTATCGGATCCTGACACTGCCCGAACCGCTCCAGGATTACATTATCGTGCACGAACTCTGTCATCTCGTGATGTTCGATCATTCCAAAGAATTCTGGGCTCTTGTTGCGCAAACCGTACCTGATCACCTCGTGCGGAGACGTGCGCTTACGGTGTTCGCAAAAGGTGGCCATTGAACATTTTTATTATTTTGGGGAGCGCCCTGATATTGTCTCATTGCTTAAATATCGCTACTATTTGTTTATGCAAAAGAACAGCGAAGGCGGCTATCTTCCACTCATCGCACTTATGGTCATCGTCGCGATCATCGGACTATTGTATACAAAGATATATTTCACGCCGCAACTGCCTCCGGCGACCGATTCGTTTCAGCCACTTTCTGCAAGCGGAACGCCCGCGAGGACTGGGTTTGAGCGAGCACATGCGGATGTCGATGCCGCAAAGGTTGTGCAGAAGAAATTGAATGAGCGCAATGCGGAAACGAACGCTGCGCTCTTCGAATAGTGTCGCATCCGGTGTTGTGTTATAGTCATTTTCTATGATAGGACTTGCATTCACCCCCGAACAATTCAAGACCCTTTTACGGATGGTCTATATAGCGAATACGGTCGCGAACGGTCATCGCGATATTGATTTTGAGGTAGCGTATGATGATCTTGAGCAGTACGTCTTTTCGCGTGCAAAAGATGCCGGGTATCCAGCGGCTACTTCACGACACAAGCTGGCGGGTGAAGAGCATCATCATCCTTCGCGCGTATTTGAGAACGACCCCGAAGTGAACAAGTTGATGGATGAATACGATCTCCATGTCATGGTTGAACTCTTGTCGGAGAAACTTGCCGAGCGTGATGTCGAAGCGATGCACGGGAAAGACGTTAAGGAAAAAATGTCTGAAGAGAATTATGAGAATCTGCTTGAAGAAAGGGCCGACATGTATGATAAGGAATTTTTGCAGCACGGACTCGCAAATCTCTCGCTTCAGACAGGAACAGCAACAGATACGCCGAAGTAGGCACCATTGCCTTTCTGCTTCTGGTATAGTGAATACATGAAGCCCATAGTATTCCTCGATTTCGACCGAACCATTTTTGATACCGATCAGCTGTATGCGTGGATCGGTCCGAATCGTTTTGAACGGATCCTCGCATTGACGTCCGGCGAGATAGCCCCGCCGGATTTTGCGAGTTATCTTTATCCGGATACCGTCAATTTTTTGAAGCGAGTGCGCTTAACTCATCGCATTGTTATTCTCACGTATGCGGTCAATGTCGTTCTGCAGCGAAAAAAGCTTCGCGGTTCGGGGATCATCCCCCTTGTTGATGATGTCATTATTACGCAGGGTAGTACGGACAATTTGACCGGTAAGGGTGAAGAGGCGAGTAAATATTTATCACGTGTCGGAGACCCGGGCTGGGAACATACATTCGTCGATGATTCACCGCAGAATATCGATGAAGTGAAGCGAAAAAATCCGGATATTCGTTGTATTCGCATTGACCGTGTTCCCTTAGCGCAGGGAATGCTCCATGATGCACTCTTAGCGCCGGATCAGGTGGTGGTTGATCTCGCTCAACTGGAAAGCATTCTTTAGCAGCCCCTTATTTTACTTCGATGCACAACTGGCTTGCATTTTTTTGGCATACCTCTACTCTAAGATGATATGGCTAAGAAAGAAATCACCAAAAGTGGCGAAGCTCGCATTAAGAAAGCGTTTGCCGCTGTTACGGAGCGTACATGGAAAGGCGGCGGACTAAAGGGAAATGACTCGTGGCACATCTTTAAAGTAATGGCTGAATTCGTGGATGGCTTTGAGCGTCTGAACAAGATCGGCCCATGCGTATCCATTTTTGGCTCCGCCCGCACTGATCCGAATAATAAGTATTATAAGCTTGGAGAGGAGATCGCCTTCCAGCTCACGACGTGCGGTTATGGGATCATCTCGGGCGGCGGCGGGGGTATTATGGAGGCGGCGAATAAGGGTGCACAACGCGCAGGAGGAAGGTCTGTTGGACTCAATATTCAGCTCCCATTCGAGCAGCATCATAATGTGTTTATTGATACTGATAAGATCTTTAATTTTAAGTATTTTTTTGTACGTAAGGTCATGTTCATGCGCTATGCGCAAGGTTTTGTTGTGCTTCCCGGAGGGTATGGCACGATTGACGAACTATCGGAAGCGCTGACGCTTATTCAGACGGAGAAGATCGCCCGTTTTCCTATTGTGCTCGTTGGTACTGATTATTGGGGAGGTTTGGCTGAGTGGTTCAGGAAAGAAATGTTGGATGAAAGAAATATCAGCAAGGAAGATCTCGAACTCTTTCATGTTGTCGATACGCCCGAGGAGGCGGTTGCGATCATCAATAAATTCTATAAGAAGTATTTTCATGAGCCGAACTTCTAGTTACGCGTAATGCAGCATATATAAAAACTTGCACTTTTGTGCAAGTTTTTTCATTTGAGTACAAGTTGAAGTTTTCGTTTTTGCTTTATATAAAACAAAACCCGCGTGCTTGCGGACACGGGGGATTGTTTACAGACAAATAAGGAAATAATTATTTGGTGTATTTCGCGACGAGTTTCTGTAGCTCCGCTAAATGCTTCTCTTTCTCGACCTGCATTTTCTTCCAGAAAGCGATCGCATCCGGATGCCCTTTTGCATCCTTGATGTAATCTCGCTTGATACGCCAGAGGCTCTTGTGCTCCTGGACATATTGCTTCATCAGATTGTATGCATGATTGCTCTGCATAATGTCAGCGTTATTGTTAATATAGAAAGTATATCATTTTGTAATAAAAAAGATGCAACCTTTTGGGTTGCATCTGTGGAAAAAAGCTCATTTTGTGAAAAAGTCACCGGTGCGCGTGTCCATGAAATATCGGGACACAATAGCCCGTGCCTCTTGAAGAAGCATCCCCGGTAAGTCTTTTTGTTTGACTGGTTTGCCCGACCTGCTATCACTCACTTGAGCCACAATCGAGCCTTTTGCTCCTCGACAGGCGATCATTTTCCATTTGCCTGCGATCGTGAGGGTCGCTATATCATCCGAACGCTCGCCAAGTGTGATTGATGACTGCTCGATAACCCCTTGGTCCATGCCGACAAAATATGATGCCGCAATAATTGCTCCTTGCCTTATCACTTGAAGTGTCGGATAACCCCTATGCGAGCTACAGACCACCAGCCCCTCCGTGCTGTGGACATAGGTGATTTCGCACCCAGTTGAAAGATGAACCAGTATGACTCGGTTATGTGTCTTCTCGGTCACCGAGAATTCCTGCGTTTTCACAGAAGGTGTCGTCGGTCTCTTTTTGCTGATCCCCGTCGTTCTTGTCGTACGTGGACGAGTCGCAAGAATACGACCAATTTCAGACTTGAGCCCACCGCGGGCACTTCCGGTGACGCCGTGTTTATTCATCACGTCGGTGAAAGCGAGGTTGAACGGAAGCATGCCCTTCGGCGTATCTCGATAGGTAGTCTTGATGAGGTGAGATACCTCATCCGCGAGAATGATTTTATCGAGCATTTTTATCTCCTGAAAATGATGAAAAGTACTTAAATTTGCTAGGTTCATTATATCATAAATATTGCATCTACGCAATGGCAAAGCTACATAGGGGTACCCTATGTAGCTTGAGTGACATGATCCCTGTTTTTGCTAGGAGAGGAGTTCTTCGACAACGGCCTTCACGTCGTTACCATCCGCATTTCCGCCGCATGCTTTCATGACTGCACCGATGAATTTACCCATTCCACTTTTGTCGGTCACTCCGAGTTCGGCCTTTGTTTTTTCTGCGATCTTCTTGATCTCTTCACGCCCCATCATTTGAGGGAGGAACGCCTCAAGGATAACGAGCTCGTCCTTCTCTTTCTGTGCAAGCTCCGGGCGTCCGCCCGCCATGAATTGTTCGTAGGAATCTTTGCGCTGTTTTACTTGGCGTTTGATCACCGTGATACAGCCGGCGTCTTCAAGTATCTCTTGCGGTGTTCGACGCGTTGCGACCAATTCATTGATAAATCCGGTTAGGATGGAGCGAAGGACCTCAAGTCTGAGTGTCTCTTTTGCACGCATGGCGTTTTTTATCTCTTCGCGAATTTGTTGGTGGAGCATGGTGGTTGGATTAGCAAATATATAGGGGAGTATAACGTCAAAATAGTCATTCGAGTATTTGACTAATATTGATAACAGTGCTATGGTTTGCGCAGAGTTCTGTTTTTCAATAGTTTACGAACACCGAAAGGAATCAAAATGTCAGCTTTAAAATCGGTCGTCCCGCCTGAAGTTCAGGTTTTCGAAAAGCAACGTACGCCGTCCATAAGTCTTTTTCAGCGCTTTCTTGTCGAGGCAAGGTCGTCGTTTGAACGCGGTGGGTGGGATGCGCTTACGATTTTCCTGGCGCGTACTCACAAGCAACTCATTACGGATAAGCTAACGGGTCTGTTCACTCGGGATGCATTCTTTATGCTTATTGAGAAGATCATACTTCCGCGCATGCGTAGGCGCACGCTGAAGAATGGAGAAACCTACGGATCGCTTGTGGTGCTCGATCTCGACCGGTTCAAAAGCATCAATACTGCTTTTGGTCATGCCGGCGGTGATGAAGTGCTGCGGGTCTTTGGGCGTTTGATCAATGATCATTTTCGCGATTATGACATGGCGGGACGCGTCGGAGGTGATGAGTTTATCGTCATCGCTGAGGGCATCTCTTCGGAATACATCGAGATGCGCATGAATGAGCTCAAGCGGTCGTTTGGCCGGTATCCGTGGAGTCTTGATCGGATCAACGATGAAACTTCTGAAGTGCTCATGTCCTTTTCGTTCAAGGTGATCACGATCAATGATCCCGAGAAGATCCTTGATCTGATCCTCGCCGCAGACCGTGCCGTATTTCGTATGAAGCGCGAGCGTGACGCAAAAAAAACATAAACTTGTTCTCCCACTGAGGCCCATACGGGCCTCTTTTTTTTGGTATAATAATACGATGCATGAAACAAAATCGGATGGACACGAATGGTATCGCATGAATGGCGAAGCCGTAGCAAAAATATTACACACGGACCTTAAGGATGGACTCACAACGAAGGCTGCACTTTCGCGCCTCGCTGAGGTTGGGCCAAATGCGTTCAGGGAAGAAAAAAGGATAACACCGATCGACCGAATTGTCGGCGAGCTCAAAAATCCTCTGACGTTCATTCTCTTGTGTGCTGGAATCGTGACAACGCTTCTTGGACAGTATGTAGATTCTACTGTTATTTTTTTGGCCCTTATCATCAATATTGCGATCAGTCTCTATCAGGAAGGTCGTGCGTCGAGCGCATTTGAGCGCTTGCGTGAATCACAAGAAAAATTTGCCACAGTGGTGCGCAACGGAATGAAGGAGCGCATTTCTGCTGAAGACCTAACCACCGGAGATCTCGTTGTGCTTGAGACCGGAGTGAATGTCCCGGCTGATATACGGATTATTTCTGCGAATAACCTTGATGTGAATGAATCTCCGCTCACCGGAGAGTGGATCGATGTGCACAAGCGCACCGAAGCGTATGATACCGTCGTACCTTTTGTGGAACAGAAAAACATGGTTTTCATGGGCACACTCGTAACGGGTGGTTCAGGTATGGGGGTCGTTGTTGCCATAGGAAATGCGACACGCATAGGAGCAATCGCCGTATCACTCGGTGAGGGTGGCGATCTGCTTACTCCGCTCCAGGAAAATATTACTCGTGTCGCCCGACTCATGTCCTATATAGTACTCTTTGCACTTTTCGGCATCTTTATGCTTGGAGTCATGCGCGGCGAACCACTCACGGAACTATTGCTCATCTCGATCGCTATTGCCGTTGCGGCTATTCCCGAGGGGCTACCTGCGGCGGTGACGGTCGTGCTTGCGGTGGGAATGGAGGCGATACTGAAGCGGGGTGGTCTGGTACGAAATCTTTTGGCCGCAGAAACACTCGGATCTACGACGGTTATTCTCACCGATAAAACGGGAACACTGACACGTGCAGAAATGGTGGTTGCGAAAGTCGTGACGTATGGTGGTATTCTTGCGGTAGCCGATCGCGTCGATGAGCATAAGGATCACGAGGTGCACGGGGACGAGCGAGACGTGCTCGAGTTTGCCGCACTGTGTTCGGATGCATTCATCGAGCGTAAGGGTGGCGCAGAGGACTCACTTTCTGAACAGGTCGTACGAGGGAGACCTGTCGAACGCGCAGTTGTTCTTGCTGCCCTTGCATCGGGATTGAATCAAACGGAGCTTTTGAAGAATTATCCCCGCATCGATATTTTTCCGTTCGAATCTAAATACCGCGTTGCGGTTTCACTGCATCATGTGCGCGGACTAAAGCATAATCGTATTTATGTTACGGGGGCACCGGAATATATTTTGGAGCATGCTACCGAGGTATATGTGCAGGGGAAAACGCACATTAATGCTAAGGAGATCAAGGAACGCCTTGAACGAGAGCTTAAGCAATATACCAGTGACGGCTTTCGATTGATCGGCGTAGCATATCAAGACACCTCGGTTGAGTCATTTGAAGAAAACACTGCGCAAATAAGGGCAAAGATCACTGAGCGGCTTGTTTTTGCCGGTTTTATCGTACTGCATGATCCGCTTCGTGATGATGTCAAAGATGCGATCCGCATCGCACAGCTTGCGGGCTCGCGCGTTATTATGGCAACAGGGGATAATCCTGAGACTGCGAGGACGATAGCAAGGGAGTGCGGTATTTGGAAAAACGGTGACGATGTCGCGATGGGGACTGACGTTGAAAGTGCAACTGATGAGGATCTCGTGAAGATGCTTCATACGACAACTGTTTTTGCGCGCATGCTACCTGAGCATAAACTTCGTTTAACTCGCGTGCTTTCAGCTTCCGGTGAGATCGTTGCAATGACCGGCGACGGGGTAAATGATGCTCCCGCATTGCGGGCTGCAAACATCGGAGTTGCACTAGGCTCAGGAACAGAAGTGGCAAAAGAAGCATCAGATCTTGTCCTGCTCAATAACAGTTTCGCGATCATCGTTGCCGCGATAGAGGAGGGTCGCCGTATCGTGGACAATCTCCGAAAGATCGTCGCATATCTTTTGTCGACATCATTTACTGAGATCATTGCGGTAGGCGGTGCACTTGCATTCGGGATCCCCATTCCCATATTGCCCGCCCAGATACTATGGACCAACATGCTTACGGAGGGATTTATGAATTTTGCGTTTGCGTTTGAGCCCAAGGAAGGAGATCTTATGCGCCGCGACCCGAGGGTTGCAGGCGCGCGCAATATGCTCTCCCCCCAATTAACGAGATTCATCGTTGCGGTAGGAATTTCCGGTGGAGTAACGATTCTTTTGTTCTATGCCTATCTCTTAAAGGTCCGCATGCTCCCTATTTCCGACGCTCGCACCCTCGCATTCCTCTTTTTGACGCTCGGCACGATACTCATTGCTTTCTCTCTTAAAGACCTGCGGGCACCATTGCACAGGATAAAATTTTGGACAAATCGATATTTACTCGGAGCCTTCGCTTTTGCAATTTTCGGCCTCGTTCTTGCGCTGAAGATTGAATTAGTTCGTCACCTGCTTCGCTTGAGCGACATGGCCATTACCCCACACCTACTCCCGCTTCTAATTGCAATCATTGCCAATCTTTTTGCCGTTGAGGTCGCTAAGTATTTCCTGTTTGAGCGTCGCCGCTAGCATGATACGATATCGAATATGGATAACCTTATCTTCATTGTCATTGGTTGTTTAGTGGGAGTAATCGTCGCCCTGGTCTATTTGAAGTTGCGCACTGAGGTGACTCCGAAAGAGAGTGCCAATGCACAGGCGCTTTTGATGCTTCAACAGCAGATGGCGGAACTCGCAAAGACCATCGATTCAAAGATGGGGGAATCTCGCCGCGACATGACGGAGGCAGTGCGGACACAATTCTCTGAATCACAAAAACTGCTTCGCGAGATAAACGAGCAGATGAATAAGAGTCTCGTTGAAGTAGCGCGCGAGCAGACCAAGACCAACGAATCAACGACGCGATTCATGGCGATCGCAGAACAGCTTGCGAATCTTGAAAAAGTACTCAAACACCAGAAACAACGCGGCAACCTGGGCGAAGCATCGCTTGAGCTTATTCTCTCGAATATTCTGCCACCCGGTGCATATAAGATGCAGCATCGTTTTCTCAACAACGACGCCGTCGATGCGGTCATCATCACTAAAGATGGCTTCATTCCCGTCGACGCAAAGTTTTCACTTGATAACTATAATCGTGTGACGATGGCGGTCGACGACAAGCAGCGTGAAGAGCTTGAAAAAGAATTCAAAAACGATCTTAAGAAACGTATCGATGAAACCTCAAAATATATTCGCCCTGAAGAGGGGACGCTCCCGTTTGCGTTCATGTTTATTCCCGCGGAGGGCATATATTACGACCTCTTGGTGAATGAAGTGGGGGCGATCAAGGTGAATACTAGGAATCTCATTGACTATGCCTATAATGAAAAGAAGGTCATCATTGTTTCCCCGACGACCTTCGCGGCCTATCTCCAGTCGGTCTTGTACGGCTTTAAGGCCTTCAAGATCGAGGAATCTGCTAAAGACATCATTAAGCGCGTCGATGAGCTGGGAAAGCATCTTAAGGCTTATGAGGACTATATGGGAAAGCTTGGAAATGCGCTTAGTACGACAGTGAACCACTATAACGCCGCTTATAAGGAAATGGGGAAACTCGACAAAGATGTCACACGTATAACTGGGAATACCCCGGGACTTGAACCCACTCTTCTTGAGAAGCCAAGGATGGAGGATGCGTAAATGGATTTTTGACGGGTACATCCTTTCGCTCTTCTGCAGTGTGCGCTCACGAGCGGGCAAATAATGCCATCTTATATTATTATGTCAAGTACCGGCTATTTGCAATATATAAAAAAGCATGTAGAATGGCTCCACTATGTCATTCGCAGTAATACAAACAGGGGGAAAGCAGTATAAGGTTGAAGTGGGCGATGTCCTCAAAATTGAGAAATTATCTCAAGAGGCAAAGCCTAACGAACCAGCCTTGGTTAACGAGGTTGGAACCAAGATCGTCTTTGATCAGGTGCTTTTAATGGACAGTGAGGGGGCTACAACAGTTGGAGCACCTTATATCCCGGGAGCAAAGGTCTCAGCATCGGTTGTGGGCGACGGACGCCACAAGAAGGTGATGGTCGTTAAGTATCGTGCAAAGAGTCGTTACTACAAGAAGAACGGTCATCGTCAGCCCTTCACTGAGGTGAAGATCGAATCGATCGGCTAAAAAACAAAAGTCCTCTTGCGAGGACTTGTTTTTTATCTTGTGAGTGCTAGCTTTTGTACAGATGATCATCCTCAACGTTAAGGAGTTAGTATGCAAAAAGGAATTTGTCCTGAATGTGGAGAGCCTACCTTGCTCGCAAAACTCACTTGCTCTCCGGAAAGTGGGATCAAAAAGAATGCGAAGAGTGAACCCTCCTACCTTTGTGCACCGCACGGGGCGGTCGACGGACACAAAACGACGAAGATAGTTGCGCAAACAACCGGCGTCACGATCAAGGTCCTCTGTAATGGATCGCTTCGTCCGCCCGAGAAACTTGTGCATTGAGTCACGTTAGCACGCCCATTATAAGGGCGTGTTTTTTGTTCGCCCCCACAAATCTTCTGCGGCATAAGCCCTGGGGAGGTTCATTTCCTTCCTTCCAGTGCGTAGCGAAGCGTGTCGGCATCGGAGTATTCAAGCTCGGTGCCGGTCGAGAGTCCGCGCCCAAGATGAGTGATCTTGGTATTGGTCTCATGGATGAGGGGGAGAAGCATGCTCTCCACGTATTCGGACGTATGCTCACTTTCCGGAGTTACCGCACAGGCGATGATCACTTCTTCGATCGTATCTTTTTCTTGAGACACAAGATCAAGGAGGGCATTGAACCGCAGCTTTCTACTCGGGTCTTTTTCAAGGATAGTGAGGGTACCGCCAAGTACGAAGTAGAGACCTTTATATGTCCCGCTACGCTCCACTGCCTCTAGATCAGAATCTTTTTCGACAACCATCAGCGTGTGATGATCACGGCTCGTGTCGATGCAAATGAAACATTCCTCCGGAGCATCCGGATACTTTTTCATAAAGTAGCGATGACAGCGGGTGCATTCGAACACCGAACTCTGAAGCGATTGGATGAGCTTCACTAGCTCATTGATATAGGCCTTATCCCTCTTGATGAGGTGAAAAACGAAGCGCTTAGACTGTCTTCCTCCGATTCCGGGGAATTCAGCAAAAAGTGCCGCTAATCTATTGATCGGATCCATAGGCTGTAGATTAGCACATTTATCCCCTAAAAGACGTCGTCAAAAGACTCAGCGCCACCCCCGTGGCTTTTGTCTATTTCGCGGAACGTAGTGTGCTTCTCGTCAAAGAAGAGTTCGACCATTCCCGTGGGTCCGTTACGATGTTTTTCGATCATGATCTCGGCGATATTCGGCTTTTCTGACACCTTGTCTTTGTTTGCCTTGTCCTCACGATGAATGAACATGACGACGTCGGCGTCTTGCTCGATCGAACCTGAGTCGCGAAGGTCGGATAGCCTTGGGCGTCCTCCGCGCGCCTCAACGGCACGTGAGAGCTGCGAGAGGGCTAGTACTGGCACGTCGAGGTCTTTAGCGAGGCCCTTGAGAGACCGAGAAATTTCCGTGACCTGCTGCACCATCGAGTCCGTTGAGTGGAGCGGAGTCATCAGCTGAAGGTAGTCGACGATGACGAGTCCGAGGTTATGCTCGCTCTTCATGCGGCGAACCGCGGAGCGCATGTTCATGATGTTGATACCGGCTTGGTCGTTGATGAAGATCGGGGCTTTTGAAAGACGATCGAGTCCTTCGCGCAGATATGCGAACTCATGATCTTTCGAAAGTTTTCCCGTGCGAAGTTTCCATGCGTCGATCGAACTTTCAGCCGCAAGCATGCGGTCGATCAACTGCTGCGAGCTCATTTCCAAAGAGAAGATGCCAACGGGAATATTGTGATCGACGGCTGCACGCCGTGCGATGTCGAGGGCGAGCGTCGTCTTACCGACTGATGGACGCGCCGCAAGAATGATAAGGTCTGACTTCTGAAGACCTGAGAGCATCTTGTCGAGACTTGGGAATCCCGTTGGTACTCCGCGAAGCCCGTCCTTTTCTTCGTGAATCTTCTCGATGCGTGCCCACGCTTCCACAAGGGCGTCCTTGATGTTTTGAATACCTTTTCCTGAGGAGATGTTGGTGACGGAATAGATCTTGCTCTCTGCTTCATCGAGTATTTCCTCTAGTGGTAGTTCTTCTTTGTATCCAAGTTCGGACACTTGATCTGCCGTATGGATCAAGTTTCGTAAGACATGCTTCTTGTGCACTGTTTCGGCGTAGTACTTTGCGTTTGCTGATGAGGGAACCATACCGGCGAGCTCGACGAGATATGCTCGACCGCCGATAGGGTCGAGGTGTGAGCGCTCTTCCAGTCTTGCTGCGAGCGTAAGGAGGTCGATCGGCTCGTGCTTTCGATGGAGATCGAGCATTGCCTCGTAGATGATGCGATGCTTTTCTGCGTAGAACATTTCCGATTGCAGTGCGTCAGATATCTCATAGAGCGAATCGGTACGAATGAGGATCGCACCTAGGAGTGCTTGTTCAGATTCGATATGCTGAGGGGGGAGGCGAAGCCCTGTGGGCGAGGTTGAGATGTACGGGCTTTTCATGTCGACATTTTAGCATGCGAGACGAAAATTTTCACAAACAGCAAACAGGGGAAATCGAGTGGAGAAGATGGTGTTGGACGAACGGTGAATATATGTATATGAACATATCAGGATTTCGACACCGATTGTTCTACTTATCCCTCAAAACTGGTATTTACAAGTAATGATATACTGTGTTGTATGGGAGACGAAAAAAACATTCAGGCGGTTATTCTTGCAGCGGGAAGGGGAACAAGGATGTACCCGCTCACCAAGGACACTCCAAAGTCATTACAGATGGTGAATGGAAAAACGCTTATTGAATGGAAGCTCGCAGTACTTCCGAGTGAGGTGAAGGACGTCATTTTGGTCATAGGGCATCAGGGGAATCAAATCAAGGACTATTTAGGAGATTCCTGGGGCGGCAGGACGATACGTTACGCCGTGCAGGAAGATCTGAATGGTACTGCCGGCGCGTTGCTTTCCGCAAAACCGCTCCTTGGAGAACGTTTTTTGGTGATGATGGGTGACGACTTATATGCCAAAGAGGACATTAGAAGGCTTATTGCACTTCCGTGGGGTGTTTGTGTTTCTCGTGTTCACAACAAAGCAATGGGGGGCGAAATGCTTGTTGACGATAAGGGGAATTTCGTCGGCATAAGAGAGGAAAAGCATTTGGTCTCAGACGGCTTAGTGAATACCGGTCTCTATGTGTTGGGACATGAGATACTCGATATCCCTCCCGTTCCGATCGGGGGAACGTCCGGAGAATTCGGTTTACCACACACGCTTGCGGTAATCGCAAAACATATTCCCGTTCCGCTTGTCATAACGGAACATTGGATGCAGATCACGGGTCCGGATGATCTCATTCGAGCGCAAAAGTATTTTTTAAGATAGAATTTACATTATGGAAAAATTTGATGTCGGAGAAGATGAGCAAACGATCGACCTTGTTAGGTCGTATGAGGCCGTCGAGCGCGATGAATCTCATCGCGAGGCGACATATGATCTCCCCGAAGATGTTGCGGAAGATCTCGGTCATCCGACAACGCGAAGAGGATGGCTGGACTATTGGGAGGAACGGCTGAGGGAAGACATTGAAGATATTCCCGGGAAGTCACGCATGACGCGTGCGAATCGCAACGTGTTGATCCAAAAAAAAGCACAGGAGCAGCTTGAGTCAGATCGATTTCTGGAGGAACGTACAAGCATCATGCGTAAGTTCTCCTCACGTCTCGCCGAGATCGATCAGCGTATCGACTATCCTGAGGCTGAGCAATCGCATCGCTCTACTGTTTCGTATGATGCCGAGAGGGACTCGTTGTATACGGTGGGTGAAGACGGCACCGTACATCCGTTTCACCTCGATAATCCTGCGACCGATATCGATTGGGGGGTGATGTATCGACCCTCTCCGGATGTGCCTAAGCATCTCTGGAGAAGTATCCGCAAACACATGGATATCGCGGAAGCTCGACGTGACATTGACGAGGTGATCAATCGCGAAATTGCCAGCGTTGAGGGTTTGAGTTTGCCCACCACATCGATCAGCGGAGAGTGGCTCGCTGAGCACTTTAATCCCACGAATGGGAGCATTGCCGGGATCATCGGAGAGCGAATGGCAAAGAACACTCTTTATGCGTTAGGGCGACAGGATTCAGGTGAAAACTTTAAGATAGAAAATTCAAATGCCCGTGAAGACGCGGAGCTGAAATATGATTTCAAGATAGTACTGCCTACGGTGACGCGTGGAGTCGCGACCGTCCCCGAAGGTATGGAGCGCGAGGAGTACGTGGCAGGAAAAAGAAGCGTTGGCGTTCAGTTCACCATCAGCAATGCGCGTTATATTCTCGACAAGAAAGAAGGTCAGCTTAAAATTGCGCGCGACAGGCTTAAGGATGAAGATGCAAAGAAGTATATCAAAAGACCGGTCAACGACATCGTACTGGTGAATTTGGGGCTCAAGGCATCCGAACGCTATGCGCAATGGCTCGATGAAGGAATGCCCCCCGGTGGCCCCGAGCAATACATCACTGACGAAGAGAAACAAGAACTGCTTGCGAAGATCACCGCAGGGTTACACTCGGAAGGCTAGTAGGACCGCTCATAAGAAGCAATGAAATATTGTCATTTGATAATTTACAAGGCTAATTAAATACGGCGGATAAAGCTAATGAAGTACGGCCGGCTCGAGTGTGTTTACGGTAATAAGCCATATTTTCGATGTTTTTTGTCAAGGTTTAACCTTGACAAAAAATGGCGCAAAGGGTGTTTTCTTGACTTATGCGATTTATGGGGTAGCGTGATGGAGGTGGAAGTTTTGTTTAAGGAGAAATTTGTGGATACAAAGAAATCGCGTTCAGTTATCCTACCAAGATTTGTGACTTGGCTGTTAGTCGCTGCTATCGTGATGTTTATGTTTGTGTTGCCAATGTTTCCGGAAGCGATGACCGTAGCGGTATTGCTTCAATTTGCTGGGGTCGTTCTTGCATTATTTTTATACGTAATCCGTCTGCTCGAAGCACTTGTGCGTAAGCAGGAAGCTGGTCTGCCTGAAATTACGAACAGACCGCTCCACTTGCCCGGGGAAGCTGCCACTCCCGAACAAATGGACAATTTGTTCAAGCGACCGAAGAAGTAGAACGAACGAACCGATGCATCGCATCGGTTTTTTATTATTTCAATTATGTAATTTTAAGCTATCGATACAATTTACATAATTGAAATTTCGATGATTGAATGATCAAATTACTTTCATCAGTAGTGGATGATCACTTTCGTCATCAGTCGTGCTGCATTTGGTTTAAGTTTCCGCATGCATCATTTTGCATTTTTGTTGTTTACTTTTTCGGTGAGAATTCGTTTCCGGGCCAGCGATAGAAGAGGACGGGAATGAAGACGAGCGTGAGGACCATCGCAAATGCAAGACCGAACATGATGGTGAACGCGAGCGGTCCCCATAGTGCGGACGCTGCAGTGAGTGGAATCATCCCAATGACCGTTGTGACCGTAGTCAGAAAGATGGGTCGCAAGCGAACCGCAGAAGCGGTAACGACCGCTTCACGCAGAGAAAGCCCTTTTTCTCCCCTTAGTGTCTGCAGCACCGAATCGAGCAGAATGATCGCATGGTTGATGATCACTCCCGCAAGCGCGATCACACCGAGCATCGAAGAGAACGATAGTGCTTGTTGGGAGAGCGCCAAACCAAGGAGGACGCCGATGAATGAAAGGGGGATGATCAGAATCAGGTAAAGCGTAAAGCGGAATGAATTGAATTCAAGCACGAGGATCGCCAGTGCGAGCAGTATCCCCGCAAGAAGTGCGAACCCCATTTCCTTGAATGTTTTATTGACGTCAGCATTTTCACCTCCGAAATCGACCGCAACCCCCTTTGGCAACTCCAGTAAATCCATCTTTTTACCGAAGGCGCTCGTGACCTCAAGTGCCGTTGCTCCCGTTTTAAGATTAGCAGAAACCGTTACAATGCGTTTTCTCCCGTCGTGACTGATGACCGCATGACTTTGTTCGACATTGATCGAGATCAATGATCCCATGATCACCGTACCCCTCGGTGTCGAAATTGGTATCTGTCTGATGCTGTCGACGGTTGTCTTATTGGTGTCCTCTGGATTAACAAAGGCACTATTGAGATCGAGTTTTACGAGCACGCTGATATCGTTCTCTTGTTTTGTGATCGTGGTTGCAGTTACACCTGATACTGCAGTGCGAAGTATTTGAGCGATGCGTGCGGCGGTGAGCCCGACCTCTGCGGCCTTTGTGCGGTCGATTGTGATGGTGAACTGGGTACCGTCGTCTCGAAGTGATGTCTCCACGTCGAGCGCCCCCGGTGTTTCACTGAGCTGTTTTTCCGCTTTTGTGGCAGCCATGGTAAGTGCATTCAGGTCATCACCGCGAAATTTTATTACGACGGGATTGCCTGACGGAGGACCGTTCTTACCCTGCTCGACCTTAACGTCCGCGCTCGAGATTGGAGCAAGTCTGATTCGCAGGTCATCAACTATTTCCGTCGAATTCTTTGTACGATCTTTTTTAAGCAGCACGGTAATATTCGCGAGTTTTGTTGTATTTCCTCCTCCGCTTCCGCTGAAAGTAGAGCCTGCGCCGACCGTGGTGACGAACGATTCGGCATAGGGATAATCATAGAGAAACTCTTCAACCTCTCGTGCTGAAAGATCGGTAACGGTAAGCGGGGTACCCTGAGGTTTTTCTATCGATACATAGATGAAGTCCTGATCATCTTGGGGAAAAAATGAGACTTTCACTATCCCAATGATCGGAAGTGAGATGGATATGAAAAAAAGGATACCCATCAGGAATAGAAAGCGATCTTGCAGTTTACGGTCATCAAGGATGCGGCCAAGGAATGATTTGTACCAGTCCTGGATCTTGGCCGAGTACTCTTCCTGCGCTTGCTCGAATGCATTTTTATGTTCTCGCGTTATCGCCATCGCTAAAAGCGGAACCATGCCGAGTGCGACAGCGAGTGACGCAATGAGCACAAAGATGAGCGTGAAGGGGATCGAGGCGATGAACTTACCGACAATGCCCGACAGGAAAAAAAGCGGAGCAAAGAATGCCACTGTCGCCATCGTACCTGCGATGAGCGGCCATGCGTATTCTTTGATCGATGCGATCGCAGCCTCCTCGGGAGTTGTATAGCGTTTATATCTTGTATGAATTGCCTCGGTAATGACGATACCGGAGTCAACAAGGATACCGATCGCAAGGATCAGTGAGAATAGTGAAAGAAAATTGATCGTATTTCCCGATATATACAGACCGATAAAACCGATCACGAAAGAGAGCGGAATCGAAAGTGCCGCAACGATGGATTCACGCCATCCGATCGTGAGAAAGAGCATGAGCATCACCAGTGATACGGTTTCAAGCCCGACGCGCGTCAGCTCGCGAAGATCTTTTTGGACAAGTGCACCTCGGTCGAACGACACAACAACCTCTGCGCCCTCAAGCATTGTTTTGCTTAGTTCTTGTATCCTTGCGTTCACGTCCCTCGCGATCACCGTTACGTCACCTCCGGATTTTTTATACACAGAGAGCGTGATCGCTTGTGAGGACGGAGCGTCTCCGACAGAAGCTCTGGAAAATGTTTTCGGAGACTCCAATCCGTCTGCGATGAATGCAATGTCGCGGAGATAGACGGGGACCCCATTCTTCGAAGCGATGGTGATATCGGGAAGCTCATTCGGTTCATTGATCGATCCGGCGAATTTCACGGGGTAGTCTATGTCCGCGACGGTGATATTTCCGATGGGAAATGACGCATTTGCGCCTCCGATCGCCCCCATGACCTGATCGATGCTGACGTTGTATTTTTCAAGCAGTTGCTTCCGGAGCACTATGCCGACCTCTCGTTTTCGTGTTCCTGAGATCTCGACCTTTGAGACGCCGCCGATCTTTTTCAGCTCACTTTTCAGATCAAGTGCAAGCTGCGTGAGCGCCATTTGAGGAATGTCGGTCGATGCTGAAACGATAAGGATCGGTTGGTCTGAAAAATTCACCCTGGTAACCGATGGTGTATCCGCATCGTTTGGCAGGGCTGTTTTTGCACGCTCAACGGCATCCTTGAGGTCTTGGATCGATTTGTCGAGATCAGCCTTTGCGTTGAATTGTGCGGTGACGATCGAAAGTCCTTCGCGCGATGAAGAGGTGACCGTATCGATATTCTCTATATTTGCGATCTCATCTTCGAGTTTGTTTGTGACGAGTTTTTCCATATCTTCCGCACTCGCACCGCGAAGTGTGGTGGAGACGATCCCAATCGGGATAACGACTTCAGGCGCTGATTCCTTCGGTATCGCGGAAAGCGAGAAGACCCCGCCTATTGTAAGTGCAGCCATCAGCATGTAAGTGAAAGCGCGCTTTTTTAAAAAAAATATCCAAAGATTATGCATATGTTATTTAAGCGATACCGGCATGCCACCCTGAAGTCCTCTGGCATCAGTGACAATGACCATGTCAGGCGTCAGTCCGACGGGAATGACGACCTGGTCTCCCATAAGCGTCCCCATCGAGACCTCGTGTGCTACGAGCGAGCTTGATGCGGATACTGAGAATACAATGGCGCCCTCCGGGGTGATTTTGAGCGCAGCAAGAGGTATTTTGAGATCAGTGCCCACGATTTTCTTGGTTGTGCGCTTTGCCTCGAGGCGAACGGAAGCACCGTTCATAAGTGTCTCGATACCCCTGGTTATCCCGATACGTACTTCGATCTTTTTTGTGTTTGGATCGAGCGCGGGGGCGATACGTGTGATCGTTCCCATTCCGCCACCTTCTATCGTGGTACTTCCGCCGATAACGAGTTCTCTCGCGTCATCCTCGGTGACGTACGCCACCACCTCTAATGCACCGTTATTTGAGACTACGGCAACCTCGGTGTACGGTGAGATGAAATCTCCTGTATTGATCGAAATCGAGTTGATCGTTCCGCTGATGGGGCTGCGAATGATCGTTTTCTCCAGACGTGCCTGTGCGGCACGAAGATTTCCAAGCGCCGATTTGACCTGCGCATCTGACGAGCTACCGGAGTCCACACCGCTTGTTGAAGAATTTTGTTCCGCGATCCTGCTTGCCGCAAGGCTTCCGTTCAGTGTGTTTCTTGTGTTTGCAATCGTTGACAGTGCTCCATTGACGCTTGTGCGCGCACCGCCGGTGACCGCCTTAAATCCGTCGATCGCCGCCTGTGATGCGTTTCCGTCGGGAAGCGCATGATTGAAGGCGAACGAAAGATCATCAAGGTAATCTTTGACGATATTTGCTTCCGCTTCTACAAGATCGAGTTCTTTGATGAGGTCACTGTTTGAGGTGAGGAGTTTATTTTTTTCATCCCGAGTACGCAACATCGTTTCAATAGTGATTCGTTCATTTTCAATCTCGATGACAAGTTTTGCATCCGGAATAGTAACGGGCAGTTTTGCTTCGCGGGTTTGTGGATTCTTCCATGCGGTATCCGTTTTTGTGCGTATCGCGTCATCAAGCACTGTATAGGTCGAAGCAATGACGTTCTGCGCTTGGGTCTTTGCTTCATCGAGAGAGTTGTCTGACGATCCTCTGCTGATCTCGGCGATGGCTTTCCCCGCATTCGCAGCCTCATATGCTCCTTCTGCCTGAAGCACAGAAGCGCGCTCTCCGGCATTCTCGAATTCAGCGATGACCGTTCCAGCCCCTACATAGTCGCCAAGTTTTTGGTATACCGCGATGATCTTTCCTCCGATTTCGGCACGGATCGTCGCCTCGCTTCGTGAGGTGACCGTACCAAGAAGGGGAAGGGGGATGGCGTTTACCGAAAGGTCTAGAACGCGTGCAACGGAAACCGTACGACCGAGAAAGGCGGTATCATTCACGACTTCTTTTTGCCCGAGGAATCGAATGGAGAACGCGCACGCAAGAACGATTACGACAAGAATGATCGTACGCATGGTCTTCGATAACGCCCAAAATCCTTCCGCGTATTTCTTTATGTGCTTTCCGATTGTCTGGATGAGAATTTTCATATGAATAGATCAGGAACGATCGTGTAATTTGGCGATGACACCATCAAATGCTTTTGTGATGAGTGATCGATCTGCGACGGGGATGACTTCAAAGACGTCTTTCAGCTCTCGTTCGATGATCGTATGTGCATTTGTGAAGGCACGAGTACCGAGTGCAGTCATTGTAAGAATATGTTTTCGGCGGTTGATCGGGTCTTCTTTGTGTGTCAGGTATTTTGCTTTTTCGAGTTGCGCAATGTGGCGTGAGACGGTTGCTTCCGTAATGTGGAGAAAATCCGCAATGGCACTTTGTGAGGTCCGTTCATTGCAGTGTAGTGCCAGGAGAATGAGGAATTGTGAAAATGAGATACCTTTTGATTCGTGCAATTTATGCTCAAGACGTTTTTCGATCAAAAAATAGGTCCGGTGAATTGAATACATGAAGCTCTTCGACCAGTCCAAGTCGGGGCATGTTGTTTTCATATTGGTGGAAACTTAGCATGACAAGTGTTGTGATGTCAAGCATCCGTTCGGCATTGCTTTTTGAGGGCACGCATAAAATTCTGCTGAATTTTTGCTCAGACTCCGCTCCGTCGAGCTCCGTAGCCCCTCAAAAAGCAATACCTCACTCTCAGGTTGGCGGGCAGATCTCGCTGGGCTTTTTTAGACTGAGAAAACCCTCGCTTGAGAGGAAATACCATCGCATTAAATTTGTTCGAGTTTTTGTCCATCCGAAGTGTCTTTGACTTCGTAGCCATGTTTTTTTATTTCATCACGGAGGCGGTCGGATTCAGCAAAGTTTTTTTGCTCTCTCACTATTTTGCGTTTGCTGAGAAGTTCCGTGACGGCTTTAGGGATCTTTTCTTGTTCCGCATGTGTTTGAATCACTGAAAGGCCGAGACCAAGTACTTCGTCGATCTTCAAGATCGTCGCGAGTTTGTCCGCATCGGATGCACTCGTGTCTTTGGTGAGTTTCCAGATGAGGGCAATCGCGCCCGCGGTGTTGAGGTCGTCGTTGATGAAAGTGGTAAATTTATTGATATACGCGGTGATTGGAATTCCCTCCAAGCTTATGTTGAGACTGAGTACGTAATTTGTCAGTCTATTGTATGCGGATTGTGCGCCCGCAAGTGCCTCCCAAGTGAAATTGACCTGCGTACGATAGTGCGCAGTGAGCAGCCAATAACGGTAGGCTAGCGGTGGAATACCACGCTCATGTAGGTCAACAAGTCGATATGTGTTTCCGAGCGATTTTGACATTTTTTCTCCATCAATAAGGACGTGCGCATTGTGAAGCCAGTATCGTGCGAAGGTTTCTCCCGTCGCGCTCTCGCTTTGTGCGATCTCATTCGTATGATGTACAGGAATATGGTCAACGCCACCGGTGTGAATATCAAGTGTATTACCAAGAAATTTCATTGCGATTGCCGAGCATTCGAGATGCCACCCCGGGAAACCCCTTTGCTCATAACCAAGAGGGGAATCCCATTCTTGCTCACGTTGCGCTCCGTCTTTCGGAGAGAATTTCCAAAGTGCGAAGTCAGTGATATTTTTTTTCTCGCCAAGAGAGACGCGCGTGCCCGCTTCCAGTCCTTTTACATCAAGTTTTGCAAAGTCGGGATAGCGAGGGAATTTGCTTGTGTCAAAATAAATGCCGTCTGTGGTGACGTAGGTATATTCTTTTTTGGCAAGCATCGTTATAAGTTGTTTTTGCTCGTCAATATATTTTGTCGCACGAGGATAACTTGCAGCCCTTTTTATATTGAGTACTTCAAGGTCAGCGAGGAACGCGTCAGAGTATTTCGTGATGATTTCTTCGACACTTTTATTATCACGTCGTGCACCAATGGTCATCTTGTCCTCGCCTTCATCACCATCGGAAACCAAATGTCCGACATCGGTGATGTTCACAATCTGCATCACTTGGTACGTATTCCATTCGAGCGTACGCCTGAGAATGTCCGCAAATACAAATGAGCGCATATTGCCTATGTGCTGATAATTGTAGACCGTGGGGCCGCAATTATACATGGTAACCTGCGGAGGATGCAGCGGAGAGAACTCCTCAAGTGTTCGCGTGGCGGTATTGTAAAGATGCAGTCCCATGATCAGATCCACTTTTTAAATTTGAAGAAAATGAACGTTGTGAAAGCAACGGCAAACATGATTCCTGCGACGATCCAGAAATCGTAATCCCGCCCTATGATCGGGGTATCGTGGGTGTTCATTCCAAAGAGCGCTCCGATCAAGTTTGCAGGGAGCATCAAGAATGTCGTCGCAGTAAGCAATTTCATGATCTCGTTGGTTTTTGTTGTGAGCAGAGAATCGTTGGTCGCCCTGAGGTCATTGAGCACTTCTTTCTGGTCTTGCAACATTTCTTCCACTTTCAAAAATTCACCAATGATGTTCTCGGTGTAATGAACGAACTCTTTGCCAAAGAATTCTTCAGAAGCGACGGAAAGGGACTGGAGTACCCCGCGATGCATACGCAGTGCGCGATGAAATTCAAGAAGATCGCGATGGATGACCGAAAGCTCGGCGACCATTTCCCGTTCTTCCCCATGAAAGATCCTATCCTCAACCGACTTCAGTGTGTCACCAATGATTGAAAGTTCGTGACCGAGCGACGCATAGATCTTGCGGATCATATAAAAGAATAAGTATCCGGCATGGTCTCCGATGTCGCTTTTGTCGAGAATTGAATTTACTTCAAATACTTTGGAGAATTTATGCAGTGGGTCGAGCAGCTCATACCGTACGGTGATGAGGAACTTCTTCCCAATGATGAAGTCGACTTCCTGAGACTTTGTCTGATGAGAGTGGCGGATCGCAGGGAAGTGGAGGATGAGGTAAATAAAATTCGCATAGTGATCGACTTTGGGTCGAAGTGAAGGCCCGAGCAGTTCGTCGGCGGCAATGGGGTGAATATCAAACTCTTCCATTATCTCGCGAACTTCTTCATTGGTCGGCGACTCCATGTCGATCCATGTGAGCGTGTGGTATTTGTATCTCGATATCATGCGTTTCATTATACGTGACACACTTTTTTTGACCAAGTGTGTGATGTTCAATAGGTGAGGACGTGTTTGACCACGAGCGTCGTCTCTGGGATAATGACAGCCATGTTACAACCTACTCATCGTTATGCGCGCATTGGAATTTCGGTAATTCTGGGAACATTACTTTTTGCGGGGGGGTATATGCTTGGGACTCACAAGACGGCATCATCATTTGACGGGCTCGTCGCAGGGGTCATCAATGTGGCGGAACCCTTGCCGGCTGATGCATCAAATTCTCCTGCATTGGCGGAGGTCAAAATGTGCATTGATGCAAAGGGTGCCGAGGTCCCATGTCTCATTGATCGGACTGAAATATCGACCAAAAGTGATCTCCCCGCGGATTTCTCGCAATTTTGGAAAGTGTGGAATGTGATCAACGAGAAATATGTTCCAACAAAGCATGCGGCGGTATCAAATCAGGATAAAGTATGGGGAGCAATCGCCGGCTTGGCAAATTCACTCGGTGACCCGTATACATACTTTTTACCTCCGCAAGAAAAAACACTCTTTGAGCAGGACGTCTCGGGTTCCTTTGGCGGAGTGGGTATGCAAATAGGTATGAAAGACGGTCTTGTCACCGTGATCGCGCCGCTGAAAGGTTCACCGGCTGAAGCCGCGGGGGTATTAAAGGGTGATAAGGTCTATCGCATCGACACTGCAACGACAACGGAGATGACCATAGACAAGGCGCTATACCTCATTCGCGGTGAAATAGGCAAAGCCGTTTCGCTTACACTCTTGCGATCGGGCGTGGAGGACCCGATTGAGATCAGCATCGTGCGACAGGTCATTCAGGTTCCTACTATCGATACCGAGAAGCGCGGCGATGTCTTCATCATTCGTCTCTACAGTTTTCCTGCTACCGGTGCCGATCTGTTCAGGAAAGCACTGAAAGAATTCGCTGATTCCGGTGCGGACAAACTCGTACTCGACCTCCGCGGAAATCCGGGGGGCTATCTTGAGGTTGCGGTTGATATGGCAAGCTGGTTCCTTCCTGAAGGAAAGGTCGTTGTGCGTGAGGAAGAAAAGGGCGGAGCGGGACAGGTCTATCGCAGTAGGGGGTACAATGTATTCGGAGATAAATTCCATTTTGTCATCTTGATCGACGGAGGTTCCGCATCAGCCGCTGAAATTCTTGCCGGTGCACTCTCTCAGCAGGGCGTTGCGACGCTGGTGGGCACAACCTCATTTGGAAAGGGGTCGGTTCAAGAGCTTATTCCCATCACTCCCGAAACATCACTCAAGATAACGATCGCTCGCTGGGTCACTCCAGACGGGACTAATCTCTCTGCGGGGGGGATCGATCCCGACGTGAAGGTGGAGTTCACAAAAGAGCAGGCGGAAAAAGGCGAAGACCCTCAATTAGATAAGGCGATCGAGATTGTGCGAGGAAATACCACGAAGTAAGCAGGCGTGAGTGAATGCTTGCAATTGAGTGAAAGAAACGTATAATCAGCATCACATCTTTTAACCTGTCGTGAACCCTTCGTTCGCGAGGATGTCTTATACGAACTAAATACGTATTTATATGAAAGTTATCTTATTGTCGGATGTGCCTAAGGTCGGTAAAAAGTACGCGATCGTTGAAGTTGCGCCGGGATACGCACGCAACTTTCTTTTGGCGCGTGGACTCGCAGAGGCGGTGACTCGTACGAACGGTAAGCGCGTTGCCGAGCTCACCAAGAAGCGTGAAGTTGAGAAGAAGAAGCAGGATGACCATCTTGATAAGTCGCTTGCATCATTGAAGGGCGTCGTGATGACACTTGCTCGCAATGCGAATGAGGAAGGACACCTTTATGCCGGGGTTACCAAAGAAGAGCTTGCATTTGAGCTCGGTAAGCTCGTGAACGTTGCATATACAGCGGATAATATTGAGCTTGAGAAGCCGATCAAGGATGTCGGAGAGCATACAATCGTCGTTATCGTTGGGGCTAAGAAGGCTGAATTTGCTCTTAAGATCGAAGCGCTAACAGCAGAAGCAGAATAAGGCAGAATAAAAAAGAACATCGTGCAACAAAAAACCTCGCATTTGCGAGGTTTTTTGTTCTGCTGTTTGCTAATTAACGGAAACCATCTTCTTTGACAATATCTTGCCGTCAAAGCGAGTCTTTCGAACCGTTTTGTAGGTTACCTTTCCTCCTACCATTGAGTAGAGTGTGTGATCTTTGCCAACCTTCACATTCTTTCCCGGAACCACGCGCGTACCGCGCTGACGAACGAGAATATTTCCCACCGCAGCGACCTGCCCATCGTGAAGCTTCATGCCGAGGTACTTCGGGTTTGAGTCGCGGAGATTTTTACTTGAACCGCCTGATTTTTTGGTTGACATAGTGAGGTCTTCTGCCTAATATCTGATTAATTGTGTGTCATGAGACTAACAGAAACCATTCAAAAAATCAAGCATTATCCCGATCTCACAAAGGACACCTTTGTGTTCTTGCTGCTTATATTGGTCGCGATCGGGTCTTTTTCCATCGGCCGCTCTTCCATGATTGGCGCAACGAAGGCAGAGGGCCTGCGGATCATTGATACCACAGGAAAAGCTGCGGCGATTGCAAATTTTGACACTGTAGATAATTCATCTACGAGGGAACCTCTTTCGCTATCCCAGAATAGTGCGTTGTCTCTGGGAGGTGGTGAGTCAAATAGCTTCGGAATGTACGTCGGTTCAAGGTCTGGAAAGACCTACTATCTCCCTTGGTGCGCCGGGGTTAAACGGATCAAGGAAGAAAATAAGATCTGGTTCTCATCAAAAGACGATGCACTGGCGAGGGGCTATAAACCTTCGATCGGCTGCAAGGGGATCTGACCCCGCTTTATCGAATGATTGGGCGCGAGGTGGGAAGTTTGAGGGGTGCATCTATTGAATTGATTGACAGGTATGCCCCTAAGGTCGTATCATTAGTGGTAAGATTTATCGAAGATTGTATGTACCGCACAAAGCTCGATTTATCTGAACTCAGAAATAAGTTCTCAGATCGAGAGTCTTATGAAGACCAAAGCGTCAACAAAGGGTGCGGCCGAAGCACATCGTGGATAACTATTTGCTAAAACCATTGGCGGGTAAATATCAAGGAAGCCCAAGAGGCTCACGCGAGTGAGTTTTTTTGTTCAAAACAATAAATTTGGTTCCATGGATGATAAATGTCTTAATGATTTGAAATGTACTGTCTGTAATAAGCTTCTTGGAAAGGGGATACTTACTGATGCAGCGAGTCGTGTAGAGGTAAAATGTAGAAAATGCGGGAAAATACAGGTCTTTACTGGGGCAGACACCGAAAGCGTGATTGAACAGTCGAACCATGGAGTAGAGTGACTCCTTCTCCTTCATACTGCTTTTTACATTTGCGTAATAAGGATTACATCGAAACTCAAAAAAGATGGGTTTTCTTGACACCGAAAGCGTTAAGTCATATGCTTCCCATATTATAAAATTTCATAAGAGAAGTTCTCGAAATTCAACTTGAAAAAATACTCAAAAAAAGTAGTGCATTCCCCGGTAGAAGCAACGCTTCAGGTCATTGGAAGTAAATGGACGGTTCTTGTTTTACGTGAACTTGTTGGCAGTGTTCGGCGCTTTAGTGAGCTTGAACGGTCACTTATTGGTATTTCTCCCAGAACTCTTTCCATGAGACTGGGAAACCTCGAGAAAAATGGGATAGTTGACCGAAAGGTATATCCGGAAATTCCACCTCGAGTTGAATATAAGCTTACTGCGCTCGGACGATCACTCGAGCCCATACTCAAGGTGATGCACAATTGGGGAGCATCGTTTACAAAAAAGAATGCCTGATGTGTGGAGATCGACATTCGTTCGTGTCCGTCGCAAATTTCTTCAATTCTGATATACTCAAAACTCATTCGGTTTGCCGAATGAGTTTTGATTTTTAGTGCATTTTGGGATAGAGTGTGCACGCAACGAGGTTCGCGATGAGTGTAAAATAACAAAGTAAGTTCGGGCTATCGTATCAGTGCTCGTCTACTCGAGATCGATTTCGGAGGCTTTGCGGAGAAAGCGAGTTGTGCAGAGCGCGAGCCGGTGGCTCGTTCTGTATCGAGAAAGCATCCCATGGTCTCGCGGCTTTGCGCGAGGATGCTTACATGCATGGGGTGCATCAAGTGGAGAATTGAAGTAGAAGAGTAAACATCGGGCTATTGTATCAGTGCTCGTCTACATGCAATATCGGGATAGTGTGCATGCACGAGGTTCGTGATGAGTGTAAAATAACGTAATAAGTTTCGGGCTATTGTATCAGTGCTCGTCTACATGCAATATCGGGATAGTGTGCATGCACCAGTTTGAGATTTCAGTGTACAATAACAAGTAAATAATCGGGCTATCGGATAGTGGTAGTCTACATGCATGGGGTGCATGTGGCGGCAGTTCGATTCTGCCTAGCCCGACAATGGATCAAAAAAAAGTATTAACGCTATGCATTCTCCATCAGCATCCGCGTGTGTTGCTAGGAATGAAAAAGCGGGGATTCGGAAAGGGGAGATGGAATGGGTTTGGCGGAAAGGTTGAACCCGGAGAAACTATCGAGGAAGGTGCCATACGAGAAATGCGTGAAGAGGCGGGAATCCTCGTTAAAGATCTTGAGAAAGTTGGGATCATCGATTTTGCATTTGAGGGAGACCCCGTTCTCCTTGAGGTGCATGTGTATCGTACTGATAATTTTGTTGGCGAGCCTGAAGAAAGCGAGGAGATGCTACCGGAATGGTTTCACGTCGATGCGATCCCTTTTGCTGATATGTGGCCGGACGATATCTACTGGTTCCCGCTTTTACTGGGTCGTAAAAAATTCAAAGCAGCATTTCTCTTCGGAAAAGACGACATTGTGCTCGAACAGAAAATTGTTGAAGTAGAGACACTTTATTTGCGGAACAAACAGAGACCCACATAAAGAAGGTCAGAGACCCACATAAAGAAGGTGAGTGGAAAGTGGGCGTCTCTTGGGTTCTTCCTGTTTACGCCATCACGTCGCACAATATATCTTTTGCGACGTAATGCTGTATTGAGAACGGCTCGGTACGGCCACAGGTTTCGTCTCGATTACCTTTGATATCCCGTGCCTTCATATTCATCCTTCAAATTCTCTTGAAAGAAACAATCCCACCATTATACAACTGTTATCTTGAACCGGAGACGGTGTCATCACCCGCCGCATAGTCACGGGTCCATTCAAAGATATCTATACCGAGAATATTCACAGGTATTTTTTCAACTCTTCGTGTCGCACAATATTTAAGGCTTATTTATCGAGCTCAAAATTACCTTTAGAGGCGAAATTACGGCAATGTGCTCGTCGCCACCTCTTTATGAATGCTATAGCCATGCTCTACGAGCCAAACCGGTATTCCGCTACGGTTAACGAGTGCGATAAGGTCTAAATTAAAGTAATAGATCACTCCTGCAAAAATGACGAATGTGATTAAGAGCTTTATCATATGCTTATATTATATTCGCTCGAAATGATTAAAGATATGCCAGTGGGTCAAGATATGCATTTTGAGGGGCAACCGGGATAGTAAAGATCGCGCCCCTGCATGATTTGCTCGGAAGTTGGGTGACCTGGACAGCGCTTGAGACATAGACAGTGAGGTGTAGGTGTGGCCCGGTAGAATACCCCGTATTTCCACTGTAGCCGATCGTATCTCCTTGCTCCAATTCCTGTCCTGCACGAACCTTAATGAGCTCTAAATGCCCATAAAGGGTCGAAAGGCCATTTCGGTGCTTTATGAGCACCCAGCGGCCGTATGATGCATTTGGGCACGTTTTATCCGTATCCCCGGTCGCCGTCACCGTTCCGTTTGCGACTGACTTAATGATCGTACCCGGCGTTGCACGAAAGTCGGTTCCATTGTGCGTTCCGGATACATATAGTCGTTGCGCGTCGACTGTTTTCCCGAATTTTTGTGTGATGAAATGTTCATCGAGCGGATATGCGAAGACCTTTGTGCCGGGTGTGGGAAAACTATTTGGATCGATCTCTGCGCGTAGCTGCGCTTCAAAGTCGTTGATCTCCTGTTCAAATTGCTTTTTTCGGGCTTCACGGTCTGCCAGAAGTTTTTTGTAGTTTGATTCCTGATTCTTCGTCACAAGAAGAAGCGCAGACTGTTGCTTGCGTTCACTGTCTGATATCTCCTTCTGGTCTGAAAGTTGCGCGCTGAGTCCGGTTAATTTCTTTCGTTCCGACTGGTAGGATGTCTTTGTTCCGCCAAGTTCTGATTTTAGGCGTTCCAAACTCTTGATGTTATCCCGAATAGAGGCTTGGAGTTTCTCCATATTGTCGACATCTTCAAGAAAAGAAGAGATAGTATCGTTCGACAAGAGCGCCTCAACGAGCGTATTCGCATCAATTCTGTCGATCTTTATAATAATATCCGATATCGCCGTCTTATTTTTTTCGATCTTGAGTTGCTTCTGAGAGATGCTTCCGTTCAGTTCGGAGATAAGATCATTTGTTCTCTCGATCTTCATCTGCGTCAGTCTGATATCTTTGCTCAGTTTTGCACGTGAAAGATCGAGCGTCTGCAATGCTCCTTGAAGCGTTTTTTTCTGACTATCAACATTGGATAATCGCTGTTTAAAGTCAGCGATTTCTTGCTCGAGCTGCTTGATGGTATCCTCGCGCGTTGAGATATTTTGTTTGAGTTCGTCGAGGTGCGTCGTTTGAGCGAGTGCGGTGGAGAAGGTTATCGTCGAGGCGACGATAATGAGCGATAGCGCGACGGAGAAAAGTAGCGATCCTCGTAAGTAACTACTCATGCTGATCATGATAGAGCGCAATCGCAAATGCTAAGCGTTCAAGGGTCTCTTTTTTTCCAAGTAATGATGCCAACTGAAACGGATCCGGTGATTTGTCCCTTCCGGAAAGCGCATAGCGCATCGGCCAGAGTATCTGTCCCCTCCCCTCACTTTCAGCATACGGCCACAGTGCTTCCTTTATCCCTTCTCGGGTAAACACTTCAGAAGGGAGGGCGGAGAGTGTGTCGCTCACTCGCACCAGTCGTTCAATCAATTTTGCGCTGTCTCTTTCGTCTTTCCAAAAAAGTTTTTCCTTTTCATATTCCGGCTGGATGAAATAGTACGCGAGTTCGCCTTGCGCTACCATCTCTTTTATCTCGCCAAAATGACCGATGCGCTCGAGCAGTATCGGTGCAAGATGTTCACGTTTTTCTTTGTAATCGGGAAGCGTCCTGATTGCTTCCGGCATAAACTCATCGAGCATGGCCATTTGTCTTTTGGGGTGCATCTTCTTTATGTATTCTTTGTTGATCCACTCTAGTTTTTCCGGATTGAAAACCGCTCCTTGCTTTTGCATGCGCTCAATCGAGAATGCTTGAATGAGTTCCGGCATCGAAAATATTTCTTGCTCTGTGCCGGGATTCCAGCCAAGCAGTGCCATAAAGTTGAGCAATGCTTCCGGGACATAACCCTCATCGCGGTATTCAAGTGCCGGACGTACAAGTGGGTCGCGCTTTGAAAGCTTCGCGCGTTCATTATTCAAAATGATCGATGCGTGGGCATAAGTAGGGCGAGGGGCACCGATCGCCTCCTGGATGAGTATCTGTCTTGGCGTATTCGACACATGTTCTTGTCCGCGAATGATGTGGGTCACGCCCATTTCAAAATCGTCTATGACGACCGTGAGATGGTAGAGCGGACTGTCAAAATCTCGCGCAATAATGAAATCGCCGAGCTCTGCCGTGTTGAAGGAGATATTGCCGAGTACGTCATCATGGAATGTGACGACGCCGTTCGGATTCTTGAAGCGAATAACCTCCGTTCTCCCGCCCTCTTCTTTGGGCTGTTCTTTTGAAACATAAGCATGCCCTTCCGCGATCATTTTATTGAGATATGAACGATATATCTCGGTGCGCTCTGATTGGCGATAGTAGGCATCGTGCTCTATTCCAAGCCATTTGAAGAGCTCAAGAAAATAGTCTTCATATTCCTTCTTTGATCGAATTGGGTCAGTGTCTTCACAGCGAAGAATATACGTACCGCCATGCTTTCGCGCATAAAGATAATTATAGAGTGCCGAGCGCAATCCGCCGACATGAAATTTGCCCGTCGGGCTTGGCGCAAAACGCGTGACAACTTTTTTTGTAGATAATGTTTGTTCAGACATATGAAGATGCTTATGTGTGTTTTGTCGCGATCGAAAGCAAGGCCTGCGCGATCTTTTCCGCAGCGTCCGGCTTTGTGAACGCCTTGCTGCCCTCGATCATTTTCTCTTGCATACTTTTGTCATTAAAGATCGATTCGATCACCGAAAGAAAGATCTGAGGTCTGAGATTTGCTTCTTCGATGACCGTACATGCACCGGCTCGCGCATAACTAAATGCATTTTCGCGTTGATGATCGTCCCGCGCAAGCGGAAGCGGAATAAGGATCGACGGTTTTTGCCAAGTCGCAATCTCAAAAATAGCTGAGCCCGCGCGTGAAATGACCAGTGTTGCCGCCTTTGCCGCAAGACGCAGCTGTTGGGACGAAAGAAAGGCAAAAGGATGATAATGAGGGGCATTCGGATCATTCGGAAGGATCCCCTCGGCACGTTTTTTCATCCATTCAATGTTATTCTCACCGGTCTGATGGATGATCTGATATTTAGTGACAAGTTGAGGAAGTATATCGATGATATTCTCGTTAATACGCTCTGCACCCATTGAGCCCCCAATGACCAGAATCACCGGTATTGCAGGATCAAGACCAAGCACCGCAAACGCATCTTCATCCGGAACGTCAAGTATGCCTTTTCTGATTGGTTGACCGGTCAAAGCGATACGATCTTTGTTTTTGAAGTATTTCGATGCTTCAGGGTAAGAGATCGCAACATAGGACGCGTAATTCCCGATCCATCGATTGACCTTTCCCGGTACGATATCTGATTCGTGGATAACGACAGGAATATGCAATAATCTTGCGGCAAACATCGCCGGAAAGCTTGCATAACCTCCTTTTCCGAAGACCACGTCAGGGTAAAGGGAAAAAAGCTTGAACACCGCAACGGTGCAGCCGAACGCCGTTTTGAAGACATCGACAAAGTTTTTGATCGAAAAATAGTTACGTCGCTTGCCGGCCATTACCTCGACGAATGTCATATGCGTCCTCTGTAGCATGTCGCGGTCGAATGGCGTATCGGACATGTAGACAAGATCGATATCAAGAAGGTGCTGTTTAGTCGTGAGTTCATTCACCGCCTCAGCAACCGCTATGATGGGGAAAAAATGTCCGCCGGTACCTCCTCCTGCAAAAAGTATTCTCATGTTGTGAACTTACGGGTTAATTCATCGGGCAATGATACGAATAATAACGCACATTCAAGCACTTCTATATCGAGAGATGTTCAGGAGAATTCCAACTTCAGCCATCGCAACCAATAGTGCCGTTCCGCCGTGACTGATGAACACGAGCGGTACTCCCGTCAGCGGGGCTATCGCGAGCATGGAAGCGATATTAATGAATGACTGCGATGTAATGAGTATAACAAGCCCAACGGCAAAGAGTCCACTGAAGACATCCGGTGCGTGTGCGGCTATCCAAAGTCCCCGCAGTGCGAAAAGAACATAGAGAATGACCAGTAGCGTCGTGCCGACAAAACCGAATTCTTCGCCCGCAACTGCAAAAATAGAATCTCCGTCCGCCTCAGGTAGATAGTTGAATTTTTGAACACTTTGCCCAAACCCCTTACCGACAAGCCCGCCGGATCCGATCGCAATAAGCGATTGACGAAGCTGGTACCCCGAGCCTTGAAAGTCATCATGATGCCAGAGTGTGGTAAATCGATCGAGTACGTACGGACGCCATACAGCGAGAAGTCCGAGTCCAACGATCGCGATCAAAAAGAGAAAGACCAGGTCACGAAGTCGCGCCCCTGCAGCAATGTACATTGCCGTTCCGGCAAAAGCTGCGACAAGGAAACTCCCCGTATCCCTTTGAGCCATGAAGATGAAGCATGCGATACCCAAGACCGTGAGTAACGGGTAGATCCCAAAAAGCGGCGAATGGATCTTTCGTTTAAAAAGCGTAAGCCAGGCCGCCAAATAGACGATAACTCCAAGTTTCAATAATTCACCGGGCTGAAATGTGGTGATGCCCAAATTGATCCACCGTTTCGCTCCCCCGTGTTCCATGCCGAGCCCGGGAACGAATACGAGTATAGACAGAATGACAACAGCAATGAATATCCAAAATGCATGTTTGCGAATGACCTGATATCTGATCCTCGACGCGAGATACATAGACAGAGCCCCTCCACACAGCCCGAAGACCGTCTGCGACAGAAGGCCATTGCTGAATTTAACCTCGTTCTGTGCCCATATGCCTAGTGAAGCAGATACAAAGATCAGGAAGCCAAGACCAATGAGCACGATCACGATCGCGAGAAAAATTTTATCGACATCTCGATGTTGCTGCATTACATCATTATACAGCACGCCGCCGATTCGCTTGTCCACAAGTTGCCGTCGAAGTAGGGGTTGTGATCTCCAAAGATCACGTTCATCCGATCAATTGAATGATGACACCGATGACCGCGAGTATCAAACTGATGACCCAGTAACGCATGGTGACCTTGTAATGTGGCCAACCAAGAGCTTGAAAATGATTGTGCAACGGCGCAACGATGAACACTTTTTTACCGCGATATTTTTTTGACACTATCTGTATGACGCTCGATGCACTCGTTGCTACGAGCAAAAACCCGATGATCAGCAGCACGACGACTGCATTGGTGAGAAATGCTACGACGACGAGTGACGTCGTGAGCGCCATCGTTCCCGTTTCAGAGCAAAAAAAGCGCGCAGGAGGAATATTGAACCAGAGAAACGCCAAGAGTCCTCCGACGACGACAGACGCATAAGCGGCGATGTCGACTTGTCCGTTCGCGAACGCAATGACGGCGTAAGCTGCATAGATCGACGCAAAGACTCCGCCGGCCAATCCGTCGATACCGTCGATGATGCCACCGGAGTACATGCCGATGGTAAAAATGATGAATATCGGGATGAGCAATATACCGACGTGCAGGTCTCCCCAGAATGGAATAAAGATACTGCTCACATCGAGTTTGTAGTAGAACCACCATGCACCGAGTACACCGAGCAGAAAAACAAAGAATAATCGCGCTTTCAGTGATAATCCCCCGCCTTTGTACGACCCGGCATCACGGCAAACAAGATAATCGTCGATGAGGCCGCAGAGTGCGCCAGCAATCAACGTAAAAACAGGCAACCATGTTTGATTGCGGGAAAAGAAATTTAATTTCCCGGTTATGTCATTTGGAAAAAACACAGAAAGGAGCCAGAGTATTCCGATCGTAACACCGACACTTCCCCAGATAAGGATTCCTCCCATGCGCGGAGTTTTACGCGCTTCATCATTATGCAATTTTCCCGTAATAGTGGCAGCTGCGCCGTCGATCGTGTTTTTCACACTCGATTTTTTCCACATCTTGTTCTTATATAAAAAATTTGCGAGAAACGGCGTCATGATGATGCCGATAAAAAAGGCGAGCGCTGCAGGAACGAGTATTTTAATGACGTCGGTGATCATGCCGATAGTAGAATTTCACACTGCTTTATTGTAATACAAAAATGCTGTGCGATATTCTGATTAATTCCCATAATATTCACTTTGGATTTCATGTTTTTTGACAAACAGCGATGCGAAATTTCAATACCGAATCAATGCCTACCTGGTAATCGTTTTTCCTGTTATTTCCGTTACCGTTGCGTCGATCAATTGTTCAACGTCAGTGAATCGACCGTCAACGGTTGAACCGAGTACTGCAATCACGACCGGATGGTCGATCCCGATATCAACGACGATAACGAGATTCCCCCCGGCAAGATCGGTATACCCCGTTTTTGAGCCTATGATCCCGGTAATGCGTGATACGTCTTGATTGGTATTGGTGACATGATGCACGATGTCGTTCTCTGAAGTGAGATCTAGGTGCGCGTAGGTGGTCGGTGCGAAAAGTTCCGGGTGTTTTCGGAAAACATATTCGAAAAGCATTGCCATGTCACGTGCAGAACCGTATGCTCCCGACGTGAGGCTTGCCATATCCAGCCCGCTCTCGTTGCGAAAATGAGTATTTCCGAGACCGAGCGATTGCGCCTTCTCGTTCATTTTCTCAATGAAAAGCCGCTTATTCGTGAGGGGGTCAGTTGAGGATGCGTGCGGCAGTGTTGCTCCTGCGACTCCGGCGATTGCGCTTGCACCGTCATTAGACGATGCGATGAGCGTAAAGTTCAGCAGCTTATCAAAGCTCCATGTTTCGCCGACAAACAATCCGTCATTGCCCTCAGTGAGAATGTCGATGGGGCGGATAGCAATCTTTGTGTTATCCGGAAGCAATTCTTTTGCTACAACTGCCATCATCATCTTGGTCACCGAAGCGAGCGGCATCTGGTTATGTTCATTTTTGGAATAGAGTTTCTTTCCCGCAGAAATATCCCAGACATAGATACCTTTTCCGACAAGATCAAGTTTGACGTACGGAGAGGTCGTTGCAGTTGAGGTCGCGGAGGCCACATTGATGGCCTCACTTGCTGTGTCCACCTGTGCGATGTCGGGAGAAGTGATCTTATCGTTCGGTGTGAGGCGAGACAATGCGAGCATCACTCGAGGTCCCGTGAGGAAGCCGAGGATAAGTACAAGGAGGAAGATCTGGAGTTTCTGTGCGGTGGTCATAATGGTTACTCGGGTCGATCGGCGTCAGTGTGTGCGCGAAGTTCAGGGTCATCGTACCCCCCGCCCGCCTCGTCTTCCTCGGCAATATCCGCCTCCTCGATAAGTTCCTCATCACTCAATTCCATAGCACGAGCGGTATCTGCGATATCGGTGCTATCATCTGGAACGATCGCGAGAGGTGCACTAACCGCCGTTCCTTCTGTTTTTTCCTCTTCTTGTTTTATGGCAACAAATGATCCAAGTTGTACGAGTGTATCATGATAGTCGGGCAAGTCTTTGACGTCAGGAACACCCATGTACTCAAGGAGCTGGAATGTCGGTTTATACAGAAAGCTGCGCTGGTCATTCGGATTGTCTACTTTTTCGACGAGGCCACGGATAAGCAGGTTTCGAAGAATAAATGTTGAATTCACTCCGCGAATATAGTCGATCTCACTTCTCGTGATTGGACCTTTGTACAGCACGATCGCAAGCGTCTCAAGTGCCGATTTTGATAGGTCCTTCGATAGTTCTTCCTTCGTGATGCTCTCAATGAGCGAACTTGCTTCAGATGCAGTACCGAGTGTGATTTCATCCCCATTTTGGACGAGCATGATACCGGTATCCTTAAATCGCTCCGGAAGAGATGCTATGGCATCACGAATTTCTTCTTCTGACCGCTTGAGCAGTCCGGAAAGCCTTTTTACCGTGATCGGCTCAGCTTGATAAAACAATAAGGCAGATATGGCTTTTGCGAGTTCCATGGTGTTGTTTGATAGTCTAACAAAAATTGGCGTTTAAGAAAGCCCGCCTCACGCACCGCATACTGCTACTCATAATTCGGTGTTTGAAATGAATGTGTTTCGATGTCGATGTCTCCATACTCTTCATGTTGAGTAACGTGTACAACGCCCTGCTTAACAAGCTCAAGCATCGCCAGAAAAGATACGATGATGAGGACGCGATGTTCTTTTTCCATGACTTCCCCTTTTTTATATCGAGAAAATTGAGTAAAACTCGTTTTCAGCGCCGTCGTGACTCTGTCCGAAAGCCTGGACATCATCTCTTCTAATGAAATGACCTTTTTTACTGTTGCCTTTGGGATGGTCACCTTCTTTGGCAGTGCATTGACTACATTCTTTATTGACTGTCCGACTTCTGCTGCAGAAATATGCACGTCCGGAGCAAACACAACCTGTACACCCGGTCGCCCGCTTCGCTCAAAGATCAGCCGTTTTCCAAAGTTGGATTTAATATGAAGCGAAAGATTCCGAAAAAGTTCATACATCGCCAAGCGGCGCTTCAGGTCATCAATATCACTTTCTTCCTCTTTGGTGAGATCAAGGTCTGGGAGGAGCGCCTTTGATTTGATGAGCACGAGTGTCGATGCGACAAGAAGAAAATTTGCAACGTCATTCATCGGGAATGTCTCGAAGCTGCGAATATGTTCGATATAGTCATCGGCAACCTTGGAGAGCGAAAAATCACTGATAAAAAGCTTTCGTTTTTCGATCAATGTCAGCAAAAGATCAAGCGGACCCTCAAAATGCTCCGTTTTCACGTGATAGCCAACCTTGTACTCGCCCAGCACTGCCTGCGCTTCATCCATTCAACGATATTAGCACAAATGTCATTACTGACCCAGTGTACTATCGTGCGAACTGCGACACGTTGTCATATTTTTACTGTTCGGTAGAATTAATGAACATATGAACGATACACAAATACAAGTACCCGAAGTTTTAAAGAATACTTCTACCACCGAGCAATCTGTGCAAGATGAGCTTAATAGACTTTTTGCGAATGCCAAAAATGCGGCAAAAGATCTTCACTGGAAACGTCTTTTTTACGGACGGATTGATCGACAGAACTATCTCTATGGGGCAGTCGGGTCTATCGCTCTCGCATTACTACTTGCGTTCATCCCATTCATCGGAATGCTCGTCGCCATCGTGCTTTTACTTCTCGAATTTGGTATGACCGTACGTCGTCTTCATGACATTAATCAAACCGGCTGGGCGTCTCTTTTGCTCCTCATCCCATTCGTAGGGGTTTTGGAGGTCATCTATCTGTGCTGGAAATTGGGAGACACGTCCGCCAATGGTTATGGACCTATTCCCGACCCCAAACGGGAAATGTTCCATGCGATCCTTAATACGTAAAAGCATGATCGAGCATTAAAAACACCTCACATTATGAGGTGTTTTTTAATTCTTTTAGCGGTCGAATCAAGTAGATTTTTCTCGGGTTTCCCGAAAGATCAAACTTGATCACTTCACAATATGTATACCTAACTCGACAAGCTGTTCGGGTGAAACGTCTGACGGTGCGGCCATCATGAGGTCCTTCCCTTCTCCGGTCTTGGCAAATGCGATCACCTCGCGAATGTTCGGTTCATTCTGGAGGATTGCCATGAGACGGTCGAGTCCCCATGCGATACCGCCGTGTGGGGGTGCTCCGTAGGAAAAAGCGTCAAGCATGTGCCCGAAATTTGCTTTAATGTCCTCTTCTTTATGCCCCATGATCTCAAATACACAACTAAGCGCCTTGGGGTCATGATTGCGGATACTGCCTCCGCCGATCTCAAAACCGTTTAGGGCAACATCATACTGCGTCGTTAAGATCTCCTCGATATGTTCTTTGTTCATTAACCATTCGCGATGTTCTTCTTTTGCGGCTGAGAATGGATTGTGTGTGAACGTCCATCCTCCCTTATCGGCTTTTTCGAAGAAAGGAAAATCAATTACCCAACAGAATGCGAGCAGGTCGGGGTCATTTTTGTCGGTACGGATATCCGGCTTGTCGTTCCCATAGTTCTTCATCGCCTCGGCGTAGGTCATACGAGGAAATGGGATCTGCTGGATCTTCTTGTGGGGGGCAGTCTTTTGCACGAGCTCGATAAGTAGTTGTTCGTTCAAGGCCATGACATCCTCACGATCGACGAAGCTCAACTCCATATCGAGTTGAGTAAATTCGGGTTGGCGGTCTCCTCGTGTATCTTCATCGCGCATACAACGCGCAAATTGGAAATACCTCTCAAATCCCGCAACCATAAGGAGCTGCTTGTATTGCTGCGGTGACTGGGGTAACGCGTAAAACTTCCCCTGCTCGAGTCGTGAGGGAACAAGAAAGTCGCGTGATCCTTCCGGCGTTGATTTAGAAAGAAGCGGGGTTTCAATCTCAATGAATCCATTGTTCGAAAGAAAATTTCGGATGAACAGTACGATCTTGTGTCGCAAACGTAAATTCTGCTGGAGCCTGGGGCGACGAAGGTCGAGATAACGATATTTGAGTCGCACCTCTTCTCCGATATCGCGGCCGTCCCCGCGTACGTCGATCGGCGGTGTCTCAGACTTATTGAGCACTTTGACCGAAACTATCTCGATTTCAAGCATTCCGTTTAGTTCGTCCTTTTTGACCATTTTTTCAGGTCGCGCATTCACCTTTCCCTCTATCTCGACTACCCATTCGGGACGAAGCATGTTCGCAGCTTCATGTGCCTCGATATGGTTCGGAAGCGCTACTGCCTGCACCTTTCCCGTTGCATCGCGCATATCGATAAAAATGAGCTTGCCATGATCGCGTCGTATGTCGACCCATCCCGCAATGGTGACGGTTTCCCCGATGGAATCCTTTAAATTTTCTATCAGTGTTCGTGTGGTCATAATGTTCTATAGTAGCGAATTATCGGTTATATGCAAAGTCATCACAGATATTCGTCTCAGGTACCCCATGGATGACTGCTATTCGCAATGGTAGCATTTTTTCAGATAAATCTGTCGAAATGAATCGAAAAATCTCCACACAATGTGGGGTTTTATATTTTTGAACAAGATCATTTTCGGCTACCCGAAATAATCGATCTTCATATGTTCGCGAACTTCGGCGAGAGTAGCTTTTGCGGTATGACGTGCTTCTTTTGTTCCCGCCTCAAGGATGTCCATAATATGCTTTGGATTGCGTGCAAGCTCCTCACGTCGTTCTCGGATGGGCATGAGCATCTCGTTCAGTACGGCCGCAAGGCGTTTTTTCAGCACGACGTCGCCAAGCCCTCCTTTTTTATACTGTTTTTTTAACTCCGCAACCTCCTTTTTCTTTGGATCGAATACATCAAGATAGGTGAAGACAACATTTCCTTTGACCTCACCCGGATCTGCGAGATGGATATGGCTCGGGTCGGTATACATTTGCATGACCTTCTGTTCGATCTCTTTTTCCGAATCAGCGAGAAAGATCGCATTCCCCAATGATTTTGACATCTTTGCCTTGCCATCGATCCCTGGCATGCGAGATTCCGGTGAATTCTTTGGAGGTAGCAGCGGGGTGATATAAGAAAATGTTTCTCCATACATTGAGTTAAATTTAGCACCCAATTCATTAGCCTGCTCGATGACTGGCTTCTGATCTTCTCCTACCGGGATGAGATTCGCTTTAAAGGTAAGAATATCAGCCGCCTGAGAGACTGGGTATGCAAGAAATCCCGCCGGAACGTTCTCACCAAAACCCTTCTGTTTGATCTCTGTCTTTACGGTTGGATTTTGCTTGAGGCGAGATACTGTTACTAGGTTGAGAAAAAAAATAGTGAGTTCGGCAATCTCGGGTACCTGCGACTGGATAAACATCGTTGTTTTTTTGGGGTTCATCCCGCATGCGAGATTGTCGAGCGCCACTTCAAGAACCGATGAGCGCACCTTTTCTGGGTTGTCTGCATTGTCAGTGAGTGCCTGCACGTCCGCCACCATATAGAAAATTTGCTCAATTGGATTTTTGAACTTGAGCTCACCGTTCTGGATCTTTAGTCGATTTTGTATCGAGCCCGCAAAATGCCCCAAATGAAGCTTTCCGGTCGGTCTATCCCCCGTCAGTACTCGATCCTCAGTATTTCTCATATTGGGGCAATTTTAGCAGAAATAGAGGCATAGGAATAGCCCATATTAATTTTCTCCTTCCTTGTGGAGTTCAATGATGAACGTTGAACCTTTGCCGGGGCCTTCTGAATCCACCCAGACATTTCCTCCTTGTGCTTCGAGCATTTTCTTTGCTACATAGAGACCGAGCCCTGATCCATCAGTGTTGTGCCGCTGTCCTTCCGAACCGCGGGTAAATTTACCGAAGAGATGGTGGATGTCCTCTTGGGAAAGCCCGATACCCGTGTCTTTGATCTTAATGAGGATAAGGTCGCGCTCGAGCAACGTTTCAACAGAAATGTCTACTCCGCCTTGCGGTGTATATTTGATCGAATTATCAATAAGATTTGACAGTACTTGGCGAAGTTTTCCATCGTCAGCATTCACGATGAACTTCTCACTGGTCGGAACATCAGCCTGCAGTCTAATGTTCTTGAGACGCGCCACGGGGATAAATTCTTCGGTGAGATCCGTGATCATTGTACCAACATCAACCGGGGTCAACGTGTAGGTCATTGTTCCTTGTTCGATCTTCGAGATGTTCAAGAAGTCGGTCACCATCTCTGCGAGACGTTTTGACGACACGAATATTTTTTCTATCGGAGCGCGAACTGCATCGGTGATGGGTCCGTAGGAATCCTCAAGAAGGAGCGATGAGTAGCCCTTCATGGCAGTGATCGGGGTGCGCAACTGATGTGAGACGATGGAAACAAACTCGCTCTTGCGCTTGTCGATGATGCGAAGCTGCTCGTTCGATTTTGCCAACTCCCAATTTGTATCAGTGAGGCTCTTCGCCATAAGTGCAATCTTTTCACGCGCTCGAATCTCTTCTTTGACACTCCGAATGAGCAGGAAGCCAAAGAATACCGTTGTGACAAAGATCACTCCGCCGATCACGCGATCGGTCATTGTTGTTGCAACGACGATTCTCACGAGGTAAAAGATCGAAATGATCGTGACGAATGCCTGAGTCGCAAGAACCTTAATATCAAAAAGGTTATGTTTGACGATCGCGTATGCCGTCGCAAAGAGAATAGGCAAGGAGAATATCGGAGTGTATGCAAGGAATCTTGTGTTTTGCAGAAAACCCCCCAAAATGAAGTTGAAAATAATAAGCAAGAGGTAGGTCGAGCACGAACCAATGAGCAGATATTTCCACTGCGAGCGCAATGTACCAGTACTTGACCGGAAATTTATGACGACACGCCGCATTGAAAGGAACATTGTTCCCAGAAGCCAGAGGGCAAAGACGGGGAAAAGATTCCCCGGGATCGTCTCTACGAGCCCGTTCTTATTGAGGGCAACGGCTGAAAAGAGGTAGGGCGAGACAGAGATCACCAGGATGATGATGAATGGTACCGTAAAGATGAGGCTGTGTTTGAGAGAATATTCAAAGTGACTTTTTGCAAATGCGTGGACAAAGACAAAGAAGAGGAACGTATGCCATGCGGCGATAAACATCTCCGCGCGAACCCAATACAGTGCGACGTTGGGATCGGTGGTAAGTGAGAGATAATTTGCGATAGTAAGTGCGGAAAATGCCAGCGTGATCAAAAAGAAAACACCCGCGTCGACACCCCTCTTAGATTGGACGAGAATTGCTAGTCCGAGAGAAAGGTTCAATATGATGATGGCAATGGTAAGAGATAACATGTATTGCCGTTAGCCTTTCCAAACCTGCTTCCCTTTGCGGCTGAATAATGATGATGTCTGATTTTGATGCAGGACTATCTTGGGTACTGCACGCTCACCAAGTGATTCGTGTAGCCGCTTAAACTCGCTATTGACGGCTCGTAATTGTTTCAACATGATCATCTGCAAATGTTCGATGATCTTCTTATTGCTTTGTATCTTTGAATGAAGCTCAATATGTATCTCAAGGTATTGGTTCCGGTCAGCATCAAGTTTTGTGGTCATCACGAACCGCCCCGTTGCATACTTGCTTCCGGTCTTGCCTTCGAGTGCACCACGCACGTGCTCGGGATAGATTTTGAGACCGTAGAGTGATGCGGTCATGCGATCACGACCATAGATCGTCAATATGGGTAAATTCCACAACGTCCTTGAAATATTGTGAACTTTCGCCTCGTGTTTTAAGTCGACACCTTCTGATCGAAGAAGGTCAGCTGTTTCCTTGATGTGTAGAATATTTCCTGTATCCCCAATGTCATAACGAATGAGCGGTATACCGCTGTTTGCGGAGAAAATGATCTTTGCGTCCGGAAGTTCTTCAAAATAGCGCATCGAGGGATTCCATTGCGCCAATGTAGGAATACGCAGATCGGGGCCGAAGAGTTTCTTGTGAAGACGCCCGCTCTTTGTTGCGAGCTTGCGAATGAGTATTGAAAGCGGCGTTTCGTGCGCCACCAAAAGAGCATCTGCGGTGCCGTAAATATTGATCGATCCCGATAACGGATCCTTGCAGCCGACCAGTTTATGCATATGCTCGCGCCAATCTTCGCTAAATGATTCTGCGGCAAAAAGAAATCGTACATTAAGTTTCTGCCATTTGATCCCGCGTTCTTTGCCGATATCAATGATATCTTTTACAAAGGGAGGATAGCCCGCAATGATGATCTGCTCGTAATATTTTCCCAATGCATTGATCGTAGTGAGTATCTGCTCCATATCGATGCCCGGCGTCACCATGGTTATGCGGTATTTATCTGCAATGCGCGAAACTGATTCAAATGTCGTTGTTCCGGCAACCCACATGCCCATCGCGAAGGTGTTCACAAGAAGCGTGCGCTTTTTGTTGATGTGAAATATGTCGACAAGAAATAGTTCGTGAATGAGCGCCGCCTCGTCGATGTTGTGCGTGCTGCGCGGCCAATAGAATGGTATGCCGGACGACCCTGAACTCGTTGATATCATCTGTGCACCTGCGATATCGCCGGCGGGAAGCAGTTCATTGAGCGGGTAGACCTTTAAATAATTCTCCTTACTTACGAGCGGTATCTCTTTTTTGAATGTGGCGATGTCTCGGATGGAGCCAGGGGTTACGCCGTGTGATCGTAAGAATGCTTTATATGCCGGAACGTTCTTTGCGGTATCGCGAAAGAGTTTCAGCATGAACGCATCACCACGTCGCTGCCACTCAGTCTCGGGTCTATTATGAAGCGCACAGAGAGTATCCTTGAAAGAATCAGACATATTTACACGGGCTTATTATAAAGGTCGCTCAAACCGAACGCATACCTCCCGCTCTTGACCTCCTCACCGAGCAAGATGCCTCGACATGCGTGAGCGAGAACGGCACCGCGTAGGAATGAAGCCTCCGCAAGTTGGGGAATACCGATGAGCGTCTCCCCTACTTCCTGGAATGAGGAGTTCAGTCGTTCGCAAAGATATTCTTTGCCCATAAAATCTTGAGCGAGCGCAACCTTTTCTTTGAAGTTCTTTGGACCCTGCGCTATCTGCCTCTTTACTTCGTTCGTAAGCTTCCCCGAGAGAAGTGGTAGATCGTGATCTGTATCAAAACGTTCTATGTCGAGGATGATATCATGCCCATTGCCGGTTATCATAATGGTGGGGACGTGTTGCCTCTTTGCTTCCTCCCGTATCGCCAACTTCAGTGGTGGTGCGTCCATCTCCTCAATGAGGAGGTCAATGCCCTTAACGAACTCGGACAAGCTCTCAGGACTTACGCCGTTCTCCCAAACATCGATCTCGAGAAAAGGATCTATCTCGTATGCCTGACGAGCTGAAAGTACGGCCTTATTCACACCAAGATCTGCGATACTCGCGCGAAAACGATTAAGATTCGAAAGAGAAAGTGTGTCATTGTCCGCCATGCGTAAATATGAACCGATGCCCTCCTGTGCAAGGCATATTGCCGCGGGGTTGCCGACGTTGAGTCCTGCAATGCCTATTCTTTTTTTTGAGAGAATACTCGCCTCATCCTTTGTGAGCAGATCGTGATTGCGTGAGGAGCGAAGTGATCGGTAGGCATCTTTGGCGAGTGTCCGAACTGCTGTTTTTCTCCAAGGAATGACGATCCAAATAAATTCGAGCGTAGAGTCGCTCTCCGGCTCGGTGCCGGATTTAAGTAGTGAGGGATCTCTCAGCAATCCGTATTCTTTTGCTTGTTCTTTTTCATCATCAACGATGATAAGGGCGCCATTCGCCTTTTCCCATTGCGTGCGAAACAGCAAAAATTCAGATCCTGCATCAATGCCTGAAAAGATGATCGGCGTATATGTCCGGTTGTCGAATGAGAGTGAATTCATCGTAACTATTGTATCATACGATCCTTAGGTTCATGGCGAGGAGATTGGCGCAGGGTAACTTTCGGATAACCGAACGCACAAGCAAATTGTGGCATTTCATCGGTCGGCAAGAGCTCCTTTAACCGACTGCGTATGTCGGGCATTTCGATCGAGGCAACATAGACCGAGGTGCGAATGTTTTCGACGTTGAGTGAAAGCGACATTCTCGCAAATAGCATCCCCACATGCACCCAGCTGCTTGGTGAGTCTTTAGAGGAAAATATGATCACTCCTGACGAAGAAGCAATGGAAAGATGGTTGAGCTTTGAGAGAACTCCCCCGAGGTTGAATCTCCCGATGAGTGAGGGAAGAATAAGCGATAGCAGTCCCGGGGCAAGCATCGTATACCCGGGTATACCCTCCTTTTTCTTTGAGTAATTATTGATCATCCACTTTGCGATCTCGCCCCGAAACTCAGGCACACGATGTGCCACCCGCATTCCCTCTCCAGTAAGGTCTGCGAATCTCATTATGTCCGCATGTTCGGTAAGTATCGCAAAAGATATACCCGGCTCGCTCGCCTCCTCAATGCCGCGTAACAATGCGTGGGGGATCTCTTTTTTGAGGAATGGTCCTCGTGCGTTGAAGCGACCTTCGATCGCACATATGGTCTGAAGCAATGTCTCGTCTGTCCCCGTCGAGCGATGGACCATGAATATCGCGATCGGCTTTTTATCCGAAAGCACGACCGCTTCATTTACGACAAGACCCTCAAGCATCCCAAAATATGAGAATGCCACCCTTGTATGTTCAATGCATGCGCCGACGCTGATGCACATATCTCTGCCGTCCTTGTCGCCATAGGGTAATTTCTTTGCCCAGTCTGCGTGGACCTCGACGGTATTAGCCCCGATCCGGAAAAGCCAGGGTTGCGAATTGTGAGTCGATGGAGCGCGAACGGCATAATGCGATGCAAACAGTACCTGCTCTTCCAATGTGCCGAGATCGGGGAATTCCGCGGTGTTCATCTTTTGTGCCATATGAAAATTCATCTCTTATACATTTGCGCGTACATATTCTTCAACCTCTTCGAGGAATGTCCGCGTATTGTTACGAGAAGAGAGATAGAGCTTTTCGGCGAGTGTGCCGATCGCGTTTATACGTTCCGTAACGCGGTTGCGATGATAGCCGTCAGGCTCAAGCTCGTCCGAAACGTTGATCAGCCCGCCGGCATTTGCAAGATAATCGGGAACATATAGGATGTTGTGTGACTCAAGGATCTTTGCGAATCGCGGATCGGCCAGCTGATTATTCGCTCCGCCACAGAGCATCTTCGCTTGAAAACGATCGATGGTTCCTTCATTCACCTCATTTCCGAGCGCGCACGGCGCATAAATATCTGAATCAGTGAACGCAATCTCTTCCGGAGAGATCTCAGCAATAGCGGGATAGAGACCTCGGACCTGCTCTAGCGCATCCTTGTTCACATCGGCAATGCTGACATTCGCACCCTGAGCGGCAAGAATCTTCACGAGCGCCCCGCCGACCTTACCGATCCCTTTCACCGCTATGCGAAGCTTTTCGGGCGATACGCCGAGATGCAGTTGGGAGATACGATCCATCACAAGGGCGACGCTTTCAGCTGCAAACGGAGACGGGTCTCCGGCGATATCGCTTTTTCCATTGAAAAAATTCGAATGGGAAAGCAGGATCTGTACGTCTTGCTCGGTCATTCCCACATCTTCACCCGTACGAAATGCTCCGCCTAAGGATTCAACGACGCCGGCGTATGCAGCAAGGAGCTCTTTGGATTTCTGTATTCCACCCTGTCTTGCCATGATCACCCCCTTTGCACCCCCATAGGGTAATCCCGATACGACACATTTTGCGGTCATCGCACGAGAGAGGCGTAAGGCATCACGGATCGCATCTGCCTCATTCGGATATGACACATATCGCGTTCCGCCCGTCGAAAGCGGTCCACGCTCGCGATGAATAGCAATGAATCCCACAAGACCGGATGTCGAATCTTCAAAACGGACCACTCTTCGATGTTGATCGAACTCAGGATATACCGATAGATTTTCGTCGCGAAGGATTTGAATATTTGTAGTCATGATCTTTCTGGGCATGCAACTGAGAGACACCAATTATACCCCCTCTTGTTTCAATTCTTCAATGAGTTTCTTTGCTTTACTTGAAAGGCGGGTGGGGGTCTTGATGTTCACGTGAATGAGAATATCGCCCGTTCTGCCGCGGCCGGAATTCGCTATCCCTTTTTCCTTAAGCCGAAGTGTGTCACCGAATTTCACGCCCTCCGGAATTTTCACATCAAGCTGCTTCCCGTCAAGCGCCGTGATCTTGTATGTTGCACCAAGAAGTGCATCCGAGAGTTTCACATCAAGATCCATCACCAAATTATTCCCTTCACGATGATAGAGTGCATGCGGCTTCACGTGTACTTTGATGTAGAGGTCCCCGGCAATTCCACGTGAGACCGCCTCACCCTTTCCGCTCATGCGAAGCATTTCGCCGGCATTGATACCGACGGGGACATTGATCTCGATCTCTTCCTGTTTTTTTACCACGCCCAATCCGGAGCATGACTTACACTTCTCCTCGGGAATCTCTCCAATACCTTTACAGACATTGCAGGTTGTTACGGTAGAGAACGTACCAAGAAATGATTTTCGCAATTCATTGACGCGTCCTTTTCCGCTGCACGTTACGCATTTCTTAAGCTTCGTACCTGGTTTTGCGCCCGATCCATGGCACATGTCGCATGTTGAGGTTTTACCGAGAAGCACTTTGCGTTTAGTGCCAAAAATACTTTCTTCAAATGAGATCTCTATATCAACAGAAATATCCCGACCGCGTTCGACGCGCTGCCCGCTACCTCCGTTGAACCCCGCACCGAAGAAGTCATTGAAGATATCACCGAGATCAACCCCCTCGAATCCGCCGCCTCCGTACCCTTGCCCGCTAAATCCGCTTCCTGGAGGTGGGCCTCCGCCATCGAAAGATGCGCTCCCATACTGATCGTACTGACTGCGTTTTGACTCGTCGGAGAGCACTTGATATGCCTCGTTCATTTCTTTGAACTTTGCTTCATTGCCACCGGCTTTATCGGGATGATATTTATGCGCGAGTTTGTGAAAAGCCTTTTTCAGCTCTTCCTTCGTGGCGGTCTTCCCTACACCCAATATTTCGTAATAGTCTTTTGCCATACGGGAGCATTATACAGATATCGACGATGTTTGACAAGCTATATTATTCATGCTGACGTTTTTTGTAGCACAAAAAGCCGGACATGCGTCCGACTTTTCTTTTCAGGGATATTATTCCCTAACCGTTCCTTCCTCCTAGACGTCGTGCACGGTGCCTTCGGGTGCAGTTCCCGCCGCCTCGCCGCCCTCCGGTGGTGTCTGCGGTGCACCTTCCGTGGTACTGGCTTGTTTTGCCATTGCTTCGCCGATCTTCTGCATATGCGAGGAAAGCTCTTCGGTTGCCTTCTTTGTCGCCTCCACATCGGTACCATCTTTGACATTTTTGACTTCAGCGATCTTTACCTCGACGTCAGCCTTAATGTCAGCGGGAATTTTATCCCCGTTATCTTTGAGTGCTTTTTCTGCAGTGTAGACGAGGGTCTCAGCGATATTTTTTACTTCAACCGCCTCCTGTTTCTTTTTGTCATCATCAGCATGAACCTCAGCTTCTTTCTTCATGCGTTCGATATCATCTTTGGACAATGATGAGCGTGCTTCGATACGGATCGATTGTTCCTTTCCTGATGTTTTATCTTTAGCCTTCACTGAGAGAATTCCGTTAACGTCCACGTCAAAGGTCACCTCAACCTGAGGCATTCCGCGCGGTGCGGGTGGAATACCATCAAGAATGAACCGGCCAAGCGACTTATTGTCTGCGGCCATTCCGCGCTCACCTTGGTAGACGTGCACTTCGACTGAAGTTTGATTATCTGCTGCCGTTGAAAATATCTGAGAGCGCGACGCGGGAATCGTTGTGTTTCGTTCGATCAGCTTCGTAGCAATGCCACCCATGGTTTCGATTCCGAATGAAAGTGGAATGACATCAAGCAAAAGTATATCTTTCACGTCACCCTTCAATATCCCTCCTTGGATCGCTGCGCCAACAGCGACGACTTCGTCCGGATTGATCGTACGATTTGGCTCCTTTCCGAAGAGCTCCTTTACTCGTGCGATCATGAGCGGCATGCGCGTCTGTCCACCGACAAGAAGTATCTCATTGATGTCCCCCACCTTGAGTCCGGACGCATCAAGCGCACGCTTGGTGATCTCGATCGATCGATCGACATACTCCATCGCGAGTTCTTCGAGTTTGGCACGCGACATCTTCAGCAACAAATGCTTTGGCCCGTCGGCGTTTGAGGTAATGAACGGGATATTGATCTCTGATTCCGGAATATTTGATAGCTCGTGTTTCGTCTTCTCCGCAGCCTCCTTCAGGCGCTGTGTCGCAAGCATGTCTTTTGATACGTCGATCCCGGATTCCTTCTTAAACTCTGAAACGATCCACGCCATGATCTTTTGGTCGATATCACCTCCACCCATGTGACTATCACCGTCGGTCGATTTGACCTCGATCACATCGTCACCAACCTCAAGTACCGAAACGTCGAACGTTCCGCCGCCAAAATCGTACACAACGATCTTCTCGTTCTTTTTCTTATCAAAGCCGTATGCAAGTGCCGCCGCAGTGGGTTCATTGATGATACGAAGGACATTGAAGCCCGCAATCGTACCGGCATCTTTGGTCGCCTGACGCTGTGCATCGTTGAAGTATGCCGGAACAGTAATGACGGCATCGGTGATCGTTTCGCCGAGCTTTGCTTCCGCGTCAGCCTTCAATTTCGAAAGCACCATTGCAGAGATCTCTTCAGGGCGGAAAGACTTGTCGCCCATCTTTACCTTTACACCATTGTTGTCTCCCTGTTCGATCTTGAACGGGACTACTTTTTGATCACGCTGCACAGACTCCTCTTCGAAGCTATGTCCGATCAAGCGCTTTATCTCATAAAGCGTGTTCTCAGGATTTGTTACCGCCTGACGTTTTGCGGTCAAACCGACCAAGCGCTCCCCTGTTTTCGAGAGTGCGACAATAGACGGCGTCGTTCGTACACCTTCGATATTTTCGACGATCTTCGGCTCTCCCGCTTCGACGATCGCCATTGCTGAATTTGTCGTTCCTAAGTCAATTCCGAGTACTTTTGCCATATATGTTTGAATGTGAGCTTATGAATAGTATTGCTAAATAAACTTGAACATTACGTTGAGTACACACTGTTACTTGCGCTTTCTCCAAAAGGTTGCATGATGTTATCCTTGGGTATAAATTTTCACTCTTGGAGATCGGATCAGCTTGCCGGAAAGTCGGTACCCCAACTGTGCTACCTCCGCCACCTTGTGATCAAGCGACGAATCATCTGTCGGCACCGTTCCGATAGAAGTATGCTCATTTGGGTCAAATACGGCACCGATAGGGTCCACTTGAGTGAGGCCGTGCCCCGCAAGCACTTGCAGCAATTGGGTGTGAATGTACTCAACGCCAGTCCTCCAGGAGGGGTCAACTTTACCCCATGCTTCCTTGTTCGAAAATGCCATATGAAAACTCTCTAACACCGGAAGCAGGTCGGTAATGATTCCTTCGCGGGCGAATTTGAGGAATTCTCCCTTCCCCTCTTCTTCACGCTTTTTGTAATTGACGCAGTCCGCTTTTAGCCGCTGCCATCCGTCGAGGTACTCTTGTTTTAACGCGTTCGACTCGCGCAGTTTCTCGCGCAACAGCTTGATGTGATCACGAGGAGTCATTTCTCCGCCTCCGTCTACGTCGTCATTGTATGATTCTATCTGTACATCGTCGGCAACGTCATCGCTTCCGACGATATCTACCCCTCCACCTAATGGAAAGTCTTGCGTCGTGCGGTCGTCAGAACCAGTTTGTTGTTTATCGTCCATAATGTGTTGAGTGTAGCAAAAAAAATAATGAAAATCAAAAAACTCCTTTTTGAGGAGTTCTTCGATAAAATACGCTGTGTATTAACGCTTACTCCACTGTGACGCCTTGCGAGCCTTCTTGAGCCCGAAATGCTTGCGCTCTGCCTTACGAGGGTCGCGTCTGATGAATCCGAGTTTCTTGAGCTCTGCCTTCTGTTCCGCATCCTCCATAACGATGATACGGGAAAGACCGTGGCGGATTGCCTCTGCCTGAGCGTGTGTTCCCCCTCCGACGACCTTGACGGTCACCGCATACTTCACGACGAATCCTTCGCGATCAAGCGGCGCGTTCACAATTGACTGAAGTTCCATTGTGCCAAAATAGCTCTCAAGAGTACGGTCATTGATCTTGAATGAGTTCTTTGAAGATTCCGTTGCCCGAACACGAGCGATAGCGGTCTTTCGGCGACCCACTGCTTCAATGTATCTTGCGGTACCCTTCGCAGCCGCCTTCGTTGCGGGCTTTGCTGCTGCCTTTGGTTTTGGTGTTGCTGCTGTTGGCATACGTTTAGTCTTCAATAATTAAATGTTTAAGCCTCTTGTCCCGTAGTGTATTTGTTGGGAGCATTCCTTTCACTGCGCGAATGATCGCTTCTCCGTGACCCTTTTTTTCAATGATATGACTAAGCGTAAGTGCCCGATCACTACCAAGGTAGCCACTATGGCTATGATAGGTCTTTTGCTTCATCTTTTTGTCTGAGATCGAGAGCGCGCTTGCGTTCTTCACTCGCACGGTGACGTTTGCAACGACGTTCTTCGCGCCAGAAGTGGTGTTCTTAGCCAAAAGTACCGACGCCGCTTCACTTGCGACTCGTCCGAGAGCTCTTCCTGTTGCGTCTATGACATGTTCCATGATGGTGTTCTTTTGGTAAGAAATATTAAATAAGTTCGATCGTCGCAAGCGGACTTGCATCACCACGGCCGCTTCGTGAACCGATCTTCGTGATACGCGTATATCCTCCCTTTCGGTCTTTGTATCTTGGGGCGATCTCCTTCACGAGCTTGTTGGTGATATCGGTGTTGTTGTACAGACGTGACTTGATGAGACGAACCACCGGTATTCCGCCCTCACGAGCCTTGGTGATCATCTTTTCAACCATTGGTCGAAGCGCCTTAGCCTTTGCCTCTGAAGTCATTATCTTCTCATGCGTCAAGAGCGAAAGCACCAAAGAGCGCATGAGTGCCTCACGTACTCCTGCCTGTCGTCCGAATTTCTTGTTTTTGTTGTGATGTCTCATACGCGTGTTTGGTAATGACTACTGGTTAATCGCTATTATTGTTTTAGGGTGACGCCGAAGTTCGATAGGGCGCGCTTGATCTCCTGGACTCCTTTCTCTCCGAGTCCGTCGAGGTCCATGAGATCCTCTTCCTTTTTACGAACAAGCCCTCCTACGGTACGGATATTTGCTCCGGTGAGTGCGTTCTGGGTTCGGGCAGAAAGATCAAGCGAGTCGATGCGAGTTTTCAAGAACTCCGTATCCACTCCACCCTCACCCTCCGTCGATTCATGGGACTCCTCCGTGACCTCGTGAACCTCTTCCTTGATCAGTTCCTCTTCCTTGAATCCGATGATCGCTTTCAACTGATGAATCATGATCTCAATAGCGTTCTCAACAGCCGAGCGCGGAGTGAGTGTTCCATCGGTCTCGATTGTGATCTTCAGACGATTGTAATCAGTGCGATCTCCAACACGCATCGTCTCCACTTCGTAATTGACTCGTCGAATAGGGGTAAATGCCGCATCAAGCGCGATCGTTCCGATCTCAACCTTCTCCTTCTGAATCGACTCCTTTGCAAGATAGCCGAGTCCTTTTTCAACTTTCATCTCTGCATTCACAACCGCATTCTTATCGGTCATTTCACAGATGTATTGCTCAGGATTCAATATCTCCACCTGACCGTTGATCGTGATATCTCCGGCGGTCACCTTCTTTGCGCCCTTGAGCGAAAGCGTGATGGTCTGGGGCTCATCGGTAAGCATCTTGATGCGTACTTTTTTCAGATTAAGGATCAACGTTATGACGTCCTCCTTGATCCCTTCGATCGTGGAAAATTCGTGCAAAACGCCATCAATCTTCAGTGATGTAAGCGCAGCACCGGGAAGCGAAGAAAGGATGATACGGCGCAGAGAGTTTCCGAGCGTATGACCGTAACCCGGGTAAAGTCCCTCTATCTCGTACACTCCCATAGAACCCTCCTCGCGGATAGGTTTTGGCTTCGATGGCAACGCGACATTGTAGTCAGGCATGGCAATTGGCGATTATGGCTTAATAACGATAGCTTTTGATAGATCCTCGACAAAACATTATACAATACTTCTACTTCAACGACTAGCGACTGTAGAACTCAATTACGGATTGAACGTTAAAGCTGAGTGCGTCTTTACTGTACTTTGGTACACCCTTAACTTCAGCAGTGAGTTTGACAGGATCGGTTGAAAGCCACGCGGGTGCGGAATGCTTCGATAATTTCTCGGATGCACCAGTGAAAAGTGGAGATTTCCTACTTCCCTCACGAACGACGATCACCTCTCCGGTGGATACGCGATATGACGGGATGGTAATCTTCCTTTTTCCGATAACGAAATGACCGTGAGAGACCATTTGGCGGGCCTGAGTACGATTAACGGCATAGCCAAGTCGGTAGACGACATTATCAAGACGACGTTCTAGGTTCTCAAATAAATGGTCAACCGGGGAACCCTTCTCGCTGGTCGAGTTGATAACATAGGTACGGAATTGCTTTTCCGAAACACCATAGGTATTGCGAATCTTCTGCTTCTCTTTCAGCTGTGTGCCGTATTCGGTCACCATACTGCGGTGCTTGCGCTCACTGATCGGTTTTCCGGGAGGGGTAGGACGTTTTTCAAAAATACATTTTGCGGTAAAGCACTTATCACCCTTCAAAAAAAGTTTTTCTCCTGCACGTCGGCATATTTTACATTTTGCATCAGACATATGTTCTTTGATTGGTGAGGATTAAATGCGGCGGGGTTTCTTTGCTCGGGGTCCGTTATGCGGCACGGGGGTCTTATCCTTGATGGAGGTAATCTCAACCCCCTTCGCGATGAACGCGCGGATCGCAGACTCGCGACCACTGCCGACCCCCTTCACGATCGCATCTACAGACTTCAGTCCCATCAATTGCGCCTTTTCTGCGAGGAGCTCTCCAATCTTTGCGGCTGCGAACGGAGTCCCCTTCTTTGCCCCGTTGAATCCGAGTGAGCCGGAAGTTGACCACATAAGCACCTTTCCTTCCGAATCCGCAAGCGAGACGATGGTATTGTTGTAGGTTGACTGGATATTGAGGATCGCATGCGAGATCTTCTTTTTCGGCACACGCGAAAGTGACCGCGCTTTCAGACCTTGATCTACGCTGCCTCCCGCCTTTTTGACTATTCGTTTCTTACCCATTGTTCGTTGCTTACGCTGTTAATGTCATTGATTATTTCTTTTCGAGCTTGCGTCGACCGCTGCCCATCGTCTTTCGTACATTTCCTCTTACGGTACGGGAATTGGTCTTTGTGCGCTGTCCTCGTGACGGAAGTCCGCGCGTGTGACGTGAACCTCTGTATGATTTGATATCTTTAAGGCGCTTAATGTTCGCAGCCTTCTCGCGCTTGAGATCACCCTCGATTGTCATTCCTTCAATCTGCTTACGGATCTTTGCTTCTTCTTCTGTCGATATGTCCGCAGGCTTTTTTGTCTCAGGAACACCGGCCTCTTTTAAAATTTTCTTCGCCGTCATAAATCCAATACCGTAAAAGACGGTGAGTCCTACCCACAATTGTTTATTCTCCGGAACGGTGATACCAAGGATACGCATATAATAAAATAATTAGCCTTGCTTTTGCTTATGTCGGGGATTCTCACAGATGACGTAAATAGTCCCCCGGCGTTTGACGGATTTACATTTCGCACAAATTTTTTTAACTGAAGCTCTTACGCGCATATTATTGTGATAAAAACAAATCTCAATACGACATAATCGTCGTACAAGACCGGTCCTTTTGATGCAAATTACATTCGTTTAACGATTCTCAACTTCCCACCATAAGGATTATCTTCGAGTGACACCTTGTCACCTACGAGAACCTTTATGCGATGAATACGCATTTTGCCGGAAAGGTACGCAAGCACTTCAAGTCCAGGTTCTGTCTGGACACGAAACATTGTGTTTGGGAGAGCTTCGATGACCGTACCGATGATCGTCGACTCCTTTTGCTTGTCGTCACTCATGTCAAAAATGGGTGTCCAGATACTAGCAGAGGCGCTAACTTCGGTCAAGCCCATGCTTCAATTAATCTGTGCATAATCGACACTTTTTCACTATTTTTGTGAAATTAATGAAATATTCATCTGCTATTTTGGCATTTCTGTGACTACTTTGATCGTGATATCCTTTTCATCCGTTGGGAATGAACGCTTCCAAACAGGGTGGATCGTAGCGCTCGCACGGTCTATTGTCGGAAATTGAGAGAGTAGCGCATTGAAATTCTCTTTTGGTTTTCCCAGTATTAGCGTTTTGATCGCGACCTCGTCGACCTTCCAATCGAGAGAAGGGGTTCCCCGCAGGACAATATCTAGTTTTTCACTCTTCCAGAGGTCGGCGCCACTCATTTCCGCTAATTCAAGTTCGAGGCTCTCAAGATTACCTATCGTGACCTCCTCGTTGTTGTATGTTGGAATTAGAGACCGAACGATAGCTCGTGTTAATTCAGTTCTATCAAATACAAGGAAATACGCGTTCCCAGTTTGGGAGACAACTGCCTTATCGGGGCTTGAAGATTGAGCCTTCGAGAGCGCTGCGTCTTCGAGCTGCACAAGCATACCGCGATCATATCCTATCTGATTAGGCGCAAGATCGCCGCGTGCTTTGGTGCGCAGCTTTGTCTCAAGTTGGATGCGGAGATCATCGCTCGCCTGCTTAAGGTCAAGATCAGAGACACTTTTTATCGTACCGGATGCTCCTCCGGTTATGGGTCCTTTTGAGCGTGCGTAAACCTTAGTGAACGTCGGCGACCCCTTGAGGCCGGGAACAGTGAAGTCAACCGGCTCGGTATTGAAATCGGGGCCCGCTTCATCGGCATATACGGTGACCTCCAAACTGCCGGGTGTCGTCTTTCCATTCAACGTAACGGCCTTTGGAACATTGATCGAATCGCTGATACGATAGATCTTACCTGCAGGACTCTGAAAACGCGTATTCTTTATAAGACGCTGTGAAACTGTCTGCGTATTGTACACAATGATCTTCCCCGAAGCTTTCGCGGTGACCGTTTTTTCTCCTGTTGCGGGAACTTCACGCGTCTCTTCCAGAAAGACCTTCATGACCGAGTACGGCAATTCGCTATTCAGCGGATTTTTGAGGATAGTTATCTTCTGGTCCATTGGTATGCTGTCCTGCTTTGGCAATACGGTAACAGTAGCACCCGAAAAATAATTCATCCCGAGCACAAACACAACGGAAACAAGTGCGATGCCAAGTATCCATGGTATCCACCCTCTCTTCCAAGAAGATCGCTCGCCAGACCCCCCTCTTCCACCGCCAAAATTCACGCTAGACCGTGGCGGAACGTATGCCCCGGTGCTTTCTCTGCTCTGCCCGTACGGCCAAGTCGCAGCAGGGGTTACTGTGTCCTTCACGCTCGAGAAATAATTTTGCGAATGAGGAACCTCATCTTCGACCGCTCTTTCTTCGATTTCCGGAGAATTCAATTGCTCAATGAGCATCTCCTTTGGATCCTCGACCACCACTGGCTCATGGTTTTCAGTTGGCATTTCCTCCTCATGTACCGACTCATGGACCTCCTTTTTTCCAGGATGTGTTGCAGTATGCATGACCGCCTTATGTGTCGTATGGGCACGCGGTTTCTCCGGGGCTTTGTGATGAATTGTATTATCGCCATCACCTCTATGGGTATGCTTTTCCGGAGGAATAATGTCTTGAATTAAATATTTCGCCATACTGATGAATTATTTTTTTGATAATGTAGTAACCTTATTCGCAAATATCGTCTCGATCGCCAAAAATGGGTCTTGAAAGTCAGGTTCAAGCACTTGAATGAACTTGCTTAAGAATGCATTGCCGAGCGAACGTACCAAGAATTGCCCTTCCTCTTGTGAAAAACGCATAAAATTTGCCTCACGGATCGCACCCTCGAACCACTTTGTGACATCATCATCAGCAGTATAAAAGATTGTTCTCGGAATTGGAAATTCTGATGCGAATTGAGCAAGGGCGTCTTCAAAGAATATCCTCCATTCTTTTGTTTCCGCACTGAGGATCTCCTCGATCTGCTTCGCATGCTCGTGTGTGGACTTTCCCTCCAAATAAAGTTTCATTTCAGAAGCCGCCGCCGTCGGTGTCGAGTGCATCCCCTTGATGATCCCGCGAATAAGCATGTTCTTTCCTGCGGGGAACGAAATGGATTCGAGCAGCACATTGTCCCTCGCAAGCGAAATGTCGGTCACTTCTCCTGAGATATCCATGAACAAAAAACTTGATTCGTCGACGAAGATGCCGCGAATGGTATCAAAAGCAGTCAAAGAAAATGATGAAAAATGCACATCGGGTAAATGCCAAAATTTCGTGATGGCACCCCTGATCGATGAAAAGATATTTGAAGGGATCATGCTGATGTACAAAGCGATCTCCAGCTCCGATGCGCGCTTGCCGTAGGGATCGCTCACTTCATATCCGTTAAGTTTGATCTGGATACTTTTTGATTCCATGATCTCGGGGAGCACATTGTCGATACTTGCGTGTTCAAACAACTTTGAGTCCCTGAACAGCCTGATCTCTTTTTGAATGAGCTTTGAGAGACCCTTCTCGGTGACCAAGAATGGAGTCGGTTGATTGTAGTGCACGAGTCTTGTTTGAGAGGCATACCAAGGCGACGCAAGGATGCAGAATGCCTGATCTACTTTTACTCCCCCACCAGCCTTTTGCATGACCTCAAACATCTCTTTTAACGTTGTTATCATCGAGGCCAAAAAACGCTCAAAACTCAGTTTTTCCTGAAATGGGATATCTTTACGTATAGAAAAAATGATCTCGGGTGTGCGAGTCGAATCGATACTTACAAATGCACCGCCAATCGAAGCGCTTCCAATGTCGAAAATAATGATGAAGTGCTGCCCGTTTTTGTTATTACTGCGAAATAGCGACATGAGAAAATTATACCACGCCTGACACAAAGAATACTCGTACTACTGTGGGTATTTACCTCACGCGCCGACTTTGGTTCGCTAGCTTTTATTCGAGTATGGCCTTTATTCTGCGTACACCCTGACTACTTGCCTCTTCTCTCTGGCTCAAAAAGTTCATGGGAATGAACTTCACGCAAGCGCTTCGCGCGCAACTTTCTATTCGAGTATTGCCTTTATTCTACGTACGCCCTGACTTGAGGCCTCCTCCTTTAATATTTTAAACCTCCCCAACTCTCCGGTGCGATTCACGTGTGGGCCTCCGCAGAATTCTATTGAAAATCTTTTGTCAAACTGAGGATCTTCACGCGTCGCACCTTTTGGTCCTACGGAATACACTGAGACTCGATCAGGGTATTTTGCTCCGAACTCATGTTCGGCTCCGAGCAGCTCAGCGTCGCCAAGATTCATTTCGGTTCTGATGACCGGCAGGTTTTCAACAATCTTCTCATTCACGAGATCTTCAACTGCTTTTTTTTGTTCGTCAGTCATCTTTGTTCCGTGTGCGAAATCAATGCGTAGGCGTTCCTGAGTGATATTTGACCCGCGCTGATGCACATCGGGGCCCAAAACAAGCTGCAGTGCGCGCAGAAGCAGGTGATGAGCGGTATGAAGTCGAATGGTTGCGACAGAGTCATCGGCAAGTCCTCCTTTGAATTTTTGCTCAGAACCTGCACGCGAGAGCGATTGGTGTTTTTTCATGTTCTCGGAAAAACCGAGCTCATCGACGACGACACCCTTTTCATCGGCAAGTTCTTTTGTCAGCTCGAACGGAAATCCATACGAAGAAAATAAGGTGAACGCGTCATCCCCGGAAATATCCTTTGTCGCCAACTTTTCAAATTCCCGCATCCCGCGTGAGAGCGTTTCACGAAATCGCTTCTCCTCTTCTTCCAACTCCGTGAATATCGCCTGCGAATGTTCGAGCAGCACAGGATATACGTCGCAATATTTTTTGATGAACATGTCGGCAACGGCAGAAAGATCACTTCGCGTTTCACCTTTTTTTTGAGCCAAACCAAGGTCGTCGGCAAAGCGTACCGCCCTACGAATAAGGCGACGCAAAATATAGCCCTGGTCCGTATTTGAAGGAGTGACACCGTCCCCTATCAAGAAAACCGCGGTGCGAATATGATCGGCAACGATACGTTTTGTTCTCATGACTCCCTCCGGAGATCTGCCGTTAAGGAATTCCATCACATCTGAAAACATATCCGTTGCAAAGATGTTGTTCTTTCCCTGAGCGACCATTGTTACGCGCTCGAGACCGCTTCCGGTATCTACGTTTTGTTTTTCCAATTTCCCTACCACACTCCCGTCTTTTTTCAGATATTCCATGAAGACATCGTTCCAGATCTCGACGATGTCTTGCCTATCATCGGCGGCCATATATTCTTCTTTTGTCATGCCAAGATCTAACGTTCCGGTCACGTCGTAGAACATCTCACTATCCGGCCCGCAGGGGCCAGAATCCCCGGCGCTCCACCAGTTAGGCTCCTTGCCTCTTGCATCGGCGGTCATATAGTAGATGCGTTCACCCTTAATTCCGGCCCGTGCAAATAGCTCCGTCCAGGTCGCATGCGCATCCGTATCCTTCGGCGCATCCTGGTTACCACCAAAGACGGTTACGTAAAGCCTGTTCGGATCAAGTCCTAAACCATCCTCCTTTGAGGTGAGAAATTCATAGCTCCAATTGATCGCTTCTTTTTTAAAGTAGTCACCGAGGGACCAATTTCCGAGCATCTCAAAAAAAGTTGCGTGTGTATTATCTCCGATCTCATCAATATCAACCGTGCGTACACATTTCTGTGAGTCGACAATGCGTACCCCAGCCGGATGCGGCTCACCCAAAAGATATGGTACCAATGGCTGCATTCCCGCGGTATTAAAAAGCACGGACGGATCATTGAGCGGAACGAGCGGTGCACTCGATATGATCGCATGACCCCGCTGTTTAAAAAAATGAAGAAACCGAGAGCGGATCTCCGATGACGAAAGCATAGTTTGCATGGATAGGATTATAACCAGATTGGTCCGTGTTGCCAACTTACCCGACAATTTTTCTTTGCCGGAAATGATAGGTAAAACCGTAAACGTTACTCTCGCTCGACGACGACCTCGTCTCCGTCAAAAAAAATGATCGTTGACGGTTTACCGCGTAATTCACCACCGTCGACATAAAAGTCTACGTCTGTACCGAAATATGAGCGTGCCTCTTCGATGGTTCCTGAAGGAGGCATGTCTTCAACATTCGCTGATGGGGCAACAATCGGTCCAGCTTGGGTGATTACCGCTACAAGCTGCTCATCGTCGGGCAAACGAAATGCGATTGCATTCGTTCCACGATGAAGATATTCAAACTGCTCATCCGCCGTCGGGAGTATGATCGAGTATGGTCCCGGCCAATACGTTTCAAGCTGCGCGATCAGTGCATCAGAAACAATGACACCGAATTGCTCGAGTTGGAGAATATCCGAAATAAGCACGATGAGCGGCTTCTCCGGGTCGCGCTGCTTCAAGTCATAAATGCGATCCACGGCATCCGCACTGAATGCCGAACCGACGAGCCCGTAGAGCGTGTCTGTTGGAAGCACTCCTACGCCCCCTCCCTCGATCATTGCTATTGCTTGATCAATATCTGTTTCCATGTGATGCAATCATTTATATGGGTCTTATCAATGAACCGACTTCCGGATCAAGCGCTCGTGCGATATCGGGAACTCCGATCACCTTGATCAAAAGTCCATGTTCTTTCGCAAGCGCGATAGCTGACTGATCGGCAGCCTTTAGGTCTCGCTCAAGCACTTCACTCGCCGTAGTTTCTTTTATGAATACCGCAGATTTATCAGTATCCGGGTCTGCGGTATAGAGACCGTCGACGCCGTTCTTCGCCATGATAAGCATGTCAGCCTTCATCTCAAGCGCGCGCTGCACGGACGTTGAATCGGTCGTAAAATATGGAGCACCAAGACCTGCAGCAAAAATAACAACGCGTCCCTTTTTCATGTGCCTTTCGACGCGCTTGGGGATGTACCCCTCACAGATCTGAGGCATTGTGATGGCCGACGAGACCCGCGTCTCAACGCCTTTTGATTCGAAATAATCACGAAGGATCAACGCATTCTGCACTGTTGCGAGCATGCCAATGTAGTCTGCGGTCGGTCGTTCAATGGCGAGCTTACCCGTCAGTTCATGTCCGCGGAACAGATTACCCCCACCGACGACGAGCGCTACCTCATGCCCGTCACCCTGAAGCATCTTAATGTGCAGGACAATACTACCAAGCGTTGGTTCGCTGAACTGCCTATCTCCTTCTTTGTTTGATCCGCTCAAACTTTCCCCGGACAGCTTAATGAGTATCTTCATATTGTTGTTGCGATTATAGCACGAGTGACTAAAAGGTATTCAGGCCCGTGCGCTCCATCATTCGATACACGGAAGATCTCCAGAGCGTATTGTCGGCATATACATCGTATGAAGTCGTAAATGATCCATCCTCATTGTCCCACATACGGTTAAAATATTTTGCTCCATCGTTCCATGCAGTGAAGGGAGCGTCAGCAGACGCGAGGATATCGGTCGTAAGATTGAAGCCGTCCAAATCTCTTCTGGTAAAATCTGCCGAACCAAGCATCATAAACGTTGACGATGCGGAATGACCGGAAAAAAAGTTCGCCCGACACTGCTCACGGTGCGTATCGCACCAACGTATCGTGATACCCGACAGAGACTTGTTGACCAACTCTTTGGCGACGGGACGATTAGGCAAACCGTACACGTCAAATCTTGCTTCCGATAGTCCGGGATCGAGGATGATGCGGATGATCGCCCCCCGATTGGAAGCGTCGATGATCGCCGCGATGATATCACGCTCACTTAAATGATGCAGCACAAGCTGCAGCATGTCACCGTGCTTTGCCCCCGCAAGCAGTCGTAGTATCGCATCTTTGATCATAGTTTCCGAGATAAGCTGAACCCGAACGGGGCCTGTTTCATCAAGTGTCAACGCAGAATCATAGCTCACAATCGCTCTGCCGGACACTTGAGCGAGGCGTCGTTCATTTTCTACGACGTTTTTCCAGATACCGTCACGGACCTCGAGTGCGACATTTCCATCGGCACTTGCGCCGTCAGCCAGAACAGCGGACGTTATGAAACTGACCATTTTTTGAGATGATGTTTTCACTCCTTTTCCCACCGTTTGATCAACGACAAACAGATTGCGTTCGTCTGCCTTCAGGTTAAGTACGTGAAGCCAGGTGCGCAATGTAATTTTACTCCCCACGGATTGGTAGGGATGAGGAAGCCATCCGCCAGTAGTCGAATTCCCCCACCATGAAAAGAATGGTCTCCACAGCGATGAGAACAAAAGGTTTGGATCACGAAACACGGTGAGATCCGGTTCAATGATCACGACACCCGCCTTTCTTAATATTGTTTGCTGTGCCGAAAGCATTCCGCCATACAGCGTATTAACAGGATCCGCAATGAGTGCTACGGCGATGTGTCGATCGACGGAAAGCTTATCGCTTATCTTCTGTGCAAGTTCATAAGAGAGAGCCCTCGTTGTTTCCGGCACCTGAGACTGGAAATCATTAAAAAGGGAAAGATCAAACAGCATATAATGAGAGGCGCCGCCGATAAGCGTAAATGCCCGATCCCAGATCTCTTGTTCGGTCTTTCGTTCTCCATTCTTGTCAACGTAGGTATAGTCTGCAAAAAATTTTACGCTAGAATCCGGAACATTGTATTCATTCGAAAACGGCAATAGCGTATCGGGTAGAGGTCTCCACCACTGATACGATGCGGTAAATACCATAACGACGAGAATGAATTTCAATGCCCCCAAAAAAAGTCGTGTCATAACACTGTTAGTATACGAAAATATCTTACTAAAAGCGAAAAAGTTCGGCCCCGCAACCCTCGCGTGTCGCCATCCTAGTTGATCTCAATATCGATATGCCTGATCTCAGGTATCTCTTTTTGAACGATCTTTTCAAGCCTATCGATGTGAGAACCCATGAGTCTTGGGACCCGACCAAAATATCCAACAACGAGTTTTAAAAACTCGGAATAATCATCGCGAATTGAATCATATTCATCGCGTAACTCACCCCTCTTGGCGACCTCGTACATGAGTGCAGACCCGTTGAATTCTATTTCACATTTTATGTGGTAAATCCCAACATCAAGCACTGACGACTTGAAATCAAGTACGCGATCGATGGTCGGATCCGCTTCCAGTATTTCAATGATGCGCATCCTAATCTCATCGGGAATATTCATACCGATCAGATACTTGTGATTTTTTTGAATAAGAATTATGGCCACGACGCCAAGCAATAAGCCAACAAGAATGGAGCCAACGGCATCCCAGATCGCATTGCCAGTGAGTACCGTCAGGGTCAAACTCACGAGCGCAACGAGCACTCCAAGAACGGCGACTCCATCCTCATACAAAACGGCAATGGTACTCGGATCACCATGCAGTAGTGCCTCGGCAAATGTACGGTCGACGTTACTCCGTTTTAACTCACGCCATGCAATGAATAGTGTGAACGACTCAACGACAAAAGAGACAAACAGAATGATGAATACCATCGGGGACAGCTCGGGCATTTCCTTCGTGATGAGCAGTTCTATTCCATGATAGACGGTCACACCGGCTCCAAGAAAAAATATTCCACAAGCGGATATGAGCGCCCAAAAGAAACGCTCCTTTCCATATCCGTATGAAAATCCTTCATCTGGGCGACGTCTTGAGCGACGAATTCCGAACAGGAGAAGTGATTGGTTCACTGTATCCGCGACGCTATGTACTGATTCTGAGAACATCGCACCAGAACCAGATATTGTAAAACCAAAAAATTTAATAATGGCAACAAAAATATTTCCCATGAGTGCAAGCGCGACAGGAAGCAGTCCGACTATGGGTTTTGTTGTATGAGTTATCACAAAAAATGTATAGCTGATTGGGATCGCGCTGACCGAGCACCGTTATGCCGAGGAACGAAGACAGGGGGTTCGGCTCGTGACAAGGTGAATGGGTGAGGATAAACTAGAGATGAAGGTCCCTCAGAAATGCCTTGAATTCATCACCGATATCATCACGAACGATCGCATACTCCACCATGGCCTTTAGATAGTTAAGCGGGTCTCCGGTCGTAAGCCACTTTCCATCTTTCACCTCTTCGACCATGAACTTACCCCCCTGCTTGATATATTCGCTGATGGCGTCGGTAACCCATAGCTCACCGCCTTTTCCGAGTTTGGTCTTTTGTAAGATGTGTATGATCTCCGGAGTAAGGATCATTCTCCCGAACTGAGCCAACTGGGACGGCGCATCCTCGATCTTTGGTTTTTCTATCACATCCTCCATCTCACGAGTACCCTTCTTCAATTTGACGATACCGTATCGATTCACATGATCCTTTGCAACTTTCTGCACTCCGATAACGGGGCACGCATTGATCTCATAATTTTCGATAAGCTGTTTTGTGAATGAAGTTTTCGACAGAACAAGGTCGTCACCCCAAGCGAATACGAACGGCTCATCGTTCAACAAGCTCGCGGCGGAGAGAATGGGCGTACCATTCCCATAGGGACCTTTTTGACGAACATAAATGAAGTTCGCCATTGATGAGATCTTGCGAATGTCATGGAGCAACTTTAACTTTCCCGCCTCTTCAAGTGAATGCTCAAGCTCGATCGAGCGATCAAAGTGGTCCTCAAGCGTTTTTTTGTCCCACTTTGTAACAAGAATGATATCCGTGATACCCGCGCTGACCAATTCTTCAACAACATATTGAACGATCGGTTTGTCGACGATAGGAAGCATCTCCTTTGGCTGAGCTTTTGTCGCCGGCAGAAAACGCGTGCCGCTTCCGGCAACCGCAATGACCGCTTTTCTAACTTTCTTCTTCATGGTGAGGCCGATTATGCGTAGCACTTTGAATAAAATCCTCTTCCACATCTGTTCGAGCGATACGAATAAAACGCTCCTCGACATACCAGAGACCCTCAAAGATCACTAATGTCAGAAATGTGACGTAGGCTGCGACAACATAAAGTCCGTATCCGCATGCCGCACCGACTCCCGCAACTACCCAAAGACCTGCCGCTGTCGTAAGTCCGGTAAGAACCTGACGCTGAACATAAATGATCCCTGCACCCAGAAACCCGATACCAACGACGACCTGGGAAGCGACGCGCAGCGGGTCGAACACAAAGGTATTCGCATACTGGAACGAAACCATCCCCGCAATAACAATAAAGAGTGCGGCCCCAAGACATACGAGCGCATAGGTGCGCATCCCTGCTCGTTTTCCGACGCGTGAACGTTCAGCACCCACCGCAAGCCCAAGCACAACCGCAACAGTGAGGCGAAGAATGATCTCCCACTGCGATACTGCAAATAATTCCATATGCTTGCCATTATACCTCTCCCCATAATGAATACAACACATCAGGAAATACACCGCAGACAAAAGTGGTCTGTGCTATGCAGCTTTGAACAATGCTTTGCCCTCGCTCACGATGGAGGCGATCTGCTGCTTCCCGATACCGATTTTCGCCAAACGAGAAGAATCATCTACGACCTCACGGACCAGCACTGTGCCATGATTGAGCAGATCGATTTTTTGCTTATCGGAGAGCGTGGTCATACAGGTAACAGGATGGGTTTGGGTCGCCTGAATAAGGTCTTGAAGCGTATGCCCTTTCGGATAATTCCACCCGGTCATCGCAAGCCCCACACAACTGCCGTACTGGATCGCCTGAGAGGTAAATTCCGTATTTGTGATAAGCCATGCATGCGTGTAACGCTCCGTTTGCTCTTCAAGGTCGAGTCTCTTTTGAATATCCTGAAATCGCGCATGCACATAGAGCGCGACCTTTACGTCGGACTTGATGGAAGCGGAGTTGTGAAATTTCGCCTCAACGAGGATGCGTTCGTCTTTCTTCTCCGCGACGACATCGACTTCATGCGTAACACACACGCCGCTCACCATCACCCCGACGCGTGTACTGTATCCTTGTGCTTCAAGAATGTGCGCAACAAAGCGCTCGAACGGGAAACCGGACGGACCAAGCTGCAATATCGCGCGCTTGATACTATACTCAGCCGCCGCAGGCCGATGATATTTTTTTAAGAGATTGAATGCATGTTCATAGATATCAACCGTGCGCATGCCGTCATGAAGATCTTTTTCAATATGAAGAACGATCTCTCTGATGAGTTCGTCCGATGCCTTTGCAAAACGCAGCGAGCGTTCAAGCTTGGTTCTATCCCAATTTTCACGCTCTCCGGTCATTTTTATGACCGAAATTGGTGGATGCGAAGGAGTGTACATGTTAGCGCGGGTTCACAAAAAATGCGTTCGGATTATTCCAATCCACGTTGCTCGTGCGTATCGGAAGCTCTTTGCCATCGACCTGTAACGTGTAAGCGACATCCTTAGGAGCTTCTGCGATAACCTGGAACTCGTAGCGCGTTGAAAATTTCGCGCAGGTAGAGCGTTCAAGGAAATGATCGGTCGTCGTGATCTTTATGACCAATCGATCTTCCGACTTGGGATCCGAAACCGTCTGAGTATCGATCGAATAGCACGAATGAGAAAGCTTGATCTCTCCCGAAAAACGATGCACGCCGTCCTGGTACGAATGTGTGACCGCGATAACGCTCTGTATTCCGCTCGTAGCGGTGCCGTTCGACGTAAGAGCGGAATTATCGAGGTTCGTGTACAGATACCAAAGAATTCCCCCGGAGATAGCAAGTACGATAAAGAATGGCCATTTCATCATATGCCCTATTGTATCGCTTTTAGTGTAATTTCGAAAACGAGTGTTGCATTCGGAGGTATCACCCCGGAAAATCCTTCTTTTCCGTACGCAAGCTCGGAAGAAATGGTGAGTTTCCGCTTTTCACCGACCTTCATACCAACAAGACCAAGATCCCAGCCCCTGATCACTTCACCTCTGCCGAGATTCACGGGGAACGGTTGCCCCCGAGGAATACTTGAATCAAATATAGTTCCATCGGTCAACATACCGGTATAATCAACGATCAGCGTCTGCCCGCTTTCCGCTCCGGCTCCGGTACCCGGAGTAAGAATGTCTATCTGTAATCCCTCGATCGCTGTGTTCATATTTGTTGTATCAGTAGCTACTATTAAATTATCGTCCGCCTGCCCTCCTTCAGATCGCACATCGCGATCGCTGATAATCAAAAATGCAAAGCAAAAAATAAGCCCGAGCAATGCAAAAAGAGCAATATTTGTTCTGTTCATTGGTGAATGATACCGCACGCGCAACCTCTTCCGCAAGAACCTACCGCTCAATGACCCCTCCTCCCAAACACCTATCCTCCTCGTAAAATACCATCGACTGACCCGCAGCGATAAATTCATCGTTTACCGATAGAGTGACCGAAACCCGATCGATAGAGACCCGTTGAACGACCGCGGGTTGAAGCGCCCCTCTGTAGCGAATACGCGCAACGCAAGCGACTTGTGTCCCTACGTCGGGAGAAACAGGGATCCAATTATGATCTTTCAATAGTATGATGCCTCTATGATTCGGTGTTGAGTCGACGTTCATCTCAGCAGCAACAGTGATGGTGTTTTTTTGTATGTCTTTCTCCACAACAAATAACGGCGACTCATGCGCACTCTGTTTCGTCGTAAAAAATCCATGCCGTTGCCCGATCGTGTACAGCATCGCACCTTCATGCGTACCGATGATCTCGCCGTTCGTATCGAGAACCGCACCGGAAGCGGCATGCAGGTAGTGCTTGAGAAAATCCTTCATATCGATCGTACCCATAAAACAGAGGCCCTGACTATCTTTCTTTTGCGCATTCAAGAGACCGAATTCTCGAGCTCGTCGTCGTACTTCACTTTTCTCCAAATGCCCTATGGGAAACAAGACATGAGCAAGCTGCTCCTGATCGAGCGTCCATAAGAAATATGATTGATCTTTTTCTTGGTCAACCCCCTTATACAAGCGGAACATCCCAACGTCGTCTTGCTCTACACGAGCGTAATGTCCGGTCGCAACAGCATCTGCGCCGTTCTTTTTTGCAAAATCAAGAAATGCTCCGAACTTCACATGTTTGTTACACATGACGTCGGGATTAGGAACACGACCCTCCCCGTATTCCCTTATCATGTAATCAACAACTCCCTCTTTGTATTCCTTTTCCAAATCAAGTGTCAGCAAAGGTATACCAAGGTGCGCGGCTGCGCGCATCGCATCACGCCGCTCTTCTCTCCATGTGCACGGCAAAAAATCCGCTTGCCATACCTTGATAAAAACACCAACGACCTCGTAACCTTCTCTTTGCAGCAGAGCAGCAGACACAGAGGAATCAACTCCTCCGCTCATCCCCACAAAGACTTTTCGGATCTTCTGCGCCATAACGATACAGTAACATACCGTGCGTGTCGTTCAAGTATAACGTTCGGCGGGAGCGAACCGTGGTGAGATCATTGTGCAAGCAATTTTTTACACACTTCGAACGTTGCTCGCGCATCGGCGAGCGCCGTGTGTGCGTCTTGATTGACTACGTGAAAATATTCCGTCATTTCACGCAGGCTGAATTTAAAGAGCTTTGGGTCATGGTACAATTTTCCAAATGCCATAGAAGCAAGATCGAGCTTGTGATAATGTACGAGCTTATCAAAATTGATACCAACCTTATCGCCCGCATAATGCAAGAATGCCCAATCGAGCGCGACGTTCTGCGCAACGAAGACCGTACCGTCCAGGAGTTCGGCAGCGTGCGACAGTCCATCCTTTTGCGGAACGGCAAGGCTCCAATCGCGCGAGTGATACTTGTTCACCTCAAGCCCCTTTGGGTCGGCATGTTCAATATAGAGCGGAATGAGCTGAATATTGTGTTCGGATATCAGTTCTAATGTCCGCCTTCCGTCCTCCCCCTGCTTTTGTTTTGCGAGTATGATCCCGATCTCTATGATCTCATGGCGGAACGGATCAAGCCCGGTCATTTCAAGGTCAACAAATGCAAGACGATCATTTTTCATACAAGGTAATAGCTGAATTTACGACACAAGACGCTTCGCAAGCTGATCTGCATCTCCCGCACCGACGATAAGAATGACGTCAAACAGGGATGCTTTGCCCCTCACGACCCCTTCCGCTTCGGAAAGGTCTTTTGCATACACAATATCTTTTTGCGGGTCGTGCGCGAAGACGCGGTCAATGATGTCATGAGAACTCACCTGAGTATTTTCTTCACGCCCGGGGACATCATAGATCTCGATAAGCACACAGTGCGGAATACCGAGCATGGTTTCGACAAACTCGTCCATCAGCTTGATCGTACGCTCGCGATGGTGAGGACGGAAAACAGTAAGGATACTCTTTCCTCTGTAGCGTGAAAGCGCAGCATCAACGACCGCCGTAAGCGCAGTAGGATGGTGCGCATAATCAGACACGATGATAGCAGCACCAAGTTCGCCAACGACTTCAAATCTTCTTCCGACGCCCACGAACGTCGTCAACACGGGCTGAATATGATCCCGACTTCCTCCATAGGCAAGGTACACTGCGGTCGCTGCAAGAATGTTGTAGACGTTGTAGAGACCGGGGAGCGGCGTTGAGAACTCACCTATTGAAGTACCTTTCCATATAAGTTCGAATGATTGTTCAGCCGCGTCTTCTCTTATGTTCCTCGCTATAAGATCTGCACCGCCACCCACACCGAAACTCACCATGATCGCATCTGAGCCTTTTACCACGTCGCGAATATTTGCATCATCATTATTCACAATAAGCAGATCTTCCCCGGAAAGTTTTTTAATATAGTCGCGGAATGCGCTCTTTACATCGGCAAGATCAAGATAGTAATCAGGGTGGTCGAGCTCAAGATTCGTAAGCAGAATAGCCTGAGGCGAAAGGTGCATCATATTCCTTCGGTATTCGCATGCCTCCACAATGAACATATCTCCTCGACCTTTGTGATAATTGCGATCCCAGCCGGGAACCTCCGCACCAACGATCACTGACGCATCCATGCCGCCTTCTTCAAAAAGTTTTCCAAGCAGTGCGGTCGTGGTTGACTTGCCGTGCGTTCCCGATACCGCGATCGTATCGCTGCCTGACGTCACAAGCGCCAATGCCTCAGGATATGACAATGTGGGAATCCCCAGTTCTTCCGCGCGCATGCGTTCAACATTGGTCGGAGGAACCGCCGGCGAATAGATGACAACCGATGCGTCAAACGGAACATGACTGCTGTCTGCTCCCTCGAAATACTGCCCTGAAGGAAGAGCGCCGGCACCGGGAAACGTTCCGTCCGATCCAGCAACGATGATTCCCCTGCCCGCAAAAAGCCTCACGATCGCGGAAACACCAATCCCTCCCACTCCGATAAAATATGCCTTTGTGATTGCGTTGATATTCATTTGGCCTATCTTAATATAGATACTTCGCTTTATTCAACTTGTGCTCTTCAAAAGTCTTTGCATAATGCATCACGCCCTCTTTGTCGGACAGATAGAACAGGTAATTTGTCTTAGTCGGATGGAGTGCAGCGTCGATAGCAAGAAGACCGGGATTGCTGATGGGTGTGGGAGGAAGACCCTTGTAACGATAGGTGTTCCAAGGTGAATCATAAGAAAGATCATCGATGGTGATCTCGGAAGAAGCTTTTCCAAGAAAATAAACGAACGGCGCATCAACTTGCAGCCTCATTCCTCGAGCGATCCGGGCCCAGAGGATACCCGAAATGATCTTTCGGTCCATGTCGGTAACCGCCTCCTCTTCGATAAGCGACGCCATGACTATCACCTCATTCCAATTCCCATGAGTGATCTCCGCCTCGCTCTTCAATACCGCCGTTTTTTTTATAAAATTGTCCGACAATACTGCGATGACGGGTCCACTGGTGGCATTTACAAAGAAAAAATAGGTATCGGGGAATAGATAACCCTCCATACCCTCGGTCTCGTCAAGGAACTTACTCTTATCAAAATTAGGCAAGGATGCTGAAAACAGCCCGGCCATAATCGAAAGCGGTGTCCCTTCAGGGATCGTTATTTTCGAGCGCGTTATTCCATAGCGATGCAAGCGCACCTGTGTCAGCACTGAAAACACATCCATAGGCATTTGAAACTGAAAGACTCCCGAGCCAAGCATCGTATCTGCCTTCGTATAGCGAGCAAGGAACGTAAACAAAAGAGGAGACCGGATGATACCCTCATCGTGAAGCAAGGATGCGATACCCCTCACGCCGCTTCCACTCGCTATTTCCACGGTGACCGTTTTACGTTCAGCGCTCGGTGAAAGAGCAAGGAACCAAGCAGCAGCAACGGTGATTACGCAGAGGAGTACGATGAAAACTCCGACCATCTTCCACAACCGATGCGTGCGTTTTTCCGGCAAATGAGGAAGAATGGCCGTTCCGCCATTCTCAAATTCCTCTTTCTTTTCGAGTGTTACGATCATGGATTATATAGGGAGATTAGACGGGGGTTCACCCTTTCTTGATTCGACGCGCGAGAATGTCGGTGTCTCCGCGACACCACCGGGGAAGTGATAGATCGTTGCGAGCTCCTCAGCATTGAGCACGAACGGCGTCTTCTTGTATGGAGCGTAAAAGTACGAGCGACGAACGTATGCGTCGAATAATTTTCTTTTCTGCTTCGATTCCCGCCATTCATTGATATCTTGCCACGGATAGCTAAATCCGGGAGTGTTACTCGGCCTGAAGCCATTCAAGGTCGGAGAACTATATTGTCGAAATGCACCGGTAATCCCCGCAATGTTTGATGGGTCAAAATGTTCCTTCTGCGCAATATAGATAGTGCGAATTCCGCAATCGAATCCTATCTTTGACAGTGAGCGCTCAATGGCCGCTATCGCTTCCTGTTCCGACTTTGAGGGTTTCGCACCATCGATGCCGGAATATTTTGCCTGCAACTCCTTGATGAGTCTCCCCCCCTCCTCTTTCCAATTGTGCTTCTTGAACCATTTTCCCGGCGTTGCATATCGATCACCGTTTGCCTGTACGAGTATCTGCATCCAGATCTGCTGACCTCGTCCAATGCTACCGAGAAATTCGATCATTGAGGTAATCGGATCACTCTTAAATTCTTCTTTTGTTCCGGCCTTATCGAGCCCGTAATCAACATAGGTCTTTATCGGATAAGGGTCGGGTTTCGTCAACGCAAACTCACAGCCCCACATACTCCACTCGTTCTTTTCATGAAGATACGGTGCAAGCGAAATGTAGTCCTGCACCTCAACGACCTCAATATCCGGATATTGCGCATAGATATGACTCTCGATCAATTTTTTGAATTTTGAGGGTGTGCGCACCAAGAGCCTTACTTCCCCCTCGATCGAAACGATCTCGAGAGAAAACCATGGTCTTACTTTTCCGAGCCACCATTTGTCGTACCAATTGTACGTACCACCCTGATGGAGCGCCTGTAGTACGAGTTCCATCGCCATTGGGGTTTTGTCGATCGTACGCGGCAGCTTGATCTCAAGAAGAATGAATTCGTAATTCTTTCGAATGAAATCCAGTCGAACATAATCAAGCCAAAGTTTTTGCGCGAGCCAAACAGCAACGAGCGGCCCCCATATGAATGCCAAAACTGCAGCAATGTCATACATCTGCCCCAAGAGATGGAAAAAAGGCTTATCGAAAAACGCGCTCATCACATCAAACATAAGACTGAGTATATCGTAAATCTGCTATTTGTGGAACGAAAATGCCGTCCATTCGGACGGCATTTAGACTACACAAGCGAGTACTTCCCTTCTTTATTCTTTTTGAAATATTTCGGATTCTGCAGATTCACGAGAATGGTGTTGGGCTTCACATAACGTTCGCGCATCACTTTGTCGACAACCTCTTCGCGAGTGAGCGGACCGCTCTTCTTGATGATCTCACCGATCACATCACGGACAACACCGGTCGAGTATCCCCACTCAGAGAGTGCATAGAGTCCACGCCCGACAAGCACGAAACGCTTATCTTTGATTAGTTCGTTGTGTGTCGTTGCGATGTGTGCCTGCTTATCAAAGTGCGCACCGATCGCTTTTGCCACTTCAGTGAAATGCATCGGTGAACCATTTTTTCGTAACACCAGAAATGCGTAATCGCGAACTCCGCGCGCCGAAACATTCGGCGATGAAGCCATACCCCATTCACCAAGCGGGTTCTTGCCCATCTTCTTTGACAGCGAGAGCCAACGGCGCAATATCTCTTCGTTCTTGTACTCTTCTGAAACCTCCTTAAGATGGCTCAAGAAACGCTCAATCATCTTTGATTCTTCGATAAGATCATCGTCAGAAAGAGAAGCATAAAGCTTGCGCAACGAATCATGAACCTTGACCGCAGTCTCAGGGTCTGTGCTCCAGCGATGAGAGAAATCATCATCTTCCTTGTGTTTCGTGAAAAGTTCACCCAAGACCAGGAGGAAATGAATATGATTTTGATTTGACTTATCACTCGACACGCTCGCCAAAAAATCAGATTCGGGAACGATGGAGCCCATTGAAAGCATGGTTTTGCGCAATTCATCGAAGGTTGGCATCTCCTCCTTAAATGCGTCGGATTTACGGATCGTCGTCAATGCAAAATTTTCGATCTGACGAACACGCTCACGAGTGATGCCGTAATTCTCACCGATAGATTCGAGTGTCATTTTCTTTGTTTCAGCACCAAGACCGTAGCGTTTGGTGATAACGTCCTGGGCACGGCGAGGCAACACTCCGAGGAAATGCTTTGTGACCACTTTTGGTTTGAACGATATGCTGACGTTGCCCATAAAATAAAAAATAAATGAAACAAAAAATAATGACTTCTTCGGTATTGACAGTTTCGTTCCAATACTCGGTTGTTTATAGTTTTAGCACCCCAAAGATTCTTGTCAAGGGGTAGCTGCGCACCGTGTGCCCATCCTAATCACTCAAGCCCATTGGCTTACTTTCGGTGTTCTGTATCGAATCTTTTCAGCCAAGTACGATGTTCACAAGTTTGTCCTTCACGTATATGACTTTTTTTATCTCTTTCCCTTCCAGCCACTTGAGTACTCCCTCACGCCGCCCGGCTAATGCAACAATCTCATCCTCTCCCGCTCCTCGGGCGATGGAAAATGTATCCCGCAGTTTTCCATTGACCTGAACCGCTATAGCGAGTGCCTCCGAGAGCGTCTTTGTTTCATCAAAGATGGGCCACAATTCTTTGTGGACTGAGTCTGACTCCCCGAGTGTATGCCAAATCTCCTCAGCTACGTAAGGAGCGAAAGGTGCTAATAGCACAACAAATTCCTTGAATGTGTCCGAATTGATCGAAGAAAGTTTTTCGAGATGGTTCGCGTAGATCATCAATTGGGAGATCGCGGTATTGAACGCAAAATCTTCAATATCTGCGGTAACCTTCTTGATCGTCTGATGACGCAGGATTAGGGTGGCCTTATCTTCAACCGCAACATCACTGCGCTTTTCCTGCAATCGCCAAATGCGCTCGACAAAACGCCGCGCACCGATAAGATTTTCGGTTGACCACGGAATAGCCTGCCCAAACGGACCCATGAACATTTCGTAGATCCGCAACGTGTCCGCCCCAAAACGCTCGACCACGTCATCAGGATTGATCACGTTACCGAGTCGCTTGCTCATCTTTACTCCTCCTTCTCCAAGCACCAATCCGACGCCACATCGTCGCTTGAATGGCTCACTCGTCGAAACCACGCCGATATCAAAAAGGAATTTATGCCAAAATCGTGCATAAATGAGATGTCTCGTGACATGCTCCGCACCTCCAACATATATATCAACAGGCGCCCAGTATTTTTCCTTTTCCGGACTGACAAGACTTTCTGTATTATGCGGATCCATAAAACGCAAATAATACCAAGAAGAACCTGCCCATTGCGGCATAGTATTGGTCTCCCGTTTTCCGGGGCCCTCGCATTTCGGACAGACAGTATTCACCCACTCAGCTATCTCTGCGAGCGGAGATTCGCCGGTATCAGTTGGAGCATACGACGTAACATTTGGAAGAAGAACCGGCAGCATATTTTCCGGAACAGGAACGACACCACACTTTTTACAGTGAATAAGCGGTATCGGATCCCCCCAATAACGCTGACGAGAAAATACCCAATCCCGAAGTTTGTACGTGACCTTTGGTCGCCCACCCACATCAGCAATGATCCGCATTTTTACGTCAACAGAATTCATCCCGTTATACTCGCCTGAATTGATGAGGAGCCCGCTCCCCATGTACGGACCATGCTGTTTGATCCCGTCTTCATAAGCATGAATCACACTTTCAATAGCAACAGAGGTGTGACCTGCCTTCAATGCGGCAACCACCTCTTTAGTGGCAGTATCTCCGTTCCATATGACCGCCTTTATGGGAAGATCAAACTTTTTTGCAAAATCATAATCACGTGTGTCGTGCGCCGGGACGGCCATGATCGCTCCGACACCGACATGGCCAAGCACATAATCCGCGATGAATACCGGCATCTCTTCGTTGGTGGCGGGGTTGATCGCAGTGACCCCAAGCAGCTGCACCCCCGTCTTCTCCTTTCCATCAGCAGTGCGGTCGATCTCCGTTTTCTGAGCGGTGAATGTGCGATACGCTATGACATCTTTCATGTTGGTGATGAGCGGGGAAAGCGCATCAACGAGCGCGTGCTCGGGTGAAACCACAAGATATGTCGCACCACAGAGGGTGTCGGGGCGAGTCGTGAAGACCATCACGTGGCCGTCGAAGTTGTTGATACGGAAATGGATCAAGGCACCCTCGCTTTTCCCGATCCAATTGCGCTGCGCATCCTTCATCGACTCGGGCCAATCAAGCGTATTGAGGTCATTCAGTAATCGTTCGGCATAGTCGGTGATCTTGAGGATCCACTGCCGCATCGGCTTTTTCTCAATAGCAGTACCGCACCGCTCACACAGTCCGGCCTCAAGGTCCTCATTGGCTAATCCTGTTTGACACGATGGACACCAATTGATCGGCTCGAACGATTCGAATGCAAGCCCTTTCTCATAAAGCTTCAAGAATATCCATTGTGTCCAACGATAGAATTCCGGTTCGGAGGTATTGATCTCACGATCCCAATCATACGACAGACCAACGCGATCCATTTGCTCTTTATATCGCTCAGTATTCTTCTTCACCGAGATCGACGGATGGATCTTGTTCTTGATCGCATATTGTTCAGCAGGAAGTCCGAAGGCATCCCAGCCACTCGGATGCAGGACGTTAAAACCCTGCATACGCTTCATGCGCGCATAAATATCGCTCGCAGTGTAAATACGCGTGTGCCCGGTATGCAGACCCTCTCCCGATGGATAAGGAAATTCATCGAGTACATAACACTTCGGCTTGCCCCCCCCGTCTTCTGTCCGGTACAGACGTGACTGCTTCCATTCTTTTCGCCATTTCTCCTCAATTTTTTTATGATCATACTCACGCATAGACATACATGATAAGCCACGGGGGGCCTATTCGGCAATGGTACTTTACATAAATAAGATATCGTGATATAATGGAGGCTGTAATTGTTCGTTACTTTTAAAGGATCTGCCATGACACTGGAAAATCTCGCGGCGTTCGTGCCGCTGCTCGTTATCGGGCTCGCGCTCGTCGCGTTACGGATCAATCCAATCCGTGCACTAAAAAAGGCAATGAGCGTAGTGGGATCGCCCAAACCGGACAAAATTTGCACCGCCTGCAATAGCAAGACCAACTATCTCACCTCGGGGGCTATCTGCCAGGACTGTGCCGACGACAATCATTCATCCGACAAATGATCGAATCGCAAAATCAACCCACGCCAACAGCGTGGGTTATTTTTTTGCCGCAATGAAATTTTTAGATCTTAAACTCGATGACATCTCCGTCATTCACGATGTAATCCTTCCCCACTGTTTTTACAAGCCCCTTTTCACGCGCACCGGCATATGAGCCTGAATCAAGAAGTTCTTTCCAATTGATTACTTCGGCACGGATGAATTTCTCCTTGAAATCAGTGTGAATGGCCATTCCTGCGACGGGCGCAGTCGAACCGGCTACAATCGTCCATGCTCGTGTTTCATCCTCTCCTGTCGTGAGATAGGTCATCAGACCGAGCAGCTTGTATGCCGCAACGATAAGCTCGTCAACACCATCCCCCTTCACCCCAAGCTCCGTTGCGAAGAGTTTCTTTTCTTCGCCTTCAAACGCACCCAATTCCTCCTCGATCTTCGCATCCACGATAACGAATTGGTCTTTGCGCTCCGTGAAATATGCAATGAGTTTTTTGAAGCGCTCGTCATTCATTTCATCCAGATTCTTTCCGCCGGCCATCTTATTGAGAATGTAGAGGATCGGCTTTATCGTGAGCAGGTTCGCTAATTTTACAATCTGTACCTCCTCCTCATCAAGGTCCGCGCTCTTCGCCATTTCTCCCTTCTCAAGCATGGCAAAGACCTTCACGAGCGCAGCATGCTCCTTCGCAAGCACCTTATCGCCGCGCTGAACGTCCTTTGCGATCGCATCGATGCGTTTCGTGACCGTCTGAAGGTCCGCGATGATCAGTTCGAGATTGATCGTAATGACATCGGAAAGCGGATCGATCCTTCCTTCCACGTGGATGATGTCACTCTCATCGAATATACGGACAACCTCGGCGATCGCGTCAGTCTCGCGGATATTTGCAAGAAATTTGTTTCCAAGACCCTCCCCTTCAGAAGCGCCCTTTACCAGTCCTGCGATATCGACGAACTCAACGACGGCGGGGATCGTCTTTTTTGAATGCGAAAATTCCGAAAGCTGACCGAGTCGCGCATCGGGAACAATGACTACTCCGACCGCGGGATCGATGGTACAGAACGGATAATTAGCGGTCTCTGCTCCCCTTTTAGTGAGGGCATTAAAAAGCGTCGATTTACCGACGTTAGGAAGCCCGACGATACCTACGGATAGTTTGGTGCTGGACATAATAAGAGTATAGAGTATTTTTGCTCTACCACCTAGACCACCAGGTGCTTCATTTTCTTTGCAAATACAGCTCCTCAATTACGAAAAGAAGTAAATTCAAAACTTGACATTTTCATAAATATGTGTATTATGAAGCTAGCAAAGATTTTGAACTTTTTATTAAGGAGGTAGCATGAAAATCCGAAATATCATGGCGTTGATCGTTACCCTCAGTCTTTTTTTGGGGGCACCGGCATTCGCGAAAGAAACCGTAAGGTATGGCTTCGATGAACCCCGCTTTACCGCGCTTTACGATGACATCGTGAACTGGCTCGGGATAAATACCCGATACAGCATTAAGGAAGTCGGGCATCCAGAAATGCGATTTGTCGACAAGGAATTCCTTAAAAACATGATCTGCCGCGACAAAGGCATCGAAACATCCGAATGTACGCTCAATGTGCGCGCAGCGTATGACAAGGGCGTGATGTGGGTCGGTCTGGGGTTTGATCCGATGCTCGTTGAAGAAGACAAAATCACGTTTGTGCACGAGCTTGTGCATCACCTGCAGGAGCAATCACCGACCAAGGTCTCGTTCGCCTGTATGCAGCACATAGAGCATGAGGCATACAAAACGGAGCTGCTTTATGCGAAAGAGTTTGGTCTGAATGACGAAACAAATCCGATCTTCGTAAAACTCCTTTCGCTCCCATGCAGGAGCCCCATCGATAAATAATGAGATACTCGCCGCGCCAGAAAAGGTGCGGCTCTTCTTTTAAAATAAATTCGACATCCCTTTTTACGCTACTTATTAGGTCTCACAATACTTTTGATCAAAAAATATTAGTAAGGTTTCTCTTAAAACAACAAAGACTCGGAGGGCCATGATGGCTATGTAGGAGGGTTCAAACACCAAGAAGGACCGTTTCTGACCGCTATGACGACGAGTCTTTCCCCGAGGTCCTTCCAAAAGAAACATGGACCTTATGCGCTGTCTTATCATCGACAAGCGTAACCGCGTTGTTTTTCACATGAATTCCGTCAACGAGAACTTCCTTGGGCGCATCTCTACCCTTCACCTCAAATGTTATGCTATAGAGTGACCCACCGTACGGTAATGCCAACGAAGCGTTGTGCCACGACGTTGGGAATGACGGGGAGAATGTCAGTGTGTTTCCTTCGTGTTTCACACCGAGCATATATTCTAGTATCGTACGGTAAAGCACCCCTGCAGATGCGGTATACCAGGTCCAACCAGCTTGTCCGGGGTACGTGGGGGAAGAATACACTTCAGCGGCAACCACGTAAGGTTCTCCCTGATAAACCAGCGCTTTTTCTTTTGTCTCACTTCGCTTGAACGGATTCACCGCATCAACAACCATCATTCCCGCATCGGGGTCTCCTGAGGCAAAAAGTGCTTGTGCAAGCCAAAGAGCAGCATGATTATACTGCGCGGCGTTCTCCCGCACGCCGGGTGGGTAGTCTGAAACAGTGCCCAAGTCGAGGACGGCCCGCGAGGATGGAGGCCAAAAAAGAGGCACATGGCCATCATGTATAGAGAGCTCCTGTTTTGCGGAGCGCAATGCTTCTCTGCTTTCTTTGGTATCTCCGTCTGCAAAATATGCCCACGACTGCGTTATTGAATCAAGGCGGGACTCCTTTGCGCTGCTCGCTCCAACCATTGCACCGCTGTCGGTGTACGCTCGTCGATACCATTTTCCACCCCACCCAAATTTTTTCAATGCGTCCCGATAGCCTCTTGAGTGAGCGCGGTAACGCTCTGCGCGCGATGGGTCACCGCGCTTTTCAGTAAGTAGGCTCATCTCATCGAGCACGGAAACGAGAAACCACGCAAGCCACACGCTCTCTCCTTCACCCTCTGAGCCAACCCGGTTCATCCCATCATTCCAGTCTGCTGCGCACATGAGCGGCAATCCGTGGACTCCTGCGGTCAGTGAACGCTCGACTGCACGTATCAGGTGCTCATAAAGCGTGGTTGCTTCGTTGCTGGACTCAAAAATACCCACGACATTCGGTCGATCAGCTTTATCGGGAATTTCTCCTGACAAATATGGCACCATTTCGTCGAGGATCGCTTCGTCGCCGGTAAATCGCACATAGCGAAGTGTGACATGCGGCAACCAAAGATGCGGGTCGGAAAGTCGCGTCCGAGCACCGAAATTATTATGCGGCTGCCACCACGAAAGCACGTCACCCTCTCGGAACTGATGCGCGGCAGAAACGAGAATGTGCTCACGTACCCACGATGGATCATACCAGAGTATCGATAGCGCATCCTGCAACTGATCGCGAAAGCCGATCGCACCGCCAATTTGGTAGAATCCAAGCCGTGCATAGATACGCGAGGAAAGTGTTTGGTATGGAAGAAACTGATTGGCAAGCGCAGAAAGTGTCGCGTCCGGTAGCGTGAATTTCGGTAATGGAAGTGCGTTCCACTTTTGTTTCGTCATCGTGAATGCTTGTTCGGAGTGACTGGAATCCTGTAATCGCTGGAGCAGGTTCGGCAGCTTCTCCTCATCCGTCTCTCCCAGAAAGAATACTTCCACCTTTTGTTCCCCCGGAGCAATCGTGATATCTTTCTTCAGCGCAGTAGCTGATTCTTCGTCACCATGGATCTCACTTGAAAGCCCCTTTCGTGTCAGCGCTGCAGGCGCACTGATCATTCCATATCTTCCCAGAAATTCCTCCCGACTGACGGTAAATTCATCTGCGCCCCCCACGATCCCGACAAAGATCCTGCTGTCCAAAAATTGATGACGATAGTTTTGTGTTGCCACCAAAATATTTTCTGGGGTGACGCGGAAAGAAAGATGTTTTTTTGTTTCCCGTTCAAGACTTCCCATTAACAGTTCGAAATATCCAAAAAGCGCAAATGACTTCTGACGCTTGCTCGTATTGGTCATTTCAACGCGGTAATATTTAACTGATTCGTCTACCCCCACATACATGGTCATGTTGATCGTGATGCCGGGTGCATGTGTAATATACGTGCAATACCCTTCACCAAAGCGCACCTCACAGTCGAGCGCCTCTTTGTTCACGACCGGGAACGGACTGATCCATGCGCCAGTGTCCTCATCTCGGAGATATATCGCTTCGCCGGTATGCGCAGAAAGAGGGTCATTATACGGTATGGTCAGTTTGTTATCGTAACTATTTCGTGACCACGTAAAAGATGTCCCCCTGTCGGTCGCAAGAAAACCGACATGCGCGTTTGCAACAATGTGCGACCACGGGCGAACCGGGCGTGTTTCTTTCGTGCGGAAGACAACATACTCCTTTTTTGCTTCATCATAACCACCGATCCCGTTAAAGAACTGCAAGGCGTTTGTATTCCCCTGTTGCGGCTGTGTGGGAATACTCTCGGTGCGCTTGGATCGTATGCTGAGTTTCTGGGGATATTTTCGCGTCGCGCTTCGTCGCAATGAAACGGTTGCATCCACGATCGAACCCTTTTTCGTGTCTATGCACACGCTTGCCGCACTCATGACGGCATCTTGCTCAAGGTCACTTAATTGCTCTGCATGCACGTGAAATACCGTAGATAGAGTATTTCCATTCTGCGCGTGATGCATATTAAGTAAAAAGTCTATTTCATCTTCAAAGGTCTTCAGATATCCGCCGGAATGTTCATTAAAGATCACGAGGTCGACCACGATGCCTTTTTTGACGAAATACGAATGGCAGCTAAGTAGCTGTCGTACCATAGGAATATCCGTTGCTCCCGTCACCGGGCACAAAATGATAGGACGACTTCCTGATATGCTCATTTTCCAAAGAGCTGAGACCCAAGGACGAGCATTGGAGTTTGATTCCTTTCCGCTTTTTACTTCACGAGCGATAGCAATTGAAGCCAGGGTACCGTAGGCTTCAGCCTGAAGTGCCGTGATGCTGAGCTCGCTCAGCAGTTGCCCCCCTGCACGGTCGGCGCCACCTATGACACCCAGTACAGACTTGTAATTGCGATAGATCTTTAGACGTGCAAATACCTCTTCTTTTGACTTCCCTACGATTGTCACCAATGTGACACGGGTGGTTGCTTTCGGCCGCAATCGAACACGACCGACGAATGCGGCGACACTGTCGAGCGTGTGAGCAGGACCCTCCTTGTTCGCACGTGAGAGGTCACGCAATATTGGCGGATCATCTTTTTGCTCCGGGGAACCCAAGAAAAGGCTTTTCTCTCTTATCGCATGTACGTCATCAAGCATACCGTCTCCGACGAGAAGAAAACCGGCTACAATATGGTGATTACGATCATGCGGGTCGGGGCGCGAAGCAATGATGGCACGCCCCCCCCAATGCGTTTCAGTAGAAACGAAGAGCTGCTCATAGTTCGGGTGTGATGATTCATCCTGTCTTCGCGAAAGTGACAGTTCTGCGCATACTCCGAAGGTAAGCACGGTCTCTTTTTCTCTTGTGTTGGTAAGTGAAAGCTCGCGCAACTCTCCATGATCTTGAATAAGGGGGGTCACGATCAACGATGAGTCGATCTCCTCATGCGTTTTCTTGAATTGAATGATCTGTTCACCGAAGGAAACAGTATGCTTATCACCCGCGACTCGCGTCGGCATGTACGTTGGTGACCACATCTTGTCTCGTGCCGCATCAAAGACATAGAAGAAGGTGCCGACAGACTCGCGCAACATATCGCTTGATGCTCGAGTGATCAATACATCGCCGATGGAGCTCTCTCCGGCACCCGTCGCGGTGATTCGGGTAAAATAATCTTCATTTGAAAGAAACATTGAGGTTGCTTCTTTGGTACGCCACGGAAGATACCGACGAGGAGATGCTGCAAACGTTGATACTGTTTGAGCAACAGGTATTTCGGGGACGATAGGGCTGATCTTCTCACCGCGAACGTCTTCCGGCATCTTCTCCTCAAACAACTGTGTTGACACTTCCATTTGAGGATCCTTAGCAACCATCGTACGAACCCAACCATCATTGAGCACATTGATGATCGATGAAAGTATGAATCCCTGATGATGCGCATAATATATTCGTGCAGGTACCCCCGAAGATTCACGGTATTCTTTTGCCCTTTTCTTCGTAAAATCAATCGCATCATAGAAACCGTAGCGACCAAATGCCCCGGCGCGCTCAAGCTGTTGAAAATTTGCGAGTGCTTCTTTTGGTGCCATCGAAAGTGCGAGAGCACTTGTATACGGAGCGACAACGATCGATTCGGAAAGATCACGCTTAAAACCAAGGGATGGTTCTCCGAATGCTTGGTAATGATAATTCCGTGCAACATCTTGCCGCGAAGAGGCAGACTCACCCATCCCCCACGGTATATGATATTTCTGCGCAAAAGCCTGATGTGCCGCAATAGCCCGCTGAGCAGAGACACCCCAAAAACTTTCCCTCGGGACGTTGAAATACAATAGCGTTCCCAAATACTCAAATAACGATCCCGCCCATGAAGCAACGAGTACGTCGCCGTTCCCGCTCTGGATCAACTTTCTGCCGAGATATGCCCAATGTGCCTGAGGGACATCACGCTTAGCAATTCCGATGATACTTGTCGAATTCGCTTCTGAAGCGAGCAGATCATAAAATGCTTCATCGAGTTTTTCGGTAGAGCAATTATATCCGATATGGAATAGACCGCGCTCTTTATTATAAAGAAATTCAAAATTCATTTCCTCTACATAAGCAGCCGCGCTCTTTGCAGACCCGATCAATGAAGACTGCGCCTCGGATGCTCTTTTTTCAGATTCGGCAAGTCTTTCTAAGATCTGTGCGTACCACGCACGAACTCGCTTTTTTTCTTCTGTTTCAAGCTGAGAAAGCAGAACCGCATCAAGAATTCCGACTGATTCGATCTCCCGCCGAACTACTCCATCAGCAAGATCATTCACACTTGGTATCCGCTGCAACAGTAACGAAAGCTGGAGATACAGCGCATGAAGCTTGGGGTCATGAGCTAAAGCGGAAACCGCAGAAATGACCGCGTGTCCGAGATATCGCGCAACATTATCCCGATAGGCATCAGCGACAGATTCAATATGTCTCGCAGCGAGGAATATTTCCTCAAAACGCTCGCTTTTCCCCTCGAGACGCAATTCCTCGAGTGCATTCCTCGTACGTACCGCATGATGAATGACCCCAGTCCAAACAAGATCACTTCCTCGAGGCGTCAATGCTTCGTTCGCCACTTTCTGGATCAGCATGATCGATTCTGTAGCAGCCGACCTGATCTCCCCAAGTAATTTTCGTTCGTGACGTTCGGACGTCTTGATTGTGATCGCTTGTTCGCATGACTCGAGGAGTACGTGGAGTTGCGCATCGAGCCCTTGAAACATGGCATCGCTAATAATCGGTGCATCGGTGGCATCAATGAGGGCACCCTTCACTGCGAGTAGTGACAATGCAAGATTTGCACTATCAACACTTGATACGTAGCGGGGAGCAAGCGGTGTGAGCTGCTTCAGTTCATACCAATTATAAAAATGCCCGTTGTAACGCACCATGCGTTCCATACTTGCAAAGGCGCGCGTTATCCGATCTGTGTATGCTGAAAGCGACGAGAGTCCCAATGCTCGTCCTCCCGAAAGTGACAAAAGGTACATACCAAGATTTGTCGGGGAGATACCGAGCCCATGGGAATGGCGCTTACTTGGTGGTTCTTCCTGAAGATGATCCGGCACAAGCCAGCTATCTTCCTTTGTTGCAAGGTCAATAAAGAACCAGTATGTCCGTGCTGCAACCTTACGCAGATATAAACGTTCGGTATCCGAAAGCACATACCTGTTCTTCAGCTCTGCACTGATCCTCGCCGCGCAATACGGAGCAAAGAGCCATGCAAGAACCCACATGACCACGACGGGGTCCTGTATGCCTCCACCGTGGAACAAGAGATAAACGAGCGCGAGAGAGAGGCACACACTGCGCCACATGAATCGTATGAAGCCCTTGATCGAATCTTTCCGCTCAAGAGCTGCTTCATATGCGGTCTGCCACTCAAGAAGATGCCTTTTTGAAAAAAAGAGTCGCCACATACTTCTCACGATCGCATCAATAGTGATCATTGCGCTATGGAGTGCGAATGCGCCAAGAAATAATGTTTTAACGAGCGCCACAACCGAGCTAGTGATCATTGATTCGAATCTCGCGACGATACTTACCGGCCGTTTCCAATTCGTAGTTCGTTCGGTGATGCGCAATACTGCGGATATCAATTGACCCGAACCGATCGCAAGCAGTGCGACAATGCTCCACGATGATAGCTCCGCCGCAGAAAATAAAGAAAAGATCACCGCAAGCACTGCGGCTATGGGGATCAAACTCCGTCGAAGATTATCAAAGATACGATATCGACCGATCCGTGAAAATACCGCACCACGGTCAAATAGCCATGTAATAATCTGCCAGTCTCCACGTATCCAGCGATGAGACCGCTGTATATACTCCCGATAATTTGACGGAAAACCCTCAAAAATGTGCGCACTACTTGCGATGCCGACTCGAGCGTACAAGCCTTCGAGCAGGTCATGCGAAAGCACGGTGTTCTCCGGGATACGTTCCGACATCGTTGTATTAAACGCATCGATATCGTAAATACCTTTTCCGTGAAATATACCCTCTCCGAACAGGTCCTGATGCAGGTCAGAAACAAACGATGAGTAGGACTCAATACCCGGGTAACTGCCAAATAATCGAGAAAAGAGTGATGCTCCTCCTTCCTCGAATCTTAAAGCGCTTCGCGGTTGAACAATTCCATAGCCCTCTGTAACGACCATTTTGACCGGATCTACTACGGGGCGATTGAGCGGATGGTCGATCGTTCCAATAAGCGATCGCGCTGAATCTCTTACGAGCTCCGTGTCTTCGTCGAGCGTGATCACGTAACGGACGGTTCCATAAGCTGCTGCACACTTTTGTGCGTCATCGATGTACGATGTTTCCTTACCACGCAATAGATCATTGAATTCCTTGAGTTTCCCACGCTTCCTTTCCCAGCCCATAAATGTACCTTCGGCGGTATTCCATTTTCGTTTGCGATAGAACAATGCAAAACGAGGTATGGCTGACGGATACTTTGCATTGAGCAGCATGATCCCCTCCCTCATCTCGGTGACACGCTTGTTGTCTTGCGGCACTTCTTCAGACTTCGCATCACGGAAATCCATCAAAAAAGCATAAAAAATATTTGTGTCACTATTCCCCACAAAATTCGTCTCCATTCTTCGAAGTATCTTCTGTGCAGAGGCGGCACTCCGAAACATCGAAGGCACGACAACCACCGTTCGACGAGCGTCACCAATACCGAGCGCAAGATCGAGTGCGGGCAATTGTTTCGGAATAAGTATCCTTGTAAACATAAAGTGAGCGAATACCGTTGCCACTTCTGACATCAACAGTAGTCCCAGCATGAACATCGCAAAAAAAAGAAGTGCGGAGAACGCGAACGCGCCACTCTGTGCAAGAAATACACCGGTCGAGAGAAGCGTGACAACACAAATGAATCCGAGGTACGCATTCGTATTGTGCTTCAAGACGATCATGCGCACACTCTCCATGAATGTCGGTACGTATCCAAGCATCTGTTCAAGCTCCAAGACGCCCTTATCAAGCAGATAATATCCCACATGATGCGAACGCATGGTCTTGTCATTTCCCACTTCGACTGCTTGTCGCGCAAGACGTACTGCTTCACGTGCGACCTCGATGTCGTGTGTTCCCGTCCCGTCACTAATACGCGCAATGGTCCTGCGATACAAAGAGCGCGCGTCATCAGTGAGCATCGCGAATGCGCCAACAGGATCTTTGGAGAGGACAGCATCGACCATATTCAATTCCAGAGAGACCTTATCCCATCGTACTTGAGACAGATAACGAAGACTCGTCACCGCATTTCTCATCGTGGCTGCCTGCACTTTTTCCGTATGGGATTTCAGCGTTGAAAGCTGAGCATAGCTTACTCCTTGTTTTGAAAGCGAAAGTTTAAGCCACTTGCTTACCATACGGATATCGCCCTCCTTTCCCGCCTGATCTAAGCGGTGGAGCAGATGCAAACCGAATATTTGTGGAATGATGGTATATTCTGCAGCAAGAAGACCCGTAAGCTTTCTCAAGCGAGCCGAAGTATTTTTGTGTCGACTTGCATCAACGATGCGCTCGTACCAACGATTCGCATCAGCCTTTTCCTTTAGCACCGCAAGACTCGCATCGATGATCCGAAGCACCTCTTCAATGAGCACGAATCGCAACATATCCGGAAAAATATCAAGTTCCCGCAACGAAAGAGGAGTATTCTTTTGATAGGATCTGAGAAATTCAATAATCGTTTCACGGTCAAATCTTGCATCCACCTCCTTTGTTAATGCGCGCGCGATCGTATATACACGTGGCTGTTTTTCCCCGTCGACGTCCTGCGATTGAGGGACACGAAGTGTCATCTTTTCCTTCCAGCTCGAGAGCAGCTCGGTCAACGCACTCTCAATGATATAGAAATTATCCAGAAGCAGTTCGATACCCTGAGTTGCCTGTACTCGTTCATTAAGATGCTGCAACAGGTCGCGATATGCAGCGCGAGTACGAATGAGTGTTTTTCTTGATCGTTGGGCGAAGATCGTAGCCCGACGTTCGTCGAAAGAAAGTTGTGCGGTCAACGTGAGCTCTTTTGCAAGACTCTCGATCCCACGTGACGAAGAGCGACCTTTACGTGTTCTGAACATGTCATGTAACTATAACAATCATGGGTCTTATTAACAACGCGACAACCACATTGAATCGACGGACCTCATAATGATCGTGTCGCACGGTTTTTTGAAGGCCAAAGGACGAGCATTCCTATTCGGAGAGGAAATTAAATACTAAAAAATAGCCAGTTGCTTTTTTTAAAAAATATGGTAAATCGAAGCAAGAAGTACTTTGTAACTAGCCCTTTTGTACTTTGGGGCACCACAAGGAGAATAGTATGAGATCAAAATTGTATGGGTTATTTCACCCATCCTCGGTCGCCATTATCGGCGCAAGTGACACTCCCGGAAAACTCGGTAATGTTCTTGCACAACGAGCGGCACGTGGAGGATTTCCTATCAATCGCATTATTGCGATCAACCCCAATGCAACACAGCCGATTGTGGGATTGCGTACGGTTCATTCGATAGAAGAACTTGACGATGTTCCAGAGCTCGTCGTCATCACGACGGCGGCACAATATGTACCAAATATTGCACGATCATGCGCAACGCGTGGAGTGAAATATTTGCTCATCATCAGCGCCGGTTTTGGTGAAGTGCACACGAAAGAAGGCGATCAGCTTCAAAAAGAACTTGAAGATGCGGTCGCAGGGAGTAATACGCGCATTGTTGGACCGAACTGCTTTGGGCTCATGAACATGGAAAATGGTCTTGACCTTACATTCGGACTGACGGGCATATCGTCGCCTGGACATGTTTCAATCATTTCGCAGAGCGGTGGCGTAGCCGTCGCGCTCGTCGATCGTGCACGTGGACTTGGCGTTGGTCTCAACAAAGTGATCACGATGGGCAATGCCTTTGATCTGTCGTGGAAAGAATATCTTTCCTATCTCGGGTCTGACCCCAAGACCCACGCGATTCTTTTGTATGTTGAAGGTATTGGAGCTGATGCGGAAGGTTTTCTTTCTGCACTCCGCGAAGTATCGGAACACAAGCTCGTTGTCGTCTTCAAGCCGGGCCGAAGTGAGGCTGCTGCAAAAGCAGCGGCAACACATACGGGCTCACTTGCGGGTAACGACAAAGTCTTTGATGCGGCGTTGCGCAGAACACAAGCGATCAGAGTCGATTCGCTTGATGAAATGTTTTCTACTGCTATCGTTGCTAACCAGGAACTCCCCAGATCTGATCGTTATACCTTCATCACGAATGGTGGTGGACCAGGGGTGATCGCAGCTGATCGTGCTGCACTTTCGGGACTCTTACCCGTAGCACTCACCACAGAAACACTGACCGCACTTGATGCTTTTTTGCCGTCAAATTGGTCACACGGGAATCCCGTAGACATCATTGGTGATGCGGGGCGTGAACGGTATTACCAATCAGTACGGACAGTACTCGCAGACAAAAACGTTGAGTCCGTGATCATCATGTATGTTCCTACCGCCATGTCACCTCCTGAAGAAGTTGCGAAAGGAATTATTCAGGCAGTAAGCGAACAACGTGCGGTTGGATTTCGCAAACCGGTCTTTGTCGTCTGGACAGGTGGATGGTCTATCGGCGGTGGAGAAAAACTACTTCAAGAAGCCAGTATCCCTGTGCTTCAAAACCCAGACACTGCTGCACGTATTCTCGGGCATCTTGCTGAGTATCGTCGTAGACATGAAGTGCTCTATCAAACTCCTCGTGCTATCCCTCGCATTAGCGATGCAACACTCAAAGAAATGCGACGACTCCTCCTTGAAATTCGTGACGGAGGTCGCACGCTGCTCGCAGAGGACGAGGCAAAAGAGATACTGCGTATGGCGCAGATACCCACAAACGTTATTCGTGTTGCGCGTTCTGAAGCAGTAGCAATGGAAGCTTCGCGTCATATCGGTTACCCTGTTGTGGTGAAAGCACATGCGGAAATATATCCCGGTGTGAACGCCGCCCTTTCGCACAAAAGTGAATTTGGTGTACACCTAAATCTTCGCAATCCATTCGACGTTGGAAAAGCGTTTCATGAGATCAAAAAGTCGGTCACTGACAAACTCGGCGCACACTCATTCTGTGGTGTAACGATCCAATCGATGGTGAAAACCAAAGATGCTCATGAAATATTTCTTGGAACTACCAATGATCCGGACTTTGGACCGATTATGATCTTCGGTCGGGGCGGCACGCACGTTGAGTATTTTGGTGACACCGCAATGGGTATCAATCAACACTCAAGTGCGCAAATGCTTCAATTGATGGAGCAGACAAGAATATTCAAAATTCTTAAAGGTGTACGCGGTGCTAAAGCAGCAAATATTGATGCCATTGTAGAAGCAGGGGTACGACTCTCTGAGGTTGCGACAAGTCTTTCGGGGCTCGTTCGGTCAATCGAAATGAATCCATTACTCGCAAGCCCAGAGGATGTATGTGCGATCGATGCGCGCATTGAGTTATTTGCTCCTGATGAAGTCGGGAGAAATCCTGCAATACGCCCCTACCCCGGTGCATTTGTGCATATCGTGCATCTTGCAAATGGCGACGCAATTACCATTCGACCGATAGATGCATCTGATGAAGGTAAGATGTCGTTCTTTCACGAACAGGTAAGCAAGGAGGATGTCTATCACCGTTACTATACGGCGATATCTTTAGAAACACGCAAGAGCCATAAACGTCTCGCGCCGCGCTGCAATATCGACTATCGCAATCATATGGCATTTGTTGCTGAAAACGAGAAGGGAGAAATAGTCAGCGTGACGCGCATTGTTCGTGCAAACGATGCAGGCGAATTTGAAATTGCGTTCTTTACACGTACTGACCACAAAGGGCAGCATCTCGCGAGCTACCTTATGGAAGCGAGCGTCGATTGGGCTATGAAGAATCAGATTGTGAAATTGACCGGCATTACGGAACGAGCAAATGCGCAAATGCGTAAAGTGTTTAAGGGAGCAGGATTCAGTGAATCTCCTGATCCGGAAGATCATTCCATGGTGCTGTTTGAAAAGGACTTGTCTTGTAAATAGCAGTTATAGACCCGAGCCATTATAGTTCGGGTCTTTTTATTGAACCCTTGCGTGATTACCACATGCGTGTTATTATGAATTTAGACGTAATTTTTTAAAGGAGGTGTGCCATGGGATTCTTTGACAATCCGAAACAGACGAGTCACAACAACGGCGAGAAGGACGGCGCAAGTGGTTCCGATCGACATGAGCCGTGGCCGATTCCGGGAGAATCAACCCAGGAATGGAAATCCAGAGTCGAAACCTATAACAATGGATATGACAATGCGCGAGGTCAGAAGGACGGGGCAGATCATCAATTTTTTGGAGACCTACTCGGAAGTGAGCAATATAAGTCGGGTTTCAATAGTGGATGGAATTCCCCTTCTCCAAAAAATTCGGAAAGCAGCACCACCTCAAGTAGTAGTGGGGGCAGTGCAAGTAGCTACAAATCATCAAGGAGTGACAATGATGAAGGCACTGGGGTGAATTCGGGGGTCGACGTTGAGCTTATCATGTTCATGCTAACAATACTTGGGTTTGTCTTTATGCTACTCGTATTGTCTCCAATGCTTGTCGCACTTCTTCTTGTACCCGTGCTTCGCCAACGTGGAGATCGTGAAAAGCTTTTCGCTGATCAGAAAATTAAACGGGCAGGTGATCGGTATGCACATAAGCAGCGTGAAATGTGGATATCTAAAGGCTTGAGTGTCGAGCGTTTTAAAACTGAATGCGAAAAGGAATTGACACAGTACGAAGAGGAAAAAATGTTTTTTGAAGAACGACGCACAGAGCAATGGATGTGTGCAATAGTGTCACAGGCGAACCTTTTTGAGGGTCGCATGTGCAAATCTCCTTCGTATCGTCATGAATATATGTACCCAATAACACCGGTTGATATATTAATCTCAGGTGTCATTTCGACAATAATTTATGCGTGCGTATATTTTTTCGCTTCATAAGACAACCGTCAAAACAAAACCCCTCTATGAGGGGTTTTTATTTTGCAGATTCTCTATTATGTGAAAAAGGCTAATCCGATCCTGCCATCAGCTTCTGGATCTGCGGAGCGTATTCTTTCATGACCGTTGTGGTTGCCATCATCTGGTTCGCACCGGCATCGGTCTTCTTTTTGATCTTGAGTGCGATCTCCTCGAACAGTTTCGGATTCTTTGTGACAAGACCAATGATCTTTTCTTGCTGCTCCTTCGGCATATTTCCGAGCTTCGATGCGATGAGCTTTTTCATCAAGAATTCTTTGAACATAGTAGGGTGGATATAATCTGTTAATTTTCTATTGGTAAAAACTACACGGTGAGAATCGCTCTGATCTTCTTTAACACGTCCGACAGGTCCCAATCGGATTTCATCAGGCAGTCGTGTGAGCCCGCCGCTCTAGCCCGTTCAACTTTATCATGATCGTTGATGTTCGTGAGCAGTATAACGGGTACAGAGTTTCCGTATTCATTATCCCTCCTCAGGTCTTCAAGCATGGTCAATCCATCCATGATCGGCATCATGATATCAAGCAAGATAAGATCGGGACGTTTTTCGAGCGCGAGACTTAATCCCTCCTTCCCGTTGACGGCCTTTGTGACAATAAAACCCTCATCGAGAAGCCTGTCCTCAAGCACCTGCCGGAGCGCCGCTTCATCGTCAACAATTAGAATGTGTTTTTTACTCATATCATTCGTTCTCTTGATGAGAAAAAAAGTAAGTGATCGACGGTGATCACTCGGCAATACCAATGCTCAGTCTGCCTTTTATTTTTTTCACCACATCTTCAATATTCCAGTCAGACTTCACCAAAAAATCATACGAACCGGCTTCTGTCGCCTGAGCGACCTTTTCAGGATCGTTGATATTGGTGAGCAGGATAACCGCTGCGGATTTTCCGTAGTCGGGATCGAGCCGTAATTTCTCAAGCATCGTGAGGCCGTCCATGACAGGCATCATGAGATCAAGAAGGATCAGGTCGGGATGTTCACGGAGCGCGATGTCGAGACCCTCTTGCCCGTTTTTTCCTTGAAAGACTGTAAACCCCTCAAACGTGAGGATATCGGTAACCGCGTTGCGGAGCGGCGCTTCATCTTCAACGATCAGTATTTTTTTATTAAGTAGTTCACTCATGGTGTAATGTTATGCCTGCGCCGATGCCTTTTGAGCAAGGGCATACTTGATATCATTGATGATCTGACTGATGTCATAGTCTGCTTTCGTATAATAGTTTGTGACACCGAGCTGAATATAGGAACGGATATTGGTCGTTGTTGCATTATTCGATACAACAAAGATCGGGATATTCTTCCAGGACGAATGGTTTTTGAGTTGTACGACAAAATCGAGGCCATTCTCCGCACCGAGAAGGTAGTGATCCAGCCAAATAATGTCGACCATTTTAAGATTTTCCAGTTGCTTGATACCGTCACCCACCGTTGCAACGACGATCGCTTCAAATCCACGATCGGTGAAAGCGTCACGCACCGCTTTCGCAAGCTGGCGTTCATCCTCAAGTATCAATATTCTCATTTTTTTTTCTTCTTCCATACATACTTATCCTACCATGTTCCTTTTTATGCGAACAGTGCGTATCCGCGCTACGAAAGTCCCTTCATTCCTGACTTTTTGGTCATACCGCTCATCGGCAACAAAACATGGAATGTCGTACCCTGATTTTCCTCCGAATCGAACCATATCTTACCTCCCGACGATTCGACGATTGCTTTCACGATATACATTCCGAGTCCTGTCCCTTCCGTATCCTTTTGCCGAACATTGTCAGCCCGGAAGAGTTTTTCAAAGATTTTTGAGTGTTGCGCCTTAGGAATACCGTATCCGTTGTCGGTTACGCGGATGTAGAGGTTATTTTCCTTTGTCGCGATCTCCACTGCAACGTGACCTTCCGGCTGCGTATACTTGACCGCATTGGAAAGGAAATTTTGAAATACAATACGGATCAGCTTCGGATCAGCAATATATGTTCCGGGGGCGCTCGCATAGATCCGCTCGATGGTCTGCTTACGTTCATTGATCCCGGGGGTAAGTTCCATGATGACGCTGTCGCAGATCTCCACGAGATTGACCGGCTCAGGCTCAACGGCAAACGTACCGAGGTCGATGCGTGATACGTTGAGCAACGCATTGACGAGCTCAACCATTCGCAGGTTCCCCGAGTAGATCTCCTTCACATACTGACGCTGTTTTTCGTTCAGCTCTCCAACATATTTGGACAGCAACATTTCCGAATACCAACGAATGGCGGAAAGCGGCGTGCGCAACTGATGCGAAGCAAGCGATACGAATTCAGTCTTCGCGCGATCGACGTCTTTGCGTAAGGTGATGTCCTGAGTAAGCGCGACATAAAACAACGTCTGTGCTCCCTCACGGATCGGAAAAATAGACAATTCTGCCTGATAGACCGATCCATCCTTCCGACGATTCATGACATCTTCGGTATGAAATGGAACACCCGCAGCAATCTTCTCCCACATGGCGACAAAAATGTCCGTTTTGGTATCTTCGCTTTTCAGCAACCGCGGATTTCTTCCTAACGCTTCAGCTTCAGTGAACCCGTTCAATGCCGACCAAGCAGGATTAACATAAACGATCGCTCCGTCCGGTGTGGTGATCGATACCGCCTCCGTCGATGAGTCAACGGCCTTCTGAAACTTTCGTACATTTTGCATCTCCTGCTCGATCTTGTTCTGCGCTTCTTCGAGTTCGAGTGTTCGGCTTTCAAGCACCTCCTGGACGCGTTTCACATTAGAAACATCTTGAGTGACACCTGCAAGCTTGATCGTCTTTCCGGTCGTAACATCGGTTATCGCCCTCCCCTTATCGGCGACCCAAACATATTCCCCGTTCGCTCTTTTTATGCGGTACTCAATGGAATAGTCGGGAGTACGTTTGTCGATATGATATTCCATCGTACGCTTAAGACCTTCGGCGTCATCAGGATGAACGCTATTCAACCAGAACTGAAAATTATCCAGTCGATCACGGTCGGAATAACCGAGCATGCTCATCATACTTGCGGACATAAACACCTCACCGGTTTCAATATCGAGATCCCAATATCCAAGACCCGATCCGCTGAGTGCGCGCACATAGCGTTCCCCTTTGACTGCGGTCGCTTCTATAATGGTGCTTGCCTGATCGGAAAATTCACGATATTTGGGGAATACCAAAAAAAGCAGGAAAGTAAGAAGAAATGCTTGGACTGCCACGACCGCGCTAATGATCTGCCAAGATGAACCCGCATAAGCGGTTTTCGGAAGCCAATAGACAAGCCAACCCGTACCGATCGCCCCGACGCAAAGAATGAGCGGGGTCAAGATCAGAAAAACAGTTCCACCATGCGGCTGACCTGTCTCCTTAAGAAAGCTTTTCCCTGATTGTAGTGGTTCTTGCTCCATTATTAGTGCAGTATGCTACTTCCCGTCTATTGTAGCATAGATGGGGCTTGCGTAAATATGAAATCGTTGTAGTTTGAGTGAGGAAGTACGTTTCATCAACCAATCGAGGAGTCAAAATGACCGAAGAAAAAAGCAAGGCTACAAAGCGCACTGCTGCACCTAAGCGCACCGCGCTGAAGCAAACGAGTCTGTTCGTGCTCGACACGAACGTCCTCATGCATGACCCGTCAGCACTCTTCCGTTTTGAAGAACACGATGTCTATCTCCCCATGATCATTCTTCAGGAACTAGACAGACACAAGCGCGGCCTGACCGAAGAAGCACGCAACGTACGCCGAGTGATGCGCGACCTTGATGCCTTGTCGTCAAAGATCGCTAAGCACAACAGTGCTACGATGTCGAAGGGATTTCCTCTCAATAGCACGGGTCATCTCGATGCGACCGGAAAACTTTTTTTCCAGACAGATCTTGCTGACGTAAAGCTACCAAAAGGACTTCCGGACGGAGAGGCCGATAACCAGATCTTGGGTGTAGTGCAGGCTTTGTGTGAGCGCGAACCCGACCGCCACGTCGTCTTGGTGTCTAATGACATCAATATGCGCGTGAAGGCTCGAGCTCTTGGCCTGCCGGTCGAAGACTATAAAAACGACAAGGTCCTTCAGGACATCGACCTCTTGCATACCGGCGCGCTTGAATTGCCGAAAAATTTTTGGAATACCACCGAAGTGGAGTGGAGCCAAAAAGGACGCGAGTGTGCCATTACAGGGAAGATCTGCGAAAAAATGCTGGTGCATCAGTTCGTCTACCACGAGAGCGGTGATCAGCCCTTTTATGCGATCGTGACGGAGACTTCTGACGACACGGCAACTCTTCGGGTCCTGACGGATTATGGATCAAAAGAACACGCGGTGATGGGCATATTGGCACGCAATCGTGAGCAGAATTTTGCGTTCAATCTGCTCATGGATCCGGACGTCGACTTCGTCAGCCTAGTTGGTATTGCCGGCACAGGGAAAACACTTCTCGCGTTGGCAGCGGGGCTGGCAGGGAAAAACGACATCATCATGACGCGGGCAACCGTTTCCGTCGGTGAAGATATCGGATTTCTCCCTGGCACCGAAGAAGAAAAAATGGGGCCGTGGATGGGTGCACTCACCGACAATATGGAGGTGCTGAACTCAAATCCGGAGACATTGCTCAAGATGCATAGTGCGAAGGCATCGGGTGTCGCCACTGACGTGCGCGCAAACAAGAGTCTGAGCGACCGCGTGAAGATCAAGTCCATGAACTTCATGCGTGGCAGGACCTTCCTCAACAAATACGTCATCATCGATGAGGCGCAAAATCTCACACCGAAGCAGGCAAAAACGCTTATCACGCGTGCCGGCCCCGGAACGAAGATCGTGTTTCTCGGAAATCTGGCGCAGATCGATACGCCATATTTGACGGAAGGCAGCTCGGGTCTCACCTATGTGGTTGATCGTTTCAAAGGTTGGCCGTTCGGCGGGCACATTACGCTGCCGGACTGCGAGCGCTCACGGCTCGCGGCATTCGCGGAACAAGTGCTCTAAACAGCATTAAGCCGGATCACCTGATCCGGCTTTTTTTATTCCATGCATACGTTGACAAGGATGCTCCAAGTGCTATCAAGAGGAAAGAGCATTCCACGGAGAAAGCCAATATGCAAACGCTCGTAAATTTTGACCTGCTGTGCATTCTGACAATCGAAAAATTCTGCCGACGGATCGAACGAGTGACGGGTCTGACAAATTATTTTTTGCTGAAGCTGTTGACGGGGTTCCTTGCAGTACTGTTCGCAGCCGTCGTGTTCGTAGATGAGACGCATCACATTTCGACGGAAACGTTTCGCAATGTCATCCTCTTCGCAGTCGGTTGTTATTGTTTTTATCTTTCGTTTTTCTATTGCAACAATGCGCTCGAGCAAGCGAGGGAAAGAATGGAGTACGAAGAACCTAACCCGTCTCGTGAAAATTGCATTTTCATCCGGATCCGGATCTCCATGTCAGTATGTATCCTTTTCCTTTTTGCATCATTTGGTCTTCTTGCACTGAGTTTCCCCGAGCATATAGGCGACATCATCGTACTTATCTACATGGCAGTTTCAAGTGTGACCGCCATTCTTATCTGGGCATGCCTCATGCTTGATGCATGTGACCCGCTTCCCCAAACAGCACACTCCGCATGAAGCGGAGTGTTTTTTGATACACATGCAAAGGACGGTCCGTTGTAATAATCCTATAAACTGATGATCTCTTCCCACGGGAGCCCGGCCTTTCCAAAGTGTCTAGTCTTGCAGACAAGGCGATCTGGGCGGGGCTGGTTCCGATTAAGAAACGGCCATCCCCTGAATTCAGTTAAAGAGTTTACTTGGTCATTTTACATTACGATGACGTCTTCCCACGGGAGCCCAGCCTTTCCGAAGTGCCCGTATGATGCAGTTTGCCGATAGATCGGACGTCGCAAGTTCAATTGTTGAATAATCGCTTTCGGACGAAAATCAAATCGTTTTTTGACCGCATCGCTCAAATCTTCACCGCGCTCATTACGCGCCGAGACCATAAGCGGTTCCGGGTGTCCGATCGCATAGGCCACCGACACTGTTGCCTCATTTGCGAACTTATTGGCAACAAGATTTTTTGCGACGTATCGTGCCATATAAGCGGCAGAACGATCAACCTTGGTAGCGTCCTTTCCGGAAAATGCACCCCCTCCGTGCGCCACAAGGCCCCCATACGTATCAACCATGAGCTTCCTGCCGGTAAGACCGGTATCCGCCTCAAAACCGCCCTGCACGAACCGTCCTGTCGGATTGACCAATATTTCGATATGCCCAACATCGCCGACGAGCGGTCGGATCAAACGGTCGATGATCGACGCCCTGATCTCTTGCTGCGTGAGTGTATCGGCATGCTGTGTGGAAACGAGAACCGTGCGCACTCTACCGTTCTCAATGGTCACCTGTGCTTTTCCGTCGGGTCGGAGCCACTCAAGTTCGCCGCTCTTTCGGAGTGCGCTTAACCCGCTTGTCAGCTTGTGCACCAGCGTGATGCCGCTCGGTAGATATTCCTCGGTCTCATTCGTCGCATAACCATACATGATCCCCTGATCACCCGCACCATCCTGATCGACTCCCATCGCAATATCGGGAGACTGCTGCACAATGCGCGTGATAATTTCTAATTCATCGGTGTAGCCGATATCGCGATATACTTCTTCTGCAATCGCTTTGGCATCGATCGACGCGTCCGTCGTAAGCTCACCGCCGATTACGAGCAGTCCGTGTGCGCCGAAACTTTCGATCGCAACACGACTCTTGGGGTCCTGTGCCAGACAGGCATCGAGTATCGCATCGGATATCTGATCGCACATTTTGTCGGGATGTCCCTCCGTGACGCTTTCGACGGTATAAATATTCTGAAGATTCGACATATATTAAACTATTATAAATAACGTACAAACAAATATGATCGATGAAACTCACGGCCCCTGAGTGAATTATCTTAACTTGTGCGATAGCATAGGCTAAGATAATTTTATGAAGACAGGTGAAAGATTATATATCGGTAAACAAAAAAGCCTTCCTTTGCAGAAAGACTTTTTTGGTTGCCATTATTCCTCCAACCACATTCATCTTCCCCATAGGGGTTTGGATTTAGCACCTGTCCTCTCCAAAGGTGGTTGCTGGTGGTATCATCGGGCCAATTCCCTACTCCACACTCTCGATAAAAGCACTATTTGGTTGTACGGCAATTATAACAATGCGATAAAAAAATAGTAGCAAGACCCTATACAAAAGTGCATAAGCTTGTTCATAATCTGTGTATAAGAACACAGAAAGGGAGCCACGCGCATCGAAAATCACCGATTTATCAACGTATTTACGAAGCTGCGATCAACTTGTGGGATGCCGTACTCGTTTGGTCCGTCTGTTCCCTTTTTAAACAAAAAGAGGAGGGCAAACACGGCGTTAACGAAAGGAATAAGAAAGAAAAGCGCATACCATCCACTCCAATTAAGGTCATGCGCGCGGCGCACCACGAGTGAGATGCTGAGCGGTATCGCTATCGCATAGCTCAAGATAAAGACGAAAAACATCACCGGACCAGTGGAATGAGTAGTTGTCCCAAGACTTAAACTGAGGACAAGCCCCGACACAAACAATACGGCCAAGATGGATAGACTAAGCAGAATAGACGTCAAAAAATACTGCCAACGCGAAAGTCGTCCTTGGAATAAATTAGCGAACGATAATTCCCTTGGGGCACCCGTAATTGCACCGACACCACCGAGAACCACTGCGACATCCTCCGGCTTCCACCCTTGCGCCTGCAACGCTGATCTGATCGCATCGTCAGCAACTCCTCGTGCGCGCTCCGCTGTGACATAGGTCAGTAAAGTTTCGTTTATCATCGCTCAATTATATAAAAATATCTGCGAACAAGAAAGGTTCTTCTTTTTTGAAACTAGATGGCACCCTTGGTTGCCGTGAGCACGACGTTCAGCATGGTGACCGAGCATATGATAGCAATCAGCAAGATACCGTTCGCAAGAATGTGCGGATGTTGGACACGAATCTTGATGAAGAACGCGAGACCAAGCACAAGCGACAAGATAGCTCCGAGGATGAGATAGATGGTCGTTGTCATGTTACGCGGAGAAGCAAGCAGCTGTGCGGCCGCCGATGGTCGTACCACCTCTTGAGGTGCAGTGGATGAAAAGTCCGTATCTCCCGTGTCGAGCTTCGTCGTATCCGCTCCTGCGACTACTGGTGTGGAGGTTGGTGCTGCCGAAATTGTAGCAACAACACTACTCATTGAGGGTGCCATGGTGGGGCGAGCGACTATCGGTACGGGAGTCTTCTGTACTGTTTTTACCGATTCGGCCCTATTGCCCGAGATCATTGTAGACAAAGATGCAACGGTCGATGATGCCTGCTCAAGCTGCCGAGCAATGATCGACGGTCGCCCAAATTCCTGAACGACAAAGATCGCGGGTTTGCCCTTATATGTACCCTCAACAGTAGCGATACCGATCTCGGTATAATTCCCGCTCATGATATTTGCACGATGCCCCGGTGAGCGCATCCATGCCTCCGTCACATCTTTTGAGTCGGTAAAATTGACCGCCAAGTTCTCACCCGCTGCGGCATAATCGTATCCCGCTTGATCGAACCAATACCATGGATTCTTACCGTCCGGAGCATTATGCGCGAAGTAGCCCTTTGCAGCCATATCTTGCGCCTTCATGCGTGCGGCAGTCTCTAGTTTTGCGTTGACATGAAGAGTGCTCAAGCTAACCGAGTGTCGCTGCTCATTCGTCTGATCGATAAGCACAGCAGCAAAGATTGCTGCGAATTGTGCGCTCCGCGGTAAAATGATCGTTGTAGCAAGGAGGTAAGTTCCCTCAAGGACAACAACAAGAAGAAAAATGCCTAACGCGGCGCGAAGCCGCAAAAAGTGTGGTTGGTATCCATTTTCTCTCGTTGGGATAAAATGTCTTTTGACCCACTCAAACATAGCACAATTATATCACAGATTTAGCAACAGCACAACAGAAAGCAACCCTCTTTATAAAACCCTTCACGGGGAAAGGTTTTACGATATGTCTGCATCAGATCGACAAGATCTAACAATAAGGTCGCGGTGAAAAAACAGTGGGCAACCATCATACAAGTGTTCACGGTCGAAAAACTCATTTCAGAGCCGACAAATCGCTCATCGAAAAACCCCAAAGACCTTAAGGCCTTTGGGGTTTTTACGATTTTACAAAACACTAGACGAGGATAACGGTTTCTTCTTTATTAACCTCGAGCATACCCTGTTCGATCGCGATCAACTCCATGCCGCCGTCTTTTGTTTTGATGCGTAACTCCCCTTTTTCGAGCGTAGTGATAAGCGGCATGTGATGGCTCAAGATGGTCATCACCCCCTCGGTCCCGGGTACCGAAACAGACTCAGCCTCACCGGACCAGAGTATCTTGTCTATTTTTGCGATAGTAAGTTTCATATTTTAATTCAGACTTAGTGGAATAATTTTGATGAAGAACGAGGCGACGAGATGAGTGTGTTCGAGAGGACTTACTTTGAGTAAGTTCACCGAACCACTCGTCGAAGTCAACAAAGTTATTCTCAAAATTAGACACTAAGCAACTTCGTCAATCGTGCCTTTCATGTAGAAAGCCTGCTCTTCCTTGTCGTCATGCTTTCCTTCAAGGATCTCCTTCAAGGAGCGGACCGTCTCAGCGAGCGGAACATATTTGCCGGGAGTACCAGTAAATGCTTCCCCGACGAAGAACGGCTGAGAAAGAAATTTCTGAATCTTGCGCGCGCGATACACGAGCATCTTGTCGTCATCAGAAAGTTCTTCGATACCAAGGATGGCGATGATGTCCTGTAGATCCTTGTAGCGCTGGAGTACTTGCTTGGTCTTTGTCGCGACATTGTAATGTTCTTCTCCGACGATGACGGGGTCGAGTGCTTGCGATGAAGACTCAAGCGGATCAATAGCGGGATAGATACCGAGTGAGGCGAGCGGGCGTGAGAGCACGACGGTCGCATCAAGATGTGCAAAGGTTGTTGCAGGTGCCGGGTCGGTAAGGTCGTCTGCCGGAACGTAGACTGCTTGTACCGAGGTAATGGAACCGTCTGCGGTGGACGTGATGCGCTCTTGGAGTTTACCCATTTCCTCTGCAAGGGTCGGCTGATATCCCACCGCCGATGGGACGCGACCCAAGAGTGCAGATACTTCTGAACCTGCCTGCGTGAATCGGAAAATATTGTCCATGAACAGGAGCACGTCCTTTTTCATCACATCGCGAAAATGCTCCGCCATCGTGAGACCGACAAGCCCGACACGTGCGCGAGCACCAGGAACTTCGTTCATCTGACCAAAACAAAGTGCGGTCTTCGCGAGCACACCGGAATCCTTCATTTCGTAATAGAGGTCGTTGCCTTCGCGCGTACGCTCTCCGATACCGGCAAAGACAGAGTAACCTCCATGCTCGGTCGCAATATTACGAATAAGTTCCTGAATGAGCACGGTCTTCCCCACGCCGGCGCCTCCAAAGAGCCCGACCTTGCCGCCTTTGATGAACGGCGTCATGAGGTCGATCGCCTTTATGCCCGTTTCAAATATCTCTGTTTTTGTGGACTGTTCTTTGAACGTTGGTGCTGCACGGTGAATCCCTGCATATGAAAGATCCTTTGGCATCGGTTCGTTGTCGATCGCCTCTCCTAGGACGTTCCAAATACGTCCAAGCACATTGATACCGACAGGGGCCTGCATCGGCTTACCTGTTGAGGTCACCACATCACCCCGACGAAGTCCATCGGTCGACTCCATTGCGATAGAACGGACCTGATTCCCGCCGAGATGCGAAGCCACCTCAAGCACGGTGCTCTTCGTCTTGCCGTCATTAGTACTTGTTACAACAAGCGCAGTGTAGACTTCGGGAACTCCATCGGGAAAATGCACATCCACGACAGCACCGATGATCTGTTTTATTGTCCCTGTCTGCATTTCTGTTTTTGTCTTGGTTTGCATATGTGTTAGTAGTCGCTTGATGTGTAAAAAGTCCTGCGCTATTCGTCGTCGCCGAAATCGTCTTCTTCTTCCTCCTCCTCAATGCTGCTCTTATCAAGTGCCTCCATACGCAGATTCTCAATATCTTCGTTCTCGATGAAAGCGACATACTGCTCCCCCTCTTCACCAAAAAGCTTGGCGATCTCGAGGCCGACAGCATCAAGCCAATCGAGCGTATCCTGATATGCTTTTGCACCATAAAGCATCTTTGCGCACGTAAAAGTATAAACAACAAGATTCTTCGACTCTTTTCCCCCCTCCTCTTCGACCTGCAACTGCCAGAAATCAGTGAGCATATCGAGTCGATTCTCGTTCTTCTCGTCGATCGCGTCGATGATATCTTCTTTTGTAATAATAGGCATACGTAAATATTGATGATTAATTAATTTATGCGTCAACGACTTTCATTGATTCCATGCCTCCAACGATCTCAGAGACCTCTCTCGTGATCGCAGCTTGGCGGACTTTATTGAAATGTAATTTTAGACTTCGCGATATCTCCTTTGCATTATCCGAAGCATTCTTCATGGCGATCATGCGGGCGGAATGTTCGGATGCATTTGCCTCAAGTACGGAGTGATATATTTGTACATTAAATAGCGTAGGAATCAAGCCCGTGAGCACAGATTCTGCGTTCGGTTCAAAGGAGTATTCTCGTACCGGATCTTTTTTATCAATATCACGTCCGATCTCGGAAAACTTTCCCTTTGTCGGCGTTATCCCGCGCACCACTTCTTCAACACCTTTCCATGTCACGGGAAGCAACTGTCGCGCGTAGACAAGCTGATTCAATGTGGAAACAAAATTCGTGTAGACGATGAATACCTGGTCGACGCGACCACTTTCAAACTGGTCCTTCGCTTTCCGTGCGAGCGGTTCAACATTACCAAAATTGATCGTATCGCTCCATTTTTCGTAATGTGCGATGATCTCGAAGCCGCGCTTATTGAAATGCTCATATGCTTTCTTTCCGACACAAATAAGACTTGTGTTAGTACTCGTAAGATCTTTTTCGACCATGAATTTATAGACCTGCTTCAACAGCGATGAACCATAGCTCCCTGCCAGTCCCTTATCACCCGAAATGATGATGAGGCAAGTGCGCGCGATCGGTCGCACAACGGTCAGCGGATGATTGGTCACTTCGATCGATCCCGAGATGCTACGGAGTATTTTGAGCGCGGAAAGTGCGTAGGGGCGGACGCTGATCGCGCTCGCCTGACTTTTACGCATCTTCACGGCAGAAACCGCCTCCATCGCCTTCGTAACTTGGCGGGTCTTGTCGATACTTTTTATTTTGTTTTTAACAGCCTTGAGTGACATGGTTATGCAGTGACAAACAATTCTTTTGAAGCTGCCTTAAATGCTGCTGCAGCTTCTTTTAATATCTTCTGTGAATCCTCCGAAAGATCTTTTGATTCAGCAATCGTACGGAGTACTTCTGCGTACTGAGATTCACAGAGTGCAAAAAATCCTTTTTCAATTTCTGCAACTTTTGATTTGTCTGCATTGTCGAACAGGCCAGAGCCAGCAATGAAAATGATGGCCACCTCCTTTTCAAAAGACAACGGAACATTTTTGTCCTGCTTGAGAATCTCCACCATGAGCTTGCCCTTCTCGATGCGGCGCTTTGTATCTTCGTCAAGGTCTGAAGAGAATTGCACGAATGCTTCAAGCTCGCGGAACTGGGCGAGCTCAAGGCGAAGTTTGCCTGCAACTTTCTTCATTGCCTTTGTCTGCGCAGATGAACCGACACGCGAGACTGACACGCCGACATTGATGGCAGGGCGGATGCCCTTGTTGAAGAGGTCGGTCTCAAGATAGATCTGTCCGTCAGTAATTGAGATGACATTAGTCGGAATATACGCAGAGACGTCGTTCTCTTGTGTTTCGATGATAGGAAGTGCCGTGAGTGATCCTCCCCCCATCTTGTCGGAGAGACGTGCCGCGCGTTCAAGCAGACGTGAGTGAAGATAAAAAATATCTCCGGGATATGCTTCGCGTCCGGGCGGACGGCGAAGCAGGAGTGACATTTGGCGATAGGCAATGGCGTGCTTTGACAGGTCGTCATAAACAACAAGGGCATCCTTACCGGCGTCCATAAAATATTCTCCTATGGCCGCCCCGGCAAACGGTGCTAAAAATTGGAGTGCCGCGGACGACGAAGAAGAGGCAGACACGATAATGGTGTAATCCATTGCACCGCGATCCCGAAGCTGCTGTACGATACGTGCGACCTTGGACTCCTTCTGTCCAATCGCTACATAGATGCAGATAGGGCGATCCTTAACGGGTTCGTTCAATTGATTGATGATCGTGTCGATGGCGACAACGGTCTTCCCAGTCTGACGGTCACCGATGATAAGCTCACGTTGACCGCGACCGATAGGCACCATGCCGTCGATCGCCTTGATGCCGGTATGGAGAGGCGTTGAAACCGACTTGCGCTCAATGACGCCGTACGCCTTCCGTTCGATAGGATTGCGCTGCTTCGTGTTGAGCGGGATTCCGCCATCAAGCACTTCACCAAGTGAATTCACCACTCGTCCGACAAGCTCAGGTCCTACGGGGATAGAGAGAATACTCCCCATAGCCTTCACCGTCATTCCTTCCTTGACCTTCACGGCATCACCGAGGACAACTACCTTCACCGTGTCCTCTTCAAGATTGAGCGCCATGCCGAGGAGTGCGTTCTCACCGCTCAGGTTCTCCTCAAGAGACTCTCCCTCACCGGTATCGAACATCACCATTTCACCCATCATCACGCCGTCGAGACCGTCAACTTCGGCAATACCGTCAGCCGCAGTGACCACGACCCCGATCTTCTCGGAGCGCGCTTTGGGGGTGAAATCCACGATCTGCTTTTTCAGTTTTTCTACGATATGTTCCATGGTGTGTGATGAGTTGAATAATTATTCGGTGATGTGTTGATAAAGATCAAGAAGTGCTCGTTTATAACTTGCATCGATCCTCTCGTTGCCGGTCTTTACGATGACTCCTCCTACTAATGAGCTGTCTACCGTGCGGATGACCTTCTTGTGGGACGTCGACAGCGCATGCTTGAACGGTTCCTTCTTGAGCAATTCCTGGGTTTGCTGTTCGGACAGTGAAACTGCGCTGGTGACCTGAATGGTGTTTCCCTTTTCTTCTTTTTCTCTCAGCTTCCCAAAAGAACGAACGATCTTGGGAAGCAGGTAGGTATGACCGTTAGCCTTTACTGTTTCCGCAAACTGCTTGAGCAGCTTTTCTTCCATCTCCGGATGTTCTTTGAGCGCGGAATGCAGGGCGCGTGCATAATAGGAAGCGCGCATATATTAAGCGGTGTGAACGCTTGTTCGTAATATCTTTTCCGCAGCGAGGATTGCCGCCTTTGCAACGTCTTTCTCGCTTTCGCGCAGGATGTAGGCCCGCTCTTCCTCCGCTTTTGCTTTTGCATCAGCGAGTATTGCAGCACTCTGCTCTCCTGCTTCGCGTACCATCGCCCGCTCCTGAAGCGAACCTTCTTTGCGCAACCCTTCGACGATCTTGCCCCCCTCTTCACGAGCCGCTCGCAAGATGCCATCCTTTTCTTCAAGAATAGCCTCCTTCTCTTTCTTTGCGCTATCGGCTGCGGCAACTCCAAGAGCGATCTCTTTTTCTCGTTTTGCGAGGATCGCGATGATCGGTTTATAGGCGAACTGTCGCAAGACAAAGAACGCGATCCCGAAATTGATCATCTGAATAACGAGTAGTTTCCACTCGATGCCGAATGCGTGAAAGATTTCCATAGCGCGCTCTCTGGCTGATTAAAGGAATCTGATAAGAAAGGCCGCAACAAGCGCAATGATACCGAGTGCTTCGGTAAGCGCCGCGCCAACGATCATCGTTGAGAAGATCTTGCCGTATGCATCGGGATTACGTCCGATCGCCTCGACGCTCTTACCGACGAGAATACCGAGTCCGATCCCGGGACCGATGACTCCTATTGCTGCTGCGAATGCCATTGCGAACAACTTTGCTGATTCGAGTTCCATATGATGATAAATTAAAATAATAACTGATAATATTGCATGCCCTAGTGGCCGGTCTTCATGATCGCAAGCTTGATGAAGAACAGTGTAAGCAGAGCAAACACTGCCGCTTGTATCAAGCCAACGAACACCTCAAAGAGCATGAATGGAGCCGGGATGGCATAGGGGGCAAGAAAGGTAATGATACCGACAAGGACGCTTCCGGCGAAAATATTACCAAAAAGACGGAAAGAGAACGAGATAAGCCTGATCGTTTCAGATAAGAGTTCAAGCAGTCCGACAAAAAGATTGACTGGTGAATGAAAATTGAAGAATTTGCCCGCGTAGCCCCAGAAGCCAAGCACGGTGATGCCGGTCACCTCGATCGTAATGAACGCAATGATCGCGAGCGCGAGCGGGATATTGAGATCGGTATTGATGGCACGAAGAAGGGACACGGTCTCACCCTCAGCTGTGTGGAACACAATACTTTCAACACCCGGGATAAATTCAAGCCAATTACCGATCAAGATGAACAAAAAAAGTGATATGAAAAATGGCGTAAATCGCGTTGCGAGCACCTCGCTTTCGAGCGACTCGGCGACAAATTTCTGCACACCCCCAATGAGTGTTTCTATTACGATCTGAAATTTTCCGGGTACGAGCTTGGTATTACGCTTGATCAGAAACGCAAGAAAAATAAGGAGAAATACGACCACCCAGCTCATGAGTAATGAGTTGGTAATAGGCACCCCCATCCACTGGGTCAGCTCCTCTGCCTTGATCGATACATGAAATCCTTCCTCCATAATTGCTACACCGTAGCATATCCATAACAAAAATCCAATGTTGACAACGACACCGTGCAGCGACCTATTGACAACCATTTTGAGATAGAGTATCGTAACCCCTTGTTCTTTAAAACAAGTGAGGAAAGATCAACCCCAACCCAAAGGAGTCGGAGAATGCTTTTGCACGAAAAGAAACTTTACGCGTCTTGCGAAGACCGCATTACACATGCGCTGTTCAGTGAGGCGGGGGTCATAGTTCCCCATAATTCAGAAAAAGTTGCCGGCAAACAGACTTGCTCGTGTTGTTCAGACGGCTTTCGCTTTCATATGACCGAAGGCGTGTTCCAACGTTGTCGCGACAACGGAGGGGAAGAAACATTTTTTCACCAATTCAAAGGAAATGGTGAGGCAATGCGTTTTGCCCTTAACTCTCCACTCTCTCTGGATGTCTCACTTTATGGTGACCCTGACGTGTGGGGGCGACTGAAAACAAATGAGGTCAACGAAGTCCTAGGGTGGGCACATAAGCTCGATGTGCTTGTGGAACAGCATCGTCTTGTCCATCACTGGCCATGCAAGGCGGCACTTTCACGAAATATTGATTTTGCCGAATCCATTGATCTGGTGATCCGCGGCAAACTTCGTATCAAGCACCAGATACCCAGCCTCAAAGTAGGAATAGATCTTTTCTGCGATTGGGGCGAGGGTAATCACACGACTGAGCTCATCAAAAAAGAACCCTACTTAAATATGATCAGGAGTGATCCACGCTTTACGAAGATACACGAAGAGTGGCTCGAGTACACGGAAGGAGTCAAGAAACTCCTCGTATTGGGATAGGCACTCCTCGTATGCATATAATTCCTACTCTGCGCTCTTTCAACCACAAAGACTGTCACCGCAAAGCAGGGACTTCGCGTTAGTCCGATATATCAAAAGCACACTATCACTGGTGTGCTTTTTTATGCAAATACAAAACCTGCATTAGTCGCAAAAGATCTAGTAATGCAACACCACGGCATTTACAAGCGAAGAAAGAATTGGTGGGAGATAAAAACTCAAAATAAGTGCAAGGAAGAGCAACACCATTGGTGGTGCAATAAGCCAGACACTCACTTCCCCTACGGGAATATCATCGGGTTTTTTCCCAAAGACCATTGCAGCGACATGCTTAAGAAAACCCACGAATAAAAGTGTCATGAAGAGCAGTGCGATCGAAGTGAGATATGGATATGCGGTTATCGCAGAAGAGAGTATCAACATCTTCGTCATAAATACGCCAAATGGCGGTAGCCCGGTAATCGCCAAAAAGGCAACAAAAAATAAGATACTCGTGACGGGCAAGACCTTCAATGCACCATAAACCTTTGCTATCTTCGTTGAACTATATTTCAAAAAAATGATGCCCGCCATCATGAACAACGATGACTTGATCAGTGCGTTATACATCAGATGTAACGTCGACGCGAATACGCCGATACCGCCAAACCCAAAACCTATAAGTAGCACGCCCATGTTTTCAACGCTTGAATATGCGATAAGCCGTTTATAGTTTGTTGCATTCAACATTATTAACGCAGAAATAACGATAGAAAATACTCCGAATGAGATGAGGAGACCTGCGGTAAAAGACGGGTCCGCACTTGCGTCGGTGACCACCTTGAATCGCAAGAGCGTGAAGAGTGCCACGTTCAATAAAACCCCGGAAAGCAATGCGCTCACGGGAACAGGGGCCTTCCCGTGAGCGTCAGGAAGCCACGTATGCATCGGAGCAAGACCGATCTTTGTACCGTAGCCGATGAGCACGAACACGAAGGCGATCTTTGCTATTTCCGGATCAAGCGAGGAC